>NZ_JBGUBF010000004.1:0-330766 GCF_041807075.1 Citrobacter telavivensis | reverse complement strand
TACGTGTTCACTCTTTGAGACTTGGTATTCATTTAGTGTCCGAAGACATTAAGAATCCATGTCACTTTGAGTGCCCACACAGATTGTCTGATAAATTGTTAAAGAGCAGTTGCGACGCGCTTTAGCGCTCTGTCGCGAGGTCCCGTATATTACGTTTTCCTCATTCAGAGTCAATCTTTTTTCAGGATTTTTCTCTTCAATCTCACTGGCGTTTTTCTGTGAAGTGATTCACATCCGCCGTGTCGATGGAGGCGCATTATAGGGGGTCGACTCAGGAAGACAAGCGGAAAAATGCAGATTTATTTCAACCGCTCACCTTTTGACCATAATGCTTATTTTTGCTGCTTTTTGATCGCCGATGGCAGGTCAGCAAGGCTATTTAATACCCAATCGGCCGCATTTTCTGCTTCCGGGGTGATCGGCTTGCCGGTACGAACTAACACTTTTGTCCCGACTCCTGCCGCGGCAGCCGCCTGCATATCTTCTAATTTGTCGCCCACCATATAAGACGCTGCCATATCAATGTGCAGGAAATCGCGGGCCGAGATCAGCATCCCCGGATGCGGTTTACGGCAATCGCAGACCTGGCGGTACTCTTCCACGCTGCCCTGCGGATGGTGCGGACAGTAATAGATACCATCGAGGTCGACATCGCGATCGGCCAGCGACCAGTCCATCCACTCTGTTAATGTCTCAAACTGCGCTTCGGTAAATTTGCCGCGCGCAATCCCTGACTGGTTGGTGACAACCACCAGCGCATAGCCCAGGGTTTTAAGCTCGCGCATGGCATCAATAACACCTTCGATAAATTCGAACTCGTCGATTTCATGTACGTAGCCGTGATCGACATTAATTGTACCGTCACGGTCGAGAAAAATTGCGGGTACGGACTTTGCCACCTTTTATAGCTCCTGAATAAGGCATGTAGCGCTAGTATCGCATGTTTCGGCAGGCAAGAAAGTGCTCATCGTAGAAACCCTGATTGATTTAGACGTCTGGATGCCTTAACATCCATTTTGTTGACGGCTTTTGACCGCATCAGACAGACGAAAATGCCACGGTAACTTCATTACGATAATAAATAATCAATGATTAAACTTTCGAGTATCACCAAAGTATTCCATCAGGGGACTCACACCATTCAGGCGTTGAACAACGTTAGCCTGCATGTCCCTGCCGGACAAATTTATGGCGTTATCGGTGCCTCAGGAGCCGGTAAAAGCACACTGATCCGCTGCGTAAACCTGCTGGAGCGCCCGACGGAAGGGAGCGTTCAGGTCGGTGGACAAGAGCTGACCACGCTATCTGAATCTGAGCTAACCAAAGCGCGTCGCCAGATTGGCATGATTTTCCAGCACTTTAACCTGCTGTCCTCCCGTACCGTTTTTGGTAACGTCGCTCTGCCACTGGAACTCGACAACACGCCGAAAGAAGAGGTTAAGCGTCGCGTGACAGAACTGCTCGATCTCGTGGGACTGGGTGATAAGCACGACAGCTACCCTGCAAACCTGTCCGGTGGTCAGAAGCAGCGTGTCGCCATCGCCCGTGCGCTGGCAAGCCAGCCCAAAGTACTGCTGTGCGACGAAGCCACCAGCGCGCTGGATCCTGCCACCACTCGCTCCATCCTCGAACTGCTGAAAGACATTAACCGTCGCCTTGGCCTGACCATTCTGCTGATTACGCACGAGATGGACGTGGTTAAGCGGATCTGCGACTGCGTGGCCGTTATCAGTAATGGTGAACTGATTGAACAAGATACCGTCAGCGAAGTGTTTTCACACCCAAAAACGCCTCTGGCGCAAAAGTTTATTCAGTCAACGCTGCACCTGGATATTCCGGAAGATTATCTGGCGCGCCTCAAGGCGGAATCGACAGCCGACAGCGTCCCGATGCTACGCATGGAATTTACCGGTCAGTCGGTTGATGCTCCGCTGCTTTCCGAAACGGCGCGCCGCTTTAACGTGAATAACAACATTATCAGCGCGCAGATGGATTACGCTGGCGGCGTGAAGTTCGGCATCATGCTGACTGAAATGCACGGCACACAAGAAGAAACGCAGGCCGCAATTGCCTGGCTGCAAGAACACCATGTAAAAGTAGAGGTACTAGGTTATGTCTGAGCCGATGATGTGGCTGCTGGTTCGTGGCGTCTGGGAAACGCTGGCGATGACCTTCGTATCGGGTTTCTTTGGTTTTGTGATCGGTCTGCCAGTTGGCGTACTGCTATACGTGACGCGCCCCGGACAAATCATTGAGAACGCGAAGCTCTACCGCACCCTGTCTGCGGTTGTGAACATCTTCCGTTCGATTCCGTTCATTATTCTGCTGGTATGGATGATTCCGTTCACTCGCGTAATTGTCGGGACGTCAATCGGTTTGCAGGCCGCGATTGTCCCACTCACCGTCGG
Organism: Citrobacter telavivensis; assembly: GCF_041807075.1. NCBI lineage: Bacteria > Pseudomonadati > Pseudomonadota > Gammaproteobacteria > Enterobacterales > Enterobacteriaceae > Citrobacter > Citrobacter telavivensis. The sequence goes on along the minus strand of NZ_JBGUBF010000004.1, from coordinate 328,358 downwards.
TGCTGCGCCATTTATCGCGCGTATGGTGGAAAACGCCCTGCTCGAAATCCCGACGGGGCTGATTGAAGCCTCGCGCGCAATGGGCGCGACGCCGCTGCAAATTGTACGCAAAGTGCTGCTGCCGGAAGCCCTACCAGGGCTGGTGAACGCGGCGACCATTACGCTGATTACACTGGTCGGCTATTCCGCTATGGGGGGTGCCGTGGGTGCCGGCGGTCTTGGACAGATAGGCTATCAGTACGGCTACATTGGATACAATGCTACTGTTATGAATACGGTACTGGTATTACTCGTTGTTCTGGTTTATTTAATTCAGTTCGCGGGCGATCGCATCGTCCGGACAGTGACGCACAAGTAACGTTCTACAAAACACAAATATCACATTAAGGAAATAAGCATGGCGTTCAAATTCAAAACCATTGCGGCAGTAGGCGCCCTGATTGGTTCACTGGCACTCGTGGGTTGCGGTCAGGATGAAAAAGATCCAAACCACATCAAAGTCGGCGTGATTGTCGGTGCGGAACAACAGGTTGCTGAAGTCGCACAAAAAGTCGCAAAAGAAAAATACGGTCTGGACGTTGAGCTGGTGACCTTCAATGACTACGTTCTGCCGAACGAAGCGCTGAGCAAAGGCGATATCGATGCCAACGCCTTCCAGCACAAACCGTATCTGGATCAGCAGATCAAAGATCGCGGGTACAAACTGGTTGCCGCAGGCAATACCTTCGTTTATCCGATTGCTGGCTACTCCAAAAAAATCAAATCTCTGGATGAACTTCAGGATGGCGCACAGATAGCGGTTCCGAACGATCCGACCAACCTGGGCCGTTCCCTGCTGCTGCTGCAGAAAGTGGGCTTGATCAAACTGAAAGATGGCGTAGGCCTGCTGCCGACTTCACTGGATATCGTCGGAAATCCGAAAAATCTGAAAATCGTCGAACTGGAAGCCCCGCAACTGCCGCGTTCTCTTGATGATGCGCAGATTGCCCTGGCGGTGATCAACACGACCTATGCCAGCCAGATCAACCTGACGCCGGCAAAAGACGGTATCTTTGTTGAAGATAAAGATTCCCCGTACGTTAACCTGATCGTGACCCGTGAAGATAACAAAGACGCGGAGAACGTGAAGAAATTCGTCCAGGCTTATCAGTCTGACGAAGTTTACGAAGCCGCAAACAAAGTCTTCAACGGTGGCGCTGTTAAGGGCTGGTAATTTTTAGGCGCTTTTCACAATCTGTAATATCATTCAGGACGGGCGTTTGCCCGTCTTGTCATTTATGCAAGCTCCTGATTCAATATGTGACAGTTAGATCATTCATTGAGGAAATATTATGCGTGCTTTACCGATCTGTTTATTGGCACTCATGCTGAGCGGCTGTTCTATGCTAAGCAGATCCCCTGTTGAACCCGTTCAAAGCACCGCAACCCCGCCTAAAGCGGAGCCGGAAAAACCGAAAGCGCCGCGCGCGGTCCCCGTCAGAATTTACACCAATGCGGAAGATCTGGTCGGCAAGCCGTTCCGCGATCTCGGCGAAGTAACCGGTGAATCCTGTCAGGCCTCTAATCAGGACTCTCCGCCGAACATCCCGACGGCACGTAAACGCATGCAGATTAATGCGTCGAAAATGAAAGCCAATGCCGTTTTACTGCATAGCTGTGAAGTCACCAGCGGGACACCAGGCTGCTATCGTCAGGCCGTCTGTATTGGTTCTGCGCTCAACATCTCGGCTAAATGAGTCATTTTCAGTTTGAGCAAATCGGTGTCATTCGCTCGCCCTACAAAGAGAAGTTCGCCGTTCCCCGCCAGCCAGGACTGGTAAAAAGCGTCAACGGCGAACTGCACCTGTTGTCGCCCTATAATCAGGCCGATGCGGTACGCGGTCTTGAAGCATTCAGCCACTTATGGGTGATCTTTGTTTTCCATCAGACGATGGAAGGGGGATGGCGCCCAACCGTGCGCCCGCCTCGTCTTGGCGGTAACGCGCGTATGGGCGTATTCGCCACGCGCTCAACGTTTCGCCCCAATCCCGTCGGCATGTCGCTGGTCGAACTGAAAGGCATTGTCTGTCAGAAAGATCAGGTTATTCTGCAACTGGGTAGTCTGGATCTGGTCGATGGTACGCCGGTCATCGACATCAAGCCCTATCTGCCGTTCGCGGAATCTTTGCCGGATGCAACCGCCAGCTACGCACAACAGGCACCTCAGGCCGAAATGGCGGTGAGTTTTACCGACGAGATTGAACAACAGTTTCCTGCACTGGAAAAGCATTACCCCCTGCTGAAAACGTTTATTCGCGATGTGCTGGCACAGGACCCGCGTCCAGCCTATCGGAAAGGGGAAGAGACAGGCAAAACCTACGCCGTCTGGCTGCACGATTTCAACGTGCGCTGGCGCGTAACCGAGACGGGTTTCGAAGTCTTTGCGCTAGAACCCCGCTAATTTCACGCCCTTCTCTTTTGACATCCCTTTCTCGCTGGTAAACTGAGTTACTTTTTTTGTGTCAGGCTCGCATTGAGCCTGTTCGATCGTTCAACTGGAACCGTAACAACATGCGTACTAGCCAATACCTGCTCTCCACTCTGAAGGAGACACCTGCCGACGCCGAGGTTATCAGCCATCAGCTGATGCTGCGCGCCGGGATGATCCGCAAGCTGGCCTCCGGGTTATACACCTGGCTGCCGACCGGCGTGCGCGTCCTGAAAAAAGTCGAGAACATCGTGCGTGAAGAGATGAACAACGCCGGTGCCATCGAGGTGTCTATGCCAGTCGTTCAGCCTGCTGACCTGTGGCAAGAGAGTGGCCGTTGGGAACAGTACGGTCCGGAGCTGCTGCGTTTTGTTGACCGTGGCGAGCGTCCGTTCGTACTCGGCCCAACGCACGAAGAAGTGATCACCGACCTGATTCGTAATGAGCTCAGCTCTTACAAACAGTTGCCGCTGAACTTCTACCAGATTCAGACGAAATTCCGTGACGAAGTGCGTCCGCGTTTCGGCGTGATGCGCTCCCGTGAATTCCTGATGAAAGATGCCTACTCTTTCCATACTTCTCAGGAATCGCTGCAGGAAACCTACGACGTGATGTACGCGGCTTATAGCAAGATCTTCAGCCGTATGGGGCTGGATTTCCGCGCGGTGCAGGCTGACACCGGTTCTATCGGCGGCAGCGCCTCGCACGAATTTCAGGTACTGGCGCAGAGCGGTGAAGACGATGTGATCTTCTCTGACTCCTCTGACTACGCGGCCAACATTGAATTTGCTGAAGCTGTTGCGCCGAAAGAACCGCGTGCTGCGGCAACGCAGGAGATGACGCTGGTTGATACGCCGAATGCGAAAACCATCGCCGAGCTGGTTGAACAGTTTAATCTGCCTGTCGAAAAAACCGTTAAAACTCTGCTGGTAAAAGCCGTGGAAGACAGCAAGTCTCCGCTGGTCGCGCTGCTGGTTCGTGGCGATCATGAGCTGAACGAAGTCAAAGCGGAAAAACTGCCGCAGGTTGCCAGCCCGCTGACGTTCGCCACCGAAGAAGAGATCCGCGCACTGGTGAAAGCCGGTCCGGGTTCCCTGGGGCCGGTGAACATGCCGGTGCCGGTGATTATCGACCGTACCGTGGCTGTAATGAGTGATTTCGCGGCGGGCGCTAACGTGGATGGTAAACACTACTTCGGTATCAACTGGGATCGCGATGTCGCAACCCCAGAAATTGCTGACATCCGTAATGTCGTCGCCGGCGATCCGAGCCCGGATGGTAAAGGCACGCTGCTTATCAAACGCGGTATCGAAGTCGGTCACATCTTCCAGTTGGGCACCAAATATTCGGAAGCGATGAAAGCCTCCGTTCAGGGTGAAGATGGCCGCAATCAGATCCTGACCATGGGCTGCTACGGTATCGGGGTTACACGTGTAGTGGCGGCTGCCATTGAACAGAACTACGACGATCGCGGCATCGTCTGGCCTGACGCCATCGCCCCATTCCAGGTCGCGATTCTGCCGATGAACATGCACAAGTCCTATCGCGTGCAGGAACTGGCTGAAAAACTGTATGCTGAGCTGCGTGCGCAAGGCATTGAAGTGCTAATGGACGACCGTAAAGAGCGTCCTGGCGTGATGTTCGCGGATATGGAACTGATCGGTATTCCGCACACTATCGTGCTGGGCGACCGTAACCTCGACAACGACGATATTGAATACAAATACCGCCGCAATGGCGAGAAACAGCTGATTAAAACCGGCGACATCGTCAACTATCTGGTTAAACAGATTAAAGGCTGATGTCATAAGAGGCTCTGATTTTCAGGGCCTCTTTTTTACATGGATTGTATAAAATGGCTAAACCAACGGCGTATTACCGCCTGTTCCTCCCTTGCCTTCTTTTGCTTTCGGCCTGCACCGTTGACGTCAGCCCACCGAATAAATCCGCCACCGCCATTGATGCGCAATCCAAAAAATGGGCGGTTAAATTCCAGCGCCAAAGCTCATTCACGAATAAAGCACTGGTCGAAATTACTGATACCGAACTTAAGCCAGGCGATCTCCTGTTCTCCTCCAGCCTTGGGGTCACCTCATTAGGCATCCGCGCGTTCAGTAACGCTTCCGTAAGCCACGTTGCCGTCTATCTGGGAAATAATGAAGTGGCGGAAGCCACCGGGGCTGGCGTGCAAATCGTTTCACTCGAACAGGCGATGAAGCATAGCGATAAGCTTTTTGCCCTGAGAGTTCCTGAACTGACCCCGCAACAGGCCGCGGAGATCAAAACCTTCGCCTATAAAATCAAAAACAGCGGCTACAACTATCGCGGTATCGTGGAATTCATTCCGTTTATGATGACCCGCCAGATGTGTTCGCTTAACCCCTTCTCCGAAGATTTCCGGCAGCAGTGCGTCAGCGGACTGGCGAAAGCGCAGCTGAGCGATCCCCGAGCGGGAGAGAAAACGGCGTGGTTTTGTTCCGAATTCGTAACCGATGCGTTTGCTAAAGCGGGACATCCGCTAACTCTGGCGCAGTCGGGCTGGATAAGCCCTGCCGACCTGATGCACATGCGGGAAGGCGACCTTGCCGCGTTTAAGCCAGAAACGCAGCTTCGCTATGTCGGTCATTTGAAGTTAGGGATTTATATCAAGACGGGACGTTTTGTAGGACTGACGCGCTAAGCAGCAGACGCCATAGCATCACCGCAGGTAAGACGATAGCGGTCCGGTGACCGGACCGCTATCTTTCAGTCTGCCACTCAGTCGGTGCAGCTCTTACCCGGGATAAATTTAATCTCTTTATCGGCCATCAGCGTTTTCACAGGCTCATCGGTATCCGGATTCGCCTCCAGCGTGAAGTGCCCTTCGACAGACAACAGCACCGGTTTTTCACTGGCGCCACGCGCCGCAAGATAACCGCGTTCCAGCTCGGCGTTACTGGCAACGGATACCCGCTTTCCTGTCGCGCAGTCGGTGAAGGTTGCGGCATCCGCCATATAGAAATACATGCCACGCATCGCCATCGGCGTCACTGGCAAGCTCGATTTCACAGGCGCAAGCGTATAGTTAAACTGAGACTCGATAGGGTTACCTTCCCGATCCAGCATCTCCAGCGCTTCTCCTTTCGCACGATAGTAGGATTTCTCGCCCTGACTGTCGGTCAGCACCAGTTTATCGGCCGTACGCGCCCAGGTGCCGTAGGAGGCAAAAGAAGACGGCTCTTCACGTACGCCCTGATAGCGTTCGTTCATTACCCATGTGCCATCTTTCTCCAGAAACAGAGACGTCTCAATTCCCTCGCAGTCGGCACAAGGTAGAATGCCTCGCCAGCTTTGCTGCATCGGTTTTAATTCTGCAACCTGAGTCGGCTGGATAACGTCAACGTCTGAACGGTTATTACAACCAATCAATGCGAAGAGCGTAAACGCCGCCATCGCTGAAAGTAGTGTTTTTTTCACCCTGACTCCCTATCAATTTTTATTCCTGCCCGTCAGTCATCGCGACGGACTTTCCCGCGAAGGGCTTTTACTGAGGATTTCTGCGCCTTCGAATTTAATCTTCGTTCTTTCGATGCCCGCGTTGGTCGGGTTGCGCGTCGGCTTTTTTGTTCTGCGGTGAGTTCTTTTATGACCGCCACCAGCCTGGCAAGCGCCGCTTCCCGGTTGAGTTCCTGGTTGCGATATTCCTGCGCCTTAATAATCATCACACCATCGGCCGTAATCAGATGATGGCTGGCGGCCAGCAGACGTTCCTTATAATACTCTGGCAGGCTGGAGGCCCGAATGTCAAAACGCAAATGTATCGCCGTTGAGGTCTTATTGACGTGCTGTCCCCCTGCGCCCTGAGCTCGAATGGCGGTGATCTCCAGCTCATCGTCAGGGATTGAGACAGTTCGCGAAATGACGATCATGCCGGCTGATGCCACGACGTCAGATGAATTTCCAGATTATTCTGAGAATCAGACAGCCAGATAGCACCATCCTGAATCGTCGCCTGTAGCGTCATGGTACGGTTCGCAAAGGCGCTGAGCTGGGCCAGTTGTTCATCATCCAGATACCAGACCGTGAGATTCGAAAACTGCGCGCATTTACTCTGGTTTTGCTGCCACCAGATCTGCGCTGCCCGACTGTTATAGGCAAACAGCGCCACGTCGGCGGCCTGCGTGCACGCCTTCTTAATACGCCTTTCATCCGGCAATCCCAGCTCGACCCACAGGTCGATACCCAGATGATCGTTACGCAACCATGCTTCCGGCTCATCCTCCGCGCTTAAGCCACGCGTAAACTGGAGACGCTCATCCGCATACTTAATCCACGCCAGCAGACGCAGCATCATGCGCTCCTGGGTTTCAGAGGGGTGACGCGCCAGCGTCAACGCCGCATCAAGAAACTGGTTACGGTCAAGGTCCGCCACGTTAACAACGGCTTTATAAATTGTCGCTTTAAGCGCCATGGAAAAACTCCTTTCGAATCAGGCGATCATTGTAGCGAAAATGAAGCCAAAAGGCTGTCAGAGGATCATCTATCAAGGCGCTGATATTGCGCGAATGGCTGTGGTATAGTCACCTTGCTAAACAGAGTTTATCTTCGTAGGCTTAGACTTGCATCCACGGTTAAGTCAGAATGCTGACAGGAGGGCATGTGGAAAAATATTGTGAGTTAATACGCAAGCGGTATGCGGAAATCGCCAGCGGAGACTTAGGGTATATCCCGGATGCGCTGGGTTGCGTATTGAAGGTGCTTAATGAAATAGCGGCAGACAGTGCCCTTTCAGAGTCGGTCAGGGAAAAGGCGGCCTATGCTGCGGCGAACTTACTGGTGAGCGATTATGTCAATGAATGATACATACCAACCCATCAACTGTGATGACTACGACAACCTCGAGCTCGCCTGCCAGCATCATTTATTACTGACGCTGGAACTGAAAGATGGTGAAGTTTTGCAGGCGAAAGCCAACGATCTGGTTTCGCGGAAAAACGTGGAATATCTGATCACCGAGGTTGCGGGTGAAACGCGCGAGCTTCGTCTCGATAAAATTGTCAGCTTCAGCCATCCGGAAATCGGTACCGTGGTGGTTAGCGAATCCTGAATATGTGTTGCCGGATGGCGGTGCAAGCACCTTATCCGGCCTACGCGCCATGCGATACGTAGGCCTGATAAGCGCAGCGTCATCAGGCATTTCAGATGCTCTTATCCCACACCAATTTCACCCCTGATTCCCCCTCTGCAAGCCCCTCACGCGTGACAAATACGCCCGCAGCGGCAATCAGCGTTTCACCGTAAAACAGCAACGGCGTGGTATCTCGTCGCCAGGAAGGCACATTCAGCTCCTGCCAGATTTTCTTTAACTTACGCCCACCGTTGCGGCCAACAATATGCAGCATTCCGGATGCTTTAAAACGGATGCTGACGCATTCATCCTCGCGGGGCATGCGCAATTCGCCACCCGGTTGTAGCCGGAGATAGCCCAGACCGGCAGGCAGCGTGAGCGGCATCTGCCAGCAAGGCCAGGGCAGTATGGTCTCACTCTGCCCGACAGCAGATTTAATCCACCACAGTTGCCCCTGATAACGTCGCACTTCATAGTCGCCAAAGCGCAGACACGGTGAAGCATCTTCACGCGCCAGCGCCACCTCCTGCCAGAGACGGTCAAGTCCATCGCGTGAAGGCATTGGCGCATTTTGCGCAGCCAGCCAGCGGCGAAGCAGCGCTGCACGCCGGACACGGCTCATTGCCATGAGCGGCGTAAGCGCCAGCGTTCCGTTTGCCGTGGTGCAACCAGACAGTTCATCGGCAAGCAGTTCATCCAGCAGACTCTCCTGCTCGGCGCACAGCGCGGCGCTGCGCGCTGTGGCATCAGCGAAATGCGGCCAGCGCTGTTGCAGAAGCGGCAGAACCTGCAAACGCAGGAAGTTGCGATCGTAGGCGTCATCCTGATTGCTTTCATCTTCAATCCAGCGAAGCTGATATTGCCTTGCCCATTGCTCCAGCGCCGCACGGGTTTGCGTCAGCAGCGGACGGATGAGTTGCGTGCCGGCAAACGCAGAAATCTCCGCCATCGCAGACAGCCCCGCCGGGCCGCTGCCACGTTTGAGTGCCAGTAAAAAAGTTTCACACTGATCGTCAAGATGCTGGGCGGTCGCCAGCACTTCACCGGGCAACAATGCGTCGGCAAACGCCTGATACCGCGCCTGTCGGGCATGAGCTTCAATCCCCAGTCCCGCGTCCGCCAGCGTTACCCGCTCCACCACCAGCGGTACCTGCCATTGCGCACAGACGGCTTCGCAATGCGCTACCCACGCATCGGCGTGAGCGCTTAGCCCGTGATGGATGTGAATTGCGCGAAGTGAGAGCGTCGGTTGCTGCGCCCGCCATTGCACCAGTTGGTGCAGGAGCACGGTAGAGTCCAGACCGCCGCTAAAAGCGACCAGTATCTGTCGGGAGGTGAAAAGCGAAGTGTTCAGCGTGAGTGTTGTCATAGCGGTTATTTACAGTGACGTTGCCCGGCACGTTACCGGGCAATCGCCGCAATAACAAGTCTTACTGCTCATACAGTTCGAGCGGCAGGCCATCCGGGTCTTTAAAAAAGGTGAAGCGCTTGTTGGTGAAGGGATCGATGCGGATGACTTCGCAACTGACGTGATTCTCCTCCAGATGCGCAACCGCGTTATCCAGGTCATCCACGCTGAACGCCAGATGGCGCAGTCCGCAGGCTTCCGGGCGACCTGGACGCGCTGGCGGGAAAGGAAATGAAAAAAGCTCAATCACATATTGTCCGTTTAGCGCCAGATCACCCTTCCACGAGTCTCGTTCTTCGCGATAGGCTTCGCTCATCAGCGTAAACCCCAGAATATCGCAATAGAAGGACTTACTCGCGGCATAGTCTGTCGCAATAATCGCAATATGGTGAACCTGTTTTAATCCCAGCATAGTGTCTTCATCTCCTTTATTTATCATCAGCACGTTACCCGCCAGAGGGCGCTGAAGGCAAGTCGTCATGCTGTTTTTAAGACTCGTACGTGGTATACGCCATCGTCATCCTGTTTCGCCCCGTGAATATCCGTTTCAAAGCCCGGATAGTGGTGGCCGACGGAACAGAGCATCAACAGGAAATCGAGCACTGCGCGACTCTGCCCGGTGATCATTTCTCCCGGCATCAGCAGCGGAACGCCTGGGGGATACGGCAGGATCATATTCGCTGACACGCGTCCCACCAGCTGATCGAGAGTCACCGTTTCGACTTCGCCTTTGATCTGCCGTTGCCAGGCCTGATGCGGCGTCATGATCATTTCCGGCAGCGTATCAAACGCTCGCAACATCAGTCCGGAAAGATCGTGCTGGCGAATGAGCTTATGGATCCCTTGCGCCAGATCCTGAATACGCATGTGACGATAAAAATCAGGATCTTCCGCGTACAGATCCGGCAGCATATTCTTCACACGCAAATTGAGATCGTAAGAGCGTTTAAATTCGGTCAGGCCACGCAACAGCCCCATTGCCCGGGTTTTATCAATCCCGATACTAAAGAGAAACAGCAGGTTGTACGGGCCGGTTTTCTCCACTACCACGCCGCGCTCATCAAGGAATTTTGCCACCAGCGCGGCGGGGATCCCTTCGTCACTCATCTTCCCCTGCTCATCCATGCCGGGAGTCAGGATAGTCACTTTTACCGGGTCGAGGAACATATGGTCGTCGTCGGCATCGGTAAATCCGTGCCAGTCTTCACCTGGCGCAACCGGCCAGCACGCCGCTTCATCAACCTCTTCTGGCTGCCAGATATCAAAGAACCAACCGTCAGACTCTTCACGCAATCGCTGTACCTCTTTGCGAAAATGCAGCGCACGCTCTACCGAGCGGTTGATTAACCGCCTACCCGAATTTCCACGCAGCATCGCCGCCGCCGTCTCAATGGAGGCAACAATGGGATAGCTCGGTGAGGTAGAGGTGTGCATCATAAAGGCTTCGTTGAAGGTCTCTTCGTCATATTCCCCTTTAATATGGATAAGCGACGCCTGCGACAACGCCGCCAGCATTTTGTGAGTGGATTGTGTCTCAAAAATCACCTTGCCAGGCACTCGCTCACCGCTCATCCCGCTTTTCCCCTGATAAATGGGATGGAAGTGGGTATACGGCACCCAGGCAGAATCGAAGTGGATAGAGGGAACATCCAGCGTCTGTTTGATCCAGTTGGTGTTATACAGCAGTCCGTCATAGGTTGAGTTGGTTATCACGGCATGAACCGGCCACTGTGCCTGGGTCGTGGCGGCAACTTTGCTCGCAATACTCTCGTGCGTAAACTCGCGCTTAGGAATGCCGCCCAGAATGCCAAGCGCGTTACGCGTCGGTTTCAGCCAGATTGGGACCACGTCGCTCATCATCAGCAAATGCGCCAGCGACTTATGGCAGTTGCGGTCAATCAGCAGCGTACTGCCGGTCGGCGCGGCGTACATCCCCACAATTTTGTTTGAGGTAGAGGTGCCGTTGGTCACCATGTAACTCTGCTCTGCACCGAAGGTTCTGGCAATGTACTCTTCGGCCTCCAGATGCGGTCCGGTGTGGTCGAGTAACGAACCCAACTCAGTGACCGATATCGACACATCTGCTTTTAGGGTATTGCCGCCGAAAAAGTCATAGAACAAGCAGCCAACCGGGCTTTTTTGATAGGCCGTTCCAGCCATGTGCCCCGGCGTACAGAAGGTGTACTTCCCCTCTTTCACGTAAGTGAACAGCGCCCTGGTGAAGGGCGGCGTGATATTGTCGAGGTACTCGTTGGTGTACTGGCGAATGCGCGTCGCAATATCTTCCGCCTGCCCCAGCGCATACTCAAAAAACCATAACGCCATGCGCATATCGTGAACGCTGACGTCCATGGTTGAATGCGTGTTGATAAACGCATACAGCGGTAAATACTCATTAAGCTGGTTAATCTCGCTGCACAGATCGAGACTGTACTCATCCCAGTCAAAAATTACCCCGCAGATGCGCGGGTTGTGTTCGATAAATTTCAGCAGGTCGACGCTGTTCTGTGGCCAGATTATCTGAAATCCCTGTGATTGCAGCGCACGCTCAAGCTCCTTGATGGGCTCATCTTTATAAAAAACCCCGTGCGGCCCCATGATGGCGATGATGTTCATGCGTTCCTCCTGGAAAAACCTACGCTAATCATAGCGGGTTCAAACCACAGGTAAAAAAAAGGGCCACAATTTGTGGCCCTTTTCGGAATGGTCAACGTTTATGCGTAACCGTAGCTCATCAGACGCTGATAGCGACGGTTTTTCAAATCTTCGGTGCTCAGTACATCGAGATCGGCAAGATCGGCCAGCAGTTGCGCTTTCAGCGAAGCCGCCATCACTTCCGGGTTGCGGTGCGCACCGCCCAGTGGTTCAGGGATGATGGAATCAATCAGCTTCAGCTCTTTCAGACGCGGAGCGACGATACCCATTGCTTCAGCGGCCAACGGCGCTTTGTCCGCGCTTTTCCACAGAATGGACGCACAGCCTTCCGGGGAGATCACGGAATAGGTGCTGTATTGCAGCATATTCACTTTGTCACCCACGCCGATTGCCAGCGCGCCACCGGATCCCCCTTCACCGATCACGGTGCAGATAACCGGAACGCTCAGACGTGACATTTCACGCAGGTTTCGTGCGATAGCTTCAGACTGACCGCGCTCTTCCGCACCGACGCCTGGATAGGCACCCGGCGTGTCGATAAAGGTAATGATCGGCATGTGGAAACGCTCGGCCATTTCCATCAGACGCAGCGCTTTACGATAGCCTTCCGGCGCCGGCATACCAAAGTTACGACGGATTTTTTCCTTGGTCTCGCGGCCTTTCTGATGACCAATGATCATCACCGGACGACCGTCCAGACGCGCGATGCCGCCGACGATAGCTTTATCGTCGGCATAGGCGCGATCGCCCGCCAGTTCGTCAAATTCATCAAACGCCAGGCGAACATAATCCAGGGTGTAAGGACGCTGCGGATGGCGTGCCAGTTGGGCAACCTGCCATGCGCCAAGATCGGCGAAGATTTTGCGCGTCAGCTCTACGCTCTTTTCACGCAGGCGATGCACTTCTTCATCGATGTTAATATCCAGTTTCTCGTCCTGACGGCTCACCGCAGTCAGAGAATCGATTTTTGCTTCCAGCTCTGCAATCGGCTGTTCAAAATCAAGGAAATTCAGACTCATAGTATTCCTGTATTAGTCAAACTCCAGTTCCACCTGCTCCGAACCAATGAGGCCACGGAGATCGTTTAGCAAACGATCGCTCGGAGAGACACGCCACGTTGCGCCAAAACGCAACCGCGCACGTGCATCCGCCCTCTGATAGTAGAGATGTACTGGAATTGTCCCCGAGCGGTGGGGTTCCAGAGACTGACGGAGTCGGTTTAAAAGCTGGTCATCAATTTGCCTGTCCGTCAGCGAGATAGCAAGCCCGCGAGCATATTTTTCCCGGGCTTCGTCAATATCCATCACTTCGCGGGCGGTCATTTTAAGCCCCCCGCTGAAGTCATCAAAGCTGACCTGTCCGCTGACGATAAGTATGCGGTCTTTTTCCAGCAATTGCTGGTATTTATCCAGGGCGTCGGTAAATAACATCACCTCCAGACGTCCGGAACGGTCATCCAGCGTACAGATGCCGATACGATTGCCGCGCTTGGTGACCATAACCCTTGCGGCAATGACGAGCCCCGCAGCCGTGGTCACTTTACCACGTTCTGTCGGATGCATGTCTTTCAGCCGGTAGCCTCCGACATAGCGCTCAATTTCTTTCAAATACTGATTGATAGGGTGACCCGTCAGGTACAGCCCCAACGTTTCACGTTCCCCATCTAACACCACCTGTTCCGGCCACGGCTGGCAGCTGGCGTAGGACTGTTCAATTTGCTCCGGCTCTTCTGCCAGCACACCGAACATATCCGCCTGGCCAATCGCTTCCGCTTTCGCGTGCTGGTCGGCGGCTTTCAGCGCATCGCCCAGCGAGTTCATCAGTGCGGCGCGATGCGGCCCCAGCCTGTCAAACGCCCCGGACATGATCAGTTTTTCCAGCACCCGACGGTTGAGCTTTTTGGTATCGGTGCGCGCGCAAAGATCGAACAACTCGCGGAAATAGCCGCCGTTGTTACGCGCCTCAATGATCGCCTCGATCGGACCTTCCCCCACGCCTTTGATCGCGCCGATACCGTAAACAATCTCGCCGTCGTCGTTGACGTGGAAGTGATACAGCCCGGAGTTGATATCGGGCGGCAGGATCTTCAGCCCCATGCGCCAACATTCGTCCACCAGTCCAACCACCTTCTCGGTGTTGTCCATATCAGCGGTCATGACCGCCGCCATAAACTCGGCAGGATAGTGTGCTTTCAGCCACAGCGTCTGGTAAGAGACCAGCGCGTAGGCAGCAGAGTGCGATTTGTTAAATCCGTACCCGGCGAATTTCTCCACCAGGTCGAAGATTTTCATTGCCAGTTCGCCGTCAACGCCGTTCTTTTTCGCCCCTTCTTCGAAGGTGCCGCGCTGCTTGGCCATCTCTTCCGGCTTTTTCTTACCCATCGCACGACGCAGCATGTCCGCGCCGCCAAGGGTATAGCCAGAGAGCACCTGAGCAATCTGCATGACCTGTTCCTGATACAGGATGATGCCGTAGGTCGGCTCCAGTACCGGTTTCAGGCTTTCGTGTTGCCACTGCACATCCGGATAGGAAATCTCTTCACGCCCGTGCTTACGGTCGATGAAGTTATCCACCATCCCGGACTGCAACGGCCCCGGACGGAACAAGGCCACCAGGGCTATCATATCTTCGAAGCAGTCAGGCTGCAGACGCTTAATCAGGTCTTTCATGCCGCGGGATTCAAGCTGGAAGACCGCCGTAGTTTCCGAGCGTTGCAGCATATCGAAACTTTTCTTGTCGTCCAGCGGGATAGCGGCAATATCCAGCGGCGGCTCGCCGTGCTTCTCGCGGCGGGCGTTGATCATCTCCAGCGCCCAGTTGATGATGGTGAGCGTACGCAGGCCGAGGAAGTCGAACTTCACGAGGCCGGCATATTCCACATCGTTTTTATCAAACTGGGTAACCGGATGCAGCCCCTGTTCATCACAGTACAGCGGCGCAAAATCGGTGATTTTCGTCGGTGCGATAACCACCCCACCGGCATGTTTACCGGCATTACGGGTCACGCCTTCCAGCTTACGCGCCATGTCGATCAGCGCTTTAACTTCTTCATCTGCCTCGTAAATTTCTGGCAGTTGCGGTTCAGCTTCGAAGGCTTTCGCCAGCGTCATCCCAGGATCAGGCGGTACCAGCTTCGAAATCCTGTCGACAAAACCGTACGGGTGGCCCAGTACACGGCCCACGTCGCGAATAACCGCTTTCGCCGCCATCGTACCGAAGGTAATAATCTGCGATACCGCATCACGACCGTACATGTCCGCAACGTGTTCAATCACCTGGTCGCGTTTCTCCATACAGAAGTCAACGTCGAAGTCAGGCATGGAGACACGTTCCGGGTTAAGGAAACGTTCGAACAGCAGGTCAAATTCCAGCGGATCGAGGTCGGTGATTTTCAGCGCATAGGCCACCAGCGATCCCGCACCGGAACCACGGCCAGGGCCTACCGGCACGCCGTTGTCTTTCGACCACTGGATAAACTCCATCACGATGAGGAAGTAGCCTGGGAACCCCATCTGGTTGATCACCTGTAGCTCAATGTCCAGGCGTTCATCGTACGGCGGACGTTTCTCTTTCCGCTCGGCTTCATCCGGGAACAAGAATTCCAGACGCTCTTCCAGACCCTCTTTCGATTTCTGTACCAGGAAATCTTCCGTGGTCATATCGCCGGTCGGGAACTGTGGCAGGAAGTATTCGCCCAGACGCACCGTTACGTTGCAGCGTTTGGCAATTTCGACGGTGTTTTCCAGCGCTTCCGGAATGTCGGAGAAGAGCTCACACATCTCCTCTTCCGAGCGCATATACTGCTGCGCCGAATAGTTGCGCGGACGCTTGGGATCGTCGAGCGTAAAGCCATCGTGAATGGCGACGCGGATTTCATGCGCGTCAAAGTCTTCACTGTTGATAAAGCGCACGTCGTTGGTGGCCACCACCGGCAACCCCCGCGATTCCGCCAACTTAACGGCCGCATGCAGATAGGTCTCTTCATCCGGTCGACCGGTACGGATCAGCTCAAGGAAGTAACAGTCCGGGAAGTGCTCTTCGTAGAAAGCGACACACTCTTCCACCAGCGCGCTATTGCCGCGCAGCAGGCTACGCCCGACGTCGCCCATCCGGCCGCCGGAGAGCAGGATCAACCCTTCTTTCAGCTCGATCAGCCAGTCGCGGTCGATGATCGGCCCCGCCGCACCATAGCCGCGCTGATAGGCTTTGGAGATCAGCAGGGTGAGATTTTGATAACCGGTGTTATTCGCGGCGAGTACCGTCAGATGCGTGAGTTCATCGCCCATCTGCTCACTCTGAACATGGAAGTCAGCGCCAACAATGGGTTTAATCCCTGCGCCATGACCCGCTCCGTAGAACTTCACCAGACCACAGAGGTTCATAAAATCGGTGATCGCCAATGCAGGCATGCCTAACGCGGCCGCCTTTTTCACCAGCGGCCCGGTTTTCGCCAGCCCATCGATCATGGAGTAGTCGCTGTGCACCCGCAGGTGGACGAAACGAGGTTCAGACATCTTCAGATTCCTTCAACACAAGAATCAGGACGCGAGTCCCAGTGCGCGTTTAACGGGAGCAAAACTACGTCGGTGATGCTCCGTTGCGCCATGTTCAGCCAGTTTTTCCAGATGGAAAGCGGTTGGATACCCTTTGTGTTGGGCAAAACCATATTGCGGGAAAACGATATCCAGCTCGGCCATTTCGGCGTCACGCGTGACTTTTGCAAGAATAGACGCGGCGCTGATTTCCGCCACCCGACTGTCGCCCTTCACCACCGCCAGGGATGGCACAGGCAATGCCGGACAGCGATTGCCATCGATCAGCACATATTCCGGCGCAATGTGTAACCCCGCCACCGCTCGCTGCATAGCCAGCATGGTGGCGTGGAGAATATTCAGCTCATCGATTTCGTGTGGTTCTGCACGACCGAGGCTCCAGCTCAACGCTTTTTCTTTGATTTCGTCATACAGCGCCAGACGGCGCTTTTCAGATAATTTTTTGGAATCGTTAAGACCCACAATCGGGCGCGCTGGGTCGAGGATCACGGCAGCAGTGACGACCGCGCCGACCAATGGACCGCGTCCGACTTCATCCACACCCGCCACTAACTGCGTGTGCGGATAAACAAATTCGATCATTGTACTAACTCCAGGACCGCATCCGCCGCCTGCTCATCGGCGTTACAGCGGATCTGCTGATGCAGTTCGCGGAAAGTATCATGCATCGCATGGCTGGTTTTACCGTTGGCCAACAAGGGGAGGAGCGCCTCAGCCAGCTTTTGGGGCTCACACTCTTCCTGCAATAGCTCTTTCACCAGTTCCCTTCCCGCCAGCAGGTTTGGCAGTGAGACATAATCAGTCTTCACCAACCGCTTCGCCAGCCAGAACGTAAAGGGCTTCATGCGATATCCCACTACCATCGGGCATTTCGCCAGCATGCACTCAAGCGCAGCGGTGCCCGATGCCAGCAATGCTGCATCACTGGCGACCATCGCTTCGCGTCCCATCCCATCCAGCAAGTGAACATGAAGATTGGGTGCAACCTCAGCCTTGATGCGTTCAAACTGTTCGCGGCGTTTGGCATTGACCAATGGCACCACGACTTCAAGGTCAGGGTATGTCTGTCGCAACAGTTGTGCTGTTTTTAAAAAATCGGCACTCAACATTTCGACTTCTGCACCACGGCTACCAGGCAATAACGCCAGGCAGTGGGCATCATGGGAAATACCCAGCACATCCCGCGCCGCGTTTTTATCCGGGTCCAGCGGCATGGCATCCGCCATCGTGTGACCGATAAAACGGCACGGTACATTAAACTTGTCGTAAAACGCTTTTTCGAAAGGCAGAAAAGCCAGAACCATGTTGGTGGATCTGCCTATTTTGAAAACGCGTTTCTGTCGCCACGCCCAGACGGACGGACTGACATAATGAATCGTTTTGATGCCCTGTTTTTTCAAATTCCCTTCGAGAGTGATATTGAAATCGGGTGCATCGATACCGACGAAAACATCGGGCTGCAACTCGGTGAATCGACGGGTCAGATCGGCGCGGATATGCAGCAGACGACGCAGGCGTCCAAGCACTTCCACAATGCCCATCACCGCCAGTTCTTCCATTTCATACCAGGCTTCACAGCCTTCAGCCTGCATGCGCGGGCCGGCGACGCCGACAAAACGCGCATCAGGTACGCGCGCTTTCAGCGCCCGGATTAAGCCAGCACCAAGAATATCGCCGGAGGTTTCTCCGGCGACCAGGGCAATCGTTAAGGGGCGCTGTTCAGCCATTAACGAATCAGTCCGCGCGTTGAGCGGGCAAAGAAATCGCTGAACGCCTGAACTTCCGGATACTGCTTCGCCAGTTCAGCGATTTCCGGTTTCACTTCGTCCAGGGTTTTGCCGCTACGGTACAACGCTTTGTAAGCATTGCGGATAGCGGTGATCGCTTCGCGGGTAAATCCGCGACGCTTCAACCCTTCGATGTTGACGCCAAACGGCGTCGCGTGGTTGCCCTGAGCAATAACGTACGGTGGAACGTCCTGAGCAACGCCAGAACAGCCACCGACCATCACGTGTGCACCAATAATGCAGAACTGATGCACTGCGGTCATGCCACCGATGATGACGTAATCATCCAGCGAAACGTGACCCGCAAGCGTGGCGTTATTTGCCAGAATACAGCGATCCCCTATTGTGCAATCGTGTGCCACATGGGCATTAATCATCAGTAAGTTATCGCTGCCCACCTTCGTCAATCCACCGCCCTGTACTGTACCACGATGAATGGTAACGCTTTCACGAATGCGGTTACGATCGCCAATTTCCACACGGGTCGGTTCACCCGCATATTTCAGATCCTGGTTCACTTCACCGATGGAGGCGAACTGATATATCTCGTTATCGCGGCCAATTTTAGTATGACCATTCACGACAACGTGAGACTTCAGTACGGTACCTTCACCAATTTCAACATGGGGTCCAACGAGGCAAAAAGGACCAATGTGAACGTTAGCGCCGAGTGAGGCGCCTTCTTCCACAATGGCGGTTGGATGAATAAAGGCGGATTTATCAATCACGTATCAGGCCTCCCGGCTACGAGCGCACATCATCGTTGCTTCGCAAACTACTTTACCGTCAACCAGCGCAACCCCTTTAAAGCGGGTCAGGCCACGGCGCGTTTTCTCGAAAGTGACTTCCATGATCATCTGATCGCCTGGCACGACGGGACGCTTAAAGCGTGCTTCATCGATACCCGCGAAATAGTAGAGTTCTCCTGGCTCCAGTTTCCCTACGCTTTTAAACGCAAGAATACCCGTAGCCTGTGCCATTGCTTCCAGAATCAGCACGCCTGGGAAAATAGGTTTACCCGGGAAATGGCCCTGGAAAAACGGCTCGTTAACGGAGACATTTTTCACTGCGCGCAGAAAACGACCTTCTTCAAAGTCCAGCACGCGGTCAACCAGTAAAAACGGAAAACGGTGCGGCAGAAGTTCTAAAATCTCTTCAATATGCAGAGTATGAGTGTTAGTAGTCAAAATACTCTTCCTGTCCAAATATACTAAAAGCCAATAATAACACGGCCTGCCGCAATCGTATGAATGCCGACAGGCCGTAAAGTATGTGTGACCGGGTGAGAGTTTAGTCTTGTTGATTAACCTTGCGCTCAATGGCTTTGAGGCGCTTGCTCATATCATCAATATTCATCACCAGTGCGGCTGTCTTACGCCATACTTTGTTAGGTTGCAGCGGAATGCCTGAGGAATAGACGCCAGGTTCAGTGATGGGACGCATCACCATCCCCATGCCCGTCACGGTAACCTTGTCGCATATTTCCATATGCCCGTTGATTACGCTGGCACCGCCGATCATGCAGTAACGGCCAATCTTCAGGCTGCCCGCCATGATGACGCCCCCGGCAACCGCCGTATTGTCGCCAATCACAACGTTATGTGCAATCTGACACTGGTTATCAATGATAACCCCATTGCCGATCACCGTATCATCCAGTGCACCGCGGTCGATGGTAGTACAAGCGCCGATCTCCACACGATCGCCAATAATGACGCGACCTAACTGCGGGATCTTCACCCAATTGCCACGATCGTTGGCATAGCCAAAACCGTCAGCACCAATGACCGTACTGGACTGGATCAGGCAATTCTCACCGATCTGAATGTCGTGGTAAACCGATACATTCGCCCACAGGCGCGAACCGGCCCCAATTTTCGTATTTTTTCCGACGAAGCAGCCCGCGCCGATAACCACGTTATCGCCAAGCTCCACGCCAGACTCAATCACCGCATTCGCGCCAATTGAAACATTGCTACCCAGCGTTGCCGTCGCATCAACCACTGCACTCGGTGCAATGTTCTGCGCCGGCTGCGGCGTGGTATCTAAAATTTGCGCCATTCGCGCGTACGTCAGGTAGGGATTCTTCACTACCAGCGCAGCACTCTTAGCAAAAGGAAGATCGTCCTGCGTCATGACAACGGCAGACGCCTGGCATAAGGCCAGGTGCTCACGGTATTTCGGATTCACCATGAACGTGATGTGACCCGTTTGCGCAGATTGCATGGACGCAACGCCGGTGATGACGAGATCGCCATCACCGTGTAATTCTGCATCCAACTGCTCTGCTAAATCAGCCAGTCGAATTGAAGGCATTACTTATTTAACCTGTTTCAGTACGTCAGCAGTGATGTCTTTTACGTCGCTGCTGTTGTAAGCAACGGTGTTCGCGTCAACGACCAGATCGATGCTCTGGCTGCTGGCAACAGATTTCACAGCAGTCTGGATACGGGTAACCAGTTTGCCACGTTCTTCGTTGGAACGACGTGCACGATCCTGCTCAAAAGCCTGCGCTTTCTGAGAGAAGGTCTGGCGCTGAGCCATCACGTCTTTTTCCAGCTTGGTACGATCGCTCCCCGCTTTCATGGACTGCAGACGCTGCATTTTAGATTGCAGATCGGATTCCATACGCTGCAGTTCGCTCGCGCGGCCTTTAAACTCATTTTCCAACGTGTTGGAAACACCGGTCTTCTGCGCAACCTGCTGGAACAGGCTACCCATGTTGACGATTGCAATTTTGTCAGCAGCCTGTGCAGACGTAACCATTGCTAAACCGAGACCTGCCGCTAATAACCACTTTTTCACAATAAACTCCTTACCATCCCATTTGCACCCGAAGGTACAGTTCTTTGCGTGGCCAGGCGATCCCATGCAAGATCGCCTAAAGTCATCGCTACACTACCATTACATTCCTTTGCGAAGAACAATTACCAGGTTTTACCAATGTTAAACTGGAACTGCTCTTTTTTGTCTCCATCGTAATCCTTAAACGGCTGGGCGTAGGAGAAGACCAACGGCCCCAATGGGGACATCCATTGTAATGCGATACCAGCAGACATACGGATATTGCTCGGATCACTGTAGTCTGGATAACCGGAATATGCACTTGAATCCCAGTTAGTATCCCAGACGGTACCCATATCCCAGAAGAACGAGGTACGCACCGAGTTCGCGTATTTATCGCTGATGAACGGTGTTGGGGTAATGAATTCCAGGCTGGCGACAGCCATGGCGTTACCGCCCACTGCATCATCCGATTTACACGGCGCTGACTGAGTGCTCTCACATTCGTTATCGTAGTCGCTATCGCCATCATGACGACTGCTGGATGGATAATAAACGGCTTTCGGACCAATGGTGTTAGACTGGAAGCCACGCACGGTGCTGGAGCCACCGGCATAGAAGTTCTCATAGAACGGCATCTCTTTACCGCCGATTCCATCCCCGTAGCCCCAACGGGTACGACCGAGGACCACCCACTTGTGATCGTCATCGATCGGTACGTAGGTCGCGGTATCCAGCGTCGCTTTGTAGAACTCGTTATCAGAGCCAGGAATGGTCACCTTACCGTTCAGGTTAACGCGGGTCCCTTCCGTCGGGAAGAAGCCACGGTCAAGCTTGTTATACGTCCAACCATAGTTGAAGGTGAAGTCGTTGGCACTGTAAGAGTTACGGTCATTCGATTCACTCGGGTATTCACCCACGGAGTTCAAATAACGCCACATCGCGACCTGCGGCTGCATGTTGGACAGGGAGTTATGCACATACCCTAAGCCAGCACGCAACGTGTTGTATTCGTTGACCGGGAAGCCCAGCGTGACGTCTGTACCATAACTTTTGTTGGTATAGTCAGACAGATCCGCATCGTTCGCATCGAAGTCGTTATAGAAGATACGACCGCCCAGACTCACACCATCAACGGTGAAGTACGGGTTGGTAACGGAGAGTTCGCTGTAGGTCTGGTAATCGTTCTTGGTACCGTTAATCCCCACCGCGTAACCCGTACCCAGCCAGTTATCCTGCTGAACACCCGCCTGGAAGCTTACGCCGCTTTCCGTACCGTAACCGACACCGAAGTTGAAGCTACCGGTGTTACGCTCTTTCACCTTATAGACCACATCAACCTGGTCCGGACTGCCCGGAACACGCTGCGTGTCGGTGTCGACCGTTTCAAAGTAACCCAGACGGTTCAGACGCTCTTTACCCTGATCAACCATATCGCTGCCCAGCCATGCCCCTTCCATCTGACGCATTTCGCGACGCAGGACGGCATCTTTGGACGTATCGTTACCTTCAAAACGGATCTTACGCACGTAGAAACGGTTACCCGCATCGACGTTTACGCGCAGTTTAACGGTTTTGTCAGCGTCGTTGATTTCAGGCTGTGACTGAACGCGCGGATAAGCATAGCCATAGCGACCCAGAAGCTTTTTAATATCATCTTCCATTTTGGTCACTTTGGTGCCGTTATAGAGTTCGCCCGGCTCAATTTTCGTCAGGCTTTCTATCTCCGCTGAGTGCCCCGCCAGGTTCCCCGTTACCTGAACGCCAGAAAGCTTATACTGCTCGCCTTCCGTGATGTTCACGGTAATGTAGATCCCTTTCTTATCCGGGGTCAGGCTGACCTGCGTTGAATCGATGTTGAAACGTGCGTAACCGCGATCCAGATAGTAGCTGCGCAGGGTTTCAAGGTCACCTGCCAGTTTCTGCTTCTGGTATTTGCGATCGCCAACGACGTTCCACCACGGGACTTCATCACGCAACTGGAAGTGAGAGATCAGTTCATCCGTGCTGAAGGCATGGTTACCGACGATGTTGATCTGCTGGATCTTCGCCGATACCCCTTCCTGGAACACCAGTTTAAGGTCAACACGGTTGCGCGGCAGTGGTGTGACAACCGCTTTCACACTGGCACTGTATTTACCGACGCTATAGTAGAAGTCTTCCAGACCTTTCTCGATATCGGCAATGGTGGTGCGATCCAGAGATTCGCCAACACGCACGCCAGAAGCCTCGAGGTTTTGCTTCAGCATGTCATCTTTCACCGATTTGTTACCGGAGAAGGTGATGCTGGCAATAGTCGGACGTTCTTTTACCTGAACCAGAAGCGTATCGCCATCGCGAAGGACACGAACATCCTCAAAGTTGCCAGTGGCAAACAGTGCGCGAATGGTATTACTGATATCTTCATCATTAACCGTGTCGCCTGTGCGCACCGGCATACTGAGGAGGGCCGCACCAACGGCGACACGCTGCAGGCCTTCGAAATGAATGTCCTTCACTACGAACCCTTCAGCACCGTATACGGTCGCGCTGCTAAACAGCAGCGACGCTATGAGCAACTTTTTCATCGCCATCGTTATTATGCGTTCTTCCTAACTATCTCTCTTACAACCGAGAGAAATCATTGAAAAGTGCAAGCCCCATTAACAGCACCAGCAATATCGAGCCAATGCGATAACTAAAGTCTTGAACCCGCTCGGATACCGGTCCGCCCTTAAGCTTTTCAATCGCCAGGAACAGCAGATGCCCCCCGTCAAGAACGGGCAACGGAAACAGGTTGATTATCCCTAAGTTCACGCTAATCAGCGCAAGGAACATCAGATAATAAATCACCCCGAACTCCGCTGACATCCCAGCCCCCTGAGCGATAGAAATCGGCCCACTGAGGTTGTTCAGTTTCACATCACCGGTTATCAATTTTCCCAGCATACTGACCGTCAGCTTCATCAACTGCCACGTTTTATCCGTGGCCTGTGCAATGGCGCTGAACGGCCCATACTGGCGTACTGTCTTGTACTCATCCGGCAGAGGAATGATTTTCGGCACAACGCCGGCAAAACCTTCTGCCTTCCCATTACCCGATTTCGAATCCGGAATTAATGTTAAAGACAAGGCGCTCCCCTGTCTTTCAATCTCCAGCGCTAACGGCTGACCTGGATTATCGCGCACCAGGGTCACGAACGTCATCCATTGCGTTAGCGGTTGACCATCGACTTTAACGATCCTGTCGCCTGCTTGCAAACCCGCCTTACTTGCGGCGGACTGCGGCTGGACTTCTGACAGCACCGGTTCAATCTGCGGTCCGCGCGGTCGAATCCCTAAAGAAGATACAGGATCTTCCTTATCAGGCTCAAATGCCCACTGCCGCAAATCCAGCGTTTTTTCCTGTCGCTGGTTGCTGCCGAAAGGCGCCACGCTGATTGTCGTCTGTTCATCGCCAATTTTTGCGACCAACTGTAAACGCACTGCATCCCAATCAGGGGTTTCGATGCCATCAACGGCTTTAAGTTCCGTGCCTGGAATAATTTGCGCCTGGGCGGCAATCGAGTTGGGCGTTATTTCACCAACAACCGGACGAACACCGGGGACGCCGATGATAAACACCAGCCAGTAAGCGAAGATGGCAAAGAGGAAATTGGCAACCGGACCGGCTGCAATGATTGCTGCGCGCTGGCCAACGGTTTTATTGTTGAAAGCGTGGTGACGCAGCTCCGGGATCACCGGTTCCGCGCGCTCATCCAGCATTTTGACATAGCCGCCCAAAGGGATCAGGGCGATGACATATTCGGTCCCAGACCGATCGGTACGGCGCCAGAGCGCTTTACCAAATCCAATGGAAAAGCGCTCAACACGGACACCGCAGCGCCGGGCAACCCAGAAATGACCAAATTCATGCACGGTGATCAGCACACCCAGTGCGACAATGAATGCAGCCAGATTCCAGAGAATACTCAGCATAAAACCTTCCGTTAAAGCGTTTTGAATACCAGTAACAACAGGCAAGCAAAGACCGGCACTGCCGCCGTCAGGCTATCAATACGGTCCAGAATACCACCGTGTCCTGGAATCAAATGACCGCTGTCTTTAATTCCCGCTTCACGCTTAAACATGCTCTCAGTCAGATCGCCCAGCACGGAGGCCAGCGCGGCGACAATAGAGCAGATTAATAAGGTGACAGGCGCAACATCCAGATTCGCCCACATGCCGTAACCCCAGGAGATGACAGCTGCCGTGGCAAGGCCACCAAAAAAGCCCTGCCAGGTTTTCCCCGGCGACACTTTTGGTGCCAGTTTATGCTTGCCAAACAGTTTGCCAAACATATACGCCCCGGAGTCCGCTCCCCAGACCAGGATCATGACATAGAGTAGCCATATTGCGCCACTGTAATGATTCTCGTCGTAGTGCCAGGCACGCAGCGCCAGCATTCCCCAAAAGAAGGGAACGATCGTCAGCACGCCAAAAATTATGCGTAATGTCTTCGAATTGCGCCAGAGAGTCGCCGAGCCAGGATAAAAAAACACCAGCACTAACGCAACAATCCACCAGCCCAACGACGCCCACAGCGAGGCCTCGACCCACGGCTGATGAATATTATGATGATATTCCGGCAGCAGAAACAGCATCAGTGCGAGCAACAACCCGCACAGCACCGCCAGCCAGACGCGTTGCGTGCGCGTGGCAAAACCGCTTAACTGTCCCCATTCCCACGCGGCCAGCATACAAACAACCAGCGTCACAATGGCGAACCCCACCGGCGGCAACAGAAACAGCGCCGCGATGACCACGGGTATTAAAACGAAAGCAGAAATCAGGCGATACTTCAGCAAAAGCGACCCCCATCAGGCTTTATCATCACCGGGCTCGGTGCCGCCGAAACGACGCTCTCGATTAGCAAAGGCATGCAGCGCACCTTCAAAGTCTTGTTCATCGAAATCGGGCCAGAGAACATCTGTAAAGTAAAGTTCGGCATAGGCGATTTGCCAAAGCAAAAAGTTACTTATTCGATGCTCTCCCCCAGTCCTAATTACTAAATCCACCGGAGCCAGCTCATGCATACAGATTTGTTGATTGAGCATGTCTTCATCAATCTGCTCAGGCCGCAGTAAACCTTCCTGCACCTGTTCTGCCAGCTGTCTGACTCCCTGGACAATATCCCAACGTCCGCCGTAATTCGCCGCAATATTCAGCGTCAACCCGGTATTCTGGGCGGTAATCGCTTCAGACTTACGAATACGTTCTTGCAAACGCGCGTTAAATCGACTGGTGTCGCCAATAATGCGCAGGCGGACGTTATGGCGATGCAGGCTTTTAACTTCACTATCAAGCGCCCACACAAATAACTCCATTAACGCACTCACTTCCTGCGCCGGTCGGTTCCAGTTTTCACTACTAAAGGCATACAGCGTTAACGCATCAATACCATTGTTGGCAGCAAAAGAGACGGCCCGGCGGACGGATTTCGCTCCGGCCTTATGCCCAAATGCGCGAATCTTCCCTTGCTTTTTCGCCCAGCGACCATTGCCATCCATAATGATCGCGACATGACGACAGCCATGTGCAGGCAAATTTTCGCTTACTGGTTGAGTTGCAGACAACATAACGCGTTTATAGTCCCTGAAAGGATTTAGCGGTACTCAGGAATACTGAAGCCTTTACACAAAAAAGCCGTGTCAAACCACGGCTTACCTGACCCAAAAAAGCCAAATACCTGCGATCAGGTGGCGCAGACTATATCACTGAAGCACAACGCTAACAAATAGCACGATCTCCTGTAGAAGGATTATCCTAAGCTTGCGAGTCGCATCACTTGTTTTCTGGCGACTTCTCGCGCAATCGCATCCACCCTCAGTACGTCATCAACGCTCTGGGGTTCCTCCAGATCCATCTGCTCCAGCACAGCTAAATTGAGATCGGCGATATCGGTAAAGCGTATTTCTTCAGCAAGAAATGCAGCAACGACAACTTCATTGGCTGCATTCAGCGCGGTTGTGGCAGCTTGCCCCTGCTCAAACGCCTCCATCGCCAGCTTCAGGCATGGGTAACGTTGGTAATCCGGCGCGCTGAACGTCAACGCGCTGAGTTTGCAGAAGTCGAGCGGCTTCACGCCGGAGGTTACGCGATTCGGCCAGGCCATCGTATGAGCGATAGGCGTGCGCATGTCCGGCTCACCCAATTGCGCCAGAACGCTGCCGTCCTGATAACGCACCATCGAGTGAATCACCGACTGCGGGTGAATCAGCACTTCCATCTGGCGTGCACTGGCGTTAAACAACCAACGCGCTTCAATGTATTCCAGACCTTTATTCATCATAGTGGCTGAGTCGACGGAGATCTTACGTCCCATCGACCAGTTCGGATGACGGCATGCCTGATCGGGCGTCATCGACACCAGCTCATGCAGCGGCGTTTCCCGGAACGGGCCACCAGACCCGGTAAGCAAAACGGACATCACGCCATTCTGCTCCAGGTCAGCGTATCCCAGATTGTGTTGAATGGGTTGGGGCATACTCTGAAAAATAGCGTTATGTTCGCTGTCTACCGGCAAAAGTTGGGCTTTACTGCGCTTCACGGCATCCATGAACAGGCGTCCACAGGTCACCAGAGATTCTTTGTTTGCCAGCAGAATGGTCTTTCCCGCACGAATAGCGGCAAGTGTTGGCAGAAGGCCCGCAGCGCCCACGATGGCAGCCATCACCTGATCAACCTCATCAAGCGCCGCCATATCACAGGCCGCCTGTTGTCCGCTCAGGACTTCCGTCTGGCTACCGTGCTGTTTCAGCGTGGCATTGAGGAGGCGCGCGCTGGCGTCATCATCCATCACGGCATAGCGCGGGGAAAATTCCAGGCACTGCTCCACCATACGACTGACATTTTTACCTGCCACCAGCGCGATAACACGGAAGTGCTCAGGATTATGGCGCACCACGTCCAGCGTGCTGCAGCCGATAGAGCCGGTCGAGCCCAGAATGGTTAATTGCTTCATCAAACATCCAGCAAAATGATACCTGTCATCCTTCACATTGCAGGTGTGTTAGCTTTCCTGCGACGCAAATTATCCAGGGTATGGACAGATTAAAAAGCAAAACGCCGCCAGCCGATCCTAAACGATCTTCTGAGCGGCGTTTTGAGCGTACAGGAGAATCAGAACTGCATCAGTTCTGATTCTTTATCTGCCAGCGCCGCATCCACTTTCTTGATAGCGGCGTCAGTCATTTTCTGTACGTCGTCCTGAGAGCGGCGATCGTCATCTTCGCTGATCTCTTTGTCTTTCAGCAGCGCTTTCACTTTGTCGTTTGCGTCACGGCGGACGTTACGTACGGCAACACGCGCCTGTTCAGCTTCACCACGAACGATTTTCGTCAGATCTTTACGACGTTCTTCCGTCAGCGGAGGCAGTGGAACGCGAATATCGCTGCCCGCAGAGCTCGGGTTCAGACCGAGGTCAGAAGCCATAATCGCTTTCTCAACGGCCGGGCTCAGGGAGCGGTCAAACACGTTGATTTTCAGGGTACGGGAATCTTCTACCGTTACGCTTGCCAGCTGACGCAGCGGCGTAGGCGTGCCGTAATATTCCACGACAATGCCATCCAGCAGGCTGGGAGAAGCACGACCCGTGCGTATTTTGCTGATTTGGTTTTTGAACGCTTCTACGCATTTTTCCATGCGTACTTCAGCATCTTTTCTGATATCGCTAATCACGTTACGAATCCTTGAAAACTTGTCTCAGTCAGACCAGACAGGACACCTGCAGAGGTGTGCTTAGTATAGCCCTGATTAAAATATTGCGGGTAAGCCCGCGATATTAACGCGGAATCTTACCTCTATTTAGCCGTTACGGGAATTATTCCGTAATTAATGTGCCTTCTTTTTCACCCATGACTACGCGACGCAGTGCGCCAGGCTTGTTCATGTTAAAGACACGAATCGGCAACTTATGGTCACGCGCCAGCGTGAACGCAGCCAGATCCATTACTTTCAGTTCTTTATCCAGCACTTCGTTGTAAGTCAGTTGCTCGTACATGGTAGCAGAAGGATCTTTCGCCGGATCGGCAGTAAAGACGCCATCAACTTTCGTCGCTTTCAGAACCACGTCAGCTTCGATTTCAATGCCACGCAGGCAGGCCGCAGAGTCAGTGGTGAAGAAAGGATTCCCCGTACCCGCAGAAAGGATAACCACGCGGTTATTGCGCAGCAGGCTGATAGCCTCTGCCCAGCTATAGTTGTCACATACGCCATTAAGTGGGATGGCGGACATCAGGCGGGCGTTCACATAGGCGCGGTGAAGCGCATCGCGCATTGCCAGGCCGTTCATCACGGTGGCCAGCATGCCCATGTGGTCGCCCACAACGCGGTTCATACCCGCTTTCGCCAGACCAGCACCACGGAACAAGTTACCGCCACCAATCACCACACCAACCTGAATACCCAGTTCAACCAGTTCTTTGATTTCCTGAGCCATACGATCCAGTATGCTTGCGTCAATACCGAAGCCTTCCGAACCCTGCAGAGCTTCGCCACTTAACTTAAGCAGAATGCGTTTATAGACGGGTTTTGCATTGGTAGCCATGTTTCTTTCCTGAGACTGTCGACGATTAAAAATGGGGGTTAATTCTGGCGACAAATGATATGCCGCTACTCAGTACAACGAAATAAGAGCCATACTGATTTTTGCGTGATGGGTGACAAAAAGAAGCCGCCCTCAGGCGGCTCCTTTTCGACAATTAAGACTGCTTGGACATCGCAGCAACTTCTGCTGCAAAGTCAGTCTCAACTTTCTCGATGCCTTCGCCCACTTCAAAGCGGATGAAGCCAGTTACGTCAGCATTGTGCTCTTTCAGCAACTGACCAACAGACTTGCTCGGCTCCATAACGAAAGGCTGACCAGTCAGAGAAACTTCGCCGGTGAATTTCTTCATGCGGCCTTCAACCATTTTCTCTGCGATTTCTTTCGGCTTACCAGACTGCATCGCGATGTCCAACTGGACCTGGTATTCTTTTTCTACCACTTCAGCAGACACGTCTTCCGGCTTAACGAATTCAGGCTTGCTTGCAGCAACGTGCATCGCCAGCTGTTTAACCAGCTCTTCGTCAGCGCCTTTAGCCGCAACCAGAACACCGATACGCGCACCGTGCTGATAGCTACCCAGAACGTCGCCTTCCAGAGAAGCGATACGACGGATGTTGATGTTCTCACCGATTTTCGCAACCAGCGCAACGCGCTCTTCTTCGAACTGCGCTTTCAGCACTTCAACGTCAGTGATTTTGCCCGCAACAGCAGCGTCCAGGACTTTGTCAGCAAATGCCTGGAAACCACCATCTTTAGCAACGAAGTCAGTCTGGCAGTTAACTTCCAGAATGAAAGCGATGTTGCCATCGATTTTGGTTTTGATTACGCCGTCAGCAGCAACGTTGCCTGCTTTTTTCGCTGCTTTGATAGCACCGGACTTACGCATGTTTTCGATTGCCAGCTCGATGTCGCCATTAGCTTCAGTCAGTGCTTTTTTGCAATCCATCATGCCTGCGCCAGTACGCTCACGCAGCTCTTTTACCAGGGATGCGGTAATTTCAGCCATTCTAAAATCCTCGGAAGATTTGATCTGCCCGGCGTCAAACCGCACAGATTTAAAAGTGAAAAAGGGGCCTAAAGGGCCCCTAACCAAACGTGATACTACCTGGTTTATAAGGGGGCTCGAACGAGCGTGCCTTATTATTCAGCTTCTACGAAGCTTTCTTCCGCCTGGGAAGCCAGATCCTGAGAACGGCCTTCACGAACGGTTGCAGCGACAGCGCCCAGGTACAGGCTAACAGCACGGATGGCGTCGTCGTTACCCGGGATAACGAAGTCAACACCGTCCGGATCAGAGTTGGTATCAACGATAGCAAATACCGGAATACCCAGGTTGTTTGCTTCTTTGATAGCAATGTGCTCGTGGTCAGCATCGATAACGAACAGAGCGTCCGGCAGACCGCCCATGTCTTTGATACCGCCCAGGCTGTTTTCCAGTTTCTCAAGCTCACGAGTACGCATCAGCGCTTCTTTCTTGGTCAGCTTTTCGAAAGTACCGTCCTGAGACTGAGTTTCCAGGTCTTTCAGACGTTTGATGGACTGACGAACGGTTTTCCAGTTAGTCAGCATACCGCCCAGCCAGCGATGGTTCACGAAGAACTGGTCGCAGCTGTTAGCAGCGTCTTTCACCGCTTCGCTTGCAGCGCGTTTAGTACCAACGAAAAGGATTTTACCTTTACGAGAAGCAATCTTGTTCAGTTCAGCCAGAGCGTCGTTGAACATCGGTACAGTTTTCTCAAGGTTGATGATGTGAACTTTGTTACGCGCACCGAAGATGAACGGCTTCATTTTCGGGTTCCAGTAACGGGTCTGGTGACCGAAGTGAACACCAGCCTTGAGCATGTCGCGCATGGAAACAGTTGCCATGATTAAAACCTCTATAGATAAAAGTTGGGGTTATGCCTCCACGTATCCCATATTACCGACCCCAAAGGGCACCCCGGAATATGTGCCGATACGTGTGTGTTGTTACACAAAGTGAGATTTGTCGCTTCCGTCTATTCTGTGTATACGAAATGAGATCGGAAGTCCGGCGCGCTTTATACCACAAATACGCCACAGACACCAATAATTGTTGGCGGTCTGTGCTGAATTGAACGATGCCAGCAGCGGCCCCGACAGGGGCGGAGTCACTAAGCAGCCAACGCACTTGTGGCACGAAAGGCGAAGTTCAGAATGATTCTCAATTTGGCAGGGTATACCCCTGGCTGATACCATTGGCAGCACTTACACAATTATTGTCGAAATAACCGACACTGATGGACAGAATTCATGGCTATCTCAATCAAGACCCCTGAAGAAATCGAAAAAATGCGCGTCGCGGGCCGTCTGGCCGCGGAAGTGCTGGAGATGATCGAACCGTATATCAAACCGGGCGTCAGCACGGGTGAACTGGATCGTATCTGTAATGACTATATCGTCAACGAGCAGCACGCGATCTCCGCCTGTCTCGGCTATCACGGTTATCCGAAATCCGTCTGCATCTCTATTAATGAAGTGGTGTGTCACGGCATTCCGGATGATGCCAAGCATCTGAAAGACGGCGATATCGTCAACATCGACGTGACCGTCATCAAAGATGAGTACCACGGTGACACCTCCAAAATGTTTATCGTCGGCAAACCGACCATTTTGGGCGAGCGTCTGTGCCGCGTCACGCAGGAAAGCCTGTATCTGGCGCTGCGAATGGTAAAACCGGGTATCCGTCTGCGCACCCTCGGCGCGGCAATCCAGAAATATGCGGAAGGCGAAGGTTTCTCCGTGGTACGTGAATACTGCGGACACGGTATTGGCCGCGGCTTCCACGAAGAGCCGCAGGTGCTGCACTATGATGCGGACGACGGCGGCGTGGTACTGCAGCCGGGCATGACCTTTACCATCGAACCGATGCTGAACGCCGGTGATTACCGCATCCGTACCATGAAAGACGGCTGGACGGTCAAAACCAAAGACAGGAGCTTGTCTGCGCAATACGAGCATACTATTGTGGTAACCGAAAACGGCTGTGAAATTTTGACGTTACGCAAGGATGACACCATCCCGGCGGTACTCACGCACGACGTATAACTTTTTTGCCTGATGGCGCTCTCGCTTATCAGGCCTACAAATGGCACTATTCCGTAGGCCGGATAAGGCGCTTTCGCCGTATCCGGCTTTTTTAATGGGTGGCGCATGATGAATACACTTCCTGAACAGCACGCGAATACCGCACTCCCCACCCTCCCCGGTCAGCCGCAGAATCCGGGTACCTGGTCTCGCGACGAACTCACCGTCTCCGGAGTCAAAACGCGCATCGACACCTTCCAGCAGTGGTTGGGCGATGCCTTCGACAGTGGAATTTCCGCCGAACAATTGATTGAAGCCCGTACCGAATTTATCGACCAGTTGCTGCAACGCCTGTGGATCGACGCCGGTTTTGGACAGATTGCCGACCTGGCGCTGGTCGCCGTTGGCGGATACGGGCGCGGTGAGCTGCATCCGCTTTCCGACATCGACCTGCTCATCCTGAGCCGTAAAAAATTACCGGACGAACAGGCGCAAAAGGTCGGCGAACTGCTGACGCTGCTATGGGACGTCAAACTGGAGGTCGGGCACAGCGTGCGTACGCTGGAAGAGTGCCTGCTGGAAGGGTTATCGGACCTGACTGTTGCCACCAACCTGATTGAAACCCGTTTGTTGATTGGCGACGTGGCCCTTTTTCTGGAGCTGCAAAAGCATATCTTCAGCGAAGGCTTCTGGCCGTCCGATAAGTTTTACGCCGCCAAAGTGGAAGAGCAGCATCAGCGCCACCAGCGCTATCACGGTACCAGCTATAATCTCGAACCCGATATCAAAAGCAGTCCCGGCGGCCTGCGCGATATCCATACGCTGCAGTGGGTCGCTCGTCGCCATTTTGGCGCCACCTCGCTCGACGAGATGGTGGGCTTCGGCTTTTTGACCCAAGCAGAGCGCGCTGAGCTGAACGAATGCCTGCACATTCTGTGGCGTATTCGTTTTGCTCTGCATTTAGTGGTCAGTCGTTACGATAACCGCCTGCTGTTCGATCGCCAGTTGAGCGTCGCTCAACGCCTGAACTACAGCGGCGAAGGTAACGAACCGGTCGAGCAGATGATGAAGGATTATTTCCGCGTCACCCGCCGCGTTACTGAACTCAACCAGATGCTGCTGCAACTGTTTGACGAAGCGATCCTCGCGCTGTCCGCCGACGAGAAACCGCGTCCTATTGATGACGACTTTCAACTGCGCGGCACGCTAATCGATCTGCGTCAGGACGATCTGTTCATCCGTGAACCGGAAGCGATCCTGCGGATGTTCTACACCATGGTACGCAACAGTGCGATCACCGGGATCTACTCCACCACTCTGCGCCATCTGCGTCATGCGCGCCGCCATCTGAATCAGCCGCTGTGCTATATCCCGGAGGCGCGGTCGCTGTTTCTCAGTATGCTGCGTCACCCTGGCGCGGTCAGCCGCGGTCTGCTCCCAATGCACCGCCATAGCGTGCTGTGGGCCTACATGCCGCAGTGGTCACGTATTGTCGGGCAGATGCAGTTTGACCTGTTCCACGCCTACACGGTGGACGAGCACACGATTCGCGTGATGCTGAAGCTGGAAAGTTTTGCCAAAGAAGAGACCCGTCAGCGTCACCCGCTGTGCGTAGATCTCTGGCCGCGTCTGCGTCAGCCCGAGCTGATTTTTATCGCCGCGCTGTTCCATGATATTGCCAAAGGGCGCGGCGGCGACCACTCGGTGCTGGGTGCGCAAGACGTGCTCAAATTCGCTGAACTGCATGGTCTGAACTCGCGCGAAACGCAACTGATTGCCTGGCTGGTTCGCCAGCATCTGCTGATGTCGGTGACCGCTCAGCGCCGGGATATTCAGGATCCCGAAGTCATTAAGCAGTTCGCCGAAGAAGTGCAGACGGAACACCGCCTGCGCTTCCTGGTCTGCTTGACGGTAGCGGATATTTGCGCCACCAACGAAACGCTGTGGAACAGCTGGAAGCAAAGCCTGCTACGTGAACTGTACTTCGCCACGGAAAAACAGCTGCGTCGGGGGATGCAAAACACGCCGGACATGCGCGAGCGCGTGCGTCATCATCAGTTGCAGGCGCTGGCTTTGCTGCGGATGGATAACATTGATGAAGAAGCGCTGCACCATATCTGGTCGCGCTGTCGCGCCAACTACTTCGTGCGCCACAGCCCAAATCAGCTGGCCTGGCATGCGCGTCATCTGTTGCAGCACAACCTCAGCGAGCCGTTAATTCTGCTCAGCCCGCAGGCGACGCGCGGCGGGACGGAAATATTCATCTGGAGTCCGGACAGACCGTATCTGTTTGCCGCCGTCTGCGCCGAGCTGGACAGACGTAATCTGAGCGTCCACGATGCGCAGATTTTTACGACCCGCGACGGAATGGCGATGGATACCTTTATCGTACTGGAACCGGACGGCAGTCCATTGTCGTCAGACCGACATGAAGCCATCCGCTTTGGACTGGAACAGGCAATCACCCAGCACAGCTGGCAGCCGCCGCAGCCGCGTCGACAGCCGGCAAAATTGCGCCATTTTACCGTCGATACCGAGGTCACGTTCCTGCCGACACACACCGACCGCAAATCGTTCCTCGAGCTTATCGCGCTCGATCAGCCCGGGCTGCTGGCGCGGGTCGGGCAAATTTTTGCCGATCTCGGAATTTCGCTTCATGGCGCCCGAATTACAACCATTGGCGAGCGAGTAGAAGATTTATTCATAATCGCCACAGCGGACCGGCGTGCGCTTAATAATGAGCTTCAGCAGGAAGTGCATCAACGGTTGACAGAGGCCCTCAATCCAAACGATAAAGGGTAGTGTGTTTATTTATAGGGAAAGAGTTTAACAATGCAGCAGTTACAGAACGTTATTGAGACCGCTTTTGAGCGCCGTGCCGACATTACTCCGGCCAATGTGGATACCGTGACCCGTGAAGCGGTGAATCAGGTGATTTCTCTGCTGGATTCCGGCGTACTGCGCGTGGCAGAAAAGGTAGACGGTCAGTGGGTGACTCACCAGTGGTTGAAGAAAGCGGTTCTGCTCTCTTTCCGTATCAACGATAACCAGGTGATCGACGGTGCGGAAAGCCGCTACTTCGATAAAGTGCCGATGAAATTCGCGAACTACGACGACGCGCGCTTTCAGAAAGAAGGCTTCCGTGTGGTTCCGCCTGCAGCAGTGCGTCAGGGTGCATTTATCGCCCGTAACACCGTGCTGATGCCGTCTTATGTCAACATCGGCGCTTATGTTGATGAAGGCACGATGGTCGATACCTGGGCAACCGTCGGTTCCTGCGCGCAGATCGGCAAAAACGTTCACCTGTCCGGCGGCGTCGGCATCGGTGGCGTACTGGAACCGCTGCAGGCGAACCCGACCATTATCGAAGACAACTGCTTCATCGGCGCGCGTTCTGAAGTGGTAGAAGGCGTGATCGTGGAAGAAGGCTCCGTGATTTCAATGGGCGTTTATATTGGTCAGAGCACCCGTATTTACGACCGTGAAACTGGCGAAGTTCATTATGGCCGCGTTCCGGCGGGCTCGGTTGTCGTTTCCGGCAACCTGCCGTCGAAAGATGGCAAGTACAGCCTGTACTGTGCGGTGATTGTGAAAAAAGTCGACGCCAAAACGCGCGGCAAGGTCGGCATCAACGAGTTGTTGCGCACCATCGACTAACGGTGATTTGAAAAAGCGGGCTTAGCCCGCTTTTTTTACATCTGCGAGTGGCAGAAACAGGGCTTTTCGTTAATTATTCAATAGTTATAGTGAGCTTAAGGGTACCGCTATGTATGACAATCTGAAAAGTCTGGGCATTACTAATCCTGAAGAAATCGATCGTTACAGCCTGCGGCAAGAAGCCAACAACGATATCCTGAAAATCTATTTCCAGAAGGATAAAGGTGAATTCTTTGCCAAAAGCGTGAAGTTTAAATACCCCCGCCAACGCAAAACCGTGGTCGCCGATGGTATCGGTCAGGGATACAAAGAGGTGCAGGAGATCAGTCCTAACCTGCGCTACGTGATCGACGAACTCGATCAAATTTGCCAGCGCGATCGCACTGAAGTGGATCTGAAACGCAAGATCCTTGATGACTTACGCCATCTGGAAAGCGTGGTGGCGAATAAAATCACCGAGATCGAAGCCGATCTGGAAAAACTGACGCGTAAATAAGCCGTTTGTTGCCGGATGGCGGCGTTATACGCCTTATCCGGCCTACAAGTGCATCCTCATACGCCTTATCCGGCCTTCAGGTACATCCTCGTAGGCCTGATAAGCGTAGCGCCATCAGGCAATTCATCAACGCTGCTCATCCAGTTTGTTGCCGGATGGCGGCGTCATACGCCTTATCCGGCCTACAGGTGCATCCTCATACACCTTATCCAGCCTACAGGTGCATCCTCGTAGGCCTGATAAGCGTAGCGCCATCAGGCAATTCATCAACGCTGCTCATCCAGTTGCAACGCTACGTACAGCAGCAACCGGTCGTCAAAGTTCCCTAAATCCAGACCGGTCAATTCCGAGATGCGATTCAGTCGATACTCCAGCGTGTTACGGTGAATAAACAGCGCCTTCGAGGTGGCCAGCGGCTGCACGTTGTGACGAAACCATGCCGCCAGAGTGCGGCGCAACAGACCGTTATTGTCCATCGCCTTCAGTCGTACCAGCGGACGCGCCAGCTCATTGGCCTGCCAGCCGCCGCGCAGACTGTCGAGCAGCACCGGCAGCATCAAATCCTGATAAAAATAGCTACGACTTTCCGGCATTCGCTGTTTGCCAACCATCATCGTTGTGCGCGCGGTACGGTACGAACGCGCGATACTGCCAGGCCCGGTAAAGTAATTGCCCAGCGAAACGCGAAAGCGTAACTGCCCGTTCTCTTTCATGCGCGCAATAAGCTGCTCAACGCGCTTGCGGTGATCTTCCGCATCCCAGCGGCCAAACGAATTCAGCGCCGGTTTTAACACCACCATCTCAGTCAGCGAAACAATCGCAATCAGGTTATTACGCTCCGGGGTGGTCAGTGCATTCTGTAACTGCTGCAGCTCCGCCATGGCGCTGTCCACGCCGAGTTGCCCGCTGTCCACTTCCACCACCGCCACTACGCGCGGCTGGTTGAGATCAATGCCTAAACGTTGCGCCCATTCGGTCAACGCCGGCGTGTTCTCTTCTGCCTGAATCAGGTTCATCACCAGCTCTTCACGCAGGCGACTGTCCTGCGCGAGCAGGTGCATCAGGCGCGATTGTTCCAGCATCATCTCCGCCGTCATGCACACCAGTTCGCCATACTTGCGCAGATGCTCAGGCTCGCCGGTCAGGCCTATCACGCCCACGATCTCGCCTTCCAGACGCAGCGGCAGGTTGATCCCCTGACGAACACCGTGCAGATGGCGCGCGACAGCGTCATCAATATCCACCACACGGCCCTGAGAGAGGACTAACAGTGCGCCTTCGTGCAATTCACCAATACGCTCGCGATCGCCGCTGCCGATGATCCGCCCACGGGCATCCATTACGTTGATATTGGTATCAATGATGCGCATCGTGCGTGCCACGATATCCTGCGCCATTTTGGTATCAAGATGCCAGCCAGCCATAAACCCCTCCTGTGAGCAGAGCTCCAGCATAAAGAAGATAAGGAACGCTGGCATTGTGCAAATGCACAAAGCAAAGGGAAGAAGTATGGAGTTGTGGGAAGTATCACAAAAAGAAACCCCTTCCTGTGAAAGGAAGGGGTTCTGGGGGAATTACTGCATCAACAGGTAGATATTGCTGTCGCCACGCTGAATGTTCAGCGCAAGGACAGACGGTTTGCTGTCGAGGATTTTACGCAGTTCAGCGATGTTTTTCACCGGCTGCTGGTTAGCGCCAACAATCACATCCCCTTTCTTCAGGCCAATCTGCGCCGCCGGGGTGTTCGCTTTCACGTTGTTCACCACGACGCCTTTATCCTGACCTTTGTTGCTCATTTCAGCCCCTTCAATGCCGCTGAAGATGGAGCTGGAATCAACCTGAGTCTGGCTGCTCTGCTGCAGTTCCAGATTAACGGTAACCGGCTTACCGTCACGCAGCAGGCCGAGCGTAATTTTGCTGCCCACCGGCATGGTGCCAACCTGCGCACGCAGTGCGGCGAAGCTGCTGATCGGTTTACCATTAAGAGAGGTGATCACATCCCCGGCTTTAATTCCGGCCTTCGAGGCAGACGAGTTCGGCATGACCTGGCTGACAAACGCGCCGCGCTGAGCGTCGACTTTCATCGCTTTCGCCAGCTCAGAGCTCAGTTCGGTACCCATGATCCCCAGCTCACCGCGTTTCACCTGGCCGAATTCCACCATCTGAGAGGTCAGGTTTTTCACCATATTACTTGGGATCGCAAAACCGATACCGATGTTGCCGCCATCCGGCGCGAGGATCGCCGTGTTAATGCCGATCAGCTCGCCGTTCAGGTTAACCAACGCACCGCCGGAGTTACCCCGGTTGATCGCCGCATCGGTCTGGATGAAGTTTTCATAGTTTTGCGCATTCAGGCCGCTACGACCCAGCGCTGAGACAATACCGGAAGTCACCGTCTCGCCCAGACCAAACGGATTACCGATGGCGACGGTGTAATCCCCCACGCGCAGTGCGTCGGAGTCAGCCAGTTTAATCGCCGTCAGGTTTTTCGGATCCTGAATCTGGATCAGCGCGATATCAGAACGCGGGTCTTTGCCGACGATCTTAGCGTCGAATTTACGGCCATCGCTCAGTTGAACCTTAATCACCGTGGCGTTATCCACCACGTGGTTGTTGGTGACGACATAGCCTTTCGCAGCATCAATGATGACACCAGAACCCAGCGCCATGAACTTCTGCTGCTGGCCGCCACCGTTACCGCCCTGCATACCGCCACCCTGACAGAATGGCGAGCTCTGGAACGGTGAACCGTCCTGGCAGAACGGGGAATCATCACCAAAGAACTGCTGGAAATTACGCGGCATACGCGGCGTATTGACGGTTGTACTACCTTCCACGTTAATGCTGACCACCGATGGCATCACTTTTTCGAGCATCGGTGCCAGACTTGGCATCTGCTGTGCGGTCGTGGCTGATGCAGTTTCAGCTGCCGTTGCAGAAAGCGGGGATAACGCCAAACCTAAACTCAGAGCCAGTGCACTCATTGCTAATGTGGTTTTTTTCATGTGTCTCAATCTCGATTAACAGATAACGCAAAATTGCTGTGTACGTCAGATTCATTTTATAGCGCTAAGTTCCGGACAGAAGTTTATGGAAAAGGTAAAAATTTATTGTCCGTCTTTACAAAACTCAGCTTATTGTTCAACCGCCATCAGGCGACGATATTCATCCCAGGCATAGAGGTCGGTCATGCCGCTGATATAATCCTGGATCAGCCGGCAACGGTAATAATATTCCAGCACAGGATACTCAGGTGAATCTGACGTTAATTTACCCACGGCCTCCACGTAGGCCAGTCGGTGACGCGTTGACAGTTTCTGAAATAAGCGCGATTCGATAGGAAAACGCTGCAGGCGCTCTTTTTCCACTAATTCACTGAAATCCGCAAGCGGCAGGCTTAATAAAGGACGGTAGATATCGAGTAAGCCACTGATCACCCGGTAACCCTGTAATTCGAGTTGCTCCACATCAGGATGGCTAAACACATGTTTCATCGCAACATTTTTATAGATCTTCAGCAACCGACTAAAACTGCTGCCGTCTTCCAGCAACGCCTGATTAAACCTTCCGTCGAAGATCTCCGCCAGGTTATCAATGAAACGCTGCGCGGCGTAGGGCACCAGTTTATTAAGCGTATTTACCCGCAAATACATGAAAAACTGATCTTCAGTACTGCGACTCAGATAATTTGCGCGTGATTTGTCCCAGGCATTTTCGACAACCTGCGCAAAGAGCGAACCTTTCTCATGCTGTCCCCAGGCTTCATGTAAATGATGATAGAGTTGCTCAACGCTGAAGATTCTTTTCTCTACTGCATCTTCCAGATCGGCTACACAATAAGAGATATCGTCGGCGGCTTCCATTATCCAGGTTAACGGAAAGCGACTGTAAAGGGCGAGATCCAGTTCTTTACGTAACCTCTCAATATACGGTTCTTCAGAAAGGTAATAGCCCGGTTTTTTCATTAAATAGTTGTGCGTCGCGGGTGTGTCTCCCCGCCACCATGCCGGGCGAGTATATTTTAAGATCCCGCCAACCTGGGCCCATGTCAGGTTCATCCGCATCAACGTGTGTACCAGCCGAATTCCCTGCGCATTCCCTTCGAAATGACACAGATCCTGGCGTACTTTACGACGGATATCATTCAGCAACTCCTCGCCTTCACGCAGACGCAACGTCGCCACAATGCAACGATCTTCCGTTAAGGGCTGGCTTTCCGCATCCGCCGGATGTAAGCGCTGGCGAAACCAGTCATTGATCGCCGCCTCACCAAAATGGCCAAACGGCGGGTTGCCAATGTCATGCATCAGGCAGGACATTTCGACGATGCTCTCAAACGGTCCCGTCAACTCATCCAGGCCGTATTGTTCCAGCAATTTCTGTTCTTTGAGGCGGCTTAAGACCTCTTTGGCGATATAGCGCCCCACCTGCTGAACTTCCATCGAATGGGTAAGACGCGTACGCACGGCGGCATTACGCTCGAGGGGGAACACCTGGGTTTTTTGCTGCAAGCGACGGATCGCCGGAGAGTTAATGATGCGCCCACGGTCGCTTTCAAAAATGCGTAGAATCTCATGCTCGGTTTTTACCCCTTGCGGTGAACGAAAACGACGGTGCCAGTTTATTTTTTTTCGGAAATCAATCTGTGACATGTCCTCTCCCGCGTGAGAATGCACTTCGCCTTAAGCGCATGATAGACTATGCCTTTAAATCTCACCTGGCGCGAGTAAATCTATGAAAATCGGCATCATTGGTGCAATGGAAGAAGAGGTTACGCTGCTGCGTGACAAAATCGAAAACCGTCAAACTCTCACCCTGGGCGGTTGCGAAATTTACACCGGTCAGTTAAACGGAACCGACGTTGCGCTGCTGAAATCCGGTATTGGTAAAGTGGCGGCGGCGCTGGGCGCAACGCTGCTGCTGGAACGCTGCAAGCCGGACGTCATTATTAACACCGGTTCCGCAGGCGGCCTCGCACCGACCCTGAAAGTGGGCGATATTGTGGTCTCTGACGAAGCGCGCTATCACGACGCTGACGTCACCGCATTTGGTTATGAGTTCGGTCAACTGCCGGGCTGCCCGGCCGGCTTTAAAGCCGATGAAAAACTGATCGCCGCAGCGGAGTCCTGCATTGCGCAACTGAACCTGAACGCGGTGCGTGGTCTGATCGTCAGCGGCGATGCCTTTATCAACGGTTCCGTGGGTTTGGCCAAAATCCAGCATAACTTCCCGCAGGCAATTGCCGTTGAAATGGAAGCCACTGCGATTGCCCACGTTTGCCATAACTTCAAGGTGCCGTTTGTCGTGGTCCGCGCGATCTCTGACGTCGCCGATCAGCAGTCCCATCTCAGCTTTGATGAATTCCTGGCCGTTGCCGCGAAACAATCCACGCTGTTGGTCGAATCGCTGGTACAGAAACTGGCGCATGGCTAAATCCCTCTCCAGGGCGCTTGTCGCCCTGCTGTTAGCCCTTCCGGTGTGGCTGCATGCCGCACCTCGCGTGATCTCACTCTCTCCAGCCAATACGGAGCTCGCCTTTGCCGCCGGGATCACGCCCGTTGGCGTCAGCAGCTATTCTGACTATCCGCCGCAGGCGCAACGCATTGAACAGGTCTCGACCTGGCAAGGCATGAATCTGGAACGGATTGTGGCGCTAAAGCCGGATCTGGTCCTCGCCTGGCGCGGCGGCAATGCCGAACGGCAGGTGAATCAACTCACCTCGCTGGGCATCAAGGTCATGTGGATCGATGCCGTCACTATTGAGCAGATTGCCGATACGTTGCGGAAACTGGCCGCCTTTAGCCCGCATCCCGAAATAGCAACGCGCGCCGCGCAAACCTTGCTGGACGACTATTCGCAGCTAAAATCTCAGTATGCAGGCAAAGCGAAAAAACGCGTGTTTTTGCAGTTTGGCATCAATCCTCCCTTTACCAGCGGAAAAGGGTCAATTCAAAACGAGGTTATTGAGCTCTGCGGCGGAGAAAACATCTTTGCCGGTAGCCGGGTTCCCTGGCCGCAGGTCAGTCGCGAACAGGTGCTGGCGCGCGCGCCGCAGGCGATCGTTGTCGCCGGAGATGCGGGGGAAATTCTCAAAATTAAACAATACTGGGGTGATCAGCTACAAATTCCGGTCATTCCCCTCACCAGTGACTGGTTTGAACGCGCAAGCCCGCGTATTATCCTCGCCGCAAAACAACTCTGTAATGCGCTTTCACAGATGAATTAGCGTCTGCCCCCACCAGGTTTGTTGTGAGGTTTTGAGAATGCTCGTCTATTGGCTGGATATTGTAGGTACCGCGGTATTTGCCATCTCTGGCGTGTTACTGGCCGGAAAACTGCGTATGGACCCGTTTGGCGTGCTGGTTTTGGGCGTGGTTACCGCCGTGGGTGGCGGGACGATCCGCGATATGGCATTAGATAACGGGCCCGTTTTCTGGGTCAAAGATCCTACCGATCTGGTGGTAGCGATGGTCACGAGCATGCTGACAATCCTGTTGGTGCGTCAGCCCAGACGCTTACCCAAATGGATGCTGCCGGTGCTGGACGCCGTCGGCCTGGCGGTCTTTGTGGGTATCGGCGTCAACAAAGCATTTATTGCGGGAACCGGCCCCCTGGTGGCTATTTGTATGGGCGTCATTACCGGCGTGGGCGGCGGTATCATTCGCGATGTGCTGGCGCGGGAAATCCCGATGATCCTGCGTACGGAAATCTACGCGACGGCCTGTATCATCGGCGGGATCGTCCATGCCACCGCGCATTACACCTTCGCGATGCCGTTAGAAGCCGCCAGTATGTTGGGGATGGTTGTCACGCTGGTGATTCGCCTCGCGGCGATCCGCTGGCATCTGAAGCTGCCGACGTTTGCGTTAGATGAGAATGGTCGTTGACTTGATGTTGCCCGATGGCGCTGCGCTTATCGGGCCTACAACAGAACGACACCGTAGGCCGGATAAGGCATTTATGCCGTCATCAGGCATGACAGACAGCACTCAGATGCTGAAGGAAGAACCACACCCGCAGGTGCTTTTCGCATTCGGGTTGGTGACTACGAAGCGGGAACCTTCCAGACCTTCGGTGTAGTCAACGGAACCGCCGACCAGATACTGCAGGCTCATTGGGTCAACCACCAGGCCAACACCCTGTTTCTCGATGGTCATATCGCCTTCGTTGATCTGATCATCAAAGGTAAAACCATACTGGAAACCGCTGCATCCCCCTCCGGTGATATACACTCGCAGTTTCAGGTTCGGGTTTTCTTCGTCAGCGATCAGGCTTTTTACTTTATTGGCTGCTGCTTCAGTAAATTGCAGTGGCAGCGCTACGTCATCACTCATATTTTTG
This sequence comes from Citrobacter telavivensis, assembly GCF_041807075.1. Taxonomy (NCBI): domain Bacteria; kingdom Pseudomonadati; phylum Pseudomonadota; class Gammaproteobacteria; order Enterobacterales; family Enterobacteriaceae; genus Citrobacter; species Citrobacter telavivensis. Next base: position 284,492 of record NZ_JBGUBF010000004.1, on the reverse strand, counting down.
CTCCAAACGACATCGGCAATTGGGCAAATTCTGACCCAATATTAACGCCATTATCTAATACCCTGGTATTTCATTCAAGTATTCTCGCCCGCGGTGGTCGTCTGACTTTTTGCCGCCTGCTCTGCTTCCTGCTTCGCCAGCGTGCGGGCAAGAATAGTGGAGTATAGCGGTTTTCCGCCCAGGAATTGTGCCAATAGTGTTGCGCCAAGACAGGTAATAATCATTGGCAAAATGAGCTGATAGTTATCGGTCATCTCCAGCACCAGCACAATCCCGGTCAACGGCGCGCGCACCGAAGCCGCCAGCAGTGCGCCCATTCCGGCGATGGCGAACGTCCCGGCCTCAAGGTGATAATGCGGAAAACCGGCGGCGGCTGCCATGCCAAATGCCGTCCCCAACAGCGTACCCAACGCCAGCATCGGCGCAAAAATGCCGCCCGGCGCGCCAGAAGAGAAACAGAGCAAGGTGGTGATCACCCGCGCGATAAAGATAAACAGCAGCAGCCCGACGCTAAAATTGCCCGCCGCCGCAATCGGGATAAGGTTAAAACCGCCACCCGCCGCCGCGGGTTCAATCAGTCCCAGAATGCCGCACAGACCGCCAATCGCCCCGCCCATGAGCACCCATTTGGTCATATTACCGTGATGAAAACGCTGGAACATATCCTGGGTACCCAGCACCAGCTTATTGAAAACTGGCCCCACGCAGCCGAAAATCATCCCGAGGATCAGGTACAGCCACAGCGTATTGACCGGCGCGTTGGACAGTTTCCCCACCTCGATAATCGGCGATTCACCATTGAAGATGCGAAAAACAATGCTCGACATGATCACACCGGTGAAGACGGCTTTGATCGAGATAAGGTTGTAGCGAAACTGCGGGCGCATCTCCTCAATGATAAACAGAATGCCCGCCAGCGGCGCATTGAAGGCGGCGGAAAGCCCCGCAGCCGCCCCGGTCGCCAACAGGGTATGGCGTGCTTCGGCGCTGCGCATACGAAAGATATCCAGCACCATACGACCTATATTCCCGCCGATTTGTACCGTTGGCCCTTCGCGACCCAGCACCATCCCCGCCCCCAGCGTACCCATCCCGCCGATAAACTTGACCGGCAACACGCGCCACCAGCGAACGGGGCGCAGCTCTTCCAGCGCCCCTTCAATCTCCGGGATCCCCGAACCACCGGCTTCCGGCGCAAATTTACGCACCAGAAAATAGCCAACCATCGCCAGTAATGCGGAGAGAATAAACGCCAGCGGCCAGAGCAGAAGCGGATGATCGGCCGCATTCACCAGCGCACCGATACGCAGGTTTTGCACCCCGCTCACCGCTTTTTCGAACGCCACGCCCACCAGGCCGGTGAGCGTCCCCACCACTGCCGCCATCATTAAGATCGCCAGCGGCGTTTTATCACGCTCCAACAGTCGACGGATTTGGTCCCTGCGCCGTAAGCGCACAATTTGCTGTGCTTCAAAAGAGGGAGTTTCTGTCTTCATCAGATGATCATTAATTGGTAATACAAATGCAGAGGCGGCATTGTACTCGCCTCTTCCCCGAAAATCCCCTGCAAATCGTACTGTTTCAAATGCGCAAAACTTTCATAACCTTCTCTGAATAACTAGAATAGCGACCATTCACTTTTTCTACGAATCAGGAACCCATCCATGAGTAAGTCTGAAAACCTCTACAGCGCAGCACGCGAGCTAATTCCCGGCGGCGTTAACTCCCCTGTTCGCGCCTTTACTGGCGTGGGTGGTACTCCGCTGTTTATCGAAAAAGCTGACGGGGCCTATTTGTACGATGTCGATGGTAAAGCCTATATTGATTACGTCGGCTCCTGGGGCCCCATGGTGCTGGGACACAACCATCCGGCAATCCGCAACGCGGTAATCGAGGCGGCAGAGCGGGGCTTAAGCTTCGGCGCGCCAACCGAGATGGAAGTCAAAATGGCGGAACGGGTGACCGAACTGGTGCCGACGATGGATATGGTGCGAATGGTCAACTCCGGTACCGAAGCGACCATGAGCGCTATTCGTCTGGCGCGCGGCTTCACCGGCCGCGATAAGATCATCAAATTTGAAGGCTGCTACCACGGCCACGCGGACTGTCTGCTGGTGAAAGCCGGCTCCGGCGCGCTGACGCTGGGCCAACCGAACTCTCCGGGCGTACCGGCAGATTTCGCGAAGCACACCCTGACCTGTACCTATAACGATCTCAATTCCGTGCGTGCCGCGTTCGAGCAGTTCCCGCAGGAGATCGCCTGTATCATCGTAGAGCCGGTGGCGGGCAACATGAACTGCATCCCGCCGCTGCCGGAATTCCTGCCGGGTCTGCGCGCGCTGTGCGATGAGTTCGGCGCGCTGCTGATTATCGACGAAGTGATGACCGGCTTCCGCGTCGCCCTGGCAGGCGCGCAGGACTACTACAACGTGGTACCGGATCTGACCTGTCTGGGCAAAATCATCGGCGGCGGTATGCCTGTGGGCGCGTTTGGCGGTCGTCGTGACGTGATGGACGCGCTGGCGCCCACTGGCCCGGTCTATCAGGCGGGCACCCTCTCCGGCAACCCGATTGCGATGGCGGCAGGTTTTGCCTGTCTGACTGAAGTGGCGCAGCCGGGCATTCATGAAACGCTGGATGACCTGACGACGCGCCTGGCGGAAGGTCTGCTGGAAGCGGCACAAGAAACCGCAATCCCGCTGGTCGTTAACCACGTTGGCGGCATGTTCGGGATTTTCTTCACCGACGCGAAAACCGTCACCTGCTATCAGGACGTGATGGCCTGCGACGTGGAGCGCTTTAAGCGCTTCTTCCACATGATGCTGGACGAGGGAATTTACCTTGCGCCATCCGCGTTTGAAGCGGGATTTATGTCCGTGGCGCACAGCATGGAAGACATCAATAACACCATCGACGCCGCGCGTCGGGTGTTTGCGAAGCTGTAACAGAGTACGTTTTAAACCGTAGGCCGGGTAAGGCGAAGCCGCCACCCGGCTTTTTTATTGCCGGATGGCGACGCGAAGCGTCTTATCCGGCCTACACGAAAAACAACCGAATCAACGACTCTGCTTACGTAACAGATAAATAAAGTACGGCGCGCCGATAAACGTCGACAGTATCCCTGCCGGGATCTGGTACGGAAACAGCACCATCCGCCCGCACCAGTCGGCGAAGATCAGCAATAATCCCCCCGCCAGCGCCGACATCACAATATGCGGCATCGTTCGACGAAAACCCAACATCCGCGCGATATGCGGCGCCATCAGTCCGACAAAGCTCAGCGGGCCAATCGTCATTGTGGCGGTGGCTGTCAGACTGGCCGCCAGCAACAGCAGAGCCACCCGCGACGGCGTCAACGCGATACCGACTGCGCGGGCGGTATCGCCGCCCAGCGGCAAAATCGTCAACCAACGACGACAGAGCGGCGTGATGGCCAGCAGGATCACCATCACCATCCCGGAGTGCAGCACCTGCTCGCCCGTCGCGTTATAGGTCGAACCGGAGATCCAGGTCAGTACTCCTGCCATGCGCGGATCGCCGCTCGCCTGCAGCATCATCAGCAGCATGGTAAACGCGGTACTGAGCGCCATCCCGGCCAGCAGCATACGGTGGGGTGAGAACCCTCCCCGTCCGGCGGCGATCATAATGATTAACAGCGTGGCGGCAGCGCCGAGACTCCCGGCGGGCAGCAGCCAGCCAAACGCATTGCCCGGCACCAGAAACAGCATCAGTACAACACCGAATGCCGCGCCGGAACTGATCCCCAGCACCTCAGGACTCGCCATCGGGTTACCGGTCAGCCGTTGAATAATGCACCCCGCCACCGCCAGCATCACCCCGGCGATCGCCGCCGCCAGGATGCGCGGCCAGCGCCAGGGCATCAGCTCTTCCAGCTGCACGCCGCTGGCCCAACTCCAGCCCTGAGCGTCACGACCCAACGACATCGCGGCATACACCCCAATCAACAACAGCAGGCCGCCGATCAGCGCATAGCCCAGCACATGCTGACGTTCTGTCGCCACCCGATCGCTGACGTTCATGTCCGGCGCGCTCATGCTTCGCAGGCGCGGCAATAGCCACAGCAGCAGCGGTGCGCCGATCAGCGCCGTCACGGAACCGGTGGACACTTCCATCCATACCCGGGTCAGCCAGAGAATGATCTGATCGGAAAGCCAGAGAATCAGCGCCCCGATCAGCGGAGCCAGCATCAGACGCGCCAGCAGACGACGCGCGCCCAGCATTTTCGCCAGCAACGGTGCAAACAGGCCGATAAAACCGATAATCCCCACCGCGTTAACCAGCTGCGCGCTGAGCACAATCGCCAGCGTCAGCGCCGCCAGACGCGCCAGCGACAGCGCCAGCCCTAAATTACGCGCAACGCCGTCGTCCAGCCCCATCAGGGTCAGCGGACGCAACAGCAGCAGGGTGAGCATCACGCCGCCCAGCAGTTGCGGCCACAGACGCTGCACGCCGCCCCAGTCGGTTTGCGTCAGCGTTCCGGTACTCCACAGGAACATGCTTTGCAACTGATCGTGGTGGAAGATAACCAACAGCTGATTGATTGCCCCACAGTACAAACTGACCACCAGACCGGCGAGGATCAGCGTCACGGGAGAAAGACGTTTGCCCCAGGCGACGCCAAACACCAGCGCCCCGACAATACAGGCTCCCGCCAGAGCAGCGAACTGCGCGGCCATTACGCCCGGGATCGCCCATAACGTTGTGACCGTCATCCCCAGTTGCGCACCTGTCGCCACGCCCAGCGTGGTCGGCTCCGCCAGCGGGTTACGCAGCACCTGCTGAAAGAGCACGCCAACCAGTCCCAGCCCGGCACCCACCAGCAGGGAAATCACCAGGCGGGGAAGAAGGCTGTAGTGGAAAATCATCTGCTCGATGATGTCGATATTGGGTGACCATAGCGCCTGTTGCCACTGAGCGCGGGGCAGCGCAATAGAGAAATTCGTCCAGGTTAAGCCCACCGCAGCAACAAACAGCAGCACCAGCAATAACGCCGGGAAGCGTGCAATACGTTTGCTCACGCTTTGCCCCCCAGCGCAGTATCCAGAATGCGCACAAAGTTCATGGTCGACAATGTGGCACCATAGAACCACACGGGCGGTACGCGCTGGAAACGCCCTTCGCGCACAAACGGCATTGCCTGCCAGAGCGGTGTCGCCATCAGTGCCGCCATCTCTTTGTTGTTACCATGATCAAAGCAGAGCACATCGGCATCTTTGTAGGCCGCAAGACGATCGATCCCTACTGCCGTACTGCCCCAGAAGTTGGTTTCCCCCTGCCAGGCGTTGCGAATACCGTACTCATCCAGCACGTCCTGGAACAGGCAGTTCGGGCCAAAGACCAGCATATGACGGGGGTCAAGCAGGGTGACCAACAGCAGCGGACGCTCGCCGCGCTGCGCAAAGCGCGGTTTCCGGCTGGCAATAAACTGATCATATTCCGCCAGATGCCGCTCGGCTGCCGGTTCCAGATTCAGCATCTGCGCCATCTCGATCAAAGACCGGCGGGCCACCGCTAAAGGCTGTTTGCCATCGCTGAAGTTGAAGCCGCGTCCGGGGGCTATCCGCGCCAGCGTCTCGGGGGAAGGACCATACCCTGTCGACCAGAACATATACGAGGGTTTCATTTCGGTCAGCAGTTCAAGATTCGGCTCGGTGCGTAAGCCAACATCAATCACCGACGCCGGCAGTGGGGGGTCATTTACCCACAGGCGATAATTGGGAATGTCCGCCACGCCGTAAGGCGTCACGCCAAGCGCCAGCAACAGCTCGACCGGCAGCCACTCCAGCGCCACAATGCGATGTGGATCGACCGAGGCCGCGCGCGCTGGTTTCATCTGCCAGAGCAGCGGGGAAAGTGCCATCGCCGTTAATAAACGACGACGCGTTATGTGGGGTAAGCCGCTCATCAATACACAAAACTCACAGGTGCAGCGCCTGCCGGATGCGGCAGGATCCCCATCGGGATGCCATAAATCCGCTCCAGGGTTTCGCTTCGCATCAGGTCGGCAGGCGTTCCCTGGGCAATCATTTCGCCACCGCGCAGCGCGACTAAATAGTCGCAGTAGCGGGCAGCCATGTTGATATCATGCAGCACGGCGATCACCGTCAGGCCACGCTCCTGGCTGAGGCGATGCACCAGCGCCAGCACATCAACCTGATGGGCAATATCCAGCGCCGAGGTAGGTTCATCCAGCAGCAGACAGCGGCTGTCCTGCGCCACCAGCATCGCAATCCACGCGCGCTGACGTTCACCGCCGGAAAGGCTGTCAACCAGACGATGCGCCAGCGGCTTTAACCCCACCAGCGCGATCGCTTCTTCCACTTTTTCTCTGTCCGCGACGCCAAAACGACCCAGCGCCCCGTGCCACGGATAGCGACCAATCGCCACCAGTTCACGTACGGTCATCCCTTCCGCCTGCGGCAACTGCTGCGGTAAATACGCCACCTTCCGGGCAAACGCTTTGCTGTTCCAACTGCTCAGCGGCTGGTCGTCCAGCAGGATATCCCCTTCTGACGGCGGCTGATGGCGACCCAGCATTTTTAACAACGTGGATTTACCTGAACCGTTGTGGCCGATAAGGCCAGTCACTTTACCGACGGGAAAGGTTAACGACAGAGGATGCAGAAGCGTGCGACCAGGCACGCGAAAGGAGACATCACGCAGTGCAAACGTGGTATCGGGATGATGGGTCTGTTCCTGCATAGCGGCCAACTTGTAAAGCGGGCACGCCATGCGTGCCCAAAGAAAAATTAGAAGCGGAAAGTTGCGGTAGCAACGACCTGACGTTCCGCGCCCCAGAAGCAGCCATAAGTGTTAAAGCAGCTGGCGACGTATTCGCGGTCAAACAGGTTGTTGACGTGCAGTGCGACGTTAGAACCCGCCATGCCCAGGCGTGCGAGATCGTATTTAACGACAGCATCCATCACTGTTGAACTACCCACTTTGAAAGAGTTCGCTGGATCACCATAGCTGGAACCGACATAACGACCACCTGTTCCCAGAGTTAAACCAGACAGCGGGCCTTCATTGAAGGTGTAATCGCCCCACAAAGAAGCCATATTTTTTGGTACTTGAACAGGCGTTTTACCTTTAAGCGTCGTGTCTTCCGTATATTCAGCATCGGTATACGTATAAGACGCTGTCACGTTAATGTTCGCATTCACTGCGGCTTTCGCTTCTAACTCAACGCCACGAGAACGTATTTCACCGGCCGGAACCTGTGCAAACGGATTCAGCGGGTCGGTGGTCAGGTTATTTGTTTTTGTCAGCTCATACACAGCAGCAGTAACAACAACCGGCAGATCTTTTGGAACGTATTTCACACCAGCTTCATATTGCTTACCTTTTGACGGCGCATAAGCAACATTGTCAGCAGGCGTTGCAGCCCACGCTTTAGATGGGTTCGGCTCGAAAGATTCGCTGTAGCTAAAGTACGGTGTAATACCGTTGTCAAAGAGATAGTTTATCCCACCGCGCCAGGTGAATTGCTCATCATTACGCTCAACTTTCTGATTGCTGGCTCGAATGGTTGTTGCCTGCTGGGACCAGTCATAACGACCTCCCAATGTTGCAACCCATTTATTCCATTCCAACTGATCCTGGACATATACACCAGTTTGGTGCTGGGTATTGAGCTGGAACGGTTTCGCGTCCGGGAAATCAACATCCGTATACACGGGGTTATTCATATCTAACGACGGTGCAGTTCCGTAGGCGTTATCGATATCATTACGCAAACGTGAATAATCGATACCAGTCAGCAGAGTATGTCCGACGTCTCCCGTCGCAAACTTGCTTTCCAACTGGGTATCCACACCGAAATCATTGTAGCGTTCATTGGCTACGATGCTTGAGCGGGTCAATTGATTACCCACAGCCCCAAAACCGTACACGCTCTGCTGGGATGTCTTTATTTGGCTATAGCGCAAATTTTGGCGCACAGTGAAAGTATCATCAAAACTGTGTTCAAAGCTGTAACCAACCATACGCTCATAACGTGAATAAGTATTGTTCGGAGCGTAGTCAGTAAAGCTCACTGGCAAACGGGAACCATCAGGCAACGGTACTACAGTACCTTCTTTCGGCAACCATCCGTAATAACCCGTTGAAGGTTCATTCTGAATGTTTGCCCGCAACGTCAGATTGGTTCTGTCATCAGGTTTCCAGCTAAACACCGGCGCAATGGCATAGCGCTTCTGCTTCGCGAAATCCTGTTGTTCGTCATTAGAACGTGCCAGCCCTGTTAAACGATAGGAATAGACGCCGTCATCATCCAGAGAATCACTGAAATCAAAACCGGTCTGGAACAGATTATCTGTACCCATTTTGAATTGAATTTCTTTTAACGGCTCTGATGTTGGGCTTTTGCTGACCATAGAGATCAGGCCACCTGGGTTACTTTTCCCATAAAGAACAGAAGTTGGCCCACGCATCATCTCTACACGTTCAAGCATGTAAGGGTCAACAACGGCAGAACTGTAGTAATCACCCTGTAGTTTAATGCCATCAAGGTAATTGTTCGGGGTCGGACCAGGTGTGTAGAAGCCGCGAATGATAACGAAATCATACGTACTGGAAGCGCCACGTGTAGAAACTGCTGCGCCGGGCGTATAGGCTAAAGCCTCTTTCACCGACCCAGGCTGATGCATATCCATTTCTTCACGCGTCACTACCGAAACAGACTGTGGAGTTTTTTCGATAGGCGTATCTGTTTTGGTGGCAGTGGCGGAGCGCTTCGCGGCAATAGTCGGAGATGGGCCCCACGCACTTTCCTGCGGAGCAGGTGCAGCGGTTACGGTGATAGTGTCTTCTTTTTTCGGTTCAACCGCCGCCTGTGCATAGACAGACATGCCGCTAACCGCTGTGGCTACTACAACTGCGATTTTACGCAGCGAGTGTTTTGGCTGAGCAGTTTTTTGACGCGCCATTGGTATATCTCTGATGAAAAGTGAATGATAACGTAAACGAGAATTATTATTATGCCGGCAGAATAATATTCGAAACGCGGGCGCGATAGCAAGCGATACGCGTCCCCACCAAAACTAAGGGGTTAAGAAATATCCAGATGAAAAGAAAGGGTTAAGAAAGTGGTGTGAAATGTTTTTGTAGGGGAATTGCCGGATGGCGGCAAAAACGCCTTATCCGGCCTACAAGCCCAATGCAGTATTGATCCTGTAGGCCGGATAAACGAAGTGCCATCCGGCACGATGGTTAGTTACTGCCGAACATGTCTTTAATCCACCCCGCCACGCCGTCGCCGTCTTTCTTCTCTTCCTTCGGCGGCTGTTGCTGCTGTTGCTGCGGCTGAGAAGATTGATCGAACGGGTTCCCGGTCGGCTGCTGCTGCATTTCACCCTGCTGGCAGAGCGAATCTGGGTCTGATGTCCAGACCGGCAGTGTGCGCATGCCGCCGCTGCAGACAAAGTTGCCGTCATAGTCGACGCCCATCTCCGCAATATCCTCCGGCGGCGTCAGCGTCAGCGGCGTCGGCGTCTGGTTTGCCAGATAACGCTGATAAATCGACATCGCCCCGCTCGCACCGTACAGCTTCGTTGGCTGGTTGTTATCGCGGCCCACCCAGGTGATGGTCACCTGGCTGCCGTCAATACCGGCAAACCAGGTATCGACGTTGTTGTTCGTGGTCCCGGTTTTACCCGCCAGATGCAGATTCGGATACTTCGCGCCAAGCTGACGACCGGTACCGCGCTGCACAACCTGCTGCATCGTCCACAGCGTCATGTAGGCAGCCTGAGCCGGAACGGCGCGTTCCGCCTGCGGGAAGCTCTGGTACAGCACGGTGCCATCTTCGGCAATAACCGAACGCAGCGCGGAAAGCGGCGCACGGTTACCGCCGCTGGCGATCGTCTGGAACGCCTGCGCCACTTCGATTGGCGTCAGGTTCAGCGCCCCCAGCAGCATGGCCGGAACCGGATGCAACTGCTCTTTTGGCACGCCCAGCTTCAGCCAGGTATCGGTGACGGCTGGCAGACCCAGTGCCATCCCCAGATTGACCGTCGGTACGTTCATGGAGCGTGTCAGCGCATCCACTAACATGACTTTGCCACTTTCGCTGTAACGACGATCGTCGTTCTGCGGCGACCACACCTGACCGTTTGGCTGGCGCAGCGCAATTGGCGCATCGGCAATCCAGGTGTTCAGACGATAGATTTTCGGCTGGCTCAGCGCGGTCAGATAGGTCGCCGGTTTGGCCAGAGAACCAATCGAACGACGCGCCTGCATCGCGCGGTTATAGCCAGCAAACTGCGGTTCAGCGCCACCGACCATGGCGCGGACTTCGCCACTGAAGCGGTCCACCACCACAATCGCGGTTTCCAGATCGCTCAGCTTGCGCTGTTTTTTCAGTTCCGGAATCCCGTCAACCGCCGCTTTCTCGGCAGCATCCTGGGCAACAGAGTCAAAGGTGGTGAAGATCTTCACGCCGGAGAGATCTTTCACTTTATCGCCCAGCTTCGCCTGCAACTCCTGACGCACCATCTGCATAAACGCGGGCTGTGGTGAGATCACCCCACCGCGCGGCTGCACGCCTAACGGGCGCGCGCTCAGCATGTCGTACAGTTCCTGATCGATCACCTGCTGTTGCTGCAGCAGACGCAGCACCAGGTTACGACGTTCAAGCGCCAGTTTCGGGTTACGCCACGGGTTGTAGATTGACGCCCCTTTCACCATCCCCACCAGCAGCGCCTGCTGGTCCAGGCTCAGCTCTTCCACCGGGCGGCCAAAGTAGTACAGGCTCGCCAGCGGGAAGCCACGAATTTCGTTATCGCCGCTCTGACCGAGATACACCTCGTTCATATACAGCTCAAGAATGCGATCTTTGCTGTAGCGCGCATCCATCAGCAGCGCCATGTAGGCTTCGTTGGCCTTACGCCAGTACGAACGCTCGCTGGAGAGGAACAGGTTTTTCACCAGCTGTTGGGTCAGGGTACTTGCCCCCTGTACCGTGCGTCCGGCGGTCAGGTTTGCGAGCACCGCGCGGCCGATAGAGTACAAACTCACCCCGTCATGCTCATAGAAATGACGGTCTTCGGTCGCCAGCAGCGTATCCACCAGCAGATCCGGGAAACCGCTGCGCGGAACAAACAGACGCTGTTCGCCGTTTGGCGACGAGAGCATGGTGATCAAGCGCGGATCGAGACGGAAGAAACCGAACTGGCGGTTGTTATCCATGTTGACGATCGTGTCCAGACGGCCGCTATCGAACGTCAGACGCGCGCGCACCTGACCCTCTTTGCTGTCCGGAAAATCAAACGGACGGCGGATCATCTCAATGCTGTTGGCCTGCACGGTAAACTCGCCAGGACGCGTCATCTTGCTGACCTGACGATACTGGGTGGCTTCCAGCAATTTGACCATTTCGTTTTTGCTGACCGACATTTCCGGCTCAAGGTTGACCATCCGGCCATACACCGCCGCCGGCAACTGCCAGACTTTGCCATCGATACGGCTACGGATTTTTTGATCCAGATAGACGCCATAGATGGCAAGCAGTACCGCAAATACAATCGCTATTTTCAGCAGCAGCCACATCCAGCCGCGCTTGCCACGAGGCTTACGCCCTTTGCCTTTACCCTTACGCGGCATCGGTTCTTCATCCTCATAGTCATCATCATAATCGTCGTCGTACTCATCATCTCTGAGTTGGCGACGGCTCACCTTTTGTTTCACCGGACGCGTAGGTTTCCCTTTGCGTCCAATTGGCTCGCGGTCATTCCCGGCCATGCTTTTTCTCCGCTACATTCAGGCGCAAGGGCCTGATTCTCTGTTCTTCCGTCAGAAGACAAAAGAAGAAATCTCTCAATTTTACGGCTCTTTTGTCGGACAGGGCGTAAATGCCCTCTCCGGCTTACGAATACTTTTTGGTCCGCCGCGTCGGTGCCGTGTTCGCCGGATCGTCCGGCCAGACATGTTTGGGATAGCGCCCTTTCATCTCTTTTTGCACGTCGCGATACGAACCCTGCCAGAACGCAGCCAAATCCTGGGTTATCTGCAACGGTCGCTGCGCGGGGGACAAGAGCTCCAGAACCAGCGGCACGCGGCCCTCGGCGATGGTCGGCGTACGGGCCTCGCCAAACATCTCCTGCATTCTGACCGCCAGCGCCGGCGGATTATCGTCGTGATAACGAATGGCTATCCGGCTTCCCGTCGGCACAGTGTAATGTGTGGGTAACGAACTCACCAGACGAAGCTGTAGGGAATAATCCAGTAACCCGCTCAATGCCTGGTGAACATCCAGCGATTTCAGGTCGCGCAGCGAATGAACGCCGCTCATATGCGGCAGCAGCCAGTTCTCCAGCGTGGCCAGTAATGTCCTGTCGTCCACCGCAGGCCAGTCATACTCTGGCAGCCATTTCGCCGCACAGTGCAGGCGTAACCGCAGTTGTTCTGCCGCAGGTGTCCAGTTGAGCACGCTCAGGCCTTTATCGCGGATGCCGTTAAGCATCGCCAGATGCAGTTCTTCTTCGGACGGTTTTGCCAACGGCTGGACTTTGACCGTCAACTCCCCGACTCGCAGTCTGCGCCAGGCTTTCAGCGTCCCTTGCGCCTCATCCCACTCGATAGTATCAGACTGCTGTAACAACTCAGGACAACGCTGGATAAGCGCGTCGATATCGAGCGGCAGCGCCAGCAGGATCCGCGCATCCGGCGACGCGCTCCCCTGCAATAACAGAGGCGCAATCAGCCATTCGTGCCGCCCCAGCGCGTCATCGGCGTCCAGCGCCGCCCCCATGCCATTAGCCAGTTGATAACGCCCGTCCTGGCTGCGTCGACGCGCGATGCGATCGGCAAAGGCCTGGGCCAGCAACGGGGCGATGCGTGACGCATCCGCTTCGCCGTTGCGAACATTCAGACGTTTGAGAAGTTGCTGACTACGCAGCTCCCAGGCAGGCTGATGGCGGGAAAACGCCACGCCGAGATCGGTATTGCCCATCCGCGGTGGCTCCTCAAGAACCGCCGCCAGCTTTGCCGCCGTGGCCGCATCGTCGGGTGTGGAAGCACTGACTAACATCGCGGCCAGCCGCGGATCGTTACCCAACGCCGCCATTTTTTGCCCCGTCACACTGAGCTGCTCGCCGTCCAGCGCCCCCAGCAGGTACAGTAATCGTTTCGCTGCCTGTAAATTGACTGCGGGCGGGAGATCCAGCCAGGTGAGTTGCGCGGGATCGCGACATCCCCACTGCAACAGTTCCATCAGCAAACCAGAGAGATCGCTGTGCAAAATTTCAGGTTCCCCTTGCGCTGCTGCGCGTTCCGCCTGCTCTTTGGCAATCAGATGCAAGCAGATACCCGGCTCCAGACGCCCGGCACGCCCGGCGCGCTGGGTCATGGAAGCATGACTGATGCGCTGGGTGATAAGCCGGGTCAACCCGGTGCGCGCGTCAAACCGCGCCACCCGCTCCTGCGCGCAATCAACCACCAGGCGAATCCCCTCAATGGTCAGACTGGTCTCCGCAATGTTGGTCGCCAGCACAACTTTACGCATGCCTTGCGGAGCAGGCAAAATCGCTTTGCGCTGATCGCTTAGCGACAGTGCGCCATAGAGCGGACACAGCAGTACATCGCTGCCGACTCGCGTACTCAATTGCTCCTGTACGCGCAGAATCTCCCCGACGCCAGGTAAAAAAAGCAGCAGCGAGCCGGGCTCTTTGCGCAGCAGTTCGGCGCAGGCAACCGCCACGGCTTCGTCGAAACGCAACTGCGGCGCCAGCGGCTGATAACGGCGCTCAACGGGAAAGGCTCGCCCTTCAGAAACAATCACCGGCGCATCCGGCAGGCACTGTTGCAGGCGATCGTTATCCAGCGTGGCGGACATGATCAACAGCCTGAGGTCGTCGCGCAGCCCTTGCTGTACGTCCAGCAGCAGCGCCAGCGCAAGATCCGCCTGCAAACTGCGTTCATGAAATTCGTCGAGGATCACCAGTCCCACGCCGCTGAGCTCCGGATCGCGCTGGATCATTCGCGTCAGTACCCCTTCGGTGACCACTTCAAGCCGCGTTGCAGGCCCAACGCAGGATTGCGCCCGCATCCGGTAACCGACCGTCTCTCCGGGCTTTTCATCGAGCAGTTCGGCAAGCCTTTGTGCCACGTTACGCGCCGCCAGACGACGCGGCTCCAGCAGGATAATCCGTCCTTCGATACCCTTATGCGCCAGAAACTGTAGCGGCAACCAGGTTGACTTACCGGCTCCCGTCGGCGCGCTCAGCAGTACCTGTGGCGCAGAATCCAGGGCAGTAAGCAATTCAGGCAGTACAGCAGCAACAGGTAACGACGTCACAAATGGCTCCAGAGGGTTAACATTCTTCGCGCCGCATTGTAGCATCGCGTTAATTCATAACCGAGTACCTAAGATGTCTGAGCCGAAACGGCTGTTTTTTGCCATCGAACTGCCCGCCACGGTACGTGAGCAACTTATCTCGTGGCGGGCGGCTAATTTCCTCCCGGAGGCGGGGCGCCCCGTCGCGGCCGAGAACCTGCATTTAACGCTGGCGTTTTTAGGCGATGTGAGCGCTGACAAACAACAGGCGCTGATTGCCCTTGCCGGTCGCATTCGTCAGCCCGGGTTTACGCTCAGTCTGGATGATGCCGGACAGTGGTTACGCTCTCGCGTAGTCTGGCTGGGGACGCGTCAGTCCCCGCGCGGGCTGTTGCAACTGGCAAATATTCTGCGGGCCCAGGCGGCGCGCAGCGGGTGTTATCAAAGTCCGCAGCCGTTTCATCCACACGTGACGCTACTGCGCGACGCCAGTCACGCCGTGGCGATCCCGCCGCCTGGCTTTTGCTGGTCATTTCCGGTGACGGAATTTGCCCTGTATGCGTCCTCTTTTTCCCGAGGACGCACGCGTTACGCCAAACTTCAGCGCTGGACGCTCACCGAATAATCAAGGACATGCGCGATGCAATTTACTCCCCCTCTCCAGCGCGCGACGCTGGTTCAGCGATATAAACGCTTTTTAGCCGATGTGATCACACCTGACGGGACTGAACTCACGCTACACTGCCCCAATACCGGGGCGATGACGGGGTGTGCAACGCCCGGTGATACGGTCTGGTATTCGACGTCGGAGAATATCAAACGCAAATATCCACACACCTGGGAATTAACCCAAACCCAGACGGGCGCGTTAATTTGTGTTAATACGCTATGGGCTAACAGACTGACGAAAGAGGCCATTGAACAGGGACGAGTTTCAGAACTTTCAGGTTATTCCACGCTGAAAAGCGAAGTAAAATACGGCGCCGAACGGAGCCGCATTGATTTTATGTTACAGGCAGATTCACGGCCTGACTGCTATATTGAAGTGAAATCGGTAACGTTAGCGGAAAAGGATTTTGGTTATTTTCCCGATGCCATCACTGAACGAGGTCAGAAACATCTTCGGGAACTGATGAGCGTAGCGGCTGAGGGCAAACGCGCAGTGATTTTCTTTGCCGTCCTGCACTCCGCCATTACACGGTTTTCACCCGCGCGCCATATTGACGCGAAATATGCGCAACTATTGTTCGAAGCACAGCGTAAGGGGGTAGAAATTCTGGTTTATAAAGCGGAACTTTCTGCCGATAGTATGACTCTGATAGAGCCATTAACTGTCACTTTATAGTGTTGTAAACAATTGGTTATTTAGTATTCTGGTCGCGTGCGCAAATACGCTTTTCCTCACAGGGTTGTCAAGTGTTACGTTTAGTTAATTGCTATCCGGAAAAGCATCTGCTATTTATAGCGACCTGATTTTTCCCCCGAACATGGGGATCGATAGTGCGTGTTAAGGAGAAGCAACATGCAAGAAGGGCAAAACCGTAAAACATCGTCCCTGAGTATTCTCGCCATCGCTGGGGTGGAGCCGTACCAGGAGAAACCGGGCGAAGAGTATATGAACGAAGCCCAGCTGTCGCACTTCAGGCGTATTCTTGAAGCATGGCGTAATCAACTTAGGGATGAAGTCGATCGCACCGTTACTCATATGCAGGATGAAGCTGCCAACTTCCCGGACCCGGTAGACCGTGCCGCACAGGAAGAAGAGTTCAGCCTCGAACTGCGTAACCGTGACCGTGAGCGCAAACTGATCAAAAAGATCGAGAAAACGCTGAAGAAGGTTGAAGACGAAGATTTCGGCTACTGCGAATCCTGCGGTGTAGAAATTGGTATTCGTCGCCTGGAAGCGCGTCCAACAGCCGATCTGTGCATCGACTGCAAAACGCTGGCTGAAATTCGCGAAAAACAAATGGCTGGCTAAGGCCTGGCGTTTGAAACGTTTACAACAGGCGGGGCTTTCCCCGCCTGTTCATTTTTACGCAAAGATGACTGACTCACACTACATTGGCCGATTCGCCCCGTCACCTTCTGGTGAACTGCACTTTGGCTCCCTCATTGCTGCGCTGGGCAGTTACTTACAGGCTCGCGCCCGTCAGGGAATATGGCGAGTACGTATAGAAGATATTGATCCTCCTCGTGAAGTTCCCGGTGCCGCAGACACGATTCTGCGTCAACTGGAACATTACGGCCTGCACTGGGATGGCGACATTTTATGGCAGTCACAGCGCCATGACGCCTACCGCGACGCGCTCGCCTGGTTATACGACCGGGGGCTGAGCTACTACTGCACCTGTACCCGTGCGCGCGTCCAGAGCATTGGCGGAATTTATGATGGTCACTGCCGCGAGTTGCATAACGGACCGGCGCAAGCGGCGGTTCGTATCAAACAGCAGCATCCCGTCACCCGTTTTTACGATCGACTTCGCGGTGACATTCAGGCTGACGAACGTCTGGCGAGAGAAGATTTTATTATCCATCGCCGTGATGGACTGTTCGCCTATAACCTGGCGGTGGTGGTGGACGATCACTTTCAGGGTGTCAGCGAAATCGTGCGCGGCGCCGATTTGATAGAACCGACGGTACGACAAATCTCGCTGTACCAGCAGTTCGGCTGGACGCCTCCGGACTATATTCATCTGCCGCTGGCGCTCAATGAACAAGGCGCTAAACTGTCCAAACAGAATCATGCCCCTGCCTTGCCGCAAGGCGATCCGCGTCCCGTTCTCATGGACGCGCTGCGCTTTCTTGGGCAGCAGGGTGATGTGCCGTGGCAGGAGATGCGCGTCGACGAGATCCTGGCATCCGCCGTGGCAAACTGGACGCTTTCGACGGTACCTGAATCGGCGATTGTAAATCCGGCATTCTCAAATACGTCGTGCTGAGCTATGATTAGCCGCTATTTTTACACAGCAAATGATTTGAACTGAATTCTGAATATTGTTTGACACTACCGAGGTGCACTATTTTTACCCGAGTCGCTAATTTTTGCCGCAAGGTGCTAAGCCGCGAAGAGAGCGAGGCCGAAATTGCCGTCGCCCGTCCGCGTATGACGGTCATCCCGCGCGAGCAGCACGCTATTTCACGCAAAGATATCAGTGAAAATGCCCTGAAGGTAATGTACAGGCTGAATAAAGCGGGATACGAAGCCTGGCTGGTTGGCGGAGGCGTCCGCGACCTTCTGCTTGGCAAAAAACCGAAAGATTTTGACGTCACGACCAATGCGACGCCAGACCAGGTGCGCAAACTGTTCCGTAACTGCCGTCTTGTAGGTCGCCGTTTCCGTCTGGCGCACGTCATGTTTGGCCCGGAAATTATTGAAGTCGCCACCTTTCGTGGTCATCACGAAGGCAGCGAAAGCGACCGTACCACGTCCCAACGCGGACAAAACGGTATGCTGCTGCGCGACAACATTTTCGGCTCCATCGAAGAAGACGCCCAGCGTCGTGACTTCACCATTAACAGCCTTTATTACAGCGTCGCGGATTTTACCGTTCGCGACTATGTCGGCGGCATGCAGGATCTGGAAGATGGTGTGATTCGCCTGATCGGCAATCCGGAAACCCGCTACCGCGAAGATCCGGTGCGGATGCTTCGCGCCGTGCGTTTCGCAGCGAAGCTCGACATGAAGATTAGCCCGGAAACGGCAGAGCCGATCCCGCGCCTGGCCACGCTGCTCAACGATATCCCGCCCGCGCGCCTGTTCGAAGAGGCGTTGAAGCTATTGCAGGCGGGCTACGGCTATGAGACCTATAAAAAACTGCGCGAATACAGCCTGTTCCAGCCACTGTTCCCGACCATCACTCGTTATTTCACCGAGAATGGCGACAGCGCAATGGAACGCATCATCGCGCAGGTGCTGAAAAATACCGATAACCGCATCCATAACGACATGCGCGTTAACCCGGCTTTCCTGTTTGCCGCGATGTTCTGGTATCCGCTGCTGGAAATGGCGCAGAAAATCGCCCAGGAAAGCGGTCTGGCTTACTATGACGCGTTCGCGCTGGCGATGAATGAAGTGCTGGATGAGGCTTGCCGTTCGCTGGCGATCCCGAAACGTCTTACCTCGCTGACGCGCGATATCTGGCAGTTGCAACTGCGGATGTCCCGTCGCCAGGGTAAGCGCGCGTGGAAGCTGATGGAACATCCGAAATTCCGCGCCGCATATGATTTACTCGCCCTGCGTGCCGAAGTGGAAAACAATGCCGAGCTGCAGCGTCTGGCGCAGTGGTGGGGCGAATTCCAGGTTTCTGCACCACCAGAGCAAAAAGGCATGCTGAACGAGCTGGATGAAGATCCGTCACCGCGCCGTCGCCACCGTCGTCCGCGCAAGCGCGCGCCGCGTCGTGAAGGAACGGCATGACCCTCGTTTATATCGCGCTGGGCAGCAATCTGGCCTCTCCTCTGGAGCAGGTCAATGCTGCCGTCAACGCGATACGTGAGCTCCCTGAAAGCCGAGTCGTTGCCGTCTCTTCCTTTTACCGAACCCCGCCGCTGGGTCCGCAGGATCAGCCCGATTACCTGAACGCCGCCGTGGCGCTGGAAACGACGCTTGAGCCAGAAACATTGCTCGATCACACCCAGCGCATTGAACTTCAGCAAGGCCGGGTACGTAAAGCCGAACGCTGGGGACCACGCACGTTAGATCTGGACATCATGTTGTTTGGCGATCGCATCATCAACAGCGAGCGGTTAACCGTGCCGCACTACGACATGAAAAACCGTGGTTTTATGCTCTGGCCGCTGTTTGAAATCGCCCCTGACCTGCACTTCCCTGACGGCATCTCACTGCAACAGGTACTCACTCACCTCGGCGCAGAAAAACCCGCTCGCTGGTAATCACGCGCGTCTTTCCTCACGTTTGTTCTTTTCACACCTGGCTGCTGCTTAAATCAATTGCCCCACTGAATGTGACTGTTAAAATGCCGGTAAATATGACGTTCACCATCAGGAAATGTTATGAAACCGACCACCATCTCACTGTTGCAGAAGTGCAAACAAGAGAAAAAACGCTTCGCCACCATTACTGCCTATGACTACAGCTTCGCCAGACTGTTTGCCGACGAAGGGATCAATGTGATGCTGGTCGGAGATTCCCTGGGGATGACGGTGCAAGGGCATGACTCCACCCTGCCGGTTACCGTTGAAGATATCGCTTACCACACGCGTGCGGTGCGTCGCGGCGCGCCGAATTGCCTGCTGCTCGCCGATCTGCCGTTTATGGCTTATGCGACGCCGGAACAGGCCTTTGAAAATTCGGCCATCGTCATGCGCGCGGGCGCGAACATGGTCAAGATTGAAGGCGGCGCCTGGCTGGTAGATACCGTGAAAATGCTCACCGAGCGCGCGGTACCCGTCTGCGGACACTTAGGGTTGACGCCACAGTCGGTCAATATCTTTGGTGGCTATAAAATTCAGGGCCGTGGCGATGCCGGACAGGTTTTGCTGGACGATGCCCTGGCGCTGGAAGCCGCAGGCGCGCAACTCATTGTGCTGGAATGCGTCCCGGTTGAGTTGGCCAGGCGCGTGACTGACGCGCTTTCCATTCCGGTCATCGGCATCGGTGCCGGTAACGTCACCGACGGACAAATCTTAGTGATGCACGACGCCTTTGGCATCACCGGCGGCCATATTCCGAAATTTGCCAAAAATTTCCTTACGGAAGCAGGCGACATGCGCGCCGCGGTACGGCAGTATATTGCCGAGGTTGAGTCCGGCGTCTATCCGGGCGAAGAACACAGTTTCCATTAAGGAGTCTTGTTGTGCTGATTATTGAAACCCTGCCACTGCTGCGTCAGCATATCCGCAGAGCCCGTCAGGAAGGTAAGCGCATTGCGCTGGTGCCGACGATGGGCAACCTGCATGATGGTCACATGAAGCTGGTTGATGAAGCGAAAGCCCGTGCGGACATCGTGGTAGTGAGTATTTTCGTTAACCCGATGCAGTTTGACCGTCCGGACGATCTGGTGCGCTACCCGCGCACGCTGCAGGAAGACTGCGAAAAACTGAACAAGCGTAAAGTGGATTTCGTCTTTGCCCCCGCGCCGGACCAAATCTATCCCCAGGGCACCGACGGGCAGACGTACGTTGATGTCCCCGGCCTCTCGACGATGCTGGAAGGCGCTAGCCGTCCGGGTCATTTCCGTGGTGTTTCAACCATCGTCAGCAAGCTGTTCAATCTGGTACAGCCGGACGTCGCTTGCTTTGGCGAGAAGGACTTCCAGCAACTGGCGCTGATCCGCAAAATGGTTGCCGATATGGGCTACGACATCGACATCGTCGGTGTACCGATTATTCGCGCCAAAGACGGTTTAGCCCTGAGTTCGCGTAACGGTTATCTGACGGCCGAACAACGTAAAATCGCCCCCGGTTTGTACAAAGTGATGAGCCGCATCGGTGAAAAGTTGCAGGCCGGCGAGCGTGAACTGGAAGAGATTATTGCCATCGCTGAACAGGAATTGACGGAAAAAGGCTTCCGCCCCGATGATATTCAGATCCGCGATGCTGACACGCTGCTTGAACTGACCGAAAGCAGCCAGCGTGCCGTGATTCTGGTTGCCGCATGGCTCGGCCAGGCACGGTTAATCGACAATCAGACGGTTGCATTAACCCAGTAGACAGGGGTTAAAAATCAGGCAATACTGCCTGAGAAAATTCTCAAAGCAGGTTTCGACCTGCTTCGTTAACAACTGAACACACTCGGAATGACTCAGGCGCTCCCAATACAGAGGCGGCCTGAATGATGAAGAGTCTTTAAGGTAGACGTTATGATTCGCACAATGCTGCAGGGCAAACTCCACCGCGTGAAAGTGACTCAGGCGGACCTGCACTATGAAGGTTCCTGCGCCATCGATCAGGATTTCCTGGATGCCGCTGGGATCCTCGAAAATGAAGCCATTGATATCTGGAACGTGAGCAACGGCAAGCGTTTCTCCACCTATGCCATTGCCGCCGAGCGCGGCTCCAGAATCATCTCCGTCAACGGCGCGGCGGCACACTGTGCCAGCGTGGGCGATATTGTGATCATCGCCAGCTTCGTCACCATGTCTGACGAAGAAGCTCGCCGCTGGCAGCCGAAGGTCGCTTACTTCGAAGGCGACAACGAAATGAAACGCACCGCGAAAGCGATTCCGGTTCAGGTTGCGTAAGCGAACTACCCCTGCGGCTGATTGCTGATCAGCCGCGACATGGTTTCCAGTGAGTCCGTCCTTAAGATGTATAACCGTTTGAGTAAGAACGGATTATCCCCCGGTTTTACCTTCCCTTTCACCGTGGTCACCGCCAGGTGAAATCCAGCCTCTTCTGCCGCTTTCACTGCCGTCGCGTTATAACTGCCAAACGGATATGAAAGATAGAGCACGTGCGGATTAAACGGGGCCAGCGCGCGCCGGGAGCGTTCAAAATCATACAGAATATTATGATGGCTGCGGCTGAGCAGGATTGGGCGACGATTGCCATCGACCCGATGCAAAAAGTGCGTATGGGACTGAAAATCAAACACATCGCGGATGCCGTTGAGTTCTGAAATACTCATAAACTGCAGCGATTTGGGATCCCATTTTTGCGGACGAACTTTAATTCTCGACGAGATAATAAAGGCCGTGGCCTTCATCCCATACTGCTTCAGTACCGGATAGGCATAGCGGCTCACCGACTTCAGGCCGTCATCAAAGGTAATCACCACCGCCCGCGCAGGCAGATTCAATTTATTGCGCACATAACCTTCCAGTTGAGTCATCGTCAGCGTGCTGTAACCGCGATCGCGCAGCCAGGTCATCTGGTTGCTGAAGGCGCGGACTGACGTGGTGGTGGAAGTATGACGAAAGCGCGTGTTCTCTTCATCGCGCAGAATATGGTGATAGGTCAGCACCGGCAGCCCGCGATCTTCCTGGGCGT
Source organism: Citrobacter telavivensis (assembly GCF_041807075.1). Taxonomy (NCBI): domain Bacteria; kingdom Pseudomonadati; phylum Pseudomonadota; class Gammaproteobacteria; order Enterobacterales; family Enterobacteriaceae; genus Citrobacter; species Citrobacter telavivensis. The sequence continues at coordinate 262,249 of NZ_JBGUBF010000004.1, read as the reverse complement.
CGAGCGCGCTTATCCAGGCCAGTCGGTCACCAATACGGATCTGATACCAGGTTTGATTCAGCCGATCTTTGAGCTTACTGATGATGGGATAACGCAGGTTATCCGCCAGTACGCCAAACGGCGCGCTGCCAACGTTCGGCGCATTATAGACGGGGGTGGCTTGCCAGGTGATCAGATTCTGGTTGCTGAGCGGTTTGTTGAGATCGCCGAGGCTGTCCTCAACGCGCTGTTTACCCTGCACCGGTTCCAGATGCCCCTTGTCGATAAACCCGGTGCCGAAGCCAAATTTGAATTCGTAATAGTCAGCAGCGACCGGAATGACAGAAATAATCTGTCCGGCGCGAATATTTCCCACGGTCACCATGTCATCACCAATTTGCGCCCAAATAGCCGCATCTTCCGTGGTTTGCATATAGCGAGCAGGCAACGCCGCGCTGACTACTGTAGAGAGGGACAGCAGCAGCAGGAACAGATATTTCATCATTAACGATAACCGGGGCAAGAAACAACGCAACGATTGTACCAATTCATCTCATTAATAAGAATGATTAATACTCATACAAATCGTGCAGCAGAACAAAGGGGGGATTTTTCTGTTGCTGATGCCAAAGGCTGGTAACTTCTGGCCCGCCGAGGGCAACAATCTGGTCGCGAAACGCCGGACTACTCATTGATTCTCGTGATGAGATCATATTCCCCAGCAGCGTCGCATTAACGCCGGAGATCACTTCACACTGCGGATGTTTATGGCTCATCAATGACGCCACGCGATACGGCGCCGCACCGGGGAGATCGGTCAGAAAGATGACGCCATCACCGGAATCTGTGGCATGCAGGGCGTCACACATCATCCGACTCAGCATGTTCGCGCTCAACCCACGCCAAAAATTCACCGCCCGGCATTGCGCCAGCGGGCCGTGTTTTTTTTCCAGAAGGCTCAGGAGTTCCTCAGCCTTATCGTCATGACAGGTAATGACCCAACCTAGCATTTCTCACCTCATTAGCAGGCAAGTAGTTTATCAGTGTAACAAATGGAGAATGATGACAATGGTCAAAAATCGCCCTCTCCTCACGCGGAGGAGAGGATAAAAACGCTCAGCTACGCAACCCGCGTCCGCGCTGGATTAAGGACCAGCACAGCAGATAGAACGCCACAATAAAGACAACCAGCACGCCAAACGTGGTCACCAGCGGCACGTCGTGAATGCCGAGGAAGCCGTAGCGGAAGCCGCTTATCATGTAGACGATCGGGTTTAACTGCGATAAGCCCTGCCAGAACGGCGGCAGCAGCGTCAGAGAATAGAACACCCCGCCAAGATAGGTCAGCGGCGTCAGCACAAAGGTCGGAATCAGGCTGATATCGTCAAAAGTTTTCGCGAACACGGCATTCAACAGGCCCGCCAGCGAAAACAGAATCGCCGTCAGAACCAGCGTCAACGCAACAAACAGCCACGAATGCACCTGGAACGGAACAAAGAACAGCGAAATGGCCGTCACCAGAATCCCGACACACAGTCCGCGCGCTACGCCACCGCCGACAAAACCGGCGATGATCACGTGCGTGGGCACCGGCGCAACCAGCAGTTCTTCGATGTTGCGCTGAAACTTAGCGCTAAAGAACGAGGACGCGACGTTAGCATAGGCGTTGGTGATCACCGCCATCATGATCAGACCCGGCACGATGAACTGCATATAGCTGAAACCGTGCATCTCGCCAATGCGGGAGCCAATCAGGTTACCGAAGATAATAAAATAGAGCGTCATGGTGATGACGGGCGGCACCAGCGTCTGGATCCAGATCCGCATAAAGCGGTTGATCTCTTTCGCCCAGATGCTTTTAAGCGCGACCCAGTAAAGCTGCATCATGTGCGATCTCCTTGTTTTTCATGAACCAGTGACACAAACAGCTCTTCAAGGCGGTTCGCTTTGTTACGCATACTCAGTACCTGAATGCCCTGCGCGCTAAGCTGGCTGAACACGCTATTAATTCCTTGCTCACGCAGCACTTCGACTTCCAGCGTTGAGGTATCTACCAGCCGATACTGATAGCCCTCCAGCTTCGGCAGCGGACTTTTCGCTGCCAGATCGAGAATAAAGGTTTCAGATTTGAGCTTAGAGAGCAGATTTTTCATCGAGGTGTTTTCGACCAGCTCGCCGTGCTGAATAATCCCGATGTTGCGGCAGAGCATTTCCGCCTCTTCCAGGTAGTGAGTCGTCAGAATGATCGTGGTGCCTTTGTCGTTTAAATCCTTCAAAAAGCCCCACATTGAGCGGCGAAGTTCGATATCAACACCTGCTGTCGGTTCATCGAGAATCAGCAGCTTCGGCTCGTGCATCAGCGCACGAGCAATCATCAGACGTCGCTTCATCCCACCGGATAACATCCGTGCACGTTCGTTGCGTTTTTCCCACAGATCGAGCTGTTTTAAATACTTTTCGCTGCGCTCGATCGCTTCTTTTCGCTCCACGCCGTAGTAGCCCGCCTGATTGACCACGATCTGCTGCACGGTCTCAAACGGGTTGAAGTTAAATTCCTGCGGCACCAGTCCCAACTGACGTTTGGCGTTAACGACATCTTTTTCGAGATCGTAGCCAAAGACGCTGACGCGCCCGGAAGATTTGTTCACCAGCGAGCTGATGATACCGATAGTGGTCGACTTTCCTGCCCCGTTCGGTCCCAGAAGCGCGTAAAAATCACCCGCCTCGACCTGTAAATCTATCCCGCGCAACGCCTGAACGCCGCCAGGATAAGTTTTTTTAAGTTGTTGAAGTTCCAGTGCAATGGTCATAAATTTTTACTTACCTTACGTTCTTACACTTTATATGTGGTTTAAATAATCCCGGAGTTGCCCTATATTAGCCCAACGCACTTATTTGGTTACAGGTCGTTAACCTCCATGAAAGACATAGATACACTCATCAGCAACAATGCACTATGGTCAAAAATGCTGGTGGAAGAGGATTCCGGATTTTTTGAGAAACTGGCGCAAGCGCAGAAACCACGCTTTCTATGGATTGGATGTTCCGACAGTCGCGTTCCCGCAGAACGTTTAACCGGTCTTGAACCGGGCGAATTATTTGTCCACCGTAATGTGGCCAACCTGGTCATCCACACAGACCTCAACTGCCTCTCCGTTGTTCAGTATGCCGTTGATGTCCTCGAAGTTGAACACATTATTATCTGTGGTCACTACGGGTGTGGCGGCGTACAGGCGGCGGTCGATAACCCGGAACTGGGCCTCATCGACAACTGGCTGCTGCATATCCGTGATATCTGGTTCAAACATAGCTCATTGCTTGGCGATATGCCGCAAGAGCGTCGTATGGATACGCTGTGTGAGCTGAACGTGATGGAACAGGTGTACAACCTGGGCCACTCCACCATCATGCAGTCAGCCTGGAAACGGGGTCAGAAAGTGACCATCCACGGCTGGGCATACGGTATTCACGATGGTCTGCTGCGCGATCTGGAAGTAACCGCGACCAGTCGCGCCACCCTGGAGCAGCGCTATCGCCAGGGCGTTTCTAACCTCAGCCAGAAACACGTCAACCACAAATAAAAATCCCCGGTCATGCACCGGGGACGTATCCAGTCAATGCCGGGATTTTCCCGGCTTTTTTACGCTTACTCGTCCAGCAGCACCACTTTGCCGACATACGGCAGATGGCGATAGCGCTGAGCGTAGTCAATACCGTAGCCCACCACGAACTCATCCGGGATGGAGAAACCGATGAACTCGACCGGGACGTTAACTTCACGGCGAGAGGGTTTATCCAGCAGGGTGCAAATCGCCAGAGATTTCGGTTCACGCAGGCTCAGAATTTCACGCACTTTCGACAGCGTGTTGCCGGAGTCGATAATGTCTTCCACAATCAGCACGTCTTTGCCGCGAATGTCTTCATCGAGATCTTTGAGGATCTTGACGTCTCGGGTGGTGGACATGCCGCTACCGTAGCTGGAGGCGGTCATAAAATCGACTTCATGAGATACCTGCACTTCACGGCACAGATCCGCCATAAACATAAATGAGCCACGCAGCAGACCAACCAGCACCATGTCACTGCCGCTGTCTTTGTAACGTTCAGTAATCTGACGACCCAGTTCGGCAATCCGCGCTTTGATCTCCGCTTCGGGGATCATTACTTCTACAGTATGTTTCATAACTCTAACCATATGATTTAAAAACAAATCACTCAATGCCTGCTTCTACCGGAACAGCATCGAAGTGCAAGGCATGCAGTATACCAGTAAAAGTATTTATTCGCGGCATCTCTTAATAAAGCTCATTTTGTGATGACGATCACACTTGTTAAATCCTATAATTAATTGCTACTAAAAAATTAACAAATTGAGATGGTGTATTTTTATGGCAGATAACAACGCACGTTCACCGCGACTCCTCGTGGTGTTAACGGCCCTCTTTGCAGCGCTTAGCGGGTTGTATCTCCTGATCGGCGGAGGCTGGCTGGTCGCCATTGGCGGCTCCTGGTACTATCCGATCGCCGGTCTTGTCATGCTGGGTGTCGCCGTTATGCTCTGGCGCAGTCAGCGTTCCGCACTGTGGCTCTACGCCGCCCTGCTCCTCGCAACCCTGCTCTGGGGCGTCTGGGAAGTCGGCTTCGACTTTTGGGCACTCACGCCGCGCAGTGACATCCTGGTCTTCTTCGGCATCTGGCTGATTTTACCGTTTGTCTGGCATCGCCTGATTGTTCCTTCCCGTGGTGCCGTAGCGGCACTGGTGGTGGCCCTGCTGATTAGCGGAGGGATCCTGACCTGGGCAGGCTTCCATGACCCACAGGAAATCAACGGCACCCTGAGCGCAGACACCACTCCGGCCGACGCTATCTCCACTATCTCCGACAACGACTGGCCGGCGTATGGTCGTAATCAGGAAGGTCAACGCTTCTCGCCGCTCAAGCAGATCAACGCCGACAATGTCCACAACCTGAAAGAGGCGTGGGTGTTCCGCACCGGTGACCTGAAGCAGCCTAACGATCCTGGTGAGATAACCAATGAAGTCACGCCGATTAAAGTCGGCGATACGCTGTATCTCTGTACCGCCCACCAGCGTCTGTTCGCGCTTGATGCGGCCACCGGGAAAGAGAAGTGGCATTTCGATCCGCAACTGAATACCAACACCAGCTTCCAGCACGTTACCTGCCGTGGCGTGTCGTATCATGAAGCGAAAGCCGATAATGCCTCACCAGAAGTCATTGCCGACTGTCCGCGCCGCATCATCCTGCCGGTGAACGATGGTCGTCTGTTTGCGGTGAATGCGGAAACCGGCAAGCTGTGCGAAACCTTTGCCAACAAAGGTATTCTGAATCTGCAAACCAATATGCCGGACACGACGCCGGGGCTGTATGAGCCAACGTCACCGCCCATCATCACCGATAAAACCATCGTGATTGCCGGTTCGGTTACCGATAACTTCTCCACGCGCGAAACCTCGGGTGTGATCCGCGGTTTTGACGTCAATAACGGCACGCTACTGTGGGCCTTCGATCCGGGTGCGAAAGACCCGAATGCCATCCCGTCCGACGAACACGCGTTTACCTTTAACTCGCCCAACTCCTGGGCCCCGGCGGCTTATGACGCGAAGCTGGATCTGGTCTATCTGCCGATGGGCGTGACCACACCGGATATCTGGGGCGGTAACCGCACGCCGGAGCAGGAACGCTATGCCAGTTCGATTGTGGCGCTGAACGCCACCACCGGTAAGCTTGCCTGGAGCTATCAGACCGTACACCACGACCTGTGGGATATGGACATGCCGTCCCAGCCGACGCTGGCGGATATCACCGTCAAAGGTGAGAAAATACCGGTCATCTACGCGCCAGCCAAAACCGGTAACATCTTTGTTCTCGATCGCCGTAACGGCGAGCTGGTCGTTCCGGCCCCCGAGAAACCGGTTCCGCAGGGCGCCGCCAAAGGGGATTACGTCAGCAAAACGCAGCCGTTCTCTGAACTGAGTTTCCGGCCGAAAAAAGATCTGACCGGGGCGGATATGTGGGGCGCCACCATGTTCGACCAACTGGTGTGCCGCGTGATGTTCCACCAGATGCGCTATGAGGGCATCTTTACCCCGCCGTCTGAACAGGGCACGCTGGTGTTCCCGGGCAACCTCGGGATGTTCGAATGGGGCGGTATTTCGGTCGATCCCAACCGTCAGGTGGCGATAGCTAACCCGATGGCGCTGCCGTTCGTTTCTAAGCTGATCCCACGTGGTCCGGGTAATCCGATGGAACCGCCGAAAGATGCACAAGGCACGGGTAGCGAATCCGGTATTCAGCCACAGTACGGCGTGCCGTTTGGCGTCACGCTGAACCCGTTCCTGTCGCCGTTTGGTCTGCCGTGTAAGCAACCGGCCTGGGGGTATATCTCCGCGCTAGATCTGAAAACCAACGACGTGGTCTGGAAAAAACGCATTGGTACGCCGCAGGACAGCATGCCGTTCCCGATGCCGGTTCCGGTACCGTTCAATATGGGTATGCCAATGCTGGGCGGTCCTATCTCCACGGCAGGCAATGTGTTGTTCATTGCCGCCACGGCGGATAACTACCTGCGCGCTTACAACATGAGCAACGGCGAGAAACTGTGGCAGGGACGTCTACCAGCCGGTGGACAAGCCACGCCGATGACCTATGAGGTGAACGGCAAACAGTATGTCGTGATTTCGGCCGGAGGCCACGGCTCGTTTGGTACGAAGATGGGCGACTATATCGTGGCTTACGCGCTGCCTGACGACGCGAAGTAACGTAGTCTATTTTGTAGCAGAGACAGCGTGGAGACCCCACGCTGTCTTTTTTATGTTAGCGATTATCAAACGTATCATTCACACCGTCATTTTCACCCGCCGCAGAGACAACAACGTCATCAAAGCGCAAATGATTGACCGCCACAATACGGCCAAACTCTTTCGCCTCGATCCGGCAATGGCTAAACCGAATGTCCTCCATCGGTTTCTCCGCAAAGGCCACCAGATCAAACGCGCGCGCCGGTAAGCGATAATCCGCCGCCAGCGTGGCATCGACATGGCTGATACGGATATTACGCACTTTGGTCATCTGTAAATTCTCCGGGATCTGCCTCGCCACCGCCTGCCAGGCTTCGGGCAACTCAGCAATATTGTCGAACCGTTTGCGGTTATAGGCGTTGTGCCAGTCCATAATCCAGGAGAAAGGAAATTGCACATTACGCATCCGCAGGTTTTCCACGACCACATCTTCAACAAACCCGCCCCGCTCCTTCGACGACTTCATGCGCAGCCCGCAGTCAGAGTTTTCGAAGGTAATATCGTGTACGTAGACGTTACGTATACCGCCGCTGACTTCACTGCCCAGCGTCACGCCATAGCCCGAGCGAATCACACAGTGGTCAATTTCAATGTGTTCGGCGATCCGCCCCACCCGATACCCATCCCCATCGCGACCCGACTTGATCACGATGCAATCGTCGCCGCATGACACATCACATTGCGTGACGCGGACGTGGCTTGAGGAGTCAATGTCAATGCCGTCCGTGCTTGGCCCGTGGTTATCACGAATGGTGACCCCGCTGACGATTACGTTATCTGCATAGGTTATCTGTAAATTCCAGAACCCGGCACGCTCAAAGGTTAAATCGGTAATCGAGACATGCTCTGCTTTGTAAATCAGGCAGGCGCGCGGTCGCTTAATGAGATAGTCCGCAATCCAGCGCAGCCCTTTGTTATCATAATCAACCCGCAGACCGCTCGCTTTATCCGGGCCGCAGTAGAGATCCCACCAGTGGGCGCCCTGACCATCGATCCTGCCATGTCCTGAAATAGCAATGTTATTCACCTCAATGGCATTCACGATCGCCGCAGGCCACATCATCTCAACGCCTGCCACACGCGTCGGGATCTCCGGATAGTCGGCAATATCAGTCGACCCCAGTAGCGTCGCTCCCTGCGCGAAATGGAGTCGGCTGCCTTCCTTCAGGAATAACGAACCGACCAGGTAAGTTCCCGGAGAAATCACAACGGGAACCCCCTGTGCCGCCCCGCTATCGATGGCGCTTTGCAGCGCCCGGGTGTCTTTGACGAGACCATCGCCCCTTGCCCCAAAATCTTTGACATCAAGTTGTACGGACATGAATTCAATCCTTCTCTCTCATGGCGTGATGGGCTAATGCCACTGAATTTATTCAGCGTCGCTTCCCTTTCCCGCATTTATCCACAATTTAACGAATAGAGATATATCAAATAACGGCAGGAATCACCATTTACGAGGGTAACGATGTCTTATGCAGGTGAATGATAAATATGATGAATAATAAGAAAGAAGGGGAGGATTTTCAGAAAAGAATATTCAGGAAAAACAAAACGCCCGCAATAATCGCGGGCGCTTGTTGATATTCAGCAATAATGATCAGTCAAACTTCAGCGACATTAGCGACGCTTTTGCAACATCCTGATACTGATCAACTAAATCCTTCGTCATATTAAAGGCGACCTGGACGGCTTTATTGTCTTCGCTGGTAATCAGCATCAGATTCAGAATTTCACTGTCTGCGGCCTGGGAGCGGAAAGTCAGTAACCATGCTTTATGCCCGTCAACCGTAACCGATTCTGCCTCCGGTTTGTAGTTGGCTAACATTTTCAGCAACGCATCTTTCATCATATCCACCTGTGCGGCTGGCAGCGCGCTGCGGCCAGCAGTCACACCCAGAGAGACTTTACCTCTTTCATCGCCATAAATGATCTGTGGACGATTCTCGGACGGATACTTAATTTTCGCCATTTCAGCCGACATTGGCGTTAGCGTTTGCGGAATTTCAATGCTTAACTTCAGCTCAGGAAAGTTTTTACGCTCCATGTCCATTCCAGCATGGGCTGAAATCGCCACTAACATAGCAAAAGATGCTGCCACCATTTTACGGAAAATATCCATTTTTCACCTCAGAGTTCACGATTAGTTTGCGCAAGTATATCCGGTGACATCTGTAAAGATAACGACCAAAATCTATTTTCAGAGATTACAGATGAGAATGGTATTATTCCTATCTCTATTGGAGAGCGATATCCGAAAAAAACAGAATCGCCCTCCGTACCGCTTATACCGTAAAGCCTAACATCATTCCGGTATCTTCATGCTCCAGCAGGTGACAATGCGCCATATAGGCGTGTTCTTTCGGCGCAGCGTGTTCAAATTTTACTAACACCTCGCTAATGCCGCCTTCCACCCGAACGGTATCTTTCCAGCCCGTACGATGTGCTGCTGGTGTCTGACCATTCTCAGACAAAATACGGAACTGCGTGCCGTGAATATGGAACGGATGCAGCATCATATCGCCCACGCCAGAAATCACCCAGCGTTCAACCGTTCCTCTGCTCGCCGCAAACATCGGTTTGTTCATATCAAAAGCGATATCGTTAATCTTATTGGCATTGTGGAAATCAAATTGACCGCCGTGATTCATATGCCCCATGTCACCGTGCTGCATGTTGCCCATATGTCCCTGCATCTGCCCGTGCGACATCCCGCTCATCGCCTGGTCGCCGTACTTTTTCATCAGCGACTGCATTCCCATCATGTCGAGCATCGGGTCCATCGACAGTTGCAGATTACGCACCGTCAGCCCGTCAACAGAAGGCAACGCGGGCATTACGCTGAGAGTGTCCGGCAATGTACCAGAGGCGTTTACGGCAATCGGCTGAATACGCATGACCGGATGCGGCTTATCAAACGGCGCAATCGCCATCCCCATCTGACTAACCGGCAGAGTCAACAGATCAAACGGTTTACCGTCGCTGACGTCCACCAACACTTCAAAACGCTCGCCCATCAGCACGGGCAGTTCGTTGACTTTTACCGGTTCCGCCAGCAATCCACCGTCACTGGCAATGACGTACAATGGACGTTGATCGCTGGCAGCAAAATTGAGTGAACGGGCGTTACAGCCGTTGAGCAAACGCAGACGCAGCCAGCCACGCGGCGCAGCATGTTGAGGATAAAGGGCTCCGTTGGTCAGCAGCGTATCGCCAAACCAGCCTACGGCAGCCGCCATCACATCAAGCTGATAATCAATCTGCCCGGCAGCATTAAACCGTTTGTCCTGCACGATGACCGGTACATCGTCGATCCCCCACTGCTTCGGGAGCAGCAGCTTGTGAATCTCTTCATCCTCAATCAGAACCAGACCCGCTAAGCCCATTGCCACCTGACGCCCGGTTTTCCCATGTTGATGGGGGTGAAACCAGCAGGTCGCCGCCCGTTGTTGCGGCGTAAACGTGACGGTACGCTTCCCGCCCGCCGGGATAATCCCCTGCGGCCCGCCATCCACCTCGCCCGGCACTTCCAGTCCATGCCAGTGCAGCGTGGTCTCTTCATTAAGCTGGTTATGGATATCCACCGTTACCGCCTTGCCTTTTTGCAGCTTCAGCGCGGGCCCGAGCAGATTGCCATTATAGCCCCAGGTGGTTGCCGTTTTTCCAAAGAAGGTCGACTGGCCAGTCTTCGCCATCAGCGAGATATGGTTACGCGCGTCGGCGGTAAGCAGTTCGGGAATGGGTAGCGCGGGGCGTTCGGCGGCAAAGACGGCGCGGCTCCAGAGCGGTAAGGCTGACGACAGCCCCAGTGCCACAGAATATTTTAAGAAATCACGACGTTGCATAATTATTTCCTTATTTTGCTGCAGGCGAAATAAAGCTAATCTCTGAGCATAGACCCTCCCCTTACGGCAAGGTCAAGCCAGGAATATGACTTAATACATAATAAAAGTCGTCGCTTCGCCTCCAGTATGCTAACGTTTACTTTCCGTGATGCAGTGGTAGAAGCAATGAAGACGTTTTTCAGAACCGTGTTGTTCGGCAGCCTGATGGCCGTATGCGCAAATAGCTATGCGCTTAGTGAATCTGAAGCCGAAGATATGGCCGATTTGACGGCCGTTTTTGTCTTTCTGAAAAATGACTGCGGCTACCAGAATTTACCCAACGGACAGATTCGTCGCGCACTGGTCTTTTTTGCTCAGCAAAACCAGTGGGACCTCAGCAACTACGACACCTTCGATATGAAAGCCCTCGGCGAAGACAGCTATCGCGATTTAAGCGGCATCGGTATTCCTGTTGCCAAAAAATGCAAAGCGCTGGCGCGTGATTCCCTGAGCCTGCTGGCTTACGTCAAATAACCTCCCGTCCATATTGCTGAAATAATGACCGTGCATCAACGGTCATTGTTAGCTATGATGTTGCGCCCTTTTTTTACGGGTGTTAACAAAGGAGGCATCACCCCATGGCCGAAAAAAAACAGTGGCACGAAACGCTACACGACCAGTTTGGGCAGTACTTTGCCGTCGATAATATTCTCTATCACGAGAAGACCGATCATCAGGATCTCATCATTTTTGAAAACGCCGCCTTTGGTCGCGTGATGGCGCTGGACGGCGTGGTGCAGACCACAGAGCGCGATGAGTTTATTTATCATGAGATGATGACTCACGTTCCGTTGATGGCTCACGGTCATGCAAAGCACGTGCTGATTATTGGCGGCGGTGACGGTGCGATGCTGCGTGAAGTCACCCGGCACAAAAACATCGAAACCATCACGATGGTGGAAATCGATGCGGGCGTCGTCTCGTTCTGCCGCCAGTATTTACCCAACCACAATGCCGGCAGCTATGACGATCCGCGCTTTGCGCTGGTGATCGACGACGGCGTGAATTTCGTCAACCAGACACAGAACACGTTTGATGTGATCATCTCCGACTGCACCGATCCGATCGGCCCCGGCGAGAGTCTGTTCACCTCGGCATTCTACGAAGGCTGCAAGCGTTGCCTGAATCCGGGTGGGATCTTTGTCGCTCAGAACGGCGTCTGCTTCCTGCAACAGGATGAAGCCCTCGACAGCCACTGCAAGCTCAGCCATTACTTTGCCGATGTCGGCTTCTACCAGGCGGCGATCCCAACCTACTACGGCGGCATAATGACCTTCGCGTGGGCGACGGATAATGAAGCGCTGCGCCATCTGTCGACCGAAATCATTCAGGCGCGTTTTCACTCGTCCGGCCTGAAGTGTCGCTATTACAACCCGGCAATCCACACGGCAGCGTTTGCCTTACCTCAGTATCTGCAAGATGCGCTGGCGACAGCGTCGTCCTAAGGAGAAGATAAGAAATTGAAAAAACTGAAACTGCATGGTTTTAACAATCTGACCAAAAGTCTGAGTTTTTGTATTTACGATATCTGCTATGCCAAAACCGCCGAAGAGCGCGACGGATACATCGCCTATATCGACGAACTCTACAACGCCAACCGCCTGACCGAAATTCTGTCAGAAACCTGCTCCATCATCGGCGCCAATATCCTGAACATCGCCCGTCAGGATTACGAACCTCAGGGTGCCAGCGTCACTATTCTGGTGAGCGAAGAACCTGTCGATCCACGACTTATTGATACCACCGAGCATCCCGGCCCGTTGCCGGAAGCGGTGGTCGCCCATCTCGATAAGAGCCATATCTGTGTGCATACCTATCCGGAGAGCCACCCGGAAGGCGGATTATGCACCTTCCGGGCCGACATTGAGGTCTCAACCTGCGGCGTGATTTCCCCGCTGAAGGCGCTGAATTACCTGATCCACCAGCTTGAATCCGACATCGTGACCATCGATTACCGCGTGCGCGGCTTTACCCGTGATATCAACGGGATGAAGCACTTTATCGATCATGAGATTAACTCCATCCAGAACTTTATGTCCGAAGATATGAAGTCGCTGTATGACATGGTGGATGTGAACGTGTATCAGGAAAATATCTTCCATACCAAAATGCTGCTCAAAGAGTTCGATCTTAAGCACTACATGTTCCACACCCGGCCGGAAGAGTTAACTGAGGCAGAGCGTAAAGAGATTACCGCTGCGCTATGGAAAGAGATGCGTGAGATTTACTACGCGCGCAATATTCCGGGCGTTTAAGAAAACCATCAGGAGCGCGTCGGCGCTCCTGAACTTGAAATAACAGAATCAGCCGGTCTCTGAAAAGAGGCTGTCATTGGCTCAATAGACGGAGTAACACAGCCGCCAGTGCCGACGGATTTTCCCAGGACATTGAATGTCCGGCTTCTGGCACGATGGCGACAGACATCCCCCTATCGCTGACATACTGAAAGTCACTGTAAGGAAACATAATGCGTACGCGTCCATCATCACGACTTATTATTCTCTCTTCCGAGAACAGGGTTCTGTTTTTTCGTTTTCATCATGAAGATGATGCGCTGAGCGGACGTACCTACTGGGCAACACCGGGTGGCGGCGTTGAAGAAATGGAAACGTTTGAACACGCCGCATTACGGGAGCTGCGTGAAGAAACAGGGTTGATAAGAGGATCCGCTGGGCCGCAAATTGCCTCCCAAACCTTCACCATGATGTTACCTAACGGAGAGACCGTACTGGCAGATGAACGTTTCTTCATTATCCGTGTAGAAAGTCAGGAGACCGATGACTCCGGATGGAGTGGCAATGAACAAAAAGTGATTCGCGGGCAGCACTGGTGGTCGATAGAGGAGCTCAGGGAAACAAAAGAGACCGTATTTCCTCGCGAGTTAATCATCGAGGTGCTTAAGAAGCACGGACACGACGAACATCATTGCGTGTCCTTATCCAAATAGACCTCAACGGGGACTATTCATTCCCCCATTGATTGAGGAATTCCGCGATCTCATCAATGCGTTGCGCATCAATGCCGGCTTCGCTGGCCATCTCTTGCTGCGCGTCTTCGCTGATCTCTTCGTTATTCATCAAACGCGTAATCAGTAGCTGAAAATAGTGCGCCAGGGGTTCACGTTCTGAATCGTCTACGGGTTTCGCACACTCCGTCGAATACTCATCCACAATGTCATAATATTTCAGCGGTATTTCATTACCCATCACTCATCTCCTGGGGTTATCCCAACGTTGGTTACGGTGTTACTCAGGCTGTACCAGCGTCAGGGCGACGGATTGCGCCTTCAGTTCGGCCTGCACGGCTTGCGGTAAATTAACATCGGTCACAACATCGGTAAAGCGACTGAGCGGAGCAACATTAAACAAGGAATGCGCGCCATATTTGCTGCTGTCGGCGAGTAACACCTTACGTTGGGCGTTGGCGATAATTTCCTGCTTCAGCCCCGCTTTGTCCTCTGTCGGCGTGGTCACGCCCTTTTCCATACTCCAGGTATTACAGCTCATAAAGGCGATATCCGGGTAGACGCTACGCAGCATTTTGCGGCCAAACTCGCCAATGCAGGACTGACTGCTATCATCAATCCGCCCGCCGACAATCGTGACCTCTATCTGGCGAAACTCGGATAAAAACAGGGCGATATGCAGATCAACGGTGATCACTCTGAGAGGAAGATGGGTTAAACATTTTGCCAGCTCCAGCATGGTGGTGCCGGCATCGAGCACCACGGCATCGCCCGCATGTACCATCGAAGCCGCATAACGCGCAATCGCCCTTTTTTCAGCGGGCGATCGCAGTTGCTTCTCGTTAGTCGTCGGTTGTGCAGGTTCAAAGCGCCGTAACGCAACACCGCCGTGGCTGCGGCTGATCACACCTTGTTCATCCAGTTTGATCAGATCGCGTCGTATCGTTGCCGGAGAGGCATCAACGGCATCCACCAGTTGCTCCACGGTAACCAGCGTATGATTTTTCAAATACGCCACAATCTTATCCAGACGGTGTTGTCCTTTCATAACAGGAAATTACGCCAGTTGCATTGCCAGTTTAATCGATACGGCCATGCTCTCAGATTTTGCTTTTCCCGTCCAGGCGATATCAAATGCCGTTCCGTGATCGGCAGAGGTGCGGATAAACGGCAAACCCGCCGTGATATTGACGCCATCATAAAAACCCAGCAGCTTCAGCGGGATATGGCCCTGGTCGTGGTACATCGCCACCACCATGTCATATTGACCTTCATACGCCTGTAAAAACACGGTATCCGGTGGGCATGGGCCATAAACCGCCATCCCCTTCGCCTTCATGTGCTCAATCGCCGGTCCGACAATGCGAATCTCCTCATCACCAAACAATCCGTTCTCACCGGCATGCGGGTTCACCCCTGCCACCGCAATACGTGGATGCGCATACCCTACGCGCTTGAGGAAGGTATCAGCGATGCCAATCACGGTCTCCACACGCTGACTGTTCAGGGTATCGAGGAACTTACGCAGGGCGATGTGGGTGGAAACATGAATGACTTTCAGCTTGTCGGTATAAAGCACCATCGCGTAATCGCGGCTTTCCGTCAGCGTCGCCAGCAGCTCGGTGTGTCCCGGGAAATTGTGTCCACCAAGATGCAGCGCTTCTTTGTTCAACGGTGCGGTGGCGATGGCGTGGACGTCGCCTTTCATCGCCAGTTCCGTCGCCCGTTTTACGCAGCGATAGGCCAGATCGCCCGCCTGCGCCTGCACTTTGCCCGGCTCCAGCGCCTCCGGTTGCGCCAGCGGTTCATCAATCACATGAATGATGCCAGGCGCGAATCGGGCATCCGCAACCTGCGTAATGGCGCGGAACGTCACGCCTTCAGCCAGACCATTGGCCTGCAGCCGCTTCAGAGTTTGCAGGCATCCCACCACCACCAGCGGCGCGCCGTTAAGTTCATCTTCGCTGAGCGCTTTAACAATAATTTCCGGACCGATCCCCGCGGGGTCGCCCATCGTAATCGCAATTGTTTTAGTTACCACTGTACATCTCCTCAATAAAATAAAGCGCATCACAAAGGGTACTGTCGGAGCCGAATCCGCCCGCTTTGGTGATCACCGGCAGATCGTCAATCTCGCTGTTCACAAACGTTCCGCACGGAATACAGGGTGCCACCTCGCGTTGAATGCGATAGCCTTCCGCCCCCAGCGCACTGGCAACAGCGGTCGCGATATCCCCCCCGGTCAGGAACAGACCGCCAATGCGCGCCTGCTCAATAATGTGCAACGTGATTGTCCCAAGACGCTGGCTCAACCGTTCGCCAAGCGCCTGACGACGCATCCCCACGCTGTCACACAGCGTGTCGATCATCTGCCGGTCTTGCGCACACCGGCTGGTACGTAAAATCGTATGGTGCTGGCGGCTCAACAGCGTGCAGGCCTGCTCCACGACGGACGCTATTTCCTGTTCGAAATGGGCAGAGGCCAACCGTGAAACATCAATATCGACAACCTTCGCCCTGTCCTGACACAGCGCTTTGTCTACCTGACGCCGCGTGGCTTCACTCATCGAACCCGCGACGACCAGCACCGGAAGCTCCTGCTTTTCCTGCATGAACATTCTGACGGGCAGGGCATTGGCAAGCCCGGCGGCACCGACCAGTAACGGCAGTACCTCCTGCTCGCAGACGGCATGCGCAATCAGCGACAAATCGCGGTCATCAACCGCATCCACTACCACCATGCACTCACCTTCTGCCGCGAAAGCGACTAACCGCGCGCTCAGTCGTCCCTGTCGGACATCGTCGAGCGACACTTCATGCACCGGAATGTCACTTTGCAGCGTGACCAGTTCCGCAATGCGCGAAGAGATAATCGGCGTTTTGGGATCGCTGGCAAATTCAGTCTCCAGTAGCGGTGTTCCATTGACCAGGCACAGTCCGTCACGCGTCGTGCGCCCTGCGGCGGGGATTGCTGCGGCAATCACGGCCAGTTTCCGGTTGGCGGCGCGCATCGCCGCAGCCACCTCGGCCCCCACGTTGCCACGAAACGTAGAATCGATTTTTTTATACACCAGCGGCGTGGCGGCCCCTTCACACCAGGGGATTAACGCCTGTTGAACCGCCTGCGCGGCTTGCGCCGCCGGGATTGCCCGGCTCTCTGTGTTGATAACCAGCACATCGGCACGCCGTGAAGGCTTCTGTGCCGGGGTGAGCATCACCTCCGTACGTGCGCCTTTTTTTGCCAGTTGCACGCCGGTATCGTTAGAGCCCGTAAAATCATCGGCGATAACGATCATTTTCATGCTTTATTCTCCTGAGCAACCTGACGCGCCTGCTTTTTGGCCACCCACGAGGTGAGGATCGGGGTCAGGATCGCAGTGGTAATCACGGAGGCGGCAATCAGCGGCGCGGCAGCGGCGGCGACTTCCGCCAGTGAAGGATCGGCCTGGGCAATAGCCAGTGGCGTCGCGACGGCGTTACCGGCGGTACTGGAGGCTGCCGCTCCGGCAATCCCGCTTCCTCCCACCAGACGGTCTGCGCGGATGTTAAAGAAACCGCCAATGAACGTGGTCAGTACACCAAGCAGAATGCCCGCCAGACCGCCCTGCAACAGCATTTCAAGGTTGATGCCGGCGCCGAGCGCAAAGGCAAAAAACGGAATCAATAGCGGTCCGCCTTTGGTCAGGAAGTCACGCATGTTGTGATCGAGATTACCGAGGATCATGCCGACCACCAGGGGAACCAGTACCGCCACCAGCGCCATAATTGGAATGTTGGCCATCCCTGCGGCACCCAGCGCGATCATCGTAAAGAACGGACCGTCATTAAGAGACAGAATAGAGATTGCGCCGACGTCACGTTCGTTGCCGAACTCACCGACTAACGCCGCGTACAGCCCCCCGTTCGAGTTGCTCATGGCGGCAATAATGGCCAGGCCGCTTAAGCCAAAGATCCCTTCCGCTCCAAACAGGTGTTCAACCCCCAGGCCGATCGCGATAGCCACCAGCAATTTGGTCAGGGTGATCGTGCCCCCTTGCAGCAAAGCCTGAGGCGCTGCTTTTACGCTGATCCCTGCGCCCATACACAGCAGGAATGCGCCGATCAACGGCGCAGCGCCGTTTTTAAACAGCGCGGTGGTAAAGCCGCCGATTTCCAGCGCCTGCGGGGCAAAGGTATTAATAATGGCACCGATAACCAATGGCACGACCATCATGCCGCCGGGTATGCGTTCTATTGCCTTTTTGATGTTCATGGTCTTCCCGCCTGTTGTTATGTTGTGATTAAAAAAAATCATAACGATTATATTTAATCATTTTAAGATCACAAACGCGCCAGATCACAGTTTTAAAATGATTAATAAAAATCAAACAATCATTTTTCTGCAAAAAAAAGCCGGACGCAGACGCCCGGCTTCATTGATGATTGAAATAACTCAGGATTGACGCAGAAATTCCCGGTATGCGTTTACCACCTGAAGAAAATCCTCAACGCCACACAGCGACAGGCTCTCTTCATCGTAGTAACTCATCCCCTCTTCCATTTCGTCGCCGGTAAACTCCAGCTGATTGGCGCGGATCATCACCTCTTCGCCATCCATCCAGAGCGTATATTCGTGCCCCGCCCGTTGCCAGGAACGTTCGCTGCCTTTCACCGCGTGTGCCGCCTGTTCCACTTCGTCCAGCAGGGCCAGGTTTTCTTTCACTTCTTCATTAAACCAGTGCCCGACCACTTCGTGACCCATGGACATGCGCACCTTGACCACTCCGGTAACATCGCGCAGAAATTCGTAATCCATAATGTAATCCTCTGCTCCCGGCAATGCGCCATTACCGCATTGCGCCTTGTTTTAATTATCGCAGCCTGGGCGCAGAAAAAAAGCGGATCGCGTATAAGGAATAGAAATAAAAATGCCCGGAGAAGCGCGCTTCACCGGGCATTGATGCGTTTTTACGCGAAATGCGTTAGCGCATTACACCGCTGTCTGGAAAATCACACCGTCTGCTTTCTCAGTGTACTGAGAAAGCTGGTCGAAGTTCAGATAACGATAGGTGTCGACTGCCGTTTTATCGACCTGCGCCACATAGGTCTGGTACTCTTCCGGCGTCGGCAGTTTGCCGATCAGTGCCGCAACCGCCGCCAGCTCCGCAGACGCCAGATAGACGTTCGCACCGGTCCCTAAACGGTTCGGGAAGTTACGCGTGGAAGTTGATACCACCGTCGCCCCGTCTGCCACACGCGCCTGGTTACCCATGCACAGTGAACAGCCCGGGATTTCAATACGCGCACCGCTCTTACCAAAGACGCTGTAGTAGCCTTCTTCCGTCAGCTGTGCCGCATCCATACGGGTTGGCGGTGCCACCCACAGACGCGTCGGCAATTGACCTTTGTGCGCATCCAGCAGCTTACCGGCCGCACGGAAGTGACCGATGTTGGTCATACAGGAACCGATGAACACTTCGTCGATTTTATCGCCCTGAACATCAGAGAGCAGACGCGCGTCGTCCGGATCATTTGGCGCGCACAGAATCGGCTCTTTGATATCGGCCAGATCGATGTCGATTACTGCGGCATATTCAGCATCCGCATCGCCTTCCAGCAGTTCAGGTTCCGCCAGCCATTTTTCCATGCCCTGCACACGACGTTCCAGCGTACGACGGTCGCCGTAGCCTTCCGCGATCATCCACTTCAGCAGAACAATGTTGGAGGTCAGGTATTCAACGATCGGCTCTTTGTTCAGCTTGATGGTACATCCTGCTGCAGAACGTTCGGCGGAAGCATCGGTCAGCTCAAACGCCTGCTCGACTTTCAGATCCGGCAGACCTTCGATTTCGAGAATACGGCCAGAGAAGATGTTCTTCTTGCCTTTCTTCTCGACGGTCAGCAGACCCTGTTTGATCGCGTACAGCGGAATAGCGTGTACCAGATCGCGCAGGGTAATCCCCGGCTGCATTTTGCCTTTAAAGCGCACCAGTACCGATTCCGGCATGTCCAGCGGCATCACGCCGGTCGCAGCAGCAAACGCGACCAGGCCTGAGCCTGCCGGGAAGGAAATCCCGATCGGGAAGCGGGTGTGGGAGTCACCACCGGTACCGACGGTATCCGGCAGCAGCATACGGTTCAGCCAGGAGTGGATCACGCCATCGCCCGGACGCAGCGACACACCGCCACGGTTCATAATGAAGTCCGGCAGCGTGTGGTGCGTGGTGACGTCAACCGGCTTCGGATAAGCCGCAGTGTGACAGAAAGACTGCATCACCAGGTCAGAAGAGAAGCCCAGGCACGCCAGGTCCTTCAGTTCGTCACGGGTCATTGGGCCGGTGGTATCCTGGGAACCCACGGAGGTCATCTTCGGTTCGCAGTACGCGCCCGGACGGATACCGGCTACGCCGCACGCACGGCCGACCATTTTCTGTGCCAGTGAGTAACCACGGTTGCTTTCCGCCACATCTTTCGCCTGACGGAACACGTCGCTGTGCGGCAGGCCCAGCGCTTCACGCGCTTTGGTGGTCAGACCGCGACCGATGATCAGCGGAATACGACCGCCCGCGCGCACTTCATCTACCAGCACGTCGGTTTTCAGTTCAAAGCTCGCCAGCAGTTCGCCGGTTTCATGGTTACGGACTTCACCTTTGAACGGGTAAACGTCAATCACATCACCCATATTCAGGTTGCTGACGTCAACTTCGATTGGCAGCGCGCCCGCATCTTCCATGGTGTTGAAGAAGATAGGTGCGATTTTACCGCCGAGGCACAGACCGCCGCCGCGTTTGTTCGGCACGTGCGGAATGTCATCGCCCATAAACCACAACACGGAGTTGGTGGCAGATTTACGCGAAGAACCGGTACCGACAACGTCACCGACGTAAGCCAACGGATAGTCTTTACTTGCCAGGGCTTCGATCTGTTTGATCGGACCCACTACGCCAGGCTGATCCGGCTCAATGCCTTCACGGGCGTTTTTCAACATTGCTAACGCGTGAAGTGGAATATCCGGACGAGACCAGGCATCCGGCGCCGGAGACAGATCATCGGTGTTGGTTTCACCGGTCACTTTGAAGACGGTGACGGTCATTTTTTCAGCCAGCGGCAGACGGCTCAGGAACCATTCGGCATCAGCCCAGGAATGCATCACCTGCTTCGCAAATTCGTTACCCGCTTTGGCTTTTTCTTCTACGTCATAGAAGTTATCGAACATCAGCAGAGTATGGGAGAGCGCTTTGGCGGCAATCGGCGCCAGTTTTGCATCGTCCAGGGCGTCGATCAGCGGATGGATGTTGTAACCACCCTGCATGGTGCCGAGCAGTTCAATCGCTTTTTCAGGCGTAATCAGTGGGGAAGTTGCTTCGCCTTTAGCGATGGCTGCGAGGAAACCCGCTTTGACATAGGCGGCTTCATCGACGCCTGGGGGAACACGGTTGATCAACAGGTCTAACAGGAATTCTTCTTCGCCCGCAGGCGGTGCTTTCAGCAGCTCGACGAGCGCGGCCATTTGGGTTGCATCTAAGGGTTTGGGCACAATCCCCTCGGCGGCACGTTCTGCTACGTGCTTACGGTATTCTTCTAGCACGACGGTTCTCCTCGCTCTCATTGTCATAGTGCGGCGCTTTATCGATGGGCGATTCTCTTCACGCTCCTGTGAGACAGCAGTTTGTAGGGTAAATGCCCGGTACCGCAATGGGCAGAATAACAGGATTTTAGTGAGGTGTTAATCTGTTTACAAAAAAGCAACATAAAAAAGTGGCTGAATCGTTAAGGATGGTCTAATGCCCTTTTCGATTTCAGCAGCGGGGAATTAATCGCTGTTACGAATCGTCACACTATTTCGCATTCTTATAATCACTCTGCTGTACCGATCCCAAGATTAGTCAAAAATTAAACTATCGTCTCTTTATACTCACGCAACACTGCACCTGCGGGTGGCAGCACTTCGACCATTGCGATTTCAAGGCAAATCGGGAGTAAGAATATGACGTTGCCCTTTAAACCCCACGTGCTTGCGCTGATCTGTAGCGCCGGGCTACTTGCTGCTTCAGGCATGCTGTATGTCAAAAGCCGCACACCGGAAGCCCCGACGCCCGTCGCGGTGCAACCGCCCGCGCCAGCCGAAGCCCCTCCGGCTCCGGTTGCAAAAGCGAGCTTTACCACGGCGCAAATCGATCAATGGGTTGCGCCGATTGCCCTTTATCCGGACCCGCTACTTTCTCAGGTTCTGATGGCGGCGACCTATCCGGCTAACGTCGTTCAGGCGGTGCAATGGTCGCGTGATAATCCAACACAACAGGGCGATGCCGCCATTCAGGCGGTTGCAAACCAGCCATGGGACCCCAGCGTGAAGTCGTTGGTTGCCTTTCCGCAACTCATGACGCTGATGGGGGAAAATCCGGATTGGGTACAAAACCTCGGTGATGCGTTTCTGGCGCAACCGCAGGATGTCATGGATTCAGTTCAGCGCCTGCGCTTACTGGCCCAGCAAACCGGCTCGCTGAAATCCACCCCGCAGCAGACGGTAACCAGCACGCCGAAAAAGAGCGTGACTCCAGCGCCCTCAGCTACCGCCTCCACGACGCAATCCAGCGCCGTTTCTACGGCACCGGCCTCCACGGTGATTAAAATTGAACCTGCCGATCCGCAGGTGGTGTACGTCCCCAGCTATAACCCTTCCACGGTTTATGGTACCTGGCCCAACACCGCGTATCCACCGGTGTATCTCCCCCCTACGCCAGGCGAACAGTTTGCCGGGAGTTTTGTTAAGGGATTCGGCTACAGCCTTGGCGTTGCCACCACCTATGCACTGTTCAGCAATATCGACTGGGATGACGATGATCACCACCACGATGACGATCACCATCATGACGACGATCGTCATGGCGGTAATGGCTATCAGCACAATGGCGATAACATCAATATCAACGTTAATAACTTCAACCGCATCTCCGGGCAGAATCTGAAAACGCAGAACATGACCTGGCAGCACAACCCGGCCTATCGCGGCGGAGTGCCGTATCAAAACGCCTCAACGGCGCAGCGTTTCCATCCGACCAACGTCAGCGGCGGTCTCAGCGCCACACAGCAACCTGCCGCGACGGCTTCCCGCGACAGCCAGCGCCAGGCGGCAATGGCGCAACTGCAACAGCGTCATCCGGATGCGTCTAAAGCGCTGCCTCAGCAACCCACTGCGACAACGCGCGATGCCCAGCGTAAAGCGGCCTCTCAACAGTTGAATCAGGTTGCCCAGCGCAATAATTATCGAGGTTATGACGACAACAACACACGTCGTCAGAGTGCGCAGCAGACGTTGAAACAATCGACCACGCCAGCACAACAACAGCATCGTGACGATCTCAGGGCCAAAGCGCAGCAACACCCGGTCTCACAACAGCAGCTGGATACGGTACGTCAGCACGTCGGGTCCTCGTCACCACAGCAGCGTCAGCAGGTATTCCAGCAAAACCGGGCAAATGCCCTTAGCGGCAATGACAGTCGGTCACCGACCTGGCAGTCGCAGCAGCAGCGCGGTCAGGAAAGTCGTCGTCTGAGTAATGTCAGTCATGGGCAACCTGCCCGCGCGCGCGATCGCGCTTCTGAACACCATCAATTTCGCCATCGCTAACGGGAGCCCATAATGAAAAAAATACTGTTAAGCACCCTGCTGCTCTCGTTGCCATTAATGAGCTACGCCCAGCAGATGTTTGCCACGCCAGACGAAGCCGCTAACGCCTTTTCCCGTGCGATTGCCGGGAATAACGACGCACAGCTGACCGCTCTGTTAGGTGATGACTGGCGACAATTTTTACCCCCGGAAGGTGCGGACCCGGAAGCCGTCGCGCGCTTTAACCGCGACTGGAAGGTCAGCCATCAGATTGTGCAGCAAGGTAACGTGGCCCATCTGAACGTCGGTCAGGAGAACTGGCAGTTGCCCATCCCCATCGTGAAGGCAAGCAAGGGCTGGCATTTTGATATGTCTGCCGCGCAGGATGAGATCCTCACGCGAACGGTAGGTCGCAATGAACTCTCGGCGATTCAGGCCATGCGTGCCTATGTCGATGCCCAGTACGACTACTGGCAGCGCAAACAGGCTTTTGCCACCCGGATTATCAGCCATAACGGTCAACAGGATGGTTTGTACTGGCCCGTAAAACCCGGCGAAACGCCAAGCCCGCTAGGACCGGCCTTCAGCCCTGACTCGCCTGGTGAAGGGTATCACGGCTACTATTTTCGCATTATTGCCAGCGACAACGAGAAGGGGTTCGCGCTGCTCGCCTGGCCCGTCAGTTGGGGGGAAACAGGCGTGATGAGCTTTATGGTAAGCCAGGATGACCGCGTGTATCAGACGGATTTGGGGGAAGATAGTGGGCTAAAAGCCATCGCCATAGAAAAATTTACGCCACACGATCCCTGGAAACCGGTGGAGTGACAGGCATAAAAAAAGCGGCATTTACGCCGCTTTTTTTGTCGCTGGAAGGCTGAAGATTACTTCTTCTTCTTCGCTTTCGCGTTCGGCAGGTCAGTGATGCTACCTTCGAACACTTCTGCCGCCAGACCAACGGACTCGTGCAGAGTTGGGTGCGCATGGATGGTCAGCGCGATATCTTCTGCATCACAACCCATTTCGATCGCCAGACCAATTTCACCCAGCAGTTCGCCGCCGTTGGTGCCGACAATCGCACCACCGATCACACGGTGAGTTTCTTTGTCGAAAATCAGTTTGGTCATACCGTCTGCGCAGTCGGAAGCGATAGCACGGCCAGAAGCAGCCCACGGGAAGGTGGCGGTTTCATAGCTGATGCCTTTCTCTTTCGCTTCTTTCTCCGTCAGACCTACCCACGCCACTTCTGGTTCAGTGTAAGCAATGGATGGGATCACTTTCGGATCGAAGTAGTGTTTCATGCCGGCGATAACTTCAGCGGCAACGTGACCTTCGTGAACACCTTTGTGCGCCAGCATTGGCTGACCGACGATATCGCCGATAGCAAAGATGTGCGGCACGTTGGTGCGCAGCTGTTTGTCAACGCGGATGAAGCCACGGTCGTCCACTTCCACGCCAGCTTTGCCCGCGTCGAGGTTTTTACCGTTCGGTACACGACCGATGGCGACCAGCACCGCGTCATAACGCTGTGCTTCAGCCGGGGCTTTTTTGCCTTCCATGGAAACGTAAATACCGTCTTTTTTCGCTTCAACGGCAGTCACTTTGGTTTCCAGCATCAGGTTGAATTTCTTACCGATGCGTTTGGTGAAGACTTTAACGATGTCTTTGTCAGCCGCCGGGATAACCTGGTCGAACATTTCAACCACGTCAATCTCTGAACCCAGCGCATGGTACACGGTCCCCATTTCCAGACCGATGATACCGCCACCCATGACCAGCAGACGCTTCGGTACGGATTTCAGTTCCAGGGCGTCGGTGGAGTCCCATACGCGCGGATCTTCATGCGGAATGAACGGCAACTGGATCGGACGGGAACCCGCCGCGATGATCGCGTTGTCGAAGTTGATCACGGTTTTGCCGTTGTCACCTTCAACTTCCAGGGTGTTCGCCCCGGTGAATTTACCCAGACCGGTAACCACTTTCACTTTACGGCCTTTCGCCATACCCGCCAGACCACCGGTCAGCTGAGTGATTACTTTTTCTTTCCAGGTACGAATTTTGTCGATATCGGTTTTCGGCTCGCCGAAGACAATACCGTGTTCAGCCAGCGCTTTGGCTTCTTCGATAACTTTCGCAACGTGCAGCAGTGCTTTAGAAGGGATACAGCCGACGTTCAGACAAACACCACCGAGGGTGCTGTAACGTTCTACGATTACGGTTTCCAGACCTAAATCAGCGCAACGGAAGGCTGCAGAGTAACCTGCGGGGCCTGCCCCAAGTACCACGACCTGAGTTTTGATTTCAGTACTCATCATGACCTCTTAATTTATTTCCGGCGATCCCTGGTCTTGTCGCCCATCGTCCACCGGGTCGTTCTATCCGTCCGTATTTTACAAAATTGTTAACAATTTTGAAACAACAAAACGGCAACGATTTATCTTTAGCACCAATAACCCCAAAACCATCATGAGATTACCAGAAAAAAGCCGGCCGTCGGGCCGGCTTTTTTGCTTACATCACCAGGCGGCGAATGTCAGACAGCATATTGTTGATGATGGTAATGAAACGCGCACCATCAGCACCGTCAATCACACGGTGGTCGAAGGACAGAGAGATAGGCATCATCAGACGCGGTACAAACTCTTTACCGTTCCACACCGGCTCCATCGCTGACTTGGACACACCGAGGATAGCCACTTCCGGCGCGTTCACAATCGGTGCGAAGTGGGTGGTACCCAGGCCGCCGATGCTGGAGATGGTGAAGCAACCGCCCTGCATTTCGCCCGCGGTCAGCTTACCGTCACGCGCTTTTTTAGAGATAACCGTCAGTTCGCGAGACAGCTCGGTAACGCTCTTCTTGTTCACGTCTTTAAAGACCGGAACAACCAGACCGTTTGGCGTATCAACCGCCACACCGATATTGATGTATTTCTTCAGCGTCAGACGCTGACCGTCTTCCGACAGCGAACTGTTAAAGCGTGGCATCTGCTCAAGCGCCGCAGCAACCGCTTTCATGATGAAGACCACCGGGGTGAATTTCACATCCAGTTTGCGCTTCTCAGCTTCAGCGTTCTGCTGTTTACGGAACGCTTCCAGATCGGTGATATCGGTTTTGTCGAAGTGCGTAACGTGCGGGATCATCACCCAGTTACGGCTCAGGTTAGCACCAGAGATTTTCTGGATGCGGCCCAGTTCCACTTCTTCGATTTCACCAAACTTGCTGAAGTCGACCTTCGGCCACGGCAGCATGCCTGGAATACCGCCACCTGCTGCGGCTGCCGGAGCGGCTTCCGCACGCTTAATAGCGTCTTTCACGTAAGTCTGCACGTCTTCGCGCAGGATGCGACCTTTACGGCCTGTACCCTTCACTTTCGCCAGGTTCACACCGAACTCGCGCGCCAGACGGCGAATCAGCGGGGTCGCATGAACGTAAGCGTCGTTCTCAGCAAACTCAGATTTGCCTTCGGCTTTCGCTGCTGGAGCAGCGGCAGCTGGCGCAGGTGCAGAGGCCGCCGGTGCTGGAGCCTGCTGTGGCGCGGCAGCAGCAGGCGCTGCGCCTTCCACTTCGAAGACCATAATCAGAGAGCCGGTTTTAACTTTATCGCCGGTGCTGATTTTGATTTCTTTAACGGTACCCGCGAACGGCGCCGGGACTTCCATTGACGCTTTGTCGCCTTCAACGGTGATCAGTGACTGCTCAGCGGCCACTTCGTCGCCCACTTTCACCATCACCTCGGTTACTTCAACTTCGTCACCGCCGATATCCGGTACGTTAACGTCTTTCGCGCCAGAAGCGGCAGGTGCCGCCGCCGCTGCCGGAGCAGCCGCCTGTGCTGGAGCCGCAGCAGGTGCAGCACCCGCCACTTCGAAGACCATAATCAGGGAACCAGTAGACACTTTGTCGCCGGTATTGATTTTGATCTCTTTAACGACGCCTGCGAACGGAGCCGGGACTTCCATCGAAGCCTTGTCGCCTTCAACGGTGATCAGGGACTGTTCAGCCGCAACGGTGTCGCCCACTTTAACCATGATTTCAGTGACTTCAACTTCGTCGCCGCCGATATCCGGTACGTGTACTTCTTTCGCTGCCGCAGCAGCCGGCGCCGCTGCGGGAGCCGCTTCTTTCTTCTCTTCTGCCGGAACAGGTGCAGCAGCTGCTGCACCGTCAGCGGAATCGAATATCATGATAAGTGCGCCGGTCTCGGTTTTGTCGCCAACAGAGACTTTGATCTCTTTAACAACGCCAGCCTGCGGAGACGGGACTTCCATAGAGGCTTTATCACCTTCTACGGTGATCAGCGACTGTTCTGCTTCAACCTTGTCGCCCACTTTGACCAGGATCTCGGTGATTTCAACTTCATCTGCCCCGATGTCCGGTACTTTGATTTCGATAGCCATTATTCTTTTACCTCTTACGCCAGACGCGGGTTAACTTTTTCTGCATCGATGTTGAATTTGGTAATTGCATCCGCAACCACTTTCTTATCGATTTCGCCACGTTTAGCCAGTTCGCCCAGTGCCGCTACAACCACGTAGGAAGCATCCACTTCGAAGTGGTGACGCAGGTTTTCACGGCTGTCAGAGCGACCGAAACCGTCGGTACCCAGTACGCGATAATCATCAGCCGGTACATAAGTACGAACCTGTTCGGCAAACAGTTTCATATAGTCAGTTGAGGCTACAGCCGGCGCGTCGTTCATCACCTGAGCGATGTACGGAACGCGCGGCGTTTCCAGCGGGTGCAGCATGTTCCAGCGTTCACAGTCCTGACCATCACGCGCCAGTTCAGTGAAGGAGGTGACGCTGTACACGTCAGAGCCCACGCCGTAGTCTTTCGCCAGGATCTGTGCCGCTTCACGAACGTGACGCAGGATAGAACCGGAGCCCAGCAGCTGAACTTTACCTTTGCTACCTTCCAGGGTTTCGAGTTTGTAGATACCTTTACGGATACCTTCCTCAGCACCTTCCGGCATGGCTGGCATGTGGTAGTTTTCGTTCAGCGTGGTGATGTAGTAGTAAACGTTCTCTTGTTTCTCACCGTACATACGCTCCAGACCATCGTGCATGATGACCGCAACTTCGTACGCGTAAGACGGATCGTAAGAGATACAGTTCGGGATAGTCAGAGACTGAATATGGCTGTGACCATCTTCGTGCTGCAGACCTTCGCCGTTCAGCGTTGTACGACCAGACGTCCCGCCAATCAGGAAGCCACGCGCCTGCTGGTCACCTGCTGCCCAGCACAGGTCGCCAATACGCTGGAACCCGAACATGGAGTAGTAGATGTAGAACGGAATCATCGGCAGGTTGTTGGTGCTGTAAGAGGTCGCCGCCGCCAGCCAGGAAGACCCTGCACCCAGCTCGTTGATCCCTTCCTGCAGAATCTGACCTTTCTCGTCTTCTTTGTAGTATGCAACCTGCTCACGGTCCTGCGGGGTGTACTGCTGACCGTTCGGGCTGTAAATACCGATCTGACGGAACAGACCTTCCATACCGAAAGTACGCGCTTCGTCGGCGATGATCGGAACCAGTCTGTCTTTGATCGATTTGTTCTTCAGCATCACGTTCAGGGCACGAACGAAAGCGATAGTGGTGGAGATTTCTTTGTTCTGCTCTTCCAGCAGCGCGCCGAAGTCTTCCAGGGTCGGCAGTTCCAGCTTCTCAGTGAAGTTCGGCTGGCGGCTCGGCAGGTAGCCGTGCAGCGCCTGGCGACGTTCGTGCAGATACTTGTGTTCTTCAGAACCTTCCGGGAAGGTAATGTAGGACAGTTTTTCAACCTGCTCGTCAGTGACAGGAACATTGAAACGGTCGCGGATATGACGCACGCCGTCCATGTTCATTTTCTTCACCTGGTGCGCGATGTTTTTACCTTCGGCAGTGTCACCCATGCCATAACCTTTGATGGTATGAGCCAGGATTACTGTTGCTTTGCCTTTGGTTTCTTGCGCTTTTTTCAGTGCCGCGTAAACTTTCTTCGGATCGTGACCACCACGATTCAGCGCCCAGATCTGCTCATCAGTCCAGTCTGCAACCAGTGCTGCGGTTTCCGGGTATTTACCGAAGAAGTGCTCACGAACGTACGCGCCATCTTTGGATTTGAAGGTCTGGTAGTCGCCGTCAACGGTTTCGTTCATCAGTTGGATCAGTTTACCGCTGGTATCTTTACGCAGCAGCTCATCCCAACGACCGCCCCACATCACTTTAATTACGTTCCAGCCAGCGCCCTCGAAGATGCCTTCCAGTTCGTTAACGATTTTGCCGTTACCGGTGACCGGGCCATCCAGACGCTGCAGGTTACAGTTGATGACGAAGACCAGGTTGTCCAGTTTTTCACGGGTTGCGATGGTGATCGCCCCTTTGGATTCCGGTTCGTCCATTTCACCGTCGCCCAGGAAAGCGTAAACGGTCTGTTTGGAGGTGTCTTTCAGGCCACGGTGTTCCAGATATTTCAGGAATTTAGCCTGATAGATAGCACCGATTGGGCCCAGCCCCATAGAAACGGTCGGGAACTGCCAGAATTCCGGCATCAGTTTCGGGTGCGGGTAGGAAGACAGGCCATTGCCATGAACTTCCTGACGGAAGTTGTCCATCTGCTCTTCAGTCAGACGGCCTTCCAGGAACGCACGGGCGTAAATGCCCGGGGAGATATGACCCTGGAAGTAAACCAGGTCGCCGCCATCCTGCTCATTGCGGGCGCGGAAGAAATGGTTGAAGCAAACATCGTACACCGTCGCAGAAGACTGGAAGGATGCCATGTGGCCGCCCAGCTCGAGGTCTTTTTTAGACGCACGCAGCACGGTCATGATGGCGTTCCAACGGATAGCAGAACGAATTCGACGCTCCAGCTCCAGATTGCCCGGGTATTCCGGCTCATCTTCAACGGCAATAGTGTTGATGTAATTGCTTGCCCCAGTACCTGCCGCTACTTTCACGCCGCCTTTGCGGGCTTCAGAAAGAAGCTGGTCAATCAGATACTGAGCGCGCTCAACACCTTCTTCACGGATGACCGATTCGATCGCCTGTAGCCAGTCGCGAGTTTCGATCGGATCCACGTCATTTGGGAAACGTTCTGACATGGGGGTATTCCTTATCTATCTAATACGTTGAGTTATCTGGAACCTGTCCCATTGAACTCTCGCCAGAGAACTCAATAAGACAGGTTCTGCGTTTAGTTGCCGCGCTTTAGAATAGCGCTTGATTTACAACATCTTCTGGCTAACGAGCCACCAGAAAAATCACTAATTCTTTCGCTGCTCCAGACGACGTAAGGCGCGTTCACGACGGCTCTCCTCACGACTTCGGTCGAGCAGAATTTCTTCGATAAACGCCAGGTGGCGATGTGATGCTTCACGCGCCTCTTCTGGCTTACCGGCAATAATCGCTTCGAAAATACGGGTGCGGTGACCACTCACCAGCGGAAGCATCTCACGACGCGAATAGAGCAACTCGAAGTTCTGACGAACGTTCTGGGCCAGCATGGGTTCCATACACCTTAGCAGATGGAGTAAAACCACATTGTGTGCCGCTTCGGTGACAGCAATTTGATACTGGAGGACCGCATCGGACTCCGCATCGCGGTCACCTGACTCTTGCGCCAGTTCAATGGCATGGTGCAGTTCACGAATGCGTGTTTTGTCTTCATCGGTACTGCGCAGCGCTGCGTAGTATGCAGCAATGCCTTCCAGCGCATGGCGCGTCTCAAGCAGGTCAAACTGGGATTCAGGATGGTCGGAGAGCAGTTCTACCAGTGGATCGCTAAAGCTCTGCCACAGGCTACTCTGAACAAAAGTGCCGCCGCCCTGGCGACGAAGCAGCAATCCCTTCGCTTCGAGACGTTGAATCGCCTCACGCAAGGAGGGACGGGAGACGTCGAACTGTTTCGCCAGTTCGCGTTCCGGTGGGAGTTTTTCGCCTGGGCGCAGTGTACCCTCAAGGATCAAAAACTCCAGCTGTTGCTCAATCACATCGGATAATTTTGGTTGGCGGATTTTGCTGTAGGCCATGATGTCCTGTCTTAAGCCATTTGCCCGAAGTCAATTGGTCTTACCAATTTCATATCTGTGACGCTAAAGTAACAAAGTATTCACCTTATGTCCATACAGGTTTTGATTGAAATCAGTAAACCAGGCACATTTTAACAACATCACAGAAATAACGTTTCAAACATGTAACTATGCACAAATGTTAAATTTACCACCCTCGAGGTAGTTTTAACCTTATTGAAACGAAGAAAAATCCTGGTTGAACCGATTCAGATGTATTTTTATGCACAAATTAATCATAAATAGTCATTTTGCAGCTAACGGAAGTGTTATCAGGAGGTAAGCGGAGGGACACACAACTGCTCTCTTTTTATTCAACTCGTCATCATCCATTCACAAAGCAGGTGCATTCCCTGCCGCATACCATTATTCTGTTCCGGACAAAAGAGTTTCGGCGACATTTTAAAAATCATTACTGTAAACATAATAATACAACAGACGGAATTGCAAACTTACACACGCATCACTGCGTAGTACAAATAATAATTACTCAAATAGTTCGGGTCGTCTTCGGCGGCAGCCTGAAATCTGAAGAGTAAACCACACACGAGGTTTCATGATGGACAGTCAGCAGCACGGCGAGCAGCTAAAGCGCGGCCTTAAGAACCGCCATATCCAGCTTATCGCGCTGGGCGGCGCGATAGGAACAGGTTTGTTCCTGGGAAGCGCCTCCGTTATCCAGTCCGCAGGCCCCGGTATTATTCTGGGTTATGCGATAGCGGGTTTTATTGCCTTCCTTATTATGCGTCAGTTGGGTGAGATGGTGGTTGAGGAGCCAGTTGCCGGTTCGTTCAGTCACTTTGCCTACAAGTACTGGGGGAGTTTTGCAGGCTTTGCGTCGGGCTGGAACTATTGGGTGCTGTACGTGCTGGTCGCGATGGCGGAACTGACCGCCGTCGGTAAGTACATTCAGTTCTGGTGGCCGGAAATCCCCACCTGGGTTTCGGCAGCCGTCTTCTTTATCGCTATCAACGCCATCAACCTGACCAACGTAAAAGTGTTTGGTGAGATGGAGTTCTGGTTTGCCATTATTAAAGTCATCGCCGTGGTGGCGATGATCATCTTCGGCGGCTGGCTGCTGTTCAGCGGCAACGGCGGCCCGCAGGCGACCGTACGTAACCTGTGGGAACAGGGCGGTTTCCTGCCTCACGGCATGACCGGGCTGGTGATGATGATGGCGATTATCATGTTCTCATTCGGCGGGCTTGAGCTGGTCGGTATCACCGCAGCTGAAGCCGATAACCCGGAACAGAGCATTCCCAAAGCCACTAACCAGGTTATCTACCGTATTCTGATCTTCTATGTGGGTTCACTGGCCGTTCTGCTTTCCCTGCTGCCGTGGACGCGCGTCACCGCCGACACCAGCCCGTTTGTCCTGATATTTCACGAACTGGGCGATACCTTCGTCGCAAACGCGCTGAATATCGTGGTTCTGACGGCGGCACTGTCGGTATACAACAGTTGCGTTTACTGTAACAGCCGCATGCTGTTTGGTCTGGCGCAACAGGGTAACGCCCCAAAAATCCTGCTCACTATCGACAAACGCGGCGTGCCGGTGAATACCATCATCGTCTCGGCGCTGGTGACAGCACTGTGCGTGTTGATCAACTACATGGCACCGGAATCCGCCTTCGGTCTGCTGATGGCGCTGGTGGTCTCCGCACTGGTGATCAACTGGGCGATGATCAGTCTTGCACACATCAAGTTCCGCCGCGCCAAGCAGCAACAGGGAGTGAAGACTCGCTTCCCGGCGCTGTTCTACCCGTTGGGTAACTGGGTTTGCCTGCTCTTCATGGCGGCCGTACTGGTGATTATGCTAATGACGCCGGGTATGGCGATTTCGGTCTACCTGATCCCGGTATGGCTGGTTGTTTTAGGTATCGGTTACCTGTGCAAACAGAAAACCGCAAAGACAGCGAAAGCACATTAATCCCTCGGACCCTCACCCGTCCTGGGTGAGGGTTGTTACCTGCCTCACACTTTTCCTCCTGTAGCCATTTCGTCCATGTTCGCGGCGCTATCCTGCAACGCAAATAATCGATAGCAGACGAATAATTATTTCCATCACCTTGATGGAGAGACATCGCAATGGATACAGGTAAACTGTCGGTAAGAGAAAAGATTGGTTATGGCATGGGCGATGCCGGATGCAACATCATCTTTGGCGCTATCATGCTGTTTGTTAACTATTTTTACACAGATATTTTTGGTCTGGCGCCGGCGCTGGTAGGGGTGTTATTACTGTCAGTACGTGTTATCGATGCCGTTACCGATCCCATTATGGGCGCCATTGCCGACCGGACCCAAAGCCAATATGGCCGTTTTCGTCCGTGGCTACTGTGGATTGCCTTCCCCTACGCGCTGTTCAGCATTCTGATGTTCACCACCCCGGAGTGGACTTATAACAGCAAGGTTATCTATGCGTTTGTCACTTACTTCCTGCTATCGATTACCTATACGGCAATCAATATTCCTTACTGCTCGCTGGGCGGCGTGATCACCAACGATCCGAAAGAGCGCGTGGCCTGTCAGTCTTACCGCTTTGTGCTGGTCGGCATCGCGACGTTGCTGTTGTCGCTCACCCTGCTGCCCATGGTTGACTGGTTTGGCGGTGATAACAAAGCGAAGGGTTATCAACTGGCGATGACCGTGCTGGCCATTATCGGCATGTGCATGTTCCTGTTTTGTTTTGCCACCGTTCGCGAGCGCGTGCGCCCTGCCGTTCCCACTCACGACGACATGAAAAATGACTTCAAAGACGTGTGGAAAAACGACCAGTGGGTACGCATTCTGCTGCTGACGCTGTGCAACGTCTGCCCGGGCTTCATCCGCATGGCGGCAACCATGTACTACGTCACCTGGGTAATGGGGCAAAGCACCCACTTCGCGACGCTTTTTATCAGCCTCGGCGTTGTCGGCATGATGATCGGCAGTGTGCTGGCAAAAGTGCTGACCGACCGCTGGTGCAAGCTGAAGGTGTTCTTCTGGACCAATATCGCGCTGGCCCTTTTCTCCTGCGCGTTTTACTTCTTCGATCCCAAAGCCACGATGCTGATTGTGGCGCTCTACTTCCTGCTCAATATTCTGCATCAGATCCCGTCGCCGCTGCACTGGTCGCTGATGGCGGATGTTGACGACTACGGCGAATGGAAAACGGGCAAACGTATTACCGGTATCAGCTTCTCCGGCAACCTGTTCTTCCTGAAGCTCGGTCTGGCGATTGCCGGCGCGATGGTCGGCTTTCTGCTCTCATGGTACGGCTACGATGCAGGGGCGAAAGCGCAAAGCGATTCCGCCATCAACGGCATCGTGCTGCTCTTTACCGTAATTCCGGGTATCGGATACCTGATTACCGCCGGCGTAGTGCGTCTGCTGAAAGTTGACCGGGAACTGATGAAACAGATTCAGAACGATCTGGAAAAACGCCGCGCCAACTACCGCGAACTCAATGATTATCAGGAACTGAACGTCACTGAAACCGTAAGGAAAGCCTGATGCAAAACTGGCCCAACCCGTTTATTGAACAACGCGCCGATCCGTTTATCCTGCGTGACGGCAGCGACTACTATTTTATTGCCTCCGTGCCGGAATATGACCGGCTGGAAATCCGCCGGGCGGATTCACTGGAAGGATTGCGCACGGCAACGCCCGTTGTCGTCTGGCGCAAACCCGAACACGGTCCGATGAGCGAACTTATCTGGGCACCGGAAATACATCACCTCGACGGCAGATGGGTCATCTACTTTGCCGCCGCCCATACACAGGCGCTCGACAAACTGGGCATGTTTCAGCACCGGATGTACGCGCTGGAGTGCACGCATACCGATCCGCTCACCGGCAACTGGGTCGAAAAAGGTCAGGTGAAAACGCCGTTTGATACCTTTGCACTCGATGCCACAACGTTCCGCCATCAGGGAAAGCAATGGTATCTGTGGGCGCAAAAATCGCCCGACATCACCGGGAATTCCAACATTTATCTGGCGGAGCTGGAAAATCCCTGGACGATTAAAGGCCAGCCAGTGATGCTCAGCAAGCCGGAGTACGACTGGGAGTGTCGGGGTTTTTGGGTCAATGAAGGGCCAGCGGTGTTAAGCCACGGTGACAGGCTGTTCATCAGCTACTCCGCCAGCGCCACGGACGAAAACTACTGCATGGGATTGTTATGGATTGATATTCACGCCGATCCGCAGAATCCGGCAAACTGGCACAAATTGCCGCATCCGGTATTTACCACCAGCAAGGAAAATCGTCAGTATGGGCCCGGGCACAACAGCTTTACCCAAACGCCGGAGGGCGACGACGTGCTGGTGTATCACGCGCGCAACTATACCGAAATTGAAGGCGATCCGCTCTACGATCCTAATCGCCATACCCGCCTGAAGCGAATTCGTTGGGATGAAAACGGGATGCCGGACTTCGGCATCCCGCCTGCCGATACGCTTTGAGAGATTGCCCGGTAACCTGTTGCTTACCGGGCGTCCTGATTCGTTAAATCAACGTGCCATAAATGGTCAGCACGGCAATCACCACCACTAAGGCAAACGACGTTTTCTTCGCCATAGAAACCGCCGCTTTCGGCGTTTCTATCTTATCGGTATGCGGCTCGCGTGCCAGCGAGAACTGCGCCAGGCGCGTTAACACCTGATACTGCGAGGTATGCAAATCCGCCAGCGAGGCAAACCACGCGGGCAGCGCTTTTTCGCCATGCCCGATCAGGGCGTACACCACGCCCGCCAGACGTACCGGGATCCAGTCCAGAACATGAAGAATGCCATCAATGCCGGACTGTAAACGCTCATGTGGCGTCTGATAGCGCGCCAGCCAGGACTGCCACGAGCGCAGAAAGGCGTAGCCCACCAGCAGAACCGGCCCCCACGGACCGCCGACGATCAGCCAGAACAACGGCGCGATATAAAAACGGAAGTTAATCCACAGTAGCGCGTTTTGCAGCTCACGCAAAAACTCACGCTCATTGCAATCCGGCGGGACGCCATGAATCATCGTCAGTTCGCTGGCCATCGCCGTTCTGGCATGTACATCATCACGCGCCGCCGCATTAAGATAGGCATGATAGTGCATCCGCACTTTACCCGCGCCAATACACAACAGCCCGATCAGAATCCACGCCACGATTGTCGGCACATTAAACAACAAACCTTCCAGCGCGCGCAGTAACAGGAACGTGACCACCATCGCGATCGTCATCATCCCCAGCGTACGCGCCACCGAGAAGCGTTTAACCCGACGGAAAAAAGCTTCTAACCGGTGATCCAACTGCCAGTGTTCGCCCAGCTTAAACAGGCGCTCGACGAGCAGCACCAGTAATGTCGTAAATAGCGTCATGTCATCTCCTTATCTGACGAGGCGGTGATCAGGGCGCGAAACCTTGCCCAGTCAAAAGCCGGACCGGGATCGGTCTTACGCTCAGGCGCAATATCACAGTGCCCGGTTATGTTGTCGGCAACGGCCGGGAAAATCTTTATCAACGCACGCGTGACGGCTGCCAGTTGTTGGTACTGAGCATCGGTGTAGGCCAGCGTGTCGGTCCCTTCCAGCTCAATGCCAATCGAAAAATCATTGCAGCGTTCACGCCCATGATAGCTCGACACACCGGCATGCCACGCGCGCTTATCGAAAGGAACATACTGAACGATTTCGCCATCGCGGCGAATCAGACAATGGGCGGAAACGCGCAGATGCGCAATTTCGGCAAAAAAAGGGTGGGCGTTGGGATCAATCGTTCCGGTGAATAGTGCGTCAATCCACGGACCGCCAAACTCGCCGGGCGGCAGGCTGATATTATGCACCACCAGCAAAGAAGGGACTTCATCATCCGGGCGGCAATCGTAATGCGCAGAAGGAACGCGTCGCGCTTCTGCCAGCCAGCCCTTGTCTAACAACATGCTGAATCTCCTTTTGAGTGGTGCTTATAGCCGCATCAGAGTAGCATGTTTCTACCTTATGATTCGTTAGCAATTTGGAGTTTTCTCATGCCGCCTCGCCGCTATAACCCCGACTACCGACGTGACGCGCTGTTGGAACGTATTAACCTGGATATCCCAAACGTTGTCGCCCAGGCGCTGCGTGAAGATTTAGGCGGTGAAGTGGATGCCAGCAACGATATTACGGCTCAACTGTTACCGGAGAACGCCCGTTCTCATGCCACCGTCATCACCCGTGAAGACGGCGTTTTTTGTGGCAAACGCTGGGTCGAAGAGGTCTTTATTCAACTGGCTGGCGACGATGTCAGCATCAACTGGCATGTGGATGACGGTGACAGCATCAACGCGAATCAACCGCTGTTTGAGCTCGACGGTCCTTCCCGCGTGTTGCTGACCGGCGAGCGCACCGCGCTGAACTTCGTGCAGACCCTGTCAGGTGTCGCCAGCGAAGTGCGTAAGTACGTTGATATCCTGGCGGGCACAAAGACCCAACTACTGGACACACGTAAAACCCTGCCGGGACTGCGTACCGCGCTGAAATATGCCGTGCTATGCGGCGGCGGCGCGAATCATCGTCTGGGTCTTTCCGATGCGTTCCTGATCAAAGAGAACCATATTATTGCTTCCGGCTCAGTGCGTCAGGCGGTAGAGAAAGCCTTCTGGCTGCATCCGGATGTCCCTGTGGAAGTCGAAGTGGAAAATCTGGATGAACTGGACGACGCGCTGAAAGCCGGAGCCGACATCATCATGCTGGACAACTTTGAAACGGCGCAGATGCGTGAAGCAGTCAAACGGACCAACGGCCAGGCGCGACTGGAAGTTTCTGGCAACGTGACGGACAAAACGCTGCGTGAATTTGCCGAAACCGGCGTCGACTTTATCTCCGTGGGCGCTCTCACCAAGCACCTCCGGGCGCTCGACCTGTCCATGCGCTTCGCTAACGCTTAATCATTATACGGCCCGATCGCGTACTGCTTATCGGGCCTGTTTGCCCCTTCCCGTGACTAAAATTCTCGTCGTGCCTCGCAACAACAATGCTGACGACTGCAAACCGATAACATTTCTCTGAACCCTCCTTCCTGATTCATTTTTTGCCGCTCGCCCGCTGCCCCCGCGTTTGCCACAGTGACGTCCACTCACTCAAGGAGCGAACAATGGATAAACAACGCGGATTTACCCTTATTGAACTGATGGTTGTGATCGGCATTATCGCTATCCTCAGCGCCATCGGCATTCCGGCCTATCAAAACTATCTGCGCAAAGCGGCGCTGACCGACATGCTGCAAACTTTTGTCCCCTATCGCACCGCCGTCGAACTCTGCGCCCTGGAGCATGGCGGTACGGACACCTGCGACGCAGGAATCAACGGTATTCCCTCGGCAACGACGACACGCTATGTCTCGGAAATGAGCATTGAGAATGGGGTGGTTTCTCTTACCGGCCAGGAAAGCCTGAACGGACTTAGCGTCATCATGACGCCAGGGTGGGACAAAGCAGAGGGCATTACGGGCTGGACGCGTAGCTGCAACATCCAGAATGACGGCACATTAAAACAGGCCTGCGAAGACGTCTTTCGCTTTGATAGCCACTAAGGAAGCGCAATGAACACGACGCAACTCAGCGCGCTATGTCAGCGCTACCAGGGAATATTACTGAATGCGAATAACGATACGGTACACATTGCCGTCGAAGATGCCCCTTCTCACGAACTGCTGGACGCCCTGCATTTCGCCACGACTCGCCGCATTGAGATTGCCTGCTGGACGCGTCAGCAGATGGAGCAACACCAGCATCCGTCCTCATCCACGCTGCCGTCTGTGGTTCCTGAAAACAGCGTCAGCGCTGCGGTTTTGCTGGATAAGACATTACAGAGCGCGCTGGCGAAACGGGCCTCAGACATTCACATAGAACCCGCAGAGCATCACGTTCGCCTCCGCTTACGGGTGGACGGCGTGCTGCATAGCTTACCCGATATTGCCAAAGAGACCGGCATTGCCCTGACAGCACGCCTGAAAGTGTTAAGCCATCTGGATATTGCGGAGCACCGCCTACCACAGGATGGGCAATTCACCGTTGAGCTAAACGGCGCTGCCGTCTCGTTTCGTATCGCCACCCTTCCCTGCCGTTATGGCGAAAAAGTGGTGCTGCGGTTGCTGCATCAGGTGAATCAGGCTCTGGATGTCTCCATGCTGGGTATGCACGACACGCAGCTATCTGTCTTCATCGACGCCCTACAACAGCCACAAGGGCTGATCCTCGTCACCGGTCCCACGGGCAGCGGTAAAACGGTAACCCTTTATAGCGCGTTGCAAACACGAAACGCGCCGGAGGTGAATCTGTGTAGCGTTGAAGATCCAGTGGAAATTCCCCTCGACGGTATCAATCAGACGCAGATCCATCCGCGTGCCGGGCTGACCTTTCAGGGCGTATTGCGGGCACTACTACGTCAGGATCCCGATGTCATCATGGTGGGCGAGATCCGCGACGGCGAAACCGCAGAAATTGCTATTAAAGCCGCACAGACCGGGCATCTGGTACTTTCCACGCTGCATACCAACTCAACCTGCGAAGCGCTGGTGCGCTTGCAACAGATGGGCGTGGCCCGCTGGATGCTCTCTTCTGCATTAACCCTGGTCGTGGCACAACGGCTGGTCAGAAAGCTGTGTCCATACTGCCGGCGGCTTATCGACGATCCGATTCGTTTGCCCCCTGCATGGTATCCCACGCCGCTACCCCGCTGGCAGGCGGTTGGCTGTGAACACTGCTATCACGGATTCTATGGTCGCACTGCGCTATTTGAACTGCTCGCGATCGCGGCCGAACTGCGTCATCAGATTGCCAACGACGCCTCAGTGGCAACGCTGGAAGCCCATGCGAAACAGGCAGGAATGAGCACACTCTTTGAAAGCGGGTGTCGCGCCGTCGATCAAGGACTGACGACCTTTGAGGAACTGGTGCGTATTCTGGGTATGCCAAATGACCACTAAACAACTGTGGTACTGGCAGGGGATGAATCGCGATGGACTGCCCGGCGAGGGAACCCATTGGGCAGAAAATCGACTCCTGCTGATGCAGGAACTGGAGCAGCGTCAGGTAACGCCACTGCGTGTGAAATCCCTACGCGTGAAGCGAGCGCTCTGGCGCAGTGACCAATGCACAGAAGTGATTCACCAACTCGCAACGCTGCTAAAGGCGGGTTTAACACTCTCCGAAGGGCTGGAACTGCTTGCCGGACAGCAACCCAGCAAGCAGTGGCAAGCCCTGTTGAGGGGTCTTGCGCAAGAACTGGAGCACGGTACGCCGCTCTCCAGCGCGCTGGCGCAATGGCCTGACGTTTTTCCGCCGCTGTATCAGGCGATGATACGCACCGGTGAACTGACCGGGAAACTGGATGAATGCTGCTTTGAACTCGCCCGACAGCAGAAGGCACAGAAACAACTCACCGATAAGGTCAAAAAAGCGCTGCGTTACCCCATCATTATTTTAACAATGGCGGTGATGGTGGTGCTGGCGATGCTCCACTTTGTTCTGCCCGAATTTGCCGCCATTTAC
Source organism: Citrobacter telavivensis (assembly GCF_041807075.1). Lineage (NCBI taxonomy): Bacteria > Pseudomonadati > Pseudomonadota > Gammaproteobacteria > Enterobacterales > Enterobacteriaceae > Citrobacter > Citrobacter telavivensis. The sequence goes on along the minus strand of NZ_JBGUBF010000004.1, from coordinate 221,484 downwards.
CGAACCTTTAACACGCCGCTGCCTGCACTCACCCAGGGGATCATCGCGTTTGCCGACTGGAGTCAACGCTGGGGCGGGCTGATTGTCCTGATGACTATCATGCTGATCGCGACCAACAATCTGTTATGCCGAAAGCCCGGTTGGCAAATTCTGCGCCAGCGCGGATTACTCCGCATGCCTGTCATGGGACCGTTGATCAGAGGCCAGAAGCTCACGCAAATCTTTACCATTCTCGCGCTGACGCAGACGGCGGGGATCGCATTTTTACCCGCGCTTGAGAGCGTGAAAGAGACGATTCAGTGCCCCTACTGGGCACTGCGTCTGGCACAGGTACAGCACGATATCAGTACCGGCGTTCCCGTCTGGCAGGCACTGAAAAATGCGGAAGAATTCAGCCCGCTGTGCTTGCAACTGGTCAGGACGGGTGAAGCCTCAGGCTCGCTGGATACCATGCTGCACAATCTTGCCCGACATCATGATGAACATACTCAGACAATGGCTGATAACCTGGCGGCGTTACTGGAACCAGCGCTGCTGGTGATTACCGGGCTTATCATCGGCACGCTGGTCGTGGCAATGTATTTGCCGATTTTTCATCTGGGCGATGCGATGAGTGGAGTGGGATAACGAAGGGAAATCGAAAGCAGAACTGGCGCTGAATGCAGCGCCAGTACAGGAGATTACAGGCTATTGAAAACGCGGTTTTCTTGTTCCTGAACCCGGATAAACGTCGTACGTTTGGTCAGTTCTTTCAGGCGAGAGGCACCAACGTAGGTACAGGCAGAACGCAGGCCGCCAAGAATATCACGCGCGGTGTTCTCCACCGGGCCACGCAGCGGCAGTTTGACGGTTTTACCTTCCGCAGCACGATACTGCGCAACGCCGCCGACATGACGGGTCATGGCGGATTCGGAACTCATACCGTAGAACAGCATGAATTTTTCGCCGTTTTCTTCAACGACTTTACCGCCGCTTTCTTCGTGACCGGCCAGCATACCGCCGAGCATCACGAAATCTGCGCCGCCGCCGAACGCTTTCGCCACATCGCCAGGCATGGTGCAACCACCATCGCTGACAATCATGCCGCCCAGACCATGCGCCGCGTCAGCACATTCGATCACCGCAGACAGTTGCGGATAACCGACACCGGTTTTCACACGGGTGGTGCAGACAGAACCCGGACCAATCCCGACTTTAACGATATCCGCGCCAGACAGAACCAGTTCTTCACACATTTCGCCCGTCACCACGTTACCGGCGCAAATGGTTTTGGTCGGCCAGGCTTCACGCGCTTTCGATACGAACTGGACAAAGTGTTCAGAATAGCCGTTTGCGACATCGATGCAGACGAAGTTCAGTGCCGGATTCAGCGCCAGGATCTGTTGGGTCTTTTCGAAGTCCGCATCAGACGTACCGGTAGAGACCATAACGTGCTTGAGCACATTGGCCGACGCCGCGCCAACAAAGGCCGCCCAGTCTTCAACGGTGTAATGCTTATGAACGGCGGTCAGAACGTCGAAAGAGGCGAGGGCCGTTGCCATCGCGAATGTGCCGACGGTATCCATGTTTGCCGCAATAATAGGAACGCCGGACCAGGTCTGACCTGAGTGTTTAAAGGTGAATTGACGTTCCAGCTCAACATCGGAACGACTTTTAAGGGTAGAACGCTTAGGGCGGATAAGAACGTCTTTAAAACCTAACTTCAGATCTTCTTCAATACGCATGTGCGGATTCCTGGGGTTAAGGGCTATTAGTATGAGAGCGCAACTCCAGTGACGCTATCATACGCACTAATCAATGCCGCGCAAGACTGCGAAATTCTCTTTTTTTACGCTACAATCCCATAAATTTACCTGGCGAACGGCAGTCGATCTCTGAGTCATCGTCGCCAGTGTACGTTCAACTTTTAACCAATTGATTATCATAGCGAATTCCCGGGAAGCGAGCTTATGAGGTATACAGTAGCCTTAACTGGCGGCATTGGCAGTGGTAAAAGCACTGTTGCGAATGCCTTTGCTGACCTCGGAATTCAGATAATTGATGCAGATATTATTGCCCGTCAGGTCGTCGAACCGGGCAAGCCTGCGCTGGATGCGATTGCAGAACATTTTGGCCCAGAGCTGATTTCCGCAGACGGCACGCTGCATCGTCGTCTGCTTCGCGAGCGGATTTTTGCCCATCCGCAAGAGAAAGCCTGGCTCAATGCCTTGCTTCATCCGCTCATCCAGCAGGAGACCCGACGTCAGTTTCAACAGGCGACGTCTGCGTATGTGCTGTGGGTGGTGCCATTACTGGTTGAAAACGGCCTTTATCGCCAGGCAAATCGCGTGCTCGTGGTAGATGTCACCCCCGAGACGCAGCTTTCCCGGACGATGCAGCGCGACGACGTTACGCGCGCGCACGTTGAACAGATTCTCGCTGCCCAGGCGTCGCGTGAAGCGCGCCTTGCCGTGGCAGACGATGTTATTGATAATAATGGCGCACCAGATTCCATCATGTCGGATGTCGCCCGCCTGCACGCACGTTATCTCCAGCTTGCGTCGCAGTTTGTCTCACAGGAAAAACCGTAATGCACACCCAGGTCCTTTTTGAACACCCACTCAATGAGAAGATGCGCACATGGTTGCGCATTGAGTTTTTGATTCAACAACTCTCCTCTCGCTTACCGATCGCAGATCATTCCGATGCCCTGCACTTCTTTCGTAATGCCGGAGATTTGTTGGACGTATTCGAACGTGGTGAAGTGCGTACAGAATTACTGAAAGAGCTTGAGCGCCAACAGCGTAAACTTCAGGCATGGATTGAAGTGCCGGGCGTCGACCAGAGCCGTATTGATGCACTGCGCCAGCAGTTAAAAACGGCCGGCAGTATTTTGATTTCCGCGCCACGCATGGGGCAATTTTTGCGTGAGGACCGGCTGATTGCCCTGGTGCGCCAGCGTCTGAGCATTCCTGGTGGCTGCTGTAGCTTTGATTTACCGACGCTGCATATCTGGCTGCATATGCCGCAGGCGCAGCGCGATGCTCAGGTCGATAGCTGGCTTGCCAGTCTGAACCCGCTGAATCAGGCGTTGACCCTGATCCTTGATCTCATTCGTAACTCGGCACCGTTTCGTAAACAAACCAGTCTGAACGGGTTTTATCAGGATAACGGGGAGGACGCGGATTTACTGCGCCTGCAGTTACCGCTGGGTTTACAGCTTTATCCGCAGATTTCAGGCCACAAGAGCCGTTTTGCGATCCGTTTTATGCCGCTCGATAGCGACAATGGCGTGGTACCTGAACGCCTCGATTTCGAACTGGCCTGCTGTTAAGGAGTTAAAATGTCAGAGACGATCACCGTAAACTGCCCTACCTGCGGCAAAACGGTTGTATGGGGTGAAGTCAGTCCATTCCGCCCATTTTGTTCCAAGCGTTGCCAGTTGATCGATTTAGGTGAGTGGGCCGCTGAAGAGAAACGCATCGCCAGCAGTGGCGATCTGTCCGATAGCGACGACTGGAGTGAAACGAAAGAGTAAGCACAGACGGTATGGGGGACACTACGCCCCCGCCGTGATTTGCCGGAGCCCGGCGTCGCCTTATCAGGCCTGTGCGGTTTGAACTAACTTCATGATGACCGGTTCATTCGCCGGAGGGAAATCCTCCGCCTGCAACGCCCCGGCGGCAATCCATTTTCCGGGCTGCCCCTCTTTTCCCCACGGCTCGCCTTTCCAGCTTTCGACCAGCCAGAACCACAGCGTGATATGCCTGTCCGGAAACTGATACTCCAGTTTCTCAAAAAGCGTGGCGCCTACCGGCGTAATTCCCACCTCTTCCTGTAGCTCGCGGCTCAGCGCCTGTTCCGGTGTCTCTCCGGCTTCAATCTTGCCGCCAGGAAATTCCAGTTTGTTCGCCATGTGCGCATCGGCCGCACGCTGGGTGATAAAGATTTCATTATACGGATTACGGATAATCCCGACGGCGATGTTCAGTTTTTTCATATTGTCGTATCCATAAAAAAGGCGCAGTTTCCTGCGCCTCATCGTTATTATTCAGATCTTAGCTCAGACGGCCGTGGCACTGTTTGTATTTTTTACCGGAACCACACGGACATGGATCGTTACGACCTACTTTACGTTCGCCCGTTTGCGCCGCCAGATCGGCCGCTGCGGCACTGTCGTCGTCCTGATGGCTCAGTTGCTGCATCTGCGCCAAGCGTTCCGCTTCTTCACGACGCTGCTGTTCCATCGCTTCGACTTCTTCCGGCATGCGTACCTGAACTTTGCTCAGCGTACTGATCACTTCGTACTTCAGTGTTTCCAGCATGGAGGCAAACATCGAGAAGGATTCGCGCTTATATTCCTGCTTCGGATCTTTCTGCGCATAGCCACGCAGGTGGATACCCTGACGCAGGTAATCCATCGCCGCCAGGTGTTCTTTCCACAGGGAATCAAGCGTTTGCAGCATGACGCCTTTTTCGAAATGACGCATCATTTCTGCGCCAACCACCTCTTCTTTGCGCTGATACACTTCGATGGCCTGCGCCAGGATACGCTCACGCAGCGTCTCTTCATGCAGTTCCGGTTCTTTGTCCAGCCATTCAGCGATCGGCATCTCCAGATCGAAGTCATTTTTCAGGCGTTCCTGTAGACCCGGGATATCCCACATTTCTTCCAGAGACTGCGGCGGAATGTAAGCATCAATGGTGGCTTTGAACACGTCTTCACGAATGCTGTTGATCGTTTCGCTAACGTCGCTCACGTCCAGCAGTTCGTTACGCTGGGAATAGATAGCACGACGCTGGTCGTTAGCAACATCATCATATTCCAGCAGTTGCTTACGAATATCGAAGTTGCGGCTTTCCACTTTACGCTGCGCGTTGGCAATCGCTTTGGTGACCCACGGGTGCTCAATAGCTTCGCCCTGTTTCATTCCCAGTTTACGCATCATGCCGGACACGCGGTCAGAGGCAAAAATACGCATCAACGCATCTTCCATCGACAGGTAGAAACGCGAAGAACCCGCATCCCCCTGACGACCGGAACGACCGCGCAGCTGGTTATCGATACGACGAGATTCATGACGCTCAGTACCGATGATGTGCAGACCACCGGACGCCAGAACGGCTTCATGACGAACCTGCCAGTCAGCTTTAATCTGTGCAATCTGCTCAGGCGTTGGGTTTTCCAGCGCGGCCACTTCTGCCTGCCAGCTACCGCCCAGCACGATATCCGTACCACGACCGGCCATGTTAGTGGCGATGGTCACGGCTGCCGGATAGCCCGCTTGCGCGACGATAGCCGCTTCGTTGGCGTGGAATTTAGCGTTCAGAACGTTGTGTTTGATACCGGCTTTAGTCAGTTCGTTAGAAACCACTTCGGATTTCTCGATGGAGATAGTCCCCACCAGCACCGGCTGACCATTGGCGGAACGTTCTTTAATATCTTCAATGATGGCCTGAATTTTTTCCGCTTCGGTCATGTAGACCAGATCCGACATGTCCTTACGGATCATCGGACGGTTGGTCGGCACCACCACGGTATCCAGTTTGTAGATTGAGCTGAACTCAAACGCTTCAGTATCTGCGGTACCGGTCATACCGGCCAGTTTTTCATACAGACGGAAGTAGTTCTGGAAGGTGATCGAGGCCAGCGTCTGGTTCTCGTTCTGGATTTCCACGCCCTCTTTCGCTTCAACAGCCTGGTGCAGACCATCAGACCAGCGACGGCCCTGCATGGTACGACCGGTATGTTCGTCAACGATGATGACTTCGCCGTCTTTCACAATATAGTCAACGTCGCGAGTGAACAGCGCGTGTGCGCGCAGTGCAGCGGTCACGTGGTGCATCAGCATGATGTTACCCGGCGAGTACAGAGACTCACCCTCATCCATAATGCCTTCTTTCACCAGCAGTTCTTCAATCAGCACCAGACCGCGTTCGGTCAGGTTGACCTGACGCGCTTTTTCATCCACAGAGAAGTGGCCTTCCCCCTGGAAGCTGTCGGAGTCTTCTTTCTCCTGGCGAATCAGATACGGGATGATTTTGTTCACTTTCTTGTACATTTCCGAGCTGTCTTCAGCCGGGCCGGAAATGATCAGCGGAGTACGCGCTTCATCGATCAGGATGGAGTCGACTTCATCCACCAGCGCATAGTGCAGTTTACGCTGTACGCGCTCTTCAGGGCTGAACGCCATGTTGTCACGCAGGTAGTCAAAGCCATATTCGTTGTTGGTGCCGTAAGTGATGTCCGCGGCGTAAGCTTCGCGCTTGGCTGGCGCAGGCATGCCCGGCAGGTTGATGCCAACGGTCATACCGAGGAATTCGAACAGCGGACGGTTGTTTTCGGCGTCACGCTGCGCCAGATAGTCGTTCACGGTAACCACGTGAACGCCTTTGCCGCTCAGCGCGTTCAGGTAAGCGGGCAGGGTTGCGGTCAGGGTTTTACCTTCACCGGTACGCATTTCCGCGATGCAGCGCTCGTTAAGTACCATCCCCCCGAGCAACTGAACGTCGAAGTGACGCATACCAAAGACGCGCTTACTGGCTTCACGTACGACGGCAAAGGCTTCCGGGATCAGGCTCTCTACGCTTTCGCCTTTTTCCAGACGCGCGCGGAATTCACTGGTTTTTGCCTTCAGTTCGTCATCGGAGAGTTTTTCCATCTCCGGTTCCATGGCATTGATCGCTGCAACCGCTTTACGCATACGACGCAACGTACGATCGTTACGGCTACCGAATACTTTCGTTAATAATTTGATTAGCATATTGAAATCTCAAACGCCCCGCGATGTGGGGTCATAATAATTAGTTGAAGTTTATTGGTTTTTTTAGCTGAGGCGTTGAGGGCCGGCGCGAATCCCCTGCGCCTGACTGATCCAGGCGGGAACGGTGAATACGGCCTGAGGCGTAAAATGGGCATACGTTACGCACGGCGCACTTGCCGAAGGCGTACCTTCCTGAGTCAGCATCGCGCTGAGCGTATTCAGTAAGGCTAAATGATGCGCCTGAAGCGGTAACGGCTCTTCCGCAACGGGCAGCGCCTGCGGGGCCATTGCGAAAGAAAGATGACGGATGACCGTGCGAATAGCATGCTGATGCCAGTAGTCGACGGTAAAATTGGGGCGGCGGTTGCTCGTTTCCAGCAGCGCCAGCTGGCTGAAATTGACTTTAACGCGTTGCTCGTGGCTGCTTGCTGCCGCCTTTGCAGGCGTAGTCGGCTCAACGGTGCTTCCGAGCGCAGGCAGGCCAAAACTTGCCGCGACCATCCCTAATAAGAGATGCGGCCAGAAGTAGCGTCTACCTAACTGTCGCCAGCGCGTCAGTATTCCACTCACGTTATTGCCATCCCAATCGTATTATTCAAAACGTTTTTTGCGCACAAATCTTATCATTAATGCGCAGGCACTACAGCAGTATTGATGAGAAGTTGCAGGTAAAAGTGCTTAAGAAAGCAGCGTTCGCACGGCATCGCGATTCAGCACGCTAAAGAACAATACCGAATGGCGACTTTGACGACAAACAGGGCAAAAAGATGCCAAAAAAAACGACTGGCTCACCTGGCCGGAGAGAGTGCCAGATTAACCAGTCGAATTTATGCGACAACCTGTGTCGTTATGCCAGTACGGTCGAAGGCGCTTTGAAAGCCAGCGGCAGTTCTGCATCGTCCTGGAAGGTCACAAATTCCCAGGCTTCCTGTTTTGCCAGGACAGCCTGCAGCAATTTGTTATTCAATGCATGACCGGATTTATACGCGGTAAATGCACCGATAATGTTATGACCACACATGAACAGGTCGCCAATAGCGTCGAGCATTTTGTGACGAACGAATTCATCTTCAAAACGCAGGCCGTCTTCGTTCAGTACGCGATAATCGTCAACAACGATGGCACAATCGAAGCTGCCGCCCAGGCACAGGCCACGGGACTGCAGATATTCGATATCACGCATGAAACCGAAAGTACGCGCGCGGCTAATCTGGCGCATGAACGCGTCAGCAGAGAAGTTCATCGCATAGCGCTGAGTGCTGGAGTCGATCGCCGGATGGTTAAAGTCGATAGTGAAATCCAACGTAAAACCATTGTACGGTCTGAACTCAGCCCACTTGTCACCATCTTCGACACGAACGGTCTCTTTGATGCGAACAAATTTCTTGGCGCTGTTCAGTTCTTCAATACCGGCGTCAAGCAGCAGGTAGACGAACGGAGCAGCACTGCCATCCATGATCGGGATTTCCGGAGCATCAACTTCGATAACGATGTTATCGATACCCAGACCCGCCAGAGCAGCATTAAGGTGCTCTACGGTTGAAATCCGTACATCATGCTCGTTAACCAGACACGTACAGAGCATGGTATCACGCACAGATTTGGCATCGGCCGGGAAATCTACCGGTGGATTCAAGTCGGTGCGACGATAGATGACCCCGGTGTTGGCCGGCGCAGGGCGTAATGTCAGGGTGACTTTCTTGCCGGTATGCAAACCGACGCCAGTCGCCTGAACGATACGTTTAAGTGTCCTTTGTTTGATCATCGTATAATCTCGCCAAATTACCTATCCAACCGAAGTGTACTATACATTCGGTGGGCCAGTTTAGCACAAAGAGCCTCGAATCCCAAATTCCAGCCTATTCTTAATCGGCTTGCTTACGCAGGAACGCAGGGATATCCAGATAATCCGGCTCTTTCGCGGTTTGCGGCGTATTGTCGTTCACCACTTTTGCGACCGGTTTCTGCTCTTGCGTCAACGGCGCCATGCCGTGCTGCTGGTAACGATCCATCACCGGCTGCTGCACCTGTTTGTTGGTGACCAGAGTGATTTCAGGACGCTTGTCCATACCAATACCGGTTGCTACCACGGTGACACGCAGTTCGTCGTTCATATCCGGGTCCAGGGAAGTACCGATCACCACGGTCGCGTTATCCGATGCAAAAGCACGGATGGTGTTACCCACGGTTTCGAACTCATCCAGACGCAGGTCGAAGCCCGCTGTGATGTTGACCAGCACGCCACGCGCCCCAGACAGATCGATATCTTCCAGCAACGGAGAGGAGATCGCCATTTCAGCGGCTTCTTCCGCGCGGTCTTCACCACTCGCTACGCCAGAACCCATCATCGCGTAGCCCATTTCGGACATCACGGTGCGCACGTCTGCAAAGTCGACGTTCATCAGACCCGGACGGGTAATCAGTTCGGCGATACCCTGCACCGCGCCTTTCAGCACGTCGTTCGCCGCACCAAACGCGTCAAGCAGTGAGATACCGCGACCCAGCACTTTCAGCAGTTTGTCGTTCGGGATGGTGATCAGCGAGTCCACATGCTTGGACAGCTCAGTGATCCCCTGTTCCGCGAAAGCCATACGCTTTTTGCCTTCAAAATTGAAAGGCTTGGTCACAACCGCAACGGTCAGGATCCCTAAATCTTTAGCCACTTCAGCAACCACTGGCGCTGCACCGGTGCCGGTACCGCCGCCCATGCCTGCTGCGATAAACACCATGTCTGCACCGTCAAGCGCTGCACGCAGAGCTTCACGATCTTCGTCTGCTGCATTGCGACCGACTTCCGGGTTTGCACCCGCCCCCAGACCTTTGGTAATCCCGCTACCGATCTGGATAGTCTGGCCAACCGCCGTCTTTCGCAACGCCTGAGCGTCGGTATTTACCGCGAAGAATTCAACACCCTCAATGCGCTCGCGCACCATGTGTTCAACGGCATTACCGCCGCCGCCACCGACGCCGATGACTTTAATCACCGCGTCGTTGGTCAGTTCCATAGGTTCAAACATAGTTTCTCTCTCCGTTGTGCCTGTCGCCTGAGGCCGTAATTTTCGCCGGCCTCATAAAAAATTAAAACTCTTTTCGCAGCCAGCTGTTAAGACGTTTAATCCAAGAGCCAACTGAAGCCGTAACACGTTTCTCTACTTCAGCTTCGCCACTTAAATGGGACTCTTTCCCGTAGTGAAGCAGCCCCACCGCCGTTGAGTAATACGGCTCCTGAGCGTAATCCGTCAAACCGGTAATATTCAGCGGCGCACCGATACGCACTTGCGTATGGAACACGCGCTGGGCACAGGCGGCAAGACCTTCAATTTGCGCCGCGCCACCGGTCAGTACAATCCCCGCCGCCAGATGATGTTTCACACCCTGCTGGCGAAGTTGTTCCTGTAATTGCAATATCTCTTCGTTGACCAGGTTGAGCAGTTCGGTATAACGCGGCTCAATCACCTCTGCCAACGTCTGTCGTTGCAGACTGCGCGGCGGACGTCCACCCACGCTTGGCACTTCAACGCTTTCATCTTTCCCGACGATGGATCCCAGCGCGCAGCCATGGCGAACTTTAATCGCTTCGGCATCACTCGGCGGCGTGCCGAAGGCATACGCGATGTCGCTGGTGACCACATTCCCTGCATAAGGGATCACTTTGGTGTGGCGCAAAGCCCCGCCAGTATAAACGGCGATGTCCATTGTACCACCACCAATATCGACGACGCAGACGCCCAGTTCACGTTCATCTTCCGTCAATACGGAATAACTGGCCGCCAGTCCGGCAAATATCAGTTGGTCAACTTTCAGGCCACAACGTTCCACGGCTTTAACAATGTTTTTCGCCATATCGTTGTGGCAGGTGATCAAATGCACTTTTGCCTGCATACGAACACCGGAAAGACCGACAGGATTTTTGATGCCTTCCTGGTAGTCAATCGCATATTCCTGCGGGATCACGTGCAGTACACGGTGCTCATCGCGAACGCGCACTGACTTCGCGGTATGCACGACGTTTTCCACGTCTTCCTGCGTCACTTCTTCTTCCGAAATCGGCACCATGCCGATTTCATTCTGACAGCTAATATGTTTGCCCGAAAGCGCCAGGTAGACCGAGGAGATTTGGCAATCTGCCATCAGTTCTGCCTGATCAATGGCGCGCTGCACGCATTTCACCACGGATTCGAGGTCATTAACCCCGCCTTTATCCATCCCCCGTGACGGGCAACTGCCCACGCCAATGATATTGACCATACCGTCGGGCAGAACTTCCCCTACTAAAGCGGCAACCTTCGCGGTGCCAATCTCCAGTCCAACTACCAGTTTTCTGTCCGTCGCCTTGATCATTGTTGTTCTGCCTGTACCTGATTCTGTTGCTGATTAGATTCCTCAGGAGGTAAGGGAACCCACCCTACTGCCGCTCCTGAGTCATAACGCAAATCAACGTAGCTAATCCGTTTGCCATCGGTTTGCGCCTGCTGCTGTAAAACCGGGTAAAGTTCTACAAAGCGAGCCAAACGTTTCATCGTGTCGCCCCTGCCAAGATTGAGCTTAATATCGTTATTGAGCGTCAACTGCCAGGAACGACGTGCGGTCATTGCCGCTTCCTTCAGGGTAAACCTGTCCTTCGCCAGCACCTGCGACATGTCACGATACCCCTGCAACACTTCACTCGCGCTGCCTTCCGGGCCGGATAACATGGGTAAAACCTGCTTGCTGGTGCGATCGGCCGGCACGCTGAAGGCATTTCCTTCGGCGTCTACCATATGCTGATCATTCCAACGCGCAATCGGCACATATTCAACCAGATGAATCTTCAATTCATCTGGCCACTGCTTTCTGACGCTGGCCTGCTTAATCCACGGCAAGCGTTCGATCTGGCTCTGGATGATATTCACATCCTGGGTCATAAACGTGCCAGGTGCTCCCAGCGCCAGAATCGACTGGCGAATATCATCATTCTTCGTGTAATGGCGTTCACCGGTTAACACCAGCTTTGACAGCGGCAAACGCTGCGCATCTTCCATCCACCCCAACACGACCCAGCCGCTGACCAGCACGGTACACAGCACCGTCAGCAGGAAGAAAATACCTGCAAGACGCATTCCATTATTGCGACGTGAGGAAGAAGCCTCTTCTTCACTGTTTCGCGTGTTCAGCGCTGCCTGCGACATATCAGTCCGCCAACTCCAGAATTCGTACCACCAACTGCGAGAAGCTCATGCCCGCCTGACGCGCCGCCATTGGCACCAGGCTGTGGCTGGTCATCCCCGGAGAGGTATTCGCTTCCAGCAGATAAAACTGGCCATCGCTATCCTGCATGACGTCAATACGCCCCCAACCTTTACAGCCCAGGGTTGTCCACGCTTTCAGCACTAATGCCTGCAAAATAGCTTCTTGTTCACGTTCCAGACCTGCCGGGCAGAAATACTGTGTTTCATCAGACAGATACTTCGCCTCATAATCATAGAAGGTTCCAGCGGGTTGGATACGAATTGCGGGTAAAATTTCTTCACCCAGTATCGCTACCGTAAATTCCGGACCGCTGAGCCATTTCTCGATCAGAACGTCTTCATCATGCTGAAAAGCCAGCGTTAATGCATCCTGTAAAGCGTCATATTCTGACACTTTCGACATTCCCACGCTGGAGCCTTCACGGCTCGGCTTCACAATCAGCGGTAAACCCAGCGCAGAAATTTGTGTAACCTGTTCTTCGTTAAGACCTTTTTCAAACTGAGCACGCTCTAACGCGACCCACGGCGCAACGGGTAACCCCGCGCCCTGCCACAGGAACTTGCTACGCAGTTTATCCATGGAGATCGCCGATGCCATCACGCCGCTGCCGGTATAAGGCAAGCCAACCAGTTCCAGCAACCCCTGTAAGGTTCCATCTTCCCCGCCACGACCATGCAGGGCGATAAAGACTTTCTGAAAGCCCATCGACTTCAACAGCGTAACGTCGACCTCTTTCGGATCGACCGGATGCGCATCCACGCCACCTTCACGTAATCCGGCCAGCACCGCCGTACCGGAATTCAGCGACACGTCACGTTCAGCGGAGGTACCGCCCAGCAGGACCGCGATTTTATCAGCCATGTTGTTCGTCCTCCTGAATTTGCGGCTTCAATTTGATTTCAGCTAAGGAACGCGCGATTTTGCCGATATTTCCCGCGCCCTGCACCAGAATCAAATCGTTGCCGGTCAATACCGGTGCCAGCATTTGCGCAACCTGCGCCGGATCGGAAACCAGAATCGGGTCGATTTTCCCGCGACCGCGAATGGTGCGGCACAGCGAGCGGCTGTCCGCCCCCGGAATCGGCGCTTCGCCCGCCGCGTACACATCCAGCATCAGCAACGTATCAACCTGGGTCAGCACGTTGGCAAAGTCGTCATACAGGTCACGCGTACGCGTGAAACGGTGCGGCTGAAACAGCATCACCAGATTTTTGTCCGGCCAGCCCGCACGTGCAGCTTTAATTGTCGCGTCCACTTCCGTCGGGTGGTGACCGTAATCATCCACCAGCATTGCCGTACCGGCTTTGCCGTTAACCGGCTCAAGCGGGTATTCACCGAGGAAGTCGAAACGACGACCAGTACCCTGGAAGCTTTCCAGCGCGCGCAGGATCGCGTCGTCTGCAATACCTTCTTCCGTTGCCACCGCCACGGCAGCCGCCGCGTTCAGGGCATTATGGCGACCTGGCGCATTCAGCGTTACGCGCAGGTCAGGCATCCCCTGGCGCAGCAGGATGAAGTGCCCCTGCGGGCCCACCTGCTGATAATCTTCGACGCGAACATCAGCATCATCGCTAAAGCCGTACGTCGTGGTCTGACGGCCCACGCGCGGCAGTAGCTCGCGGATCACCGGGTCGTCAACGCACATCACCGCACGACCATAAAACGGCAGGTTATGCAGGAAATTAATAAACGTCTGCTTAAGATTTTCGAAGTCGCCATGGTAGGTATCCATGTGATCGGCTTCGATGTTGGTGACAATCGCCACCATCGGTTGCAGATGCAGGAACGACGCGTCGCTCTCATCCGCTTCCGCAATTAAGTAACGGCTATGGCCCAGACGCGCGTGAACACCTGCCGCTTTCACCAGACCGCCGTTAACGAAAGTCGGATCCAGCCCCGCTTCCGCGTAAATACTGGAGACCATTGCAGTAGTGGTCGTCTTACCGTGCGTCCCGGCAATCGCGATGCCGTGGCGAAAACGCATCAACTCCGCCAGCATCTCCGCACGACGGATCACCGGAATACGCGCTTCGTGCGCCGCCATAATTTCCGGGTTATCGGCAGAGATGGCGCTGGAGACCACAACCACGCTCGCATCACGCACGTTTTCCGGGCGATGGTTGAAATAAATCGTTGCCCCCAGGTTCATCAACTGCTGCGTCACCGGGTTTGGCGCTAAATCGGAACCACTGATCTGATACCCTTCATTGGCCAGAACTTCGGCAATACCGCCCATACCGGCACCACCGATGCCGACAAAGTGAATGTGCCGAACGCGACGCATTTCGGGCACGATGGAACGCAGTTTTGCCAATTGTTGTGTATTCATTCTTTACGCCATTAACTTCAATAAATTCTGCGATGCAAAAGGCACCGCCACAATTACGCCCGGGCAGCCCGGCTCACTTCAGTTGCAACACGCTCGGTGGCATCCGGAATGGATGCAGCGCGGGCACGTTCTGCCATGGTTAACAAGCTTTCTCGCGACCACCCGGACAGGGTGCTGGCGACGGCATCCACAGTAAACTGCGGCTGCTCGAGAATTTTGGCTGCGCCCGCTTTCTCCAGCGGCAACGCATTCCAGTACTGCTGTCGGTCTTTATGTTGAAATGGCACAAACAGCGCAGGTAAACCGGCGGCAGCAATTTCACTCACCGTTAATGCGCCAGAACGGCAAACCACCACGTCGGCCCACGCATAGGCGGCCGCCATGTCATCAATAAATTCCGTCACCTTATGCTGCGGTTGTCCCGCGTCGGCATAGGCTTGTTCTACGGTCTGCTGTGCGCCTTTTCCGCTCTGATGCCAGATAGTCACCGCATCGCCCAGTCTGGCGGCAACCTGCGGCAGGGTCTGATTCAGTACGCGAGCGCCCTGCGATCCCCCGACCACCAACACGCGAATCGGACCTTCACGTCCGACCAGACGCGCCTGCGGCAGCGGCAACGCCAGCACGTCGGTGCGCACCGGGTTACCGACCACTTCCGCATTCGGGAACGCGCCAGGGAACGCCTGCATGACCTTAGTGGCAATTTTCGCCAGCCATTTGTTGGTTAACCCGGCGATACCGTTTTGCTCATGCAGCACGACCGGAATCCCCAGAGACCACGCGGCCAGACCGCCGGGACCGGAAACATAACCGCCCATCCCCAGCACAACGTCGGGTTTAAAACTTTTCATGATTGCGCGCGCCTGACGCCATGCGTTGAAAATACGCAAAGGGGCAGCCAACAGCGCTTTCACGCCTTTGCCGCGCAGTCCTGAGATGCGGATGAAGTCAATGTCGATGCCATGCTTAGGGACTAAATCCGCTTCCATACGGTCAGCGGTGCCGAGCCAGCGAACTTCCCAGCCCTGGTCCATTAAATGGTGCGCGACCGCCAGCCCCGGGAACACATGTCCACCGGTACCGCCCGCCATCACCATTAACCGCTTCGCTTGACCACTCATCGTGAACCTCGTGTAAACGCCTGTGCTTTTTCCAGACGCGTTTCATAATCAATTCGCAACAAAAACATGATGGCTGTCGACATAATCAGCAAACTCGAGCCACCATAACTGATGAGCGGCAGCGTCAGACCTTTAGTTGGCAGCATGCCTGCCGCCGCGCCGACGTTCACCAGTGCCTGAAAACTAAACCAAATACCGATGGAACAGGCCAAAAATCCGGAAAAACGGTGGTCGATCTCCAGCGCTTTGCGGCCAATCGACATCGCGCGAAAAGCGACGAAGAATACCATTAAAAGCGCCAATACCACACCGATATAACCCAGTTCTTCCCCAATGATGGCGAAGATGAAGTCGGTATGCGCTTCCGGCAGATACTCCAGTTTCTGTACCGAGTTGCCCAGTCCTTGTCCCCACATTTCACCGCGCCCGAACGCCATCAGTGACTGGGTGAGCTGGTATCCGCTACCAAACGGATCTTCCCACGGGTTCCAGAACGAGGTCACGCGGCGAATACGATAAGGCTCGGCGAGGATCAGCAGCACGACCGCTGAAATTCCCATGCCGATAATGGCAATGAACTGCCACAACTTCGCCCCGGCCAGAAACAGCATCGCCAGCGTGGTCACGAATAGCACCACCACCGTACCGAGATCGGGCTGCGCCAGCAGCAGGATCGCCAGCACCAGAATCACGCCCATCGGCTTAAGGAAGCCACGCAGGTTATTACGAACTTCGTCAACCTTGCGCACCAGATAGTTAGCGAGATAGCAGAACAGCGACAGCTTGGTAAATTCCGCAGGCTGAATACGCAGAGGACCTAATGCGATCCAACGCGATGCCCCATTCACCGAACTCCCCACCACCAGGACGATCAACAGCATGATTATCGAGGCGATCAGCATCGTGGTGCTGTACTTCTGCCAGAACTCCATGGGCAGACGCAGCGTGATCATCGCCAGACAAAATGCCAGAAAAATATAGAGCGCATCGCGCTTGGCAAACAGGAACGGATCGCCCGCCAGACGTTGTCCTACCGGCATGGATGCCGACGTCACCATGACAAAACCGATCGCCGCGAGGCCTAACGTCAGCCACAGCAGCACGCGATCGTACATGATCAGACTGTCGGAATCTTTGTCTCGCGAGCCCATCACCCAGCCCTTAAGCGCCGCAAAGATCCATCCCAGGATGCCAAATCCCGGCAGGCGCGGCAGTCTCAGGCGAGGGAGAGATAAACGCATCAACCCAACTCCTTCGCCAGACGGGTAAAGACATCGCCCCGTTGCTCAAAATTCTTAAACTGGTCGAGGCTGGCACAGGCCGGTGACAACAGCACCATATCGCCTGGTTTCACACGCGGCGCCAACAGACGCATCGCCTCTTCCATGGTCTCAGTTTGCTCTGCTATCTCCGGACGCAGCGCAGCCAGCTGCGCACCATCGCGGCCAAAACAGTACAAACGCACGCGATCGCCTTCCAGATAGCGACTCAGCGAAGAGAAGTCCGCTGATTTACCATCGCCGCCCAACAGCAGATGCAGCGTACCGTCAACGTGCAGGCCGTTCAGCGCAGCTTCAGTGCTGCCGACGTTGGTCGCTTTAGAGTCGTTAATCCAGCGCACGCCGTTATGCTCCAGCGCCAACTGAAAACGATGTGCCAGACCGGTGAACGTCGTCAGCGCTTTCAGGCTGCTGGCGCGCGGTAAACCTACCGCATCCGCCAGCGCCAGCGCTGCCAGGGCGTTGGTGTAGTTATGCTGACCGGAAAGCTTCATCTCTTTCACATTCAGCACTTTCTCACCCTTCACCCGCAGCCAGGTTTCACCCTGTTGACGGTTAAGGTGATAATCACCCATGTTGACGCCAAAACTCACGCAGCGCTCATCGGCACCACGGATCGGCATCGTTAACGCATCATCGGCATTGACCACACAGACTTTCGCATTCTCGTAAACTCGCAGTTTTGCCGCGCGATACTGTTGTAAACCAAACGGATACCTGTCCATATGATCTTCGGTGACGTTCAGAATAGTGGCAGCTGCCGCCTGCAGGCTGAACGTGGTCTCTAGCTGGAAGCTGGAGAGCTCAAGGACATACAGTTCGCGTTCCGCATCCAGCAGCATCAGCGCGGGCAGCCCAATGTTGCCGCCAACGCCGACGTTCACACCGGCCGCTTTCGCCATTTCACCCACCAGCGTGGTGACGGTGCTTTTCCCGTTCGAACCGGTGATCGCGACAATCGGTGCCAGCGCTTCACGGCAGAACAGTTCGATATCACCAACGATCTCAACGCCCGCATCAGCCGCAGCGCTCAGAGACGGATGCGCGAGGGCGATACCAGGGCTTGCCACAATCAGATCCGCAGCCAGCAACCAGTCGTCGTTCAGACTGCCGACATGGCGCTCTACGGCTTCCGGTAACTTATCCAGTCCCGGTGGTGTCGCACGGGTATCCATCACTCGAGGGGTTACGCCGCGGGCGAGGAAAAAGTCCACGCAAGAGAGTCCGGTTAACCCCAGACCGATAATGACGACGTTTTTACCCTGGTAATCAGCCATGATTAACGTACCTTCAGCGTTGCCAGGCCAATCAGGACCAGCATCAGCGAAATAATCCAGAAGCGCACAATCACGCGCGGTTCCGGCCAGCCTTTCAGTTCATAGTGGTGATGAATCGGTGCCATGCGGAAGATACGTTGACCGCGCAGCTTGAAGGAGCCGACCTGCAATATGACCGACAGGGTCTCCACCACAAACACCCCGCCCATAATCACCAGCAGGAATTCCTGACGCAGCAGCACGGCGATAATGCCGAGCGCGCCGCCCAGCGCCAGCGATCCGACGTCGCCCATGAAGACCTGAGCCGGATAGGTGTTAAACCACAGAAAACCTAAGCCCGCGCCGACAATCGCCGTACAGACGATCACCAGTTCACCGGCATGGCGTAAGTAAGGAATATGCAGATAGCTGGCAAAATTCATGTTCCCGGTCGCCCACGCGACCAGCGCAAAGCCACCCGCGACGAAGACGGTTGGCATAATCGCCAGGCCATCCAGACCGTCGGTCAGGTTCACCGCGTTGCCGGTGCCGACAATCACAAAGTACGCCAGCAGAACGTAGAACAGTCCGAGTTGTGGCATGACGTCTTTGAAGAACGGCACCACCAGTTCCGTCGCTGGCGTATCTTTCCCGGCGAGATACAGTGCGAAGGCAACACCCAGCGCAATGACCGACATCCAGAAGTATTTCCAGCGTGCGATCAGGCCTTTAGTGTCTTTACGGACCACTTTTCGATAGTCATCAACGAAGCCGATAATGCCGTAGCCAATCAACACCACCAACACGCACCAGACGTACGGGTTTGACGGATAGGCCCATAGCAGAACAGAAATGACGATCGCGGTAAGGATCATGATCCCGCCCATCGTCGGCGTGCCCCGTTTGCTGAAGTGAGACTCCGGACCGTCGTTACGCACGACCTGGCCGAAGGAGAGCTTTTGCAGGCGGGCGATCATGCGCGGGCCCATCCACAATGAGATGAACAGCGCGGTCAGCAGGCTGACAATGGCGCGAAACGTCAGATAAGAAAAGACGTTAAAGCCGGAATAATATTTGACCAAATGTTCGGCCAGCCAAACTAACATGATCCTTTCTCCTGTAATGCGCGTACGACCTCTTCCATGGCGGCACTACGTGAACCCTTCACTAAAATGGTAATGATCTGTTGCTCTGCAATCAGCGCCTGCAAACGTGCGATCAGCGCGGGCTTATCCGCAAAATGTTCGCCGACGCCGCTCGCGTCGCTGATAGCCTTGCTCAGTTTCCCTGAACTCAATACGCAGTCGATGCCCGCCGCTTTCGCCGCCTCACCGACCTGCACATGACAGGCTTCGCTCTCTGCGCCCAGCTCGGCCATGTCGCCGACAACCAGCACACGGTAACCCGGCATTTCGGACAGTACCTGTACCGCAGCGGTCATTGATCCGACGTTGGCGTTATACGAATCATCGAGCAGCAGTTGGTTTTCCGCCAACTGGACAGGGAACAGACGTCCCGGTACCGCTTTTAAATTCGCCAGACCGGTTTTAATCGCATCCAGTGTCGCGCCAACGGCCATCGACAGTGCAGCCGCCGCCAGCGCGTTGGCGATATTGTGACGCCCCGGCAACGGCAGCAGTACATCAATGCTCCCGCCAGGCGTTTGCAGTAAAAACTCGGTGCCGTGTGACGTCACATGCACATTGGTCGCCGTGAAATCGCTGTTGGCGGCATTCGGTGAAAAACGCCAGACTTTACGATCGCCGATGATGCTCTGCCAGTTCAGCCAGTCATTGTTATCGGCATTCATAATGGCAATGCCGTTTTCAGGCAGGCCGGTAAAAATTTCACCTTTCGCTTTCGCCACTCCCGCCAGAGAGCCGAAGCCCTCCAGATGCGCCGCTGCCAGGTTGTTGACCAGCGCCGCTTCCGGACGTGTCAGACCGGCGGTCCAGGCAATTTCGCCCTGATGGTTAGCGCCTAATTCAATCACGGCGTAGTCGTCATCCTGGGTTAAGCGCAGCAGCGTCATCGGCACACCGATGTCGTTATTAAGGTTGCCCGCGGTATAGAGCGTGTTGCCACACTGGCTAAGGATCGCCGCCGTCATCTCTTTCACGGAGGTTTTACCGGACGAACCGGTTAATGCCACCACGCGCGCCGGAACCTGCGCGCGCACCCATGCGGCCAGTTCGCCAAAGGCCAGACGGGTGTCTTTCACAACCACCTGCGGCAAATCAATCGCCAGCGGACGGCTAACCAGCAGTGCACCCGCCCCACCCTCTTTTGCCTGAGCGGCAAAATCGTGGGCATCAAAACGCTCACCTTTGAGCGCCACAAACAGGCAGCCTGGCGTCAGCTTACGCGTATCGGTGGTAACGGCATCAAGGGACAGATCGTTCCCTTTCAGTTCGCCGCCGAGAATACCGGCAAGTTGGCTGAGCGTTACGCGAATCATGCGATGACCCCCAGCAGACGTGCCGCGGTTACACGGTCGGAATAGTCCAGACGCTGAGTCCCGACAATCTGATAATCCTCGTGGCCTTTACCTGCCACCAGCACCACATCGTTATCTTTCGCCTGCATAATGGCGTTGGTCACCGCTTCAGCACGACCTTCCATCACTTTTGCCCGACCGGCGTCCAGCATGCCTGCCAGAATGTCGTCGATAATGGCGCGTGGCTCTTCAGTACGCGGGTTGTCGTCCGTTACGACCACGATATCGGCGAACTCTTCGGCAATCGCCCCCATCAGCGGGCGCTTTCCTTTGTCGCGATCGCCGCCGCAACCAAAGACGCACCAGAGTTGTCCGGTACAGTGCAAACGCGCCGCCTGCAACGCTTTTTCCAGCGCATCAGGAGTATGGGCGTAGTCGACAACGACGGTGGTTTTACCCGGTGCGCTAAAGACCTCCATGCGCCCACAAACCGGCTGCAGACGCGCGGCGGTTTTCAGCAGGTCAGCCAGTGGATAGCCCAACGCCAGCAGCGTGGCTAGCGCCAACAGCAGATTGCTGACGTTAAACGCGCCCATCAGGCGGCTTTCAATCTCACCCTCACCCCAGCTTGAAGCAAAGCGGATGGTCGCGCCGCTGTCGTGATAATTGACCTCAACCGCTTTCAGCCAGCGGCCATGGCAGTTAGGGTTGATATGGTCTTCCATCGAAACGGCCACGGCATCCGGCAGATTCGCCAGCCAACGACGACCAACTTCATCATCCGCGTTGATAATCGCCTGTCCGCAATGGTGCGTGGAGAAAAGCAGCCATTTCGCGGCTTCGTAATGCTCCATATCACCGTGATAATCCAGATGATCGCGGCTTAAATTGGTAAACACCGAGGCGGCAAATTTCAGTGCCGCAACACGATGCTGGACCAGACCGTGGGAAGAGACTTCCATCGCGCATAAGGTCGCGCCCTGATCGACCAGTCCCGCCAGCACCTGCTGGACGTCAACGGCCGAGCCGGTGGTATTTTCCGTTGGGATCACTTTATCGAGCAGACCGTTGCCGACCGTACCCATCACTGCGCTGGTTTCGCCGAGCAGTTGGCTCCACTGCGCCAGCAATTGAGTCGTGGTGGTTTTACCGTTAGTACCGGTTACGCCGACCAGACGCATATTTTCAGATGGCTCGTGATAAAAGCGGCCCGCCAGTGCAGATAAACGTTCGTTAAGCTGGCTGAGATAGATAACCGGTACGCCGTGCATTTCACGCACTTCACCGTCGGTTGCCTCATCTTTCGCCTCTGCAATAATGGCAGCCACACCTTGCGCTATCGCCTGCGGGATATATCGACGCCCGTCCGCCTGATGACCAACCACTGCCACAAAGAGATCGCCCGACGCAGCCACACGGCTGTCGAGTGTCATCTCTCGCAGTTCTCGCGCAGGTAAACCTGTTACCCACGGAGCAAGAAGGTCGCGCAAATTACGATCTGCCACCTGTTCCCTCGCCTTGATTAATTACGAATTCACTTTTTTCGCCCGTTGCCAGCGCGTCCGGTTCGATGTTCATGGTACGCAGAACGCCGCCCATGATGGCACCAAATACCGGCGCGGAAACGGCGCCGCCGTAGTATTTACCCGCCTGCGGATCGTTGATAACAACAACCAGCGCGAAGCGCGGCTGACTCGCAGGTGCAACGCCTGCGGTATAAGCAATGTATTTGTTGATGTAGCGGCCATCAGGGCCTACTTTTTTCGCCGTACCGGTTTTAATGGCGATACGATAGCCTTTAATCGCCGCCTTCACGCCGCCGCCCCCCGGCAGCGCTACGCTTTCCATCATGTGCACAACGGTACGTACGGTCGATTCCGGGAAAATACGCTCACCGGGAACCGGGGGATCAACTTTGGTAATCGACAGCGGACGATAAACGCCATAGCTGCCAATCGTTGCGTAGACTCGCGCTAACTGTAACGGCGTTACCATTAGCCCGTAGCCGAAAGAGAAGGTGGCCCTCTCTATGTCAGACCACCGTTGTTTTTGAGGATATAAGCCACTGCGTTCTCCGACCAACCCCAAATTGGTCGCCTTTCCAAGCCCAAAACGTGAGTAAGTATCTACTAACGCTGAGGACGGCATCGCTAACGCCAGCTTAGAAACACCGACGTTACTCGACTTCTGTAAAACCCCGGTCAGGGTCAATTCGCTGTAGCGCGCCACGTCTTTAATTTCGTGGCCGTTAATTCGGTAGGGAACGGTATTGAGCACGCTGTTTTCCCGCACCACGCCACGCTGGAGCGCGGTCATTACCACCATCGGTTTGACGGTAGAACCCGGCTCAAACACGTCGGTGATGGTACGGTTACGCATGACATCTTTCTGCGTACCGCTCAGGTTGTTCGGGTTGTAGGACGGGCCGTTCGCCATTGCCAGCACTTCACCGGTATTCACATCCACCAGCACTGCGCTCCCGGATTCCGCCTTGTTAAATGCCACCGCATTATTCAGTTCGCGATACACCAGCGCCTGTAAGCGTTCGTCAATGCTCAGCGCGAGGTTATGCGCGGCCTGACTGTCGGTGGAAGAGATATCTTCAATGACGCGACCGTAGCGGTCTTTACGCACGATACGCTCACCCGGTTGACCGGTGAGCCATTTGTCAAAACTCTTCTCAACACCTTCAATCCCCTGGCTATCCACATTGGTGAAACCAATGAGGTGAGCGGTCACTTCGCCGGAAGGATAGTACCGACGGGATTCTTCGCGCAGATAAATCCCCGGCAGCTTCAGCTTTTTGATGTAATCCGCCATATCCGGGTTTAGTTGACGCGCCAGATAGATAAAGCGCCCTTTCGGGTTGGCGTTGATACGGGCAGCCAGTTGATCAAGCGGGATATTCAGCGCGGTAGAGAGCGCTCTCCAGCGATCGCCAACGCTAACGCCTCCGGCAGCATGGACTTCTTTCGGATCGGCCCAGATAGCCTTCACCGGTACGCTGACGGCCAGCGGACGCCCCGAACGGTCGGTGATCATACCGCGCGAGGTCGCCACTTCCTGTACACGCAGCGAGCGCATGTCCCCCTGACGTACCAGCATATCCGGCGCGATAATCTGCAGCCAGGCGACACGACCCAGCAGGAAACCCAGTGCCAGTAAAATGCAGCCGCACAGCAACGCAAAACGCCAACTGATAAAGTTGGCCTGTTCTTCCTGGCGTTTTGGTTTTAGCGTTTTTGCCGCTGCTTTCATGCGTCGCGTTTTTCCTTATTTTTGCACTACGATATTTTCTTGTGAGGGATCAACATGCTGCATTTGCAGCTTCTCCGTTGCGATCCGTTCCACCCGGCTATGATCGCCGAGCGCGTTCTCCTCAAGGATCAGGTTGCGCCATTCGATATCCAGCGCATCACGCTCCAGAACCAGTTGTTCACGTTGCGCGGTCAGTAACCGTGTGTGGTGTGCGGTCGTTACCACCGTCACCGCCGTAACAATGATGCAAATGAACAGGCAGAGTGGCAGCTTCCCAAATCGCAAAAGATCGTCACCGATCACGCCAGGCAAGGCATGGCGCTCGTTGCTTCCAATCGATCCCTTAACTTTGCTGAGGGCTTCTGTCACTCTGCTGATCATGCGTTCGTCCTCTCTGCAATGCGCAGAACTGAACTACGGGCACGAGGATTCTCTGCAACCTCTTCTTCACCCGGCATCAACTTGCCTAGTGCTCTTAACTCACGGCCGCCCAGTTTTTTGAGCTGCTCTTCCGTCATCGGTAATCCGGCCGGAACCTGCGGACCGCGGCTTTGCTCACGCATAAAGCGTTTCACAATGCGGTCTTCCAGCGAGTGGAAACTGATGATGGAAAGCCGCCCACCCGGGGCCAGCACGCTGAGCGAGCTTTTTAGCGCCTGCTCTATCTCCTCCAGTTCACTGTTCACCCAGATGCGCACCGCCTGGAAGGTACGGGTCGCGGGATGTTTGAATTTGTCTTTCACCGGCGTTGCCGCCGCGACCACTTCCGCCAGTTCTTTGGTGCGGGTCATGGGCTGTTCACGGTTGCGCTCAACGATGGCGCGGGCAATACGTTTCGCAAAACGCTCTTCGCCAAAGGTCTTCAGCACCCAGGCAATATCGGCTTCTTCTGCAGTTTGCAGCCACTCGGCAGCCGACTGGCCGCGAGTGGGGTCCATGCGCATATCCAACGGACCATCGCGCATGAAAGAGAAACCGCGCTCAGCGTCGTCGAGTTGCGGTGAAGAAACGCCAAGATCGAGAAGAATCCCGTCGATCTTGCCGGTCAGTTTGCGCTCGCCGACATAATCAGCCAGCGCAGAGAAAGGTCCATGAATGATGGAGAAGCGGGGATCATTGATGGTCTGGGCGACGGCGATCGCCTGCGGATCGCGATCGATGGCCAGCAGACGTCCCTCTTCGCCAAGCTGCGAGAGAATGAGACGCGAGTGACCACCGCGACCAAATGTCCCATCAATGTAGATGCCATCAGGGCGAATATTCAGGCCGTTTACGGCCTCGTCCAGCAGCACCGTGGTGTGTTTAAAATTTTCCATCATCATTATAGAGACAAGTCCTGCAGGCGCTCCGACAACGTCCCGGTCGCACTCTGCTCAGCGTCGATATCTTCCTTGACCTGTTGATACCAGGTCGTTTCATCCCACAGTTCAAACTTGTTGAACTGTCCAACCAGCATCACTTCTTTTGTCAGCCCGGCATGTTGCCGAAGGACAGGCGCAACCAGCAATCGCCCGGCGCTGTCCATCTGACATTCACTGGCATGCCCCAACAGTAAACGCTGCACGCGGCGCTCTACCGGGTTCATGCTCGACAGACGCGATAATTTTTGCTCGATAATTTCCCATTCAGGCAGGGGGTAAAGCAGCAGGCACGGGTGATGGATGTCAATGGTACAAACCATTTGACCGGTAGCACTCTCGATCAGTTGATCCCGGTAACGGGTAGGCACAGATAAGCGCCCTTTACTGTCGAGATTGACTAACGTTGCACCCCGGAACATGCCAGTCTCCCCCCTCATTACCACTTTGCCCCACAAATTCCCACTCAAAGGAGTTTACGGAGCGGAGGAAAAGCTTGTCAAGCGAGTCACAACGCTTACCTGAGTAAAAAACCCAATGTTTACGGCTAATATCAGCGTTGATTAAATTCTGTCCAACGAACGAAGCAAATTAACGTCATGAATATTTGTAAGAAAAAAATCTCAAAACTCATCACCGTTTTAAAACGAACAATTATTCTCAGGAGGGAATATAAAGTGTCAGTTTGCGACGCGAGCGGCATTTTAGGACATATTGCATCATGAATACAGTCCCTGTTTATGCCAGCTAACACCGCGCACCGACAAGCCCGCCGGGACATTCGAGCTGCGGCGACAAAAAGTGTTTGTTAATTCGGCAATTCACGACAAGCATGTAACAAAATAATACAAATCTAACCTACCGTTACGTCTCAATAACCTGAAACCGACTCTGTTTCGTTTAAATACGGATTATTTCGGTAAAGTTGAGAAAATTCTAAGGAATAATCTTAATTATGATGAGGGTATTGTGGAGAGGAACTCGTTAAGCTGCGTCAGAAAAATTGTCTTCTGACGCAGAATTCAGAAATTGACTAGCTGCGGCTCAATACGCCACGACGATAGAGATTACGTTTAATACGCGTTAAACCCGGTTTTGGTTTACGCGGTTCATCCAGACTCGCCAGGACAATTTCCAGCACGCGCTCAGCGACATCACGATGGCGCTGCGCCACCGCCAGGACCGGGCACTGCAGGAAATCCAGCAGTTCGTTGTCACCAAAGGTCGCAATCGCCAGATCGGAAGGCAGTTTACCGTCGCGACGCAGCGTTACGTCCATCACCCCCTGTAACAGGGCGAATGAGGTGGTGAACAGCGCCTGCGGCATCGGATGCGTTTCCAGCCATTTTTCAAATAGCTGCGCCGCCGCTTCGCGCTCATAACTGTTGGCATACAGGAAATTCACTTCACGCGGATCGTCTTTCCAGGCGGTACGGAAGCCCTGCTCGCGAAGGAAGCTGACGGACAACTCCGGCAGTGCGCCCAGATAGAGCACGGTGTCAGCCGGGAACTTACGCAATTCTCCGGCCAGCATTTCGGCATCGTCCTGATCGGCACCCACGACGCTGGTAAAATGCTCACGATCTAAGGCGCGATCCAGCGCCACAATTGGGAAGGAGTCATTGGCCCAGCGCTGATAGAACGGGTGTTCCGGCGGCAACGAGGTGGAGACAATGATCGCATCAACCTGACGCTGTAAAAGATGTTCAATGCAGCGCATTTCGTTATCGGGCTGATCTTCCGAACAGGCGATCAGCAGTTGATAACCACGCTGGCGCGCCTGGCGCTCAAGATAATTTGCAATACGGGTATAGCTCGTGTTCTCCAGATCCGGGATCACCAGACCAATAGAACGTGTGCGTCCAGCACGTAGCCCGGCAGCCACAGCATTCGGGTGGTAATTATGCTCACGCACCACCGCCATGACTTTTTCGACAGTCTTGTCGCTCACGCGGTATTGCTTTGCTTTTCCGTTAATTACGTAGCTTGCAGTCGTTCGCGATACACCAGCCAGCCGAGCGATTTCATCCAGTTTCACAATTGCCCCTTGCGTAAAATGTACAAACCATAACCATTGTAACGGCATGGGTTAAAATCGGTAACATCTAAGCGCAGAATAGTCACTGCGGCAACCGCTTTTATTCCGGGTTACCACGGATTTCGCAAAAAAATGCCCAACGGAAGACGTTGGGCATGTGAATTAACGAAAAGCGAAGGATTAGCGCATTATTTTGTCACCACGGGATAACCCCACCACGCCGGAACGGGCGACCTCAACGATTTTCGCGACTTCGCGCAACGTTGCCAGAAAAGCGTCCAGCTTATCGCTGGTCCCTGCCAGTTGAACGGTATAGAGATTTGGCGTGACATCAATAATCTGCCCACGAAAGATCTCCGTGTTGCGTTTCACCTCTTCCCGACCATAGCCGCTGGCCTGAATCTTCACCAGCATGATTTCGCGTTCGACGTGCGCACCGTGCCCAAGTTCGCTGACCCGCAACACATCCACCAGTTTGTGCAGTTGCTTTTCAATCTGCTCAAGCACTTTTTCGTCGCCCACCGTCTGAATGGTCATGCGAGAGAGCGTCGGATCGTCCGTCGGCGCGACGGTCAGGCTCTCAATGTTGTAACCCCGCTGCGCGAAAAGACCGATCACGCGCGACAGCGCACCGGATTCGTTCTCCAGCAGTACTGATAATATCCGGCGCATAATCAGGTCCTCTCCGTTTTACTTAACCACATTTCATCCATCCCACCGCCGCGAATCTGCATCGGGTAGACGTGTTCGCTGCCATCAACGGTGACATCGACAAACACCAGACGACCGCTTTTCACCTGCGCCAGCGCTTCACTCAATTGACTTTCCAGCTCATCAGGGCGGGAAATCTGAATGCCTACATGTCCGTAGGCCTCCGCCAGGCGAACAAAATCAGGCAGCGACTGCATATACGATTGAGAGTGGCGTCCCGAATAAATCATGTCCTGCCACTGCTTCACCATCCCCAGATAACGGTTGTTCAGGTTTAGCACCAGCACCGGCAGTTTATACTGCAGCGCGGTCGACAACTCCTGAATGTTCATCTGAATGCTACCGTCACCTGTCACACAAACCACCGTTTCCTCGGGCAGCGCCATTTTCACCCCCAGGGCCGCCGGCAGGCCAAAGCCCATCGTGCCAAGACCGCCAGAGTTGATCCAACGGCGCGGTTTATCGAAGGGGTAATAAAGAGCGGCAAACATCTGGTGTTGCCCCACATCGGAGGTCACATAAGCCTCGCCGTGGGTCAGACGCCAGATAGCCTCAATGACCGCCTGCGGTTTGATACTCTCACTGTGCGTGTCATATTTCAGGCACTGACGAGCGCGCCAGCGTTCAATCTGCTGCCACCAGTCACGGATATCATCCAGCGGTTGGTGGGCGGATTCCTGCGGCAATAACTCCAGTAACTGTTCCAGCACCTGACGCGCATCACCAACAATAGGGATATCCGCCGTCACCGTTTTAGAGATTGAAGTCGGGTCGATATCAATGTGCAGCACCGTCGCATTCGGGCAATACTTGGCCAGATTATTCGTCGTGCGATCGTCGAAACGTACCCCGACGGCAAAAATCACGTCGGCGTTATGCATCGTCATGTTGGCTTCATAAGTACCATGCATGCCCAGCATCCCGAGTGACTGACGGTGCGTAGCGGGAAATGCCCCTAGCCCCATCAGCGAAGAGACCACCGGCAGGTTGAGCGTTTCGATGGTCTGGCGCAGTTGTTCATGACAACCTGCCGTCACGGCCCCGCCGCCAACATAGACAACCGGTTTTTTGGCCGTCACCAGCGTTTGCAGGGCGCGCTTAATCTGCCCTTTATGACCCGCAGTGGTCGGGTTATACGATCGCATGCTGACCGACTCAGGCCAGGAATAAGGCAGTTTTTTGCCGGGATTGAGAATATCCTTCGGCAAATCCACGACCACGGGTCCCGGACGGCCGCTCGCCGCCAGCCAGAAGGCTTTTTTCAGCACCTGCGGAATATCTTCCGTCTGCTTAACCAGAAAACTGTGTTTCACGACCGGGCGGGATATTCCCACCATGTCGCACTCCTGAAAGGCGTCATAGCCAATCAGCGAGGTCGCGACCTGACCGGAAAGAATCACTAACGGAATAGAATCCATATACGCCGTCGCGATCCCTGTAATCGCATTGGTGGCCCCAGGACCCGAAGTCACCAGTACTACACCAACTTCCCCCGTTGCCCGCGCCAGGCCATCGGCCATATGCACGGCCGCCTGTTCATGACGAACGAGCACGTGATCGATTCCACCGACCGTATGCAACGCATCATAAATATCGAGGACTGCGCCCCCGGGATAACCGAATACCTGCTTAACGCCCTGATCAATAAGCGATCGGACGACCATTTCGGCTCCAGACAACATCTCCATGGCTTGCCTCACTGAATGACGATTAATGATGTGTAAAACACCTTAACCGCTCCCCAGGATGCAGGCAATTCAGAGAAAGGGGCAAAGACGCCGTGAAATAAGCATAAATGAGAGGAAAATGACGGAGAACCGGCGAATAAAACTAAATTTAACTCAGGTATTGATAATTAATCGGCTGAAAATGGACACATGCAGCGAATCATCAATTTTTTCGCGGACAGAAAAAAGAATGACCAACAAAATTCAGGATAAAATGCCAGTTAATGAAACAGAGGCAGGACAAACCGGATGTTTACACCCGGTTTATCTCATTCGCGTCTAACGCTTGCAGACAGAAGCTAACAACTCTTCCATCCATTGATGTCCTTTGTCCCGACCGGCAGCTTCATGCCATGAAAGATAACAGGTTCTGCTATTCAGTTTTAAAGGTAGCGGTAATATCTGTAGATCCAGAGAGGTGGTGAACTCTTCAGCTAACCAACGTGGGGCAATGGCCACCAGATGCGTTTGCGAAACAACATTAAGAACACTGATTAATGCCATCCCCTGATAGGCCACACACGCTTGTGCGTCAACCGTGTCGTACCAGGGTTGACTAAACGAGTCAAAACGATCCAGTGAAACAACAGCATGTTGTTCATTATAGATATCGCTTTCCAACAGGGGTCCGTTAATGCGCGGATGTTTACGGCTGGAGACCAGCACCATTTCGTCATTAAACAAAGGAATACTCGTAAATTCAGGACGACGAAATTCTTCATAGCTAATAACGAACTCAGTTTCCTGATAACGTAATTGGTGTTCAGTG
The DNA here is from genome assembly GCF_041807075.1 of Citrobacter telavivensis. Taxonomy (NCBI): domain Bacteria; kingdom Pseudomonadati; phylum Pseudomonadota; class Gammaproteobacteria; order Enterobacterales; family Enterobacteriaceae; genus Citrobacter; species Citrobacter telavivensis. Next base: position 191,228 of record NZ_JBGUBF010000004.1, on the reverse strand, counting down.
TCCTTATTTAAGGATGACTTAAATACAACATGAATATTAGGCGCAATTTTTTCAACACGATTATAAATTAATGATGTCAGGATATTATCCAGCGGACTGCAAACGCAAAGATGAAAAATGCGTTCACTGCTGCCAGGTTCAAAGCCGGATCCGGGCAATTCGTTCTGCACTAATTGCAGAGCCTGGCGGACGGAACCAAAAAGCTGGAAAGCCCGCGCGGTAGGTTGGATCCCACGACCGTAGCGCACAAAAAGCTCATCATTGAACATCACTTTAAGACGCGCCACGGCGTTACTTACGGCTGGCTGCGACATCCCGAGGGCATGCGCGGCCCGGGTAATATTCTGCTCCTGCATTACCGCATCAAATACAGTCAATAGATTAAGATCAACCATACGAAGTTGCGGTTTATCCATCTCTAAATGATGGGGATTGGGTTTATCAACGGTTACTTCTGGCATAGTTAACTCCACTGTCACGCTTAACTCCCTTTTCTTGCCGGAATGCAGAGAAATAATCTCGGAAAATATGATTTACCATGCATATAAAATAAGAAAAAGAGTAAAGATTGAAATTAGGAAAACATAAAGGCACCGGGATAATGCGGAAGAAACGGGTGCCTGCGTGATGTGGTATTATTCACAGCACGATAAATCATAAATTTTTAATGACGAATGCAATATAAACATAAGAAACACCAACAAACAATCATGCGTTTAATGAATAAAAGAGTAAATTTTAATTGACTATCTATATTACTCACGCGTTAACGCTTAACATTAGTTAATCAATAATATTCCTCAAGCAGATATCAATTGATTAGCACCATCAATAAAACCTTTAAAATCATGCGGATAAAAAATAAATCACAGTGCTCTGCATACAAGATTTCGTTATGTTAATTGAAAAAAATCATGCTCAATTATGTCAAACGATGAAAAGTGTGAATACGCTCTCGTTTTTTAATAGGGAGTAATGGAAAAAATTCAGCACAATTAGCTAAAGTTATCCGTCCATTTCTTTACGCCCTTGAGGGTGTTTTCGCGCAGCGGGGTTGACATCAGCCAGCGTATCCAGTACCACTAAAAGCATATCGCATTCGCCTGGAGTTGATTTAATGATTCGTATCGCTCGCTTTAACGGTCTACTACTACTAAACGCATCTTCGTTGCGCGGTAGACTGGTGAGCGGCATTCAGCATTAAGTCGTATCCAGTAAGATAAAAAACCCGCGCCGTTGCGCGGGTTTTTTTATGCTCGAAGCAAGGCGCCCTAAAGACTAAGGACCTAAAACATGAGCCAGCAAGTCATTATTTTCGATACCACTTTACGCGACGGTGAACAGGCGTTACAGGCAAGCCTGAGTGTGAAAGAGAAGCTGCAGATTGCGCTGGCCCTTGAGCGTATGGGTGTTGACGTCATGGAAGTCGGTTTCCCGGTCTCGTCTCCCGGCGACTTCGAATCCGTACAAACCATCGCCCGCCAGGTCAAGAACAGTCGGGTTTGTGCATTAGCCCGCTGCGTGGAAAAAGATATCGACGTCGCGGCTGAGTCGCTGAAGGTCGCCGAAGCTTTCCGTATTCATACCTTTATTGCCACCTCACCGATGCATATCGCCACCAAACTGCGCAGCACGCTGGATGAAGTGATTGAGCGTGCTGTCTATATGGTGAAACGCGCACGTAATTATACCGACGACGTCGAATTCTCGTGTGAGGATGCTGGCCGTACGCCTATTGCCGATCTGGCTCGCGTCGTGGAAGCCGCCATCAATGCTGGCGCAAAAACGATCAATATTCCTGACACCGTCGGCTACACCATGCCCTTCGAGTTCGCCGGCATTATCTCCGGCCTGTATGAGCGCGTGCCAAACATCGATAAAGCGATCATCTCTGTCCATACCCATGACGACTTAGGTCTGGGTGTCGGCAACGCGCTGGCTGCGGTCCACGCGGGTGCGCGTCAGGTTGAAGGCGCGATGAACGGGATTGGTGAGCGTGCGGGCAACTGCTCGCTGGAAGAGGTGATCATGGCGATTAAAGTTCGTCAGGACATCTTGAACGTCAACACCCGCATTAACCATCAGGAGATCTGGCGTACCAGCCAGTTAGTCAGCCAGATCTGCAACATGCCGATCCCGGCGAACAAAGCCATTGTCGGCAGCGGCGCGTTTGCCCACTCCTCCGGGATCCACCAGGATGGCGTGCTGAAGAACCGAGAAAACTACGAAATCATGACGCCGGAATCCATCGGTCTGAATCAGGTGCAACTGAACCTGACCTCCCGTTCCGGGCGCGCGGCGGTGAAACACCGTATGGATGAGATGGGCTATAAAGAGAGTGAATACAGCCTGGACAATCTGTACGACGCCTTCCTGAAGCTGGCCGATAAGAAAGGTCAGGTGTTCGATTACGATCTGGAAGCGCTGGCGTTTATTGGCAAGCAACAGGAAGAACCCGAGCACTTCCGCCTGGATTATTTCAGCGTCCAGTCCGGTTCTAACGATATTGCCACCGCCTCCGTCAGGCTGGCCTGCGGCAGTGACGTAAAAGCCGAAGCGGCTAACGGTAACGGTCCGGTTGATGCGATTTACCAGGCGATCAACCGTATTACCGATTACGACATTGAGCTGGTGAAATACAGCCTGTCCGCCAAAGGGCACGGTAAAGACGCTCTGGGTCAGGTGGATATCGTCGCGAACTATAACGGACGTCGCTTCCACGGCGTCGGTCTGGCGACAGACATTGTTGAATCTTCCGCGAAAGCGATGGTGCACGTGCTGAACAACATCTGGCGTGCGGCAGAAGTCGAAAAAGAGTTGCAACGTAAAGCTCAGAACAACGAGAACAACAAGGAAACCGTGTGATGTCGAAGAATTACCATATTGCTGTTTTGCCGGGCGACGGTATTGGTCCGGAAGTGATGGCGCAAGCCCTGAAAGTCCTGGAAGCGGTTCGTCATCGATTTGAGATGCGCATTACCACCAGTCGTTATGACGTCGGCGGCGCGGCGATCGACAACCACGGTGAACCGCTGCCGAAGGCGACGGTGGAAGGGTGCGAACAGGCCGACGCCGTTCTGTTTGGCTCCGTAGGCGGCCCGAAATGGGAACATCTGCCGCCTGACAGTCAGCCGGAGCGCGGCGCGCTGCTGCCGCTGCGTAAACACTTCAAACTGTTCAGCAACCTGCGTCCGGCAAAACTGTATCAGGGGCTGGAAGCCTTCTGCCCACTGCGCGCCGACATCGCCGCAAATGGCTTCGACATTCTGTGCGTCCGCGAACTGACCGGTGGCATCTACTTCGGTCAGCCAAAAGGTCGCGAAGGCAGCGGCCAGCATGAAAAAGCGTTTGATACCGAAGTCTATCACCGCTTTGAAATTGAACGTATCGCGCGCATCGCGTTTGAATCCGCGCGTAAACGCCGCCGTAAAGTGACTTCTATCGACAAAGCGAACGTTCTGCAAACCTCTATTTTGTGGCGTGAAATCGTCAATGAAATCGCCAAAGAGTATCCGGACGTTGAGCTGGCGCATATGTATATCGACAACGCCACCATGCAGTTGATTAAAGACCCGTCACAGTTCGATGTGCTGCTGTGCTCTAACCTGTTTGGCGACATTTTGTCTGACGAATGCGCAATGATCACCGGCTCAATGGGCATGTTGCCCTCCGCCAGTCTGAACGAGCAGGGCTTTGGTTTGTATGAACCCGCGGGCGGCTCCGCGCCGGATATTGCCGGCAAGAATATCGCCAATCCGATTGCGCAAATTTTGTCGCTGGCGCTGCTGCTGCGCTACAGCCTTGATGCCGATGACGCAGCATCCGCCATTGAACGTGCGGTTAACCGCGCATTAGAAGAAGGTATCCGCACCGGTGATTTAGCCCGTGGCGCGGCGGCCGTCGGTACTGATGAGATGGGCGACATCATTGCTCGCTACGTCGCACAAGGGGTGTAATCATGGCTAAAACGTTATACGAAAAATTGTTTGATGCGCACGTAGTCTATGAAGCGCACAACGAAACCCCGCTGCTGTATATCGACCGACATCTGGTGCATGAAGTGACCTCTCCGCAGGCGTTCGACGGTCTGCGTGCGCATGGTCGTCCGGTTCGTCAGCCGGGCAAAACCTTTGCCACGATGGATCACAACGTCTCTACGCAGACCAAAGATATCAATGCGTCCGGTGAAATGGCGCGTATCCAGATGCAGGAGTTGATTAAAAACTGCAACGAGTTTGGCGTTGAATTGTACGATCTGAACCACCCGTATCAGGGTATCGTTCACGTGATGGGGCCGGAACAAGGCGTGACCCTGCCGGGAATGACCATCGTTTGTGGCGACTCGCATACCGCAACCCACGGTGCCTTCGGTGCACTGGCGTTCGGTATTGGCACCTCCGAAGTGGAGCACGTCCTGGCGACCCAAACCCTGAAACAGGGCCGCGCCAAAACCATGAAGATTGAAGTCAACGGCACCGCCGCGCCGGGGATCACTGCGAAAGATATCGTGCTGGCGATTATCGGTAAAACCGGTAGCGCCGGTGGGACCGGTCACGTCGTCGAGTTTTGCGGCGATGCCATCCGTGCCCTGAGCATGGAAGGCCGTATGACCCTGTGCAACATGGCTATCGAAATGGGTGCCAAAGCCGGATTAGTTGCCCCGGATGAAACCACCTTCAATTACGTCAAAGGTCGTCTGCACGCGCCGAAAGGCAACGATTTCGATGACGCAGTCGCGTACTGGAAAACACTGCAAACCGACGCTGATGCAAGCTTTGATACGGTTGTGACCTTACAGGCAGAAGAGATTGCCCCGCATGTAACCTGGGGAACCAACCCGGGCCAGGTCATCGCCGTTACCGACAACATTCCCGATCCGGCGTCCTTTACCGATCCGGTTGAACGCGCCAGTGCCGAGAAAGCGCTGGCCTATATGGGCCTGAAGTCGGGCGTACCGTTAACGGAAGTGGCGATTGATAAAGTGTTCATCGGCTCGTGCACCAACTCGCGTATTGAAGATTTGCGCGCCGCCGCGGAAGTCGCCAGAGGCCGTAAAGTCGCGCCGGGCGTCCAGGCTCTGGTGGTTCCAGGCTCCGGTCCGGTGAAGGCGCAGGCAGAAGCAGAAGGGCTGGATAAGATCTTTATCGAAGCCGGTTTCGAGTGGCGTCTGCCGGGTTGCTCCATGTGTCTGGCAATGAACAATGACCGCCTGAATCCAGGTGAGCGCTGCGCGTCGACCAGCAACCGTAACTTTGAAGGTCGTCAGGGTCGCGGTGGGCGTACCCATCTGGTCAGCCCGGCGATGGCCGCTGCCGCTGCCGTTACCGGTCATTTTGCCGATATTCGCAGCATCAAATAAGGAGACTCCCATGGCAGAGAAATTTACCCAACATCAAGGCCTGGTTGTCCCACTGGATGCCGCCAACGTCGATACCGACGCCATCATTCCTAAGCAGTTCTTGCAGAAGGTTACCCGCACCGGTTTTGGCGCGCACCTGTTCAATGACTGGCGTTTTCTGGATGAGAACGGCCAACAGCCGAATCCGGAGTTCGTCCTGAATTTCCCGGAGTATCAAGGGGCCTCGATTCTGTTGGCGCGTGAGAACTTCGGCTGCGGCTCTTCCCGTGAGCACGCGCCGTGGGCGCTGACGGACTATGGCTTCAAAGTAGTGATTGCGCCGAGCTTCGCGGACATCTTCTATGGCAACAGCTTTAACAATCAGCTGTTGCCTGTGAAGCTGAGCGACGATGAGGTGGATGAGCTGTTCAACCTGGTCAAAGCCAATCCGGGGATTACATTTGAAGTGGACCTGGTCGCGCAGGTAGTGAAAGCAGGCGATAAGTCTTACAGCTTTAAGATCGACGACTTCCGCCGCCACTGCATGTTGAACGGTCTGGACAGCATCGGGTTGACGCTGCAGCACGAAGATGCGATCGCCACCTACGAAGAGAAACAGCCCGCGTTTATGCGCTAAGTCCGCCATGCCGGATGCGCTGCGCTTATCCGGCCTACGAATTTCTGTAGGTCGGATAAGGCGTTAGCCGCCATCCGGCAATCCATAAATCAAACGTCTTTCACCCGCCCGGTCATCACCAGCGTCACCAGCGAAATCGCCGCAATCACCCAGTACACCGCGAAGTGACCGTAGCTCTGCGCGACAGCCCCCTGGATAACCCCTGCCAGAATGACGCCAGTCGAAATGCTGTTGGTAAATAACGTTGTCGCCGATCCGGCCCTACCCGGCATCAGATCCTGAAACCAGAGCATTCCAATACCGGCAATAATGCCGATAAACACGGCATTGAACAGCTGCAGGATAAGCAGCGCCCGATGGCTATGGAAGAAAATCAGCCCGAGATAAAACAACACGCCCGCTGCCACGGCGGTAACCATCATCCGTCGCTTGCCGAAGCGTTTGACGTAAAAGCCAGCAAGGATCATCGCCGGGATTTCTAGCCCTGCAGCGGTCCCCATCAGGATCCCGGCAAGCTTATCCGGCAGCCCAAGCTCTGCGCTAATCCATAGCGGCATATCGATGATGTACATGGTGTTGCAGGTCCACATCAGCGTGGAGGCAATAAACAGCATGCGGACGTTTTTATCCTGCCAGCCACCGGCCTGGCTGACCGGCACATCCGCAGGTTGTTCAACGCGGGCGACGGATGGCAGCATAAAGGCAATCAGGATGAAACTGAGCGCAAAAATCGTGGCGGCAATCGAAAACATCATCATGAAGCCATAATTCAGCGCCAACATGAATGCCAGCGGCGGGCCAATCACCCACGCCAGTGAAAGCTGTGCACGCATCACCGAACTGAACATCACCACTTCACGCGCCGAGCTGTCGGCATATTCCCGTGCCAGGGCGAACAGTTGCGGCATCGCGGTATTTGCCAGCGACGCCAGCAGTACGCCGCAGGTAATCAACGTCAGGTAGTGACGATTAAAGGCAAACAACAGCGCATTACCGACGGCCATCAGACAACAGAACAGAATCAGCTTGCGGCGGTCGCCCTGGCTGTCGGAGCGTTTTGCCAGCGCAAGACTCACGCCAATCCCGGCGATGGCGTTAACGGTATAGAACAGCCCCACCCAGAACGGCTGCGCCCCGACCTCGCGACTGAGAAACAGGCTCAGCGTCGGGGCCTGTAGCGCCCCTGCCACGCCCATCATAAATGCGACCAGCATAAACGCCGCGTACACACCGTTGAGACGTCGTCCCATCGCGATCAACCAGAGCATATTTATCCCTTAATACACACGTCATCCTTCAGGCTACCTCTGCGTTAATTACGCGCGCTCACCCCCAGTCACATACTTCTGGGGATTCACTCACTTGCCGTCTGGCCTGAATGATTTCGTATATAAACGAAGTCAAAACGAAAAAAGCCAGCAGATAATACCTGCTGGCGCGGTGATTAACACCAATACTCAGTCACACATGATGTCTGCTACTCCAGGGTCAGGCTGTCACCTCCCACTGCATCAGTTCTTCCAGCATCTTTAAGCGCTGCGGCGCGCTCAGGCAAGCCAACCAGGACAACCCTTCTGTCGCGGCAAAGTACTTCTGATAAAACTGGCGCATAGATGACCCCTTCATAGTGCTTCATCGGAATGTATTATTGGCCTAATATAGGGATAATAAAATTGCTGAGTTTTCCGCAGGAGTTCCCCTTTTATGTCTTCTGGCCGTCTGCAACAACAGTTCATCCGCTTGTGGCAATGCTGCGACGGCAAAACGCAGGACACCACGCTTAACGAACTGGCGGATCTCCTGAGCTGCTCCCGTCGCCATATGCGTACGCTGCTCAATACTATGCAGGAACGCGGTTGGCTGACGTGGGAAGCAGAGGTTGGACGCGGAAAACGTTCACGCTTAACTTTCCTGTATACCGGACTGGCGCTCCAGCAGCAGCGCGCGGAAGATCTACTGGAGCAGGATCGCATCGATCAACTGGTGCAACTGGTGGGTGACAAAGCGGCCGTACGGCAGATGCTGGTCTCCCATCTGGGCCGCAGTTTCCGTCAGGGCCGTCATATTCTTCGTGTTCTTTACTACCGCCCGATGCAAAATCTGCTGCCGGGCAGCGCGCTGCGACGCTCAGAAACCCATATTGCCCGCCAAATCTTCAGCGCCCTGACCCGCGTAAATGAGGAAAATGGGGAACTGGAAGCGGATATCGCCCACCACTGGCAACAAATTTCTCCCCTGCACTGGCGCTTTTTTCTGCGTCCGGGGATCCATTTTCATCATGGTCGTGAACTGGAAATGGACGATGTGGTGTCGTCCCTGACGCGCATTAACGTCTTACCGCTCTATTCCCATATCAGCGAGATCGTCTCGCCAACATCCTGGACGCTGGACATTCACCTGTCTCAGCCCGATCGCTGGCTGCCGTGGTTGCTGGGCCAGGTCCCGGCGATGATCCTGCCACGCGAATGGGAAACCCTGAGCAATTTCTCCAGCCATCCGATTGGCACCGGCCCTTACGCCGTGATACGAAATACACGTAATCAGCTGAAAATCCACGCCTTTGACGATTTCTTCGGTTTTCGGGCACTGATTGATGAAGTGAACGTCTGGGTACTGCCGGATATTGGTGACGAGCCGAACGGCGGTCTGACGTTGAAAGGTCCCACAGAAGATGAGAAGGCCATCGAAAGCCGCCTGGAAGAAGGGTGCTATTACCTGCTGTTCGACGCCCGTACCCATCGCGGCGCCAATCAGGAGGTCAGAGAGTGGGTCAGTCGCGTACTGTCACCGAGCAACCTGCTTTACTATGCCGATGAACAGTATCAGCGCCACTGGTTCCCGGCCTACGGTTTGCTGCCCCGCTGGCATCACGCTCGACCGGGCCACGGCGAGAAACCCGCCGGGCTGGAAACGCTCACGCTGACCTATTATCACGAACACATCGAACACCAGGTGATTGCGCAGATCATGAGTCAGCTGCTGGCTGAACATCAGGTGACGCTGGAAATTCAGGAGATCGACTACGATCAGTGGCATGCCGGGGAAATAGAGAGCGACATCTGGCTTAACAGCGCCAACTTCACCCTGCCGCTCGACTTCTCCTTGTTCGCGCATCTGTGCGAAGTCCCGCTGTTGCAGCACTGCATTCCGCTGGACTGGGAAGCCGACGCCGCACGCTGGCGCACCGGCGAGATGAATCTGGCCGCGTGGTGCCAGCAACTGCTCGCCAGCAAAGCGATTGTCCCGCTTATTCACCACTGGCTGATTATTCAGGGGCAGCGCAGTATGCGTGGCTTGCGCATGAACACCCTCGGCTGGTTCGACTTTAAATCCGCGTGGTTTGCCCCGCCCGATCCTTAATCCTTTTGATCTCTTCACGTAATCATTACAATGTGGCGTTCTCAACGGGGTGCTGCGCCAGAGGCGTGGGCTGAGAAAATACCCGTCGAACCTGATCCGGATAACGCCGGCGAAGGGATTTGAGGCTACCGCTCAAAATCCTTTGCCACTCTTCTATTGAGGTGCAAAGTGTTAAAAAAATGTCTTCCTTTACTGGTGCTGTGCGCAGCGCCTGCCTTCGCAAAACCGGTCCTGACCGTCTATACCTACGACTCGTTCGCCGCTGACTGGGGCCCTGGCCCTGCGGTGAAAAAAGCCTTTGAAGCCGACTGCAACTGTGAGCTGAAACTGGTGGCGCTGGAAGATGGCGTTTCACTCCTCAACCGTCTGCGGATGGAAGGGAAAAACAGCAAAGCCGACGTGGTGCTTGGGCTGGATAACAACCTGCTGGAAGCGGCGACGCAAACCCAGTTGTTCGCGAAAAGCGGTGTCGCCAGCGAGGCGGTCAATGTCCCTGGCGGCTGGAAGAATGACACCTTCGTTCCGTTTGATTACGGCTACTTCGCTTTCGTGTATGACAAAAACAAACTCAAAAACCCACCGAAGAGCCTGAAGGAACTGGTTGAGAGCGATCAGAAATGGCGAGTGATTTATCAGGATCCGCGCACCAGTACGCCAGGACTTGGGCTGATGCTGTGGATGCAGAAAGTGTATGGCGATAAAACACCGCAGGCATGGCAGAAACTGGCGGCAAAAACTGTCACCGTCACCAAAGGCTGGAGCGAAGCCTATGGCCTGTTCCTGAAAGGGGAAAGCGATCTGGTGCTGAGCTATACCACCTCTCCGGCGTATCACATCATCGAAGAGAAAAAAGAGAACTACGCGGCGGCCAACTTTAGCGAGGGCCATTACCTGCAGGTGGAAGTTGCCGCGCGTACCGCGGCCAGTAAGCAACCTGAACTGGCGGAAAAGTTTCTCAAATTCATGGTCTCACCCGCGTTTCAGACTGCAATCCCGACCGGCAACTGGATGTATCCGGTGGTGGATGTCCCCCTGCCCGCCGGGTTCGAACAGTTGACTAAACCCGCGACCACGCTGGAATTCACGCCCGCAGAAGTGGCGGCACAACGTCAGGCATGGATTAGCGAATGGCAACGCGCCGTCAGCCGTTAATTGCTGGCTGGCTGGCTCCCGGCCTTTCCGCCGCCACGCTGATGGTGGCGGTAGCGCTGGCGGCCTTTCTGGCCCTGTGGTTCAACGCGCCGCAGGCGGCGTGGTCCTCGCTCTGGCAGGACAACTACCTGTGGCACGTGGTGCGCTTTTCCTTCTGGCAGGCTTTCCTGTCGGCGGTGCTTTCTGTCGTTCCGGCCATCTTCCTTGCTCGTGCGCTGTACCGACGCCGCTTTCCGGGGCGTCTGGCCCTGCTGCGCCTGTGCGCCATGACGCTAATCCTCCCGGTGCTGGTCGCAGTATTTGGTATTCTCAGCGTCTATGGACGCCAGGGGTGGTTAGCCACGCTCTGGCACATGCTCGGGATGGAGTGGACCTTCTCGCCTTACGGCTTGCAGGGCATTCTGCTGGCCCACGTCTTTTTTAATATGCCGATGGCAAGCCGCCTGCTGTTGCAGTCGCTGGAAAATATCCCCGGTGAACAGCGTCAGTTGGCCGCACAATTGGGTATTCGCGGCTGGCAGTTCTTCCGTTTTGTTGAGTGGCCGTGGCTGCGCCGCCAGATACCACCGGTCGCCGCGTTGATTTTTATGCTCTGTTTTGCCAGCTTTGCTACCGTCCTGTCGCTGGGCGGCGGGCCGCAGGCGACGACCATCGAACTGGCGATTTATCAGGCGCTGAATTTCGACTACGATCCCGCCCGCGCCGCCATGCTGGCGCTGATCCAGATGGTGTGCTGTCTGGGGCTGATGCTCCTCAGTCAACGATTGAGTAAAGCTATCGCGCCAGGCACCACGCTGGTGCAGGGATGGCGCGATCCGGACGATCGGCTGTACAGCCGTTTAACCGATGCCTTGCTGATCGTTATCGCGCTTCTGCTGTTGCTCCCCCCCCTGCTGGCCGTGATGGTCGACGGGGTGAATCGCCATCTGCTGGACGTGCTTGCGCAGCCCATTTTGTGGCAGGCGGTGTGGACCTCGCTGCGCATTGCGCTGGCTGCGGGTCTGCTGTGCGTGATCCTGACAATGATGCTGCTGTGGAGCAGTCGCGAACTGCGCGCCCGTCAGCAACTGCTGGCAGGACAAGCGCTGGAGCTAAGCGGTATGCTTATTCTCGCGATGCCGGGCATTGTGCTGGCCACCGGTTTCTTCCTGTTGCTCAACAACAGCATCGGCCTGCCGGAGTCCGCTGACGGTATCGTGATTTTCACCAATGCGCTGATGGCCATTCCCTACGCCCTGAAAGTGCTGGAAAACCCGATGCGCGATATTACCGCCCGCTACACGATGCTGTGTCAGTCGCTAGGGGTTGAAGGCTGGCGGCGGTTAAAAGTCGTAGAACTGCGGGCACTGAAACGCCCGCTGGCGCAGGCGCTGGCCTTTGCCTGCGTACTGTCTATCGGTGATTTTGGCGTGGTGGCGCTGTTCGGCAACGATGACTTCCGCACCCTGCCGTTTTATCTGTATCAGCAAATTGGCTCTTATCGCAGTCAGGACGGCGCCGTCACTGCGCTCTTACTGCTGATCCTGTGCTTTATTTTATTTACCGTTATTGAGACGTTACCGGGGCGAAATGTTAAAACTGACTGATATCACCTGGCTTTATCACCACCTGCCCATGCGCTTTACGCTGTCCGTGGCACGCGGTGAACAGGTGGCAATTCTGGGGCCGAGTGGCGCTGGGAAAAGTACATTGCTGAGTCTGATCGCTGGTTTTCTCACGCCTGCCCGCGGCACCCTGCTGATCGAAGGGGAAGACCACACCACCACGCCGCCGTCACGCCGCCCGGTTTCGATGTTGTTTCAGGAAAATAATCTGTTCAGCCATTTAAACGTTGAGCAAAACATCGGGCTGGGGCTGGATCCCGGACTGAAATTAAGCGCCGAACAGAAAGAGAAGCGCCGGCATATCGCGCAACAAATGGGGATCGAGACGTTGATGGCTCGCCTGCCCGGCGAGCTTTCCGGCGGCCAGCGCCAGCGTGTGGCGCTGGCACGTTGTCTGGTGCGTGAACAGCCGGTTCTGCTGCTGGACGAACCGTTTTCAGCCCTTGACCCCGCCCTGCGCCAGGAGATGCTGACCCTGGTGAGCGATATCTGCCACGCCCGCCAACTGACGCTACTGATGGTTTCACACAGCGTCGAAGATGCGGCGCGCATCGCCCCGCGCTCAGTCGTCGTCGCCGACGGTCGCATCGCGTGGCAGGGTAAAACGGATGAATTGCTGAGCGGTAGAGCCAGCGCCTCAGCGCTGTTGGGGATTAAGGCTAACTGAAAGGGGTTGCTGAAAGGTGTTGCCGGATGGCGCTGACGCTTATCCGGCCTACGAGATACACGCCATCCGCCAGGAATATCACCTATGAGATACACACCATCCGGCAGGAATATCAGTATCCCACCACTTTTTGCAGAATATCGATGTACACCGGCATCAGCGGGTGGCGGATCAACGTCACCAGCGCGACAATCCCCATCCCCAGCACCATTGGTGCCAGCCAGAGCAGACGTCCTTTTGGCAGGTAGTGCGTTAAACGATCCGTCGCGGCTTTTCCGCTGCGCCACAGACGCCAGCACAGCCAGCCGCCAAGCCATAGCAGAACGGCTGTCGCCAGCAGCAGCCACTTAAACTCGCCGCTTTGCATTCCCGCCGGAATATCAATTGCCGCACCGGCCAGAATCCCCGGCAGAAAGTAAAACGGCGGCCAGAGTACGCAACCAATAATATTTGGCGTGATGAATTTCGCCACCGGCAGATCCAGCATCCCGGCGACCATCGGCACCAGCGGGCGCGTCGGTCCGACAAAACGCCCCACAAGAATCGTGAACATACTGTGCTGATGCAGCGCGTGCTCGGTTTTATCCAACAACGCCTTGTTCTTTTTCATGAACGACCAGCGATGCAGCGGTTTTTTGAAGCGCCAGCCCAGCCAGAACGAGATCCAGTCGCCAAGCAGACAGCCGATAATTCCCGCCAGCCAGGCATGCCAGAAGTTAAGCTCCCCGCTGCCGATCAGGGCACCCAGCCCGGCCATCATTACCGTTCCCGGTAAAATCAACCCCACCAGCGCCAGCGATTCCAGGAAGGCCACCAGCGCCACAGCAATCAAAGAGTACATGGCGGACTGGAGAATGAAATGTTCCAGCAATGCTTGCATAATGCGTCCGTCAGATTTACGAAGCAGGGATTCTGCTAACCCATCCCTGCTTCGTCAAGCCATCAATTGTCTGAATCGTTACAGGTTATGACATCTTTACGGGCACATCATTCACTTTTTCTTCACAACCCGCGCGGAACTCGCTTGGGCTGGCACCGGTACATTTTTTAAAGACGCGGGAGAAATAGAGCTGATCGTCGAACCCGACATTGCGTCCGACGGTGGCAATCGGCATACGTGTCGTACTGAGCAGCAGTTTCGCCTGGCTAATGCGCTGATCCTCACGCCAGCTCAGCACGCTAATGCCCAACTGTTGACGGAACAGGTGCGACAGGCGCGACGGCGACAGGCAGACGTGCTGGGCTACGCTTGCAATATCAAAATGGCTGTCCGCCAGATGATCGCTGATGTACTGACAGGCATCGCGCACGCGGTTATCCATCGGCGGGTGCAGCGACGCATTGATCGCTTCCATACGCCGCAGCAGTAGCTGCTCCAGCAGGTTGATCGCCAGCAGCTCGCAGTAGCGACCTTCCCCCTGTCCGGCGCTGATAATCTGGCCGAACAGTTCATTAAAGTGCGGCTGGTGCACCTCGTCCGGGCGAAAAAAACCGGTCTGCGCAAAGATGGACGGCCAGGTCAACCACTCCTGCCAGTAAGCGCGAGGACGAAAGTAAACCCACTGGTGATACCACTCGCTGGCATCCGGGTGGCGCCCGTAGTGATGTATTTCGCCCGGCGGAAACAGCAAAATATCGCCCGGTCGGCAGACAAACTCTCTGCCGTGATTTTTAATCACCCCTTCCCCCCGAATCGTAAGGTTAAGGATATAGCCTTTCATCCCCAACGGCCTGTCGATAAAAAAATCCAGATATCCGTTGGCATCTATCGGCGTTAAACCAGCAACCAGATGCGCGTTAAACGAGTACCCCGGCAGGAGAGGGTCATTTTGCGGTTCAGCCATAATTTCACGACTCCCGAGGTTCAGTGAGGAAACAAATTGTCCATATTACGCAAGGCGGCATTGTTTGCGCCCTGCCTCGCCGCCGCAATGTCATTGGCAGACCATCAATCCCGCTTGTGAAAAGCATTATGTAACAACTCTGCGCGGTGACTGCGACAAAAACGGGTAACAAAAGTGTCTATAACTAGAGCAGAAATGTCCACATTGATTATTTGCACGGCGTCACACTTTGCGATGCCATAGCATTTTAATCCATAAGATTAGCGGATCCTACCTGACGTTTTTTATCCCCACTCACTACTGTTTCTCCATACCCGTATTTCTGGATGGAGTAAGAGGATGGCAATTGCAATTGGCCTCGATTTTGGCAGTGATTCTGTACGCGCGCTGGCAGTGGAATGCGCCACCGGCGAAGAGATCGCCACCAGCGTTGAGTGGTACCCGCGCTGGCAGGAAGGGCGTTACTGTGACGCGCCGAACAACCGGTTCCGCCATCATCCGCGCGACTACATGGAGTCGATGGAAGCAGCGCTGAAAAGCGTACTGGCTGAACTGAGCGCGGCGCAGCGCGCGGAGGTCGTTGGGATTGGCGTCGACAGTACGGGCTCAACGCCAGCGCCAATTGACGCCGATGGCAACGTGCTGGCGCTCCGGGAAGAGTTCGCGGAAAACCCGAATGCGATGTTCGTCCTGTGGAAAGATCACACATCGGTGGAAGAAGCCGAAGCGATTACCCGTCTGTGCCATACGCCGGGCAAGGTCGATTACTCCCGCTACATCGGCGGTATTTACTCCAGCGAATGGTTTTGGGCAAAGATCCTTCATGTTACCCGCGAAGACAGCGCGGTCGCCGAGGCCGCCGTCTCCTGGATTGAACTGTGCGACTGGGTGCCTGCCCTGCTTTCTGGCACCACGCGTCCACAGGATCTCCGCCGGGGTCGCTGTAGCGCCGGGCATAAATCACTGTGGCATGAAAGCTGGGGCGGTCTGCCGCCCGCCAGCTTCTTCGACGAACTCGACCCACTGATTAACCAGCATTTGCAGTATCCCCTGTTCACAGACACGTTCACCGCCGATCTGCCGGTTGGGACATTGTGCGCCGAGTGGGCGCAGCGCCTCGGTCTGCCGGAAAATGTCGTCATCTCCGGTGGCGCGTTCGACTGCCACATGGGTGCCGTCGGCGCGGGTGCGCAGCCCAACGCGCTGGTGAAAGTGATTGGTACCTCAACCTGCGACATCCTGATTGCGGATAAACAAAGCGTCGGCGAGCGCGCCGTGAAAGGCATTTGCGGGCAAGTCGACGGCAGCGTGGTGCCCGGTTTCATCGGTCTGGAGGCGGGGCAATCTGCCTTTGGCGATATCTATGCATGGTTTGGCCGCATTCTCGGCTGGCCGCTGGAGCAACTTGCCGCGCAGCACCCGGAACTGAAAGCGCAGATTAACGCCAGTCAGAAGCAACTGCTGCCGGCATTAACCGAAGCCTGGGCGAAGAACCCGTCGCTGGATCACCTGCCGGTGGTGCTTGACTGGTTTAACGGTCGCCGTACGCCGAACGCAAACCAGCGTCTGAAAGGGGTGATGACCGATCTGAATCTGGCCACAGACGCCCCGGCGATGTTTGGCGGGCTGATCGCGGCGACCGCCTTTGGCGCGCGGGCCATTATGGAATGCTTTACCGAACAAGGCATTGCGGTCAACAACGTGATGGCGCTGGGCGGCATCGCCCGGAAAAACAAAGTCATTATGCAGGCCTGCTGCGATGTGCTGAACCGTCCGCTACAAATCGTCGCCTCCGATCAGTGCTGTGCACTCGGTGCAGCCATCTTCGCCGCCGTGGCGGCCAACGTGTATGCCGATATTCCTGCGGCCCAGCGGAAAATGGCCAGCGCAGTGGAAAACACACTGCAACCTCGCCCCGAACAGGCGCAACGTTTCGAACAGCTCTATCGTCGCTACCAGCAGTGGGCGGTAAGCGCTGAACAACATTATCTTCCGACTGCCACCCCGGTAAATACTGCGCCGGCTGACCAGGCAACCCTGACTCACTAAGGACACGACAATGACTATTTTTGATAACTATGAAGTGTGGTTTGTAATTGGCAGCCAGCACTTGTACGGCCCTGAGACGCTGCGTCAGGTGACTCAGCACGCTGAGCACGTCGTCAAGGCGCTGAATACCGAAGCCAAACTGCCCTGCAAGCTGGTGTTAAAACCGCTGGGGACCACACCGGATGAGATCACCGCCATTTGCCGTGACGCTAACTATGACGAACGCTGTGCGGGTCTGGTGGTCTGGTTGCATACCTTCTCTCCGGCCAAAATGTGGATCAACGGCCTGACGACGCTCAACAAGCCACTGCTGCAATTCCACACCCAGTTCAATGCCGCCCTGCCGTGGGACAGCATTGATATGGACTTTATGAACCTGAACCAGACCGCGCACGGCGGTCGTGAGTTCGGTTTCATTGGCGCACGTATGCGTCAACAGCACGCGGTCGTAACCGGTCACTGGCAGGACCCACAGGCGCAGCAGCGCATCGGTTCCTGGATGCGCCATGCGGTATCGAAACAGGATACCCGTCATCTGAAAGTGTGCCGCTTTGGCGATAACATGCGTGAAGTGGCGGTCACCGATGGCGATAAAGTCGCCGCGCAGATCAAGTTCGGCTTCTCGGTTAACACCTGGGCGGTCGGCGATCTGGTGCAGGTGGTCAATTCCATCAGCGATGGTGACATCAACGCCCTGATTGATGAATACGAAAGCAGCTATACCCTGACCGCCGCCACTCAGGTTCACGGCGAAAAACGCCAGAACGTGCTGGAAGCAGCGCGGATCGAGTTGGGTATGAAGCGCTTTCTGGAACAGGGTGGCTTCCACGCGTTCACCACCACCTTTGAAGATTTACACGGTCTGAAACAGCTTCCGGGTCTGGCCGTACAGCGTCTGATGCAGCAAGGCTATGGCTTTGCCGGCGAAGGCGACTGGAAAACTGCCGCTCTGCTTCGCATCATGAAAGTGATGTCAACCGGTCTGCAGGGCGGCACCTCTTTTATGGAGGATTACACCTATCACTTCGAAAAAGGCAACGATCTGGTGCTCGGCTCCCATATGCTGGAAGTCTGCCCGACCATCGCCGTGGAAGACAAACCGATCCTCAACGTCCAGCATCTCGGCATTGGCGGTAAAGATGCCCCTGCCCGCCTGATCTTCAACACCCAAACCGGTCCGGCGATCGTTGCCAGCCTGATCGACCTCGGCGATCGCTACCGTCTGCTGGTCAACGGCATCGACACCGTGAAGACCCCGCACGCGCTGCCAAAATTGCCCGTCGCGAACGCACTGTGGAAAGCGCAGCCGGATCTACCGACCGCGTCTGAAGCGTGGATCCTGGCCGGCGGTGCGCACCATACCGTCTTCAGTCATGCACTGGATCTGAACGACATGCGTCAGTTCGCCGAAATGCACGATATCGAAATCACCGTGATTGATAACGATACGCGCCTGCCCGCCTTCAAGGACGCGCTGCGCTGGAACGAAGTGTATTACGGCTTTAAACGTTAAGCGAATGGTTGCCTGATGGCGCTTTGCTTATCAGGCCTACCTCTCTGCGTAGGCCTGAAAAGGCGTTTACGCCGTCATCAGGCAGGGAGAAAAACATGCTAGAAAATCTCAAACGTCAGGTGCTGGAAGCGAATCTGGCGCTGCCAACGCACAACCTGGTCACCCTCACCTGGGGGAACGTCAGCGCGGTCGATCGCGAGCGCGGCGTCTTTGTGATCAAACCTTCCGGCGTCGATTACAGCGTAATGACCGCAGAAGATATGGTGGTTGTCAGCATCGCGACAGGGGAAGTGGTTGAAGGTAAGAAAAAGCCGTCGTCCGATACGCCGACGCACCGTCTGCTGTACCAGGCTTTTCCCACTATTGGCGGTATTGTGCATACCCATTCGCGCCATGCGACCATCTGGGCGCAGGCCGGACAGCCCATTCCGGCAACGGGGACCACGCACGCCGACTATTTCTATGGCGCCATTCCCTGCACCCGCAAAATGACCGACAGCGAAATCAACGGCGAGTATGAGTGGGAAACCGGCAACGTGATTGTCGAAACCTTTGCAAAACAGGGCATCGACGCCGCGCAGATGCCAGGGGTGCTGGTGCATTCACACGGACCCTTCGCGTGGGGGAAAAATGCCGAAGACGCCGTGCATAACGCCATCGTCTTAGAAGAGGTCGCCTATATGGGCATTTTCTGCCGCCAGCTCGCGCCACAGTTACCGGATATGCAGCAAACGCTGCTGGACAAGCATTATCTGCGCAAACACGGGGCTAAAGCCTATTACGGGCAGTAACATGCAATAAGCGCTCGTCAGACCGTTGCGCTTTCCCTTATTATCAGGCTCCATACCCAATGGATTTCGAGTCGCATTGCGATGGCTTTTCCATGAATCCCCAGAAGCATAGATAATATGATGTGACTGGGGTGAACAGAAGAAGCCAACAAAAATGCGGCTTGAACGACGAAGGGAATCTATTCCGCGAATGCGCTTAGCACTCCCCTCACTGGAGCTGAGATATTCAACACATCGTCAGAGTCGTCACATTCCTCATCGTCGTTATCGCTGCCGTGTTTACCTGGAACGCGGTCGCTATTTATCAGTTCAGTCTGGAAGATGAGACGCGACCTGCGGACTGCGCAATTGTTGCAGGCGCTGGCGTCGATGGAGGGCGACCGTCACCGGTCTTTGAAGCCAGACTGGATCACGCCATTTGGCTTTATCAACAGGGTCTGGTACGCGCGCTGGTGCTAACCGGAGGTTACAGCGCCGGGGCATCCGCTTCCGATGCGGCGATTGCCCGACAATATGTGCTGGGAAAAGGCGTTCCTGCCAGGGCGATTTTTATTGAAGAGCACTCTACGATCACCCGCGAAAATATCCGCTATGCGAAGCAAATCCTGCTGCGCCAGCGGTGGCATACCGCGCTATTGGTGAGCGATCCACTGCATATGCGGCGCCTGAAAACGCTCGCCGAAGATGATGGCATTGAGAGTTGGTCATCCCCCACCTCATCAACCCGTTACCAAACCTGGCTGGCGAAAGCGCGTTTTTTACTTCGTGAATCCTTTTACTACAGTGGATACCTCATCCTGCGGCACACGCCTGTACAAAATAACAGTATCCCTGAGTAAACCAAGCTATAATCATGCCTGGTTTTTTTGATGGATACACAGCGTGGCGCAGTCAGGTTTTATCTTAACCCGGCACTGGCGGGATACGTCGCAGGGAACAGAAGTCACCTTCTGGCTGGCAACAGACAGCGGGCCTTTGCAGGTCACGCTTGCGCCACAGGAATCCGTTGCGTTTATCCCCACCGCACATACCGCCCGCGTCACGTCGTTATTGAGTGCTGAAAATGGCTACCGCCTGACGCCGCTTAACCTTAAAGATTTTCATCGTCAGCCGGTTTCGGGTCTTTACTGTCGCTCGCATCGCCAGTTGATGCGTCTGGAAAAGCTGTTGCGTGAGAACGGCGTGACGGTTTATGAAGGCGATGTCCGCCCGCCGGAACGCTATCTGATGGAACGCTTTATCACTTCGCCGGTGTGGGTTGAAGGTGAGACACGCAACGGTGCCATCATTAATGCGCGATTAAAACCCCATCCCGATTATCGCCCGCCGCTCAAGTGGCTTTCTCTGGATATTGAGACCACCCGCCACGGCGAGTTGTACTGCATTGGACTGGAAGGCTGCGGACAGCGCGTTGTCTATATGCTCGGCCCCGAAAATGGCGAGGCGTCGACGCTCGACTTCCAGCTTGAGTACGTCAACAGTCGCCCGCAACTGCTGGAAAAGCTGAACGAGTGGATTGCCCGCCACGATCCTGACCTCATCATTGGCTGGAATCTGGTGCAGTTCGACCTGCGCGTGTTGCAAAAACATGCTGAGCGCTACCGTATCCCGCTGCGTTTTGGCCGCGATAACAGCGAACTCGAGTGGCGTGAACACGGCTTTAAAAATGGCGTTTTTTTCGCCCAGGCCAAAGGTCGGCTGATTATTGACGGCATTGAGGCGCTGAAGTCTGCCTTCTGGAATTTCTCGTCATTTTCGCTGGAGACCGTTTCGCAGGAACTGCTTGGGGAAGGCAAATCGATCGATAATCCGTGGGATCGCATGGATGAAATCGACAGGCGTTTTGCCGAGGATAAACCCGCGCTCGCCACGTATAACCTGAAAGATTGTGAGCTGGTAACGCGAGTCTTTCATAAAACCGAGATCGTGCCGTTCCTGTTAGAGCGCTCCACGGTCAACGGATTACCTGTCGATCGCCACGGCGGTTCGGTCGCCGCCTTCGGCCATCTCTATTTTCCGCGTATGCACCGCGCCGGGTATGTCGCGCCGAACCTCGGTGAAATTCCGCCTCACGCCAGCCCCGGCGGTTACGTGATGGATTCACGTCCCGGTTTGTATGATTCCGTGCTGGTGCTGGATTACAAAAGCCTGTACCCCTCGATCATTCGCACCTTTTTGATAGACCCCGTCGGTCTGGTGGAAGGGATGGCGCACCCGGATCCCGAACACAGCACCGAAGGGTTCCTCGACGCCTGGTTCTCGCGGGAAAAACACTGCTTGCCGGAGATCGTGACGAATATCTGGCACGGTCGCGACGACGCCAAGCGGCACGGCAACAAACCGCTTTCTCAGGCGCTGAAGATCATCATGAATGCCTTTTACGGTGTGCTCGGCACGACGGCCTGCCGCTTCTTCGATCCCCGCCTGGCCTCGTCGATCACCATGCGCGGTCACGCGATCATGCGCCAGACCAAAGCGCTCATTGAAGCCCAGGGGTATGACGTGATTTATGGTGATACCGACTCCACCTTCGTCTGGCTGAAACGCGCCCACACGGAAGAGGAAGCGGCGAAAATTGGCCGTGCGCTGGTGGAACACGTCAACGCCTGGTGGACGCAGTCGCTACAAGAGAAAAATCTCACCAGCGCGCTGGAACTGGAATATGAAACGCATTTCTGCCGCTTTCTGATGCCCACCATCCGCGGGGCGGATACCGGCAGCAAAAAACGCTATGCGGGCCTGATTCAGGAAGGAGAGCGCCAGCGAATGGTGTTTAAAGGTCTGGAAACCGTGCGCACCGACTGGACGCCGCTGGCGCAACAGTTCCAGCAGGAGTTGTATCTGCGTATTTTTCGTAATGAACCGTATCAGGATTACGTTCGCGACACCATTGATCGACTGATGGCAGGTGAACTGGACGATCGCCTGGTCTATCGCAAGCGCCTGCGTCGACCGTTGAGCGAGTACCAGCGCAACGTCCCGCCGCACGTGCGCGCCGCCAGACTGGCTGACGAAGAAAACCTGAAGCGGGGACGTCCGGCGCAGTACCAGAACCGCGGCACTATCCAGTATGTCTGGACCCTGAACGGCCCGGAGCCGAAGGATTATCAACACTCGCCGCTGGATTATGAACACTATCTGACGCGCCAGCTTCAGCCCGTCGCGGAAGGAATTCTTCCCTTCATTGATGATAACTTTGCTACACTACTGACAGGCCAATTAGGGTTATTTTGACGCGTGACGAATCCATCGCCATCCATTACCATAGCGCCCTTTCCATTCCTGGACCCAATTTACCGTTCTGCCATAGCATCTCCCTGGCAGAGGGTGATTATTGCCTGCAATTAAAGAAATAGAGCCGAACAAATATGCCTTTTACACTTGGTCAACGCTGGATCAGCGATACAGAAAGCGAACTGGGACTTGGAACCGTCGTCGCAATGGATGCGCGCACCGTCACTTTACTTTTCCCCTCCACTGGTGAAAACCGTCTGTATGCGCGTAGCGACTCCCCCGTGACCCGCGTGATGTTCAACCCTGGCGATACCATTACCAGCCATGAAGGCTGGCAACTGCAAATCGATGAAGTAAAAGAAGAAAGCGGTTTGCTTGCCTACATTGGTACCCGTCTTGATACCGAAGAAACCGGCGTGACGCTGCGTGAAGTTCTGCTCGACAGTAAACTGGCGTTCAGTAAACCGCAGGATCGTCTGTTTGCCGGTCAGATTGACCGCATGGACCGGTTTGCGCTGCGCTATCGCGCGCGTAAATTTCAGAGCGAACAGTACCGTATGCCGTGGAGCGGTCTGCGCGGACAGCGCACCAGTCTGATCCCTCACCAGTTAAACATCGCCCACGACGTGGGGCGTCGTCATGCGCCGCGCGTGCTGTTGGCGGATGAAGTGGGTCTGGGGAAAACCATTGAAGCCGGGATGATCCTGCACCAACAACTGCTGTCCGGCGCGGCAGAACGCGTGCTGGTCATTGTGCCGGAAACGTTACAACATCAGTGGCTGGTCGAAATGCTGCGCCGTTTTAACCTGCGTTTTGCCCTGTTTGACGACGAACGCTACGCCGAAGCACAGCACGATGCGCTGAACCCGTTTGAAACCGAACAGCTGGTTATCTGTTCACTGGATTTCGCCCGCCGCAACAAACAGCGGCTGGAACATCTGTGTGATGCCGAGTGGGATCTGCTGGTTGTCGATGAAGCCCACCACCTTGTCTGGAGCGAAGAGGCACCGAGCCGCGAGTATCTGGCGATAGAACAACTGGCGGAACGTGTGCCAGGCGTACTCTTGCTGACCGCCACCCCGGAACAACTGGGTATGGAAAGTCACTTTGCGCGTCTGCGCCTGCTGGATCCCAACCGCTTCCACGATTTCGAACAATTTGTTGAAGAGCAGAAAAACTATCGTCCGGTGGCCGACGCCGTCGCTATGCTGCTGGCCGGTAACAAACTCAGCAATGAAGAGCTCAACATGCTGGGTGAACTGATCGGCGAGCAGGATATAGAGCCGCTGCTGCAAACCGCCAATAGCGACCGTGACGGTGCGCAGAACGCGCGTCAGGAACTGGTCTCCATGCTGATGGACCGCCACGGCACCAGCCGCGTGCTGTTCCGTAACACCCGTAACGGCGTGAAAGGCTTCCCGAAACGCGAACTGCACACCATTAAGCTGCCGCTGCCGACGCAGTATCAGACTGCTATTAAAGTGTCCGGCATCATGGGGGCCCGCAAAAACGCCGAGGACAGAGCGCGCGATATGCTCTATCCGGAACAGATTTATCAGGAATTTGAAGGCGATACCGGCACCTGGTGGAACTTCGACCCGCGCGTTGAGTGGCTGATGGGCTACCTGACCAGCCATCGCTCGCAGAAAGTGCTGGTGATCTGCGCGAAGGCGACAACCGCCCTGCAGCTGGAGCAAGTGCTGCGCGAACGTGAAGGTATCCGCGCCGCCGTCTTCCACGAAGGCATGTCAATTATCGAACGCGACCGCGCCGCCGCCTGGTTTGGCGAAGAGGACAGCGGCGCGCAGGTGCTGTTGTGTTCAGAAATTGGCTCAGAAGGACGTAACTTCCAGTTTGCCAGCAACCTGGTGATGTTCGACCTGCCGTTTAACCCGGACCTGCTGGAGCAGCGTATTGGCCGCCTCGACCGTATCGGCCAGGCGCACGATATCCAAATCCATGTCCCATACTTAGAGAAAACCGCCCAGTCGGTGCTGGTTCGCTGGTATCACGAAGGTCTGGACGCGTTCGAACACACCTGCCCGACCGGTCGCGCCATCTATGACATGGTCTACAGCAACCTGATCAACTATCTGGCGGCCCCCGAAGAGACCGACGGCTTTGATGAATTGATCAAAACCTGTCGCGAACAGCATGAAGCGCTGAAGCTACAACTGGAGCAGGGCCGTGACCGCCTGCTGGAGATCCATTCCAACGGCGGCGAAAAGGCGCAACAACTGGCTGAAAGCATCGAAGAGCAGGATGATGACACTAACCTTATCGCCTTTGCCATGAACCTGTTTGATATCGTGGGGATTAATCAGGACGATCGCGGTGAAAACCTGATTGTGCTGACCCCGTCCGATCACATGCTGGTCCCGGATTTTCCAGGCCTGCCGGAAGACGGCTGCACCATTACCTTTGAGCGTGACGTGGCGCTGTCGCGTGAAGATGCCCAGTTTATTACCTGGGAACACCCGCTGATTCGTAACGGTCTGGACCTCATCCTCTCCGGCGATACCGGCAGCAGCACCATTTCGTTGCTGAAGAACAAAGCCTTGCCGGTTGGAACGCTGCTGCTGGAACTGGTCTATGTCGTTGAGGCGCAGGCGCCGAAACAGCTTCAGCTTAACCGCTTCCTGCCGCCAACGCCGGTACGCATGCTGCTGGATAAAAACGGCAATAACCTCGCCGCACAGGTAGAGTTTGAAACCTTCAACCGCCAGCTGAGCGCCGTTAACCGCCACACCGGCAGCAAGCTGGTCAACGCGGTGCAGCAGGATGTACATGCGATTCTGCAACTGGGTGAGGCGCAGGTTGAGAAGTCTGCCCGCGCCCTGATTGACGCCGCGCGTAATGAAGCGGATGAAAAACTGTCTGGCGAACTGTCGCGCCTGGAAGCGCTACGCGCCGTCAACCCGAACATACGTGATGACGAACTTGCGGCAATTGAAAGCAACCGCCAGCAGGTGCTGGAAAGCCTCGATCAGGCGGGATGGCGTCTGGATTCACTGCGTCTCATCGTCGTCACGCATCAGTAACGGAGCCGAAAATGGGGATGGAAAACTACAATCCGCCACAGGATCCCTGGCTGGTGATCCTGTATCAGGATGAGCACATAATAGTAGTCAACAAGCCGAGCGGCCTGTTATCTGTGCCGGGGCGTCTTGAGGAACATAAAGACAGCGTGATGACGCGTATTCAACGCGACTATCCGCAGGCAGAATCTGTGCATCGTCTGGATATGGCGACCAGCGGCGTGATTGTAGTCGCCCTCACCAAAGCGGCAGAGCGGGAGTTGAAGCGTCAGTTTCGCGAGCGTGAGCCGAAAAAACAGTATGTGGCGCGGGTATGGGGACATCCCGCGCCCGCAGAGGGACTGGTGGATTTACCGCTGATCTGCGACTGGCCGAATCGCCCGAAGCAGAAAGTGTGTTATGAAACCGGCAAAGCGGCGCAGACCGAATATGAAGTGGTGGAGTTTGCGGCAGATAACACTGCGCGAGTCGTGTTGAAGCCCATCACCGGACGTTCGCATCAACTGCGCGTCCATATGCTGGCGCTAGGTCATCCGATTCTCGGTGACCGCTTTTATGCGCCACCCGACGCGCTGGCGATGGCCCCCCGACTGCAACTGCATGCCGAGATGCTGACCATCACCCACCCCGCGTACGGCAATAGCATGACGTTTAAAGCGCCGGCGGATTTTTAACAATAATGCCTGATGGCGCTACGCTTATCAGGCCTACGTTCGGGCGTTGTAGGCCGGATAAGACGCGTTGCGTCGCCATCCGGCAAAACCATTATTTAAAGCCTTTCTGTTCTTTGATCAGCTCGTAAGCCTTCTGAATTTCCTGCGCTTTTTGCTTCGCCATCTCCATCATTTCGGGCGGTAGACCTTTCGCCACCAGCTTATCCGGATGGTGCTCGCTCATCTGCTTACGGTAAGCGCGTTTGATGGTGGTCGCATCGTCAGTGGGTTTAACCCCCAGTACGTTGCAGGCATCCTCCAGCGTCGGGCCACGCTGCGCCTGCTGCCAGCCACCGCCGCCGGACTGCTGCTGATAGCCGCCGCCAAACTGCGCGCCACCCTGCATCATACGCAGGAACTGATCGAACTGAGTACGGGAAATGCCCAGCTCTTCGGCAATCACATACAGCACTTCACGCTCGTTGGGATGCAGCGATCCGTCGGCAAACGCCGCCTGAATCTGAATTTCGAGAAACATGCGAATCAGATCGAAACGGCCAAAACAGACGCTACGAAACTGGCGCATTTTTTCACGTAACGGGTAATTATCTGATTTTCCGATGCGGAACGCATTTTGCGCAGCCGATCGCGATTCACCGTGCAAATTCATCCGATCCATCAGTACATTAGCGACATGAATATCTGCTTCGGTGACGCGCCCTTTCGATTTGGTTAAGTGCCCCATCACCTCAAAGGTGGTGGCAAAAAACAGCGCCTGACGCTCACGCTGGTTGGCAAACCACGCCATTTTTCGGCTGCGGGCCTTATCGAACATGTGGCCGATCAACAGCCCCAGAACCACGCCCCAAAAGCCGCCGCCCATGAGCAGAGCCATGGCCACGCCAATTATTTTTCCCCAGTACTGCATAGACTCCCCAATTTGTCTCACTCCCGGTGAGGCCAGGTCCCACAAAACAAGCGGCTTTTTACGATCTTCCGGCTACGGTCAATTGTGGGACATCGCCTATAATTTGCATTATCATACCTGTCATTCACAGCCGTGACTAACACCACAGACGCTATAGCGGCAGGATTAACACTAGCGCTACGAACATGAGTAAGTTAGGCTGTGGCGGTTTGTCACGCGCGACGCTACTGATGATGGAACAATAAAATACAACGTATGAAAAAACGTATTCCCACCCTCCTGGCCACCATGATTGCCACAGCCCTTTACAGTCAACAGGGTCTGGCAGCCAGTCTCGCCTCACAGTGTATGTTAGGCGTGCCAAGCTATGACCGTCCTCTGGTGCAGGGCGAGACAAATGAACTCCCCGTCACAATTAATGCCGATCACGCGAAAGGGAATTATCCCGATGACGCGGTGTTTACCGGCAATGTGGACATCATGCAGGGCAACAGTCGACTGCAGGCCGATGAGGTACAGCTTCATCAGAAAGAGGCTCAGGGTCAGCCTGAGCCCGTGCGTACCGTCGATGCGCTCGGCAACGTCCATTACGATGACAACCAGGTTATCCTGAAAGGACCGAAGGGTTGGGCGAACCTGAACACCAAAGATACCAACGTCTGGGAAGGTGACTACCAGATGGTGGGCCGTCAGGGGCGTGGTAAAGCCGACCTGATGAAACAGCGCGGCGAGAACCGCTATACCATTCTTGAGAACGGGACCTTCACCTCCTGTCTGCCGGGTTCTGATACCTGGAGCGTCGTCGGTAGCGAAGTGATTCACGACCGCGAAGAGCAGGTCGCGGAAATCTGGAACGCCCGCTTTAAGCTGGGTCCGGTTCCTGTTTTTTACAGTCCGTATTTGCAGTTGCCGGTGGGGGATAAACGCCGCTCCGGTTTCCTGATCCCCAACGCCAAGTATTCGTCGAAGAACTATTTTGAGTTCTATCTGCCGTATTACTGGAACATCGCGCCAAACATGGATGCGACCCTGACGCCGCACTATATGCACCGTCGTGGCGGGGTGATGTGGGAGAACGAATTCCGTTACCTGAGTCAGGCGGGCGCTGGCCTGATGGAGTTCGACTATCTCAATTCCGACCGCGTCTACAGCGATGAGCACCCGAAGGATGACAACTCGCGCCGCTGGTTATTCTACTGGCAACACTCGGGTGTCATGGATCAGGTGTGGCGTTTCAACGTCAACTACACCAAGGTCAGTGACTCCAGCTACTTTAACGATTTCGATAACAAGTACGGTTCCAGTACCGACGGTTACGCCACGCAGAAATTCAGCGTGGGCTACGCGGTGCAGAACTTTGACGCGACGGTCTCTACCAAGCAGTTCCAGGTGTTCGATACGGCAAACAGCAAAAGCTATTCCGCGCAGCCGCAGTTAGACGTCAACTTCTACCAGAACGATCTGGGTCCGTTTGATACCCGCATTTACGGTCAGGCCGTGCATTTTGTGAATACCAATGACAACATGCCGGAAGCGACGCGTCTGCACCTGGAGCCGACCATCAACCTGCCGCTGTCAAACCAGTGGGGCAGCATCAACACCGAAGCGAAGCTGCTGGCGACCCACTATCAGCAGACCAATCTGGACTGGTATAATAATAACCCTAAAAATACTCAGTTGGATGATAACGCCAACCGCGTGATGCCGCAGTTTAAAGTCGACGGTAAGATGGTCTTTGAACGGGATATGAATATGCTCGCGCCGGGTTACACCCAGACGCTGGAGCCGCGCGCGCAGTACCTGTACGTGCCGTATCGTGACCAGAGCGGCATTTACAACTACGACTCTTCCCTGCTGCAATCTGACTATACCGGCCTGTTCCGTGACCGCAGCTATGGCGGTCTGGACCGTATTGCTTCCGCTAACCAGGTCACGACCGGCGTCACATCTCGCGTTTATGATGACGCTGCCGTTGAACGTTTTAACGTTTCCGTTGGTCAAATCTACTATTTCACGGAGTCTCGCACCGGCGATGACAATATCCAATGGGAGAACGATGATCAGACAGGTTCGTTAGTATGGGCAGGTGACACCTACTGGCGTATTTCGGATCGCTGGGGTCTGCGCGGCGGCATTCAGTACGACACTCGTCTGGACAGCGTCGCCACCAGCAGCTCCAGTCTTGAATACCGTCGCGATGAAGACCGCCTCATACAGTTGAATTACCGTTACGCCAGCCCGGAGTATATTCAGGCGACATTGCCAAGGAACAGTGAGGATAATCGCTGGAAAGCTGAACAGTACAAAAACGGGATCAGCCAGATCGGTACCGTTGCCAGTTGGCCGATTGCTGACCGCTGGTCCATTGTCGGCGCTTATTATTTTGATACGAATGTGAATAAACCTGCCGACCAAATGTTAGGTGTGCAGTACAACTCCTGCTGTTATGCAATTCGCGTCGGTTACGAGCGTAAGCTGAACGGTTGGGATAGCGATAAAGAACACGCGGTATATGACAACGTGATTGGCTTTAACATCGAACTTCGCGGCCTGAGTTCCAACTACGGTCTCGGCACGAGCGAGATGTTGCGTTCCAACATTTTGCCATATCAAAACTCTTTGTGATCTGATTGATTTACCACGTAATCCGCAGTGCGGTTAATTGAAATGGAAAAAGTATGAAGAACTGGAAAACGCTGCTTCTCGGTATCGCCATGATCGCGAATACCAGTTTCGCTGCCCCGCAGGTAGTCGATAAAGTCGCAGCCGTCGTAAATAACGGTGTCGTACTGGAAAGCGATGTTGATGGCCTGATGCAGTCTGTCAAACTGAACGCCAACCAGGCAGGTCAACAACTTCCGGACGACGCTACGCTGCGTCATCAGATCCTGGAACGTCTGATCATGGATCAGATTGTCCTGCAGATGGGTCAGAAGATGGGCGTAAAAATCTCTGACGAACAGCTTGATCAGGCGATTGCCAATATCGCTAAACAGAACAACATGACGCTGGATCAGATGCGCAGCCGTCTGGCTTATGATGGCCTGAGCTACTCAACCTATCGTAATCAGATCCGTAAAGAGATGCTCATCTCTGAAGTGCGTAACAACGAAGTGCGCCGCCGCGTGACGATCCTGCCGCAGGAAGTCGATGCGCTGGCGCAACAGGTTGGCAATCAAAATGATGCCAGCACGGAGCTGAATCTGAGCCACATCCTGATCCCGCTGCCGGAAAACCCAACGTCTGACCAGGTGAACGACGCAGAATCCCAGGCGCGTTCCATTGTTGAGCAAGCCCGTAACGGCAGCGACTTCGGCAAACTGGCGATCACCTATTCTGCTGACCAGCAGGCGCTGAAAGGCGGCCAGATGGGTTGGGGTCGTATTCAGGAACTGCCGGGCATTTTTGCCCAGGCGCTGAGCACCGCGAAGAAAGGTGATATTATTGGCCCGATTCGTTCCGGTGTCGGTTTCCATATCCTGAAAGTGAACGATATGCGCGGCCAGAGCCAGAGCATCTCCGTGACCGAAGTTCACGCTCGTCATATTCTGCTGAAGCCGTCGCCTATCATGACCGACCAGCAGGCGCGTCTGAAGCTTGAGCAGATCGCAGCGGATATCAAGAGTGGTAAAACCACCTTTGCTGCCGCAGCGAAAGAGTTCTCTCAGGATCCGGGCTCGGCTAACCAGGGCGGCGATCTGGGCTGGGCTGCTGCGGACATTTTCGATCCGGCATTCCGCGATGCGTTAACCCGCATGAACAAAGGCCAGATGAGCGCACCGGTGCACTCCTCTTTCGGTTGGCACCTGATCGAACTGCTGGATACGCGTAACGTTGATAAAACCGACGCCGCGCAGAAAGATCGTGCTTACCGTATGCTGATGAACAGGAAGTTCTCGGAAGAAGCCGCAACCTGGATGCAGGAACAGCGCGCCAGCGCTTACGTTAAAATCCTGAGCAATTAATGACGGTTGCTCAACGTGTTGTGATCACTCCCGGCGAGCCCGCCGGGATTGGTCCGGATCTTGTCGTTCAACTTGCCCAGCGCGACTGGCCCGTTGAACTGGTGGTTTGCGCCGATGCCACGGTACTGGCCGACCGGGCGGCAATGCTCGGTCTTCCCCTCACGCTACACCCCTACTCCCCACAAAGCCCTGCCAAACCGCAGGCTGCCGGCACGCTTATGCTGTTACCCGTCGCACTTCGTGCGCCTGTCGTTCCCGGGCAGTTAGCCGTGGAAAATGGCGAGTATGTGGTGCAGACGTTGGCCCGCGCCTGTGACGGCTGTTTGCAAGGTGAATTTGCCGCGCTGATTAC
The DNA here is from genome assembly GCF_041807075.1 of Citrobacter telavivensis. Classification (NCBI taxonomy): domain Bacteria; kingdom Pseudomonadati; phylum Pseudomonadota; class Gammaproteobacteria; order Enterobacterales; family Enterobacteriaceae; genus Citrobacter; species Citrobacter telavivensis. The sequence continues at coordinate 160,103 of NZ_JBGUBF010000004.1, read as the reverse complement.
GGGTCCCGTGCATAAAGGCGTTATCAACGACGCGGGCGTGCCTTTCACCGGTCACACCGAGTTTTTTGAAGAGCGTTCGCAGGCGAAAAAAGTCGTGATGATGCTGGCGACCGAAGAGTTACGCGTGGCGCTGGCGACCACCCATCTGCCGCTGCGCGACGTCGCTGACGCCATTACCCCCGCGTTGCTGCACGAAGTGATTGGCATTTTGCATCACGATCTGCGCACCAAATTTGGTGTGGACGATCCGCGCGTGCTGGTCTGTGGTCTGAACCCACATGCCGGTGAAGGGGGGCATATGGGCAGCGAGGAGAATGACACAATCATTCCGGTGCTTGACGCGCTACGCGCCCAGGGGATGAAATTGATGGGTCCGCTACCCGCTGACACACTGTTTCAGGCTAAATATCTGCAACATGCCGATGCTGTGCTGGCAATGTACCACGATCAGGGCCTCCCCGTGCTAAAATACCAGGGATTTGGTCGCGGCGTGAATATCACGTTGGGCCTGCCCTTTATTCGTACCTCGGTTGATCACGGCACCGCGCTTGAACTGGCGGGTCGGGGTGAAGCTGATGTCGGCAGTTTTATTACGGCGCTTAATCTCGCCATCAAAATGATTGTTAATACCCAATGAATAATCGAGTCCATCAGGGCCACTTAGCCCGTAAACGCTTCGGGCAAAACTTCCTCAACGATCGGTTTGTGATCGACAGTATTGTCTCCGCCATTAACCCGCAAAAAGGTCAGGCGATGGTCGAAATCGGCCCCGGTCTGGCTGCGCTGACGGAGCCGGTTGGCGAACGTCTGGATGCGCTGACGGTCATTGAACTTGACCGCGATCTGGCCGCTCGTCTGCAAACACATCCTTTCCTGGGACCCAAGCTGACTATCTATCAGCAGGACGCCATGACCATGAATTTTGGCGAATTGTCTGAAAAGATGGGACAACCGCTGCGCGTGTTCGGCAACCTGCCCTATAACATCTCTACGCCGCTGATGTTCCACCTGTTTAGCTATACTGATGCCATAGCCGATATGCACTTTATGTTGCAGAAAGAAGTGGTGAATCGTCTGGTTGCAGGACCAAACCGTAAGGCGTATGGTCGCTTAAGCGTGATGGCGCAATATTATTGCAACGTGATCCCGGTGCTTGAAGTGCCGCCATCCGCTTTCACACCGCCGCCAAAAGTGGATTCCGCCGTGGTGCGACTGGTACCGCACACCACGATGCCCTATCCGGTAAAAGATATTCGCCTGTTGAGCCGCATCACCACAGAAGCGTTCAACCAGCGCCGTAAAACGATTCGTAATAGCCTCGGCAATGTGTTCAGCGTTGAGGTCTTAACGGAACTGGGTATTGACCCGGCAATGCGAGCGGAAAATATCTCTGTCGCGCAGTACTGCCAGATGGCGAACTATCTGTCAGAAAACGCGCCATCGAAGGAGAGTTAAGCATGATCAATTCGCCCCGAGTGTGTATTCAGGTCCAGAGCGTCTATATTGAGGCGCAATCCTCACCTGATGATGAACGTTACGTTTTTGCCTACACCGTAACCATCCGCAATTTGGGGCGAGCGCCCGTGCAGCTACTGGGACGCTATTGGTTGATAACCAACGGTCATGGCCGAGAAACCGAAGTCCAGGGAGAAGGTGTGGTCGGCGTTCAGCCGCACATTGAACCTGGCGAAGAGTACCAGTACACCAGCGGTGCCGTTATTGAAACGCCGCTGGGCACCATGCAGGGTCATTACGAAATGATTGATGAGAACGGCGTCGCCTTTACCATCGATATTCCGGTTTTCCGACTCGCCGTTTCCACTCTTATTCATTAAAACAATAACTATGGCAACATACCTTATTGGCGACGTTCACGGTTGCTACGATGAGCTGATCGCATTGCTGCAACAAGTCAATTTTACGCCCGAAAACGATACCTTGTGGTTAACCGGCGATCTGGTCGCCCGTGGCCCCGGCTCACTGGACGTGCTGCGTTATGTGAAATCACTCGGCGACTGTGTTCGTCTGGTGCTTGGCAACCACGATCTGCATCTGCTGGCGGTTTTTGCGGGTATCAGTCGCAACAAACCGAAAGACCGTCTGAGCCCGCTGCTGGAAGCACCGGACGCGGACGAACTGCTCAACTGGCTGCGCCGTCAGCCGCTGTTGCAGATAGATGAAGAGAAGAAGCTGGTAATGGCGCATGCGGGTATCACGCCGCAGTGGGATTTGCAGACCGCCAAAGAGTGCGCGCGTGATGTCGAAGCGGTGCTGTCGAGCGACTCTTACCCCTTCTTCCTCGATGCCATGTATGGCGACATGCCGAATAACTGGACGCCGGAGCTGACCGGACTGGCACGCCTGCGCTTTATCACCAATGCTTTTACCCGGATGCGTTACTGCTTCCCGAACGGGCAACTGGATATGTACAGCAAAGAGTCCCCGGAGGATGCCCCCGCACCGTTGAAACCGTGGTTTGCCATTCCTGGGCCCGTCAGCGAGGCTTACAGCATCGCGTTTGGTCACTGGGCTTCTCTGGAAGGAAAAGGGACGCCGGAGGGGATCTATGCGCTGGATACCGGATGCTGCTGGGGAGGAAATTTAACCTGCCTGCGCTGGGAAGATAAGCAGTACTTTGTTCAGCCGTCAAACCGACAGATGGATCTGGATGAAGGCGAAGCCGTTAACGCCTGATCTGTTTTGCCTGGTGGCGCTGCGCTTATCAGGCCTACGAGATGGTTTGTAGGCCGGATAAGACGCTAAGCGTCGCCATCCGGCACTCATCACTTAGCGGCGTTCCAGAATTTCGAAACAATAGCTGTGTGAGTTCTGCCCGTCAGCGTCGTGAAACTCACTGAACACCGATTCCCAGTCGTCCGGCTCGTAGTCCGGGAAATGCGTATCCCCTTCCACTTCCGCGTCGATGTGCGTCAGATACAGTTTCTGCGCTTTTGGCAGGAACTGCTCGTACACACGACCCCCACCAATCACCATAATTTCTGGCGCATCACCGCAGGCCGCAATCGCTTCATCAACCGATTTAACCCACTGCACGCGATCGTCAGTACCCGGCTGGCTGCTGATGACGATGTTCTTACGTCCCGGCAACGGTCGGCCGATGGATTCCCAGGTATGGCGCCCCATAACGACAGGTTTATTTAACGTATTACGTTTAAACCAGGCGAGATCAGCAGGTAGATTCCACGGCATGGCGTTTTCCATGCCAATAACGCGATCTACCGCTAACGCAGCAATCAGACTGATCATTGAATATTTCCCGGAAGCAAAAAAAATTGTCGCCACTATACGGAAAGAGCAATCTTTCGTCGACTAACGAACAGAAGAAGAGCACGAAAATTTTCCGATCTGCTGGCGAGTCCACGACTTCGCAGTGGACTCCCGGCATTACAGTAGTTCAAAAACAATCAATTAACAGTAAAGTTTGCAGTACATCACATTTTTGACTCAGGTTGACGGTTTAACTTCCGGTTCATCGGCAACGTCTCCAGTATGCTTACCTTCGTCGGTTCCCTGCCAGCCATGGCGCTGAATGAGCGACAGATGTTCGCGATCCTCGGTGATGATTTCGCTCAACATCGCGCTGGTTCGTTTATAGACCGCCGCCCGGGAGATGGCGTCGTCCTCACCTTTCGCCATTTCTTCCACCATTTGCGTATTAAAGCGGCGGAACAGGTCAGCGCGTTCACGCGCTTCATAACGGCCAAGCCCGAGGCTTTCCAGCGCCAGACGTCCGGTTTTAAGTGCGCCTTCAAACGTTTCACGTTCCGGTTGATCCACACCCGCCTGGCGCAGGCGAATGTAATGATCGACATCGCGCGCCCGCGCAATAATTTGCAGGTTCGGGAAATGGATTTTTACCATCTCCGTCAACTCCAGGCTGGTTTGCGGATCGTCAATGGCGTTAATCAGCACTTCCGCTTTCGATGCCCCGGCGGACTCCAGCAGATCCATCCGGGTTGCATCGCCGTAGAACACCTTCATGCCGAATTTACGCAGCGTCTCGATGTGGTCCGGATCGTGATCGAGAACCACCATCTTCACGCCGCTGGAGAGCAGCAAACGGCCGGTGATTTGCCCGAAGCGCCCAAACCCGGCAATAATCACGCGCGGCTGCTCTTCATCAATTTCATCAGCTTCCCGTTCTTCACCCGCGGCCGATTTCTCCATTCGCGTGAGGATGACCAAGAAAATCGGCGTCGCTGCCATCGACAGCGCGACCGCCAGCGTCAGTGCTTTCGCCCATTGCGGATCGAGCACGTTCGCCATCTGCGCCGCACCAAAGACCACAAACGCGAACTCACTGCCCTGCCCGAGCAGTACCGCAAACCAGCGACGCTGTTTATTCGGCACCTGTAAAGGACGAGCAATCAGCCACAGCACCCCGGTTTTAATCACCAGGAAGCCGACCAGCAGAATAATGATACGTAGCGGATTATCGATAAACGTCCCGAAATCGATAGACATGCCGACGCCGATGAAAAACAGCCCCAGCAGCAGCCCCTTAAACGGCTCGATATCGCTTTCCAGCGCGTGGCGATACTCTGAACTTGCCAGCAATACGCCAGCCAGGAACGCCCCCATCGCCATCGACAGTCCCACTTCTTCAAGCAACAGCCCGAAGCCAAAAACCAGAAACAGCGCCACGGCGCTGAACACTTCGCGCAGGCCAGAACGCGCAACGAAACGCAGCGCCGGACGGGTCACATAGCGCCCCAACAGCACCACCAGCACCAGCGCGCCAGCGACTTTCAGTGCCGACAGCGCGAACGCCCCGAGCGTGGTCGACGCGCCACTTGTTGCCAGTAGCGGGATCATCGCCACCAGTGGAATCGCCGCGATATCCTGGAACAGCAGCACGGCAAAGGCGCTGCGCCCCATCTGCGAAACAGTCAGGTTGCGCTCATTCATCGCCTGCATGGCAATCGCCGTGGAGGAGAGCGCCAGCGTCATACCAATCAGTTCCGCCACCTGCCAGCGCAGGCCGAGGAACATACAGAACAGACCAATCAGGCCGCCGCAGACCACCATCTGTAGCGCGCCGCCGCCAAACACCGAGGCGCGCAGTTTCCATAGCCGCTGGGGATCGAGTTCCAGGCCAATGACGAACAGCATCAGCACCACGCCGATTTCGGCAAAGTGCAGAATAGATTCGGCATCCGTTACCAGACGTAAACCCCAGGGGCCGATGATGCAGCCCGCGATGAGGTAACCCAGCACCGAGCCTAAGCCCAGCCGGACGGCAATCGGCACGATCAGCGCCGCCGACCCAAGATAAATCAGCGCCTGTATGAGCGTATGGCTATCCATTGTGCGCCTCCTGCCATTCCATCAGTCGTTGCTTGTAATGACGCGCCTGCGCCTGCAGCGTTTCGTCATCACAGATAAACGTACAGTGCATCGCAAACGGTGGAAGCCAGTTGAGCCCACAGTAAATCGCCGTCGCCTGGAGCGGCTGTGAGAGCACATCAAAGCCTGGGTGCGAACCGATATCGAAGTGATTATCGCCGCCGCCGGTGGTCACCGCCCACATCACCGGTTTACCGCGCAGCGCTGTCCCGCCGTGACCATAGGCCCAGCCGTGGGAAAGCACTTTATCCATCCACAGTTTGAGTAAGGGGGGAACGCTGTACCATTGCATGGGGTGCTGCCAGACGATCAGATCAGCGCGAGAGAGCGCCTCTTGTTCCGCAGCGATATCGATATTGAAGTCAGGATAGAGTTGATAGAGCGAACGAACCTCGACGCCTTCCAGCGTCCTTGCCTGCTCAAGCATCCGTTTATTCGCATGCGAATGCTGCGGATAAGGATGCGCATAAATAATGAGAATCATGATAAGCCTGTTATTTTACCACTCTGTTTTATAAGAGAGTGTAGTCAGTAATCCAACAGGCTAATAGTGAATATTATTGAGCAGACAAATGGACAAAACTGAACTAGTTATCCAGCTCGCTCATATTTTTCACCTGATCGCGGTTAATTTGCTCCGTCTGGCCAGTTTCCGCGTTTTTGTAGGAGACCAGGCCCGTGTCGTCATCCACCTGCGGTTTACCATCGGTGACAATGGTTCGGCCATCGGTCGTCCGTACAGCCTGGTTCGAAGAGCAGCCGGCGACGGTGAAGACGGTTGCTGCGGCAAAAATGGAAGCGATCAACAGTTTCTTTTGCATGGTGTTCTCCCTGCTTTTCAGTCATTTTCAGTGATATACCCATTAACTGTAGACGCACTGACTGACGCTGAGGGCAAATACAGAACACTCTGAAGGTTCACCTTAAGACAACGGTTTCCTGCGAATCGTCATCGTACTGGTCTGAGCAAGCGTCAGGCCGCGCGTTTCTGGCGCAAAGGCAATGGAGACCAGCAGCCCGACCAACGAGATCCCCGCCCCCATCAGCATCACCTGGCTGATACCGTATTTAGTAATGAAGATCGGCAATGCCCAGGTGGAGAGAATGGTGCCAATGCGGCTCAACGACATGATCACCCCCACGGCGGAGGCGCGAATATCGGTCGGGAACAGTTCATTGGGATAGAGCCACTGTAGATTACCCGGACCGCCGGAGAAAAAGGCGTATACCGCGAATGCCGTCACCACCAGCCAGATACCCATTTCCGGGATCAGCCCCAGCACCGCCAGCGCCAGCGTCATCATCACGAAGCTGCCAATCAGCAGCGGTCGCCGCCCCGCACTGTTCAGCCAGAACATCGGCGGGATACAGCCCAGCATAAAGAACAGGCTGATCACTACGTTACCCAGCGCCGCGCTCTTCCCGGCACCCAGCCCCAACAGACCGACAATCTGCGGACCAAAGGTGTAAATGGCAAACATGGGGATCACCTGACAGGTCCAGATCGCCGCGACAAACAGCACAAACGGAAAGTGGCGACGATTGAACAGCTGCAAAAAGCGCGTCTCCTGCGTCGTGTCTTCATCAAACGCCACCGGCTCGCCGAACAGCTTAATCATCATCGCTTCGCACTCTTTGACCCGCCCTTTGCGCAGCAGCCAGCGCGGGGATTCGGGCAAATCAAAGCGACCGATCAGGATCAAAAGACAGGGGATCGCCGCGCTCCCGAGCATCCAGCGCCAGCCGCCTTCGACGTCATACAGCCAGTAACCCACCAGATCGGCACAGGTCGCGCCGACGTACCACATCGCCGCAATAAAACTGATCGAGAAGGCGCGTTGCCGCGTGCTGGAAAACTCGGTAATCATCGAGGTGGCGATAGGATAATCTGCGCCAATCACGACGCCAATCAGCACCCGCATCACCAGTAGCTCAGCCGGGGACGAGACAAACATGGTGGCTACCGATATCACCCCGATGGCGATGATATCGATGAGAAACATTTTGCGCCGCCCTACTTTATCCGAGATATAACCAAACAGAGAAGTGCCGATAAACAGCCCGGCCAGCGTTCCCGCACCCAGCAAACCAATCCAGTCGGCATCCAGCTTCAGCGCTGGCGTGAGCTGTTCCAGCGCAACGCCAATCATCACCAGCACATAACCGTCCAGAAACGGGCCACCGCTTCCCCACAGCATGATCCTGCGGTGAATAGAGGAGAACTGAATATCATCAAAGTTCCTGGGCTGTTGCATGGCGATGTCCTGTTTGCCGACATTCGGCATTAGTGCTTAACTGCCTGATGGCGCTGCGCTTATCAGGCCTACATAACCCCCTGTAGGCCGGATAAGGCGAAGCCGCCATCCGGCACCCGGTTTAACCGTAACGGAACTCCACGCCGAAGGTGCCGCGCGGGTATTCCCACTTCTCCAGCGCCGTATCGAGTCCCAGGATCCGACAGGTGCCGCACTCCAGACATCCGGCGTAATCAAAGCGCACGCTGCCATCATCCTGCTTTTTGTATAACCCTGCCGGACAGGCCTTGATCAACACCTCCAGCACCTGTTTGTCCGGTACCGCCTTCATGATGATGTGCGGATGCGCTTCATCGACATTGAATTTGTTGACGCCCAGTTTGACGTCCACGTTGACGGGAGAAGTCATAATACGGTCACTCCTTTAATGCCATCCTTCATCAGGTTGATGAAGCCCACCTTCTTCGCATGGCGCAGGATCTTCTTACGCATCGGCACCGGCGCACTGCCGTCGACGGTAAAGAGGTCGCGTGCGATACCGACGACCATTTCCGGATAACGGGTAAACATGCGCGGGTTATCGAGGAACGCGGGCAGCCGCTGGTACATGCGCATATCGCGCATCGGACCGTTGTCGAGATGCTGGCGATACTTCGCCAGCCCCTGACGGCTAAAGTCGTTGCTTTGCATGGCGGAGAGCACCGTTTTCGCCGCCGCTTCGCCAGCCGCCACCGCGAGATCCATCCCGCGAATCGTAAAGCCGAGGTTCATACACATGCCCGCCGCGTCGCCGGCAATCAGCACGCCGTCGCCCACCAGTTCAGGCTGCATGTTCATTCCTGCTTCCGGCACCACGTGCGCGGCGTACTCCACCAACTTGCCACCCGCGATCAGCGGCGCAACCGCCGGATGCTGCTTGAAATCTTCCAGCATTTGCGGGACTGATTTTTTCGCCTCTTTCAAGTGATGAAGACCGCACACCAGCCCCAGTGACAGGGTGTTTTCGTTGGTATAGAGGAAGCCACCGCCCATCAGGCCATCCGTGGGCGATCCGGCGAACAGACAGGCCGCCCCTTCGTTACCCTGCAACTGGAAGCGATCTTCAATCACCGACTTCGGCAGTTCGATCAGCTCTTTCACGCCGACCGCCACGTGCGCCGCCTCAACGCGTTTCGCCATCCCCAATTTTTCTGCCAGCAGGGAGTTGACGCCATCGGCGAGGATGACCACCCTGGATTCAATGATGTCGCCGTCCGCTTCCACGCCAACCACTTTACCGTCACGCTGCACGACGTTATCCACGCGGATCCCGGTGATCAACTGCGCGCCAGCTTCTTCCGCCTGCGCCATCAGCCAGGCGTCAAATTTACTGCGCAACACCGAATAAGAGACCTGCGACGGGCCCGCCTTTTCACCGTTGAGATAGTCCACGGTCATCGCCCCGTTATCGGTCATAAAAGCAAGCTTTTCATGGGTGATGACCCGCTCAACAGGGGCCTGCTCAGCAAAGCCTGGAATAATGCGCTCCAGGCTGTGGGCGTAAATGCGCCCACCGGTAACATTCTTCGCGCCAGCGGAATTTCCGCGCTCGATAACCAACACCTGGGCCCCTTCACGGGCGAGCACCAGGGCCGCGACGGAACCGGCAAGCCCGGCGCCCACGATGATGGCATCAAAGATATCTTCGGACATACGTACTCCCTGCCTGAATGGATTAGCGTGCCAGTGCGGTCGTCAGCGCGGGCAGGATCTTCAGCGCGTCGCCGACAATGCCGTAATCCGCATACTGAAAGATCGGCGCATTTTTGTCTTTGTTGATGGCAAAAATGGTCTGCGCGCCGTTCGCCCCCACCATGTGCTGGATCTGCCCGGAGATCCCCACCGCCAGGTACAGTTCCGGTTTGAGCATCAGGTTCGAGATCCCGACGTAGCGCTCATGCTCCATCCACTTCTCGTTTTCGGCGACCGGGCGCGAACAAGCCAGTTCTGCGCCAATGGCCTGGCACAGCGCTTGCGCCAGTGAGATATTCTCTTTGCTGCCTATGCCGCGTCCGACGCTGACCACCAGTCGGGCTTTATCGAGATCGACGCTGTTACTCTGACGTGGTTGGGTGGCGGTGCGCGTGACGGTAATCTCCGGCGCCTGCCATGCCACGCTGTGCGTCTCGCCGCTGCGTGCGGCATCCAGTTGCTGCGCCTCAAAGGTGCCGCTGCTGAGCGTCAGTACCGCAAACGGCGTAGAGAGCGTCTCTTCACCCATCGCCAGACCGCCATACACCATATGTTTGACCGTCGCCCGGCCATCCTGCTGTGTTACCGCGCTGGCGTCATTAGAGACCGCTGCCGCAAGGCGATAGCCCAGTTTTGCCGCCAGCAGTTTGCCACGACGCGTGTTAGGCAGCAGCACGAGGCCAGAATCGCTCTGCTGACGAACGGTCTGTGCCATCACGTGCGCATAGTCTTCCACCATGCGATCGTCCGGTTTGCCGCTCAGTTGCCAGACGTGATGCGCGCCCAACTGAATGGCGGTGGTCGCCTCGTCGGCGTTTTGCACAAATGCGTTAACCTGTTCACCTAAAACCTGCGCGCCGCTCATCAGTTCCGGCAGACGAGACGCGGTATCGCTGAATACCCAGACGCTGGAAAACTTGCTCATAACATCCCCTTCTTAATTAATGATTTTGCGCAGGCTATCGGCAAACGCAGCAATCTGATCTTCACCATCGCCTTCAATCACAATGCGCTGGCGCTCACGTTGTTTTGGCGCGGCCACCGTTTGTGTGGACCACGCGTCCCCGCCGCTGAAGCCAATATCGGCCGCTGACCAGACCTGAACCGGTTTTTTCGCCGCCCCCAGAATGGCTTTCATGGACGGAATTTGTGGGGAGTTAATGTCGGTGGAGACGGCCACGACCGCCGGAAGAGGGATGCTCAGCGTTTCGATTTCATCCTCCAGTTCACGTTCAACGGTCAGCGTGCTTTCTGTCAGGGAGAGGATTTTGCTCACGCCGTTGATGGCGGGAATGTTCAGTGTTTCACCCACCAGCAGGCTGACCTGCTGCGCGTAGAGATCGGAAGAGCCATCGCCGCAAATCATCAGGTCAAATCCCGACTTTTGTGCGGCAGCGGCCAGCGCCGCAGCGGTCTGCTGTGGCAGCGCCTGCTCGAACTGGTCGTCAATGACCACCACCAGTTCGTCCGGACCGCGGGAGAGAACATCCTTACGCCCTTTTGCGTTGGTTAACGCTTTGCCTCCCACGCTCAGGGCAATCACCTGCGCATCGCTGGCCTGCTGTTTCAACTGACAGGCCGCTTCAATCGCGTTCAGATCGTACTGGCTGATTTTGCCATCTGCTTTGCTGAAATCTAATGAACCATCTGCGTGATTGACGACAATATCCTGTTCATCAGGTACACACTTGTAGCAAGTAATTATCTTCATTGCATCTCCAGATATCATGAAGGAAACGTATTTATATCGGCGGTGTTAAATACAGATATCACGCTCTTTAATTCGGAAATAAAACCATAATCACCAATATTGAAAATGTCACACACTGATATTCGCAACTTTCAATATTGTTAAGCGCCTCACCAATATTGAAACCCAGCGCCAAAAAGAAAGATTTTCAATATTGCCTGGCAGATCACCAATATTGAACGACAAACGATGTAAAACCGAACAATCACATCATTAACCCAATGATTTATATTTATTTTATTGTAATTTTGACGCCAAAACGCCCCAACCCAGAAGTGTGACGAACGTTACAGAATGCCGCAAAATGAATACCCATTATGAGTTACTTGCCAACGCGTCCTGAGGTTAAACGGGTATCAACAAATATTTAATAAAAATAAACAAAAATAAAACAAACGGGAACGCTAAATAAATTTCGTTTTCAACCTGGAATTCACTCATGAAAAATGAAAAAAGAAAGTCTGGAATTGAGCCAAAGGTTTTTTTCCCGCCACTAATAATAGTCGGGATACTTTGCTGGCTAACGGTACGCGATCTCGATGCCGCAAACGTCGTTATTAATGCCGTCTTCAGTTATGTCACCAATGTCTGGGGATGGGCATTTGAGTGGTATATGGTCATTATGCTCATCGGCTGGTTCTGGCTGGTGTTTGGCCCCTACGCGAAAAAGAAATTAGGTGACGAGAAACCGGAGTTCAGCACCGCCAGCTGGATTTTCATGATGTTCGCCTCCTGTACCTCAGCCGCCGTGCTGTTCTGGGGATCGATAGAGATTTACTACTACATCTCCACGCCGCCGTTCGCGCTGACGCCGGGCTCAACGCCGGCGAAAGAGATAGGTCTGGCCTACAGCCTGTTCCACTGGGGGCCGCTGCCGTGGGCAACGTACAGCTTCCTTTCCGTGGCCTTCGCCTACTTCTTCTTTGTACGCAAAATGGACGTTATTCGCCCAAGTTCAACATTGGTTCCACTGGTTGGCGAAAAACATGCGAAAGGGCTATTCGGCACTATCGTTGATAACTTCTACCTGGTGGCGCTGATCTTCGCGATGGGAACCAGCCTTGGGCTGGCGACGCCGCTGGTGACCGAGTGCATGCAGTGGCTGTTTGGTATTCCGCACACCCTGGAACTTGACGCTATCATCATCACCTGCTGGATAATTTTGAACGCCATTTGCGTGGCCTGCGGCCTGCAAAAAGGGGTCAAAATCGCCAGCGACGTGCGCAGCTATTTGAGCTTCCTGATGCTCGGCTGGGTATTCATCGTCAGCGGTGCCAGCTTCATCATGAACTACTTCACCGACTCCGTCGGGATGCTGCTGATGTACCTGCCACGCATGCTGTTCTATACCGATGCCATCGGCAAAGGCGGTTTCCCGCAGGGCTGGACGGTCTTCTACTGGGCATGGTGGGTGATTTACGCCATCCAGATGAGTATCTTCCTGGCGCGTATCTCTCGCGGTCGTACCGTGCGCGAACTGTGCTTCGGCATGGTGTTGGGCCTGACGGCATCGACCTGGATCCTGTGGACAGTGCTGGGCAGTAACACCCTGCTGCTGATGGATAAAAACATCATCAACATTCCGCAACTGATTGCCGATCACGGCGTGCCGCGCGCAATTATCGAAACCTGGGCCGCCCTACCGCTCAGCACCGCCACGATGTGGGGATTCTTTATCCTCTGCTTTATTGCCACCGTCACATTGATCAACGCCTGTTCTTACACCCTGGCGATGTCGACCTGTCGTGAAGTTCGCGATGGCGAAGAGCCACCGCTGCTGGTGCGTATCGGCTGGTCCGTGCTGGTCGGCGTGATTGGCATCGTGCTGCTGGCGCTCGGCGGCCTGAAGCCGATACAAACCGCGATTATCGCCGGGGGCTGCCCGCTGTTCTTCGTCAACATTATGGTGACGCTCTCCTTTATCAAAGACGCCAAAGTGCACTGGAAAGATAAATAAACCTAATTACCCCATGACATAGAGGTTAGAAGATGGATTTCAATTTCAATGATGAGCAGGAACTGTTTGTCGCCGGTATTCGTGAACTGATGGCCAGTGAGAACTGGGAAGCCTATTTTGCCGAGTGCGATCGCGACAGCGTGTATCCGGAGCGTTTCGTGAAAGCGCTGGCGGATATGGGCATCGATAGCCTGCTGATCCCGGAAGAACATGGCGGCCTGGAAGCCGGATTCGTCACCGTGGCTGCCGTCTGGATGGAGTTGGGACGCCTCGGCGCGCCTACGTACGTGCTGTACCAGTTGCCGGGCGGTTTTAATACCTTCCTGCGCGAAGGTACCCAGGAGCAGATCGATAAAATCATGGCGTTCCAGGGAACGGGGAAACAAATGTGGAACTCCGCCATCACCGAACCGGGAGCGGGATCGGATGTTGGGAGTTTGAAAACCACTTATACCCGTAAAAATGGTAAGGTTTATCTTAATGGTAGTAAGTGTTTTATCACCAGTAGCGCCTACACCCCTTATATCGTGGTCATGGCAAGAGACGGCGCTTCCCCGGATAAACCCATCTATACCGAATGGTTTGTCGACATGAGTAAACCCGGCATCAAGGTCAACAAACTTGAGAAGTTGGGTCTGCGCATGGACAGCTGCTGTGAAATCAACTTTGACGATGTCGAGCTGGACGAAAAAGACATGTTCGGTCGGGAAGGTAACGGCTTTAACCGCGTAAAAGAAGAGTTCGACCACGAACGTTTCCTCGTCGCCCTCACCAACTACGGTACGGCAATGTGCGCCTTTGAAGATGCCGCGCGCTACGCCAACCAGCGCGTGCAGTTTGGTGAAACCATCGGTCGTTTCCAGTTGATCCAGGAGAAATTCGCCCATATGGCGATCAAATTAAACTCCATGAAAAACATGCTGCTGGAAGCGGCGTGGAAAGCAGACAACGGCACCATCACCTCGGGTGATGCGGCGATGTGCAAATACTTCTGCGCCAATGCCGCGTTTGACGTGGTGGACACCGCCATGCAGGTCCTTGGCGGCGTGGGGATTGCGGGCAACCACCGTATCACCCGCTTCTGGCGTGACCTGCGCGTTGACCGCGTATCCGGTGGCTCTGACGAAATGCAGATCCTGACACTCGGCCGTGCCGTACTGAAGCAATACCGTTAAGACAGCGACATGCCCGGTGACGCTGCGCTTACCGGGCCCATGTTTTGTAGGCCGGATAAGGCGTTTACGCCGCCATCCGGCGTCGATTGCCTGATGGCGACCCTTGCGTCTTATCAGGCCTACAAATTATTCAGGAGTATTTTATGGATCGTCTACCAATGCCGGCTTTTGGGCCGCTTGCCGGGCTACGGGTGGTTTTCTCCGGGATCGAAATCGCCGGGCCGTTCGCCGGACAGATGTTTGCCGAATGGGGCGCTGAAGTTATCTGGATCGAAAACGTCGCCTGGGCCGATACCATCCGCGTTCAGCCAAACTATCCGCAATTGTCGCGGCGTAATCTGCACGCGCTCTCGCTGAATATTTTTAAAGATGAAGGTCGGGAAGCGTTTCTGAAGCTGATGGAAACCACCGATATCTTCATTGAGGCCAGTAAAGGGCCGGCATTTGCCCGTCGGGGAATTACCGATGACGTCCTGTGGCAACATAACCCGAAACTGGTTATCGCTCACCTGTCCGGCTTCGGCCAGTACGGTACTGAGGAGTACACCAACCTTCCGGCCTATAACACCATTGCTCAGGCCTTCAGCGGCTATCTGATCCAAAACGGCGACGTCGACCAGCCCATGCCCGCATTCCCCTACACCGCCGACTACTTCTCTGGCATGACGGCCACCACTGCCGCGCTGGCGGCATTGCATAAGGTGCGGGAAACCGGCAAAGGCGAAAGTATCGATGTCGCAATGTACGAAGTGATGCTGCGCATGGGCCAGTACTTCATGATGGATTACTTCAACGGCGGCGAAATTTGCCCACGTATGACCAAAGGTAAAGACCCCTACTACGCCGGCTGTGGGCTGTATAAATGCGCCGACGGCTACATCGTGATGGAGCTGGTCGGGATTACGCAGGTCACCGAATGCTTTAAAGACATCGGCCTGGCCCACATTCTCGGTACGCCGGAAGTACCGGAAGGAACACAGCTGATTCATCGCGTCGAGTGCCCGTACGGACCGCTGGTCGAAGAGAAACTGGATGCGTGGCTGGGCGCACACACCATCGCGGAAGTCCAGGCGCGTTTCGCTGAGCTGAACATCGCCTGCGCCAAAGTGCTGACCATTCCTGAACTGGAAGGCAATCCGCAGTACGTTGCCCGCGAATCCATCACCCAGTGGCAAACGATGGATGGCCGCACCTGCAAAGGGCCAAACATCATGCCGAAATTCAAAAACAACCCAGGGAAAATCTGGCGTGGCATGCCGTCGCATGGCATGGATACGGCCGCCATTCTGAAAAATATCGGTTACACCGACGCAGACATTAAGGAACTGGTCAGTAAAGGTCTGGCCAAGGTTGAGAACTAAACGCGACGCGCTGACCGGGCAGTCTGGTTAGCGCCTCGCCAGTGAAGATGGACAGGAGTGCAATGGATATCGTTGGCGGACAACACCTACGTCAGATGTGGGACGACCTGGCCGGGGTATATGGCAGTAAAACGGCGCTGATTTGCGAATCCAGTGAAGGGGTCGTGCGCCAGTACAGCTACGCCTCGCTTAACGAGGAAATCAATCGGACGGCAAACCTTTTCCACGCGTTGGGCATTCGCAAAGGCGATAAGGTTGCCCTGCATCTGGATAACTGCCCGGAGTTTTTCTTTTGCTGGTTCGGGCTGGCAAAAATTGGCGCGGTCATGGTGCCAATTAATGCCCGCCTGCTGCGCGACGAAAGCACGTGGATCCTGCAAAACAGCGAGGTTCAGCTGCTGGTGACCAGCGCGGCTTTTTATCCGATGTATCGCCAGATTCAACAGGAAAACGCAACGCTGCTTAACCATATCTGCCTGATTGGCGAGGCGTTACCGGTGGCTGACGGCGTAAGCCATTTTACGCCGTTGAAGGACCAGCAGCCGACGACATTGCGCGATACCCCAGCGTTGTCCACAGACGACATGGCCGAAATCCTGTTTACCTCCGGCACCACCTCCCGGCCTAAGGGGGTGGTGATCACCCACTACAACCTGCGTTTTGCCGGCTACTACTCGTCATGGCAATGCGCCCTGCGAGATGACGACGTTTACCTGACGGTGATGCCTGCGTTTCACATCGACTGCCAGTGCACTGCCGCCATGGCCGCCTTTTCGGCAGGCGCAACCTTTGTGCTGATTGAGAAGTACAGCGCCCGCGCCTTTTGGGGACAGATACGTAAATACCGTGCGACCGTCACGGAATGTATTCCGATGATGATCAGAACGCTGATGGTTCAACCCGCCTCGCCGCTGGACAAAGAGCACCGCTTACGGGAAGTGATGTACTACCTCAATCTGTCGGTGCAGGAAAAAGACGCGTTTCTTGAGCGCTTCGGGGTGCGTCTGTTGACCTCGTACGGCATGACGGAAACCATCGTCGGCATCATCGGCGATCGCCCCGGCGATAAGCGACGCTGGCCCTCCATCGGACGCCCCGGTTTTTGTTACGAAGCGGAAATTCGCGATGAGCAGAACCGCGCGCTGCCCGCAGGTGAAATTGGGGAAATCTGCATCAAGGGCGTGCCGGGTAAAACGATTTTCAAAGAGTACTACGGCAGACCAGACGCGACGGCCAAAGCGCTTGAACCAACCGGCTGGCTGCATACCGGTGATTCCGGCTATCGCGATGAGGATGGTTTTTTCTATTTCGTCGACCGCCGCTGCAACATGATTAAGCGCGGAGGGGAAAACGTCTCCTGCGTAGAGCTGGAAAATATTATTTCAGCACATCCTAAAATTCAGGACATTGTCGTTATCGGAATTAAAGATTCAATTCGCGATGAGGCAATAAAAGCTTTTGTGGTACTCAACGAAGGTGAAACGCTCAGTGAAGAGGAATTTTTCAGCTTCTGTGAAAAAAATATGGCGAAATTTAAAGTCCCTTCAATTATGGAGATTAGAACCGACCTGCCGCGAAATTGTTCAGGAAAAATAATCAAAAAAAATCTGAAATAACCCTACAGGCAGGAATAGCCCTGCCAGACATCCTATTTTTGGAGATGAACCATGAGTGAATCTTTACATTTAACCCGCAATGGGCCGATTCTGGAAATTATGCTGGACAGGCCAAAAGCGAATGCCATTGATGCAAAAACCAGTTTTCAAATGGGCGAGGTTTTTCTTAATTTCCGTGACGATCCCGAACTGCGCGTGGCGATCGTCACTGGCGCGGGTGAAAAATTCTTTTCCGCCGGCTGGGATTTAAAAGCCGCCGCGGAAGGTGAAGCGCCGGACGCAGATTTTGGTCCTGGTGGATTCGCGGGTCTGACCGAAATATTCAATCTCGACAAACCGGTGATCGCCGCCGTCAATGGCTATGCCTTCGGCGGTGGCTTTGAACTGGCGCTGGCGGCAGACTTTATTGTTTGTGCCGATAACGCCAGTTTTGCGCTCCCTGAAGCCAAACTTGGCATCGTACCGGACAGCGGCGGCGTTCTGCGCCTGCCGAAAATATTGCCCCCGGCAATCGTCAACGAAATGGTCATGACCGGCAGACGCATGAATGCGCAAGAAGCTCAGCGCTGGGGGATAGTCAACCGCGTGGTCAGCCAGCAAGAGCTGATGGCCAGCGCACGTGAACTGGCACAACAACTGGTGAACAGCGCCCCGCTGGCGATCGCCGCACTGAAAGAAATTTACCGCGCAACCAGTGAAATGCCGGTGGAAGAGGCTTATCGCTTCATCCGCAGCGGCGTGCTGAAGCACTATCCTTCCGTGCTGCATTCTGAAGATGCGTTCGAAGGGCCGCTGGCGTTTGCTGAAAAACGCGATCCGGTCTGGAAGGGACGCTAATGCCTGATGGCGCTGCGCTTATCAGGCCTACGCCGCCCATATGTTCACACCGCCATCCGGCAAAATACACGCTGTCCTGTAGGCCGGATAAGGCGTTCACGCCGCCATCCGGCAAAATATACGCTGTCCTGTAGGCCGGATAAGGCGTTTACGCCGCCATCCGGCAAAACATACGCGGCCCTGTAGGCCGGATAAGGCGTTTACGCCGCCATCCGGCAAAAAACAATTGAGGTATGTCGATGAGTTGCTACGCCTTTGAAGGCTTAATTCCCGTGGTCCATCCCGAGGCGTATGTGCATCCCAGCGCGGTACTGATTGGCGATGTGATCGTGGGGGCTGGCGTTTACGTCGGCCCGCTCGCCTCGCTGCGCGGTGACTATGGCCGCCTGATCCTCGAAGCGGGTTCCAACCTCCAGGACGGTTGCATCATGCATGGCTACTGCGATACGGACACGGTGGTACGTGAGAACGGACACATCGGACACGGCGCCATCCTGCACGGCTGTGTGATTGGCCGGGACGCGCTGGTCGGAATGAACAGCGTAATCATGGACGGTGCGACGATCGGCGACGAAAGCATTGTCGCCGCCATGAGCTTCGTCAAAGCCGGATTTACCGGTGCCTCGCGGCAGTTGCTGGTCGGCACGCCGGCCCGCGTCGTTCGTGACGTCAGCGAACAGGAACTGTACTGGAAACGGCTGAATACGCAGGAATATCAGGATCTCGCCGTGCGCTGTCGGGCATCGCTACGGGAAACGTCGCCGTTAACGGCGGTGGAAGCAAACCGACCGCGCCTGAAGGGCACGACCGAGGTGAAGCCCAAATCGGCAATGTAATCATGCCGGATGGCACTGCGCCATCCGGCAAACAAAAGATTACCGACGCATACTTTTCGACAGCATCATCTGCCATTTCTGCTCGCGGTTCAGTTCTGACGGCGGCACCGCCGACATCCGCGGCGATTTGTTGACCATCTTCTCCTGCGCGCTATGCCCCAGACGAGCATACAGTTGCGGATCAATGTGTGTCACTCTGACCAGTCGCTGGCACTGACATCCACGACCTTCCAGTTGATTAGGGATAGTCTTAGTCTCGCAATTAATTTCCCCGACCTCAGCGAGAATATAAGAGACGGTATTGATCGCTTTGCAGTGATCCATATTAAAGTGCTTCGCAATCTCTTTCGCACTCACCCAACGCTTTTCTGCCATCACCCAATCAGCGATCAACAGGTAAAGCGGTTTTTCAACATATTCTTCACACATAAGCACACCATTTCACAAATTAAAAATCTTGCTATGCCCTGTCCATCAAATACAAAACAAGACCATATTGAAATTGTGGAATTAAATAATAGTAAGCAACTTAGCGGCGCATTAGTGTGAGCCAAATCTTGCTTGTTACATTGAAAGTCGCCCTGGCGTGCAATATACCCCCAGGAATGAACTGAGTGCATAAAAAAACGGCTCCGTTTCCGGAACCGTTTTTAAAACAATGGCTAATGCTGCCGCCGCTTATTTTTTAATTTGCGCGTGCATTTCCTGAACGGAGGTCACTTTCTCCGTCGCATCAGCATTCAGCGCCATCGCCGTGGCAAAACCCCCGTTCAGCGTGGTGTCGTAATGCACTTTGTATTGCAGCGCGCTACGGCGAATCACCCTGGAGTCTTCGATTGCACGACGGCCTGCGGTGGTGTTGATGATGTAGGTATATTCGCCATTCTTGATACGGTCCTGAATGTGCGGACGACCTTCGTGCACCTTGTTCACCAGACGCGGGTTGATTCCGGCTTCACCCAGCACTATCGCAGTACCGTGGGTAGCATCCAGTTCAAATCCCTGCTTCAGCAGTTTCGCGGCCAGATCCACCACGCGCTCTTTATCACCTTCGCGTACGGAGAGCAGCGCTCGGCCCTGTTTCTTCATCGTGGAGTTGCTGCCCAGTTGCGCCTTGGCGAACGCTTCCGCAAAGGTACGGCCTACGCCCATCACTTCCCCGGTGGAGCGCATTTCTGGCCCTAACAGCGGGTCGACGCCCGGGAACTTGTTGAACGGCAGCACCACTTCTTTCACCGAGTAGTACGGCGGGATAATTTCTTTGGTCACGCCCTGCTCGGTCAGCGATTTGCCCGCCATCACGCGCGCCGCCACTTTCGCCAGCGGTACGCCGGTCGCTTTGGAGACAAACGGTACGGTACGCGCCGCACGCGGGTTAACTTCAATCAGGTAGACTTCGTTATCTTTCACCGCAAACTGAACGTTCATCAAACCGCGCACCTGCAGTTCGAAGGCCAGTTTCTGCACCTGCTGGCGCATCACATCCTGAATTTCCTGACTCAGGGTGTAAGCGGGCAGAGAACAGGCGGAGTCGCCGGAGTGGACGCCCGCTTGTTCAATGTGCTCCATGATGCCGCCAATCAGCACCATTTCGCCGTCGCAGATTGCATCCACATCCACTTCAATCGCGTCATCAAGGAAGCGGTCGAGCAGAACCGGCGCGTCGTTGGAAACGCTGACTGCGGTCTGGAAGTAGCGGCGCAGGTCAGCTTCGTCGTAGACGATTTCCATCGCGCGGCCACCCAGCACGTAGGACGGGCGCACCACCAGCGGGTAGCCAATTTCTTTCGCCTTTTCAACCGCCATTTCAATCGCGGTCACGGTAGCGTTCGCCGGTTGTTTCAGCTTCAGACGGTCAACGGCCTGCTGGAAACGCTCACGGTCTTCCGCACGGTCAATCGCATCCGGGCTGGTGCCGATAACCGGTACGCCTGCCGCTTCCAGCGCACGCGCCAGTTTCAGCGGGGTCTGACCGCCGTACTGTACGATCACGCCCTTTGGCTTCTCGATGCGCACAATTTCCAGCACGTCTTCCAGCGTTACCGGCTCAAAGTAGAGGCGGTCGGAGGTGTCATAGTCGGTGGAGACCGTTTCCGGGTTACAGTTGACCATGATGGTTTCGTAACCGTCTTCACGCAGCGCCAGAGAGGCGTGTACGCAGCAGTAATCAAACTCGATCCCCTGGCCGATACGGTTTGGACCACCGCCGAGCACCATGATTTTGTCGCGGTCAACGGACGGGTTCGCCTCGCACTCATCTTCATAAGTGGAGTACATGTAGGCGGTATCGGTGGCGAATTCTGCCGCACAGGTGTCCACACGCTTGTAGACCGGGTGCAGGTTGTACTGGTCACGCAGTTTGCGTACTTCCGCTTCACGCACACCGGCCAGTTTAGCCAGACGCGCATCGGCAAAGCCTTTGCGTTTCAGGGCGCGCAGGAAGTCA
The DNA here is from genome assembly GCF_041807075.1 of Citrobacter telavivensis. NCBI lineage: Bacteria > Pseudomonadati > Pseudomonadota > Gammaproteobacteria > Enterobacterales > Enterobacteriaceae > Citrobacter > Citrobacter telavivensis. The sequence continues at coordinate 138,772 of NZ_JBGUBF010000004.1, read as the reverse complement.
GGGGTCAGGCCGTTGATGCCCAACTCCACGACTTTTTCTTCCAGACGTACCAGCTCTTCAATCTGTACCAGGAACCAGCGATCGATGTTGGTCAGGTTGAACACGCCGTCAACGGACAGGCCCGCACGGAACGCATCGGCGATATACCAGATACGCTCGGCGCCAGCATCTTTCAGCTCGCGGCGGATTTTGGTCAGCGCTTCCGGGTCATCCAGGCTTACTTTCGGGTCGAAGCCGGTGGCACCCACTTCCAGACCGCGCAGCGCTTTTTGCAGAGATTCCTGCTGGGTGCGGCCAATCGCCATCACTTCACCGACAGATTTCATCTGGGTGGTCAGACGGTCATTAGCGCCGACGAATTTTTCGAAGTTGAAGCGAGGGATTTTAGTGACCACATAGTCGATGGACGGCTCAAACGACGCCGGGGTACGACCGCCGGTGATGTCATTCATCAGTTCATCAAGGGTGTAACCCACCGCCAGTTTCGCCGCCACTTTGGCAATCGGGAACCCAGTCGCTTTCGACGCCAGCGCCGAGGAGCGGGATACGCGCGGGTTCATCTCGATCACAATCAGACGACCGTTTTTCGGGTTCACCGCAAACTGAACGTTCGAACCGCCGGTTTCAACGCCGATTTCACGCAGTACCGCCATCGAAGCGTTACGCATGATTTGATATTCTTTGTCGGTCAGCGTCTGGGCAGGCGCAACGGTGATGGAGTCACCGGTGTGAATACCCATCGCATCGAAGTTCTCGATGGAGCAGACGATGATGCAGTTGTCGTTTTTATCACGCACCACTTCCATCTCGTACTCTTTCCAGCCAATCAGCGATTCATCAATCAGCAGCTCGTTGGTTGGGGAGAGATCCAGACCGCGGGTACAAATCTCTTCAAACTCTTCGCGGTTGTAAGCGATGCCGCCGCCGGTGCCGCCCATCGTAAAGGACGGACGGATGATACACGGATAACCGACGTCGGCCGCTACCGCCAACGCTTCTTCCAGCGTATGGGCAATACCGGAGCGTGCTGTGTCGAGACCGATTTTTTTCATCGCGATGTCGAAACGGCGACGGTCTTCTGCTTTATCAATCGCGTCAGCCGTAGCACCAATCATGGTCACACCGAACTCGGCAAGCACCCCCTGACGCTCCAGTTCCAGCGCGCAGTTCAGCGCCGTCTGACCGCCCATGGTCGGCAGCACCGCGTCCGGGCGCTCTTTTTCAATGATTTTGCGGACCACTTCCCAGTGAATCGGCTCGATGTAGGTCGCATCGGCCATTTCCGGGTCGGTCATGATGGTTGCCGGGTTGGAGTTCACGAGGATGACGCGGTAACCCTCTTCACGCAGCGCTTTACACGCCTGCGCACCGGAGTAGTCAAACTCACACGCCTGACCGATAACAATCGGACCCGCGCCCAGAATCAGGATACTTTTTATGTCTGTACGTTTTGGCATGGCTCTCTTAACTCCTGATTATTTCGCGGACTGACGGTAAAGCTCAATTAACTCGATAAAGTGGTCGAACAACGGCGCGGCATCGTGAGGTCCCGGGCTCGCTTCCGGGTGGCCCTGGAAGCTGAATGCCGGTTTGTCGGTGCGATGAATCCCCTGCAAGGTGCCATCGAACAGCGACTTGTGGGTGACGCGTAGATTTGCCGGCATGGACGCTTCATCCACCGCAAAGCCGTGGTTCTGGGCCGTAATCATCACCGTATTGTTGTCGATATCTTTGACCGGATGGTTACCGCCGTGGTGACCGAATTTCATCTTCACGGTTTTCGCCCCGCTTGCCAGTGCCAGCAACTGATGGCCTAAGCAGATGCCAAATACCGGAATATCGGTCTCGAGGAATTTCTGAATCGCGTCGATAGCGTAATCGCACGGCGCCGGGTCACCAGGACCGTTCGACAGGAAGATCCCGTCCGGATTCATCTTCAGCACTTCTTCCGCCGACGTTTTTGCCGGAACGACCGTCAGGCGACAGCCTCTGTCTACCAGCATGCGCAGGATGTTGCGCTTGGCGCCAAAATCGTAGGCAACAACGTGGAAGGGCAGCTCGCTTTCTGTCTTCGCTTCCGGCAGGTCATCGGCCAGCGTCCAGCTCCCCTGCGTCCAGCTGTATGATTCCGTGGTGGTCACTTCTTTCGCCAAATCCATTCCGTTCAGGCCCGGGAACGCTTTTGCTTTTTCCAGCGCCAGCGCGGCATCCAGGTTATCGCCCGCGATGATGCAACCGTTTTGCGCCCCTTTCTCACGCAGCAGACGCGTCAGCTTACGGGTATCGATATCGGCAATCGCCACGATGTTATGGCGTTTCAGGTAAGAAGAAAGGTCTTCGGTATTGCGGAAGTTGCTGGCAATCAGCGGCAGGTCACGAATGACGAGGCCTTGCGCATGGACCTGGGAGGATTCTTCATCGGCGGCATTGGTGCCGACATTACCAATATGGGGATAAGTAAGAGTAACGATTTGGCGGGAATAGGAAGGATCAGTGAGGATTTCTTGATAACCGGTCATTGAAGTATTGAAAACGACTTCCCCAACCGCCGAACCTGTTGCCCCTATGGCCCGACCGTGAAACTGGGTTCCGTCTTCCAGAACCAATAGCGCTGACTTAATCAAAACACCCTCCAGAGAATATTCACTCACTTTATTTGCATATTAATGCACTTTCATAGCATAGATCAATGCAAATTTGCTTACCCGTGGATTTCTGGCAAACGGCGGCATTCTGGAGATAAGGCAGGCAAAAGTCAACTTAAAGGCGGTATTTTTTATATTCTTTTACGACTCAGGATGAATTCATCGAATTTAACAGGCAAAAAGATCACCTAACCCTGGCAGGAAAACGCTTGCGTGAACAATTATGCGTGAAAAACAGTCTTACGCTTTGAAAAAGTGGACCATATGGTCAAAATTTACAATCAGATAACGTAAAACAGCGAGAAAAGATGAGTTTTCTTGCCATTAATTAAGATAACAGCCGTAAACGTGCAAAATAAAAGGGCAATAAAAATATTGCCCTATGTAATCAATGCATTGAGATTACAATAACCACATCACGAAAGGTAATAATTGACTATAAATTGTTGAGATCAAGCACATCTCGCATATCAAAAAGACCGTTTTGCTTTGTACTCACCCAAAGTGCCGATCTGACGGCACCGTTGGCAAAAGTCATACGACTGGACGCTTTGTGGGTGATTTCGATGCGCTCACCGATATCTGCAAACATGGCGGTATGTTCGCCCACAATGTCTCCGGCGCGCACGGTGGCAAAACCAATCGTTCCCGGTACACGTTCGCCGGTATAGCCTTCGCGACTGTAGACGGCGCATGCTTTCAGATCTTTATCCAGCGCATGGGCAATCGCCTCGCCCATCGCCAGCGCGGTGCCTGACGGCGCATCAACCTTATGGCGGTGGTGCGCTTCAATGATTTCGATGTCGGTGTAGTCACCCATCACCTTCGCCGCCTTTTCCAGCAGCTTGAGCATCACGTTGACGCCAACGCTAAAGTTCGCCGCGAAGACAATACCCATCTCCTGGGCGGCATCGCGAATCGCCTGTTTTCCCGCATCGTCAAAACCGGTGGTGCCAATGACCATCCCTTTACCATGCTGACGACAAAATGCCAGATGATTCAGCGTACCTTCCGGACGGGTAAAATCGATAAACACATCGAAATCCCCTTTTACCGCCTCAAGGCTACTTTGCACGGTAACGCCGGTCTTCCCGACGCCCGCCAGTTCTCCGGCATCGCTGCCCAGCAGTGACGATCCCTCGCGCTCAAGCGCCGCACCAAGTGCAACGCCTTCCATCTGTAGCGCTGCCTGAATTAACTGGCGGCCCATACGGCCACCCGCGCCCGCTATTGCGACACGGACCTGTGCATCATGCATAGTTATTCTCTTACGTTAAAATGATGTAAATCGTTTTCAGATTACCCAGCACATCGTCATGCCGCTAGCCAAAAACGTCGATAATTAGAATTTAATGATAAACACAGAGAGATATCAGTAAAAAGCATGACGGTCAGCGAAAACCACATGATTCTCTGACCACCAGCGCCGGCGGCAGAATAATGCGTTTCGCCGGCTCATCGTTTCCCTGAATACGACTGTAAAGTAACTCTCCCGCCTTACGACCGATCTCTTTTGCCGCCACCGATACGGTCGTGAGCGCAGGCTGAACCAACGCCGCTTCGGTAATATCATCGAACCCGACTAATGCAAAGTCACGCCCGGGTTCACGCCCCATTTTACGTAGCGCCTGCATCACCCCCAGCGCCACAATGTCCTGATAACACACGGCGGCGGTAATGTGCGGATGATGCACCAGCAGAGCCTCTGCGACTTTCGCGCCATCAATCTGGCTGGCCTCTGCGGCAACGATCCACTGCGGATTCGGCGAGATGCCATGTTCCAGTAGCGTGCTGGTAAATCCACCAATACGCTGCGCCCGACTTCCTGAATTTGGACTGCCGCCAATGAAGGCGATATTTTTATGCCCCATGTTGACTAAATGGGTCGTTGCCATCTGCGTCCCGAGAAAGTTATCGGTGCCGACAAAATCAAAATCCGGATCGCTGAGCGGGCGAACGACCATGATGGCGGGGATATTGCGCCGTTTTAGCGCTTCAAAAAATGAGCCCGGCGTTTCCCGCGCCGCGCAGAGCACCATGCCACAGGCGTTATTACGCATCAGCGAGTCAACAAACTTTTGCTGACGCTCACCTGACTCTTCGCTGTTCGCCAGAAACAGCAGCAGGTCGTGCCGTTCCATCTCATGACTGAGTCCCGCCGTCATCTCGCCATAAAACGGGTTGGTAATATCATGCAACAAGAGCCCAACCTGATTACTGCTGCGATTACGCAAATTCGCTGCGGTCTGGTTATAGACATAGCCAGAGTCATCCAGCGCTTTTAGCACGCGTTCGCGCGTTGCCTGTGAAATTCGCCCCCGATTGCGCAGCACCATCGACACGGTCGCCGTGGAGACGCCTGCGCGTTCCGCAACCTGCGCCAGGGTAATGGTTGTCATGACCTCTCCTGTTTTCCCTGAAGGTTAATCGAATAACCTCAATGTGGTCCCGATACGTGTGATTCTCATCACGCTGGTGTGCTTTTCACCACCCTGGTTTCTGATTATGGCGGGTTAATCGCGTTAACCACCCTATGAAAATAAGGTTAATCGATTAATCTTTAATTAGCCAATACGGAGACGGAAAATGCGTACAACCTACAATAAATTCCCTGAGGTTGATGTTCAGGGTTATGACGACGAGGCCTGGGAAGGCTGGGCGGCGATCCATTCGGTGCTTAACGCCCGGGTTTGCGAGTCATCTAAAACCATACTGATTGTCGATTGCTATCCGGGCGTACGACTGGATGAACTGGAACAACGGCTCGTCACGACGTTTAACGCCGCCTTAGTGGTCAATATCGAATCCGCACGCCGTGATGAACAGGCACTGCATGATTTGCTGGCGCGTAATCTGACCGATGACCGCGTATTTGGCGTTCTCTCCTGCCACCATCTTGACGAGTTTTTTGATACCCACAGGCTCAACCTGTTGCGCCAACAGATTGATGCTATCCCCAGCGGTCTCGTGATCGTCTATGGGTCAGGCGCGGCCCTGGCGCATCCCGGCGATGTGCTGGTGTATGCCGATCTCCCACGCTGGGAGATTCAACAGCGAATGCGTCATGACGGTCTGGGGAACTGGGGAGCGGATAACGAGGATGAAGATATTCTTCGTCGCTATAAGCGCGCCTTTTTTATTGAATGGCGAGTCTTTGACCGACACAAAACGCCGCTGCTTAAACGCGCTGATTATTTGCTTGATACCACGGTTGCAGACGCGCCGGTGATGGTCAGCGGCGACGCGCTACGTGCCGGGTTGCAGCAAACCACCACACAACCGTTTCGCGTCGCCCCCTTCTTTGATCCGGGCGTCTGGGGCGGACAGTGGATGAAACAACAATTCGATCTCGATCCCTCAGCGCCCAATTACGCGTGGTGTTTTGATTGCGTGCCCGAGGAAAACAGCCTGTTACTGCGTTTTGGTCATGTGCGGATCGAGATCCCCTCTCAGGACCTGGTGCTAACCTACCCCCGCGCCCTGCTTGGCGAGAAAGTTCATGCTCGCTTTGGCGCGGAATTCCCAATTCGCTTTGACTTCCTCGACACTATTGGCGGTCAGAATTTGAGCTTTCAGGTTCACCCGGTTACCGAATACATCCAGCAGCAATTTGGTATGCACTATACCCAGGATGAGAGTTATTACATCCTCGAAGCAGAACCCGATGCGGTGGTCTATCTGGGTACGAAAACCGGGATCGCGCCTGAAGCGATGCTGGACGATTTGCGGGCGGCGGGACGAGGCGAGAAAGCCTTTGATGACGAACGCTTTGTCAATCAGATCCCCGCGCGTAAGCACGATCACTTTCTCATCCCCGCCGGAACCGTGCACTGCTCGGGGGCCGGGACGATGGTTCTGGAGATCAGCGCCACGCCCTATATTTTTACCTTCAAACTGTGGGACTGGGGGCGTCTGGGCCTGGACGGATTGCCGCGTCCCGTCCATCTGGATCATGGTCAACAGGTCATTGACTGGCAGCGCGATACGCAATGGGTTCACGACAATCTGATCAACCGCATTGAGCTCATCGCTGAAGGGGACGGCTGGCGGGAAGAAAGAACCGGGATGCATGAACGTGAGTTTATCGAAACCCGCCGCCACTGGTTTACGACGCCGGTGACACACCATACTCACGGCGGTGTTAACGTTCTGAATCTGGTCGAAGGCGCACAAGCGGTAGTTGACAGCCCGAGCGGCGCGTTTGCCCCGTTTGCCGTTCACTATGCAGAGACCTTTATCATCCCCGCCGCCGTTGGGGAATACCGAATTTCACCTTCAGGCGACAGCGTCGGTCAGCAACTGGCGACCATCAAAGCCTGGGTAAGAGGATAAGCCGATGATCCACATTATTGTCGCCAGCCACGGCCCTCTGGCACAAGCGCTTCTCGCTAGCGGACGAATGGTTTACGGCGAATTACCGCACGTTTACGCCGTGACGCTCAGCGAACAGGACGGTATCGAAGGGTTTAAAGCGCGCTTTTGCGAGGTACTGGCGGATGCGGGGCAACGCGCTGACGGTGTACTGGTGCTCTGCGACATGCAAAGCGGCACGCCGTGGAATGTCGCCTGCCAGCACGCCTTTTCGCCACAAACGGTTCCACCCGTCGCCGTCGTGGCGGGGATGAATCTCCCGATGCTGCTGTTAAGCGAGGAGATAGTCCCGCTCACAGATGTTCATGCCGCAGCCGAAACGCTGCTGGCGTTAACCGCCCCCACGCTGACGAAGGCCGCCCCGGTTTTTTCCGTGCAGTCAGATGATTTTTAAAGGAAACCATTATGAGTATTTCTTTTGTCCGTATCGATGACCGCGTTATTCATGGGCAGCTCGTCACACGTTGGGCCAAAGAGCTGCCCTGCGACGGCATTGTCGCCATTGACGATGCCGTCGCGGCCGATCCGCTGCTCTCCTCGGTGATGAAAGGCGCGGTGCAGGACACTAAAGTCTGGTTATTTGATACCGTCACCGCGATTGAGAAACTGCCCAAAGTCATCGCCAGTGAGAAACGTTATTTCGTGATTGGCAAATCGCCGGTCACGCTGATGCGCATCGAAGAAGCGGGTATCAGCCTGCGCAATGCCAACGGCAAAATCAACGTTGGCCCGATGAGCGCGCGCGCCGATACCACGACAATTGGCCCCAATCAGTCAGTCAATGCGCATGAGATCGCCGCCTTTGACTGGTTGACGCAGCACGGGCACCAGGTTGAATTCCGGCTGGTGCCGGATGCCAGTTGCTACAGCTGGCAGGATGCGCGCCAGAAGCTGAAATAAGGAGCGGACGATGATTATCGAAGCGATGTTGATTGGCATTCTGTGTTATCTCGGCGCCCTCAGCAGTCCCTGGCTTCTGGGGCTGACGGGCGGCTGGTATCTGATCACCCGACCGCTGATTTCCGGCACGTTGGTCGGGATTATTCTTGGTGACATGAAAACCGGGATCATGATTGGCGTTGCGGTTCAGGCAGTATATATCGCCATGGTGACGCCCGGCGGTTCAATGCCCGCCGATCTCAACTTTGTGGCTTACCCGGCTATTGCGCTGGGGATCCTCTCAGGTAAAGGCCCGGAAGTGGCGGTCGCGCTGGCCGCCACCATCGGGATTGCCGGGACCATACTGTTTAATGCAATGATGGTACTAAACTCTTTCTGGAACCATCGCGCCGACACGGCGCTGGAACGGGGCGATGAGCGGGGCATTTATCTGAACAGTGCCATCTGGCCGCAGGTAACGAACTTTGTGCTGCGTTTTGTGCCCACTTTTATTGCGGTGTACTTCGGCGCCCAGTACATCAGCGGCTTTATGGACAGCCTGCCGAAGATCGTTCTGTCGACGATGAACGTGCTGGGCGGCATTTTGCCCGCCGTCGGGATTGCGATTTTGCTCAAGCAGATCATCAAAAATTACACCATGCTGATCTACTTCCTCGTCGGTTTCGTCTGCATCGTCTTTTTAAAACTCAACATGGTCGCGCTGGTGATCGTCGGTTCACTGCTGGCGTTGATTCACTATAACTACAAGCCGGAACCGCCGCAGGCGACAAACGCGACGTCGGTTACCCGCGATGATGAGGATGAATTCTGATGGAAGAACGTACGCTTACCCGTAAAGATCTTCGCCGCTGCTGGCGAGCCTGGATGATGCATAACTTATCGTCAATGAGTTTTGAACGTCTGGAGTCTTTTGGCTTTTGTCTGAGCATGTTGCCCGTTGCGAAAAAGCTCTACCCCGATGCCGCACAGCGGACCGAAATGTTGCGTCGACACGCATCGTTCTACAATACCGAACCCCAGATTGGCGCCATCGTGAACGGGATGGCGCTGGGACTGGAAGAGAAAAAAGCGAACGGCGAACCGATCGACGGGGAGACGATCAACACCCTGAAGGTGGGTCTGATGGGCCCGATTGCCGGGATCGGCGACTCGATGATCCCCGGTATGTTGATCCCCATTCTGCTCAGTATCGGTATGGCGCTGGCGGCTGGCGGCAATATCCTGGGTCCGCTGTTTTATACCGTCGCCTGGCTCGCCATCATCATTCCCGGCTCATGGTTCTTGTTTCTGAAAGGCTACAAGATGGGCTCCGGCTCGGTGGAAATACTGGTGAGCAGCAAATCGACTCGTCTGCGCGAAGCCCTATCACTGCTGGGCGTTTTCGTCATGGGCGGCGTCGCGGCAAGCTACGTGAAGCTTGGAACCGGGATGGAATTTATTACCAAAGATGGCGTAAATATTCATGTTCAGCAGATGCTGGATGGTATCTTTCCGCAACTGCTCCCGCTGGTGGTCGTTCTCGGCACCTGGTATCTGATGGCGAAACGCGGCGTCTCGCCGGTGAAAGCAATGGTCCTGTTGCTGATCCTGGCTGCACTAGGCGTCGCAACAGGCCTGTTTGCAGGCTAGTGCCGATGAAACGGAACAACCGGGGCCATGCCCCGGTTTTCAGGGATGGAAGTTCTGCCACAGCCCCGCATACTTATCCGGACGAGAGATAAACTGAAAGCGTCCCGGGTCGGTAATAAATTGCTGATAGATTGGCGCGGAAGTGAGTGAAAATTCCGTATAGTGACGGGGCGTAACGGCCTGCAGTCTTCCGGGAATATAGCGCGGATTATGCTGCCAGATAACGTGGTTACCCTGCAGTAACGGATACCATGCCAGTCCTTTATGCGCCCGCACGGCCTCATACTCAAAGCCATATTCCCGATCGCACCACGCGCCAAAGGTTAATGGCGCATTCGGATCCGCGGATATCGTCGCATGTGCCCAACCGGGCGGCACCAGCACTTTTTCTCCAGGACCGGCAATCACCGCAAAGCAGCGACCGGGATCGTCACCCACATATTCCTGCATGTAGACGATCGCTTTCCCCTGCCAGATCTCATACAACTCCGGCGGAGACCAGCCGCTGTGCTGACTCACGCGATGCACATGTCCCTGACTGCGAATCGGTTCTTCGCCCAACCGACCCGCGGCATAGGTCACCACGCCAAACAGCAGCATGCGTTTTTTCAACTCTTCGCGATCCTGCATTCGCGCCACATCCATCGCGATAGCGTACACCTCTTCCGGCCCCTCACACTGCGGATCGCGCAGGGAAGGACGAATCTGATCGAGTCGGCGAATTTCCGGCATCGGCCCGGTCACATCATCCCCATAGCTGAAACCAAGCGGATGACGATGCACGGTCATATCCAGACCATAAAGACGCGCTGAGTCACTCATTCTGCGCCTCCCTCACCTGAATCTGCTGATTTTCCTCAAAGACCCTGAGAGTGAACCCCTTCGCCAGCGCCGCATAATCATGCCCGGCCACACCTGGCCAGACGGCAAGCGCAGAAAGCACCTCACTTCCGGTGTTGATCAACCGGTGTGCGGTGAAACCTGGAATGATATGAATTGACCCGGCACAAACGCTTTCCAGTCGTGCTTGCCCCTGCTCATTTTGCAGCAGCAAAAGCCCATTCCCGCGCAGGCCAAAATAGACTTCGCCCTGTTCACGGCGCGCATGAAAGTGCCCGCGAGTCATGAAATATTCATCGCCGACGCGTCCGGGATAAAGATGAGTAACGCCCGTATAGAGTTCGCCTTCCGCCGGGGAGGTCGCCAGGATCTCAACGTCATACACCACATGCTCACCCGCCAGTCGTTGTCTGGCGGGATCGTCGGCAAAAATACCAATAAGATCCCGAATACGGGTTGATTTACGCAACAGCGGCCCTTTTGCCAACGCGCCGCTCGCCCATTCCACCTGCGGTGGCTGGATAAATGGATGATTCATATGTGTCTCCGGCCCGAGGAGAACAACAGAATCAGAATAGCAGATTAATCGATTAACCTGCCTGTTCTGTCAACAGAGTGCGGTGCGTATCACACTCCTTAGGGTGCCAGCGCCAGAACCTCCGCCACCCACTGCTGGAAACCGGAAACATTAATATCCAGAGCGACCTGCACGTTCGCCGGTTTGTTCATCCGTCCCTCAATATCCACCACGGTCGTCCCGGCGGTATATTCCCCCAGCGTTTCAACCGCGACGAAGCACGGCTTCACGGTAAACAGATCCGGTCGCACCAGCCAGGCGATGGCGCAGAGATCGTGCATCCGCACGCCGGTGCGCATTGTCCCGCTGCGATAGTGGCTGAACAGAGCATGCAACATCTTCCCGCTGCGATTGAGGGCGGGAAGCGCTGCCAGATAGTCCGGCGTCAGCATCGCCTGGTTCGTGACGTCCAGTCCGCACATCACAATCTCAATGCCGCTGCGAAATACGCGGGCGGCCGCTTCTGGATCGACCGCGATGTTAAATTCGGCGTTAGGGGTAAAATTCCCTCGTCCGGCAGAACCGCCCATGATCACCAGACGACGGATATTGAAGGTACATTCCGGATAGTGCATCAGCAGCAGCGCAATATTCGTCAGCGGACCGATCGCAACCAGCGTAATCGGCTTCGGGGCGCTCATCAGCGCGTCGCGAAGGGCAATAAACGCCGGTTTCGCCAGCGGCTGTCGGTCATGCTCGACAAAATCGTAGCCTTCCATGCCCGATTCGCCATGGACATAAGCCGCGTCGCGTAGCGAACGCAGCAGCGGCGTCGCGGCCCCCTGTGCGAGAGGGACATCAGCATTCCAGAAATGCAGCAGTTGCAGAGCGTTACGGGTGGTTTTCTCCACGGAGACGTTACCGGCGACCGTGGTCATCAGTTGCAGGTCGAGCTGCGGGGCAAACAGCGCGGCGGCAATCGCCGCAGCATCATCAATGCCCGGGTCGGTGTCGAGAATAATGGGCAGACGTTCCATAAGTGATTCTCCCTTATGTGTTTATTAGCCATTTTGCTGACAATTAGCTTACTATATAGCCCATCACAGTGAAGGTATTTAGCCAGGAAATGCAATGAAAGTCGTGCAGGCCAGTCTCTCCGAATCCGTTACTCAGCATCTTGCCGGGCGCATTCTGCGTGGCGAACTGGCAGCAGGCAGCGCGCTGCCTGGCGAAAACGAACTGGCAACCGAGTACAACGTCTCGCGCACCTCGCTACGCAATGCATTGGCGACGCTGGCCGCCAAAGGGCTTATCTCTATTCAGGCGAAAAAGCGCAGTACCGTCAATGCTCGCGAACAGTGGAGTTTGCTGGATATCGATGTTCTGAACTGGCTGGCGACAGGTAAAGTCGATGCCGAACTGGTAGAACAACTGATGGTCACGCGTCTGATGTTTGAGCCAAACGTCGCTATGCTTGCCGCGCTGAATGCCAATGGCCACGATCTGGCGGCGATGGAAGATGCGCTCACGCTGATGCGAAGCGGTCAGCTTGACGCTGAAAAAGCCAAATTTGAAGCCGGAGATGTGGCCTTTCACCAGGCGCTGCTGCGAGCCACACACAACCCCTTCCTGGTGGCGCTGGGTAATGCGCTGAGCGCTGCGATGGTGCTCTCTTTCCGCCAGACGCTGGAAGAGGATCTGCATGAAACCAAAACGGCGGTGGACGAACATTTTCAATTGTTTGAAGCCATTCGTCTGCGCCAGCCAGATGACGCCAGAGCGCTTATGCGCAGCATTCTGCTGCATGCCGCCGGAAAAAGTATCTGGCAGGATCGTCCTGCCTGCGTTGAACACCTTCTTTGATCCCTCACTGACATAATTTCGATCTTTCTCACAGATCGCGATGCTTTTTTGCTCTAGCATTCTTGTATTACAAGATTAACATTGTTGTATTACATGAAATGACTAAACACTGGATCGCCATCGACTGGGGCACGACCAACTTTCGTGCATTTTTACTCAATGACCAGCAGGTTATTGCTTCAGTATCAAAATCTTGCGGGCTACTGGCTATCGCTAAAGGAGCGTTTGCCGACACACTGCATCAGCATCTGGAGCCGTGGCTCGAAGAATACGGTGCGCTGCCAGTCGTGATGGCAGGCATGGTCGGTTCACAGCAGGGCTGGCAGGAAGTACCGTACGTTTCAGCCCCTGCCACGGCTCACACGCTGTGGGAAAGCGCCCTTCCCATTGCCACCCCCTGGGGTAGCCAGGCGTGGATTATTCCCGGCGTAAGTTCCGCCAGCGCGTTCGGTTTGCCCGACGTCATGCGCGGTGAAGAGGTCCAGCTCATGGGGCTGTATGCCCTTCATCCGGCTCTTGAACACTGCGCCATTTTACCCGGGACCCACAGCAAACACGCCCAACTGAACCGCGGTGAAATCACCCATTTCTCCACGCTAATGACGGGCGAACTCTTTTCACTGCTCAGTCAGCACTCGTTATTGGGCCGGGCATTGCCGGAACAACAGGACGACAGCGCCGCTTTTGTGAAAGGGGTGTTGACCGCCCAGGCGGGCGTCCCCTTCAGCCACCTGATTTTCTCTGTACGCACCCGCCGTCTGAACGGCGAACTGGAGCCCTCTTCGATCCACAGCTACCTCTCCGGACTGCTGATTGGCAATGAGCTCTCCGGCGTGTCCGCAGAAAAAGAGTGCTGGCTCGTTGGCTCACCTGCGCTTTGCGAACGCTATCTGTACGCCGCAAAAGCGTTGCAAATCCCATTACAAATTGCCGACGGCGACACCTGCTTTCTGCAAGGCATGGCCGCCCTTTATTCACAGCTACAGGAGACATATGCATGACCCCGGATCTTTTTCTTGAACACTGGCGCAAGGAACCGCTACCGCTGATCGCCATTCTGCGCGGCATCACGCCGCAGGAAGCAACGGCCGCAGCGGAGATTCTGATTGAGGCCGGATTTCGCTGGCTTGAAGTGCCGCTGAACAGCCCATCGGCTCTGGAATCCATCCGCCTGATGCGTGAATTTGCAGGTGATAACGCAAAGATTGGTGCTGGTACCGTGCTGACCGTCGGGCAGGTGGATGATGTGGCGGCGGCTGGCGGTCAGTTGATTGTCTCACCCAATGCCAATACCGCCGTTATTCAGCGCGCCTGCCAGCGCAATCTGGTGAGTCTCCCTGGCGTGATGACGCCAACAGAAGCATTCGCCGCGCTGCATGCGGGTGCCAGCGCCCTGAAGCTGTTCCCGGCGGAACAGCTTTCCCCGGAATTATTAAAAGCCTTCCGCGCGGTCCTTCCCCGCAATGTGGCCTGTTTGCCTGTGGGTGGTATTCGTCCGGATGCAAACCAAATGCAGCGCTACATGCAGGCCGGGGCCAACGGTTTCGGGCTTGGCGGCGCGCTGTATCAGGCAGGAATGCCGCTGGATGAACTGGAAAACCGCGCCAACGCTTATCGTCAGTCCTGGAACCAGGTGCAATAACAATGAACCGTTTGCTGATCAACAGCCTGTCCTGCATTGGCGACTATCGAGCGCAGCTTGGCGAAACACCTGTCTGGTGCGAACGCAGCGCTTCTCTGCTGTGGGTCGATATTCTGGCGGGAAAACTACTGCGCTACTGGCCGCAGGCACAACGCACGGAAATACGCGAAATGCCGGTTTTTACCAGCGCCGTGCTGTTGACAGACAAACCCGACATATTTGTAGCGGTTAGCCAAAGCGGGATCTGGCGCTACGACTACGACACCGAGACGAAAACGCTACTTTGCCCGTGGCCGGAAGCCGAAAACGAGATGCGTCCCAACGAAGCGGCGATCGCTCCGGACGGCGCGCTGTGGTTCAGCGTGATGGATCCCAAAGCAATAGCGATCTCTGGCGCCTGGTATCGGCTGGATGCCATGGGCGGAGTAGCGAAAAAGATGCTTGGTGCGCAACACGTACCCAACACGTTGCAATGGCATGACGGTTACATCTGGTTTGCCGATTCCCTTCGCAGTCAGATTCACTGTGCCACAGAAACTGTTGATGCCCTGAACATTCAGCAGACGTACACCGTCAGCGGCATTCCCGATGGCTCCGCGCTGACCACTGACGGCAAGCTTATCAACGCTCGCTGGGGCTCATCCCTGCTGGCTGTTACGGCACTTAGCAAAACCACCCTGATGCCGTTGTATGACCTGTCACTGCCAGTTTGTCAGCCCAGCAGCTGTACTTTTGGCGGCCCTGAACTTTCCGATCTTTTTATCACTTCCGCACGCGACGGCCTGCTCAATCCAGGCCGTTTCGACGGTGCCCTTATCAGCATAAAAACCCGCTACACAGGCACGCCTGCAAATCGCTTCAGGCTCTGACCGGGTAATAAGAAAGGTATCGTTATGACTACATCGTCTTCCCTCAACCGGCAGGCGCTAATCGTCTGCTTCCTGGCCGCCCTGGCAGGCTTGTTGTTCGGTCTGGATATGGGCGTTATCGCAGGCGCACTGCCGTTTCTCGCTCAAGAATTCCAGCTCAACAGCCACCAGCAGGAAATCGTGGTCAGCATTATGATGTTCGGCGCGGCATTGGGCGCGCTGGGCAGCGGCCCGATGTCTTCCGCGCTCGGGCGTCGTAAAAGCCTGTTGCTGGGCGCCCTGCTGTTTATCATCGGCTCCGTCGGCTGTGCGTTTTCCGCCAGTATGGAAGTGCTTGCCGTTTCCCGTTTTATTCTCGGTCTGGCGGTTGGCGTCGCCTCTTTCACTGCGCCGCTGTACCTGTCTGAAATCGCGGCAGAAAACATCCGCGGCAGCATGATTTCACTTTACCAACTGATGATCACCATCGGTATTCTGGCCGCGTTCATTTCTGACACGGTCTTGAGCAGCGGCGGGCACTGGCGCTGGATGCTCGGCGTGATTACCTTCCCGGCGATCGTTTTGTTTATTGGCGTGCTGACGCTGCCGGAAAGTCCGCGCTGGCTGGCGATGAAAGACAAGCACGCGCTGGCAGAAAAAGTGCTGTGCCTGCTGCGTAACAGTCAACGCGAGGCACGTGAAGAACTGGAGCAGATCCGCGAAAGCGTGAAGATGAAACAGCGCGGCTGGCAGCTGTTTCGTAACAACCGTCATTTCCGTCGCTCAACCGGTCTGGGGGTTCTGCTGCAGTTCATGCAACAGTTTACCGGCATGACCGTCATCATGTACTACGCCCCGAAGATATTTGAGATCGCCGGTTTCGCCACCGTGCGCGAGCAGATGTGGGGCACGGTGATCGCCGGGCTGACTAACGTGCTCGCCACTTTTATTGCCATTGGCCTGGTGGATCGCTGGGGCCGCAAGCCAATCCTGAAACTGGGCTACGCCGTGATGGCGGTATGCATGGGGATCCTCGGTTATATGTTCTACAGCGGGATTGGCGGCCTGACTGAGCAATACGCTGCCGTTGCCGTACTGCTGATCTTTATCACCGGTTTTGCGATGAGCGCTGGCCCGCTGATCTGGGTGCTGTGCTCGGAGATCCAACCGCTTGCCGGACGCGACTTCGGCGTCACCTGCTCCACCATGGCGAACTGGATCGCCAACATGATCATCGGTGCCACGTTCCTGACGCTTATCGACAGCATCGGTAGCCCAAACACCTTCTGGCTGTACGGTGTGCTTAACGTTATCTGTATCGGCCTTACGATTCTGTTTGTCCCTGAAACCAAAAATATTTCTCTGGAACACATCGAACGCAACCTGATGAGCGGCGCGGCGTTACGCGACATCGGGCAGCGCGATGCCTCTCAACCTGAAAACCGCCCGGCAGTTAACTAAGCGAGACCACAAAAATGAGAACGACTTCCGAAGATAGCGTTTACCGCAAAGTGACCCGCAGACTGATCCCGTTCTTGATCCTCTGCTACTTCTTTGCCTACCTGGATCGCGTCAACGTCGGGTTCGCCAAACTGCACATGCAGGATGCCCTGAACTTTAGCGATACGGTTTATGGACTTGGCGCAGGCATCTTCTTTATCGGCTACTTTCTGTTTGAGTTGCCGAGCAACCTGCTGATGCAGCGCTTTGGCCCGCGCTTCTGGATAGCCCGCATTATGGTCACCTGGGCGGTGCTGTCAGCCGGCATGATCTTCGTCAGCACGCCCACGCAATTCTACGTGCTGCGTTTTCTGCTCGGTGTAGCAGAAGCGGGGTTCTTCCCGGGGATCGTGTTCTATTTGACGCTGTGGTTCCCGTCATGGCGATCGGCCCGCACGCTGGGGCTGTTTATCCTGGTCACGCCGCTGTCGACTATCATTGGCAGCCCGCTTTCCGGCCTTATTTTAAAACTGTTTGAAGGCGTAGACGGCCTTCACAACTGGCAATGGTTGTTCCTGGTGGAAGCCATTCCCTCCTTCGTGCTGGCCTTCGTGGTGTTGCGCTATCTCGACAACGACGTGAAGTCCGCCAAATGGCTGAGCGACGCTGAAAAACAGATCATTCTCAGCGATTTGGCCCGCGACAATCACAACCGCGAACAGGCCCATGCTGGCCAGCCCAGCAGTACGCTTAGCGCCATGTTCCGCAACGGCTATGTGTGGCTGCTGGCGCTGATTTTCTTCAGCTTTAACATCGGCTACTACGGCATCAACTTCTGGCTGCCGTCGATCATCAAAAGCTCTGGCATCAGCGACGACCTGCAAATTGGTTTGCTCGCGGCTCTGCCGTACGTGTTTGGCGCGGCGTTCATGGTCTGGAACAGCCGCCACTCCGATCTCAGGCAGGAGCGCCGCTGGCATATCGCGATTCCGGCATTGATCGGCTGTGTGGGCCTGGCGCTCAGCGCTTATTGCAGCGGCTCGACCTTCTGGATGATGGCGTGGATCTGTCTTGCGATGTCCGGAACGCTGGCGCTTATACCAACCTATATCAGTCTGCCGGGCTCGATGCTTTCGGGCACGGCCGCCGCCGCGGGTATTGCGTTGGTGAACTCCGTCGGCAACCTTGCCGGATTCTTCGGTCCTACCGTCCTCGGCTGGCTGAAAGACACGACCGGCAGCACCGATGGCGGGTTGTACATTCTCGCCGGGTTCCTGCTGTTAGTCGTACCGCTAATTCTATTGCTGCCTGCACGGCTGGCTAACCCAACCCGTCAACCGCGTCCTGTTTCTCCCCACGAGCCACTCGACGCTTCCCAACACACCAATTAATCATGATGAAAGAGAGTGCTATGAAGAGTGATTGTGGAGGATGTGCCCACTGCGGCACGCATTTCAGCCCCATCCTCGAGGGTGATGACGGCGCGTTAAAACGCGCCCTGTATAAATCCATGGGCCACACGGACGAGCAGCTGCGCCGCCCGGTCATTGCGGTGGTCAATAGCTACACCAATGCGACCGCCGGACACGCCAACCTCAACGAACTGACGGCAAACGTCCTGAAAGGCATTGATGAAGCGGGCGGCATAGGGATGGTTTTCGGCACCATTGCCCCCTGTGATGGCATTGCTGAAGGGCATCTGGGGATGCGCTATATTCTCGCGGCCCGTGAAGTGATCGCCATGTCGATTGAGAGCATGATGCGCGCTCACCGCTTTGACGGCATGGTGCTGCTTGGCTCCTGTGACAAAATCGTTCCGGCCATGCTGATGGCGGCAGCACGCCTGGATATTCCGGCCATCATGGTCAACGGCGGTCCGATGTACCCGGCAGAGTACAAAGGTAAACACTGGGACGGCAATATTGTCACTGAAGCCATTGGCTGGAAAACGCGAGGTGAAATAACCGAAGCGGAATTCGCCCACATCGAAAATATCGCTGAACCAGGCCCGGGTTCCTGCACCATGTACGGCACCGCCAACACCATGTGCTGTATCGCCGAAGTGCTGGGCATGAGTCTGCCGGGCAGCAGCACGCTGCCTGCCGTTTCACAGGAGCGTCGAATTTGCGCCGTTGAAACCGGGAAGCAGGCCGTGACGCTGGTGCGCGAAGGCATTAATGCTCGCCAGATTATTACGCCAGAATCCATTCATAACGCGATGGTCTATCTGCTGGCGACCGGCGGCTCCACCAACGCCATTCTCCATCTTCAGGCCATTCACTACGAAGCGGAATTGGGGCACCTGCCTCTCTCCGCTTTTGACAAGCTTAGCCATCAGGTGCCGCTGGTCGCGTCGCTCTACCCGGCGTCTGAACACGACATGATCGACTTCTGGGAAGCCGGTGGCGTTCGCGCCGTGGAGCATGAAATTGCGACGCTGATGAATCGTGATGCGCTGACCGTCACTGGAAAAACCAAAGCTGAACTGTTGGCTGAAGGACACAAAACCTCCCGCCCGGAAGTGATTCGTTCGCTGGCAATCCCGGTGCGCAGTGAAGCGGGCGTAGCCGTTTTGCATGGCAACCTTTCACCACTGGGTTGCGTAGTGAAACCCGCCGCCGTCCCTGAAAATCTGATGACCTTCCGCGGTCCGGCAGTGGTGTTCAACAGCGAACAGGAATCGGTCGAGGCCATTATGTCAGGTGCTATTCAGCCAGGTAGCGTACTGGTATTACGCTACGAAGGGCCTAAAGGCGGACCGGGCATGCCGGAAATGTACAAACCGATGAAGTGCCTCGAAGGCATGGGGCTTTCCGACAGCTGCGCGCTGATCACCGATGGCCGCTTTTCCGGTTCTAATCGGGGATTATTTGTCGGCCATATTTCTCCGGAAGCCACTGAAGGCGGTGCGCTGGGTCTGGTGGAGGACGGCGATGGCATCTCCATCGATATTCCGACACGACAGCTCACTCTGCACGTGGATGACGCCACGCTCGCACAGCGACGTGAGAACTGGAAGCCGGTGTATAAAGAAGTGCCGCGCGGCTTTTTGCGCCTTTATCGCCGCTGGGCGCTGCCCGCTGCACAGGGCGCAGTGCTTGCGGACAGGGAGGACATGGAATGAAGAAGCATTTTACCGCCGCCGGGATTGTCGGCATAAATCCCATCGTGGCAATGCCATTTTCGCCACAGGGTGACATCGACGAATGCAGTTTCGTGCGCCTGCTCGAACACCTCGCCACCAGTGGTGCAAACGGCGCTACGCTGTTTGGTATCGCCAGCGAATTTCCTAAGCTTGATGATGGCGAGCGGGACCGTCTGGCGCAGCTCATGGTCAGCACGCTGGCGGGCAGCCCGCTGTATCGCGCGTTTTCCGTCACCGACCACAGCACGGAAATCGCCATTAAGCGGGCGAAGCGCTATCAGGCGCTGGGCGCCGATGCGCTGATGCTGCTACCACCGTTCTTTTTATCACCCAGCCCACAGGCCGTTCAGGAACATATTTTTGCGGTGCTGGAAGCCGTTGATATTCCGGTGATGGTGCAATACGCGCCAGGCGAAACCGGGCTGCCCATTACGCCGGAACAACTCGCCGCCATTGCGGAACGTTACCCACATGCGGTGTTTAAAATCGAGTGCAACCCGCCCGTAGAGTACACCCGAGAATTCCTGCGCCATGCGCCGCAGGCCAGCGTTCTGAACGGCTACGCGGGATTGTATATGTTGCAAATGCTGGAAGCCGGTGGCAAAGGCGTGATGCCGGGCTGTTCGTTTACCGAAGTGTATGTGCAGATTTATCGCCACTGGCAGAACGGTGAAATAAAGCAGGCCCACGCGCTCCATCAGCGGCTGCTGCCGTTTATTCAGCGCTGGATGAGCCATTGCGAGTACATCATTCAGGCGGAAAAAACGCTGCTGATGCAGCGCGGGATTATTGCCAGCGACTACTGTCGCCGACCGGGCTGGACGCTGGACGCCGCCGATCGGCAGGCGATTACACAGCTGATCCATGATTTTAACTTAGCGTAAGGGATAAACATGACCACACAACATACGCCCCGGGTCGTGCTGGTAACGGGCACCAGCCAGGGTATCGGTGAAGCCATCGCCCGCACCTTTTTAAAAAATGGCGACATCGTCATTGGCTGCGCTTTTTCGTCACTGGAGAAAGCCGCCAACGCCCGTCAGATGCTGGAAGAATATGACGGACGCTACCACTACTTTTCAGTCGACGTTACGCAAACCGCTGATATCAAACGGTTCGTCGACGATGCAGAGAAACAGTATGGGCGCATTGATATCGTGGTATCCAACGCCGGGAAAAACGTCTTTAAAGGCATCGATTGCGACGAAAGCGACTGGTCGCATAATCTGGATTTGAATCTGCGCTCGCACTGGTATCTGGCGAAATGCGCCCGTCCTGCGCTGCAAAAGAGCCGCGGCGTGATTCTGGTGATCACCTCCAATCACGCGTTTTCCACGATGCCAGGCTGTGCACCGTACAACATCACCAAGCGCGCGCTGCTGTCGCTGGTGCAAAGTCTGACCATCGAATGGGGACCGGCGATCCGCACCGTCGGCATCGCGCCGGGCTTTATTGATACGGCAGGAAATCAGGCGTGGTTTGATGCGCATCCGGATGCGCGGATCGCCCGTGAGAAAACGGTGAAAAAGCATCCGGTTGGACGCATCGGCAAGCCGGAAGAAGTCGGTGAACTGTGTCTGTTTTTAAGCAGTGAAAAGGCCGGATTTATTGCAGGCACGACCATCGTGATGGACGGTGGGCGCAGCGCTATCATGCAGGATGAAGACGACGAATAGTCAAATGGGGAGCTTTCGCTCCCCATTTTTTAATCCACTTGTTGGATATCGAGCCGCAGCTCTTTCGGCACTTCGAAAACAATGTTCTCTTCACGCCCTTCCAGCGGGATAGCATCGCCGCCGCCCAGCTCCTGCAAACGCGCGATGACGTTTTGCACCAGAATATCCGGCGCTGACGCGCCAGCGGTGACGCCCACGCATTGTGCCTCTTTCACCCAGGCTTCCTGGATATCGGTCGCGTCGTCAATCAAAAACGCGGCTTTCCCCATCCGCTGCGCCAGTTCGGCCAGACGGTTGGAGTTAGACGAATTCTTTGACCCCACCACCAGCACGACATCCGCCTGCTCAGCCAGCGCACGCACCGCTTCCTGACGGTTTGTGGTGGCATAACAAATGTCATCTTTACGCGGTCCGACGATTTTCGGAAAGCGTTGACGCAGCGCGTCAATCACGTCTGACGTATCGTCCACGGAGAGCGTAGTCTGGGTCATAAAGGAGAGCTTGCCTTCGTTTTT
This sequence comes from Citrobacter telavivensis, assembly GCF_041807075.1. Taxonomy (NCBI): domain Bacteria; kingdom Pseudomonadati; phylum Pseudomonadota; class Gammaproteobacteria; order Enterobacterales; family Enterobacteriaceae; genus Citrobacter; species Citrobacter telavivensis. The sequence continues at coordinate 116,741 of NZ_JBGUBF010000004.1, read as the reverse complement.
CACATTAAGCGAAAAAACATCTTCCGGCGACTCAACCAGGTACATGCCCCCTTCCGGGTTGCTGTACTGTCCCATCGTACCTTCGACTTCCGGATGCCCGGCGTGACCAATCAGGATCGACTCTTCACCGCGACGACTGGCGCGCGCCACTTCCATATGCACTTTGGTCACCAGCGGACAGGTGGCGTCAAAGACGGTGAGATCGCGGCCTTTTGCTTCGTTGCGCACCGCCTGAGAAACACCGTGAGCGGAGAAGATCAGGATCGCGCCGTCCGGCACTTCGCTGATCTGTTCGATGAAAATCGCCCCGCGCTCGCGCAGGCTGTCGACCACGTAACGGTTATGCACCACTTCGTGACGAACATAAATCGGCGCGCCATAAATGGCCAGCGCGTTTTCAACAATGCTGATAGCGCGGTCTACACCGGCGCAAAAGCCGCGCGGGTTGGCCAACAGGATCTGCATTTTACGCCTCCAGTGCCGGATCGACTTCCAGCACTTCAATATCAAAATGAACGGTATGCCCGGCCAGCGGATGGTTGAAATCAACGGTGATGGAGTCACCATTGATTTCACGGATCACACCAGGCATCTCACTGCCGTCCATTGCGGTAAAAAGCATAATAGCCCCGATTTCAGGTTCGCCTGCGTCCATAAATTCGCGACGCGAGAAGTACTGAATCAGGTCTGGCGTCGTGATGCCAAACGCGGCATCCGGCTCCAGGGAAAAGGTGGTTTTATCGCCGTCTTTCAGTCCGAGAAGATGTTGCTCCAGTCCTTCAGACAGAGAACCATCCCCCAGGCGGAAAAGCGCGGGCTTGCCGTTATTACGGGTTGACTCTGCGGTGGAGCCATCGTCGAGTTTTAAGGTGAAGTGCACCAGCACCGCACTGTTACTCTGTACTGATTTAGACATGCAGATTGCTCACTTGTTGTGACTCACCGGTTTGCCCGATGGCGCTTGCGCTTATCGGGCCTACACAAGGTTCGCGCTATGTTGTAGGCCGGATAAGGCGCTTGCGCCGCCAGCCGGCAATTTTTATGCGGCTTTTTTCTCTCTGGAGGGCAAAAAACCTTCCAGCACAATCAACGCCGCACCGACACAAATCGCCGTATCGGCCAGGTTGAAGGTGGCAAAATGCCAGTCCCCGACGTAGAAATCGATCATGTCGACAACGAAGCCATGCCACAGGCGGTCGAACAGGTTCCCCAGCGCACCGCCAATGATTAACGCATACGCGATGTTATTCAGCTTCTGCGTCGCTCTGGAGCGGTACATCATCACCGCCAGAATGACACAGATACCGATCGCAATACCGGCAAAGAACCAGCGCTGCCAGCCGCCGCTATCGGCGAGGAAGCTAAACGCCGCACCATAGTTACGCGCATAATGCAGATTAAGCGACGGGAACAGCGACACCGTATCCCCCAGAGCAAAATTCTGGAGGATCAGGTACTTGCTGCCCAAATCGATAATCAGCACGACTACTACCAGCCACAGCCAGCGTAGCCCTGTTGAACAAAGAGGCTTACTCATCAGGCAAACTTACGTTTTTCGCCGTCACCGGCGATGTTGCTGACACAGCGACCGCAGATTTCTGCGTGTTCCGCTACCTTGCCGACATCCGTCGTGTAATGCCAGCAACGCGGGCATTTATCACCTTCGGCTTTGCTCAGGGCGATCTTCAGCCCTTTGAGCACTTCGCTCTGCTGTGCGTCAGCAGAAGCCCCGGCATAGTCAGCGACTTTCGCCCCGGAGGTCAACAGGACAAATCGTAATTCATCGCCCAGCGCGGTCAGTTTAGCAGCCAGTTCAGGTTCCGCGTACAGGGTCACTGCCGCTTCCAGAGAACCGCCCACTTTCTTATCCGCACGCGCTTGTTCGATAACTTTGTTCACTTCGCCACGCACTTTCAGCAGCTCGTCCCAGAAGTCATCGTTCATCGCTTCGCTGTCCGCCAGACCGAACAGACCTTCGTACCACTCGCCGGTGAAGACATACTTCTCACGGGAGCCCGGCAGGTAGCCCCAGATTTCATCCGCGGTGAAGGACATGATCGGTGCCATCCAGCGTACCAGCGCTTCCGCGATATGATACAGCGCGCTCTGGCAGCTGCGACGCGCCCGGCTTTCCGCTTTCGCGGTGTACTGGCGGTCTTTGATGATGTCGAGATAGAACGACCCCATTTCCACCGAGCAGAAGCGCATCAGGCGCTGCACCACTTCGTGGAAATCATAGGATTCGTATGCTTTCAGGATATCTTCCTGTGCCGCTTTCGCGCAGCCGACCGCCCATCTGTCCAGTACCACCATCTCTTCCGGTTTCACCATGTCTTTAACCGGATCAAACCCGTTCAGGTTCGCCAGCAGGAAGCGCGCGGTGTTACGGATACGACGATAGCTGTCGGCAGCACGTTTGAGGATCTCATCTGAAACGGCCATTTCACCGGTGTAGTCGGTTGATGCCACCCACAGACGCAGAATGTCGGCGCCCAGTTTGTTCATCACATCCTGCGGCGAAACGGTGTTACCGATGGATTTGGACATTTTGCGGCCCTGACCATCAACGGTAAAGCCGTGCGTCAGTACCTGGCGATACGGCGCTTTGCCTTTCATCGCGGTGGAGATCATCAGAGAAGACATGAACCAGCCACGGTGCTGGTCGGAGCCTTCCAGATACATATCCGCGGCATGACCGGCGAATTCCGGACGCACGTCCACGACGGAGGCGTGAGTTGATCCGGAGTCAAACCAGACGTCCAGCGTATCCGGCACTTTCACGTACCGATCGGCTTCATCACCCAGAATCTCTTTCGGATCGAGATCCCACCAGGCCTGAATACCGTCAACTTCAACGCGTTTCGCCACTTCTTCCATCAGTTCGATGGCGCGCGGATGCAGCTCTTCAGTGTCTTTGTGAACGAACAGAGACATCGGTACACCCCAGGTACGCTGACGAGAGATACACCAGTCAGGGCGGTTCGCAACCATCGATTCGATACGTGCCTGACCCCAGTCCGGGATCCACTGCACGCCTTTGATCTCTTTCAGAGACTGCTCACGCAGACCTTTCTGATCCATGCTGACGAACCACTGTGGGGTCGCACGGAAGATAATCGGCGATTTGTGACGCCAGCAGCACGGATAGCTGTGCTGCATTTTCTCAACGTGCAGCAGCGCGCCTTTTTCACGCAACAGCTCAACGATAAGATCGTTGGCTTTAAAGACGTTCACACCGTCCAGCGTCGGCCAGGTGCCCGGCAGATACGCGCCGTCCGGCCCCACAGGGTTAGCGACTTCCAGACCGTATTTCTGGCCGATGACATAGTCATCCGGACCATGACCCGGCGCGGTATGTACGGCACCGGTACCGGCATCCAGCGTCACGTGATCGCCGAGGATCGCCGGCACGTCGAAGCCCATAAACGGATGCGTAAAGCGCAGCAGCTCAAGCTCCGCCCCTTTTACGGCTGCGAGAATGGTGTAGTCCGTCGCGCCAATGCGTTGCATCACGCTTTCAACCAGATCTTTCGCCAGGATCACCGCCTGACCGTCGATCTGTACCAGCGCATAGTCAAAGTCAGGCGCAATGGAGATCGCGCGGTTTGCCGGCAGCGTCCACGGCGTGGTGGTCCAGATTACCAGCGAGATTGGGCCATTGACGTTCGTCACGCCAAATTTCGCCTTCACCGCATCCTGATCCGCAGCAACAAAAGCCACGTCGATGGACGGAGAGGTTTTGTCGTAATATTCCACTTCCGCTTCTGCCAGCGCAGAACGGCAGTCTACGCACCAGTGCACAGGCTTCGCGCCTTTATGCAGGTGACCATTGCCAATGATTTTGCCCAGCGCGCGGATGATGTTGGCTTCCGTTTTGAAGTCCATCGTCAGATACGGATGGGACCAGTCGCCAAGCACGCCCAGACGGATAAAGTCTTTACGCTGACCGTCAACCTGGGTTGCGGCATATTCACGGCACTTCGCGCGGAACTCCGCTGCGGTAAATTTTTCGCCCGGCTTACCGAATTCCTGCTCCACTTTCAGCTCGATCGGTAGACCGTGGCAGTCCCAACCCGGAACGTAAGGCGAGTCATATCCCGCGAGTCCTTTGGACTTCACGATAATGTCTTTCAGAATCTTGTTAACCGAGTGACCAATATGAATGCTGCCATTCGCATAAGGAGGGCCATCATGCAGAATGAAGGTTTTTTTGCCTTTTTTGGCCGCACGAATGATGCCGTACAGGTCATCATCAGTCCAACGCGCCAGCATTCCCGGTTCGCGCTTGGCGAGATCGCCGCGCATCGGGAACCCTGTTTCCGGCAAATTCAGGGTTGATTTAAAGTCACTCATCAGATTCTCGGTTCCGTATTGATTACCCAGGCATTTAAGCCGGTTTTGTTAGCCCAAAAAAATCACGGGCAGTTAATTCATCTCGCGCAATCTGCGCTTTGAGTTCATCCAGCGAGGCAAATCGCTGTTCATTGCGTATTTTTTTACGCAGCACAACATCTATATGGCGACCATAGAGGTCCATTGCAACATCCAGCAGATGCACTTCCAGTTGCTGGCGCACGCCCGAAACCGTCGGACGGGTCCCGATGTTCGCCACGCCGGGCAATGGCTTTTCGCCAAGCCCCATCACTTCTACCGCATAAACCCCTTTTACCGGGGAAACCTGACGACGCAGCGGTAAATTTGCCGTCGGGAAACCAATGGTGCGTCCGAGTTCATCACCGTGCACTACGCGACCAGAGATGGTAAACGGATGGCCCAGCAGGCTTTCGGCGAGGGCCAGGTTGTCTTCTGCCAGCGCCTGACGCACGGCGGTGCTGCTGATACGAACACCACCTTCGCAGAAAGTTTGGGTGCTGGTGATATCAAAACCATATTCCACGCCGGCCTTCTGTAATAACAAGAAATCGCCTTCACGACCAGCGCCAAAGCGGAAATCATCCCCCACCGCGAGAAATTGCACGCCAAGACGATTCACCAACAATTCGCTGATAAAGGACTGCGCCGTGAGGGCAGCGAAACGGCGATCGAATCGCACGCACAGCACGTAGTCGACGCCGCATTGCGCGAGATAACGCAATTTTTCACGCAGGCGGGTCAGCCGTGCAGGGGCTTTGTCTGTCGCAAACAGTTCGAGCGGCTGCGGTTCAAAAATCATCACCATCACCGGTAAGCCACGCCTGCGCCCTTCTTCCTGCAAACCATGCAGCAGCGCACGATGACCACGATGCACGCCGTCGAAATTACCAATAGTCAGCACACACCCGTGCGGGGCCTGACTGAGATTATGTATGCCGCGTATCAGCTTCATGTCTGGCTCAAAACAGTGAAAATCGCCAAAGTATACCTTGTACGGCGGTCAAGGTTAACCGGCGATTGATGTGGCGAAACAGAAAGCAGATGGATTTCATTACCCTGAGGCAAATACCGACCACAAACTGACAAAGCAATTCAATTTTTATCGCTGAAAAGCTGTATTCACAGCCAGCAAGCTGGTAGAATCCTGCGCCATCAATACGTAACGTAGCGTCGCTAGATTAACGGCGCTTATTTGCACAAATCCATTGACAAAAGAAGGCTAAAAGGGCATATTCCTCGGCCTTTGAATTGTCCATATAGAACACATTTGGGAGTTGGACCTTGGCTAATATCAAATCAGCTAAGAAGCGCGCCGTTCAGTCTGAAAAGGCTCGTAAGCACAACGCAAGCCGTCGCTCTATGATGCGTACTTTCATCAAGAAAGTATACGCAGCTATCGAAGCTGGCGACAAAGCTACTGCACTGAAAGCATTTAACGAAATGCAACCAATCGTGGACCGTCAGGCTGCTAAAGGTCTGATCCACAAAAACAAAGCTGCACGTCATAAAGCTAACCTGACTGCACAGATCAACAAACTGGCTTAATCGCCTGTTGATTGTTGCTTTGTGAAGAAACCCGCGCAAGCGGGTTTTTTTATGTCTGGACTATTTGTTCTGGGGCGTGAATAACGCCGAATAGTTCGTATTGCAGATGCGCTGTACCGCCGGATGCTGAATCATCCTCTCGGCAAAGATGGCATGATATTCCTCCATCACATTTTCCACGCGACCAATTTCTACCACCGAATCGTCCGCGTAAAAATCATGCGCATAGAGCGTTGGAGCCACGAAAATCGCATTATGCGTCGCGCCAAAGGCTTTCATCAATGCGGCGTCGTCAAACTCCCCCAGAATCTCAATCTTCAGCCCCTGGGAATTAATCCAGTTCAGCAACTTGCGTCCTAGCATCGAACGCCGCCCGGGGATCAGCAAACGTCGCTCTTCCAGACAAGCCGGGAAGGTTTTTTCCGGTAACGGATGAGTACACCAGAAGCTGACGCTACATTCGCCAATCTTCACCGAAAACAGCCCTTCCTGCTGCGTAGAATCAATCGGGCAGTCCGAGATAATCATATCCAGCTTATGCTGACTGAGTTGCTCCAGCAGCATCTCATGGGTCGATTCAAAACAGCGCAGGTGGATCTGTTCACCTTCAACGACAGCCGCATCCAGTACGTTGCTGACCAGTCGTTTCGACAGCGCATCCGCCACGCCCACGTCAAACAGCAGATTGGACTCTTTGCGGTAGTTCACGATATCCAGCATCTCCTGGCTTAGGGTAAACATTTTATCCGCATAGCGAAAAACCAGTTCGCCGAGTTCACTGGGCTCCAGACCGCGCCCCTTACGCTTGAAGAGTTTACCCTGCAGGCGCTCCTCAAGCGCTTTAATCTGCCCGGTGATGGTTTGCGGCGTTAAATAAAGCGCCTCCGCCGCACCGACCACGGAGCCCTCTTTATAGACGTGCCAGAAGTAATAGAGATGGTTGTAATTAATGTGGGACATACACTCTCTCTGATAAATATCACAATAAGGGAAGCCGGAAAAAGCTTCCCTGCTAAACTCGCCCCGATCAGACTGACGGGCGTAAACGTGCGCGCAGCAAGCTGTAGCCAATCACCGCCGACAGCAAGGAGCCAATCAGGATCCCCAGCTTCGCCCAGTTAATCAGCTCCGGATCCACGCTGCCAAAGGCCAGGCTGGCGATAAAGATCGACATCGTAAAGCCAATGCCGCACAGGATGCCGACCGCCATGATTTGCGGGAACGAGGTTCCCTCCGGCAGTTGCGCCAGCTTCAGACGCAGCGCCAACCAACAGAACAGGCTGATACCCAGCGGCTTACCCACCAGCAGGCCCGCAATGATGCCCAGCGGCAGGATGGAGGTCAGCCCGTCCATCGTCACGCCCTGCAAAGAAACGCCCGCATTGGCGAAGGCAAACAGCGGCAGGATCAGATAGGCCACCCACGGATGCAGAACATGCTCCAGACGCTTCGCCGGAGAACGCCCGTACTTCTCTTTCAGCGGAATGAAGAAGCCGACGATCACACCCGCCAGCGTTGCATGAACGCCGGATTTCAGTACGGCGGTCCACAACACCACCCCAACGAGGATGTACACCCCCGTACGCCGGACGCCGCACAAATTAAGGAGCGTCAGAATCGCAATCGCAAATGCCGCCACACCCAATGACACCATCGACAGATCGTGGGTGTAGAAGACGGCGATAATAATGATCGCGCCCAGGTCATCGATAATCGCCAGCGCCATCAGGAAAATTTTCAACGCCAGCGGCACCCGACTGCCGAGCAGGGCCAGCACGCCCAGGGCAAAAGCGATATCCGTGGCGGCCGGGATCGCCCAGCCTTCGCGGGTGATCGGATCGGCATAGTTGAATGCCAGATACAGCAGCGCCGGGACAATCATTCCGCCAATAGCGGCAATCACCGGGAAAGCCGCCTGACGCAGACTCGCCAGAGAGCCCTGCATCAGCTCGCGCTTGACCTCAAGGCCAATCAGCAGGAAAAACACCGCCATCAGGGCGTCGTTGATCCACAGCAGCATGTTTTTATTGATTTCAAGCGCGCCAACGCGCAGTTGGACAGGCGTCTCGAGAAAGGCGCGATACCATCCACTGGTCACACCCATATTGGCCATCAGCATGGCCAGCACAGCGGCGATGATAAGAATGATGCCCCCAGAGGCATCACTGCTAAAGAAACGATGCAGATGTTTCACTTTTTATTCTCTCTATAGGGTGAATACTTCGTAATTACTATCATACTCCGCATGAATAATCGTTAAAATTAGATTATTCATGGCAAAACATTCGATTTTACCGAGTTATAGAGACATAAAAAAAGCCTGAGATCTCGCAATCCCAGGCTTTTGGCCGATACGGCAGACGTGATTAGCGGGTCAAATCATCAAAGAACTTTTTCACGCCGTCAAAGAAGCTCTTGGAGCGCGGGCTGTTCTTTTCACCGGTTGGGCCACCAAAGCTTTCCTGCAGATCTTTCAGCAGTTGCTTCTGTTTCTCGTTCAGACCAACCGGCGTTTCGACCACGACGCGGCACAGCAAATCGCCCTGCGCACCGCCGCGAACCGACTTCACGCCTTTGCCACGCATGCGGAACAGTTTTCCGGTCTGCGTTTCGCTGGGTACTTTCAGCTTCACGCGGCCATCCAGCGTCGGAACTTCAATTTCGCCGCCGAGTGCTGCCATCGCAAAGTTAATAGGTACTTCACAGTACAGGTTGTTGCCTTCACGTTCGAAGATTGGGTGCTGTTTCACCTGAACCTGAACGTACAGATCCCCTGCCGGTGCGCCGTGCTCACCAGCTTCACCTTCGCCAGAGAGACGAATGCGATCACCGGTATCCACGCCTGCCGGGATTTTAACCGACAGCGTTTTGCTCTTCTCGACGCGACCATGACCGTGACACTTGTTGCACGGATCTTTGATCAGCGTACCGCGCCCCTGACAGTGCGGACAGGTTTGCTGAACCGCGAAGAACCCCTGACGCATCTGCACCTGACCGGAACCATGACAGGTCGGACAGGTCTGCGGCTGAGTCCCCGCTTTCGCGCCACTGCCGTGGCAAACATCACACTCTTCCAGCGTCGGAATGCGGATCTCTTTGGTCACGCCACGTACGGCTTCTTCCAGGGTGAGATCCATGTTGTAACGTAAATCGGCCCCACGCGCAGCACGTTGACGACCCCGACCACCGCCAAAGATATCGCCAAAAACGTCACCAAAGATATCGCTGAAGTCAGCGCCGCCGCCAAAACCGCCGCCGCCGCCCATCCCGCCTTGCTCAAACGCGGCATGACCGTACTGGTCATAGGCAGCGCGTTTCTGCGAGTCGGTGAGGACTTCATACGCTTCTTTGATCTCTTTAAACTTGGCTTCGGCCTCTTTATCACCCTGGTTACGGTCCGGGTGAAATTTCATGGCCAGGCGCTTGTAGGCCTTTTTGATTTCACGCTCTTCCGCTGATTTGGAAACGCCTAAAATCTCGTAATAGTCTTGCTTAGCCATCTCTTTTTTCTGCCCTTAACATGCGTGCACGGGCGGAGAGGAAACCTCTTCGCCCGTGCCAGTAATTACCCGTTCAAAGGGCGATTATTTTTTGTCTTTCACTTCTTCAAACTCAGCGTCGACAACATCATCATCTTTCGCGTTGTTTGCGGAAGCGTCAGCGGAGCCCGCCTGCTGTTGCGCATGCTGCTGCTGAGCGATTTCCATCAGTTTCTGGGAAACCTGCGCCAGCTCCTGCATCTTCGCTTCGATGGCCGCTTTGTCTTCGCCTTTCAGCGCCGTTTCCAGTGCGGTCAGCGCAGCCTCAATGGCCGTTTTGTCGTCAGCCGGTAACTGCTCGCCTGCTTCTTCAACCTGCTTACGCGTGCTGTGCAGCAGATGGTCGCCCTGGTTGCGGGTCTGAACCAGCTCTTCAAACTTACGGTCAGACTCAGCATTCGCTTCGGCTTCGCGAACCATTTTCTGAATTTCTTCTTCATTCAGGCCAGAAGACGCCTTGATGGTGATCTTCTGCTCTTTACCGCTGTTTTTATCTTTCGCGGAAACGTGCAGGATACCGTCAGCATCGATATCGAAGGTCACTTCGATCTGCGGCATGCCGCGCGGTGCCGGGTTGATCCCATCCAGGTTGAACTGACCCAGAGATTTGTTATCAGACGCACGTTTACGTTCACCCTGCAGCACATGGATGGTAACCGCAGACTGGTTGTCTTCCGCGGTAGAGAACACCTGGCTGTGCTTGGTCGGGATAGTGGTGTTTTTGTTGATCAGCGCAGTCATCACACCGCCCATGGTTTCGATACCCAGAGACAACGGGGTAACGTCCAGCAGCAGTACGTCTTTCACATCACCGGTCAATACACCACCCTGGACAGCAGCACCAATTGCCACGGCTTCGTCCGGGTTCACGTCTTTACGCGGTTCTTTACCAAAGAACTCAGCCACTTTCTTCTGCACCATTGGCATACGCGTCTGACCACCAACGAGGATAACGTCGTTGATATCAGATACGGACAGGCCAGCGTCCTGCAGAGCGACTTTCAGCGGCTCGATGGAACGGTTCACCAGATCTTCGACCAGGCTTTCCAGTTTCGCGCGAGTCACTTTGATGTTCATGTGTTTCGGACCGGTGGCATCTGCAGTGATGTACGGCAGGTTCACGTCGGTCTGCTGTGCAGAAGAAAGCTCAATTTTCGCTTTTTCTGCCGCTTCTTTCAGGCGCTGCATTGCCAGCGGGTCGTTACGCAGGTCAATGCCCTGATCTTTCTTAAACTCTTCAACCAGATAGTTGATCATACGGCTGTCGAAGTCTTCACCACCCAGGTGGGTATCACCGTTAGTTGCCAGAACTTCGAAGGTTTTTTCGCCATCAACTTCGTCGATTTCGATAATAGAGATATCGAACGTACCACCACCGAGGTCATAAACCGCGATAGTACGGTTACCAACTTCTTTATCCAGACCATACGCCAGTGCAGCGGCAGTCGGTTCGTTGATGATACGTTTCACTTCCAGACCTGCGATACGGCCGGCGTCTTTGGTTGCCTGACGCTGAGCATCGTTAAAGTAAGCAGGTACGGTGATAACCGCTTCAGTTACCGGTTCACCCAGGTAATCTTCAGCCGTTTTCTTCATTTTCTTCAGCACTTCAGCCGAAATTTGCGGCGGTGCCATTTTCTGACCTTTCACATCCAGCCATGCGTCGCCGTTGTCGGCGCCGATGATTTTGTACGGCATGATGGAAACATCACGTTGAACTTCTTCGTCCTGGAAGCGGCGGCCAATCAGGCGTTTAATCGCAAACAGGGTGTTTTGCGGGTTTGTCACTGCCTGACGTTTAGCCGGCTGACCAACCAGAGTTTCACCATCCTGGGTATAAGCAATGATAGAAGGCGTGGTGCGATCGCCCTCGGCGTTCTCCAGCACGCGTGCAGTGGTGCCATCCATAATCGCTACACAAGAGTTGGTAGTACCCAGGTCGATACCAATAATTTTACCCATCTAAACGTCTCCACTAAAAATTCGGTCAACATGTGGTTGTGAGTCTGTAATAAGGGCGAAACGTGCGGTTTCAACTACCTTGATTCGTTTTTTTTCAGACTCACCACTGCGGTTGACTACTAAGTGGGGTCGCAACCCACTTCATCAAGGGGGGAATGAAAAAAAAATATTTATTCCCGCAGTCATAAAGAGTCATTAAAACCGGGACAGGTGGCCGACGACAGCATTTCCATGGGCTAAAACATTCACTGAAACCATAAAAACAAAGCAACAATTCACGGAAAAATTGTAATAAAAAGAAAAGATTACGTCCATGAATCAGCACAAGGAGAGGGGTAAGATAAAGAACATTTTGCTGACCTTCTAAAAGAGAAAGACCATGAAATCTGTTCTGACGATCTCCGCCAGCTTGCTTGTGGGCGTTTTGTTCACCACAAGCGCTCAGGCTAACGATCACAAAGTATTGGGGGTCATTGCAATGCCCCGTAATGAAACCAACGATCTGGCGCTGAAAATTCCCGTCTGCCGCCCGGTCAAACGAATTCAGTTAACTACCGATCACGGCGACGTTCAGCTCAGCGGCGCCTCCGTCTATTTCAAAGCATCACGCAGCGCCAACCAGAGCCTGAATGTTCCGCACTTGATTAAAGAAGGGCAGACCACTGCGTGGATAAACATCAATAGCGATAACGACAACAAACGCTGCGTATCAAAAATCACCTTCTCTGGCCACACGGTGAACTCTTCTGATATGGCAACGTTGAAAATTATCGGCGACGACTAAGCCGCTGCTTTTCAGGAATAATGATAAAAGTTGGGCCTAAGATGAATGTCACTTATTTAAATGACGAGGATTTAGATTTTCTTCAACATTGTAGCGAAGAGCAACTGGCCGAATTTACCCGCCTGCTGACGCATAATGAAAAGGGGAAAACCCGTCTGTCGAGCGTGTTAAACCACAGCGAACGATTTAAAGCGATGGAAGGACACCCGGAGCAGCACCGCCAGAACTGGCAACTGATCGCCGGCGAATTTCAGCATTTCGGCGGCGACAGCATCGTCAATAAGCTACGGGGGCACGGAAAACGGTATCGTACCATTTTGCTTGATGTCTCCGGTCGGTTGTCGCTCAAGGCGGATAAAGAGATGTCCACTTTCGACATCGAGCAACAGCTACTAGAGCATTTTCTACGCAACACCTGGAAAAAAATGGACGTGGAGCAGCGGCAAACGTTCCTGCAAGCCGTCAATGCAAAAGTCTCTGAGCTGGAGGAGTTACTGCCGCTCCTCCTGAAAGATCATCAATTAGCAAAAGGGGTTTCACACCTCCTTTCTGGTCAGCTCACCCGTATTCTGCGCACCCATGCCGCGATGAGCGTACTGGGTCACGGTTTGCTTCGCGGCGCAGGTCTCGGCGGCCCGGTGGGTGCAGCGCTAAACGGCGTGAAAGCGGTAAGCGGCAGCGCCTATCGCGTCACGATCCCGGCAGTACTGCAAATCGCCTGTTTGCGCCGGATGATCAACGCGACAAGAGCGTGATGTCGGTCACAGGGGAAAATAATTCATTTTCCCCTCCTCAGATCATAGACAGCCCCTTCTCCCCTGATTATTATGCCGCGCCCCGAACGGTGTCATGTTTTAACGGGGATAACTATTTCACCATTCAATTAATGATGATTTTGAGGATTTATGGGCAACACTAAGTTGGCTAACCCGGCACCGCTGGGCCTGATGGGCTTCGGCATGACCACCATTCTGCTTAACCTGCATAACGCGGGTTTCTTCGCCCTTGACGGTATTATTCTCGCGATGGGAATTTTCTACGGCGGTATTGCGCAAATTTTTGCCGGCCTGCTGGAATACAAAAAAGGGAATACCTTCGGTTTGACCGCATTCACCTCTTACGGCTCGTTCTGGCTGACGCTGGTTGCGATCCTGCTGATGCCGAAAATGGGTCTGACAGAAGCGCCTAATGCGCAGTTCCTCGGTGCCTACCTGGGCCTGTGGGGCGTATTCACTCTGTTTATGTTCTTCGGCACGCTGACTGGCGCACGTGCGCTTCAGTTCGTATTCCTGAGCCTGACCGTTCTGTTCGCCCTGCTGGCCGTGGGTAACATTGCGGGTAACGAAGCGGTGATCCACTTTGCCGGCTGGGTTGGCTTAGTGTGTGGTGCCAGCGCGATTTATCTGGCGATGGGTGAAGTGCTGAACGAACAGTTCGGCCGTACCATTCTGCCGATTGGTGATGCGCACTAATCATCAGTATCCCCCCGTTAAGGGGGGATTATTATTACGGCTGTTGTAGCTCAGCCTGCATTTGCGTATCGCGATAATACATATCCTGTCGCAGCCAAACACCCAGTCCCAATCCCACCAGCGACAACGCCAGCACATACCAGGCCGGTGCCATCGGCGAGACGCTCATTAGCAGTGTCACGACAATCGGCGTCAGTCCACCGAAAATGGCGTAAGAAACATTGTAGGAAAATGAAATGCCGGTAAAGCGGACTTCCGCAGGAAACGCGCGCACCATCACGTATGGCACCGCGCCCACCACACCCACGCACAATCCCACCAGTCCATAGAGCAGGAATAAGTGCTGCGAGTGTGTGCCCGACAGGTGATAGAACAACCCGCTCGAACAGGCTAACAATATGCTGCCAACAATAAAGGTTTTGCTGGCACCAACACGGTCGACGATAAAGCCCGCTAACAGACAACCCAGGCAAAGCATAATGGTCGCCACGCTGTTTGCCTGCAACGTCAGGGCCGGTGACAGGCCGTACTGCTTTTGCAGCCAGACCGGCGACATTAAAATCACCACCACAATCCCTGCAGAAAGCAGCCAGGTCAGAAGCATGGAGATCACCACCGCCTTCTGGTGATTCACCACCACCGACTTCACCGGCAGTTCCTGAGCCAACGTCTTGCGCTGTTGCATCTCCAGAAAGATAGGCGTTTCCTGTAACCAGCGGCGTAAATACATCGCCACCAGCCCAAAAATGCCCCCCAGCAGGAACGGAATTCGCCAGCCATAGTCATGTACGGCCTGCTGCGTCAGGTGCGTGTTAATCTGCGTCGCCACCACTGAGCCTAACAGGATCCCCACCGTCAAACCTGCCGTCAGCGTGCCGCAAGCCATCCCAATTCGACGTTCAGGGACGTGCTCGGCGACGAACACCCATGCACCCGGCACTTCGCCGCCAATCGCAGCGCCCTGCAGAATGCGCATCAACAGCAGCAACAAGGGCGCGGCAATCCCAACAGCGGCATAGGTCGGCAACAACCCCATCGCCAGCGTCGGCACGGCCATCAGCAGAATGCTCAAGGTGAACATCTTTTTGCGCCCGACCAAATCGCCAAAATGCGCCATGATAATGCCGCCTAACGGACGCGCCAGATACCCGGCAGCGAAGATGCCAAAGGTTTGTACCTGACGAAGCCATTCGGGAATATCAGCGGGGAAAAACAACTCCCCCACCACGGCTGCGAAAAAGACGAAGATAATGAAGTCGTAAAATTCAAGCGCACCGCCAAGAGCGGCCAGCGTCAGCGTTTTGTAATCCTGGCGATTCAGGGGGCGTGTATGTTGTGACATAGTGAACCATAAGTCTGTGGAGCGTTGGATGTTATGAACGACACATGTAAAGTAAAACTTACTATACCGTAAACAAATCAACACTCCACTTTCACCATCACTTATCTTACGAAAAGACTAACTTCAGGCATTTGTATCGCGCCTGGCACTTTTCGGGCGAAAAGATGCTACGATTTCCAGCGCAGTCTCCACATACGGCCCGTCAAGGAGCTGTATACAATACGGTACACTTGCAAAGATACCCGCCACGACGACCTTACCTTCTGCATCCTTCACCCCTTCCAGGGTCTCTTTGATGGATTTCGGCTGACCCGGTAAGTTGAGGATTAACGCCTGCTTGCGAATCACCCCGACCTGACGTGACAAAATCGCCGTCGGTACAAAGTGCAGGCTAATCTGGCGCATCTGTTCGCCAAAGCCAGGCATCTGGCGATCGGCAACCGCGAGGGTAGCATCCGGCGTGACATCACGACGTGCAGGACCGGTGCCCCCGGTGGTCAGCACCAGATGACAACTCATCTCGTCTACCAGCTCACACAGCGTTTGTTCGATGATAACCTGTTCGTCAGGAATCAAGCGCGTCAGCACCTCGAAAGGCGTGGTCAGCGCCGTCGATAGCCACTCTTCCAGTGCCGGAATGCCTTTATCCTGATAGACACCGCTGGAGGCGCGGTCAGAAATGGAAACTAAGCCAATACGTAAGGTGTTCATGATTATTCCGTTTAAACAGTCTCGTTAAACAGAATGATACACTGCGAAGGGAAGGACAGACAGGGTTCAGAAGAGGTAGCGTGACCGGTGTACCGACCACGCTACATAAGGCAAAGATGATTACAGCAGATCGCCGATCATTTTCTCCAGTTTTTCCTGGTCGACAGCAAACTTACGGATACCGTCCGCCAGTTTATCTACCGCCATCGGATCCTGGTTGTGCTGCCACAGGAACTCAGACTCGGTGATACGTTCCGGACGCGCTTTTACTTCGCCAGAGAAGGACAGTTTACGCTCGATAGCCCCTTCGCTTTCCGCCAGCTCTTTCAGCAGTGCCGGTGCGATGGTCAGGCGGTCGCAGCCAGCCAGCTCAAGGATTTCGCCGATGTTACGGAAGCTTGCGCCCATCACAACCGTCTCGTAGCCGTGCTGTTTGTAGTATTCGTAGATCTCCGTAACGGAAACCACGCCCGGATCTTCAGCCGGGGCATACTCTTTCTTGTCAGTATTGGATTTATACCAGTCAAGAATACGACCCACGAACGGGGAGATCAGGAACACGCCAGCTTCGGCGCAGGCGCGCGCCTGCGCGAAGGAGAACAGCAGCGTCAGGTTACAGTTGATGCCTTCTTTTTCCAGCTGCTCTGCAGCGCGGATGCCCTGCCAGGTTGAAGCCAGTTTAATCAGAATGCGATCGTTGCTGATGCCTGCATCGTTGTACAGTTTGATGATGCGTTTCGCTTTGGCAATAGACGCGTCAGTGTCATAGGACAGGCGAGCATCCACTTCAGTGGAGATACGGCCCGGGACCAGTTTCAGGATCTCCAGACCGATGTTCACTGCCAGTTTGTCGGTTGCGTCAACAATCTGCTGCGCGCGGTCGCTACTCTGCTGCTTAGCCCAGGCAACAGCGTCATCGATCAGCTTACGGTATTCCGGGATCTGCGCTGCGTTAAGAATGAGAGAAGGGTTGGTTGTGGCATCCTGCGGCTGATACAGCTTCATTGCCGCGATGTCTCCGGTGTCGGCCACCACGGTGGTGAACTGACGAAGGGAGGTCAATTTGTCCGTCATGATAGTGTTTCTCTTTAAACAGCTTGTTAGGGGGATGTAACCGGTCTGCCCTGATGATAACACGACGTTGTGACAGCGCAACCGCAGACAATGCGCTTATCCCCTTGAGGGCACCTGCGGACAATTTCTGATCCGGCATTGATGTAGCGCGCCATTCAGGCACTCAACCTCATGTACACTACGCGGTCGCTATCAATTGCCTGGCGGTGTCTACACAAAAGCGTTCAGGTTGCCTCGAGACGGCAAACGATAAAATCCCAGGAACAGAGAAAACGATGTGACTGAGGTTTTAGCGTGCAGCCAACAAAGAGGCAGCCTGAAGGATGAAGTGTATATATACTATTCAACAATTGGTAACGCTTACACAGGGTTGTTACAGCGTACCGGCAGCAACAAGAGGGATGTTAATGCCTGATTTTTTCGCGTTTATTAATGATGTGCTCTGGGGGTCAGTGATGATCTACCTGCTCTTTGGGGCAGGGTGTTGGTTTACCTGGCGCACAGGCTTCGTACAATTTCGCTATATCCGCCAGGTTGGCAAAAGTCTGAGAAACAGCATTAACCCACAGCCGGGAGGGTTAACCTCGTTTCAGTCACTCTGTACCAGCCTTGCCGCCCGTATCGGTAGCGGCAACATGGCGGGCGTGGCGCTGGCCATTACCGCAGGCGGGCCTGGCGCAGTGTTCTGGATGTGGGTCGCCGCCATCATTGGTATGGCAACCTCATTTGCCGAATGCGCCCTCGCACAGCTCTACAAAGAGCGCGATCGCCACGGTCAGTTTCGCGGTGGCCCCGCCTGGTATATGGCGCGTGGGTTAGGCATGCGCTGGATGGGCGTGTTATTCGCCATATTTTTGCTGATCGCCTACGGACTGGTGTTCAACAGCGTACAGGCCAATTCCGTATCCCGCGCCCTCAAATTCGCGTTTGATTTCCCGCCGATCGCCACCGGTATTGTCATGGCGATTGCCGCCCTGTTGGTCATCGTTCGGGGGATCAGGGGCGTGGCACGGATGATGCAGTGGTTCGTCCCTGTGATGGCGCTGATGTGGGTGGTCACCAGCCTGGTGGTTTGTCTGATCAATATCGGCCAGTTGCCTGACATCATCATTTCTATCATCAAAAGCGCGTTTGGCTGGCAAGAAGCCGCGGGCGGCGTGGCGGGATATACGCTGAGCCAGGCGATCACCAGCGGTTTTCAACGCAGTATGTTTTCCAATGAAGCCGGGATGGGCTCAACGCCTAACGCCGCTGCCGCCGCATCATCCTGGCCGCCGCACCCTGCAGCGCAGGGGATTGTGCAGATGATCGGTATTTTTATCGATACGCTGGTCGTCTGTAGTGCAACGGCAATGCTGGTTTTACTGGCTGGCAACGGCACGACCTATGCGTCGATGGAAGGGATCCAACTGGTGCAGAAAGCAATGAACGCGCTGGTCGGTGATTGGGGGGCGGCGTTCGTCGCGGTTATCGTGATTCTTTTTGCCTTCAGCTCCATTGTGGTCAACTACATCTATGCGGAAAACAACCTGTACTTTCTGAACCTGGACAACAAACGCACCATCTGGATTTTACGTATTGTCACCTGCCTGACGGTGGTGGCCGGAACGTTGCTCAGCTTCCCGCTGCTATGGCAGTTGGCAGATGTCATCATGGCCTGCATGGCGATCACTAACCTGACGGCAATATTGCTGCTCTCTCCGGTGGTGCATACTCTGGCCAGCGACTACTTACGCCAGCGAAAACTGGGGGTTCGTCCGGTCTTTGATCCGCTGCGCTACCCGGATATTGAACAGCAACTGGCGCCAGATGCCTGGGACGACATACCGCGAGACTAATCGCAACTATCGATCAACTCAGTCGTGTTTTTTGCTACAGTCGCAGTAAATTTCCTGCAAGGACTGGATATGCTGATTCTGATTTCACCTGCAAAAACGCTCGACTACCAGAGCCCGCTGGCGACAACGCGCCATACGTTGCCTGAGCTGCTGGACCACTCCCAGCAACTGATTCATGTGGCACGCAAGCTCTCGGCCCCGCAGATCGGTAAACTGATGCACATCAGCGATAAGCTCGCTGACCTGAATGCCACCCGCTTTCATGACTGGCAGCCGGACTTCACGCCGGAAAACGCGCGCCAGGCTATTCTGGCCTTCAAAGGTGATGTCTATACCGGATTGCAGGCCGAAACCTTCAACGAAGCCGATTTCGATTTTGCTCAGCAGCATTTGCGTATGCTCTCAGGCCTGTACGGTGTGCTGCGCCCGCTGGATCTGATGCAGCCTTATCGTCTGGAAATGGGCATTCGTCTGGAGAACGCCAAAGGAAAAGATCTGTATCAATTCTGGGGCGATATCATCACGGATAAGCTCAACGAAGCGCTCGCCGCGCAGGGTGACCAGGTGGTGATTAACCTTGCATCAGATGAATACTTCCGTTCCGTGAAGCCGAAGAAACTGAACGCTGAGCTGATTAAACCCGTCTTCCTCGACGAGAAAAACGGTAAGTTCAAAGTCATCAGTTTCTACGCCAAAAAGGCGCGCGGCCTGATGAGCCGCTACATCATTGAAAACCGTCTGACGAAGCCTGAACAACTCACCGACTTCAACAGCGAAGGTTACTTCTTTGATGAAGCCGCCTCCGGGAATGGCGAACTGGTGTTTAAGCGTCACGAACCGTAATGCGCTGCCGGGGGACGCGCGTCTGCCCGGCATAAGCATTAATGGTGTTTCCCGCCAGGACCTTGACGATGATCGCCATGACGACGGTCATCGTGTTTATCATAGTGCGGTTGCGGACGCGGTCCGTGCGACTGCCAGCGATTTCCGCGCCACTCATAGTGTTTATTCCACCAGCCATGGTCGCGCCAGTTTCCGCCATCCCAGTAGTTACCGTGATTATCGCGATCGCCAATCTGTAATTTAACGGCAGGAACCAGAGTGATTTCAGCCGCCTGTACTGCGAGTGGAGTCACCAGCATCATGGAGAGTGCCAGAAGCACAGGTTTCAGTTTGTTCATGAGGTACTCCTTTCTGTCATTGCCCGTTTCAGGTCGATGAAAGGAGATTACGTGATGGGAACGTGAGTTGTTATTCTCCGCAATCCTAATCTCTAAGTGTCCGCATTTATTGAGAATTTCTGCTTTTTCTCTGCGTAATTTCTCCTTATTTTCTCCATAAAAAAGCCGGGTATCCCCGGCGTTTTCAACACGGCGACAAACTTAACCGCGCGTCATCATCAGCTTACGCAGAGCAGCGAAATCTGCCGGCAAATGTTGCGAAAGCAGCGGCAGATCCGCACGATCCGCCAGTTCTTTCGGCAGCTCCAGCGTTTCATTCAGGACAGCTTCTACGCTCTCTTTAAACTTCGCCGGGTGTGCGGTACCGAGGAACAGGCCGTATTCGCCCGGATTAAGCTGGTCACGCAGAGCGCGGTACGCCACTGCCGCGTGCGGCTCAGAGGTGTAGCCCTTCGCTTTTAGCTCACGCATCGTTTCCTGCGTTGTCTCATCATCCACGGCAGCATAACCAAGCTCATTCAGACGCCAGATTTTACGGCGGAACAGCTCCTCTACGCGCGGCCAGTTGTTCGGCTGACTCACGTCCATCGCGTTAGACAACGTCGCCTGGGTCGCTTTTGGCGCCCACTGCCCGTCCTGCAGGAAGCGGGGCACCGTGTCGTTAACGTTGGTGGCGGCGATAAAACGCTTCACCGGCAGGCCGAGGGATTTCGCCAGCAGGCCTGCTGTCAGGTCGCCAAAGTTGCCGCTTGGAACAGAAACAACCAGTTGATTCCGCGCTTCCTGCGGCAATTGTGCAACGGCTTCAAAGTAGTAACAAATCTGCGCCAGCAGGCGGCTGATATTAATAGAGTTAGCCGAGTTCAGCCCCAGCGCCACTTTCAGCTCTTCATCATCAAACGCCTGTTTGACCAGCGCCTGGCAGGCATCAAAATCACCGTCGATGGCGACAGTTTCAATGTTGCCGCCCAGTGTGCAGAACAGTTTTTCCTGCAACGGACTGATTTTGCCGTTCGGGTAGAGGATCACCACGCGCACGTTCGGCAGGCCATAAAACGCATGTGCCACGGCCGCGCCGGTATCACCGGA
This sequence comes from Citrobacter telavivensis, assembly GCF_041807075.1. Lineage (NCBI taxonomy): Bacteria > Pseudomonadati > Pseudomonadota > Gammaproteobacteria > Enterobacterales > Enterobacteriaceae > Citrobacter > Citrobacter telavivensis. The sequence goes on along the minus strand of NZ_JBGUBF010000004.1, from coordinate 95,830 downwards.
GGTTGCCGTCAGAATGGTCACCGGCTTGTCGCCGCTGATGTGGGTCAGCATCTGCGCCATAAAACGGCCGCCAAAATCTTTAAACGCCAGCGTCGGGCCGTGGAACAGTTCCAGACAACCGACATCGCCCTCCACCTGGACAACCGGTGCCGGAAAAGCAAAGGCGGCGCGTACGCGCGCTTCGAGGAGCTCTTGCGGGATTTCATCGCCGATAAACGCGGACAGGATCTTCGCGCTGCGGCTGACGAAGTCCTGGTTCAGCATCTCATCCACTTCTGTCAGGTTGAATTCCGGCAGATCGTGCGGGAAAAACAGCCCCTGATTTTTGCCCAGCCCCTGCGTGACGGCCTGCGCAAAACTAACCTGTTCGTTGTGATCTTTAAGATTGTAGAGTTTCATCAATTATCCCAGTACTCGTGCGCCCGCCGTGTCCAGCCGGCAAATATGAACAAAGCCTTCCTGATTTTGCAGGTAGTGACTACCCAGCCAGTCCGCCACGCGCTGCGCCGTATCCGGTTTATCGCAGAGCGCAAACAGCGTCGGCCCTGAACCGGAAATACCGCTCGCCAGCGCGCCAATTTCTGCGACGGCCTGACGCGCCTGGGCAAAACCTGGCAACAGACGTTCGCGATACGGTTCGGCAATTACATCCTTCATCAGTTTCGCCGCAAGCCCTGGCTGGCGGGAATAGCAGGCGTGAATAAACCCGGCCAGGTGTCGCCCGTGGGCAATGCAATCCTGGCGACGATATTGCGCAGGTAAAATGGCCCGCGCTTCCGCGGTGGAGACCTTAATGCCTGGATAGGCCAGCACCCACAGCCACTCATCAAAGCCTGGCACCTGCTGACTGATAATGCCGTTTTCTTCGATCATCAACTGCATACCGCCGAGGAAGCACGGCGCGACGTTATCGTAATGAATGCTGCCGGAGATACGCCCTTCCAGCTCCCCCATGATCGCCAGCAGACGCGTGTCATTCAGCGGCTTGCCGCAGTGCTCATTCATCGCCACCAGTGCCGCCACCACCGAGCAGGCGCTGGAGCCTAATCCGGAGCCGATTGGCATATTTTTTTCCAGCGTCATCGTCACCGGAATTTGCTTACCCAGCTCCTGACAAAAACGCTCCCAGCACTGGTAGACAATATTTTCACGCGGTTTTGACGGCAGTTTGTCCGCAAAGCGGCCCAGATTGTTCAGACTGAAACTGTCTGCCGCCTCGACCGTTACCACGTCGCCCAGCAGTGAGCCATCAACGGGGGTCACCGCCGCCCCAAGCACATCAAATCCAACGCTCATATTGGCACTGGAAGCCGGGGCATAAACTTTAACCATGTTAAACTCCTAGCTTCCATGAGAGGGTGCGCAACAGGTCAGCAAACACCCCTGCCGCCGTGACGTCATTGCCCGCGCCATAACCGCGCAGAACCAATGGCAGCGGCTGATAGTAGTGACTGTAGAAAGCCAGCGCGTTTTCACCGTTTTTCACTTTGTACAACGGATCGTTACCGTCCACTTCAGAAATTTTCACCCGACACACGCCGTCTTCTTCGATGTTGCCAACATAGCGCAATACTTTGCCCTCATCACGGGCTTTTGCCACGCGAGCGGCGAACGCGTCATCAAGCTGCGGCAGATTCGCCATGAACGCGTCAACGTCACCGGAGTCATCAAATGCTTTCGGCAACACCGGTTCAATGACGATGTCAGACAGTTCCAGTTCGCGTCCGGTTTCACGGGCAAGGATCAGCAGCTTACGCGCCACATCCATTCCGGAAAGATCGTCACGCGGGTCTGGCTCGGTATAGCCCATTTCACGCGCAATGCGGGTCGCTTCAGAGAGGCTCATGCCTTCGTCGAGCTTACCGAAAATAAACGACAGCGAACCAGACAGAATGCCGGAGAATTTCAGTAACTCATCGCCCGCGTTCAACAGGTTTTGCAGGTTTTCGATCACCGGCAGACCGGCACCCACGTTGGTGTCATAGAGGAATTTACGCCGTGATTTCGCGGCAGCGAAACGCAACTGATGGTAGTAATCCATCGACGAGGTATTCGCCTTTTTGTTCGGCGTGACCACGTGGAAACCTTCGCGCAGGAAGTCAGCGTATTGATCGGCCACCGCCTGACTGGAGGTGCAGTCAACAATCACCGGGTTCAGCAGATGATATTCCTTCACCAGGCGAATTAAGCGACCGAGATTGAACGGCTCTTTCGCTTCAGCCAGCTCGGCCTGCCAGTTCTCCAGGTTCAGGCCATGCACATGGGTCAGCAGCGCTCTGGAGTTCGCCACGCCGCACACGCGCAGGTCGATATGTTTTTTCTTCAGCCAGGTCTGCTGACGCTTAAGCTGCTCCAGTAACGCGCCGCCTACCCCACCGACGCCAATGACAAACACTTCAATCACCTGGTCGGTGTTGAACAGCATCTGATGGGTGACGCGTACGCCTGTCGTGGCGTCATCATTGTTGACCACCACCGAAATGGAACGCTCGGAGGAGCCCTGAGCGATGGCCACGATATTGATATTGGCGCGCGCCAGTGCGGCAAAGAATTTTGCTGAAATACCGCGCAGCGTCCGCATACCATCCCCGACGACGGAGATAATCGCCAGCCGTTCAGTGACCGCCAGAGGTTCCAGTACGCCCTCTTTCAGCTCGAGATAGAACTCATCCTGTAAAGCGCGCTGAGCACGTGCGCAGTCCGCCTGCGGCACGCAAAAGCTGATGCTGTACTCAGAAGAAGACTGGGTAATCAATACGACGGAAATTCCTGCGCGGGACATCACCGCAAACACGCGCGCCGCCATCCCCACCATCCCTTTCATACCGGGACCAGAGACGTTGAACATCGCCATATTATTGAGGTTTGAAATCCCCTTCACCGGCAGTTCGTCTTCATCGCGACTGGCACCGATCAGCGTGCCTGCCGCCTGCGGATTACCGGTATTTTTGATAAGGCAAGGGATCTGGAACTGCGCGATGGGGGTAATGGTACGAGGGTGAAGCACTTTCGCGCCGAAATAGGAGAGCTCCATCGCTTCCTGATAAGACATCGACTTCAGCAACCTGGCGTCGGGCACCTGGCGCGGATCGCAGGTATACACACCGTCGACGTCCGTCCAGATCTCGCAGCAGTCGGCACGTAAGCAGGCAGCCAGAACCGCAGCAGAGTAATCTGAGCCGTTACGTCCCAGTACCACCAGTTCGCCCTTCTCATTACCGGCGGTGAAACCGGCCATCAGCACCATGTGGTCAGCGGGAATTCGCCCGGCGGCGATGCGACGCGTTGATTCAGCAATATCGACAGTGGATTCAAGGTAGTGCCCCACCGCCAGCAGTTTTTCGACCGGATCAATAACGGTAACATGGTGACCACGCGCTTCCAGTAACCCCGCCATGATGGCGATCGACATCTTTTCGCCACGGCAGATGAGCGCGGCGTTAATGCTGTCCGGGCACTGTCCGAGCAGGCTAATCCCATGCAGCACATGCTTAATTTGGGCAAATTCTTGTTCAACAAACACTTTCAACTGCGCCAGCGGAAAGCCAGGCTGGGCGTCGGCGAGGCCTGTCAGAAGTTCGGCGAAAATACGTTCGGCATCGCTGATATTGGGCAATGCGTCCTGACCTCCGATGGTTTTTTCAATCATCGCCACCAGATGGTTGGTAATTTTGGCGGGGGCAGAAAGAACGGTCGCTACCTGCCCCTGCCTGGCATTGCTTTCCAGAATATCGGCAACCCGCAGAAAACGTTCTGCATTTGCCACTGATGTACCGCCGAACTTCAACACTCGCATGGTTGTTACCTCGTTACCTTTGGTCGAAAAAAAAGCCCGCACTGTTCGGTGCGGGCTTTTTTCTGTGTTTCCTGTACGCGTCAGCCCGCACCGTTACCTGTGGTAATGGTGATGGTTGTGGTAATGGTGATGCTGATGCGTTTCATGGATGTTGTGTACTCTGTAATTTTTATCTGTCTGTGCTGTATGTCTATATTGGTTAAAGTATCTGGTGACCTAAGTCAATAAATATTTGATTTACTCACCTGACGAAACTTGTTCATGTGCTGCTGGCGAAGGGTTTATTTTCAACCAATACAGCAGGAACACCCCTCTTGAAATTAGCGCTTATCACCAAAAATAAGACTAAGGGCGAACTATTATTTTGTGATGTTTTTTTCGATATCATGGACTAACCGGTGCAACATTGCCGTGTCTCGCTGCCCTAATTGACCCAGACGCTGTTGCAGCCAGTCGACCAGTTTGATGTCATCCGCAACCTCCAGAGAGGTCAGTAATGTCATTATGCGAGATCGTAATGCCTGTAACTGAAATTCATCAGATGAATCGACTTCTTTAGCAGGTTGTTGCATTAAATTTGCTAATTGATAGCAGTAGACCATTACCGCCTGGCCCAGATTTAATGAAGGATAATCTGCAACCATCGGTACGCCAGTCAGAATATCTGCCAGCGCCAGTTCATCGTTGGTCAGTCCGGAATCTTCACGACCAAAAACCAGCGCGGTATGATTCATCCAGGCCGATTTTTCTTCCAGGAGCGGTACCAGCTCCGCTGGCGTCGCGTAGTAATGAAATTTGGCCCGGCTGCGCGCCGTGGTGGCGACGGTAAAATCAACATCGGTAAGCGCATCCGCGAGAGTTGGAAAAACGGCAATATTATCAATAATATCGCCGGAGCCATGCGCCACCCAGCGCGTAGCGGGTTCCAGATGAACCTGACTGTCGACAATACGCAACTGCGTAAACCCCATGGTCTTCATGGCGCGCGCCGCCGCGCCGATATTTTCCGCTCTGGCAGGAGCGACGAGGATAATTGTTATGCGCATTTTTCTTCTCTATATGCCTGTCCGCAGACACTTGTGTGACCTGTGTCAAGATATTACGCGGAGCGAATTTACAAAATTTTAACGAAAATCACTGAAAAAGCGTTTCATCGTTGATAAAAGACGCTAAACTATTTCCTTACTTTACTAATGTTTTTTATGTTAACAGAAACAGTATATCCTTCTGTTTATCAGAGATAATTTGATTTAAAATGAATCTCATTCATAGGATTCGCCGTGTTAATTAGTTATCTTGTGCAACTAGTTGGATTATTGCAATTTTGTGATGAAAGCTAGCATTTGGATACGATGATTTCATCAAACTGTTAACGTGCTACAATTGAACTTGATATATGTCAACGAAGCGTAGTTTTATTGGGTGTCCGGTACGTCTTAGCCTGTTATGTTGCTGTTAAAATGGTTAGGATGACAGCCGTTTTTGACACTGTCGGGTCCAGAGGGAAACTACCCACGACCAAGCTAATGATGTTGTTGACGTTGATGGAAAGTGCATCAAGAACGCAATTACGTACTTTAGTCATGTTACGCCGATCATGTTAATTTGCGACATGCATCAGGCAGGTCAGGGACTTTTGTACTTCCTGTTTCGATTTAGTTGGCAATTTAGGTAGCAAACATGCAGACCCCGCACATTCTTATCGTTGAAGACGAGTTGGTAACACGCAACACGTTAAAAAGTATTTTCGAAGCGGAAGGCTATGATGTATTCGAAGCGACAGATGGCGCGGAAATGCATCAAATCCTCTCTGAATATGACATCAACCTGGTGATCATGGATATCAACCTGCCAGGCAAAAACGGTCTTTTGCTGGCGCGTGAACTGCGCGAGCAGGCTAACGTTGCGCTGATGTTCCTGACGGGTCGCGATAACGAAGTCGATAAAATCCTCGGCCTCGAAATCGGTGCAGATGATTACATCACCAAACCGTTTAACCCGCGCGAACTGACTATCCGTGCTCGCAACCTTCTGTCGCGTACCATGAACCTGGGTACCGTCAGTGAAGAACGTCGTAGCGTTGAAAGCTACAAGTTCAACGGTTGGGAACTGGACATCAACAGCCGTTCTCTGATCGGGCCTGATGGCGAACAGTACAAACTGCCGCGCAGCGAGTTCCGTGCCATGCTTCACTTCTGCGAGAACCCGGGTAAGATCCAGTCTCGTGCTGAACTGCTGAAGAAAATGACCGGTCGTGAGCTGAAGCCGCATGACCGCACCGTTGACGTGACCATCCGTCGTATTCGTAAGCATTTCGAATCGACGCCGGATACGCCGGAAATTATCGCGACAATTCACGGTGAAGGTTACCGTTTCTGTGGCGATCTGCAGGATTAATCAAGTTATTACCGTCAAAAAAACGGCGCTCAATGCGCCGTTTTTCTTATCTGCCGTTAACTGAATTTACTTCCACACGCGTAGCGCATCGTCCACTGGCGCTGTCGGTTTCGGCGCTGTCGGCGTTGTTGTCGGTTTCGTACGCGAGAACGCATACCAGTCCAGATGCCGTGTCAGGAACATCACGCTCCCCAGCGCCAGCAGCAGTACGCTCGTTCCCAGCAGAAGCGCGCTGTCTTCCGAGCGCAGCAGAACCCACATCACGCCATCCAGCGCCAGCAATGCCAGGGTGAAGACCACGCTGCTACGCCAGCCCTGCAATACCGCCTGGAGATAAACCCCGTTCATCAGCGCGCCCACCAGACTGGCGACAACCCACGCCAGGGTGAAGCCAATGTGTTCTGAGAGCGCCAGCAGCAGCAGATAAAACATCACCAGCGACAGCCCCACCAGCAGATACTGCATCGGGTGTAACCTTTTGCCGGTTAAGGTTTCGAACACAAAGAAAGCCATAAAGGTCAGTGTAATTAGCAGAATGGCATACTTAGTTGCCCGATCCGTCAGTTGGTACTGATCGGCAGGAGTGGCAACTGCGACGCTAAATGACGGCAGGTTATACCACCCGTCTTTTTGCGCATCCACAAACCGATCGCCGAGGTTATTGGCAAACCAACTGCTTTGCCACTGCGCCTGAAACCCTGACTCACTGATTTCGCGCTTATCGGGCAGAAAATCACCAAGGAAGTTGGGGTGCGGCCAGTTACTGGTGAGCGTCATTTGACTGCTGCGCCCCACCGGAACCACGGAGAAAGATCCGGTTCCGCTTAAGTTGAGTGACATCGCCAGGTTCACATCGCGCATCGCCCATTGTTCGTCGGGAAGCGGGATGTGGAGCCCCTCTCCGCGTCCCGTTAATCCTGTCCCTGGCTCGACGGCAAGCGCCACGCCATTCGCCTTCGGCGCTTTCACTACGCCAATGCCCCGCGCATCGCCCACGCCAACCACAATAAACGGTTTTCCGAGGGTCACGTTGGGCCTGTTGAGTTCACTCAGCCGCGCGACATCAAACTCCGCCTTCAACGTGACATCGGTATGCCAGACCTGCCCCTCGTAGATGCCCACTTTTCGTGGCTCGACATTCTGGTTACCCTCAACCATGAGCGACTCCGGCAGCCAGAAGTGGATAAAACTGCGCTTGTGCTGCACCTCTTTCTCGTTTTCCAGCACCGTGTATAACTCGGTCACGGGCACGGCAATCAATGGGCCGACCACTTTTTGCGGTCCGCTGGTACTCTGCCGAATGGCATCCTCTACCGCATCGCGATAATCAGCGCGTTCCACAATGATCTGCCGGACCATCATCAGTGGGATCAGCAGCAACACAATCGCGCCACCTAAAGTGACGATTTTCCAGAACAGGGGGGATTTCAACATAGCGTTCTCCTTATGCAATACCGGCAGAGTACGCACGCTGTGTGGGGGGAATTTGAAGCTATGTGAAGTGACGGTGAAGTATGAGCATGGCCTCGACGCCACCTTCCGGTCGGTTACGCAATTCCACACTCCCCTTCAGCAGTCGCGCGACTTCGCGCACGAACGCCAGGCCCAGACCGCTGCTTTTGAGGCCATTTTCACGCGGCAGTGAGTAAAAACGGTCAAATATCCGCGGTAAGGCAAAATCGGGAATACCAGTGCCGGTATCGGCCACCGTCAGCGTCACCTTCTCTGCATACGCCTGCGCGCTGAGGGTGATCGTCCCACCAGCCGGGGTGAAATCAATGGCGTTGTCCAGCAGGTTGCCCAACGCCTGCTCCAGCAGCGCGGGCTCTGCACAGACACTTAACGTTGAAGGAACCCTCTCCAGCGATATTGCCTTCGACGCCAGTTGAATGGCGCGTGCATCGCTAATTTGCGCAAACAGTTTATCGACTGCAACCGCAGAGAGCGCAATATCCTGACGATTCTCCAGCCGCGCCTGACGCAGCAGGGTTTCAACCAGCGCCTGCATTCGTGCGTTTTGGCTGAGAATATTGTCGGTAAAGCGCTTAACAATGTCCGGAGGCGGATTTTCCCGCAGGATTTCCGCCGCGCCGCGAATGGCCGCCAGCGGACTCTTCAGCTCGTGGGTAAGCGCGTACACGTACTGTTCAATGTAATTCTTACCTTCCAGCTTCAGACGCATGCTCTCCAGCGCCTGCGCCAGCTTGCGCAACTCGCTGCTGCCCAGTTCTGGCAGCGGCATCGGCTGGTTTTCAGTCACTGAATCCGCATAGCGCGTCAGACGGGCGATCGAGCGGTTAATCCACCAGACCATCCCGGCACCAATCACCAGCGCGATGCCAAGCAGAACCGCGCTGGCCCAGAGGATCCGTCGCTCGCTGCGTTTAATCACCGGCGCCATAGCGGCATTAGGCTTCCCCACGCTGAGCACGCCGACGATCTTTCCATTGTCGACAATCGGCGCGGCAACATACATGACCGAGCTTTCCGGGTCTGCGGGGTTCTGTGGCGTACTGCGTGCGCCATACTGTCCACGCAGCGTTAGCCAGACATCGTTCCAGCGGGAGTAATCCTGCCCGACCGCTTTGCTGACGGAATCAAACACCACTTTGCCCTGCGCGTCCGTCATGTAGACATGGTACTCGTTGCGGACTTTATTGATTCCGCTGATATTGGCGCGAAAGGGACGATTGTGCAGTTGCGTAAACGCCTGCGCCAGTTGGCCATGCTCCGGATTGCCGGACAGCAGATCGTCACGGGCCAGCGCCGCCAGCAGCGTGGCGGTATCGATCAGCGTCCCTTCCGTTGCACGCCGTACGCCAGGTTTAATCTCCTGCACAAAGATAGAGAGAACAAACCACGCGGCAACGGCGACAATCAGGAAATAGCCCAACAGCAAACGCATGCCAATGCGCATCAGAGGCTCCTCAGGCTGTAACCCATTCCACGATGCGTGTTGATAGGCGAGAGCGTCGGATTGACGGCACGCAGTTTGGCACGCAGCGTTTTGATGTGCGTATCGACCGTCCGGTCGAAAGTATCCTGCGCATCAGCCCAGACGATATCCATCAGTTGCTGGCGAGAATAGACGCGACCAGGAGATAACAGCAGCGTTTTCAGCAGCAAAAACTCATAGCGCGTGAGTGGCAGGGGCGTGCCGAACCAGGCCACTTCGGCAGCGGGCTCATTCAGCTCAAAATGACCGGTTTTGACAATGGGCGACGGCGTAGAAAACTTCTTCACCCGGCGTAACAGCGTGCGTACCCTGGCGCACACTTCCCGGGGTGAAAACGGTTTAGCGACGTAATCGTCAGCGCCAATTTCCAGCCCCAGCAGGCGATCCACCTCGTCACTACGCGCCGTAAGAAAGAGGATCGGTAACGCCGGATGCTGCTCCAGCAATCGTCGGCACAGTTCAAAGCCGCTGATATCCGGCAACCCGACATCGAGAATCGCCACATCCGGGCACTGATGACGCGATTTATCCAGCGCAGGCAGACCGCGCTCAAAGGCTTCCACACTAAACCCTTCCTGCTGGAGCATATAAATCAGGGTATCCGCGATACCCTGCTCATCTTCCACCAGCCAGACCGATACCTGCTGCATTATGCTTCCCTGTTATTCGCGCCACGGCATGATGGGTACCGCGCTAATGGCATTTTTCGGCGACCCGTCGACAACCTTGTCGGAATAGGCCAGATAGGCCAGCGCGTTGCGTTTAGCATCATAAAAACGCACGACCTGTAAAGATTTGAAGACCAGCGAAGTGCGTTTCTTAAAGACCACTTCCCCCTGAGCTTTGCCGTTCTTGATTCTGTCGCTCAGTTCTACCGGTCCCACCTGCTGACAGGAGATGGCGGCATCGGAGGTGTCCTCAGCCAGCCCCAGCCCGCCTTTAATGCCCCCGGTCTTGGCACGGCTGACGTAGCAGGTCACGTTTTTGACATCGGGATCGTCAAACGCCTCCACGACGATTTTATGATCCGGTCCAAAGATTTTGAACACCGTATCGACAGAGCCGATCTGTTCGGCGGACGCCAGCGGCGCCAGCATAAACAACAGAGTGGAAAGAACTAAACTCTTGTATTTCATATTGTTACCATTCTTTAAAATTACGCTGGGCAATTATTCGACATTGTAAAAGAAACTGTTTACAGATCACAGGATTACAATAATCACGTTTTATTTGATCCAAAAAAAGCATTAATGCGCAAAAAAAACACTGAATGCTAAAACAACAAAAAATGCTATTATCCAATAATCTGATGTCAGGTGTTTGTAGTTGAAAGGATGAGGATATTTTATGGATCAGGCCGGCATTATTCGCGACCTATTAATCTGGCTGGAAGGTCATCTGGATCAGCCCCTGTCGCTTGACAATGTGGCGGCAAAAGCGGGTTATTCCAAGTGGCATCTGCAGAGAATGTTTAAGGACGTGACGGGCCACGCGATTGGCGCGTATATTCGCGCACGCCGCTTATCGAAATCCGCTGTTGCGCTTCGCCTGACGGCTCGCCCGATTCTGGATATTGCCCTACAGTACCGCTTTGACTCTCAACAAACATTCACCCGCGCCTTTAAGAAACAGTTTTCCCAAACGCCTGCGCTGTATCGTCGTTCACCGGAATGGAGCGCGTTCGGTATCCGCCCGCCTCTGCGTCTGGGCGAATTTGCCATACCTGAGCATAAGTTTGTCACTCTGGAAGATACGCCACTGCTTGGCATCACCCAGAGCTACTCATGTTCGCTGGAGCAAATCTCCGATTTCCGCCACGAAATGCGCGTGCAGTTCTGGCATAATTTCCTCGCGCATGCGCCCGCAATCCCGCCCGTACTGTATGGCCTGAACGAAACGCGTCCGAGTCTTGAGAAAGATGACGAGCAGGAAGTGTTCTACACTACCGCACTACCTCAGGAGCAAGCCAACGGCTACGTACAGTCAGCTCAACCGGTGCTGTTGCAGGGCGGCGAATATGTCATGTTTACCTACGAGGGGCTGGGAACGGGTGTCCAGGAGTTCATCCTGACCGTCTACGGAACCTGCATGCCAATGCTGAACCTGACGCGCCGCAAAGGGCAGGATATCGAACGGTACTACCCGGCTGAAGATGCCAAAGCCGGTGACCGCCCGATTAACCTGCGCTGCGAATTCCTGATACCGATTCGCCGTTAACGCTGTAGCTCATCCAGCGCAGGGGCGTCCAGATGCGAGATGTCCCCTGCCGTTTCCACGACCCATCCCGGCGCCAGCCACAAACTTTCCTGATAATCCACCCGCGAAATCGAGCAGTTACGCAGACGTAAGCGGCGTTCCGCATACGCAGGAAGTCCCAGAATCGTACTGACCAGACAGCCCAGCGCGATGCCGTGGCTGACCAACAGTGGACGACTCCCCTGCGGCAAATTCAGGCACGCGGCGAGCGCACCATGAACACGATCGTTCAGTTCCTGCATCGACTCCCCTTCGGGAATACGCCCGTCGACGGTGCCGTTGACTAACTGGCGACGCCAGTTTTCTTCTTCGGCGGTCAGGGTATCAATATGACGTTTTTCCAGCACTCCCATGTGCAGCTCGCGCAGGCGGGCGTCTAAGGTGATATCACAACCACAGGCCTGGGCGATGATGTCAGCAGTGCGGCGGGTACGTCCCAGATCACTACTGATGACGTGGGTGATGCCGAGGCTTTTCGCGCGTTCACCTACCTGCACTGCTTGTTGCTCACCTTTAGCGGTCAGCGGACTGTCGGACTGGCCTTGAATACGTCGCTCGGCGTTCCACTGCGTTTCACCGTGGCGAACAAGGTATACCTGTAACATGCTATTTTTCCGTATACTGCGATGAGTTTTTTAAAATCGAGCTTAATTATGCACCATGTTGTCTCAGCAACCACCAATCCCGCCAAAATTCAGGCAATTCTGCAGGCATTTAACGAGATCTTCGGTGAAGGATCCTGCCATATAGAGTCTGTTGACGTCGATAGTGGCGTACCGGAGCAACCCTTCGGAAGTTCTGAAACGCGTGCTGGCGCACGGAATCGGGTCGAAAATGCCCGTCGTGCGCGACCAGATGCCGACTTCTGGGTGGCTATCGAAGCGGGTATTGATGAAGACGCGACCTTCAGTTGGGTGGTTGTCGAGAATGCAACCCAACGCGGTGAAGCCCGTTCCGCGACGCTGCCGCTACCTGCAGTGATCCTTGAAAAAGTGCGCGAGGGTGAAGCGCTTGGCCCGGTGATGTCTCACTACACGGGCATTGATAAGATTGGTCGAAAAGAAGGCGCGATTGGCGTGTTTACCGCCGGGAAACTGACGCGTGCCAGCGTCTACCACCAGGCGGTGATTCTGGCACTTAGCCCGTTTCATAACGCGATTTATCAGTGAGATTGTAGGCCGGATAAGACGAAGTCGTCATCCGGCGATGGTGCAATTGCGAGCCTGATGGCGCTACGCTTATCAGGCCTACGAAAACGCTTTTCAGGCGTTTTTCAACAATACGACTTCAAGCCACTGACGCAGTTCGACAGGGGCAGATTTCAGGCTGTTAGAGCCGCGGGTGATGGTAGCAATCCCCGCGCCCAGTTCGTTTTTCAGCTCACGCTGGCTCATTTCGCCGCGTAATAACTCTTCGATAATGCGTACACGCGTCCCTAACGCTTCGCGCTCGTCCGGGGTCAGCATCAACTGCAACAGCGGTAAGTGCAGATCCTCTGCGTAAGACTGGCGGAGCAACTCCACAAAACGAAGCCACTCCTGATTGCGTTGTTCGGCTATCGCCGATGAATAAGGGGAATGCTGGGTCATGTTATGTCGCCCTGTTGTACTCATACACGAGTACAAATCATAACATAACCCATCGGATTAATAACGTCTCTGCCACTCAGAATCGCTCATCAGGGTGTCTTTCTGTCCCATGAAATAGCGATAGTAAGCATCGTAGGCCAGCACGTTCTTCACGTAGCCGCGCGTTTCCGAGAAGGGAATACTCTCGACAAACGCCACGGCATCAATCCGTCCCGCACTGTTGCCAAGCCAGGTACGCACACGCCCCGGTCCGGCGTTGTAGGCTGCAGAGGAGAAGATCCGGTTATTGCCGAACTGCTGGTAGACGTACTGCAGGTAACTGGTACCGATGTTGATATTCATTTCTGGATCCAGTAACTGGTTCTGGCTGCTGTAACCCGGAATAGAGAACATCTTCACCGTGTGCGTCGCCGTGCCGGGCATAATCTGCATCAGCCCACTGGCACCGACCGGAGATTTCACCTTCGGGTTCCAGGCACTCTCCTGACGCGCTATCGCCATCGCGTAGCTTTGCGGGATGTCTTTGCCGCGGGTATAGCGAGTAAAGATATCCTGATACGCCAGCGGGAAACGCTCCTCCAGATGATCCCAGAGTTTACCGGCGATCGTCGCCTGCACGCTCAGATCCCACCACTGATTGTTGAAGGCATAACGCGCCAGTTGCGCCTGTTCCGTCTTCGTGCGACTGGTGACCAGGTTCGCCCATTCGCTGCGGGCGGTGTTATCCAGATTCCAGTACATCAGTTCGCGAACACGAGCCATTTCCGGCCCCTGAGTCAGTGCGTTATCCACATTGCCCGGCGCTTTATCAATTTTCAGGACGTACTCTTCCCCCAGACGCTGCGCCGCCACCATCGGGTAGAAACCGCGCTGCTGCATCAGCGCATGCAGGATCTCTTTTGCTTCGTTTTCCCGTCCCCGCTCCAGCAGCAAATCGGCCTGCCAGTAGCGCCATTCGTCCTTCTCTTTCGCTTCCATCGGCAGACGCGCCAGCCAGGTGTTCAGACCACGACGATCGCCGGTCCCGAGCGCCATACGCACCCGACGCTCCACAAGCGTCGTGGATTGCGAGCGCATAATCGCATCATCGCGCCATTTCGCCTGCTCGTCGGTGACGTCGTTACCCATTAATCGCCAGGCGACGATATCGCGTAACTCCTGGGTTTGATCCTCATTCAGTTGCTGCGCCTGCACCAGTGACGGGATCATCAGACGCGCGTTTTCCGCATCCTGACGCGCGACGCTGGCAAAGGCCACGGCGGCCATCTGACGGGTAAAATCGGTAGCGCCGGTGGTGCGCGCAAAGTTCATGACGCTGTTCGGATCGTTCGCCAGTGAGATAATCGCTGACGCGATAGTCTGGTACTCCGCTGGCATCTGCCCGGCCAGTACCGTCACCAGTCCGGTATTTCCCGCTTTCATCGCCAGGCGGATGCGCTCCAGGTAAGAGAGCGGGTCCTGAGTACCGGAAGCGCGCCAGACGCTGAACAGTTTGTCACAGGCATTGGGCTGACTCTTACCGGTCAACCACAGCTCTTTCGCCCCCTGCCAGGCCTCTTCCGCTTGTCCGGTATTCCACTTCGCGTAGTAGTAATTGCACTGCGCCTCGGTGGTTCTCGGTTTCTGTGGACTAAACGCTAATAACCCGCGCCAGTCTTCACGCCGCGCCAGTTCATTCACAAAACGCGATTCCAGCGTGCGTGCTGGCGGCAGGGTCGGGTTGGCTCGGACAAAGTTGGTCACCGTGACAGTCGGTTGATTCATCAGATCATCGGTGATCTGCCGATATTCCAGGTAGGGATACAGAGGGTAATTCTTCAGGCCCGGCATCATCTGTTCCACGACATCCATCTGTCGGTTATCCCAGGCCTGCTTAATTTGTGCGTAACGGTTACGCTGTTCATCCAGTGAATCGGCTCGCGCAGCCTGACTTAGCGTCAGCAGGCACACACCGGCGGCAATAAGACGCCAGGTAAATCGTTGGGCTTTGTCCACAAGCTCTTCCTCTAAAAATGATACGTCGTTGCAGCCTCATGCCGCCTAATGATTTCATGCTAACCAGTCATTGGCATTTACGCCACGTCGAGGACACTTTTTTACTTTTACGGCGAGTGAGATCTGCTGGCTGGGATTGAGAGGGGAAAAAGGCTACACTTCGCCTTTGAAAACATCTATACCCTAAATAATTCGAGTTGCAGGACAAAGCCCAAAGGGCTTTGAACAGCGCAAGCGCTGGCCCCGGAGGGGCGAAGCCGAAGGCTGAGTCACGCGGCAAGGGAGTGACAAATTCGTCGGGAACGAATTTGACCAGCCGCAGGCTGGCCTTCGGTGAGAGACAGGATGTCTCTCATTAATCCCCCAGGAGCTTACATAAGTAAGTGACTGGGGTGAA
Source organism: Citrobacter telavivensis (assembly GCF_041807075.1). Taxonomy (NCBI): domain Bacteria; kingdom Pseudomonadati; phylum Pseudomonadota; class Gammaproteobacteria; order Enterobacterales; family Enterobacteriaceae; genus Citrobacter; species Citrobacter telavivensis. The sequence continues at coordinate 80,444 of NZ_JBGUBF010000004.1, read as the reverse complement.
CGTGTGCAGCCAACGCGCATGCAACTTGAAGTATGACGGGTATATTCATCACGATAAATACAGAGGCGAGTCCAACGTGGCCCAATTCGTTTATACCATGCATCGTGTCGGCAAAGTCGTTCCGCCGAAACGTCATATTCTTAAAAACATCTCTCTGAGCTTCTTCCCAGGCGCAAAAATCGGCGTACTGGGCCTTAACGGTGCCGGTAAGTCCACCCTGCTGCGCATCATGGCGGGCATTGATACCGATATCGAAGGCGAAGCCCGCCCGCAGCCAGGCATCAAAATTGGTTACCTGCCACAGGAACCCAAGCTCAATCCTGAGCACACCGTTCGCGAATCTGTCGAAGAAGCGGTGGCGGAAGTGGTTAATGCGCTGAAAGGTCTGGATGAAGTTTACGCGAAGTACGCCGAGCCGGATGCCGACTTCGATAAACTGGCCGCGCAACAGGGCAAGTTTGAAGAGATCATTCAGGCGCACGACGGTCATAACCTGAACGTGCAACTGGAGCGCGCTGCCGACGCCCTGCGTCTGCCGGACTGGGACGCCAAAATCGCGACCCTCTCCGGGGGTGAACGTCGCCGTGTCGCACTGTGCCGTCTGCTGTTAGAAAAACCAGACATGCTGCTGCTCGACGAACCCACCAACCACCTGGATGCGGAATCCGTGGCCTGGCTGGAACGCTTCCTGCACGACTTCGAAGGGACCGTGGTGGCGATTACCCACGACCGTTACTTCCTCGACAACGTCGCAGGCTGGATCCTCGAACTTGACCGCGGCGAAGGGATTCCGTGGGAAGGCAACTACTCCTCGTGGCTGGAGCAGAAAGATCAGCGTCTGGCGCAGGAAGCGTCTCAGGAAGCGGCGCGTCGTAAATCTATCGAGAAAGAGCTGGAGTGGGTACGTCAGGGCGCGAAAGGCCGTCAGTCTAAGGGTAAAGCCCGTCTGGCACGCTTTGAAGAACTGAACAGCACCGAATACCAGAAGCGTAACGAAACCAACGAACTGTTTATTCCACCTGGACCGCGTCTGGGCGATAAAGTCGTTGAAGTCAGCCATCTGCGTAAATCCTACGGTGACCGCCTGCTGATTGACGATCTGAGCTTCTCCGTACCGAAAGGCGCGATTGTCGGTATCATCGGTCCGAACGGTGCGGGTAAATCGACGCTGTTCCGCATGATGTCCGGTCAGGAACAGCCTGACAGCGGCACTATCACGCTGGGTGAAACCGTCAAGCTGGCCTCTGTTGACCAGTTCCGTGACGCCATGGATAACAGCAAAACCGTGTGGGAAGAAGTGTCCGGCGGGCTGGATATCATGAAGATCGGCAACACCGAGATGCCAAGCCGCGCCTACGTTGGCCGCTTTAACTTTAAGGGTGTTGATCAGGGGAAACGCGTGGGCGAACTGTCCGGCGGCGAGCGTGGTCGTCTGCACCTGGCGAAACTGTTACAGGTTGGCGGCAACATGCTGCTGCTCGATGAACCGACCAACGACCTGGATATCGAAACCCTGCGCGCGCTGGAAAACGCCCTGCTGGAGTTCCCGGGTTGCGCGATGGTTATCTCGCACGACCGTTGGTTCCTCGACCGTATCGCCACCCACATTCTGGACTACCAGGATGAAGGCAAAGTGGAGTTCTTCGAAGGTAACTTCACCGAATACGAAGAGTATAAGAAACGCACGCTGGGCGCAGACGCGCTCGAGCCAAAGCGTATCAAGTACAAACGTATTGCGAAGTAATTGTTAGTCATACCGGATGGCGGCGAAAACGCCTTATCCGGCCTACAGGACGCGTATCTGTAGGCCGGATAAGCGCAGCGCCATCCGGCATTTTCGATTATTGCGCTTTAGCCGTTGCCGGTTGCTGGCCCGCCGCAGGTTCCAGTATTTGTAGGCCGGATAAGCACAGCGCCATCCGGCATTTTCGATTATTGCGCTTTAGCAGCCGTTGCCGGTTGCTGGCCCGCCGCAGGTTCCAGTTGGAACACCACATCGACCTGATCATCAAACTGAATCGCTGCCTGCTCGTAGGTTTCCTGAGCAGATACCGGTGCCGCATCCGCTTTCATCATCCGCACCACCGGACTTGGCTGATAGTTCGAGACATGATAACGCACGCTGTAAACCGGCCCCAGCTTGCTGTTAAAGCCTGCCGCCAGTTCTTGCGCCTGATGTATCGCATCATCAATCGCCGCTTTACGCGCTTTGTCTTTGTAAGCATCCGGTTGTGCCACGCCTAACGACACGGAACGAATTTCGTTCAGCCCCGCCTTCAACGCGCCGTCCAGCAGCGGGTTGAGTTTATCGAGCTGACGCAGCGTCACTTCGACAGTGCGCACCGCCCGATAGCCTTTCAGAATGCTTTTCCCGTTCTGGTAGTCGTAATCCGGCTGCGTGCGCAGGTTCGCCGAGCTGATGTCTTTTTTCGCGACCTGATTTTGCTCAAGGAAGGAAAGATATTGCGCAACGCGCTCATCTGCCTGTTTCTTCGCCGTCGCCGCGTCTTTCGCCGCCACATTAACCTCAATTGCCAGAGTGGCAATATCAGGTGCAGCATCCACGCTTGCCGTCCCGGAAGTCACGATGTGCGGTCCATCAGGCAATTCGCCTGCCTGTACCGACATTGCACTGAATCCCACTAATGCCGCCAGGGCCATCACTTTGAACTTCACTGTCGCTCCTCCATGTTACGTGAGTTGCCCAAATTTCAGGGCGCATGCAGGCAAGCTTAGCGTGAAATAGTGTGTTGTCCATCAGACAACGCTTAGTTGAACAAGGCGTGAACATGCGCAACGCCTTCTTTTGCCAGTTGAAACGCAATAAACCACATCACCAGACCGACCAGCGAATTGATGATCCGCTGCGCTTTTGCGGTGCGCAGTCGCGGCGCGAGCCACGCCGCCAACAGCGCCAGACCGAAGAACCACAGGAAAGAGGCGCTGACGGTGCCAAGCGCGAACCAGCGTTTCGGCTCCACGTCCAGTTGTCCGCCCAGACTGCCCAGCACCACGAAGGTATCGAGATAGACGTGTGGATTCAGCCATGTCACTGCCAGCATCGTGGCGATAATCTTCCAGCGCCCCTGCTTCATCACTTCCGCGCTGGCCAGTTCCAGATTGCTGCTCATCGCCGTCTTTAACGCACCAAAGCCGTACCACAGCAAAAATGCCACACCGCCCCATGTGACCAGCGCCAGCAGCCAGGGAGATTGCATCAGTAATGCGCTGCCACCAAAAATTCCGGCGCAAATCAGCAGCAGATCGCTGACGGCGCACAGCAGCGCAATCATGATGTGATACTGGCGGCGTATCCCCTGATTCATCACAAAAGCATTCTGTGGGCCGAGCGGAAGTATCATGGCTGCGCCGAGTGCAAGACCTTGAAAATAATACGATATCACGGTAATCATCCTGAACGTTGTCTCTATAGCGCAGACTATAACGCGGGATGATTATTAGCGGAAATAGATAATATTAATCGCAGATTAGAGAAATTAATGCTAAAGGAATTTTGCCGGATGGCGCGATGCTCATCCGGCACACCATTACTCTGCCGCGCCTTCTTTCACGCGTTTAAAATTGATGTCCATCTGCGGATACGGGAAGCGAATACCTGCGGCATCAAACTCACGCTTAATCCGTTCCAGCACGTCCCAGTACACGTTTTGCAGATCGCCACTGTTGCTCCAGACACGCACCACGAAGTTGAGCGATGACGCGCCCAGTTCATTCAGACGTACCGTCATTTCGCGATCTTTGAGAATGCGGTCTTCCGACTCGATAATCCCGGTGAGGATCTGTTTCACCTTATCGATGTCAGAGTCGTAGGCGACGCTGATAGTAAATTCATTACGGCGTACCGGCTCGCGGGAAAAGTTGATGATATTGCCGGCAATGATTTTACCGTTTGGGATCACGACAATTTTACCGTCCACGGTACGCATGGTAGTGGAGAAAATCTGCACATTCAGCACCGTCCCGGCGACACCGCCCAGATCAACATACTCACCGGCACGGAACGGACGGAACATGACCAGCAGAACCCCGGCAGCCAGGTTAGACAACGACCCCTGCAACGCCAGACCGACCGCTAAACCGGCGGCACCGAGAACAGCGATGACAGATGCCGTTTGCACGCCCACCCGACCCAGCGCGGCAATCAGCGTGAAGGCAATAATCCCGTAACGCACCAGCGCGGAGAGAAAGTCAGCCACGGTGGCATCAATATGACGCGCCACCATCAGACGGTTAACCGTATTCGACACCAGACGCGCCACAATCATCCCGACAATAACAATGGCAACTGCCGCCACGATGTTGACGGCATAGCTCAACAGCAATTCCTGGTTGCGGACCAGCCAGGTCCCCGCACCGTTGATGCTGTCGACAACATTCAAATCTTCCATTACATGTTCCTTGGTCATAACAAATCAGAGCAAATGAGATCAATCTCACGAAAACACCCCGTTAAAGGTAAACAATAATGGGTGAATAAGCCATTTTCGTTACGTTCCAATTCCGGATGACGCTATTTTTTCTGTTCTGCGGGACGATCCACCATCCGCAAAAATCCTCCTACCAGCGCATTTTTTTGTTTAAAAATGTCGGCAATTTCGCTGACCACTTTTCCACTGCCGGCATTCTTCCAGGCGATAGAGAGCGGTGACGGCTGGCGAGGATTCACTACCGAACGAGCCACCAGTGCGCCCGACTCAACGTAAGGACGGCACAGACGTTCCGGTAAAAAACCCACGCCCAGGCCGCTTAAGTGACAGGCCAGCTTGGTGCTGAGATCCGGAACCTTAATCTCCTTTTGTCCACTCAGCAGCCAGGCCACACGGCGGGTGAGCGTGCGCGAAGTATCTTCAATATTAATCGCGGGGTAGCGACGTAGCATGTCGTCCGATAACACCGTTGCCGGATGGCTGGCCAGCGGATGATTCTGCGCCACCACAAACTGCCAGCTAATATCCCCCAGCGGCAGCAACGAAATGTTGTTTGACAGTGATTCGGAACCGGTCACGCCAATCGCCAGCTGATAGTCGTCATACAACAGCGAATCCCACACGCCCATATAAACCTGGCGGGAGATTTGAAAGCGGGTGAAGGGAAATTGTTGATGCAGCCACGTCAGTAAATCAGCGGTCGTCTGCGGCTGATACAGCAAATTATTGATGACGATATTGACCTGACGCTCAACGCCCGCATTGATCTGCTGTAACTCATCCGGCATGGCGTCCAGCCAGTTGAGCCACTGGCGGCAATGTTCGAGCAGATGCTGACCGGCCAGGGTCAGGCTGACGGAGCGCGTAGTACGTAAAAAAAGCTGCGTCCCCACCTGTTCTTCCAGCGTTTTAATCCGATAACTTATCGCCGCGGGCGTTTTATGCAGCGAGCTGGCGGCACGGGAAAAACTCTCGGTCTCAGCCACCCGAATAAATGTGCGTATTGTTTCCTGATCGAGCATGCATTCCCCTTGAGTCAGCCATCTGTAACCAGTGTTGCGCCAACGCGATACCCAATACCGTGTCAGCGCCGGAAGTATGTCCTACCGCAAGCAGACGGCCAAGCGCACGGTCTGTATTACGTCCGGTTTGTAAACTGCGCATGACGCCCAACACGGGCGTCGAAAATTCGCCCAGCCTGGCGCTATTAAGATAGCTACAGCTTACCGACGTTGTCAGCAATGCCAGTTGATCAATCGAGGGTAAAAAAAGGTGAACCGGTATCCCTGCAGCAATAAAGACCGCCAGCATTCCTGTCAGCATATCATCACCGCTGGGCGTGAGTCCTGGGCCTCGCCCGATAAGCCAGCGCCAGTCCGGTTCCCCTCCGTGATGCCAGCATGCAAGAGCAGCCATGATTTCTGAATAAAATGGTATGCCATTAAGGGGTTGATTCAATGCCCCACACAGGCCACTTTGTTGCCCACAACGGGAGAGCCCGACAGGGGCGCTATCAGCAGGATTGAGTTGCAGTCTGAGCTGGCGCTGAGAGCGAAGGGTCACTCCCTGCCCGCTCAGCAGATTCCCGGTTTTGTACAGGTGCGAAACCGCAGTCAGGCGGGAAAACTGCGTATGACTCAACAGCATACCGGTTGGTCCCATGCCTTTACCGTAGCGGTATAACGTCAGTAACTCACCGTTTGCATGACTGAAATTGATCGCCTGCGAGAAGCGACTGTGCAGCGTCCATTCACCATCAGGAAGTCGATAAAGCCCGGCGCAGGCCAGAGCATTGAGTATGAGCATAGGTTGCTCCGAAATGCCGGATCGCGGCTTCAGCGTATCCGGCCCACGATTGACACAGATTCGTAGGCCCGGTAAGCGTTAGCGCCACCGGGCATTGCTGTTACGCCGTGATGTGATGCTCTTCCGCCAGCGCTTCCAGCGCTTTTTCAAAGCAGAGCAGCGGTGCGCGAACAGTACCCGCGCCAACCTGCCCAATCCCTGCTTCGCGGTGAGCGATACCGGTGTTGATAAGCGGCGTAATCCCCGTTTCCACAACGCGGCGGATATCCAGCCCCAGACACGCGCCTTTGAAATCCCAGGACGGGATCTGGAACAGCGGGTTGTTAGCGAGGTAGATTTCCGCCATCTCTTCGGAGGTTTCCAGCGCGGCGCCCATACCGCCCGCGCCAACGAAACGCGTCACGCCGGGGGCGGCAATCATTGCCGCGCCGCCGATGCCCAGCGTCTCGGTAATGGCGCTGTCACCGATATCCGGGTTGGCGTCAGCCTGGCTGTAGCCGGTAAAGAACAGGCCCTGCGGCGTATTCACGGGTGCAGTAAACCATCGGTCGCCGGTGCCGCTGACACGAATCCCGAACTCACGGCCGTTGCGCGTCATTGCTGTCACCACCGAACCGGCTTTAATCACTGCCGCCGCATCCATCACCGCTTTGCTGTAGGCCATCGCCAGATTCAGGAAGAACTGATCGGTCACGCTCAGGAATTGCAGCACCTCAATGATTTCAGCTTTCGGCCGGTCCAGACCCGCAATCACAGGGGACAGTGCACGCAGCAGCAGCGACGAGGCCGCGATATTACGCTGATGGAATTCGTCACCCATCGTAATCGCCTGGGCCATCATTGCCGTCAAATCAACGCCGTTCTCCATACGCGATAACGCCTCCTGCAACACCGGCGCCAGCGTATCGCGCATCCAGCGCAGACGTGTCTGCACATCTTCACCGTAGGCCCCGAAGCGCATGACCTTACCGATCCCTTCGTTCAGGTTGCAACAGGACTGATTGCCGTGCACTACGTCTCGCACCACCAGCACTGGCATGTTCGCAGAGGTGATTCCGCCCATCGGGCCGACGGCGCCAACGTGATGACAGGGAATAAATTCCACTTCACCCCGACTCAACAGCGCCACCGCTTCTTCCTCACTGGCGGCCCAGCCTTCGAACAGCGATGCGCCGATACACGCGCCGCGCATTGGCCCCGTCATCTCTTCCCAGGCAATCGGCGGACCGGCGTGCAGTAACTTACGTCCTGAGGACAATTCCACCACCGCCTCTTTCGCAGGACGGACGGCAACCCAGTGCGGGCGCGCGGCTTTAATGCGTTCAATAATGGCGTCGTTGGCCTGTGCAATTGATGAATACATATCGGTACCTCTGAATTAATGTAACTGCTTGAGTAAACTGGCGAGACGCGCATTGCCACCGGCAATCGGCGCCCACTGATAATGCACAACCGGCGTGCCGCTGCTTTGCAGATCCAGCGCGAAGCTGCGTAATCCAGCATTGATCACCTGTACGCCATCCAGCAAAGTGCCAGGTTCGGCTGATGGGCGGGCGTCCTGATGATGTGTCAGGCTGATGGCGAGCAACACGGCCTCCTCCAGGGTTTCCACCACGGCGATGCCCGCTTCGCGCAGGATGTCAATTTGTCCGCTGCGCCCCTGCGGGTCAGCATCGGTTCCGGTCATGGTGGCAATGGTTACCAGCGGCGCGCTCCGCGCCGCACGAACCTTTTCGACCGCCTCTACAACCGCGCCAGCCGGGTCGGCGCAGGCGCCATAGCCCAGCACCACATCCAGCAACAGCACGCCGACGTCCGGCATTGCGGCCAGCTTTTCGATTTCAATGCTGCGGGTGGTTGGGTCAATCATCGGGTGCGGTCGGCCCAGCGTGTAGCTGTCATCCCCCAGATCGACAATGCGGTGGCCTTGCGCGTCGAGCATGACGCCAGCATCGTGGCTTTCGCTAACCGGAACGCCAAGCCCGGATGAGAGCAGCATCGCCGCTTCTGCCGCGAGGGTGCCGCCGGCGTACAGACCGTAAATACCTTTTCCAGCCACCTCGGGTTGAATCAGGCGCTGCTGCGCCACGCGCATCAGTAAGACGGCCAGTTGGGCGGCATCCGAGAGCGAATCCGCCAGCCAGACGTTCCCCTCACGACGCTGTTCCGGTTTATTGCCGAGAAAGAGCGCTACCACCGGTTTACCGACGTTCTGCATCGCGTTGATAATGCGCGTTCTGACCTGCGGCGACGGCGGTTTGGAGACAAACGCAATCACTCGAGTCGCATCATCGGCAGCCAGCATCTCCAGCGCCGTTAGCGCACTGATCCCCCCCACTTCCGCGCTCAGATCGCGCCCACCCAAACCGATGGCATGGCTGATCCCCTGTTGGTGCAGTGCAATCTGCGAAGTGATCTCCTGAATACCAGTCCCGGACGCCCCTATCACGCCAATTCCACCTTCTGGTAACACGTTAGCGAATGCCAGTGGGCTACCGGCAATCATCGCCGTCCCGCAGTCCGGCCCCATCACGATAAGCCCCTTTTCGCGCGCCAGCGTTTTCAGCGCCACTTCCTGCGCCAGCGGTACGTTATCGGAGAACATCATCACGTTCTTACCCGCCAACAACCCCTCTTTAGCCACGGAGGCTGCATACTCCCCGGCAACCGAAACCAGCAGCAAATTGGCCTGCGGTAGTTTTTGGCAGGCGCTCTCCCAGCGACGCGCCTTCAGCAGTTGCTGTGAACTGCCCGAGGCGCTGGCAAACGCACTCAACTCTTTTTCCAGCTGTTCGCGAATTAATTCGAGAATCTCGGGTTGCTCGTCATGCGTTCGTACCGCCACACAAATATCGTTCGGCGTGGCCTCGGCAAAATCGGCATGCCAGAAGCCTGTGGAATCCAGCATCGCTTTATTCGCAGGCGTTCCCATCATGACGGAAACCTGGTCGACTTCCGGTCGCTCACTTAATTTACGGGAAATGATCATCAGGCTGACGGAGTCCTGAAAGCTTCCCTTTTTAATAAAGGCGTAAATCATTACCGCTACCTCTTATGTACGTTTTTCTTTCAAAAACAGCATGGCAACCAATCCGACAACTAACAGAATGGCTGACACATAAAAACTGGATGCCAGGCTGCCCGTTATATCGCGCGCCGCACCGGCAATAATCGGAGCAAGAATGGAGGAACTCATGCCGATAAAATTAAATAAGCCAAACGCGGTGCTGTAATTATTTTCATCGACGCTATCGGCAACCAGTGCAACCAGCACGGGATCTAACGCCAGTTTGCCGACAAGGCCGTAAACACACAGGGCGACAATCACGCCGGTCATATTTGGCATCCAGACAATGGACAGCATGCTGAGGATCGCCACCGGCACGAGGAACATAATTAACGGTTTACGCTTACCTAATTTGTCAGACAGGCTGGAGAATAACAGCGCGCCGGGTATTGAAATCCAGGCCACCAGCGAAGAGATAAACCCGGTTTCGCTACCGGCAATACCGCGCTCATTTTGCAGATAATAGGGAAGCCAGGTCAGAATAACGAAGAAACCAAACAGGCTACAGAACACCATAATATAGGTCAGAACGAGGTTGCGGTTTTTCAGGAGATCGCTGAATTTCCCTTTTTTTAACGGCTGACCATCGGTATCTACGGTGCGTTTCTTTTCTTTCACAAACAGCCAGATCGCTACCCCCACCAGCACCGAAGGGATCGCCATCACGTAGAACGGCATCCGCCATGAATGCCCCTGATCGTACACCAGCCAGCTTGAGGTCATCAGCCCCAGCGCGATACCAAAAGCCATGCCGCTATTGATAATTGCACTGCCCAGCGAGCGATACTTTTTAGGGATTTGCTCAGAAGAAAGGCCGTACTGAGGACCGTAATAGGTCCCTTCTCCCGCACCGGTTACCACGCGGGCAAACAGCAACGTGTACCAGCTTTTTGCCCAACCGGTCACTGCGGTGAAAACGCCAAAGAGAATAAACCCTGGCACCAGCACTTTTTTCTTACCGATTTTGTCACCCAGTATTCCGGCCGGAACCTGTAATAACGCATAAGAAAAATAAAATACAGAATTAAGAATGCCTAATTGTGTTCCACTTAAGCCAAACTCTTTCTCCAGTTCGCCCATCACCGGGTTCAATACCGTCCGGTCGGCATACATAAAAATCCATCCCAACCAGAACAGGAAAATGGTAACCCACCAGGCCGGTATTCCTTTTTTCTTCGTGACCTCAGTCACTTCACATGATTCAGACATAAGTAATCTCCCGGTAATATTTACCGTTGAACACCTCAGGTTATCTGACGATTGATGAGGCTTGATGTTTTAACTATACCCACCATATCGGGCCGTGAGGTCATTTCGTTTGAGCAAAGTCACACAAAATCCATTGTTATAAATTCCTGGGAACTGACCGCAGCATTATTAAAAAAAGTCTAACAATCATTTTTTAAATATTTTAAACAAAGTAATTAAAAACAATCCGAATTAACGCGTTATTTTTATCAGTCAATAAGCTGTCGAATAAGTCACATTATAAAAAGCCAGGAACGTTATTTTGACCACGAGATATTTTGCACATTGAGGTCATAATGAAAAAGAAACTGGTCATTGCGCTGGGCGGTAATGCGTTATTACAGCGCGGAGAAGTATTGAGCGCGGAAAACCAACAGCGCAGCATTCAGGTTTTTGCACAAATGGTGACAATGCTGGCCCGCGATTACCAACTGGTGATTGTGCATGGCAATGGGCCTCAGGTGGGATTGCTGGCGTTACAGAACGCAGCATACACGGAAGCGCCCGCCTGGCCGCTGGATATTCTGGTGGCCGAAAGCCAGGGAATGATTGGCGTCGCTATCGCCCAGGCGCTGACACAAAACGCAGGGGCCGCGCCGGTGACAACCCTGATGACACGTGTGGAAGTGGATCCACAGGATGAGGCATTTTGCGCACCGGGCAAGTACATCGGGCCGGTGTATCAACCCGATCAGCAGGCTGAACTGGAACAACGTTATGGCTGGACAATGAAGGCTGACGGGCAGTACATCCGTCGGGTCGTTCCCTCACCGATCCCGCAAGCTATCCTCGACAGCGATGCCATCCAGATGTTGATGGAAGCGGGACATACGGTGATTTGCTGTGGTGGCGGCGGTGTTCCGGTGGTGGCTCAGGGCGACGGCTACCAGGGAACCGAAGCGGTGATCGATAAAGATCTGACAGCGGCAGTGCTGGCCAATGCCATCAACGCCGATCACCTGCTGATCCTGACCGATGCCGATGCCGTTTATGAACACTGGGGAACGCCGCAGGCGCGCGCATTGCGACATGTCACGACAGAAGAGCTGGCGCCGTTTGCTGCACCAGACGGTGCGATGGGTCCAAAGGCGGCGGCAGTTATCCAGTTTGTTAAGCAAACCGGAAGCTCGGCGTTTATTGGCGCCCTGAGAGATGCGCCGCAGATATTAATGGGCGAGAAAGGCACCTGCGTGACACAGTAAACGCCCTGCCGTTTGTCATTGCCGGATGGCGACGCTCAAGCGTCTTATCCGGCCTACAACATCCTCCGGCAACAAAGCAAAAAAAAGGCTTCCCGAAGGAAGCCATTTTTACAATCAGCTGACTACATTACAGAACGTCGATCGCATTCAGTTCTTTGAAAGCCTGTTCCAGACGGGTGATCATCGTTGCCTGACCAGCACGCAGCCATACGCGCGGATCGTAGTATTTCTTGTTCGGCTGATCTTCACCTTTCGGGTTGCCCAACTGACCCTGCAGATACGCTTCGTTCGCTTTGTAGTAGTTCAGAACACCTTCCCAGGTCGCCCATTGGGTATCGGTATCAATGTTCATTTTCACTACGCCGTAGCTTACGGAGTCTTTGATTTCCTGAGCGGTAGAACCTGAACCACCGTGGAAGACGAAGTTCAGGCTGTTGTGCGGCAGGTTGTGTTTCTTAGAAACATAGTCCTGAGAGTCGCGCAGGATGGTCGGGGTCAGAACCACGTTACCCGGCTTGTAAACGCCGTGTACGTTACCGAAGGAAGCCGCGATGGTGAAACGCGGGCTGATTTTGCTCAGCTCGGTGTACGCGTAATCAACGTCTTCCGGCTGGGTGTACAGAGCAGAAGCGTCCATGTGGCTGTTATCCACACCATCTTCTTCACCACCGGTGCAACCCAGTTCGATTTCCAGGGTCATGCCCATTTTGGACATGCGCGCCAGGTATTTGGAGCAGATTTCAATGTTCTCTTCCAGTGACTCTTCAGACAGGTCGATCATGTGAGAAGAGAACAGTGGTTTACCGGTTGCCGCGAAGTGTTTTTCACCCGCGTCCAGCAGACCGTCGATCCACGGCAGCAGTTTCTTCGCGCAGTGGTCAGTGTGCAGGATAACCGGAACACCGTAGTGCTCAGCCATCTGATGTACGTGGTGCGCACCAGAGATAGCGCCCAGGATTGCCGCACCCTGAGGAACGTCAGTTTTCACGCCTTTACCCGCGATGAACGCAGCGCCACCGTTGGAGAACTGTACGATGACCGGTGCTTTAACTTTTGCAGCGGTTTCCAGAACGGCGTTGATAGAGTCGGTACCCACGCAGTTAACGGCTGGCAGAGCGAAGTTGTTTTCTTTTGCTACCTGGAAAACTTTCTGTACGTCATCACCGGTGATAACGCCAGGTTTTACGAAATCAAAAATTTTAGACATGTTACGAGTCCTGTATCTTCGGCCTTGGAAAGGGGTGCGTGCTACTAAAGCGCGCTGAAAATTGGGCAGGTTTCCCTGCCCATGAATGTCTTACTTCTTAGCGCGCTCTTCGAGCATCGCTACTGCAGGCAGAACTTTACCTTCCACGAATTCGAGGAATGCGCCGCCGCCAGTGGAGATGTAGGAGATTTTGTCAGCAATACCGAACAGGTCGATAGCAGCCAGAGTGTCGCCGCCGCCTGCGATAGAGAATGCGTCGCTGTCTGCAATCGCGTTAGCCACGATTTCAGTCCCTTTACGGAAGTTCGGGAATTCAAACACGCCAACCGGACCGTTCCACAGAATGGTTTTTGCATTCTTCAGAATTTCAGCAAGTTGGTGTGCAGAAGCGTCGCCGATATCCAGGATCTGCTCGTCTTCTTTTACGTCGTTGACGGATTTCAGCGTGGCTGCAGCGCTTTCAGAGAACTCGGTCGCGACGCGAACGTCAGTCGGAACCGGGATATCGCAAGTGGTCAGCAGACGTTTGGCTTCATCAACCAGATCGGCTTCGTACAGGGATTTGCCCACATTGTGGCCCTGAGCGGCAACGAAGGTGTTCGCGATGCCGCCGCCAACGATCAGCTGGTCAGCGATTTTAGACAGGGAGTCCAGAACGGTCAGCTTGGTAGATACTTTAGAACCACCCACGATAGCAACCATCGGACGAGCCGGCTCTTTCAGCGCTTTACCCAGCGCGTCAAGTTCGGCTGCCAGCAGCGGACCGGCACACGCGACGTCAGCAAATTTGCCGATACCGTGAGTGGAAGCCTGCGCACGGTGAGCCGTACCAAAGGCGTCCATCACGAACACGTCGCACAGCGCGGCGTATTTTTTGGACAGCGCTTCGTCGTCTTTCTTCTCGCCTTTGTTAAAGCGAACGTTTTCCAGAACCACCAGTTCACCGGCAGCCACTTCAACGCCGTCGAGGTAATCTTTTACCAGGCGAACCGGATTAGACAGTTTGTCTTTCAGGTAATTAACAACCGGCAGCAGAGAGAATTCTTCGTTGTACTCGCCTTCGGTAGGACGACCCAGGTGGGAAGTTACCATGACTTTAGCACCCTGTTTCAGGGCCAGTTCAATGGTCGGCAGAGAAGCACGGATACGCGCATCGCTGGTCACTTTCCCTTCTTTAACTGGTACGTTCAGATCCGCACGGATAAAAACACGTTTACCAGCAAGATCCAAATCGGTCATCTTGATTACAGACATGGTGAATCCTCTCGTTGATTCTTGATAAAGTTTTGCAGGCGCCTTCGCGCCCTACCTGAAACCTTTTGCAGCCATCGCTAACGTGGTGTCGAGCATTCTGTTAGCGAAGCCCCATTCATTGTCACACCAGACCAGTGTCTTAATAAGGTGCGCGCCACTGACCCGCGTTTGCGTACCATCAACAATGGCGCTATGCGGGTCATGATTAAAATCGACTGAGACCAACGGTAATTCCGTATAGTCAACTATATCATGAAATGCACCTTGTGCCGCTTTTTGCAGCAACTGGTTGACTTCATTAGCTTTTACTGGCTTCATCACCGTCACGCTTAAGTCGATTGCCGTGACGTTTATCGTCGGTACCCGCACCGCTATCGCTTCGAAACGATCGTTAAACTGCGGGAAAATACGCGTGATGCCAGCCGCCAGTTTGGTATCCACCGGAATGATCGACTGACTCGCCGCGCGCGTACGGCGCAGGTCAGGATGGTATGCATCAATAACCTGCTGATCGTGCATCGCGGAGTGAATAGTCGTCACCGTACCGGATTCGATGCCATAGGCATCATCCAATAATTTGATAATGGGAATAATACAATTCGTGGTGCAGGAAGCATTGGAGACGATGCGGTGTTCCGCGCGGAGTTGATCCTGATTGACGCCAAATACCACGGTGGCGTCGAGATCGTTACTGCCAGGATGTGAAAAGAGCACTTTCTTCGCGCCTGCGGCGATATGCGCCTCGCCGTGTTCACGGTTTCCGTAGACGCCCGTACAGTCCAGCACGATATCAACGCCCAGTTCGCGCCAGGGCAGCGCCTCAAGCGAGGACTCATGCAGAATGCGAATCGCGTCGTCGCCCACCATGAGCTGCTCGCGTTCCTGGCGAACGTCCCATGCAAAACGCCCATGGCTGGTGTCATATTTCAACAAATGCGCCATGCCAGAGGCATCCGCCAGTTCATTGATTGCCACCACGGTGATTTCCGCCCGACGTCCGGATTCATATAAAGCACGAACCACATTACGTCCGATGCGACCGAAGCCATTAATCGCTACGCGTACGGTCATAGATCTCCTGCAAGGCTATCCCGAATCAGATGTGGCTGACAGAGTAATCCAGCGCATCGTTCAGGGAAACCTTACCTGTCGCAAACTGCGACTGATTGATTATTTGTCGAACATTTAATCGACTGAAACGCTTCAGCTAGAATAAGCGAAACGGGGAATAAAAGGAATGATTGTCCAGTCGAAGAAGACAGTTATCTGACCTACATCACATTTCAGGACTCACTGTCGCGGAATTTATTCCAGAATCGCGAATAAGCGTAGCAAGATCTTTTCGTTGCCGTGTCGAAAATCCTGATTTATATCAGAGAGCACATTCGTCAGCGTCTATATGATCGGCGTTACGTCCGAGTCTCGGAGACCCGCAAATGATGACCACACCGATTCCCCCTTCATCAGAAGCGCGTTTTTACGCCCTTCGCCTGCAACCCGGCCAGGAAATCTTTTCCCAACTTCATGAATTTATTCAGCAACACTCGCTGCGCGCTGGCTGGATCGCCGGGTGCACTGGCAGCCTGACGAATGTCGCTCTGCGCTATGCCGGACAAGAAGCAACCACATGGCTGACGGGAACATGGGAGGTCATTGCGCTGAATGGCACGCTGGAGTTGACCGGCGAGCATCTGCATCTGAGCGTCTCGGATCCGCAAGGCGCGATGCTTGGAGGGCACATGATGCCAGGTTGTACCGTGCGTACAACGCTTGAACTGGTGATTGGCGAACTCACAGGACTGGCGTTTAGCCGTCAACCATGCCCCCTTTCCGGTTATGACGAACTGCATATCTCACCCCGTGTTTTAACGACTCAATAAGAGGTTACTTATGGCGCGTCGCCCGTTTTCCAGCCAGTCTTTAGTGCTCATTGTCATTGCCATCGCGATTAATATGGTTGGCGGTCAGCTTATTAGCATGCTTAAACTCCCCATTTTTCTCGACTCTATTGGCACGTTGATCAGCGCCGTTCTGCTTGGCCCGGTCATCGGCATGTTGACTGGCCTGCTGACTAATTTACTTTGGGGGCTGTTAACCGACCCGATCGCCGCGGCCTTTGCGCCTGTGGCGATGGTCATCGGCCTCGTCGCCGGGTGGCTGGCGCGGGCCGGTTGGTTTCGCACGTTGCCAAAAGTGGTCGTCAGCGGCGTGGTCATTACCCTGGCCGTCACGCTGGTCGCGGTGCCAATACGCACCACACTCTTTGGTGGCGTAACCGGCAGCGGTGCCGATTTATTTGTCGCCTGGATGCACTCTGTTGGTCAGAATCTGGTGGAGTCTGTAGCGATTACCGTTCTGGGCGCAAATTTAGTCGATAAAATTCTGACCGCTATTATCGTCTGGACCCTTTTGCGCCAGCTGCCGTTACGTACAACACGCCACTTCCCAACAATGTCAGCCGTGCGTTAAATGCACCCGTTCACCTCGTTGACATTGTGGGCGCTGGCTGCCTGCTCCACCTTGCTTCTTCCCGCGCAGACCGTTCTGCCGGTATACAGCGCAGCCACCTTTCTCAGTCTGTTGGTGTGGAAGTCGACACGGCGACGGGCAAAATACGTGGCCTGGCTAATGTGCTCTTTGGGGGTGGGACTGTGGCTGGTACATGGTGGCTGGCTGACGGAGTGGATCAGCGGTCGTCCCCGGGATCCGCAGCGCTGGGCAGACGCCGTTACGCTGTGGCTGCGCATTATGGCCATTGTTTCGACGTCTCAACTCTGGATGCAGTACGTGCCGGTTCAACGCGTTATTCGGGCGCTGTTCGCATCACGTCTGCCTCCGGGCATCGCTTATCTGCTCGCCGGTCCGTTGCTGGTCGTTGAACAACTCAAACGGCAACTGGCGATTATTTATGAGGCGCAGCGGGCTCGCGGCGTCCCGCTGGATGAAGCGTGGCATCAGCGCTTACGCGCAATGCCTGCCCTGATCGTTCCCCTCACTCATAATGCACTCAACGATTTGGCCGTACGCGGCGCGGCGCTGGATATGCGGGGATTTCGCCTGCATCGCACGCGAACGACGCTGTGGGCGCCGAAAGACAGCACCTTCCAGCGCCTGGCACGTTACGGCATGTTGGTATTGATACTGGCAGAAACAGGAGTCTGGATATGGTTACGCTAGAACAGTTTCGCTATCTTCCTGTCCATGCCACGCGCCCACCGTCATGCTTTACGTTCCACCATTCAGCGCCCGGAATGGTGGCAATATTAGGAGATAACGGCAGCGGGAAAAGCACGCTGGCACAGCTTATGGCCGGCTGGTATCCGGACTTCCTGCCTGGCGAAATTCAGGGCAAAGGAACGCTACTGGGTAATCCTGTCGGTAAATTGCCGCTGGTGGAGCAGGCTTCCACCATCCAGTTGGTGCAACAATCGCCTTATCTGCAGCTTTCAGGTTGTACTTTCAGCGTTGAAGAAGAAGTTGCTTTTGGCCCGGAAAATCTCTGTCTGGACGAGGCGGAGATTATGCGCCGGATTGATGATGCGCTGGCCCTGACAGCGTGTGAGCCGCTGCGCCATCGCCATCCCGGGACGCTCTCCGGTGGAGAAACTCAGCGCGTAGTGATTGCCAGCGCGCTCGCGATGATGCCGACATTACTCATACTGGATGAAGCGTTCAGCCGCCTGACATTGCAGGCCACCGATATGCTACTGGCGCGGTTGCAACAATGGGCGCTGGCGCAACATTCTCTTATCGTGCTTTTCGAACGTCATCATTTTCCCTTTCTTACTCGCTGCCAACGGGCATGGCAACTGCGTGACGGAGCGCTAATACCATTATGCTGACGTTAAATCAGATGACTTATCGCTGGCCGAATGCAACCGATGACTGCTTGCGTGACATTTCGCTGGAACTCAGAGAAGGGGAATGGCTGGCGTTAACGGGCGATAATGGCGCCGGGAAATCCACACTCCTGCGAATTATGGCCGGATTGCTTTCCCCCTGTTCCGGCGAGGTCATCTTTCAGCAAACGCCCCTTGCGCAGCTCAAAAACCGTCAGCGCGCCCGACACTTTGGGGTCCTGTTTCAGGAAGCGGAAAATCAGATCTTTCACAGTCACGTTGCCGATGAAGTGGCTTTTGGTTTAACGCTACAGCAATTGCCAGCCGACGACGTTAACCGCCGCACTCAGGCCGCGTTACGGCTGTGCCATCTACAGGACGTTGCCGACGCGCATCCGCTGGATCTCCATACCGCGCAACGACGCATGGTTGCCGTCGCCAGTCTGGAAGCGATGGCTCCGACCGTTTTGCTACTTGATGAACCCAGCCGGGATTTCGACCACCACTGGCAAGCCGTGTTTGAAAACTGGCTTGCCGTCTGCCGCGAACGAGGAACCTGCGTTGTCGCCATAAGCCATGACGCTGCTTTTATCCAACGTCATTTCTCGCGGGTTGTTCGACTTCATCATAAAACGCTCACGCAATCCGATACGCTCCTGACGCCGTCATCTCCAGAGTAAGATCGGCTGACCGACTGTTCTCCAGTACCCGATGAACATTCGGCCCATCCGTACGCAGATAAAACGCTTCGGCATCGGCTGGCGATAATCCTCCAGCCAGTTTACGCCCCACCAGCCGTGCATGCAGGGCTTCCGCTGGCGCGCGAATGAACAGAGAAAAATCGCAGAACGCCGCCAGCGCCCGCCATCTTTCGTCATCCCGTAGCAGCCAGTTGCCTTCCACAATGACAATCGGCGCGCTCACCACAATCGCGTCTTCGACCGGATCGTGCTTTTGCCGGTCATACTGTGGCCAGGTCCCTTCGCCTTCTCTAATCTGGCGCAGATTCTGCGCCAGTTTATCAACGTCAAACGTCTCTGGCGCCCCTTTGTAAGCACGCAGGTTGTAGGCATTCAGCCAGTCGTTGTAATGATGAAAACCATCCATCGGCAGCGTCTGGATCTCCGGCAGAGAGGGATCCTGACGAGAGAGAGATTCCCAGAACGTGGTCAGTGTGGATTTCCCGGTACCAGGCGGCGCACTCAGAAAAACAATCGTGCGTTGTCTGGCATTCATGGAATGGACGTTTGCCAGTCGTCGTAATAACGGTTTATGAACGTTCTCTATTTCATCATCATGATAATGGGCTTCAACCCGCAACCCGTTGACCATCAGTCCGATTTTCACGGTGTTAATTCCTTCAAAATTGTCGTCACCGCCAGCGTCATTGCCGTCTTGACCATTCCGGTAAAACGCACCTCAGACCACGCCGCAAAGTCGGCAAATTTCATCGACTCCAGCGCGCTATATAAGGTCGTATTTCGGGTGATACTGTTGACGTTGCTGATAAAATCCCAGGTGATATCATCGGCAAATTGCGGGCTCTCATCCCGTTCGCTGACATACTGATAAAACTGAGAAAAATGCGTAATGTCGGCATAAAGCCATTTGTCCATTTTTCCCAGCGCGTAAATCAGGCGTAGCGCAACGTCAATATCATCAAGCGGCCCACTCTGGGCAAGTAACGGCTTTACGGCATATTCCACAATCTCTTCATCGTTATCGACAAATAGCGACGGCAGAAAGCGCTTAATGCCCTGTAGCAAAATGTTATGTGCCGTCGTCATAAACGAAAGTAAGTCATGTTGAGCATCCAGTTGCTCCAGCACATCGTCTTCTGTCAGCGTCGTCATTCGTTTCTCGATAAATCACCATGAATGCAGAGAGTCTATTATATTACACGTTCGATCCGCGCCACCGATCAGTAAAGTTTGCGTGCGCACCCCTTTCGCGACCTGCTGGATCCCATTCACAAGATCGCCGCCGGTCACTCCGGTCGCGCTAAAGAGGACGTTGTTTCCCGCCACCAGCTCATCAAGCGTATAGACCCGATTGACCTCGACGCCCATTTCCGCGCATCGCTGGCGCTCCTGGGCGGCAATCAGACGATGCGCTGCGCTGTCGCCTTTCGCTTCACAAAAATCGATCAGCTCGGCCTGCATATCGCCCCCCAACGCTTTCACCGCGCAGGCAGAAATCACGCCTTCTGGCGCACCGCCAATGGTATACATCAGGTCATAGGGATTATCCTGCAGACAGGCCAGAACGCTGGCCGCCACATCGCCATCAGGCAGGGCAAAGACTTTCACCCCCAACTGCGTGGCGTCGGCAATCGCTGGCTGAAGTCGCGGTTTATCAAGCGTAGCCATGCGCAGTCGCTCCAGGGGTTTGCCCAGCGCTTTCGCCACATGACGCAGATTGTCCGCCAGTGGCCATGCCAGATTAATCACCCCTTTCGCCTGTCGGTTAACAACCAGTTTTTTCATGTACATATCAGGGGCATGTAACAAACTTCCCCGCGGCGCAAACGCCATGACCGCCAGCGCATTGCTCTGTCCCATCGCGACCATTCGGGTACCTTCAATGGGATCGACGGCGATATCAACCTCCGGTCCGCTGCCGCTGCCGACCTCTTCGCCAATCCACAACATGGGGGCGTTATCGATCTCGCCCTCGCCAATGACAATGCGCCCGCGAATGGCAATATCATTCAGGGCCGAGCGCATCGCGCTAACCGCCAGGCCATCGATTTTGTTCTTATCACCACAGCCGGTTTGCGGCCAGGCAGCCAGCGCTGCCTGCTCCGTGATGCGAAATAGCGGCCATGCCAGAGACTTCATGCCGCCTCCCCGATATCCACGCCAAACTGCGCCAGCAGGTATCTTTCCGCCTTCTCGTTCCAGATACCGTGCGTCTGTGCCACTAACCGCGCCAGTTCCCGGAACAACAGATCGGTTTTGCCTTTCTCGGCGAAATCAGCAATGGCCGTCAGCGGCATCGTCACACCGTTATAGATAAGCTTCTTGCCGCCCGGAATATCCGGTAAGTTCAGCACGGTATCTGGCACCGCATCGAGACCGCCAATATGGGTCACCATAAACGACGGCTGAAGCTGGCCCGTTGCGCTCAGTGCAATCACCTCTTTCATATCATCAGTAGAACCGCCGGAGGTTCCGACCACATGTGTACTGTTGTAATGCACGTTGTAAAAATTAAAGGGCACTTTAAAGCGACTCTCCGTCGGACCGGCGAAGAAGTTCAGGCAACCGTCTTCTGCCAGAATATCGTCAGCCATCTCCACGACGGCCGGCACGGCGGCATAGACAAAAACGTCATCAAACCCGACTCCGCCCGTTAATTCACGCAGTTGTGTCGCAGGGTCAGCCATAGCCGACGAATTCACATAGATGAGTTCAATTCCCTTGCTCGCGGCCCGTTCGACCGGGAGCAGTTTTTTAGCCTGCTCCAGACGCGTTTCATCGATATCCACGACCACCACGCGCGACGGTTTGAGCCCACCGTTAATGGCATAATCAATCGCCCCAATCCCCATTGGCCCGGCGCAGGCTAAAAGAGCAATATTGCCGCCGGGCTTAATTCCCATTCGATGCTCATAAACATAAGGCGTTGTATGATAATTCGCCTTATAGGCACCAATAATGCAGCACATCGGTTCCGCCAGCGACGCGGCCGCAAAATAAGAACCGTGGTACGGCAATACGCAACCCAGATTTACCGCGACCTCAGGAATAATCATATACGTGGCATTACCACCGAAATATTCGTAGCTGTATCCCGCAGAATAACCGCTCGGCAATCCCATTGCGGGTTGTAAAACAAAGCGCTGCCCTTTCTTATATTTCCCGGTCAGTTTTTTTCCGACATCGACAATGATTCCGGCACATTCATGACCGGTAATCACCGGGTGATTTTCCAGGTCATCAGGAACTCGCTTATGTTCACTGCCTAATGTCGCGGCCTTCCAGGTGGATAAACATACGCTGTCAGAAATCACGCTGACTAACAGTTCATTTTCCGTAATTTCAGGTAATTCAAACTCACGGATACGGACATCCTGTTTGCCATATATTGCAGCAACTTTCGTTTTCATATTTACTCCAGGAACCAGAAATGCTAATTCGACGTTAAGTGATTAAATAAATCGTCAAGGAGCGGGTCGCCAATATAGTTTTTTATCAACACTAAGGGCTTATTACTGACTCGCTTAACGCGCCCCTCAAGGCTGGCGTGCGTCACGATAATATCGGCATCATCAGGGACATTTTCGATGGCGTAATGTTTGACATCGATAGACAACCCGGCTTTTTCCAGACGCTTACGAAACGTCGTTGCCCCCATCGCGCTGGACCCCATGCCGGCATCACACACAAAGGCGATACGTTTGACATTGCGATATGAAAAGTTGCCTTCCTGCTTCATGGCTTTGACGGCATTAGCGGACTCGCTGAAGGCATCTTTGCTTTCAACTTCGCTATTTTTCTCCATTTTGAGAATGAAGGAAGTAATGACAAAGGTCACCACCGTTCCCGCCGTGACGCCCGCAATCGTGGCAAGGAAAGCGCCTTTTGGCGTCAATGCCAGGTAAGCGAAAATCGATCCAGGACTGGGACCCGCCACCAGGCCGCCACCTAACAGATTGAAGACCCATGTTCCGCTCATTCCCCCGGCAATCATGCCGATCAGGGTCAGGGGCTTCATCAGCACATACGGGAAGTAGAGTTCGTGGATACCGCCGAGAAAATGGATAATCATGGCGCCAGGTGCAGATTTCTTCGCCATCCCTTTACCAAAGAAGGCAAACGCCAGCAGTAAACCTAAACCGGGGCCAGGGTTCGACGCCACCATGAAGAAGATGGATTTTCCCGTTTCCGAGGCCTGCTGCATGCCCAGCGGATAATAAACGCCCTGGTCGATCGCATTATTCAGAAAGAGAATTTTCGCGGGTTCGTTAATCAATGAGAGCAGTGGCAGATAACCGGCATGCACCAGTGACTCAATACACTCTTTCACAAAATTATTGGCAATGAGTACCGCCGGGCCAATGACTTCAAACCCCAGCAGGCACAATAACATCCCGGCAATGCCTAAAGAGAAGTTATTAATCACCATCTCAAAACCCGCAGGAATACGCTGGTCCAGCAGGCGATCGATGTATTTAATCACCAGACCACCCAGCGGCCCCATGATCATTGAACCGAGGAACATCGGGATATCCGCGCCAATAATCACGCCGATGGTACCGATTCCCCCCATCACTGCCCCACGCTTCCCGCCCACCAGATGTCCGCCGGTGGAACCAATCATCACGGGTAGCAAATAGGTAATCATCGGGCCGACTATTTTGGCGAAATGCTCATTGGGCATCCACCCGGTCGGAATAAATAATGCAGTAATAAAACCCCAGGCAATAAAAGCACCGATATTAGGGATGACCATTGCAGTCAAAAATCCCCCAAAAGCCTGGACCTTTGCACGAGCAGACTTGTGTTCCATGATAATATCCTGTCGAGGAGAAAATGATTATGCGCGAGCGATAATATCCGCCAGCTGTTTTTCTGATTTAGCAGCGAATAATGCTGCCAGATTTTCCTCTTCACATAATAGTTCGCTTAAAGCCTGGATAGCGCCGATATGTGAATCGGCATTCGCCGCTGATAACCCAATGAGTAATTTTATGGGTTCATCATCTTCGGCAAACTGTACTTCTTGTTTAAGTAGCGTTAATGACATACCTGTTTTTAACGCACCGCATTCCGGGCGAGCATGAGGCATAGCCACACCGGGAGCCAGAATATAATAAGGGCCATTGTTTATCGTCGAATCTTTTATAGCCTGAATATAGTTTGCATTGACATAATGATTCGCCAACAGCGATGACATGGAAAAATCAATGGCTTCCTGCCAGTTCTTTGCCGCCGATTTTATTGAGATAGAGGCGTCAGGAAAATAGTCAATCAACCGCATAAATTATCCTTATTTTATTTTTAGGGTACAACTTATCGCTAAAAACAAAATACGCGTGCGGCAAAACGAAATCAATCAAGGGGAAAACAGGGGCAGACAAAAGGGGCAATAATGCAAATCATTAGAAAACAGAACGTTATGAATTAAAATTAAAATAGCAAGAGCAATTACGTGATGCGCATTGCAAATATACAAACATACTAAATATCATTTTTGTGAATTAGATCTACAATAAGCACTTGCTTGAGAGAAAATAATTAACTTTCGAGATGATAACGGGCCGCCGAAGCGACCCGTTAGAGGCTGTTGTAATGATTACAGCAGTGCTTTTGCTTTCGCGACAACGTTATCGACGGTGAAGCCAAACTCTTCGAACAGCAGCTCTGCCGGAGCAGATTCACCGAAGGTGGTCATGCCAACGATCGCGCCGTTCAGGCCCACGTATTTGAACCAGTAGTCAGCGATACCGGCTTCCACTGCTACGCGAGCGGTAACCGCTTTCGGCAGAACGGATTCACGGTAAGCGGCATCCTGCTTGTCGAACGCGTCGGTAGACGGCATGGAGACCACGCGCGCTTTCACGCCTTCAGCGGTCAGTTTGTCCCATGCGGCAACCGCCAGTTCAACTTCAGAACCGGTCGCGATGAAGATAAGCTCTGGCTGGCCTGCGCAATCTTTCAGTACGTAGCCACCGCGAGCGATGTTTGCCAGTTGCTCTGCAGTACGTTCCTGCTGGGCCAGGTTCTGACGGGAGAGGATCAGCGCGGTCGGACCGTCCTGACGCTCAACGCCGTACTTCCACGCCACCGCGGATTCCACCTGGTCACACGGACGCCATGTGGACATATTCGGGGTCACACGCAGAGAAGCCACCTGCTCAACCGGCTGGTGAGTCGGGCCATCTTCGCCCAGACCGATGGAGTCGTGGGTGTAGACCATCACCTGACGCTGTTTCATCAGCGCAGCCATACGCACCGCGTTACGGGCATATTCCACGAACATCAGGAAGGTGGAGGTGTACGGCAGGAAACCGCCGTGCAGCGAGATACCGTTGGCAATCGCGGTCATACCGAATTCACGCACACCGTAATGGATGTAGTTACCAGCGGTATCTTCGTTAATGGCCTTCGAACCAGACCAGATAGTCAGGTTAGACGGCGCGAGGTCAGCGGAGCCGCCGAGGAACTCAGGAAGCAGCGGGCCGAAGGCTTCGATCGCATTCTGAGAGGCTTTACGGCTGGCGATTTTCGCCGGGTTGGCCTGCAATTTCGCGATGAATTCGTTCGCTTTCGCGTCGAAATCAGACGGCATTTCGCCTTTCATACGACGGGTGAATTCAGCCGCTTCCTGCGGGAAGGCTTTGGCGTAGGCCGCGAATTTTTCGTTCCAGGCAGACTCTTTCGCCTGGCCGGCTTCTTTCGCATCCCACTGAGCATAGATTTCAGACGGGATCTCGAACGGCGCATATTTCCAGCCCAGCTGTTCGCGGGTCAGTGCGATTTCTGCGTCGCCCAGCGGCGCACCGTGGGAATCGTGGGTACCGGCTTTGTTCGGGGAACCAAAACCGATGATGGTTTTGCACATCAGCAGGGACGGTTTGTCGGTAACGGCGCGAGCTTCTTCAACTGCGCGTTTGATAGCGTCCGCATCGTGTCCATCAACGCCACGAACGACGTGCCAGCCGTAGGCTTCGAAACGCTTCGCGGTGTCATCAGTGAACCAGCCTTCAACGTGACCATCGATAGAGATACCGTTGTCATCGTAGAACGCCACCAGTTTACCCAGTTTCAGCGTACCGGCCAGAGAACATACCTCGTGAGAGATACCTTCCATCATGCAGCCGTCGCCCATGAACGCATAGGTGTAGTGGTCAACGATGTCATGGCCCGGACGGTTGAACTGTGCCGCCAGTGTTTTTTCAGCGATAGCCATACCGACTGCGTTAGCAATCCCCTGACCCAGCGGACCCGTGGTGGTTTCCACACCCGCGGTGTAACCCACTTCCGGGTGACCCGGGGTTTTGGAATGCAGCTGGCGGAAGTTCTGCAGCTCAGACATCGGCAGATCGTAACCGGTGAGGTGCAGCAGGCTGTAAATCAACATGGAGCCGTGACCGTTGGACAGGACGAAGCGGTCACGATCGGCCCAGGACGGGTTGCCTGGATTGTGGTTCAGGAAATCACGCCACAGGACTTCGGCAATGTCAGCCATACCCATCGGGGCACCCGGGTGACCGGATTTGGCTTTCTGTACTGCGTCCATGCTCAGCGCACGAATAGCATTGGCAAGCTCTTTACGTGAGGACATTTTGACTCCAGATCGGATGATGAAGGCCATACCCGCAACGACTTGACGACAGCGCGTTTTGGGCTACGCCGGAAAAAAGTGCCAACAATGTAACCCAAGCCGCCTGTCATGTACATGGAGCATCCTTTTGCCGCTTCAGAAATCTCCGGATCACACTCGCATGTTGCGCAATCTGCTCGCCCGCTTGTTGTTCTTTTCTTTATACTTAGCGTGAGCGCTAATTCATCTGCAAATAGCGCATTTTTAGAACAATCCTCATTTCGTGTGGAAGAAAAAACATGAAGATTCGCGCGTTACTGCTTGTTATGGGCATGGCGACGGTGCTGACCGGCTGCCAGAATATGAACTCCAACGGACTGCTCTCTTCGGGGGCCGAGGCTTTTCAGGCCTACAGTCTGAGCGACGCGCAGGTTATCGCGTTAAGCAACCAGGCCTGTACGGAAATGGATGGTAAAGCAACCATCGCGCCTGCCGGCAGCGAGTACGCGAAACGCCTGAGTAAAATCGCCACGGCGCTCGGTGATAACATCAACGGACAAGCGGTAAACTATAAGGTCTACATGGCGAAAGACGTGAACGCCTTCGCGATGGCGAATGGCTGTATTCGCGTGTATAGCGGTCTGATGGACATGATGACGGATAACGAAGTCGAAGCGGTGATTGGCCATGAAATGGGGCACGTTGCGCTCGGACACGTGAAGAAAGGCATGCAAGTGGCGCTGGGCACCAACGCCGTTCGCGCCGCCGCGGCTTCTGCAGGCGGGATTGTCGGCAGCCTGTCGCAGTCACAGCTCGGCGATCTGGGGGAAAAACTGGTGAACTCGCAGTTCTCCCAGCGTCAGGAGTCGGAAGCAGACGACTACTCGTACGATCTGTTGCGCAAGCGCGGTATCAACCCGGCGGGTCTTGCCACCAGCTTTGAAAAACTGGCGAAACTGGAAGAAGGTCGTCAGAGTTCCATGTTTGACGATCACCCGGCCTCCGCAGAACGTGCGCAACATATTCGCGATCGCATGAAAGCAGACGGGATTAAGTAACCATTGAGCAGTGCCGGATGGCGGCGTAAACGCCTTATCCGGCCTACAGAACAACAAATTCAGTCCGATTATCGGGCGTTATTGGCGAAGCCAGTTTGGGCCCGGACAGCGCACAGCCACCGGAGCGTACACGTAGTACGTGAGGATGGCGAGCACTGCCCGGGTTCAAAATGGCGAGTAAAATAGCCCGAAATCCGTTACTCGCCTTTCTTCGCCGCCTGAATATACAGCATCTCCAGCGCCAGCGTTGCCGCCGCCAGGGCGGTGATTTCGGACTGGTCGTAAGCCGGAGCCACTTCCACCACGTCCATCCCCACGATGTTCAGATCTTTCAGACCGCGGATCAGCTTGATGGCGCGATCGGAGGTCAGGCCGCCAATCACCGGCGTACCGGTCCCCGGCGCGAATGCCGGATCCAGGCAGTCGATATCAAAGGTCAGATAAACCGGCATGTCGCCAACAATCTGCTTCACCTGAGCGATGATGTCATCAACACCGCGATCGTTCACCTGGCAGGCGTCCAGCACGGTAAAGCCGTTGTCTTTGTCAAATTCCGTACGAATACCAATCTGTACAGAGTGATGCGGGTCGATCAGACCTTCGTTCGGCGCGGTGTAGAACATCGTGCCGTGGTCAAACTCACAGCCGTTCGCATAGGTATCGGTGTGGGCATCGAAATGCACCAGCGCCATTTTGCCAAAGTGTTTTGCGTGCGCACGCAACAGCGGCAGCGTCACAAAGTGGTCACCGCCAAAAGAGAGCATACGTTTACCGGCGGCCAGCAGTTTCTCTGCATGTGCCTGCAGTTTTTCGCTCATTTCACGCGCGTCGCCAAAGGCGTAAACCAGATCGCCGCAGTCCACAACGTTCAGACGCTCACGCATGTCGAAGTTCCACGGGAAGCGGTTGTGTTCCCAGGCCAGATTCGTTGACACCTGACGGATTGCCGCGGGGCCATGACGTCCACCTGCGCGACCGGACGTTGCCATGTCAAACGGCACGCCAGTGATCACCCAGTCTGCATCGCTGTCATACGGCTGGAAATTCAGCGGCAGACGCAGGAAGCCAAAGGCGTTAGAAACCAAGGAGTTATCGTACTGATGACCTAAGGTGCTCATGGCAAAAACCTCATATTCGTCGATATAAAAAAACCCTCCCGCGTCGTTAGGCCCGACGAGAAAGGGTTTGATTCGTAAACACAGTAATTCGCTAAATTATCGCTGCTTAATTGCCCAGGTTCAAGTCACCCGGGCATCAGCCATTATTCGTCTTCGAGATACGTGTAGCCGTACAGACCTGCCTCGAATTCTTCGAGGAACTGCTGCTGTAACGCGTCATCCAGATCGGTTTGTTTCACCTGATCGCGGAAATGCGTCAGCAGCGTTTTCGGATCCAACTGCACGTATTGCAGCATGTCCGCCACGGTATCCCCTTCATCCGACAGCTCAACTTCCACGCTGCCGTCCGGGAAGACAAACACGTCAACCGCTTCGGTATCACCGAACAGGTTGTGCATATTACCGAGGATTTCCTGATACGCACCGACCATGAAGAAACCGAGCATCGGCGGATTATCCGGATCGTACTCCGGCATCGGCATGGTTGTCGCAATACCGTCACCGTCGATGTAGTGATCGATGGCGCCATCGGAATCACAGGTGATGTCCAGTAGCACCGCACGGCGTTCAGGCACCTGATCCAGTCCTTCCAGCGGCAAGACCGGGAACAGTTGATCGATACCCCACGCATCCGGCATCGACTGGAACAGCGAGAAGTTGACGTACATTTTGTCCGCCATACGCTCCTGCAGTTCGTCGATGATCGGACGGTGCGCGCGGTTTTGCGGATCCAGTTGTTTCTGCACTTCGTGGCACATGCTTAAGTAAAGCTGTTCCGCCCACGCACGCTCCTGCAGGCTGAAGGTGCCGGAAGAGTAGCCGATGTGGATATCGTGCAGATCCATCTGGCTGTCGTGCAGCCATTCACGCAGCGAGCGACGGGTGCCCGGCTCGTGCATCTCCTGCCAGGTTTCCCACATGCTTTGCAGCGCGCGCGGCGCATCGTCAGCCGGGGCGACAGGCACGGTATATTCGTTACGTTCAACGCCGATGATGTTGGACACCAGCACCGTGTGGTGCGCGGTAACCGCACGACCAGACTCAGTGATTACCGTCGGATGCGGCAGGCCATTTTCCTCACAGGCATCGCCAATCGCCCAGATAATGTTGTTGGCGTACTCATTCAGGCCGTAGTTCACCGAGCAGTCAGACTGCGAGCGAGTACCTTCGTAGTCCACGCCCAGACCGCCGCCGACGTCGAAACACTGAATATCGACGCCCAGCTTGTGCAGCTCAACATAGAAACGGGCGGACTCACGCACGCCGGTAGCGATGTCGCGGATATTCGCCATCTGCGAACCGAGGTGGAAATGCAGCAGTTGCAGGCTATCGAGACGCCCGGCTTCGCGCAGGGTTTCCACCAGCTGTAGTACCTGCGTTGCCGCCAAACCGAATTTGGATTTTTCGCCGCCGGAGGACTGCCATTTACCGGAGCCCTGCGATGCCAGACGCGCACGCACGCCCAGACGCGGAATAACGTTCAGACGTTCGGCTTCATCCAGCACAATCGCAATTTCAGACATCTTTTCGATGACCAGATAGACCTTGTGGCCCATCTTCTCGCCGATCAGCGCCAGACGAATGTATTCACGGTCTTTATAGCCGTTACACACGATCACGGAACGGGTCATCCCGGCATGCGCCAGAACCGCCATCAGTTCAGCTTTAGAGCCGGCTTCCAGCCCCAGCGGTTCGCCAGAGTGGATGAGAGATTCGATCACACGACGATGCTGGTTAACCTTGATCGGGTAGACCAGAAAATAGTCACCGTTGTAGCCGTACGACTCACGCGCGCGTTTGAACGCGGCGTTAATAGAGCGCAGGCGGTGTTGCAGGATCTGCGGGAAGCAGAACAGCGCTGGCAGGCGTTGCCCCTGCGCTTCGCGCGCTTTCACCAGCTTAGCAAGATCGACGCGCGCGTGCGGTACGTCCGGGTCCGGGCACACGCTAATGTGACCCAACTCATTGACGTCATAGTAGTTATTGCCCCACCAGGCAATATTGTAAGTACGCAGCATCTTGCTGGCTTCCTGGGAGCTCATTGCAACCTCCTGCATGGAGCGTAGTACACCCTGTTCGCCTGCTGACGAAGGCGAACCCAAAGACATGTCGTCAGACATAGCGAACCTCAAATTTTAGTAACAAGTGTAAAACAGTTGACTACTATCGCAATCCGAAGAGGCGATAACAACCCATAAACAGTCGGATTTCCCAGCAGAACGTGCTGGCAGTCCGCCTGCGCGACCGGTTTCTTTTTCATATCATTGTAAAACACGTAACCGAACTTACGTATGACGGTTCGGCGAAACCACGAGAAAACTCTTGTTTGCACAAGAGCGCCCTTGTTCAGTCCTTAGTGCCAGTTACCGGCTCTGGAGTCCTGAGAAGCGCCGAGATGGGTATAACATCGGCAGGTATGCAAAGCAGAGATGCAGATTGCGGGAGACATACGCACACCAGAACGGTGCAACAGATTCAGCAGAATACAACGGTTCATTATCTCTTATCACCTCCACGGTCGCTCCATCAGGAACGAACCCACAAGCCAAAGCTACGTTTTAACCCGGCTGGAAGTGGCGACACGAAGAAAACGTCGTGTGCTTTTTGTCTATCCAAAATAATTCGAGTTGCAGGAAGGCGGCAACGCAGTGAGTCCCCGGGAGCTTACATGAGTAAGTGACTGGGGCGAACGAGGAAGCCAACGCACATGCAACTTGAAGTATGACGGATATGAGCCGCGCGCCGCGTTTTATACCGACAACACGGTAAAAAAGCAAAACATAAATGCGCACATTGCCAGCAGTATCTGTAAAAATTTCCACCAGGGTTTTCAACACAGTGAGACCTGATTCAAAAAATAGTGGAAATCGGGTGAAGAAGTGACCTAAAATAGCCATCCAGATGTTAATCCATCCATACTGATTAACACTCAGACTGCCAGTGTCACTAACCTGCAGGCCTTGGTAGAATCTTCTGCTTTGGCTTTTCCGCACAACAGTTTGAGCTAACCAAATTCTCCTTAGGTGAAACAAAAAATGGCAAAACACCTTTTTACGTCCGAGTCCGTATCAGAAGGGCATCCTGACAAAATCGCTGACCAAATCTCTGATGCTGTGCTGGATGCTATCCTGGAACAGGATCCGAAAGCGCGCGTCGCATGTGAAACCTACGTGAAAACCGGCATGGTTTTAGTCGGCGGTGAAATCACCACCAGCGCATGGGTCGATATCGAAGAGATCACACGTAACACCGTGCGCGAAATTGGCT
Organism: Citrobacter telavivensis; assembly: GCF_041807075.1. Classification (NCBI taxonomy): domain Bacteria; kingdom Pseudomonadati; phylum Pseudomonadota; class Gammaproteobacteria; order Enterobacterales; family Enterobacteriaceae; genus Citrobacter; species Citrobacter telavivensis. The sequence continues at coordinate 48,659 of NZ_JBGUBF010000004.1, read as the reverse complement.
ATGTGCATTCCGACATGGGCTTTGATGCCAACTCGTGTGCCGTCCTGAGCGCCATTGGTAAGCAGTCCCCGGATATCAACCAGGGCGTTGACCGTGCCGATCCGCTGGAACAGGGTGCGGGCGACCAGGGCCTGATGTTTGGCTATGCCACCAACGAAACCGACGTGCTGATGCCCGCGCCGATCACCTACGCGCACCGTCTGGTGCAGCGTCAGGCTGAAGTACGTAAGAACGGCACTCTACCGTGGCTGCGCCCGGATGCGAAAAGCCAGGTTACCTTCCAGTACGACGACGGCAAAATTGTCGGCATCGATGCCGTGGTGCTCTCCACCCAGCATGCGGAAGATATCGATCAGGCGTCGCTGAAAGAAGCGGTAATGGAAGAAATCATCAAGCCAGTTCTGCCGACCGAATGGCTGAACTCTGCCACCAAATTCTTCATCAACCCGACCGGCCGTTTTGTTATCGGCGGCCCAATGGGTGACTGCGGTCTGACCGGTCGTAAGATTATCGTTGATACCTACGGCGGCATGGCGCGTCACGGTGGCGGCGCATTCTCCGGTAAAGATCCGTCGAAAGTGGACCGTTCTGCGGCTTACGCCGGGCGTTATGTCGCGAAAAACATCGTTGCCGCAGGCCTGGCTGACCGTTGTGAAATTCAGGTTTCCTACGCGATCGGCGTGGCTGAGCCGACGTCCATCATGGTGGAAACCTTCGGTACCGAGAAAGTGCCTGCTGAGCAGCTGACGCTGCTGGTTCGCGAATTCTTCGACCTGCGTCCGTACGGTCTGATTCAAATGCTGGATCTGCTGCACCCGATCTACAAAGAGACCGCCGCTTACGGTCACTTTGGTCGCGAACATTTCCCGTGGGAAAAAACCGACAAAGCGCAGGTACTGCGCGAGGCTGCCGGTCTGAAATAAGCGACCGACATCCGTGACTTAAGGCCAGCCTCGTGCTGGCCTTTTGCATTTCTGCGCGAGGCATCTGTCGGGTGGCGGCTTCGCCTTACCCGACCTACAAACCCTGGACTCATAGGCCGGGTAAGGCGCAGCCGCCACCCGGCAAAAAACGACAAAACCGTAGTCCCATTGATCCGTAGGCCGGATAAGCGCAGCGCCATCCGGCAAAATCCGCCAAATGAAACCGCTTACACCAACCTCGAAAAGCCACGCTTTCAGATTAATCCCTTTTCATGTTCTGAATTCATCTGTTGTTACATTTTATTTCAGTTAAGTCTGAAACTTCGCCAAACGGGATGCACATCAACAGAATTAACACTATATTTTCAGAGTGTTAATAAAACTGACAGTCCACATTCAGTGTAACCGATTACACCAACGTGAGATATGTCACATATTTTTACGTCGTAGTCACCTACCCTAATTATCAACAAAACTGATAACCCAACCGGAGGGCATAATGCCTGACAATAAAAAACAGGGGCGTTCCAATAAGGCGATGACTTTTTTTGTCTGCTTTCTTGCAGCCCTGGCAGGATTACTTTTTGGCCTGGATATCGGCGTTATCGCTGGCGCATTACCGTTTATCACGGATGAATTCCAGATCTCTGCCCACACCCAGGAGTGGGTCGTTAGCTCCATGATGTTCGGCGCAGCGGTCGGTGCCGTCGGCAGCGGCTGGCTCTCCTTCAGGCTCGGGCGCAAGAAAAGCCTGATGATCGGCGCGATTTTGTTTGTCGCCGGGTCCCTGTTCTCCGCTGCGGCGCCGAATGTTGAAGTGCTGATCCTCTCCCGCGTACTGTTGGGGCTGGCCGTCGGCGTGGCCTCCTACACCGCCCCGCTGTACCTGTCTGAGATCGCACCGGAAAAAATCCGCGGTAGCATGATCTCCATGTACCAGTTGATGATCACTATCGGGATCCTCGGCGCCTATCTGTCGGATACCGCCTTCAGCTACAGCGGTGCATGGCGCTGGATGCTGGGCGTGATTATCATCCCGGCAATTCTGCTGCTGATCGGCGTCTTCTTCCTGCCGGACAGCCCGCGCTGGTTTGCCGCGAAACGTCGCTTTGTCGATGCCGAACGCGTACTGCTGCGTCTGCGTGATACCAGCGCGGAAGCCAAACGCGAGTTAGATGAGATCCGCGAAAGTTTGCAGGTGAAACAAAGCGGTTGGGCACTGTTCAAAGAGAACAGCAACTTCCGTCGTGCAGTGTTCCTTGGCGTGCTGTTGCAGGTGATGCAGCAGTTCACCGGGATGAACGTCATCATGTATTACGCGCCAAAAATCTTTGAAATGGCGGGTTACACCAATACGTCCGAGCAGATGTGGGGCACCGTGATTGTCGGTCTGACCAACGTGCTGGCCACCTTTATCGCGATTGGCCTGGTTGACCGCTGGGGTCGTAAACCGACGCTGACGCTGGGCTTCCTGGTGATGGCGGCCGGAATGGGGATCCTCGGGACGATGATGCATGTCGGCATCCACTCGCCGTCCGCGCAGTACTTCGCTATCGCGATGCTGCTGATGTTCATCATTGGTTTCGCCATGAGCGCCGGTCCGCTGATTTGGGTGCTGTGTTCTGAAATTCAGCCGCTGAAAGGCCGCGACTTCGGTATCACCTGCTCGACCGCCACCAACTGGATTGCCAACATGATTGTCGGCGCGACGTTCCTGACCATGCTGCAAAACCTCGGTAACGCGAATACCTTCTGGGTTTACGCGGGTCTGAATGTGCTGTTTATCCTGCTGACGCTGTGGCTGGTTCCGGAAACCAAACACGTCTCGCTGGAACACATCGAACGTAACCTGATGAAAGGTCGTAAGCTGCGTGAAATCGGCGCGCACGATTAATCCGCCTTTTGCGTCCTCCCCCGCGGGAGGACGCCTTCCTCTTGCAGTCCCGTCTCTGTCGCACTATTCTCTGCCGTTATGAAAACCGCCCGTCTCCCTATCGCCGTCCATCAAGCCGTTATGCGCAGCCTGCGGGAAAATCTCGCTCAGGCTAACCTGAAGCTTGGCCGCAGTTATCCCGAACCAAAGCTGGTGTATCAGCAACGTGGCACCTCTGCCGGCACCGCCTGGCTGGAGAGTTACGAAATTCGCCTCAATCCGGTGCTATTGATGGAAAACGTCGAAGCGTTTATCAACGAAGTGGTGCCGCACGAACTGGCGCATTTACTGGTGTGGAAACGGTTTGGCCGGGTTGCGCCGCACGGTAAAGAGTGGAAGTGGATGATGGAAGGCGTGCTCGGCGTCCCCGCACGCCGCACGCACCAGTTCGAACTCGAATCGGTACGTCGCAATACTTTCCCTTATCGCTGCCAGTGTCAGGAGCATCAGTTGACCATCCGTCGTCACAATCGCGTCGTGCGCGGCGAAGCCACCTACCGCTGCGTTCACTGCGGCGAACCGTTGGTGCCGCTTAAATAACCAGAACTATCAGGAACTTTCCTGATCTGGCTGATTGCATCACACATCAACTTTCGTTACGTTGCGGGCTCGTTTTGATACGGAGTTCATGATGTACCGTCATCTTTCTTTGGCTGCCACCCTTTTTGCGGTAGCCCTTTCAGGCCAGACGTTGGCCGCTGGCATTAACAGTTTTTCACAGGCAAAGACCGCAGGCGTCAAGGTCAACGCCGATGTCCCTGGCGACTTCTATTGCGGATGCAAAATCAACTGGCAGGGAAAAAAGGGGGTCGTCGATCTCGACTCCTGCGGCTATAAAGTGCGAAAGAACGAGAATCGCGCCAGCCGAATCGAATGGGAACACGTGGTTCCGGCATGGCAGTTTGGCCATCAGCGCCAGTGCTGGCAGGACGGTGGACGAAAAAACTGCGCCAAAGATCCGGTTTATCGCAAAATGGAAAGCGACATGCACAACCTACAACCCGCCGTGGGTGAGGTGAATGGCGATCGCGGTAACTTCATGTACAGCCAGTGGAACGGCGGCGAAGGTCAGTACGGGCAGTGCGCCATGAAGGTCGATTTCAAAGAAAAGATCGCCGAGCCGCCAGCCCGCGCGCGCGGCGCGATTGCGCGAACCTATTTTTATATGCGCGACCAGTACAACCTGACGCTTTCCCGCCAGCAAACCCAGCTTTTCAACGCCTGGAACAAGATGTACCCGGTCACCGACTGGGAATGTGAGCGCGACGACCGGATAGCGAAGATTCAGGGAAACCACAACCCTTACGTGCAACGCGCTTGCCAGGCGCAAAAGAGCTAACCTACACTAGCGGGATGATTGATTAACCCCTTACCCCGCGCGGCGAGCCTGCGTGGGGAGATGACGCGGATTTTTAACTATGCGCATTCCCCGCATTTATCACCCTGAGCCCATCACCGCTGGCAGCCAGATTTCCCTGTGCGAAGATGCCGCTAACCATATCGGACGCGTCCTGCGGATGGGACCGGGTCAGGAACTGCAACTGTTTGATGGCAGCAATCAGGTTTTCGCTGCCGAAATCACCCACGCCAGCAAGAAAAGCGTGGACGTGAACGTGTTGAGTAGCGAGATTGACGATCGTGAATCACCGCTGCACATCCATCTTGGTCAGGTCATGTCGCGCGGCGAGAAGATGGAGTTCACTATCCAGAAATCGATCGAACTGGGTGTAAGCCTCATTACGCCACTTTTTTCTGAACGCTGCGGCGTTAAACTGGACAGTGAACGTCTGAACAAGAAGCTCCAGCAGTGGCAGAAAATCGCCATTGCCGCCTGCGAACAGTGTGGTCGCAACCGGGTACCGGAAATTCGCCCGGCCATGGATCTGGAAGCCTGGTGCGCGGAACAGGACGAAGGGCTGAAGCTGAACCTTCATCCTCGCGCCAGCGACAGCATTAACACATTGCCGCTGCCGGTTGAACGTGTTCGTCTGTTGATTGGCCCGGAAGGCGGGCTATCGGCAGAGGAAATTGCCATGACCGCACGCTATCAGTTTACTGATATCCTGTTAGGACCTCGCGTTCTGCGTACTGAGACAACTGCGCTCACCGCCATTACCGCGCTTCAGGTGCGATTTGGCGATCTGGGCTAACGGAGAAGAATAATGATCAAGCTCGGCATCGTGATGGACCCCATCGCAAGCATCAATATCAAGAAAGATTCCAGCTTCGCTATGCTGCTGGAAGCGCAACGTCGTGGTTACGAACTTCATTATATGGAGATGGCCGATCTTTATCTGATTAACGGTGAAGCCCGCGCCCGCACGCGTGCTCTGAGCGTTGAGCAGAACTACGACAAATGGTATGAGTTTACCGGCGAGCAGGATCTGCCGCTGGACGCTCTCGACGTCATTCTGATGCGTAAAGATCCGCCGTTTGATACCGAGTTTATCTACGCCACCTATATTCTGGAACGCGCGGAAGAAAAAGGTACGCTTATCGTCAACAAGCCGCAGAGCCTGCGCGACTGTAACGAAAAACTGTTCACCGCCTGGTTCTCAGACCTGACGCCGGAAACGCTGGTCACCCGCAACAAAGCGCAGTTGAAGGCGTTCTGGCAAAAGCACAATGATATTATTCTCAAGCCGCTGGACGGTATGGGCGGCGCATCGATCTTCCGCGTTAAAGAAGGCGATCCGAACCTCGGCGTGATTACGGAAACCCTGACCGAGCATGGCACCCGCTACTGTATGGCGCAGAACTATCTGCCGGCGATTAAAGATGGCGACAAGCGCGTGCTGGTCGTTGATGGCGAACCGGTTCCGTACTGCCTGGCGCGTATTCCGCAGGGCGGCGAAACCCGTGGCAACCTGGCCGCTGGCGGTCGCGGCGAACCGCGTCCGTTAACCGACAGCGACTGGGAAATCGCGCGCCGTATCGGGCCAACGCTGAAAGCGAAAGGGCTGATTTTTGTCGGTCTGGACATCATTGGCGATCGTCTGACCGAGATTAACGTCACCAGCCCGACCTGTATCCGCGAGATTGAAGCCGAATTCCCTGTCTCCATCACCGGGATGCTGATGGACGCTATCGAAGCACGTTTGCAGAAATAAGTCGTTTGCTGGATGACCACATCCAGCATGCCGTTGTAGGCCTGATAAGCGCAGCGCCATCAGGCATTAAGACACCGATGCCGGATGGCGACGCGAACGTCTTATCCGGCCTACGGTAGTGACATCCGTGCGCTTTACCGGGACGCTGATGGACGCTTTCGAAGCGCGTTTGCAGCCCTGTAGGCCTGATAAGCGCAGCGCCATCAGGCATTAAGACACCGATGCCGGATGGTGACGCGAGCGTCTTATCCGGCCTACGGTAGTGACATCCGTGTGCTTTACCGGGACGCTGATGGACGCTTTCGAAGCGCTTTTGCAGCCCTGTAGGCCTGATAAGCGCAGCGCCATCAGGCATTAAGACACCGATGCCGGATGGCGACGCGAGCGTCTTATCCGGCCTACGGTAGTGACATCCGTGCGCTTTACCCACATACTGACCCCTGTTGCTTTTTTGAACCAGGAAACAGAACCTCTGACAATGAATTTACAGCATCACTTTCTTATTGCCATGCCTGCTCTCCAGGATCCGATTTTCCGCCGTTCAGTAGTGTACATTTGCGAACATAACGAAGATGGCGCAATGGGGATTATTGTGAATAAGCCTCTGGAAAATCTCCAGATTGAAGGGATTCTGGAAAAACTGAAAATCGCGCCGGAACCGCGCGATCCGGCGATCCGTCTGGATAAAGCAGTGATGCTTGGCGGCCCGTTAGCGGAAGATCGCGGGTTTATCCTGCACACGCCGCCGTCGCACTTTGCCTCCAGTATTCGCATCTCGGATAACACCGTGATCACCACGTCACGCGACGTGCTCGAAACCTTAGGCACGGGCGAACAGCCTGCCGACGTGCTGGTCGCACTCGGCTACTCCTCCTGGGAGAAAGGCCAGCTTGAACAAGAACTGCTGGATAACGCCTGGCTGACCGCCCCTGCCGATCTCAATATCCTGTTCAAAACACCGATTGCCGATCGCTGGCGTGACGCTGCCCGGCTGATTGGCATCGACATCCTGACGATGCCCGGCGTGGCAGGGCATGCCTGATGAGCGAAACATTACTGGCCTTTGATTTTGGCACTAAAAGTATCGGCGTGGCGATTGGTCAGCGGGTAACCGGCACGGCGCGCGCGCTGCCCGCGATTAAAGCGCAGGACGGTACGCCGGACTGGAACCTGATCGAACGTCTGCTCAAAGAGTGGCAGCCGGATGAAATCATTGTTGGTCTGCCACTGAATATGGACGGCACCGAGCAACCGCTCACCGCCCGCGCACGCAAATTCGCCAACCGCATTCACGGACGTTTCGGCGTCACGGTCACCTTGCACGATGAACGGCTCAGCACCGTGGAAGCACGCTCCGGCCTGTTCGAGCAGGGCGGCTATCGCGCGTTGAACAAAGGGAAGATCGACTCCGCCTCCGCCGTCATCATTCTCGAAAGTTACTTCGAGCAGGGCTACTGAAGCCACGCGTTTCTCAAAGCCTTCCCTGCGCCTGTCGCTGTTGCAGGCTCTGAGCAAAGGTCATCATCCCCACCTGCTGCCCGGTCTGAATGACGTGGGGCAACTGGTGGGACTTCCCTTCCCGAATCAAATTCCCCGCCGCCGGGGTGTTAATCAGCAGTTCAAATAGCGCAACGCGTCCCTCCTGCTTGTCGGACTCCAGTTTTTGCGACAGTACGGCGCGCAGGCTGCCTGCCAGTTGGCTGCGTACCGGCTCTTTTTCCTGCGCCGGGAAAGAGTCGATCAACCGCTCGATCGCCTGCGCGGCGCCACGCGTATGCAGTGTCGCCAGTACCAGATGCCCCGTTTCCGCCGCCGTCAGCGCCAGACGGATGGTTTCGCTGTCGCGTAACTCCCCCAGCAGGATAACGTCCGGATCTTCACGCAGCGCCGCACGCAACCCCGCGGCAAACGAGGCGCAATGTAATCCCACCTCACGCTGTTGAATCAGACAGCGCTGGCTGGTGTAGACATACTCGATGGGATCTTCCAGCGTCAGAATGTGCCCATCGACATGCTGATTCAACCACGCCACCATCGCCGCCAGGGTGGTCGATTTCCCGCTGCCCGTTGCCCCCGTCACCAGAATTAAGCCGTTCTCGCTGCTGAGCAGTTCAGGCAGCACGGAGGGGGTCTCCAGCATTTCCAGCGTCGGGCACTGTGTCGGCAGCAGTCGCAGCGCCAGCGACGTCCCCTGCCGCTGCTGAAATGCGCTGGCCCGCAACCGCAGGTTTCCCGCAAGCGAAACGGCGAAATCCAGTTGCCCATTTTGCTGTAACGTCGCCTGTTGCCCTTCATCCAGCCAGTCCGTCAGCAGTCCGGTAATGTCGGCTGCGGTGAAGGGCGCGCGTTCCATGTGCCCTCGTTTTCGCCAACGCGCAGGCCACGCATTGCTTAGGTGTAGATCCGAGACGTTATGCTTTACACTAAGGGCCACAATTTCTTCCATATTCATACACAGATCCTCGGAAAATGAACGATATCGCGCATAACCTGGCACAGGTCCGGGACAAAATCTCAGCCGCCGCATTGCGTTGCGGGCGTGCTTCAGAGGAAGTTACGTTACTTGCAGTGAGCAAAACCAAACCTGCGAGCGCCATCGAAGAAGCCATCGCTGCTGGTCAGCAGGCCTTTGGTGAGAATTACGTGCAGGAAGGGGTAGAGAAAATTCGCCACTTTCGCGAGAAAGGAATCACAGGCCTGCAATGGCACTTTATTGGCCCGTTACAGTCCAACAAAAGCCGTCTGGTGGCTGAGCATTTTGACTGGTGTCATACCCTCGATCGCCTGCGCATTGCTACCCGCCTGAGCGAACAGCGTCCGGCAGAACTGGCACCGCTGAACGTGCTGATTCAAATCAACATCAGCGATGAGAACAGTAAGTCTGGCATTCCGCTGGAGGAACTGGATGCACTTGCCGCAGAGGTCGCCGAATTACCTCACCTTCGTCTGCGTGGTCTGATGGCGATCCCCGCCCCAGAGTCAGATTATGTAAGGCAGTTTGAAGTTGCCCGCCAAATGGCTGTAGCATTTGCCGGGCTGAAAACGCGCTATCCTGACGTCGATACCCTGTCGCTGGGTATGTCGGACGATATGGAAGCCGCCATTGCGGCAGGTAGCACGATGGTACGTATCGGCACCGCCATTTTTGGTGCACGTGATTACACAAAAAATTAAGGAAATCTGAGGAACGCCATGAATACGTTGACCTTCTTGCTCTCAACGGTAATTGAGCTGTACACCATGGTGCTGTTATTGCGCGTGTGGATGCAATGGGCTCGCTGTGACTTTTACAATCCTTTCTCCCAGTTTGTGGTGAAAGTGACGCAACCGATTATTGGGCCGCTGCGCCGTATTATTCCCCCGATGGGACCGGTCGACAGCGCATCGCTGTTGGTTGCGTTTATCCTCAGCTTTATCAAAGCGATAGTGCTGTTTAAAGTGGTGACCTTCCTGCCGATCGTCTGGATCGCCGCCGTGCTGATCGTGCTCAAAACCATTGGCCTGCTGATCTTCTGGGTACTGCTGGTGATGGCCATTATGAGCTGGGTAAGCCAGGGTCGTAGCCCGATTGAGTATGTGCTGATTCAACTGGCCGATCCGCTGCTGCGCCCGATTCGTCGTATTCTCCCGGGGATGGGCGGCATCGATTTCTCGCCAATGGTTCTCGTCCTGCTGTTGTATGTCATCAACATGGGGATTGGTGAGGTTCTGCAGGCAACCGGTAACATGTTGCTGCCGGGGCTGTGGATGGCGCTATGAGTGCGGTGACACGCTGTGATGATGGACTGGTCTTACGGCTCTATATTCAGCCGAAAGCCAGCCGCGACAGCATTGTTGGTTTACATGGCGACGAACTGAAAGTCGCCATTACCGCCCCGCCGGTGGACGGCCAGGCAAACAGTCATCTGGTGAAGTTTCTCGGCAAGCAGTTCCGCGTGGCAAAGAGCCAGGTTGTCATTGAAAAGGGCGAACTTGGCCGCCATAAACAGGTTAAAATCATTCATCCGCAACAGATCCCGCCAGAAGTCGCGGCGTTAACTGATTAGGTATCCTATGCAAAAAGTTGTCCTCGCAACCGGCAATGCCGGTAAAGTGCGTGAGCTCGCGTCGCTGCTCAGCGATTTTGGGCTCGATGTAGTGGCGCAAACCGATCTTGGCGTTGATTCTGCCGAAGAGACCGGGCTGACCTTTATTGAAAATGCGATCCTGAAAGCACGTCACGCCGCGCAGATAACCGGGTTGCCGGCAATTGCCGACGACTCAGGTCTGGCCGTTGACGCGCTGGGCGGCGCGCCAGGCATCTACTCCGCGCGCTATGCCGGCGAAGACGCGACCGATCAACAGAACCTGGAAAAACTGTTGCTTACTCTGAAGGATGTACCGGACGATCGACGTCAGGCACGCTTTCACTGCGTGCTGGTCTATCTGCGTCACGCCGACGATCCTACGCCGCTGGTGTGCCACGGCAGTTGGCCGGGCACGATCGCCCATACGGCAGCAGGCAACGGCGGCTTTGGCTATGACCCCGTCTTCTTCGTGCCTTCAGAAGGCAAAACCGCCGCCGAACTGACGCGCGAAGAGAAAAGCGCGATCTCCCACCGTGGGCAGGCGCTGAAACTGCTGCTGGAAGCCTTACGTAATGGTTAAGTTGCCACCGCTGAGTCTCTACATTCACATCCCGTGGTGCGTGCAAAAATGCCCGTACTGTGATTTCAATTCGCATGCGTTAAAAGGTGAAGTCCCGCACGATGATTACGTCCGGCATCTGCTGAACGATCTCGACACGGACGTTGCGTATGCGCAGGACCGTGAAGTAAAGACCATTTTTATCGGTGGCGGTACGCCGAGCCTGCTTTCTGGCCCGGCGATGCAAACGCTGCTGGATGGCGTGCGTGCGCGCCTGAATCTGGCAGCGGATGCGGAAATTACGATGGAAGCGAATCCGGGTACGGTCGAAGCCGATCGCTTTGTCGATTATCAGCATGCCGGGGTGAACCGAATCTCCATCGGTGTGCAGAGCTTTAGTGAACCGAAACTGAAGCGTCTGGGACGCATTCACGGTCCACAGGAAGCCTGTCGCGCGGCGAACCTCGCCAGCGGGTTAGGTCTGCGCAGCTTTAACCTCGACCTGATGCACGGCCTGCCGGATCAGTCGCTGGACGACGCGCTGGATGACCTGCGCCAGGCGATTGCGCTGAATCCGCCGCACCTCTCGTGGTATCAACTGACGATTGAACCAAACACGCTATTTGGTTCTCGTCCACCGGTGTTACCCGATGATGATGCGCTGTGGGACATCTTCGAGCAGGGCCACCAGCTGTTAACCGCTGCCGGTTATCAGCAGTATGAAACCTCTGCCTATGCCAGACCGGGCTACCAGTGTCAGCACAACCTGAACTACTGGCGCTTTGGTGATTATCTGGGCATTGGTTGCGGGGCACACGGTAAAGTCACGTTCCCCGATGGGCGCATTCTGCGCACCACCAAAACGCGCCATCCGCGCGGTTATATGCAGGGACGTTATCTCGAAAGCCAGCGCGACGTGGAGCAGGCTGATAAGCCGTTTGAATTCTTTATGAACCGCTTCCGTCTGCTGGAAGCCGCGCCGCGCGCAGAGTTTACGCTGTATACGGGGCTGTCTGAAGCGGTGATTCGTCAGCCGCTTGATGAGGCCATTGCCCAGGGATATCTGACGGAGTGCGAGACGTCCTGGCAAATCACCCAGCACGGCAAGCTGTTCTTAAACTCGCTGCTTGAGCTTTTTCTCGCTGAGTGATGCAAAAAATCAGGCCGGGCGGTGACCCGGCCTGTGAGATTAATACTGATTAAACATTGTCTGGATCTGTTTCGGATCTTTGGTCTGGGTCAATGCCAGTTGCAGCAGTACGCGGGCCTTCTGCGGGTTCAGAGAACCTGAGGCAACGAAACCGTACTTCGCATCATCGATTTCAGCATCCTGAGTGGTTGAGCCGGTCGGTACGCGGGAAGAACGCACCACAACCGTCCCTTTATGCGCGGCGGTCGCCAGCGTATCGAAGACGGTTTTGTACAGGTTGCCGTTACCCACACCGGCGCTCACAATCCCATCATACCCCGCATCCACCAGCGCTTTTGCCGGAAGATCTGACGCATTCGCGTAGTTATAGATGATACCGACTTTCGGCAGCGCGTTCAGTTTAGAAACATCGAATGGCGTGGAGGTGGTGTGCTTACGCGCAGGCGTACGCTGGTAGTCGATTTTGCCGTTATGAATGTAGCCCAACGGTCCGTAGTTTACGGATTTGAAGGTCGCCACATCCGTCGTATTGGTCTTGGTCACGTCGCGACCGTCAAGCACGGTGTCGTTCATCACCACCAGCACACCGCGATTGGCAGAGGCTTTATCCGCCGCCGTTACCACGGCGTTATAGAGGTTGAACGGACCGTCCGCGCTCATTCCGGTAGACGGGCGCATCGCGCCAACCAGCACCACCGGCTTGTTGCATTTAACGGTCAGATCGAGGAAGTAAGCCGTCTCTTCCATCGTATCTGTACCATGGGTAATCACGAAACCGTCGGTGCTGTCACACTCGGTATTGATCTTTTTCGCCAGGGTTAGCCAGACGTCGTCGTTCATATCCTGTGAACCAATATTGACGACCTGCTCGCCTTTAACGTTGGCAATATCCTTAAGCTGCGGTACGGCTCTGACCAGATTCTCTACGCCGACCTTACCCGCCGTATAGTTGGATTTGGTTGCAGAGTCACCGCCGCCGGCAATGGTCCCGCCGGTCGCTAAAATAGTAACGTTCGGTAAGGCGAGCGCAGCACCGCTGAAGCCCATCACCAGTGCAGCGAGTACCGTTTTCCTGAAAAACTCCATGTTATTTCTCCAGTTACGTGAATTTGCCGCATTATCCCAATGCCAGAGACGAATAATGTGATTTCATCCAATTAACCAGATAAATGTATCTGCCAGATTGTTAAATTTAGAGGTGGATATCAAAACGAAGCAGAAAGGCAAAAGAAAATGGCACAGAGACGATCTGTACCATTGTTTTATATAAAAAAATTATTTAAGGGTGCTGACCAGCGCCTTGCGGTTATCTTCCAGCGTCACCACGCGGCTGCACACGTCTTTACCGAACTGCTGGAAATCTTTTTCCTGATTCTTCCATTCGTCCTGAATCGCCGTCTGTAGTCCGCCGAGGCTGCCAAGCACGCCCTGCAGCGGATTACCGCCGCCTTTCAGGACGGCTTTCGCACCCATTTCGTTGATGCTGTCCTGTAAAATGCCGCCCATCGCCTGGTTCACCAACTGCTGACCATCAGCACGAACCTGATCGATAGCCTTGTAGTGGAAGGTCAAACCGTCGGTACGATGCTCGATAATCCGGTTCATCTGCGCTTTCAACTGGGCATCCAGTTTCGTCAGACGACCCCGCATGTTGCTGCTCTCGCCGACTTCTTTGGCAATAATTTTATCCAGTGCCGCGCGCCCTTTTTCGACACGATTTCTGGCACCTTCATCAATCCACGGCAGCGCGCTGCGCAGTTCAGCCTGGTAATCTTTCGCCTGCTCGCGCTGTGCGGCGCTCAGCGTGTATTGCTTACCGTTAAACATCACGTTGCCATCCGGCGTGATCACCAGGTTGCCGTTTTCACCCTTCACCTGCACCGTCTGTGGGCTCAGAATCACATCGTCACGCGGCGTGACGCTGCACTGGTAGTCTGCATGAGCGGTCATCGCTGTTACAGAAAGAGCTGCCGCCAGCAGCGTTTTGCGCATCATAACTTTCCCTCAAGACAAATCGGGCCAGCAAATGCTGGCCCCGTATGCGTTGTTAGTCCCACCAAACGTCGAAAAGTTCGCTGGTACGCACTTCTTCAAGTTTTTGCTCTTCCAGCCACTTACGCACAATCGCCTGATGCTCTTCAGTGCATTTGCCGATTTCCTGCATGCAGATCAGACCTTCCCAGGCCAGATAACCGCTGCCGTCAAAAGCCAGCTTGTTCGGTTCAATAACGTCATTGATAAAATCATCAACGGTTTTATCAACCTGCTCTTCAGATGTGCCTTCCGGAAAACGCCATGCAACCGAAAACCCTAATTCCTGGAATTCGTCGATGTGCATTTTTTTACGCAGACGACGGCTACGGTTCTTTGCCATTATTTCACCCTCTCGAACATTAAGTCCCATACGCCGTGGCCAAGACGATGGCCACGTTGTTCAAATTTGGTTACCGGGCGCGATGGTGGGCGCGGTACATAATCGTTACTCTCTGACAGGTTTTTATACCCGTCAATGGAGGACATCACTTCAAGCATGTGCTCTGCATAAGCTTCCCAGTCAGTCGCCATGTGGAACACGCCGCCCAGCTTCAGTTTGCTTTTGACCAACTCAGCAAACGGCACCTGAACGATACGGCGTTTATTATGACGCGCTTTGTGCCACGGGTCAGGGAAAAAGAGCTGAACCATCGTTAAAGAATTGTCAGGAATCATTTTATGCAGGACTTCGACCGCGTCATGACACATCACGCGCAGGTTCTCAACGCCCTCTTCATGGGCCGACGCCAGACAGGCGCCCACGCCCGGTGAATGAACTTCAATACCGAGGAAATTTTGCTCCGCACGCGCTTTCGCCATCGCCACCAGAGAAGCGCCCATACCGAAGCCAATCTCAAGCGTGACCGGCGCTTCACGGTCAAACAACGTCGCGAAATCCACAGGTTCTTCGCTGAACTCAACGCCCATCACCGGCCAGTAGTTTTCCAGCGCGTGTTCCTGCCCTTTGGTCAGTCGCCCCTGGCGACGAACAAAACTACGAATCCGGCGCAGTGGACGGCCGTTTTCATCAAATTCCGGTGAGATGACGTCGTTTTTCATAAAAGTTAAGTCTGCTTGTGATTAAGGTCTGAAAACGGGCATTATCCAAAGTTAGTTGCCGGATGCAAGTAAAGGAAGCGGTCACGCTGCGGAAAGTTCCGGTTTACAGCCTGTTGCCTCTGTGCTGCAATCTTGCCCCCAACAATAATGAATTCGGTGACCATGCAAGCGTCTCAATTTTCAGCCCAGGTTCTGGACTGGTACGATAAATACGGGCGAAAAACCCTGCCCTGGCAAATTGATAAGACGCCTTACAAAGTATGGCTCTCAGAAGTGATGCTGCAACAGACTCAGGTTACGACGGTTATCCCTTATTTTGAACGGTTTATGGTCCATTTTCCGACGGTGACCGATCTTGCCAACGCGCCGCTGGATGAAGTGCTCCACCTGTGGACCGGGCTCGGCTACTATGCCCGGGCGCGCAACCTGCACAAAGCGGCGCAACAGGTTGCCACACTGCATAAGGGCGTTTTCCCGGAAACCTTTGAAGAGGTTGCGGCGCTCCCCGGCGTCGGACGTTCAACCGCAGGCGCCGTGCTGTCACTCTCGCTGGGTAAACCTTTTCCGATTCTTGACGGCAACGTTAAGCGCGTGCTGGCGCGCTGCTATGCTGTTAGCGGCTGGCCAGGTAAAAAAGAGGTCGAGAAAACGCTCTGGGATCTGAGCGAACAGGTAACGCCGGTGAAGGGCGTGGAGCGTTTTAACCAGGCGATGATGGATTTAGGCGCGATGGTGTGCACGCGCTCAAAACCGAAATGCTCGCTGTGCCCGTTGCAGAACGGCTGTATCGCCTATGCGAACGACAGCTGGTCGCACTATCCCGGCAAGAAGCCAAAGCAGACGCTGCCAGAGCGGACAAGTTATTTTCTGCTGTTGCAACATCAGGATGACGTCCTGCTGGCGCAGCGCCCGCCGAGCGGACTATGGGGTGGCTTATTCTGTTTCCCGCAGTTTGCCAGTGAAGAGGAATTACGGGAATGGCTGGCACAACGGCATGTTAACGCTGATAATTTGACCCAACTTAACGCGTTTCGCCATACCTTCAGCCATTTCCATCTGGATATTGTGCCTATGTGGCTTACTGTGTCCTCATGCGGTTCATGCATGGATGAAGGCAACGCGCTCTGGTATAACTTAGCGCAACCGCCATCCGTTGGCCTGGCGGCTCCGGTGGAGCGTTTATTACAGCAGTTACGTACCGGTGCCCCCGTTTAACGCACCGGACGATGAAGAGGATGAGTTATGAGCAGAACGATTTTTTGCACTTTCCTGCAGCGTGAAGCAGAAGGACAGGATTTTCAGCTGTACCCGGGCGAACTGGGAAAACGCATTTATAACGAGATTTCAAAAGAAGCATGGGCGCAGTGGCAGCACAAGCAGACCATGCTGATCAACGAAAAGAAACTCAGTATGATGAACGTCGAGCACCGCAAACTGCTGGAACAGGAGATGATCAACTTCCTGTTTGAAGGTAAAGACGTGCATATCGAAGGTTATACGCCGGAAGGTAAATAACGCCTATAGCGCTAATTTTCCAGGCCCGATAAGCGCAGCGCCATCGGGCAATGCAAAGAAGCCGGAGGCAGCGTAAATGCCTTGTCCGACCTGGGCGGGCACGATTCGTAGGTCGATCAATGATGACGCTATCCGGCAAAATGGCACAACGACAAACACAACACGCACTCCCGGAATGATGAAAAAATTTCTCGCGCTTGCCGTTATTGCGCCGTTGCTCATCTCCTGTTCCAGCTCGACCAAAAAAGGCGATTCTTATAACGAAGCCTGGGTCAAGGATACCAACGGTTTTGACATTCTCATGGGGCAGTTTGCCCACAACATTGAGAATCTGTGGGGTTATCAGGAAGTGCTGATCGCCGGTCCGAAGGACTACGTGAAGTACACCGATCAATATCAGACCCGCAGCCATATCAACTTTGACGACGGGACCATAACCGTTGAGACCATCGCCGGGACGGAGCCCGCGGCGCATTTACGTCGCGCCATTATTAAAACGCTGCTGATGGGTGACGATCCCACCTCTGTCGACCTCTACTCTGACGTCGATGACATTCAGATCTCCAGAGAACCGTTCTTGTACGGTCAGGTGCTCGATCACACGGGACAACCCATCCGCTGGGAAGGCCGGGCTACGAACTTCGCCGATTACCTGCTGCAAACGCGGATGAAAAGCCGCAGCAACGGGATCCGCATGATTTTCAGCGTGACGATTAATCTGGTGCCGAACCACCTGGATAAACGTGCGCATAAGTACCTCGGCATGGTGCGCAAGGCGTCCCATAAATATGGCATTGATGAGTCGCTGATTCTGGCGATTATGCAGACGGAGTCATCCTTCAACCCGTACGCCGTGAGCCGTTCCGATGCGCTGGGTCTGATGCAGGTGGTTCAGCATACCGCCGGGAAAGACGTTTATCGCTCGCAGGGCCGCTCCGGTACGCCGAGCCGCAGTGAACTGTTCGATCCGGCCAGCAATATTGATACCGGCACCGCATATCTGGCGATGCTCAATAATGTCTATCTGGGCGGAATCGATAATCCCACCTCGCGACGCTATGCGGTAATCACCGCCTACAACGGCGGGGCGGGCAGCGTACTGCGCGTCTTCTCCAGTGATAAAGTGCAGGCCGCGACGATCATCAACAGCATGACGCCAGGGGATGTGTACCAGACGTTAACCACGCGTCATCCCTCTTCTGAATCGCGCCGCTACCTGTATAAAGTCAATTCCGCGCAAAAAACCTATCGGCGGAACTGATCCCCCTCTTCCCCCGCTCCCGATAAAACGGTGAGCGGGTGAGTCAAGAAATCGTGACAACCATCACCCTTTAGCATTGCAAAAGGGAATTGTTTTGCAATTATTTGTCACAGGTAACAAAAAATCGCCCACAGTCATTGATAGAATCACATCATACAGCAACGGCATTTGTGCCAATCGAAACATCCATTCGCCTTATGGTGTGAGGAAATTAACATGAATCTTAAGCTGCAGCTGAAAATACTCTCTTTTCTGCAGTTCTGCCTGTGGGGAAGTTGGCTGACAACCCTCGGATCCTATATGTTTGTCACCCTCAAATTTGACGGTGCTTCTATTGGTGCAGTCTACAGTTCACTGGGGATCGCGGCGGTTCTGATGCCGACGCTTTTGGGTATTGTGGCGGACAAGTGGCTCAGTGCAAAATGGGTCTACGCCATCTGTCACGTGGTGGGCGCGATAACGCTGTTCATCGCCGCCGAAGTCACCACGCCGGGAGCGATGTTCTTCGTCATCCTGCTTAACTCGCTGGCGTATATGCCAACGCTTGGGCTTATCAACACCATTTCCTATTATCGCTTGCAGAACGCAGGCATGGACATTATCACCGACTTCCCGCCGATTCGTATCTGGGGCACCATCGGTTTTATCGTCGCCATGTGGGCCGTGAGTTTCTCCGGCTTCGAACTGAGCCATATGCAACTGTATATTGGCGCCGCGCTCTCTGTGATACTGGTGCTGTTTACGTTGACCCTGCCGCACATCCCGGTGGCGAATCAGCAGAAGAATCAAAGCTGGACCTCGATGCTGGGTCTGGATGCTTTCGCGCTGTTTAAGAACAAGCGCATGGCGATCTTCTTCATCTTCTCGATGATGCTCGGCGCGGAACTGCAAATTACCAACATGTTCGGGAACACCTTCCTGCACAGCTTCGATAACAACCCGCTGTTCTCTGGAAGCTTTATCGTTGAGCACGCGTCGGTGATGATGTCGATCTCGCAGATCTCCGAAACGCTGTTCATCCTCACCATTCCGTTTTTCCTGAGCCGTTACGGTATCAAGAACGTGATGCTGATCAGCATCGTAGCGTGGATGTTGCGCTTCGGCCTGTTCGCCTATGGCGACCCAAGCCCGTTTGGTACCGTACTGCTGGTTCTGTCGATGATTGTTTATGGCTGCGCCTTCGACTTCTTCAACATCTCCGGTTCGGTATTCGTTGAGAAAGAAGTTCGCCCCGAAATTCGCGCCAGTGCGCAGGGCATGTTCCTGATGATGACCAACGGCTTCGGCTGTATCCTCGGCGGCGTAGTGAGCGGGAAAGTGGTGGAGTATTACACTCTGAACGGCATTACCGACTGGCAAACCGTGTGGCTGATTTTTGCCGGCTACTCGCTGGTTCTGGCCTTTGCCTTCGTGGCGCTGTTTAAGTACAAACACGTTCGCGTACCGACCGGCACGCAGACCGTCGCACATTAATCTCTCTGCCGGATGGCGACGCTTTCGCGTCTTATCCGGCCTACACCGAATACCAGGCCGGATAAGCGCAAGCGCCATCCGGCATTCTCCTTCGATTACTTCAAAACATACCCATACAACCGCTTAATTCCGTCAGCATCGGTTTCACTGTAAACGCCCTGCAACTCCGGCGAGAACCCCGGCAGCATATTGACCCCTTCTTCCAGCGCCAGGAAATAACGCTGTACCGCCCCGCCCCACA
Organism: Citrobacter telavivensis; assembly: GCF_041807075.1. NCBI lineage: Bacteria > Pseudomonadati > Pseudomonadota > Gammaproteobacteria > Enterobacterales > Enterobacteriaceae > Citrobacter > Citrobacter telavivensis. The sequence continues at coordinate 29,334 of NZ_JBGUBF010000004.1, read as the reverse complement.
CTTCGCCCGGCACCACGCACAGCACACCAGGAGGATATGGCAGCGCCCCTTCCGCCGCGATACGGCCTTCGGCATCACGAATGCGCACCAGTTCAACATCACCGCGAATAAAAGCGCTGTGCGCATCCTGCGGATTCAGCGCCACCGCCGGGAAGCTCTCCTGACGGAACATCGCTTTTTGCAGATCCTTCACGTCAAAGCTAACGTACAGATCGTGCATCTCCTGGCACAGTTCGCGCAGGGTGTAGTCGCGGTAGCGCACCGGATATTTATTGAAGATGGTCGGAAGTACCTCTGCAAGCGGGGTATCGTCTTCAATATGTTGTTCGAATTGCGCCAGCATCGCCGTCAAATGCGCCATCTTTTCCGGACTCTCGGCGGGCGTCAGCAGGAACAGAATCGAGTTGAGATCGCATTTCTCCGGCACAATACCGTTCTCGCGCAGGTAATGAGCCAGAATGGTCGCCGGAATACCAAAATCAGTATAACGCCCTGTCTGTGCATCAATGCCCGGCGTGGTGAGCAGCAGCTTGCACGGATCGACAAAATACTGGTCGTCGGCATACCCTTCAAAACCATGCCATTTTGCGCCCGGTGCAAAGCTGAAGAAGCGCCGCTCACGGGCAATTACCTCGGTGGGACACGACTGCCACGCCTGACCGTCAACGACCGGCGGAATGAACGGCTGAAGCAGCTTACAGCGATCAAGGATCGCCTTACGCGCCTCAATTCCCAACGTCACACATTCTGCCCACAGGCGTCGGCCACTCTCTCCTTCGTGGATTTTGGCATTGACGTCCAGCGCGGCAAACAGCGGGTAGAACGGACTGGTTGAGGCGTGCAGCATAAACGCATTGTTCAGCCGCTTATGCGGGCAGAAACGCGCCTGGCCGCGAATGTGATTATCTTTCTTGTGGATCTGTGAAGTCTGCGAGAACCCGGCCTGCTGCTTGTGCACCGACTGGGTGACGAAAATACCCGGATCGTTTTCATTCAATTCCAGCAGCAGCGGCGAACCGTCGGCCATCATCGGGATAAACTGCTCATAGCCAACCCAGGCTGAGTCGAACAGGATGTAGTCACAGAGATGACCGATTTTGTCGATCACCTGACGTGCGTTGTAGATAGTTCCGTCGTAGGTTCCCAACTGGATGATTGCCAGTCTGAAGGGGCGCGGCAGCTCCGCCTTATCCGCTGCCACTTCACGGATCTGTTCGCGCAGATACGCTTCATCGAAGCAGTGTTCATCGATCCCGCCGATAAAACCAAACGGGTTACGGGCGGCTTCCAGATACACCGGGGTCGCCCCCGCCTGAATCAGCGCTCCGTGATGATTCGATTTGTGGTTGTTGCGATCGAACAGCACCAGATCGCCACGCGTCAGCAGCGCATTGGTGACCACTTTATTCGCTGCCGACGTGCCGTTCAGAACGAAATAGGTTTTATCGGCGTGAAAGACTTTTGCGGCAAACTTCTGCGCATGTTTGGCCGAACCTTCGTGAATCAACAGATCGCCGAGCTTCACGTCGGCATTGCACATATCCGCGCGAAAGACATTTTCGCCAAAGAAGTCATAGAAGTGGCGTCCGGCCGGGTGTTTTTTAAAGAACGCACCGTGCTGATGCCCTGGACAGGCGAACGTGCTGTTCTTCATTTCCACATACTGCGTCAGCGTGTCGTAAAACGGCGGCAGAAGGTCTTCCTCATACAGACAGGCGGCTGATTCCAGCTCCAGCCACTCCTGCGCATTTCCGCTAATGAGCGCCGTCGCGCCTGCGGGTAGATCCATTTTCTCTTCAGTGAGAATAAAGACCGGCAGATGAAAGCCCGTACGTGTGAGCAGAGCAAGAATGCCGCTACGGCTATCGGCAACGGTCATGACGACCGCCGCGATATCGGTGAAGTCGGTACTGTCCAGCGCCACAACGCCGCGATGAGTAGATAAACGAGAGACCAGTTCACTACTGGCGGCAATGTTCATTGATTTCATAAGCGCAAAAACCCGTTTCGGGAGAATAAGAGTCCCGGACAAGGCTCAATGCCCTGCCCCACGAGATGTTTGGGTCAAACTGGTCACCAGCTCCGACCGCCAGACATCAGTAAAAGCAGACCGCTTCTGATTTTACTGTTGTCCTGCAGTGAGCATACGTTGCCCTCACCGCATGGTGAGTAAAAGGGAAGGAATAACGAGAAGGGGTAGCCATCGCGCTAAGCGGCGATGCAAAAGGTGATGTGAAGGTGTAGCGTTCATCCCGTGCGGCCCCAAACGGACTGGAGAAAATTCGCGCAATCATGGCACCTTTAACCAGGAGGGGCAAGATTTAATTCTTATGCACACTTGTTGCGGTTAAACAACACTGAAAATGAGAATCAGGTCATAATAATGCAATCTGACATAATAATTAACAGGAGCTAACGTGGTAATCGGACCTTTTATTAACGCCAGCGCCGTTTTGGTGGGTGGCGTTATTGGTGCCCTTCTTAGCCAACGTTTACCGGAACGGATTCGCGTCTCAATGACCTCAATTTTCGGTCTCGCGTCACTTGGCATTGGTATCTTACTGGTGGTCAAATGCGCCAATCTTCCGGTTATGGTGTTGGCAACGCTGGTCGGTGCGTTAATTGGTGAGTTTTGCTATCTGGAAAAGGGGATCAACAACGCCGTCGCGAAAGCGCAGACGCTCTTTATGCGCCCGGGTAAAAAGCAGCCCCATGAATCGTTTATCCAGAACTATGTCGCCATCATTGTTCTTTTCTGCGCCAGCGGTACGGGGATTTTTGGGGCGATGCGCGAAGGGATGACCGGCGATCCGAGTATCCTGATTGCCAAATCCTTCCTCGATTTCTTTACCGCCATGATTTTCGCCTGTTCGCTCGGTATCGCCGTTTCGGTTATCTCTGCCCCGATGCTGCTCATCCAGCTTTCACTGGCTACCTGCGCGGCGCTCATTTTGCCGCTCACCACCCCCGCGATGATGGCCGATTTCAGTTCGGTCGGGGGATTGCTGCTGGTCGCCACCGGTTTACGCATCTGCGGAATCAAAATGTTTGCCGTGGTCAATATGCTTCCGGCGCTGATCCTCGCCATGCCGATTTCCGCCGCCTGGACCGCGTATTTCGCTTGAGAATGCGTGCAATAACAGCAAAGTGGTGATAGATTGTGCAGTCTGCGTCGAATTGAAGAAATTTCGTTGACGAAATGAGGCGGATCGGTTTTAATGCGCCCCGTTGCCCGGATAGCTCAGTCGGTAGAGCAGGGGATTGAAAATCCCCGTGTCCTTGGTTCGATTCCGAGTCCGGGCACCACTATTTAGAAGAACCAGCCTACGGGCTGGTTTTTTGCTTTTGTGGCATGTGTCATGGCTATTGGATTCTTTACCACAAGACAACATCTGGTCAGTTGTCTTGTGCATCGACCTAATCTTTGTTTGGGAAGCTCCTGGCAATCATTATGAAAGTGCATTGACACATTAGGCCCCAGTCCAAAACCTCCAGCACCATATTGCCGAATATTAATCCCTCTTTATCCATCCATTTTTACTGATATCGGCGGGGGCATACTTACATACAGCTTAAAAATATCAAGCGATACCAGAAATACCGTAAACACTCACTTTCAAAGATATGTGGAGTACGGTTTTCAGAACGTGAATTCATTTTTATTCACAATAGTTTTTATTTTTACCATATATATCTGAATCATGAATATATTTATTATATTTGTTAGCCTCAAATATGGGTATACAATGAACACAATACCCCAGATAACTCGCGTAACAATATTGAGAGCAAATGAAGGATTGGAAAATGAATTCCAGGTCGATATTTTTTTTATGTACAGCCACTTTGTTACTGGCAGGATGCGCACCACATTCCCCAATTGATGAGAAAAAAACAGGAGTATCCGGGAAAGACAATAGTGTCAGCAGTAAAAGCCTTTCTGCTCAATTGACGGATAAAGATATTTTTGGCAACGAAACCACACTGGCCGTAACTGAAGAGGACATTCAGGCAGCACTGGAAGGAGACAAGTTCCGCGTACCACTTAATTCCCCAGTGATCCTGGTGCAATCCGGCAGTCGCGCGCCGGAAGTTACTATGCAAGAAGAGATGCGGAAATATTATACTATCGCAACATTTTCTGGCATCCCGGACAGGCAAAAAGCGGTAACCTGCAATAAAGAAAAAAATAGGGATGAGAGCCAGGATGTCGCGGTGGCTGAAAATATGAACTGGATGCAGGCGCTGCGTTTTGTTGCCGCAAAAGGACATCAGAAAGCCATCGTCGTTTATCAGGATACATTGCAGACAGAAAAGTATGACCCGGCCCTGAAATCAACAGTGTGGTCAGATTATACAAATGAAAAACTGACCGACATTATCTCACTGCGTTACCTGGTGCGCTTCACTCTGGTGGATGTGGCAACAGGCGAGTGGGCCACATGGTCGCCGATCAATTATGAATACAAAGTGCTTCCACCACTACCAGGGAAAAAAGAAGTCGGTCCCTCTGATGTGACAGAGCAACAAATCACTCAGCTTAAGCAAAAGACGTATGCAGCAATGATGAAGGATCTGGTAAACCGCTACCAGTAATCAGCATTGGTTGCCGCCAGTGATTTACGGCGGCAGCCAGTGATTTACGGCGGCAGCCAGTGATTTACGGCGGCAGCCAGTGATTTAAAACGCCATCCAGCCACTCGTTGAACGGTTTTTCCTGTGCGCCAATATTGCATACATTCTGGTCCTGCATCAGCAATGACGCTAACAACGTCTTACGTTCTGCTAGTCAATCCATTATTTCGTTAAGAACGATATTTAAAGATAGCATATATCGTCAATAATTATCATTTAATAAATTTGGCGTAAGTATAAATTACACCAATAACTATTGAAAAAAATAGAGTGGTAAAATAGTCGAATGCATTTACTGTCCCCATAGTAAAAACCAGTAGCAACCATCGTTGAAATAAAAGCAAAAAATCTTTAATTATTAATATGATAATCCATAAAAACCCTTCTTAACTTTATCAATTATTTAAACCTCACACTTATCTGGTTATTCATCCCCTCAGATACGGAATAATCAGAAAATCCGATCTTCCCACAAACTGTAAGCGCTAGTGCCAGCGATACAATGTTCCTGAGTGATACTCTCATAAGTGAACGACACGGTTTCCTCTGGTTGACCGCCACTATTGGTAATGGAATGTGGAACTGACAGATGGATATCTGAAATTCTCGCTTTAATGAGTTTTACTTTGTAATACAGTTCATTAATCCCGAAACGGTTGGTACGATAAAATTCAAAATCGCAGGTCAGACATTCATTTTCGGTAATAGCCTTACTCAGTAAAGGTGTTGATTTATCCACTGGTTTCTGAATGTTAAGTGCAAGATGGTTCACATTTTGTGCCCGACTCAGCCCGTGACTCATACCCATTACCATTATCTGGTCCATATGTGCAATCTGCGCCTTATTGCCGATTGAAGCCTGGGAACAACAACCGGCTGAAATCAGCCCCTGAAGATCGCCATTCAGCGTCAGATAAACAAGATTTGCCATGTTAAACTCCTTCTATTCCATCGTTATTTTTCGGGTTTTATATCAGTTGCCGTTTCTGGCATCGCATTATTCTTTAGCAGCAACCAGCGGCTGACGACACCATCCAGTCGCTCATTGATTTGTTTTTCCAGCGTGTCGGTATTTTGTCCCTGCGCGCGGGCATCCTGATATTGTGTCAGTAGGGATTCCAGCGGCGTTTCCTGCCCCAACCCGCGCTCTGCCTGCCAGATAACATTTTTGATATAGGAAAGCGTTAGCCCTTCTTTCTCGCGCTGCATCACTAAATCAGCAAAGGCATGTAAGTCCTGACGGGCCTGCAACCAGCCACGTAACTGCGGGCTACTCTGTGCGCGGGTTTTCAGTGCCTCATTCCACTGCGCGGTAGCCTGTTGTTGTTGCAGGCTTTCCGGCCAGCGACTGTCAGCGGTACGCATCATCTGCATCCCGGTTTCCAGTGGCTGTACGGGTGAGGCTGCAAGGAGTTGTTGCAGTCTTCGCGAATAGTTTCCCGGCTCAGGCGAAGCCAGCCAGGCCGTTGCAGCACCCTGTGCGGTGTCGTTGATTTGTGTGAGTTGCTGCTGCATGGGCCAGACCTGCCACCACCAGAGTGCTGCGGCAATGATGGCCGCGCTGGTGATACCCGCCGCAAAACCTTTTACCGTACTACCCGATTTTACCGCTTCGCCTGTCGCTACCAGGCTGCGCACTTCCACCTTCATTACTTCCGGCAGATCAGGCAGCGACGACATAACCTCTGTCGTCGTGGACGTGGCACTCTCCGGTGCATAGACCAGCGTTCTGACGGCTGTCTGCGATGTATTTACAGCACTGTTCCTGGGCTGTGGTTCAAGCCGCTTACGTGTGTTCTGGACAAAATACAGCAGGTTTTCCACACGCGGCGGGCGCTTCAGCTCCACTTGCTGGAGTTTGTCGCAGATTAGCTGCACTGCCCGTTCCGTGCGACAGAGCAACGGCAGGTCAGATTCTGCATAGGAAATCTGCTGGCGCAGGATATTCCCGGTACGGGTATTAAACCAGTCCAGCATTTCGGTTCGTGCAGAGCCATTCTGCGGCCAGAATTTGTCCCATTCATGGCTTATCATCGCCGCCAGCAGTTCCACACCTTCGCAGAAACCAGCCAGCCCCTGGGTGCGGGTGCGCGCCAGCGTGTAGTAAGTGGCTGAGTGTAAATCCACCCCGTTGGTTTTAAAAATCGTCAACGCCAGTGACTCCACCAGTCGCCAGTTCAGTTCCGGCTGTGCCGGATGGCTGGCTTTGTTAATTTCCTCACGGATAGCGATAAACTCCGGCAGGGTGCGAGGATCTGCACCAGTAGTAATGGTCTGAGTGTAAGCTGACATGTTCATTTTACTTTCGTATCCGTAGGTATTACCGCTGTAGAGGAATCATCAGATTTATCCTTTTCAGGATGGTATTCAAACTGCTCACACATTTTTGGATCTTTTACGTAGTAATCACCTGAAAAGGGACCTTTTTGGCCGCACGAATGATAGTCAGCAAGAGGAACGAATGAAATGTACAATGAAAACGGGAAAGCAAGAACAAATGCGATATAAATATAAGCACAAATTATATTTAAAAGCTTCCCCCATAGTTTTCCAATGCGAAGTGTTAAAGGGGTGAATAAAAATAAAAGCACTAGGACATCAAAATACCCCATAACAGGAAAATAAATAACTATGAAAACATCCAGCCAGCTATAGTAGACAGTATCTGCATTCGTAAAAATATCTATTAATGTTGAGCCACAGGTATTGATAAAGAAGATAAGCGCACCTGTAATTGCAGAGATAAAAAAAAGGCATACAAGAATAAATTTTATTCTTTCTTTTAGCGACATCTCTTTCATTATGAATTTATTATTCATCAGACTTATCCTTTTCAGGATGGTATTCAAACTGCTCACACATTTTTGGTTCTTTTACGTAGTAAACGCCGGAAAAGGGACCTTTTTGGCCGCACGAGTGATAGTCTGCAAGGGGAACGAATGAAATGTACAGCGATAATGGGAAGGCAAGAATAAATGCAATATAAATATAAGCATAAATTATATTTGCAAGTTTCCACCATATTTTCGCGAGATTAAGCGTTAAAGGGAAAAATAAAAACAAAAACACTAATACGTCGAAATACCCCATAACAGGTAAAGACAGTAATGCAAACACATCACGCCAGCTATAGTAAACGGTGTCTGCGCCTTCAAAAACATCCCTGATTGTAGAGCCGCTTATCTTTGCAAAAAAGACCAAAGATCCGGAAAGAACAAAAATGGCAAAAAAGCATAAAAAAACAAACTTCACTCGCTCTTTGAATGTCATTTTTTTCAGCAACAACTCATTATTATTAATCATTAGATGCTTCCTTTTCAGGATGGTATTCAAACTGCTTACACATTTTGAGATCTTTTACATAGTAACTGCCTGAAAAGGGGCCATTTTGACCGCATGACTCGTAGTTGCCCAATGGATAATATAAAATTATTAGCGATAGTGGAATTGAGAGGAATAACATCAACCACCCATATACTGCTATAGCTCTCATCCCTGTCAGAAGATACTCCAGTAAGTTTCTGGTAATGGGAAAAAACATCATGGCAGCAACAAGAATATCAGCATAAAAAAATGCCGGAAGCCAAAGGAAAAGCGGTGTGGTTTTCCAGTCATAGTAAACAACGTCTTTTTTATGCAGTATATCTACAAGCTCAGAACCACCGACTGTAAAGATAAAAACGGTTGCAGCAGTAACGCACACAAATAAAAACAACGCAGACAGTCTCGTTTTTAAAGGGATAGTGGTCATTGCCTGTCTTGCCATGCGCTCCTGATTTTCTCGTTTTCCAGACATGACAGTTCCTTACCAGTGTGTATTCATCAGACCATGTGTAAATGGATTGGTATGTTCAAGATTCCATTTTTCAATTTCGGACTGTGACTTCATCCCTTCTCTAATCGCTGAAATTAACTTGTCAGACAAATGATACTCATGATCTAGATGGTCCAGCTCAAATGTAATTAAAATGCCGACTGCGACAATAAGGACTATTCCTAAAGTAACGGGGAGCGTAACAGCAAAACCAACAGATGCCACACTCGCAGCTAAAGCTCCACCAGCCATAACCAAAATATTCGTCACAAATATCGTCACAATAATTTTGGCAATGTCCATCGTGATATTGCCAATAAAGGCTGCCACATCATGGTCTGATTTAAAAATAAGCTGAACAGTACGATACGCGAATGAAAACCAGATGCAGAATCTGGCACCTTCAAGAATACCAGCATTAACACCAGCTTTACCAATGCCTAACTCAAGTACTTTGGGCGAGTTAATTTTATATCTTGTCCCCTGCAGGATACGTCGCAACGACGCATAACCGGTAATTTTGACATAAGCCTGTCCATTATATTGATACGGAATAGCTTTGATACCTAATCCCTTTAACCGGTAGACCAGCTTACCAGCATCAGCATAACTCGTGAGCTTTGAGACATTTTTTGCCCCCGCGATGCTGTCCTTAATATTGCCTGCATAGGTAGTAGCAAGCGTCACAGGCTGACTGTTGTCCAAATCATCAATCACGCCCTGCACCTCATCCAGGGTCAGTAACATAATATGCGTGGTGTTTTTCTCAAAGGCTTCTGCCAGCCCCAGCGTATCCAGTATATAAGGATGCTGCGGGATCAACTGGTTGACGGGCACATTACCGCGTAGAACATCACCGAGATAATCTGCCCCTGATGGATTCTGATTTCTGAAGTCAGACATACACTCCTCCTTGTGTCAGGTGAAAAAAACTATTGCTCTGTGACAGTCTGCCCAGCTTGCTTTTTTGCACCTGCAACACAGAAATAAAAATAGCCATGATGACGTCCGGTTTGATAGTTCGGACAACATCGTCAGTACAACGTGTCCGGCAACCGGAACTGACTGAACAACCCGCCGCTGAACGGATTGTCTTCGGTGTCGGTGTGTATCCGGTAGACCATCGCGCCGCCATCCACGTTAAAGCGTACGCTGAAAGTTCCTTCTTCAACGCTGGTTAGCTGCCCTGCCCCAAACAGGCGGAATTGGGCCCATGGCCCGGTGAAACTGATACTGCGCGGAGCACCGCCACTGGCGCCTACCAGCGTCAGCTTGCTTTCATTGCCTTCGCGCATATTGTTCGGCCACACCAGGTGTGCGGTGTAGTTGCGTCCCTGGCTGTAGTCGACCAGTTGTCCGTCGAGGTTCAGCACGCTGCGGCGCTTGTTTCCGGAGAGTGATACCGTTTCCACAGCAAACTGCGTTCCCAGCCCGTTCTGCTTGCTGAAGAAGATGTCGCGGATTTTCTGCGCAGTATCCAGTTGCCGGGTAATATCCTCGCGGATAATCACGCCATCATCACCATCACGACTCAGGTCATTTTCAATAAACAGTTTCAGGTTCTGCTGGTAGAACGAATCCAGCACGCCATCCGGTTTAAAGAAGCGTTCGAAGGCATCCAGCGAGACATCCTGCTGCGCACGCGGATTAAACGGATAGTTACCGGCAAGCTGTTCGTTGAACGGTCTCACCACGTTATCGCGCCAGTCAATTTCCATATAGCGGACCGCCTCCACCATCACCACATGCCAGGCCTGATCGGCCAGTTTGCCCACCCAGCGGTTGAGTGGTGCAGGCAGGGTTTTTGCCATCTGACGGGTGGCAAATATCGGGTCGCTGCTGTTCTGATCCAGACGCAGTTGTACGGCCTTCAGTGCCGATTTCCCCGGTACCGGCGCATTCTGGATAGCCAGCAGGTAGCGGTGAAGCTCCGTTAATTGCTGATATACCGCCTGCATTGTGCTTTCTTTGTCCTTCTGTACCGCCAGCGTACTGTTTTCCGGTACGAACTCATGGCCGAGACGTGTCAGGAGGAGATAGTCCGGCTCCGCCAGTGCATCCTCCCGTTCTTTATCAGAGAGTTTTTCAGGGAGTACCGAAGGGAGTGTGTTATCGCGCAGGGCGGTCAGCGCCCGCTGTAAAGGCTGGTCGCCGCTGATAACCTGTTCCAGCGCGCCTGTCAGTTGTGCAATGGATTCATAATCACGCACATTGAGATTATCCATCCCGGCCCGCCAGGTGGCGGTGTAATCACTGATATACTGCTCGGTTAACTGGCGCTGAATTTCAGCACGGTCTGCGTCACTGTATTTCACGCTTTGCATCAGGTTCAGGACCCACGAATCCATTGCTGTCAGTTCCACCAGTTCATCGCGCTGCTTCACAAAATAGCTTTGCAGTCCATAACGGGTGAGAAATTGCGGAACAATGAGCTTGCTGTCATCAGCGGAAGTAAACACCTGGTCAAAAGTCGGTCCCACCTGGTCGCGCAGGTTAAGGTCGGCAGGCAGCACCCCTAACGCCCGTGTTTTCAGACTCTGATACACTCGCTGGTAGACGGGCAGTTTACTGAGTTCTTTTTGTGCCGACGCCACCGGACTGTCATACGGCGTCCAGCGGGTGATGGCGTCACCATCACCCGCTACTCTCTCGGCGTGCCAGTCTGTGCGGGTCAGAGCGTAGTCGAGATGGGACATCAGTTGAGCCTGAACATCGCGCTGGCCGTGAAACTTCCCGCTCCAGCGTTTCGCCATATACTGCTTCACGACTTCATTGTTACGCCCGCTTTTATCTTCCAGCATTCTCATCACGCGCAGTATTGCCAGCTTTTCCTCACTCTCCGGCGGCGCGGCGTTCATCTCTTTTACCAGCCCGTTAAATAGCGATGGCAGAAAACGTTGTTCCAACAGTTGCAGGTACGTCTGCTCTACATATGGCCCGACACGCCGCCCCTGATATAGCCCCATATCCGCCAGACGACTGCGGTCTTCCCAGTCTCCATAGGCGAGAGTGGCATCGCGTACCGGGTTCAGCAAAGGCAGTTGAAGGTCGCCGTAGTCATCCATCCCCTGTGGCGGTGTGATGTCCATAAATGCTTTCGCCTGCTTCAGTACCTGGACGCCGGAAGCGTAGTTGTCGTTGAAATAATGGTGCCAGCCGATGATTAACAGCAGCGCCGCTACACCACCCGCAGCGGAAAAGACCGTCAGACGGCGGCGGCTATTCATCAGCCAGGTACGGCTTTCTCCGGCCAGGTTAGGCTCAGCCAGTAACGCATGCGGAAACAGGTTGCGGGTGAAGTAAGTCGTGGTATCAACAAGAGGCCAGGCCGTCAGCGGACTACTGCCCAGGCGGTACTGTCGGGCGGCAGACTGGGTAAAAATGTCATCTATCTGACCGCGTTGCAGTGACGACGTGAGATAAACACCGCGCAGCATGACATCCATGTTTTCGCCGTCCAGTAAACCATCCAGCAATGCCACCAGAAACTCCCGACTCCCCTGCATTTGACGGACAAAGCTGAACAGGGAACTCCGCATATGGTTCTGTGCCAGCATCAGGTCCGGTAGCGCCTGGTTCATCTGAGTGCACCACGACTGCCAGAAGGCATTAAGCTCGCTTCTCCAGTCCTCATTTTCATGGGCACGGCGGGTAAATGTCACCCCAAGAATGGTATCGCGATCTTTTTTATCCAGTGACTGAAACAGAGCAGCAAAACCATGCAGCAAGTCCAGCCGCGTCAGCACCACATAAACTGGTAACTGGCAGTGAAGATGTTGACGCACATCCTGTAAGCGGCTGCGCAACATTTGTAACAGATGCTCACGATGACGCTTGTCGGCAGTTAGCAGATCGGGTAAATCCAGTGTCAGAATAAGCCCGTTCAGTGGCTGGCGGGCTCTTTTTTCCACCAGCCAGCCCAGGACATGTTCCCATAAACGGCGGTGCAATACGTCTGTATCCGACTGTTCACAGAGCGTGCCATCAATATCAAAAATGACCGCCTGCTGCCCGACGTGTGGGACGATATACTGGCGCTGCTCCGCGCCACGTACTGCTTCAGGAGTATAAATAATGTCGGATGGAAAGCCCTCGCGCAGCAATGTTGTTTTTCCACTGCCCGCAGGACCAATGACCATATACCAGGGCAATTGCCACAGATAACGGCGATTGTTGAGATGGCGTTGAAGACGCAACAACCAGCGATCCAGGTAACGCTGCTGAGCATTAAGTTCCACACTCAGCGGGTCAACGGTCTCTTCACGTTGCTGCTTTTGCTGCTTTTCAAGCTGTTGCAGGCGTTTCATCACCCTGACGGTGAGCCATGCCAGGGCGATAAATCCCCATATGGCGGTTGCCAACCAACGGCGGGTCAGTGACTGTAACCAGTGCTCTCCATACAACGTCCATGATGAGCCTTTCCACCAGATCCATACCAGCAGAAAAATCCACGCCAGTACCAGCAACCAGACAGCAGAAACCTTAAATCGTGGCATCGCCGGTCTGAGTGCGGATTTCAGTCCGCTGAATAAACGGGGTGTTGGTAATCTCACAAAAACTCCTGTTATCGCTTATTGTTCTGCCGTGAATTTTTGTTCAAGCTGCTTAATCAAGGATGGCTCCCAATCGGCCACCATCATTTGCAACCCCATTCTGAACAACATCCGGTACTGCTGTTGCGCAAGCTGCACCATCCCGCACTCTTCCATCAGTTGTGCCCCCAGGTATTGTCGGTGGAACTGGTCGCGGGGATCGCCTTCAGACTGCATATTCAGATACTGCAATGCGGCCTCCAGGCCCTGCTCAGTAAAACAGGTTCTGGCGGCCTGCCATTCCTCATTGGATTGCAGGACTGGAGTGGACTGACAGGCGGAAGATGAGACTGCCAGCCACTGCTTTGTCTGCCCGCTCATAAAGGGGGTTCGGTCGTTAAACAACAAACCAGAAAGGGCCGGAAGACGGTCCAGAAAGCAGGACACCTCTTCGCGGATGGCTTCCGATACCTGTTGATAACCGAGGCGTAATGCGGTCTGAGCTGAAAGGTAATGCCCGTCCAGCCAGTACGGAGCCAGTAACAGGCTTTTCTCTATCTGTTGCCACAGCGCGATATCTGCGCTGGCCAACTGTGCCTGGTAATCCGCCACCATGTCAGCAGGGACGGCGGCCAGCGGGGTTCGCCCGTCGCTCTCAGCCTGCGGTGTGCCGGTAATGGATTGCCACAGTGCGTGGCGACGCAGGCGGTAGCCCTGCGGCGAGTCTGGCTGGCGTTCACATAGAATCGCCGCGACTTTTAACAGCGTGTCGCGCCAGGCGGTGTCGTCGTGGCTGTCGATAGTGACCTGTGGGGCCGGGGTTGCGGGTACCGTGGTAGTATTTTGCGAATTATCGCGCGCAGGTACGATAGCAGCCTGTGATGGAGTGCCGGAGGCCTCTGGAGAGGAAGATAATACAGGCGCTACACCATTAAAGGTTCGCTGGTACAGGGTGAAAAGATCATCCGTTGCCTGCGCAAGTTCAGGGGTATTATGCACCTGCCAGCACTGCGCCAGTTTTGCCAGTTCACCCAGTAGTGCATCTCGCTGCGCCGTGGTGGCGCTTTCCGCAAAAACGGTAACACCAACATCGAAACGTTTTATCACCTGAGCGGCAAAACGTTTTTTATGCGCCATATTTTGAGGTGCAGCAACCGACCACCAGTGCTCTGCGTACAGCGTCAGTAGACAAACGGCCAGCAGAGGATCGCCCGCGTGTTGCAGGGTTCTGAGCAAATGCGCCAGCAGGCGAAAATCTTTTGTTTCCGAGGCCAGGAGCATCAGACCACGGCACTGGAGTTCCGGTATATCCAGTTGACCGTGAGCCAGCGAGCCGAGTTTGACAATTTCGCCGTCAATATATTCCCAGTCCGGGTTATCGTCCTGAAGGGCGGATGCCAGTTTCTCTTCCGGCAGTTTTTCCAGCAGGTGCGAAACCCAGACATTCGGATCGCGTAAGTCCATTGTCATATTCTCATTCTCCTGCCCAGTGGCAGGCATCGCGCAGGGGATTGATCACCTTCGCCAGCCCCTCAATGTTGAAGGTCAGCTTTCCGGTTGCGCTATCTGCACCGGTATCCACCGTCAGCGTTTTTGCCCCAAATAGCTGCTTGATTTCATCAATCCCGGATAATCCCCGGCTAGACTCCAGCAGGGTGCCGTTTTCGCGCACAAACCAGCGGCTGTGGAATACACTGCCATCAGTAGTCAGAGTGACGGCCATATCGTGTGCATCCATCGGCTTAACCAGGGCTATCTGCATCCGGGTAATATTGTCCACACAACTGAACATCAGCACCGGACGCGGTGGAACATAGCCAATAGCCGGGGTGGTGATAACCACCGTCGGGCGTTCACCCGGCACCTGCGTTACCAGCAACTCAGTGGTGTTGCCCTGGCGATGCTTTTCCTGCTCTGTGGCGCGCGTCCACGCTTCCCCCACAAAACTGGCCTTTACCAGCGCGCCATCAAACCCTGATAATGACTGTGGTGCCAGCAGGCGGTCATAGCAGTTAAGTCGCTCCAGCGCCGCCGTCTCCCGCCGACAGGACTGCATGGCCTGTAACGTAGCCTGCTCATCTGCCGGTGCCATTGTGGCGACGGTCATTGCCACACTGATCATTGACGATGTTTCTGCGGGGACGGCACCAACAGACAAGGCTGCCAGCAGACCCGTTATTAACAATCCTGTCTGCCGGAAAACGCGCATCCTGTTCATAAAACGGTTTCATCCACTGTTTGCAGTGTCGCCGTGTCATCAGGCATAGCATCTTCTACGTCTGCCATGAACGCGCCGCCTGCCGCCGACAGACAAATACGGGCAATCGCCGTGTTTGCCGCCATTTTTTGCAACAGAATCAACGAGAGCGGCGGCAACATGTCGCCGTCAATGACGGACTCCAGCATCCTTGCGCCATTTTCAGCACGGGTGACGCGACTCATAATTTCGTCCGTCACTTCCGGTGCAATGGCCACTTCCGCGCCAAAGCGGCTGCGAAGTACGTTATCAAGACGGGCGAGTTTCCCGGCGATAATGGTGGCGAGCGTCTCTTTCGACAGCGGCAGGTATGGCACCACTTCCATACGCGCCAGCAGTGCCGGCTTGAAGAAGTCCGCCAGCACCGGATACAGCACTTCCTGCAGGGTTTCCGGGTCATCGGCGTGTTCGACAATCACCTGGTAGCCGAGGTTGGAGGTGAGGAAAAAGACGATATTTTTACAGTCGATCAGGCGGCCTTCACCATCTGCCATTTCCCCCTTGTCGAATGCCTGGTAGAACAGGTTGAGCACGTCCGGGTGCGCTTTTTCCACTTCGTCGAGCAGCACTACCGAGTACGGTTTCTGGCGAATTGCTTCGGTCAGCACGCCACCTTCACCATAGCCGACATAGCCCGGAGGTGAGCCGATCAGCCGTGAGACGGTATGCTTCTCCTGGAACTCCGACATATTGATGGTGGTCAGGTACTGGCGACCGCCGTAGAGCAGTTCAGCCAGTTGCAGAACGGTTTCGGTTTTACCCACACCGCTGGGGCCCGCCAGCAGAAACGCGCCAAGCGGGCGTCCCGGACGGCGCAAGTCAGCGCGTGCGGTGAGCAGGTGTTTGTGCAAGCTGGCAATCGCCAGATTCTGGCCTTTGATTGTCTCGCCGAGCCACGTCGGCAAATCGGTGATAACCGACATTTCATTCTGTGACAGGCGGTTGAGCGGTACGCCAGTCCATTCGGCAATCACCGCCGCAATCTGTTTTTTATCGACGTGCGGGGAAACTAAAAGCAGTGTGTTATGCAGGGTGTCCAGTTCAACGGTTAACTGCACCAACCGTTCAACCAGGGAAGCTGCATCTGCTGGTAGCACAGTATCTGCATTCTCTTCCGCTAGTGTGCTTTCAAAATCATCAGACTGCACAATCTCTGCATCCGGCAATGAGTCGACATGTCCTACCCTCTCCCCCAGCAACTGCTGGCGCAGCGCGATAATCTCCTGAACCAGCGTCTGTTGCTGATGCCAGGCGGCTTCCAGTTCGTCCAGTGCCGTCAGCGTTTCATCGTACTGCACCAGTACCTCTGTCATCCGTGAGGTGTCGGTACACAGCCCGATACGAAGTTCACGTTCAAGCTGGCGGATTTCCGCTTCATACTGGTGGCTCTGGGTGGTCAGTGCCGAAATTTGTTTCGGTGGCGATGAAAGGTTGATAGCCACGCGAGCACAAGCGGTATCCAGCACATCGATGGCCTTGTCCGGCAACTGACGTCCGGAAAGATAACGGTCGCTTAACGTTGCTGCCGCCTGTAACGCTTCATCATCAATCAATACGCCATGAGATTGTTCATAGACGGCTGACAGGCCGCGCAGAATAATGGTCGTTTCGGCAGCGTTGGGTTCGCTGACCTTCACTAACTGGAAGCGGCGGGACAGAGCCGCGTCTTTCTCGAAGTATTTTTTGTACTCGCTCCAGGTGGTGGCGGCGATAGTTTTCAGCTCGCCGCGTGCCAGCGCCGGTTTGATCAGGTTGGAAATATCCAGACCGCCCTGCTGGTTACCCGCACCAATTAAAGTATGCGCTTCATCAATAAACAGAATGACAGGCTTTGGTGATTGAATCACTTCCGCCATCAACCCTTTAAAACGTTTTTCAAACTCACCTTTCACCGAAGCGCCGGCCTGTAATGCGCCCAGATCCAGGGTCATAATATCGGTGTTCTTCAGTTTGTCCGGTACCTGACCTGCCACAATACGCAGCGCCAGCCCTTCGATTAGTGCACTCTTCCCCACTCCCGCCTCGCCCACCACCACAGGATTATTTTTGCGGCGACGACAGAGAATATCGATCATCAGGTCAATTTCATGGTCGCGGCACAGCACCGGGTCCAGCCTGCCGTTGTGGGCATCCGCCGTCATGTTTTTCGTGTAGCGTGACAGCAGGCCGTCCCCCGTATCTGCCGCAGTGCTGACAGATTGTCCGTCGGCATTCTGCATTGCCGTTTCCGCAGACTCCCGCGTCCACAGCGCAAAATCCTGTTGCAGGCGATCACGGTTGATTCCTGTCAGCTGTCGGGCAGCGGCAGACGGTACATAGCGCAATGGAGAATGCAATAAAGCCAGTAGCATCACGCCGCCGCGCAACTCGCTGTGCTGCATTTCTGCTGACGCCAGCAGCCAGCCCTCTTTCAGCCACTCGACCAGCATTGGAGAAAATGCTGGGTAGCTATCTGTCGTGCGCGCCGTGGCATAGTTTTCCACCGTCAGCGCCCGGCGGAGTTCACTCGTGTCAATTTCCGCCCGTTCAACAATCACCCTTAAGTCACTGCGCACAGATGCCAGCATCTGCAACAGAACATGCGCAACGGTAATTTCCGTAGCCTGCTGACTCATACACTCCGCGGCAGCTGCTTCCAGCGCCTGCCGGGAAAACGGATTCAGATGCTTAACCAGTGAGGCCAGATTAATCTGGATCATATGTTGTGTCCTTACCTGGCAAGCAGCCGGTTCAGTTGATGCAGAATATCCTGCGTCTGGCTGTCCAGCCGCAGCATGTAGAACAGATAAAACAACGCCAGCACAGCAACGCCCCCCAAGAGGACGTGTTTTATAGTCAGGCGCTTCATTAACTGATAGCGTTCGCCCAGCGTCTTTTTGTCCTGGTGCAGTAACGGAAAGGGGGCATCGCCGCGCAGTGTATGCAGAACGTGGTGTAGGCGGCGGTATATCCGTTCAAATTCCCCCAGATCCTGTACAGCCACCTTGTAACGCCCGCGAAAACCCAGTGAAAAGCAGAGAAAGAGAAATTCGAGTAAATCCTGGTAACGTTTTGGCTCACGGATCAGGCGCTCCAGCAGGATGAAAACCTTCTCGCCACCCCAGGCTTCATTGTGGAAATGGACCAACAGC
Organism: Citrobacter telavivensis; assembly: GCF_041807075.1. Taxonomy (NCBI): domain Bacteria; kingdom Pseudomonadati; phylum Pseudomonadota; class Gammaproteobacteria; order Enterobacterales; family Enterobacteriaceae; genus Citrobacter; species Citrobacter telavivensis. The sequence continues at coordinate 10,965 of NZ_JBGUBF010000004.1, read as the reverse complement.
GACTGTTTGATCCACTCATTCTTGTTCGACCAGCCATTACCCAGCGCCGCTTCATCAATAAAGGTGCAGAGGACATAGCGAAACGAGACAATCACGCCCGGCTCGTAACCCTTCTCCTGAAGCAGTTGCTCCACGGCCTGAACATCCGTGACCACCTGCGCGAAGAGGTACTCCGGCATAGTCTGGCTGTTCATCCCGTCCACGCGCATCACCATGCCCAGTAACGGTGTGGCAGCATCAACCATCGGATTCAGGCTGTTACCACGCAGGGGCAACCGGTACAGACGGCTGGAGTTTCCTTCGCCTACATCATGCAAAGCTGATCTTTCCCCTGAGTTCACTGCATCCTGGCTGTCATTTCCGTCGCGGGACAGAACCGATTGCTCGCTCATGGCCTTAACCTCTTATCGCCCACAGTTGTATCCCCAGATCCGGGAAAGTACCGGAAATGTGCAGCGCCATCGCCCCTGCTTTTACTACGTCCTGCCAGGCGGCGACCCCTTTGTCCAGCTCAAAGTAAACAAAGCCGTCGTGATACGGCAACTGGCGCGGGGCGGCGGTTCGTGGTGTCAATGGCACACCCGGCACCTGCACGCTGACCATATCGCGGATTTTGTTGGTGGCGGCAATTTTCGATTGCTGGGTGAACTGGTGAATAAGCTGGCTGTGAGGCATCCGTGCGCGCACCGCCAGAATAAAGGTGCCGGACTGCAACAGCGTCGGATCGTTAACCGTGGCAACATAAAACCCGTCAGAGAAGACCAGCGGCAGGTTCTGCGCACGCGGCATCAGCACAGTGTTGAGCGCCCGGCGCAACTCAGGAAGCACAGTATTAAACGACTGAGTGAGATCCCGGTGGTTATAGACTTCCACCGGGCATGGCAGGCGGCTATCTTCGGTAAAGGTCATCAATTCACCGAGTAAGCGGACCAGATCCAGATAAAAAGTTTCAGGATGCAGGGTATGCAGGTGCGTACGGTGAGTGAAGTGCATCTGGTTGCGGTTAAGCATCTGCAACATCATAAATTCCGCCACATCAGCAATGCCGCTCTGCTCCGGCGAGCCGATACGTTTTGCCAGTTCACTGGCACGGTTGTTGATAAGCCCCTGCACATCACCGGCAAATCCGCTCAGCACCGGACTGACACGAATGGCCTGGCAGGTCGGGATAAAGCTGTTATCCAGTACCAGTGCGCCGTTAGCCAGCTTATCGCGGATACGGCACAATGGCAGCGTAACCATTGCGCTGAGATCGTCCGCGCCACTGACAATTTTCGGTGCCAGTTGCCCCAGTACAATTTGTTGCACATCACCGTCGTCGGAGTGCAAATCGCGGATATCGGCGCGGGCCAGACGATAACGTTCCGTGCCCTGTCCGGCACTCTGGCGTCCTTCGACTTCACAGGTAATGTCACTGATGACCGGCAACGCCAGATAAATATCATGGCTTCCTGCTTTCGAGAGATCGAGCGGCTGATATGGTACGGGGAGTTGATCCTGGTCAGGAATGCGAAACACCGAGCCATCCGGCATACAGCCTGACGCGTTGTCGAGCATGAGTTTCCCTTGGGCAAGCAACTCTGTATTGATCGACAGCGAGGTAAACCCCCAGGCAAAATCATCCTGCGCATTCATGCGCTGGTTCAGCAGATATTCCTGATTACGCTGCTGTTGCTGAAAGTGCTGCGGCAGAGCAAACAGCCCTTCCTGCCAGATCACTTTGTTTTTCATGGTCGCCATCGTCAGTTTTCCTCTTTTTTCATTTCGATACTGCCCTGTCGTACATGCACCAGCAGGCGGTAGTTGTGGCCCGAGCCTTCCACCGCTTCGATTTGTTTCCACTCAGTGGTCTGGTCATCGGAGAAGTAGGCCACAACACCAATGAACTGCGTCTTTTCATCCAGTTTCACTGGTGGCAGAGTTTTGATGGCGTCCGGCAGCAGGTTAAAATCCTGGTGATCGATATAGTTTTTGCCCAGCACATCCGGTAGTGGCGTGCTGGCGACCAAATCGTAGTCAGCAGCCTGTAGTTTTGAGTCGTCGCTCATATAAATCAGTTGCACATCGACTGCCGACGCTTCACCGTCGGCATTGGTGTTCGTATCTGGCTCGGTCAGCAACGTGACCGTGACCTCTGACGGTTGTTCCGCCAGCTTTCCAACCTGAATATCAGGGTTCTTAATTACCTGGCCGAGTTTTTTCACCGTTTCGCACCCGGTCAGGGAGATACTGAGCAGTATCACCACCATGCAGGTACGAAAAAAACGCCCTGTCATACTTCTGGCTCCCGCTGTTTCTCACGAAGCACCCGGTCATACACCTGGGCATAAACTTCGTTAAACAGCATTTCAAATCCCTGCTGGCGACTGGATGCTAATTCGTCGTAGTAATCGCTGTACATTCTCCATGCGCCAGCGTCGTCCAGTGGCTGGCGCAGTTCATGACTGCGGCGGTACTGTACAAAACGGCGCATCAGGCTCTGTGGCGAGAAGGCGTCCAGCAAAACGCGCAGTGATTCAACAATCGCCGCCCGGTTGGCCTCTTCGTGGTGGCGAACATTACGCAGACTTTCACTGACTGCGGCAGGCGCGGCCAGATGCACTGGGCTTTTACCCTCCGCAAACATCACATCAAGCGCAGTGGTGTAATCCATATTTAGCCGCAGCGGGTTATCTTCCAGCGGCCGCAAATGCTTGTCCGACAGACTGTTACGACGCAGTTGCAGATCGAGCAGCCCGCTGATGGCTGCCTGTAATGTCCGCCCGGCTTCTTCGAGAAAATCATCCGCATCCTGTGAGTTGCGTACCACAAGCGAACTACCCAAACCGCGTAACAACGGAGTGACGGCAAGATGGAGCTGTGCGATATCTTCCTGGGATGCCGTATCATTGCGGAGCTCTGGAGGAGAGGGATACACCGGCGGTAAATCCATAAATGGTTTGTCTATCACGCCATCCCTGCCAGGAACCGAAGTTCGGCCAGGTACAATTCCCGAAAGCGGATCGCCTGCCACCGTCAGACTTTCAGCCTGGAGTGCCTGCAAAGGATCGGCTGAAAAGCTGTTGACCACAGTGTCCGCAAGCTGATGCCGCTGAGGCATACCCGGGTACGCAGGCTGACCGTCCGTCGTTAGCAGCGCGTCCGCCAGGCGGTCACGATTACTGACGATGGTTTCAGGTGCGGCCATCTGCTCACTGTAACTAACCTGTTTTCCCGTGTGGATAAACACTTTCAGCGCCAGCGAACCCAGCACTATCTCATCGCCCTGGCGCAAACGTACCAGTCCGGCATCCGGAACAACCGGCGCCAGGTTAATCATGAGTCCGGACACAAGGCTCTTCAGGCAAAATTCGCCATCGTGCAATACCACCTGGCAGGCGCGCCCCGCAACGGCACCAGTCCTGTCCTGCACCGGCCAGTGACACTCGGGTACATTGCCGATATCCCCGCCTTCAGAGGTAAAGAGGCATTTTGCAGCGCGACCGCTCTCCAGCTCGTTACCGTTCATCACCTGCAATGTCAGTGAGCGTTGGGTAGACTGCGTTTTTTCTTCAGCCATATGCGATTCCATTAAATTAATCCCTGATGTGGAGGGTGACGGAGGGGGGACTTTTCGGTTGACCAATAAACGCCGTGCGTCCGATACAAGAACGGGAACTGTCGCCCAGTCGCATCCCCTTCGCCTGCTCAGGAGCTAAATCCAGACGGAGATCCCAGGCGAACTGATCGCGCAGCAGAAAGGAAATGAACAGGGTCAGAGCCTCGTGGTTTTCGCCTTCCGGTAAAAATGAGAGGTAGCGTGCCATTGAGAGATTGCCTAACCGCAGCAAGAATTTCCCGCTGCGATCAGGCACTCTGGTACCGAGGGTAAAATTAACGCCAATTACCGAGCGCCCCGCCACATATCCGGCGGTTTTCGTTTTAGGATTGCGCACGCCCAGTCGGTTCTGCTGGTCGGGATCAACCGCTACCTTACGTAATTGCCAACTCTCAATACTGACAACCGGTAAATCAAAGCAGTGGCTGACCAGGTTGCAGACGACATCCGGTGAGCGTCCAGGCGACGCCAGTATTCCGGCGTACGCCAGCATCTTGCTGTGGTTGATGGCAAGCCTGTCGCGCACACTTTGATTGCCCAGTCCGACCAGCGAATACATTCGCTGTGAAAAGGCATCTGTCCCGCCGTTACGAAAACAGATGTAATAACGGTATTTACGCCATGCATGGTAAGCAAACTGCGTCCAGCGGTGGCTGAACAGATCAAGGAAGTCTTTCAATCCTTCCTCGTTCTGTGCAGTCTCCCTTGCCATCCGATCCAGGTAATAACCGGGTAACGGTGACTGGCTGCCGGAGAAGCCCAGAAATTTTGTAGTCAGGGTAAACTGCCCGGTATCGCTACGTTCAAGCGTGCTTAAATCACTGCCCGGAAAAGCAATACTGGCGTCAGATTTGAACAGCGCCACTTCCTGCTCCGGTTCGGTACGCAGGGATGGCTCACTATTCGGTTCACCATACCGGCGGTACAGCGACTCCATCAGCATATAAAAATTCATCCCGCGCACATCCGGGGGTAGTGTGGTTTCCCCTACATCAGGGCGTGCTGGCCTGTGTGTTGCCATTCCCAGGACTCCTGACTTTCCGTGTTAATGATTTTGAGACAGTGAAATGAGTTGATACTGGCGTAGAGGGCGAAGAAGTACGACAGCACGGTTCCCAGTAGGTAAATCTCGCCTTCGCAGACAAAAGGGGCTGGGCTTATCCACAATGTGGTGGACAGACCACGAACCGGCACGCCTTTAAACAGGCGATCAATAGGGCGGGATTCCATTTTTTCGATGGCGTCGAGCTTCTGAGAGGAAAGCCTGGCCTGCTGTGGATGATGAATTCCCGGCAGATCGAAGGTCCGCAGCACCTGGATCAGCGCTTCTCTGTCCAGCAGCGAGAGATAATTCAGATTCATGCAGGAAATCAGCGACCAGTGCATATCACCATCTGTTACCGGATACAACGGACGGGTTGGGCGGGTGACGTTGCTGAAAGAAGCGACGGCTGGATTTTTGTCTACAGGCACGCAGATATCGCCAATGTGCAACGACGTGGGCAACATCCTGTTGGTACAGACCAGCGAGGCGGTTAGCATCTCGCCGTCCAGCAGGGAGTGCTCCGGCAGGCTGCCATCGGCGTGAACAAAAGCAATGAAATGATCCAGTCCTCGGTGAAACAGGGACGTTTTTGTACGATGGTGCCAATAAACCACCTCTCGCTGGTGACTGTACTCAATCTGGTGCTGAAACCCCTCAAACTCGGGCCAGATGAGCATTCTGTCATCCGGACCGGGTATGCTATTTGATGCGGAGATTTTACTGGCCACTAACTTCACCTGAAAGATATCGTAGTGATCCGGGCTCCGCTGGCTGGCTCGTAGTGAGTATTGAGGCGAACTACCGTCAGGACTAACGGGTTCAGCATAATGGGCAAACAGATTCACCGCAGGCGTACAATAAGGACGTAGGGAATCCTTACGTAGCTTGATATCCCCAGGTAACGGCTGATTAAAGTGCAGGCGCAATGTAAAGGCGTGGACTGGGAAATTATCCGGCAGAGGTGCTGCATCCCGCAGGTGAAAGAAGAAAAAACTCTCCGGGTAGCAAAAATACTCCTGGAGAACCCGGTAGCCGTTATGGACATTTTTCGGCCAAGGTAGTAGCGCATCCTCCCGCTCAAATCCCGCTGCGTCGAGCCACAGATCCGGCAGCCCTATACGGTACTCCCCGGCAACCAGTTCAGCATCCATTAACCGCTCGCTGAACCACAAATAGAGCTGCTGGCGGGTATAATCATCCTTATTACCCAACCAGAAAGTAAGTTTATTCAAATCCAACGCTGCAGGAGAAATGTTGCTGTCTGAGCAGAAATCAATCTCAACACACCCCTTATCCAGACTACTGGTGTTGCGTACGTTCCTAACAGACAGGGGTTGTAGCCAGATGTCCCGCGCAAGGGTGAAATGACAAGCAGAGGGAGGAGTGGTGCTCTCTTCAGCCAGAATCTTTCGCCCGGATGATGTCATACGCACTACCCCGGAACAAATAAGCTCATCACGGCATACCCTGACTGGCGCAGAGAGTTGCGTTGCTAAAGGTTTATACTCAATCACAGCCATTGATGGCACCGGGCGCAGATAATTGGGCCACAGCATATTGATTAAGCCATGCGTAAACTCCGGAAACTCATCTTCCAACTTTTGCCGCAGACCACCGGAGAGGAAAGCAAAGGCTTCCAGCAGACGCTCCACATCCGGATCACCTTCTTTCTCGGCCAGAAACCGGGCAAGATATGGTTTTTCTTGTGCCAGCAGATGGCCTAGCTGGCGCAAGTAGTCTAGCTCTTCGCGATAATAATGTTCTTCAAACGCCATCAGGATTACTCCACGCGCCAGTGCTGGTGATTATCCAGCAGGATTTCGAACTCAAGGACATCTCGCCTGTTATTGAAATTCACCTGTGCGAGAATACGAAAACGAAGCTCCAGTGGTGAGTTCTCATCCAGCGCCCTGGCAATGACCGTGGTATCAGAAATCCGTGGTTCATAACGCAGGATACACTCCCTGACAGACCGGGCAGTCATATCCCTAATGCTCATGGAGATCGAGGATTCATCATTGTCTAAATCAGGAAGCCCCAGTTCCGGAGAACCATGACAACTTCCGGAACGGGTGTTGAGGATGTTTTGCAGACTGAGCATGATGGACTGCAATAATTTCACCTTCGGATTTCTATCCGACGATGGCTTCGCTGCTTCATTGATGCGTTCAAACAGACTGCCTCCCGACTCCCGCTCCGTTATCATGCTCACTCTCTGTCCAGACGTCCTACCAGGGACAATTCAAACGATGCCCCCATATATTTGAAATGTGGTCGCACGCTTAGGGCAACCTGATACCAGCCCGGTTCACCTTCCACATCAGAGACTTCAATCTTTGCCTGACGCAGCGGTTTACGGCTTCGGACTTCAGAAGGCGGATTTTCCTGGTCTGCTACATACTGGCGAATCCAGGTGTTCAGCTCGCGCTCCAGATCGCCTCTTTCTTTCCAGGAGCCAAGCTGCTCACGCTGAAGTACCTTAATGTAATGCGCTAATCTGTTGATAATAAAAAGATAAGGGAGCTGAGTACCCAACTTGTAGTTGGTCTCAGCCTCTTTACCTTCCGGCGTATTGGGGAAGACCTTTGGTTTCTGTACCGAGTTAGCAGAGAAAAATGCAGCATTATCAGAGCCTTTTCGCATGGTCAGAGTGATAAACCCCTGCTCTGCCAGTTCATACTCCCGCCTGTCGGTAATGAGAATTTCGGTCGGAACCTTGGCCTGAAGTTGACCCATTGCCTCATACAAATGCACCGGCAAATCTTTTACTGCACCACCACTTTGCGGGCCGACAATATTTGGGCACCATCGGGTTGAGATGAAGCTTTCAGCCATGTTTGCCGCCAACAAGAAAGCAGTATTCCCCCACAAATAATGCTCGTGATTTTTACTGACATCTTCATGATAGTTAAAACTTTTCACCGGATTTTCATCTGGTGTGTAGGGATGACGCAACAGGAAACGGGGAGCCGTCAGGCCGAGGTTTCGAGAGTCTTCTGACTCACGTAACGAACGCCATTTGGTGTAAGCCGGACCTTCAAAAATAGCGGCTACGTCTTTAATGCCAGGAAGTTCAGTAAACGAATCCAGACCAAAAAATTCCGGGGAAACAGAGGACAGGAACGGGCAGTGGGCCATCGCACTGACCGCACTGACATATTTCAACAGCTTCATGTCTGCGGCAGTGTTATCGAAGGCATAATTACCGATGACGGCGGCAACAGGTTCTCCACCGAACTGGCCGAAGCCGCTTGAGTAAACCTGCCGGTAGAAACCTGACTGGGTAATTTCCGGAGCAAATTCAAAATCATCCAGCAATTCTTCTTTGGTGGCGTGCATCAAATGAATCTTGATGTTTTCACGTGGGTCTGCATGGTCAACCAGCAGTTTCAGCGAGCACAGGAAAGACTCCAGTTCCTGAAACTCTGGGGCATGAAGGATCAGATCCATCTGGCGCCCCATACGCTCGTCAATGTCGGCAATCATGCCGTTGACAGCAAGGATATTGACAGGCTCCGCCTCGTCGTTGTTCTGCAACAGCGTGGTAATAAACGCCGTTACACCCTGACGCGCGATATCGTAACTTTCTGACTCCGGTTTAAAACGAGTCTGCGCCATAATTTCATTCAGCAGGCTGGGCACGGTGACCGGCGTGATGGAAGCTGATACTTCCGGTATGGTGGTTTCTGACATACTGAAATCCTTGTACAAGTTAATCCTGGCCAGTGAGGCCCAGCTCCGCAATCAGTTGTTCACGGCTCTTTTCATCATCGAGCAATGCCTGAAGTTGCGCACGGAAAGCCGGCATATTGCCCATTGGCCCCCGAAGGGCCACCAGAGCTTCACGCAACTCCATCATCTTCCGCATCTCCGGCACCTGAGCGGCAATGTTGTCCGGTGAAAGGTCAGCAAGCGATTTAACTTTCAGGTTGACAGTCATACGTGCATCAGGCATTTCACTGAGGACAGACGGAACGACAAAATCACGACCAATATCCGCCTCATCCAACACAGCGTTAAAATTGTTACGGTTAATTGCAACGGGTTGGCGCTCATCCAGCGGCGTGTCGTTTGTGCTTCCAGTCAAGTTACCCGTGACCAGTAGGTTAAGCGGCAATTCTACTTCTGCTGTCTGAGTTCCCGTTTTTGGCTGAAATTTAATATTTACGCGCTCTTTTGGCGCAACGCTGCCGTCATTTTTTTTGCTGCTCATAAAAATAATCCATTAGGTTATTATTTAGACCGTGAATACAACATAATCCGTATCCAACAATATACAGAAAATACTTCCACGGGGAGACGGATTATACTAATAACACATTCATTAAATCGTATTCTACCCGCAGAAAAATATTTTAAAAGCACTTTTTCTTCGTTTGAAAGAGATGTATTCTTCAGAGACAGAATAGGATTAACGAAAACAAATGAAACGTTCAACAAACAACAGCAAAACAAATGAAATTACATAACCATATGAATTTTAATGATTTTTATAAATACCTTATTATCCTTGTAAATCATTAAATACAAATATATTGATTATATGATTGTCAGAGAACGCTTAATGAGCCCTCATGAATTGTCAATATGATAATTCACAAGCGGATAAATACAATATTTATTCATGAGTAAGTTATGACTTCAATTAATTATATAAAAATGCCATAAAACCGAAATACCTGTTCATCCAAACATATATTTTTATCGTAAAAGTATTTAGACAATCATTACCATATTTTTTTATGAGCACCACTAACACCGATTTATCCGTAATCGGACGCAGAAAAATGACACGGTTCCGGATATGAGCCGTATCACCATATATCTGTCGAGGATCAACGACAGGTCATTGCAAGTAATAGCTGTTAATACCCACAAGGAGCTTACAAATGCCTACACCCTGTTACATTTCCATTACAGGTCAAACCCAAGGAAACATCACTGCCGGTGCATTCACTGCAGATTCTGTCGGTAATATCTACGTGCAGGGTCACGAAGATGAAATGCTGGTACAGGAGTTCCTGCATAATGTGACAGTGCCGACCGATCCACAATCTGGCCAGCCTTCTGGTCAGCGTGCCCACAAACCATTTATCTTTACCGTGGCGCTCAATAAAGCCGTTCCGTTGCTGTACAACGCACTCGCCTCAGGCGAGATGCTCCCAACAACTGAGCTTAAATGGTGGCGTACTTCGATCGAAGGTAAACAGGAGCATTATTTCACCACCCGCCTCACTGACTCGACTATTGTCGACATCAATCTTCATATGCCGCACTGCCAGGATCCATCTCAGCGTGAATTTACCCAATTGCTGGCTGTGAAACTGGCTTATCGCAAAATCGAGTGGGAACACGTTAAGTCAGGCACCTCTGGTGCTGACGACTGGCGTGCACCACTGGAAGCATAAGTTAATCCCCTGGCACCCAACCCTTAAAGGTTGGGTGCTTTTTGTATTACGCCGTAAGTAAAAGGGTTGTCAGTAAGAGGTCACGTTTTTTACGGGAGATGGCAGACGCCGGAAACTTCGGCGGTAGCGTGCCTGAATGCAAGCGTAACACTGCACTGCCACAATCGCCGGGCGGTAACTGTTTTCCTGTAAGTACACCAGAGAGGTCAGTATGTCTTTAAAAGGACTGCGTTTTACACTGGAAGTTGACGGTCTGATGGAAATGACCACCGCGGTGGTGAGTTTCCGTCTGGCTCAGCATTACTCAACCCCTTTCCTGCTTAAGGTGGATATCGCCAGCGGCCTTCCTGACCTGGTGGCGACCGACTTTCTCGAAAAGAATGCCGTACTGACCATCTGGCAGGGTACCGTGGCACAGCGCTATGTCAGTGGCATTATTAATGAGGTGGTGCTGGGCGAAAATAACCACTGGCAGATGCGCTACCATCTGACGATAGTCCCTCCTCTGTGGCGCTGCGGTCTGCGCCAGAACTTCCGCATCTTCCAGCAGCAGGATATCCGGACCATCTCCTCCACCCTGCTCACTGAAAATGGCGTCACCGGATGGACTCCTGTGTTCTATGAGCCCCATCCGGCACGCGAGTTCTGCGTTCAGTACGGTGAAACCGACCTCGCGTTCCTGACGCGATTATGGTCAGAGGAAGGTATCTTCTTTTTTGACTGGCACGCACAGGAAGGGCCGGAGCAGAAGCTGGTGCTCTGCGACGATGTCGCCGGAGTGTCGTCATCGGGAAAGATGCCGTTTAACCCGAACACCACGACCGGGGTCTCCACGGAATGCATCAGTCAGTTCCGCTATCAGGCGCAGATACGGCCTTCTTCCGTCGAGACCCAGGACTACACCTTCAAAACAC
>NZ_JBGUBF010000003.1:0-508796 GCF_041807075.1 Citrobacter telavivensis | reverse complement strand
TACGTGTTCACTCTTTGAGACTTGGTATTCATTTAGTGTCCGAAGACATTAAGAATCCATGTCACTTTGAGTGCCCACACAGATTGTCTGATAAATTGTTAAAGAGCAGTTGCGACGCGCTTTAGCGTTCTGTCGCGAGGTGGCGTATGTTACGCTTTCCTCTTTCAGAGTCAACCCTGATTTTCAGGATTTTTCTCTTCGTTGTGACGACCATCTTGTGAAGTGTTTCACTTTGTCGTCTCAACGGAGGCGCATTATAGGGATCCCATTTTTTTGCACAAGCCTTTTTTCGATCTTTTTTTTCGTTTGCTGCTTTTTCATCCCTTTCGCTCCATTCATGCGCAATGTGGCGGATTTTTGATAGCTAAAGCACTTGCGCAAGGCCAGAAATGCAACCAAAGTCATCATTACTGTTCTCTTTCCTTGAGGTAAACATGTCTGACGTATTACGTCCTTATAAGGATCTTTTCCCACAGACAGGCCAACGTGTGATGCTCGACAGCAGCAGCGTGATCATTGGCGACGTTCGCCTGGCGGACGATGTGGGGATCTGGCCGCTTGTCGCGATCCGTGGCGATGTAAATTACGTTGCGATCAGTGCGCGTACGAATATTCAGGATGGTAGCGTACTGCACGTCACGCACAAATCCGCCTCTAACCCTGAGGGCAATCCGCTCATTGTGGGGGAAGATGTGACGGTCGGGCATAAAGTGATGCTGCATGGCTGCATCATCGGCAACCGCGTCCTGGTCGGTATGGGATCGATTCTGCTGGATGGTGCGGTGATAGAAGATGACGTCATGATCGGGGCGGGAAGCCTGGTGCCACAAAACAAGCGTCTGGAGAGCGGCTATCTCTATTTGGGGAGTCCGGTCAAACAGATCCGGCCGCTAACCGAGGAGGAAAAAGCGGGGCTGCAATACTCCGCCAAAAACTATGTGAAATGGAAAGACGAGTATCTCGCTCAGGATAACCAGACCCAACCGTGATCGTCTTCTTGCTGGGACTGGATCAGCGCTTCTGCTTCTTCTTCCAGATCCCAGCGATGTTCGCAAAAGCGGATCAGCCATTGTTCCGCCGTCTCACCACCAAAGCGATTCGCCAGCGTTTCTCCCTTAATTGCGCACATTAACTGCATACCATTAACCAGCACGGGAAAGCAGACCGCTTCTTTCTGCATGTTCCACTCTTCCCTGTCAGGGAAGTGGATAGCCTGGTTCATGCGGACAACTCCTGTTTGAGCCGCGCAATCACCGGTTCAATTTCCGGCAACACGCCGTGCCAGAGCAGAACGGCATGGGCCGCTTGCCCCACCAGCATCCCCAGACCATCGGCATAACGTTTCGCCCCCTGGCGTTCACACCAGGAGAGAAACGGCGTATTGCCCTTTTGATAGAACATGTCGTAACAACATACAGACGGACGAATAAGCGATGCCGGGATCGCCGGGATCTCACCGCTGATACCGCTGGAGGTGGCATTGATGATCAGATCAAATTCATGCCCTTCCAGCTCATTAAGATCCAACGACTGCACGCTGCCCGTATGCGCAAAAACTTGCGCCAGTTCTTCCGCTCGGGATGCAGTCCGGTTGACGATAGTCACCCCGCAATCCATAGAAAGCAGCGGTAACAGTACGCCACGCGAAGCCCCACCCGCACCAATCAGCAGGATACGCTGCCCCGGCAGGATAAATGACAGGCGTTCGAGATCGCTTAACAGACCGATGCCGTCCGTATTATCGCCAAGCAAACGACCATCTTCGAGCCGCTTGATAGTATTCACCGCACCAGCCAGCGCAGCACGCTCCGTGAGTTCATCGGCGCGGGCAAACGCCTCTTCTTTAAACGGCACCGTGACGTTCACCCCTTTACCGCCATCGGCAAAGAACGCGTTTAGGGTATTAATAAAATCATTTACAGGCGCCAGCACACGGCCATACGGATGCGCAATATGCAGCTGCTGCGCAAATTGCTGATGAATAAACGGCGATTTGCTGTGCGCGATTGGATTACCAAAAACAGCATAGGTTTCCATCATCTTACCCCTGTCGAAACAGCTCGCCCGTCAGGGCATCACGAATTTCCGAAGGATTCAAGCGGCCGCCGGTTTCTCCTGGCACCACCGGAAAGTCGGTACCAAACTGAGCGTGGACCTCCTCTACCGTACGACAAGGGGGTAATCCACTCAGGTTGGCGCTGGTTGAAACCAACGGTTTGCCATAAGCCTGGCACAAGGCGACCACCAGCGGATGATCCGTCACGCGCACGGCCAGTGAATCAAAGCGTCCCGTTAACCAGCGAGGTGTTGTCGGCAGCGCGGGGAAAACAAAAGTCACCGGACCTGGCCAACGCGCAAACACGGCATCACGCTGGGCATTGGTCAGCATACTGTCATCAACATACGGTTTGAACTGCTCAAAACTGGCGGCGATCAAAATTAACCCTTTATCGACCGGACGCTGTTTTAAGGCCAACAGGCGATTAACGGCCACTTCGCTATCGGGATCGCACCCGACGCCAAAGACGGCTTCTGTTGGATAGGCGATGACATTTTCTTTATTCAGTACCTCTATCGCGTCTGCGACAGGGTCGGTTAGCAGGTTATTCTTCACTTGTTTGTTCCGCCGAAACCGGCTTTCCACATTGTTTACTGGCGCAAAAGTGCTTCACACCCTGCGCGGTTTTCTTTTCGATGAGTAGCGGATAATGGCACTCTGGGCACTCTCCGGCTAGCGGCTTAAAGTTAATGACAAACTGGCACTCCGGATAGCGATCGCAGGAGTGGAAGGTCTTGCCATAACGGGAACGCCGCTGGACCAGATGGCCCGTCTGGCATTGTGGGCAGGTAATTGCGGTTTCATCGGGCTTATCAATGAGCTCGGTATGCTCACATTCAGGATAGTTGCTGCAGCCGATAAACATGCCAAAACGCCCCTGGCGCAACACCAGTTCACCACCGCAGACAGGACAATGCTTTCCCTCCAGAACTTTGACGATATGTCCGTCCGCTGAGGATTTCAACGGACGGATGTAGTCACATTCCGGATAGCGCGAGCAGCCAAGAAACGGACCATGTTTCCCGGAGCGAATCACCAGTTCAGCCCCGCACTGTGGGCAAGGCTCATTCTTACGCACCGAAAACAGTGCTGATTTAGCCATAACAACTCATGCTGAATTAAGGTTGATTAATGCAGCATACCTTCATTCACTTCAAAGAGTAATTCTTCCATTTGCTGATATGCATTTTCACAACCCGGAATGTTGAACAAAACCATCAGGATGACCCACTTCAGGTCTTCCAGGTCGAATTCTGCAGTATCCAGCGCGAGCACACGTTCAATCACCATTTCTCGCGTTTCGAGGTTTAGCACCTGGATCTGTTCAAGGAATAACAGGAATCCCCGGCAACTGGCATCCAGTCGGTCACACTCTTCTGGGGTATAAATACGCACAGAGAGAGGATCGGAGGCAAGCTGCATCGGTTCGGCAAGTCCTTCCTGATAATCAGCAAGCTTTTCCAGCCACAGGAGCGCATTGTAGATGTCTTCACGATCAAAACCAGCGTCGGTAAGATCCCGTTCAAGTTTGTCCTGATCCACACGTAATTCAGCTTCATTGTGGATATATGTCTCAAACAAATACATTAGTACGTCGAACATGGCATGCCCTCCTCAATCGGACATAGCCGCCGGGTACAGCTGCGATCCATCCTGCTAACTCCAGTTCGAGTAGCTGAGCCACTACTTCTGGCACAGGTTGGCCGGCACGTTCAGCGACGACGTCAACAGGTGTTACCTCATCTCCTACGTTAGCCAGGAGCTCGGGAAATGGCAATGCTGCGTCTTCCTGATCTGGTGAATAAAGTGATTTTTCAGGCTCATCTGGCAGCCAATGCAAGCCATACTGCAAATTTTCCATGATTTCCTCTGGAGCCGTCACAAGTGTGGCTCCCTGCTGTACCAGCCAGTGCGGCCCTTCACTTCCGGGACTGCCGAGAGGCCCGGGTACGGCGAACACCTCTCGCCCTTGTTCCAGCGCACAGCGTGCAGTAACCAACGAGCCGCTGCGTAAGGCCGCTTCAACCACCAGAACGCCTTTACTCAGACCACTGATAATACGGTTTCGGCGGGGAAAATTACGCGGTAAAGGAGGCATCAGTAGCGGAAATTCGGACACCAGCGCACCTCCCGTTTCCAGTAAAGCCTCGGCCATCCCGGCATGCCGGCGGGGATAGATGGACTGCAGACCATTTCCTAATACGGCAATGCTTTTCCCCTTCGACTGGATCGCTGCCCGATGGGCGATGCCATCAATACCACGTGCCAAACCGCTGGTAATGGTGATTTCCCAGCCCGCAAGCTTCTCACAGAACAACCGTCCCCACCGTTCGCCATACCAGGACGGGGTTCGGCTTCCCACCACGGCGAGTTGAAAATCATGGAGGCATTGCGAGGAGCCGGAGACCAAAAGCGCGCCGGGGTAATCTTCAATGGCACGAAGCTGAGCGGGATAATCTTCACTGTCTGCCAGTAATAAGTGGTGATGCGGTGGCTCAAGCCAGCGAAAGGTCTTTTCCAGTTCGTTTTGCGAAAAGGTAATAAAGCGAGTGGCCTGGGAGGGAGAAAAGCCCATACGCCGCAGGACAGCGGTATCAATATGCGGTTGTGCTATCAGCCCGTGAGCGACGCGCACCATCTCATCGCCGAACAACTCGCTCACGCCCATTAAACGTAGCCAAATTTCGGTACGGGTCATCCTTATCCCCCTGCCACAAGCAGTCTTAGCAATCTTTGCGATTGGTCACTGATGCTGTCAATCAGAGGGGGATTTGTCTAGAATAGAGGTAATAATCTTTCCAACTCCTGAACACAACTCTGGATAACTATGTCAGTTTTGCAAGTGTTACATATTCCGGACGAGCGTCTTCGCAAAGTCGCAAAACCGGTAGAAGAAGTGAATGCAGAAATTCAGCGTATCGTCGATGATATGTTCGAGACGATGTACGCAGAAGAAGGTATTGGCCTCGCGGCAACGCAGGTTGATATTCATCAGCGAATTATCGTCATTGACGTGTCAGAAAACCGCGACGAACGCCTGGTGCTAATTAACCCGGAACTGCTGGAAAAAGAAGGCGAAACCGGTATTGAAGAAGGTTGCCTGTCTATTCCGGAACAACGTGCTTTAGTGCCACGTGCCGAGAAAGTGAAAGTTCGCGCACTCGATCGTGAGGGTAAACCGTTTGAGCTGGAAGCCGACGGCCTGCTGGCTATCTGTATTCAGCACGAAATGGATCACCTGGTCGGTAAACTGTTTATCGATTATTTGTCGCCGCTGAAACAGCAACGTATTCGTCAGAAAGTTGAGAAACTCGACCGCCTGAACGCACGAGCTTAAGGACAAGAATCAACGTGTCAGACTCACTACGTATTATTTTCGCGGGTACACCTGACTTTGCAGCGCGTCATCTTGACGCGCTGTTGTCTTCTGGACATCACGTCGTCGGCGTGTTTACCCAACCGGACCGTCCGGCGGGGCGGGGTAAAAAACTGATGCCGAGCCCGGTGAAAGTCCTGGCGGAAGAAAAAGGCATTCCGGTTTTCCAACCTGTCTCCTTGCGCCCACAGGAAAACCAGCATCTGGTTTCTGACCTGAACGCAGACGTGATGGTCGTCGTAGCGTATGGCCTGATTCTACCGAAAGCCGTGCTGGAGATGCCGCGACTCGGCTGCATTAACGTGCATGGTTCCCTGCTGCCGCGCTGGCGTGGCGCGGCCCCCATTCAACGTTCGCTCTGGGCGGGCGATGCTGAAACGGGGGTTACCATTATGCAGATGGACGTCGGTCTGGATACAGGCGATATGCTCTACAAACTCGCCTGCCCCATCACCGCGCAGGACACCAGCGGCACGCTGTACGACAAACTGGCGGATCTGGGCCCACAGGGTCTGATTGAAACGCTGAAGCAGCTAGCGGAAGGTCGTGCAAATCCGGAAGTACAGGACGAAGCGCAGGTTACCCATGCTGAGAAGCTCAGTAAAGAAGAAGCGCGCATCGACTGGTCACTTTCTGCGGCACAACTGGAACGCTGCATCCGCGCATTCAATCCCTGGCCAATGAGCTGGCTGGAAATTGATGGCCAGCCGGTAAAAGTCTGGCAGGCATCCGTGATAGACTCGCCGACGAAGGAAGAGCCCGGTACCATCCTTGAAGCCACAAAACAAGGCATTCAGGTCGCGACTGGCAACGGGATCCTGAACTTGCTCTCATTACAACCCGCCGGGAAAAAAGCGATGAGCGCCCAGGATCTGCTAAATTCACGTCGGGAATGGTTCATTCCTGGCAACCGTCTGGCCTGACGGTCACTTCTGATTACGCCCGGTGTTGCCGGGCCTTTTTATTTTTGCGGTTATGAATAAGAAACTTAACTTACGCAGTATGGCGGCGCAGGCCGTTGAACAGGTCGTCGAGCAAGGGCATTCACTGAGCAATGTCCTGCCGCCGCTACAACAAAAAGTCTCCGATAAAGACAAAGCACTATTACAAGAACTCTGTTTTGGGGTTCTGCGTACGTTGTCGCAACTCGACTGGTTGATCAACAAACTGATGTCCCGTCCGATGACGGGAAAACAGCGTACCGTGCACTACCTGATTATGGTGGGATTCTATCAATTACTGCATACCCGTATTCCTCCCCATGCTGCGCTGGCGGAGACGGTCGAAGGTGCAGTAGCGATAAAGCGCCCGCAGCTTAAAGGGCTGATAAACGGTGTCCTGCGCCAGTTTCAGCGTCAACAAGAAGAACTGCTGGCAGAATTCGCCAACAGCGAGGCGCGTTTTCTGCATCCTTCCTGGATGCTGAAACGCCTGCAAAAAGCGTATCCCACTCAATGGGAAGCCATTGTCGATGCCAACAATCAACGGCCACCGATGTGGTTACGCGTGAATCGCATACACCATTCGCGCGACAGCTGGCTGGCACTGCTCGAAGACGCCGGGATGAAAGGTTTCCCCCATCCTGACTATCCCGATGCCGTACGCCTGGAAACGCCGGCACCGGTTCATGCGCTACCGGGATTCGATGAAGGATGGGTCACCGTTCAGGATGCCTCCGCTCAGGGGTGCGTCGCCTTCCTTGCGCCGCAAAACGGCGAGCACATTTTAGATCTGTGTGCAGCGCCAGGCGGTAAAACTACCCACATCCTCGAAGCCGCCCCCGAAGCAGACGTGCTGGCAGTCGATGTGGATGAACAACGACTCTCCCGCGTTTATGACAACCTGAAACGTCTCGGGATGAAAGCAACGGTCAAACAGGGTGACGGGCGTTATCCTGCTCAGTGGTGTGGTGAGCAGCAGTTTGATCGCATACTGTTAGATGCGCCCTGTTCCGCAACCGGGGTTATCCGTCGCCATCCCGATATCAAATGGCTACGCCGCGATCGCGATATTGCAGAACTGGCAAAGCTACAGGCTGAAATTCTCGATGCCGTCTGGCCGCATTTGAAATCTGGCGGCACGCTGGTGTATGCCACTTGTTCAGTGTTGCCGGAAGAGAACAGCCAGCAGGTTCGCGCCTTCTTACAGCGTACGACGGACGCCACGCTTAGCGAGACAGGAACGCCTGAAGCGCCGGGTCTACAAAAT
This sequence comes from Citrobacter telavivensis, assembly GCF_041807075.1. Taxonomy (NCBI): domain Bacteria; kingdom Pseudomonadati; phylum Pseudomonadota; class Gammaproteobacteria; order Enterobacterales; family Enterobacteriaceae; genus Citrobacter; species Citrobacter telavivensis. Next base: position 501,153 of record NZ_JBGUBF010000003.1, on the reverse strand, counting down.
CTGCCGGGTGCAGAAGACGGTGACGGCTTCTTTTACGCTAAGCTAATCAAAAAGTGATGGGATAACGGGTCGCGACTGATGAAAATAATCATTCTGGGCGCAGGACAAGTGGGGGGAACGCTGGCAGAGAACCTGGTCGGCGAGAACAACGACATCACTGTGGTCGATACCAACGGTGAACGTCTGCGCAGCCTGCAGGACAAGTTCGATCTGCGTGTCGTTCAGGGGCATGGTTCACACCCACGCGTGTTGCGCGAAGCCGGTGCGGATGATGCGGATATGCTGGTTGCCGTGACCAGCTCCGATGAAACGAATATGGTTGCCTGCCAGGTGGCCTATTCGCTGTTCAACACGCCAAACCGAATCGCCCGTATCCGCTCCCCTGATTATGTTCGTGATGCGGACAAACTGTTCCACTCGGAAGCCGTACCTATCGATCATCTGATCGCGCCCGAGCAGCTCGTCATCGACAGTATTTATCGACTGATCGAGTATCCAGGCGCGTTACAGGTCGTCAACTTTGCGGAAGGTAAAGTGAGCCTGGCAGTGGTAAAAGCCTATTATGGTGGCCCACTGATCGGCAACGCACTCTCAACGATGCGGGAACATATGCCGCATATCGATACCCGCGTTGCGGCGATTTTCCGTCATGACAGACCGATTCGCCCGCAGGGCTCCACCATTGTGGAAGCGGGTGACGAAGTCTTCTTTATTGCCGCCTCCCAACACATTCGTGCGGTGATGAGCGAGTTGCAACGTCTCGAAAAACCTTACAAGCGCATCATGCTGGTTGGCGGCGGTAACATAGGGGCCGGTCTGGCGCGTCGTCTTGAGAAAGATTACAGCGTGAAATTGATCGAACGCGATCAACAGCGCGCTGCCGAACTGGCTGAAAAACTGCAGAATACGATCGTCTTCTTTGGCGACGCCTCGGATCAGGAGTTGCTGGCTGAAGAACATATCGATCAGGTCGATCTGTTCATTGCCGTCACCAACGACGATGAAGCTAACATTATGTCAGCAATGTTGGCCAAGCGAATGGGGGCGAAGAAGGTAATGGTCCTGATTCAACGTCGCGCGTATGTCGACCTCGTCCAGGGTAGCGTCATTGATATTGCGATCTCTCCTCAGCAGGCGACAATCTCCGCTCTCCTCAGCCATGTGCGAAAAGCAGATATCGTTGGTGTCTCTTCATTGCGTCGTGGTGTCGCGGAAGCTATTGAAGCCGTCGCTCACGGCGATGAAAGTACTTCGCGCGTTGTGGGTCGGGTTATAGACGAGATCAAGCTGCCGCCGGGTACGATTATTGGTGCCGTAGTGCGTGGTAACGATGTGATGATTGCCAATGATAACTTACGCATCGAACAAGGCGATCACGTCATTATGTTCCTGACGGATAAAAAGTTTATTACCGACGTCGAACGCTTATTCCAGCCAAGTCCTTTCTTCCTTTAACTTTGAAGGGTGCATTATTCGCACCCTTTTAAATCCCCTGAGTTATCAAGGCTTAATTAGCACTATTAATCTGAATACTTAAATGGAAAATGCCTTAACATTTGTTAAACTTATTAACGTCAGCTGCATAGGGAGAATATAATGAGCATTATTAAAGAGTTTCGCGAATTTGCGATGCGCGGGAATGTTGTCGATTTGGCGGTGGGTGTCATTATCGGTGCGGCATTCGGTAAAATTGTATCGTCACTGGTTGCCGATATCATTATGCCGCCGCTGGGTTTGCTAATTGGCGGGATCGACTTTAAACAGTTTGCCGTGACGCTGCGCGATGCACAGGGAGATATTCCTGCCGTTGTGATGCATTATGGTGTGTTTATTCAGAACATTTTCGACTTTGTGATTGTGGCATTTGCTATTTTCATGGCAATTAAGCTCATTAACAAACTCAATCGTAAGAAAGAAGAACCGGCTGCTGCACCTGCGCCAACGAAAGAGGAAGTCTTGCTCACTGAGATCCGTGACCTGCTTAAAGAACAGAATAGTCGTTCTTAACAGACCACAGAAAGCAGAAGGCCAGTGGTAAAAAAGTGATTCACTTTCTTGCCACTGGCCTCCCAGTTACCCCGATTACCGTGTTTCCCTTTGCGTAAATAACTCCCTTTGCCTTTCCTGTTCTTTTCAACACGCTGTCTGAATAGCGGGTCATGTAATAATGCCTCGATGGCATTGTCTTTTATCTGCCCTTTCGTATGCTGATAACGACTCATAATAGCTCCAGTTTGTGGTTTAACGGCGGGAGTGTAGTCCCACCAGTCTGATAAATCAACAGCCCGACTTCACTCCACTGGCACCCTGCTCCAGGGCTTCAAGGATTGAGCAGTACACGCTGCTGTGCGCAGTACCGCAGCAGGCATCATTCAGACGCTGTAATGAACGCTGCATACTTTGCAGTTCGGCAATACGCGCTTCGACTTCTTTCAGTCTGTCCTGCACGATCCCTTTTGACTCCTGACAGGTATGATGTTCGGGATCAATGCGGATCGACAATAACTCACGGATCGACTCAAGGGTAAATCCGAGCTGCCGGGCATAGCGGATGAACTTAAGCCGCTGAAGATCCTTTTCCGTATATAACCGGAATCCCCCTTCCGTGCGCACCTCATGTTCCATCATCTGCTGCTTTTCATAATAGCGGATCGTATCAGGGGTTACTTCCGCCAGCTTTGCTAACTCACCAATGCGATACATGCCCATGTCCTTAATTATCATTAATCTTATGCAGCAATTTATCTGCGTACTCACCGCGTAAAAATTCAGTGCTTAGGCCAGCCTGCCGCAGCTTCAGTTCCAGAAGTGACAAACGCCGACTCACTTCCTGATACTGAGGATCATCCTGCCTAAGGCCTTTCAGCAGATCCAGTAACTGGATGGCTTCTTTTCGCTGCTCCAGCTCGGACGGCAGACAGCCGGCATTTTTCAGTAAGCGATAACCAGCCCGCAGCTCAACAGGCACATGTGAATCATCATCCAGAACCAGCCGCTCGCCAGTACCATGAAGATTCTCGAATTCACCTTTTCTCTGTGCATCAGTGATATGGCGCTCTGCCCACTGATCCAGTAACCACATAGAAGACTCCAGGGGATGAACAAAAAGAGTACAGATATTGTAGATAAGTGGGGGTACTGCGGATATAAAAAAACCCGCCGGAGCGGGTTTCTTTACGTTACTACAGATTACTCTGCAGCAGCTTCTGCTTTCGACTCAGAGCGATCAACCAGCTCGATGTAAGCCATCGGCGCGTTGTCGCCTGCACGGAAGCCACACTTCAGAATGCGAGTGTAACCACCGGCGCGGCTCGCAAAACGCGGGCCCAGCTCGTTAAACAGTTTTGCCACGATCTCGTTATCACGAGTGCGGGCGAATGCCAGACGACGATTAGCTACGCTATCAGTCTTGGCAAGAGTAATCAGCGGCTCAACTACGCGACGCAGCTCTTTCGCTTTAGGCAGGGTCGTCTTGATGATTTCATGACGAACCAGTGAACCTGCCATGTTGCGGAACATAGCCTGGCGATGGCTGCTGTTGCGGTTCAGTTGACGACCACTCTTACGATGGCGCATGACCTTATCCTTCTCAGTAAAACCTTAACCTGTGATCCGGTTACTCGTCAGCGATGCTTGCCGGTGGCCAGTTTTCCAGGCGCATGCCCAGAGACAGTCCACGGGAAGCCAGCACGTCTTTAATCTCAGTAAGAGATTTTTTACCAAGGTTAGGCGTCTTAAGAAGCTCAACCTCAGTACGCTGTACCAGATCACCGATATAGTGGATAGCTTCTGCTTTAAGGCAGTTAGCAGAGCGGACAGTCAATTCCAGATCGTCAACAGGGCGCAGCAGGATCGGATCGAATTCTGGTTTCTCTTCTTTCACTTCCGGCTGACGTACATCACGTAAGTCAACGAAAGCTTCCAGTTGTTCAGCCAGAATGGTCGCCGCACGACGAATCGCCTCTTCAGGATCGATTGTGCCGTTGGTTTCCATTTCGATGACCAGCTTGTCCAGGTCGGTACGCTGTTCTACACGCGCTGCTTCAACATTGTAGGCAATACGCTCTACAGGGCTGTAGCATGCGTCGACCAGCAGACGGCCGATTGGGCGCTCATCTTCTTCCGAATGAATTCGGGTAGAAGCCGGCACATAACCACGACCGCGCTGAACTTTGATACGCATGCTAATAGACGCGTTCTCATCGGTCAGGTGGCAGATCACGTGCTGCGGCTTGACGATTTCGACATCCCCATCATGGGTAATGTCGGCTGCAGTCACAGGGCCAATGCCAGATTTATTCAAGGTAAGAATAACTTCATCTTTACCCTGAACTCTCACCGCCAGCCCTTTCAGGTTGAGCAGGATTTCCAGGATATCTTCCTGAACGCCTTCTTTGGTGCTGTACTCATGTAGTACACCATCAATCTCAACCTCGGTCACCGCGCAACCCGGCATCGATGAGAGCAGAATACGGCGCAGTGCGTTACCCAGAGTATGGCCGAAGCCACGCTCTAAAGGCTCAAGGGTCACCTTGGCGTGCGTCGAACTCACTTGCTCGATATCTACCAGGCGCGGTTTTAGAAACTCTGTCACAGAACCCTGCATTGTGTCCTCTCTTTGGTACTAAGCTTTACTTGGAGTAAAGCTCGACGATCAGGTGTTCGTTAATGTCCGCAGACAGATCAGAACGCTCAGGCTTACGCTTGTACGTACCTTCCATCTTGCCAGCATCAACTTCCAGCCAGGTTGGCTTTTCACGCTGCTCAGCCAGCTCCAGAGCGGCTTTCACGCGAGACTGCTTCTTCGCTTTCTCACGAATGCTAACAACGTCATTCGGACTAACCTGATAAGAAGCGATGTTAACAACACGACCGTTTACCATAATCGCTTTATGACTAACCAGCTGACGTGCTTCTGCACGAGTGGCGCCGAAGCCCATACGGTATACAACGTTGTCCAGACGACCTTCCAGCAGAGCCAACAGGTTTTCACCGGTGTTGCCTTTCAGACGTGCTGCTTCTTTGTAGTAGTTACGGAACTGACGCTCCAGCACACCGTAGATACGGCGAACTTTTTGCTTTTCACGCAACTGCACACCATAGTCAGACAGACGCGGTTTACGCGCACCGTGCTGGCCAGGAGCTTGTTCAATTTTACACTTGGTATCGATCGCGCGAACGCCAGACTTAAGGAATAAGTCGGTGCCCTCACGACGGCTCAGCTTGAGCTTAGGACCCAAATATCTTGCCATTTTCTTTCTCCAACAAACCTGGAAAACGAAGCGTTATACGCGGCGTTTTTTCGGCGGACGACAACCGTTATGAGGGATCGGAGTCACATCAGTAATATTAGTGATGCGGAAACCAGCGGCGTTCAGAGCACGAATAGTAGATTCGCGGCCTGGACCCGGACCTTTAACCATAACTTCCAGATTCTTGATACCGTATTCTTTTACGGCGTCAGCGCAACGCTCTGCTGCAACCTGAGCTGCGAACGGAGTAGATTTGCGAGAACCACGGAAACCGGAACCACCGGCTGTTGCCCAACCCAGCGCGTTACCCTGACGATCAGTGATAGTCACGATGGTGTTGTTGAAAGAAGCATGGATATGAGCCACGCCGTCAGAGACTTGTTTTCTTACACGTTTACGTGCACGAATTGGTGCCTTTGCCATTATTCAATCACCCCGATTATTTCTTGATCGGTTTGCGCGGACCCTTACGGGTACGTGCGTTGGTCTTAGTACGCTGACCGCGCACTGGCAGACCACGACGATGACGCAAACCGCGATAGCAACCAAGATCCATCAGGCGCTTGATGCTCATGCTGATTTCACGGCGCAGATCACCTTCAACGACAAATTTGGCAACTTCGTCACGCAGCGTGTCGATTTGTCCTTCAGACAGCTCACTGATCTTAACATTTTCAGCGATACCCGCTGAAGCCAGAATGGCTTTAGAACGGGTCTTACCGATGCCGTAGATCGACGTTAACGCGATCACAGCATGTTTTTGATCAGGAATGTTAATGCCTGCTATACGGGCCACTATGCACTCCTACTATTTAATATGTACGCACCATGCTGAAAAGCCCGTTTTCAGGATACTCAAATGGAAACGTACAGACATACAAAAGATTGGCTGGCTAATCTAGCCAGCTCAACCCAACTTTGCAAGAAAAATATGCGAATAAATCAGCCTTGGCGCTGTTTATGCTTCGGCTCGGCACTGCAAATCACACGGATGACACCATCACGCTTAACGATTTTGCAGTTACGGCATAATTTCTTGACGGAAGCACGAACTTTCATTTTTACTCTCCGTAACTTCTCGGGCGACCAATTATCGGCCGTAGCCTTTCAGGTTCGCCTTCTTCAATGCAGACTCGTACTGACTAGACATCATCAGAGTTTGCACTTGAGCCATAAAGTCCATAATCACGACAACAACGATAAGCAGTGAGGTCCCACCGAAGTAGAACGGTACTTTCATTGCATCGCGCATGAACTCCGGGATCAGGCAGATAAAGGTAATGTAGAGCGCACCAACCAAAGTCAGGCGGGTCATTACTTTATCGATATACTTCGCCGTTTGCTCTCCCGGACGAATCCCTGGTACAAATGCACCGGACTTCTTCAGGTTATCTGCTGTTTCACGCGGGTTGAAGACCAACGCCGTGTAGAAGAAACAGAAGAAGATGATTGCAGACGCATAGAGTAACACATAAAGCGGTTGCCCAGGCTGCAAATACAGCGAAATTGTTGTCAGCCAGTTCCAACCAGTACCGCCCCCGAACCATGACGCGATGGTTGCCGGGAACAGAATAATACTGGAAGCGAAGATTGCCGGGATTACCCCCGCCATATTCACTTTCAGCGGTAAATGTGTGCTCTGTGCAGCATAGACACGACGACCCTGCTGACGTTTCGCGTAGTTTACCACAATGCGGCGTTGACCACGCTCAACAAATACAACAAAGAACGTCACTGCAAATACTAATACTGCAACCAACAGCAACACGAGGAAGTGCAGGTCGCCTTGACGCGCTTGCTCGATAGTATGGGCAATGGCTGGCGGGAGTCCCGCGACAATACCGGCGAAGATAATGATCGAGATACCGTTACCGATACCACGTTCAGTAATCTGTTCGCCCAACCACATCAGGAACATCGTCCCTGTGACCAGACTAACAACAGCGGTGAAATAGAATGCAAAGCCTGGGTTCATAACCAGACCTTGCATACCAGGCATATTCGGCAGACCGGTAGCAATACCGATCGACTGGAATATTGCCAGCACCAGAGTACCGTAGCGGGTGTACTGGCTGATCTTACGACGACCAGACTCCCCTTCTTTCTTGATTTCCGCTAACGTTGGGTGAACCACCGTCAGCAGCTGGATAATAATTGATGCCGAAATGTACGGCATAATACCCAGGGCAAAGATAGAAGCACGGCTGAGAGCACCACCAGAGAACATGTTAAACATTTCAATGATGGTGCCTCGCTGTTGCTCAAGCAGTTTGGCAAGGACAGCGGCATCAATACCAGGGATCGGAATGAAAGAGCCAATACGGAACACAATAAGCGCACCGATAACAAACAGCAGTCTGCGTTTCAGCTCGCCTAAGCCACCTTTGGCACTTTGAAAATCTAATCCCGGTTGTTTAGCCATCTGCTACTTATTCCTCGATTTTACCGCCAGCAGCTTCGATAGCAGCACGAGCGCCTTTAGTAACACGCAGACCACGAACAGTTACCGGAGTAGTGACTTCACCAGCCAGGATCACTTTCGCGAACTCGATCTGGATACCGATAATGTTAGCCGCTTTCAGCGTGTTCAGGTCTACAACACCGCCTTCTACTTTAGCCAGGTCAGACAGACGAACTTCGGCTGTAATCGCTGCTTTACGAGAAGTGAAGCCGAATTTCGGCAGACGACGATACAGAGGCATCTGGCCGCCCTCGAAACCGCGACGTACGCCACCGCCAGAACGAGACTTCTGACCTTTGTGACCACGACCACCGGTTTTACCGAGGCCAGAACCGATACCACGACCCAGGCGTTTACCCGCCTTTTTGGAGCCTTCGGCCGGAGACAGAGTATTTAAACGCATCTCTTACTCCTCAACTTTAACCATGAAGGAAACCGCGTTGACCATACCACGAACAGCAGGAGTATCCTCGCGCTCTACGGTGTGACCAATACGACGCAGACCCAGGCCAAGCAGCGTTGCCTTGTGTTTCGGCAGACGACCGATTGCACTGCGGGTTTGAGTAATTTTAATAGTCTTTGCCATGGTTTATTTCCCCAGAATTTCTTCAACGGATTTACCACGCTTGGCAGCGACCATTTCTGGAGAATTCATATTTTCCAGGCCATCAATAGTTGCACGAACCACGTTGATCGGGTTGGTGGAACCATATGCTTTAGCCAGAACGTTATGAACCCCAGCAACTTCCAGAACGGCGCGCATTGCACCACCGGCGATGATACCGGTACCTTCGGAAGCTGGCTGCATGAATACACGAGACCCCGTGTGAACACCTTTAACCGGGTGTTGCAGGGTGCCGTTGTTCAGCGCGACGTTAATCATATTGCGACGGGCTTTTTCCATCGCTTTCTGGATCGCTGCTGGAACTTCACGCGCTTTACCGTAACCAAAACCAACGCGACCGTTACCATCGCCTACTACAGTCAGAGCTGTGAAGGAGAAAATACGACCACCTTTTACGGTTTTAGATACGCGGTTTACCGCGATCAGCTTTTCCTGCAGTTCGCCAGCTTGTTTTTCGATGTGAGCCATCTTACACCTCTACCTTAGAACTGAAGGCCAGCTTCACGGGCAGCATCTGCCAGTGCCTGGACACGACCATGATATTGGAACCCGGAACGGTCAAAGGACACATCTTTGATGCCTTTTTCCAGAGCGCGTTCAGCGACAGCTTTACCCACAGCTGCAGCCGCGTCTTTGTTACCGGTGTACTTCAGTTGTTCAGCGATAGCTTTTTCTACAGTAGAAGCAGCTACCAGAACTTCAGAACCGTTCGGTGCAATTACCTGTGCGTAAATATGACGCGGGGTACGATGTACCACCAGGCGAGTTGCGCCCAGCTCTTTGAGCTTGCGGCGTGCGCGGGTCGCACGACGGATACGAGCAGATTTCTTATCCATAGTGTTACCTTACTTCTTCTTAGCCTCTTTGGTACGCACGACTTCGTCGGCGTAACGAACACCCTTGCCTTTGTAAGGCTCAGGACGACGGTAGGCACGCAGATCTGCTGCAACCTGGCCGATTACCTGCTTATCAGCGCCTTTCAGCACGATTTCAGTTTGAGTCGGACATTCTGCAGTAATCCCTGCCGGCAGTTGATGGTCAACTGGATGCGAGAAACCTAAAGACAGGTTTACTACGTTCCCTTTAACCGCTGCACGATAACCTACACCAACCAGCTGCAGCTTCTTAGTGAAGCCTTCGGTAACACCGATAACCATTGAGTTCAGCAGGGCACGCGCGGTACCAGCCTGAGCCCAACCGTCTACGTAACCATCACGCGGACCGAAGGTCAGTGCATTATCTGCATGTTTAACTTCAACAGCATCGTTGAGAGTACGAGTCAGCTCGCCGTTTTTACCTTTGATCGTAATAACCTGACCGTTGATTTTTACATCAACGCCGGCAGGAACAACGACCGGTGCTTTAGCAACACGAGACATTTTTTCCTCCGATTAGGCTACGTAGCAGATAATTTCGCCACCAAGACCAGCCTGGCGCGCTGCACGATCAGTCATAACACCTTTAGAGGTAGAAACAACCGCGATACCCAGACCCGCCATAACTTTCGGCAGCTCATCTTTACGTTTGTAGATGCGCAGACCTGGGCGACTGACACGCTGAATGCTTTCTACAACAGCTTTACCCTGGAAATACTTAAGAGTCAGTTCCAGTTCCGGCTTGGTGTCGCCTTCAACTTTAAAATCTTCAATAAAACCTTCTTCCTTCAGCACGTTGGCAATTGCCACTTTCAGCTTGGAGGAAGGCATGGTGACCGCAGCTTTGTTCGCGGCCTGACCGTTACGGATACGGGTCAGCATATCCGCGATCGGATCTTGCATGCTCATCTGTCTTTACTCCCGTGATTCAATTGGTGACAATTACCAGCTAGCCTTTTTCAAGCCTGGTACTTCACCGCGCATTGCGGCTTCACGTAACTTGATACGGCTCAACCCGAACTTGCCCACATAACCATGTGGACGACCTGTTTGACGGCAGCGGTTACGCTGACGAGACGGGCTGGAATCACGCGGCAGAGACTGCAGCTTAAGAACAGCGTTCCAACGATCTTCGTCGGAAGCGTTCACATCAGAGATGATCGCTTTCAGTTCAGCGCGTTTCGCGAAGTATTTATCAGCTAAAGCTACGCGTTTTACTTCGCGTGCTTTCATTGATTGCTTAGCCATTCAGTAACCCTACCTTACTTGCGGAACGGGAAGTCAAAGGCAGCCAGCAGAGCACGGCCTTCTTCGTCAGATTTCGCAGTAGTGGTAATGGTAATATCCAAACCACGAACGCGGTCGACTTTATCGTAGTCGATTTCTGGGAAGATGATCTGCTCACGGACACCCATGCTGTAGTTACCACGACCATCGAATGACTTAGCGGACAAGCCACGGAAGTCACGGATACGCGGTACAGCAATAGTGATCAGGCGCTCAAAGAACTCCCACATGCGTTCGCCACGCAGAGTTACTTTACAGCCGATCGGATAGCCCTGACGGATTTTGAAGCCTGCAACAGATTTGCGTGCTTTGGTGATCAACGGTTTTTGACCGGAGATTGCTGTCAGGTCAGCTGCTGCGTTATCCAGCAGTTTCTTGTCAGCGATCGCTTCACCAACACCCATGTTCAGGGTGATCTTCTCGACCCGAGGGACTTGCATGACAGAATTGTAGTTAAACTCAGTCATGAGTTTATTAACTACTTCGTCTTTGTAGTAATCATGCAGTTTCGCCATCGTACTACTCCAAATTACTTGATAGTTTCGCTGTTAGACTTGAAGAAACGGACTTTTTTGCCGTCTTCGAATCTAAAGCCTACACGGTCAGCCTTGCCGGTTGCCGCATTGAAGAGTGCAATGTTAGAGATCTGAATAGCTGCTTCTTTCTCTACAATGCCGCCTGGTTGGTTCAGAGCCGGAACCGGCTTCTGGTGTTTCTTAACCAGGTTGATACCTTCAACGATGACCTTGCCGGAAGACAAGACATTCTTAACTTTACCGCGTTTACCTTTATCTTTACCGGTTAACACGATAACTTCGTCATCACGACGGATTTTCGCTGCCATGATTCGCTCCTTAGAGTACTTCTGGTGCCAGAGAGATAATTTTCATGAACTTCTCATTACGAAGTTCACGAGTTACCGGCCCAAAAATACGCGTACCGATAGGTTGCTCGCTGTTATTGTTTAAAATAACGCATGCATTACCATCGAAGCGAATGACAGAACCGTCCGGGCGACGAACACCCTTCTTGGTGCGCACCACTACCGCCTTCAGCACATCACCTTTTTTGACCTTACCACGCGGAATTGCTTCTTTGATGGTGATCTTGATGATGTCGCCTACGCCTGCGTAGCGACGGTGCGAGCCACCCAGAACCTTGATACACATTACGCGACGTGCACCGGAGTTGTCGGCGACGTTCAGCATAGTCTGTTCTTGGATCATTTTAGTGCTCCGCTAATGTCAACTACTACTGAGACCCGAAATCAGGTCGTTAAAAAAGCCCCATATCTAGGGCGCGGCATTATAACACCGCTCTCAGGATATGGGTAGAAAAAATAAACGGCCCATCGCTGAGCCGTTTATTCGTTGAGAACGCGTACTGTATTACAGAACCGCTTTCTCTACAACGCGAACCAGCGTCCAGGACTTAGTCTTGGACAGCGGACGGCATTCACGGATTTCAACCTTGTCGCCGATACCGCATTCGTTGTTCTCGTCATGTACGTGCAGTTTGGTCGTACGCTTAATGAATTTACCGTAGATCGGGTGTTTCACAAAACGTTCGATAGCAACAACAATGGATTTCTCCATTTTGTCGCTAACAACGCGACCTTGCAGAGTACGGATTTTATCGGTCATTACGCACCCGCCTTCTCAGTCAGTAAAGTCTTAACGCGTGCGACATCACGACGCACTTGCTTCAACAGGTGAGACTGTTGCAGCTGGCCACTTGCAGCCTGCATACGCAGGTTGAACTGCTCACGCAGCAGGTTCAGCAGCTCGGTGTTCAGCTCTTCAACACTCTTCTCACGCAGCTCTTTTGCTTTCATTACATCACCGTCTTAGTTACAAAAGTGGTTTTAATCGGCAGTTTCGCTGCTGCCAGCTTGAATGCTTCACGGGCCAGCTCTTCCGGTACGCCGTCCATTTCATACAGGACTTTACCCGGCTGAATCAAGGCAACCCAATACTCCACGTTACCTTTACCTTTACCCATACGCACTGCCAGCGGCTTTTCAGTGATCGGTTTGTCCGGGAATACGCGGATCCAGATCTTACCTTGACGCTTAACTGCACGGGTCATAGCACGACGTGCTGCTTCGATCTGACGGGCAGTCAGACGACCACGGCCAACAGCTTTCAGACCGAAGCTGCCGAAGCTAACATCCGCGCCAGCAGCCAGACCGCGGTTACGGCCTTTGTGCATTTTACGGAATTTTGTACGCTTTGGTTGTAACATCAGCGACGCTCCTTATTTACGGCCTTTACGCTGCTGCTTTTTAGGTTGAGCAGCCGGTTTTTCCGGTTGTTCAACAGCAGCCATACCACCCAGGATCTCGCCTTTGAAGATCCATACCTTAACGCCGATTACACCGTAAGTGGTGTGCGCTTCAGAGGTGTTGTAGTCGATGTCAGCACGCAGAGTGTGCAGCGGTACGCGACCTTCGCGGTACCATTCGGTACGTGCGATTTCCGCGCCGCCCAGACGGCCGCTAACTTCAACTTTAATCCCTTTAGCGCCCAGACGCATTGCGTTCTGTACAGCACGCTTCATCGCACGACGGAACATAACGCGACGTTCCAGCTGTGAAGTGATGCTGTCAGCAACCAGTTTTGCGTCCAGTTCAGGCTTACGAACTTCGGCGATATTGATCTGTGCAGGAACGCCAGCGATATCCGCTACGACCTTACGCAGTTTTTCTACGTCTTCGCCTTTCTTACCGATAACGATGCCCGGACGAGCAGTGTGAATAGTCACACGGATGCTCTTAGCCGGACGCTCGATAACGATACGAGATACAGACGCTTTAGCCAGTTCCTTAGTCAGGTACTGACGTACTTTAAAATCGCTGTCCAGGTTGTCAGCGAATTCTTTGGTGTTCGCAAACCAGGTAGAGTTCCATGGTTTTACAATACCCAGGCGAATACCATTAGGATGTACTTTCTGACCCATTGCTAGTCTCCAGAGTCTCAGCGATCGGACACAACCACAGTAATGTGGCTGGTGCGCTTCAGGATGCGATCTGCACGACCTTTTGCACGCGGCATAATGCGCTTCATGCTCGGGCCTTCGTCTACGAAAATTTTCGTAACTTTCAGATCGTCAATGTCAGCGCCATCGTTGTGTTCAGCGTTAGCAATGGCAGATTCCAGTACCTTCTTGACCAGTACAGCCGCTTTCTTATTGGTGTAGGTCAGAATATCCAGAGCCTGCGACACTTTCTTACCGCGAATCAGGTCAGCAACAAGGCGAACCTTCTGAGCAGAAGAACGAGCATGGCGATGTTTAGCGATAGTTTCCATCTCTTCCTCCTACCTTATTTCTTCTTCGCTTTTTTATCAGCAGCGTGGCCGCGATAAGTACGAGTCGGTGCGAATTCACCCAGTTTGTGACCGACCATTTCATCGGTTACGAATACTGGAACGTGCTGACGACCATTATGGACAGCGATGGTCAAACCGATCATGTTAGGAAAGATCGTTGAACGACGGGACCAAGTGCGCAGGGGCTTCTTGTCTCCGCTTTCCACCGCTTTCTCTACCTTCTTCAGCAAGTGCAGGTCAATAAAAGGACCTTTCTTGAGAGAACGTGGCATGGCTTATCCTCTAAAATTATTTGCTACGGCGACGTACGATGAATTTATCAGTACGCTTGTTGCTGCGGGTCTTCTTACCTTTGGTCTGAACGCCCCACGGAGTTACCGGGTGCTTACCAAAGTTACGACCTTCACCACCACCATGTGGGTGGTCGACTGGGTTCATCGCGGTACCGCGAACGGTCGGACGAACACCACGCCAGCGTGCAGCACCTGCTTTACCCAGAACGCGCAGCATATGCTCAGCATTGCCAACTTCGCCCAGAGTTGCACGGCAGTCTGCTTCGACTTTACGCATTTCACCAGAACGCAGACGCAGGGTGACATAAGCACCATCACGAGCAACGATCTGAACGTAAGTACCAGCGGAACGTGCCAGCTGACCGCCTTTTCCTGGTTTCATTTCTACGTTATGAACGGTAGAACCAACCGGGATATTGCGCATCGGCAGGGTGTTGCCTGGTTTGATTGCAGCATCAACGCCAGATTGGATCTGGTCGCCAGCTTTCAGGCCTTTAGGGGCCAGGATGTAACGGCGCTCACCGTCTTTGTACAGAACCAGCGCGATGTTCGCGGAACGGTTCGGATCGTACTCAAGACGTTCAACAACTGCCGGGATACCATCTTTGTTGCGTTTGAAGTCAACAATACGGTACGCCTGCTTGTGGCCACCACCGATATGACGAGTGGTGATACGGCCATTGTTGTTACGACCACCGGATTTGCTGTTTTTTTCCAGCAACGGAGCAAAAGGTTTGCCCTTGTGCAGCTCAGGGTTAACCACTTTAACGACGTGGCGACGACCCGGAGATGTCGGTTTACATTTAACAACTGCCATTGTATTACTCCTCCGACTTACTCAGCGCCGCCAACGAAGTCCAGATTCTGGCCTTCTTTCAGGGTGACGTAAGCTTTTTTCCAGTCGCTACGACGACCGATACGCTGTCCGTGACGTTTAACTTTCCCTTTAACTACCAGGGTGTTAACGACTTCGACTTCGACTTCAAACAGTTTCTGCACAGCAGCTTTGATCTCTGCTTTGGTCGCGTCTTTAGCAACTTTGAGAACGATGGTGTTAGTTTTTTCCATCGCAGTAGACGCTTTTTCAGAAACGTGCGGTGCACGCAGCACCTTCAGCAGACGTTCTTCACGAATCATGCCAGCATCTCCTCAACTTGCTTAACAGCATCAGCAGTCATTACGACTTTGTCGAAGGCGATCAGGCTAACCGGGTCGATACCCGTTGCATCGCGAACGTCAACCTTGTGCAGGTTACGTGCTGCGAGGAACAGATTTTCGTCCAGCTCACCGGTGATGATCAACACATCTTCCAGAGCCATGTCTTTCAGTTTCTGTGCCAGCAGCTTAGTTTTAGGCGCTTCAACAGAGAACTTCTCGACAACGATCAGACGATCCTGACGTACCAGTTCGGACAGAATGCTTTTCAGCGCGCCGCGGTACATCTTCTTGTTAACTTTTTGACTGTGGTCCTGCGGGCGAGCAGCGAAGGTCACGCCACCGGAACGCCAGATCGGGCTCTTGATAGAACCTGAACGCGCACGGCCGGTACCTTTCTGGCGCCACGGCTTTTTGCCGGAACCAGTTACTTCAGCACGAGTCTTCTGAGCACGAGTACCCTGACGAGCACCAGCTGCATAAGCAACAACAACCTGGTGAACCAGCGCTTCGTTGAAATCACGACCGAAGGTAGTTTCGGAAACAGTCAGCGCGCTCTGCGCGTCTTTCAATACTAATTCCATTGCTATCCCCTTACGCCTTCACAGCTGGTTTAACGATCAGGTCGCTACCGGTAGCACCCGGGACAGCACCTTTAACCAGCAGCAGGTTGCGCTCAGCGTCAACACGTACTACGTCCAGGCTCTGAACGGTTACACGTTCGTTACCCAGCTGACCTGCCATCTTCTTGCCTTTGAACACTTTGCCCGGAGTCTGGTTCTGACCGATAGAACCCGGAACGCGGTGAGACAAGGAGTTACCGTGAGTCGCGTCCTGGGTACGGAAGTTCCAGCGCTTAACGGTACCAGCGAAACCTTTACCTTTAGAGGTGCCAGTTACGTCAACTTTTTTAACTTCAGCAAACAGTTCTACGCTGATGCTCTGACCAACGGTGAATTCTTCACCTTCAGCCAGACGGAACTCCCACAGGCCGCGGCCAGCTTCAACGCCAGCTTTAGCGAAATGGCCAGCTTCCGGCTTGGTTACACGGTTAGCTTTTTTAGCACCGGTGGTAACCTGAACAGCACGATAGCCATCGTTAGCCAGGTCTTTAACCTGAGTAACACGGTTTGCTTCAACTTCGATTACGGTTACTGGGATAGAGACGCCATCTTCAGTGAAGATGCGGGTCATACCCACTTTTTTACCGACTAAACCAATCATTGTATCAACCTCTCAATCGCTCGATGACCTGATTAACCCAGGCTGATCTGCACGTCTACACCGGCAGCCAGGTCCAGACGCATCAGAGCATCAACGGTTTTCTCGGTTGGCTCAACGATGTCAACCAGACGCTTGTGAGTGCGGATTTCGTACTGATCGCGCGCGTCTTTGTTAACGTGCGGAGAGATCAGAACGGTGAAGCGCTCTTTGCGGGTCGGCAGCGGGATCGGACCACGGACTTGCGCACCAGTGCGCTTAGCAGTCTCGACGATTTCCGCGGTTGATTGATCGATCAGACGATGATCAAACGCTTTAAGGCGGATACGGATTCTTTGGTTCTGCATGAGACCAGAGCTCCAATTATTTTATAAACGAAAATGATTACTCCTCAGACCCATTACGATTGATGGGAGAGTGTAACCGTTCTTACGTAGCCCCCCGATTGGGAGCATTGTTAGATAGCCAAATCGGCTACCTGAGGTTCAGATCGAACCTGCCGTCGATTAAGACAAGCCCGCGCATTATACGTAAATATCAGACTGAAGCAAGTGTCGCGTAGATATTAATCACTTCGTCCGTAATGCGAGTAGGGTTCCAGGCTTTTATGTAGTGAATGAAACGCGGCAATTGAGCAGGAAAGTCGCTCGCAATACTCATAATAGTACCTTGCTCCCTCATTAGCCTTCTTTAAAGTAGCGACAGGATTGATGGAGGATACCTGATGGTCGCTGCCCTGCCCTTTCTGCTGCTATATACCGCATTGTCTTTGTCTCTTAGTTTCTGCGATGTGCGCAGCGGACAACTGCCGGACCGGTTTACCTGCCCATTGTTGTGGGGCGGACTCCTCTTTCACCTGTGCATCATCCCGGCACAACTTGCAGATGCCGTATGGGGTGCCATTGCAGGCTACGCCAGTTTTGCCTTTATCTACTGGAGCTATCGGTTGGTTCGTAAGAGAGAAGGACTCGGCTATGGTGATGTGAAATTCCTTGCCGCGCTGGGTGCCTGGCATGGGTGGATGTCATTACCATTTTTGGTCTTTTGGGCGGCGCTGTTAGCGTGTTCTGGTATCGCAGCATTGGGGATAATTCATGGAAAGTCGGTATTAAAAAACCCGCTGCCTTTTGGGCCATTTCTGGCGGCAGCGGGTTTCATCACCGGATGTTACCGTTTCACTTCTGAAGCGATTAACTGGTCACTTTAATTTGCGACTGCAGATAATTTTGCAGGCCAATTTTCGAGATGAGATCCAGTTCAGTCTCCAGCCAGTCGATATGCCCTTCTTCATCCGCAAGGATTTCGATCATCATATCCCGGCTGACATAATCATGAACGGTATCAGCATAGGCGATCGCTTCACGTAAGTTTTTCGCCCCTTCGAGCTCTAATCTGAGATCGGACTGCAGCATCTCTTCAACATCTTCGCCAATCCCCAACTTACCGAGATCCTGCAGGTTCGGGATCCCTTCCAGGAACAAAATACGCTCAATATATTTATCCGCGTGTTTCATCTCATCGATGGATTCATGGTACTCGACGTCATTGAGGCGGGTAAGTCCCCAATTTTTGAACATACGTGCATGGAGAAAATACTGGTTGATCGCGACAAGCTCATTTCCCAATAGTTTATTGAGATAATTTATGATTTTAACATCACCTTTCATTTTATAGTCCCTCCGCTTCCACTCTCCAGAGCATAGATGGGGCTACAGGGATGTCAAAAAAAAGAGTGTGACTCAGGCGATCTCTTTAAATTCTGGCATTTGCATTAACTCATCCTGCATCACTTCGCGTGCTGCCCGAACGCATTTACCGCATTGATTTCCCACAGGTATAAACTTGCGTAACTGTTGGAAGGATTGAGGATGAAACTGACGTACCGCCTGGCGAATTTTTTTATCACTTACACCATTACACAAACAAACGTACATGATCGCTCCCGTTCAATTTCTGTGCAAAGTGTAAATGAGAATAGTTATGATTACAATAGCACAATTCTCTCTACGCAACGGGAGCGAAGTAAAAATTGCGAGTAAATGTGACAACCAAATCACAGGCAGCAAAAAAGGGCGCCGAAGCGCCCTTTTTAAGTGCAGAACTAATCAGTAAATAATTAGCTCATTACTTTAGCAACAACGCCCGCACCAACAGTACGGCCGCCTTCACGGATTGCGAAACGCAGACCGTCGTCCATCGCGATCGGGTGGATCAGGGTAACAACCATTTTGATGTTGTCGCCCGGCATTACCATCTCTACGCCTTCCGGCAGTTCGATGGTGCCAGTCACGTCAGTGGTACGGAAGTAGAACTGCGGACGGTAGCCTTTGAAGAACGGAGTATGACGGCCGCCTTCGTCTTTGGACAGAATGTACACTTCAGATTCGAACATTGTGTGCGGCTTGATGGTACCCGGCTTAGCCAGTACCTGACCACGTTCGATTTCTTCACGTTTGATACCACGCAGCAGAACACCTACGTTCTCACCCGCACGGCCTTCGTCCAGCAGTTTGCGGAACATTTCAACGCCAGTACAGGTAGACTTGGCAGTCTCTTTGATACCAACGATTTCAACTTCTTCGCCAACTTTGATGATACCGCGCTCTACACGACCGGTAACAACGGTACCACGACCGGAGATGGAGAATACGTCTTCGATCGGCAGCAGGAACGGCTTGTCAATCGCACGCTCTGGTTCCGGGATGTAAGAATCCAGGAAGCCAGCCAGTTCGATGATTTTCGCTTCCCACTCTGCTTCGCCTTCCAGCGCTTTCAGAGCAGAACCACGAACGATCGGCGTGTCGTCGCCCGGGAAATCGTACTGAGACAGCAGTTCACGAACTTCCATCTCTACCAGTTCCAGCAGCTCTTCGTCATCAACCATGTCGCATTTGTTCAGGAACACGATGATGTACGGAACGCCTACCTGACGACCCAGCAGGATGTGCTCACGAGTCTGCGGCATCGGGCCGTCAGTCGCAGCAACAACCAGGATCGCGCCGTCCATCTGCGCAGCACCGGTGATCATGTTTTTAACATAGTCGGCGTGGCCCGGGCAGTCTACGTGCGCGTAGTGGCGAGTCGGGGTGTCATATTCAACGTGAGAGGTGTTGATGGTGATACCACGAGCTTTTTCTTCCGGCGCGTTATCGATCTGATCGAATGCGCGAGCAGCACCGCCGTAGGTTTTAGCCAGTACGGTAGTGATGGCAGCAGTCAGGGTAGTTTTACCGTGGTCAACGTGGCCGATGGTGCCGACGTTAACGTGCGGTTTTGTACGTTCAAATTTTTCTTTAGACACGGCTATATTCCTTACTATAGCGCTCTCCCCTTGTGGAGAGAGCACGGGACTTAGGTTTTAATCCTGTGGATTATTTACCACGGGCTTCGATTACGGCCTGAGCAACGTTGTTCGGTGCATCATCATACTTCAGGAATTCCATAGTGTACGATGCGCGACCTTTGGTCAGAGAACGCAGCTGAGTTGCATATCCGAACATTTCAGACAGCGGAACTTCAGCGTGGATCTTAACGCCAGTGACTTCGGATTCCTGACCGCGCAGCATACCGCGACGACGGCTCAAGTCACCGATAACATCACCGGTGTTTTCTTCCGGCGTTTCTACCTCAACCTTCATGATTGGCTCAAGCAGAACTGGTTTAGCTTTCTTAAAGCCTTCTTTAAAGGCAATAGACGCAGCCAGTTTAAACGCCAGTTCAGAGGAGTCAACGTCATGGTAAGAACCGAAGTGCAGACGAACACCCATATCAACAACCGGGTAACCTGCCAGCGGGCCGGCTTTCAGCTGCTCCTGGATACCTTTATCAACGGCCGGGATGTATTCGCCAGGGATTACACCACCTTTAATGTCGTTGACGAACTCGTAGCCTTTCGGGTTAGAACCCGGCTCCAGTGGGTACATGTCGATAACAACATGACCATACTGACCGCGACCACCAGACTGCTTGGCGTGTTTACCTTCGATATCGGTAACTTTCGCACGAATCGCTTCGCGGTAAGCAACCTGAGGTTTACCGACGTTCGCTTCAACGTTGAATTCACGCTTCATACGGTCAACGATGATGTCGAGGTGCAGTTCACCCATACCGGCGATAATGGTCTGGTTAGATTCTTCGTCAGTCCATACGCGGAATGACGGGTCTTCTTTAGCCAGACGACCCAGAGCCAGACCCATTTTTTCCTGGTCAGCTTTGGTTTTCGGTTCTACGGCGATGGAAATTACCGGCTCAGGGAATTCCATACGCTCCAGAATGATCGGCGCATCCGGGTCACACAGGGTGTCACCAGTGGTTACGTCTTTCAGACCGATCGCAGCAGCGATGTCGCCCGCGCGAACTTCTTTGATCTCTTCACGTTTGTTAGCGTGCATCTGAACGATACGGCCGAAACGCTCACGTGCAGATTTCACGGAGTTCAGTACGGTATCACCAGAGTTAACCACACCGGAGTACACACGGAAGAAGGTCAGGTTACCCACGAACGGGTCGGTAGCGATTTTGAATGCCAGTGCAGAGAAAGGCTCTTCGTCGCTAGCGTGACGCTCAGCAGGCGTATCTTTACCGTCGTCCAGGATACCGTTGATCGCAGGTACGTCAACCGGGGATGGCAGGTAATCAATTACCGCATCCAGCATCGCCTGAACACCTTTGTTCTTAAATGCAGAACCACAGGTTACCAGGATGATTTCGTTGTTCAGAACGCGCTGACGCAGAGCTTTTTTGATCTCTTCTTCAGTCAGTTCTTCACCACCCAGGTATTTCTCCATCAGCTCTTCAGAAGCTTCCGCAGCGGACTCGATCAGGTTCTGGTGCCATTCTTCAGCCAGTTCCTGCATGTCAGCCGGGATATCTTCATAAGTGAAGGTAACGCCTGCATCTGCTTCGTTCCAGTTGATGGCTTTCATTTTCACCAGGTCAACAACACCGGTGAACGCTTCTTCAGCGCCAATTGCCAGCTGCAGCGGAACAGGGTTCGCGCCCAGACGGGTTTTGATCTGACCAACAACTTTCAGGAAGTTCGCACCCATACGGTCCATTTTGTTAACGAACGCAATGCGCGGAACTTTATATTTGTTTGCCTGACGCCATACGGTTTCAGACTGCGGCTGAACACCACCAACTGCGCAGTAAACCATTACCGCACCATCAAGAACACGCATGGAACGTTCTACTTCGATTGTGAAGTCAACGTGCCCCGGGGTGTCGATGATGTTTACACGATGCGGTTCATACTGCTTAGCCATACCAGACCAGAATGCAGTAGTCGCTGCGGAAGTGATAGTAATACCACGTTCCTGCTCCTGCTCCATCCAGTCCATGGTGGCCGCGCCGTCATGAACTTCACCGATTTTATGGTTTACACCGGTGTAGAACAGAATACGTTCGGTAGTAGTGGTTTTACCGGCGTCGATGTGCGCACTGATACCGATGTTACGGTAGCGTGCGATGGGTGTTGTACGAGCCATTTGATTCCTCGTTTATCTTTTAGGCGTTCAATTTAAGTAGCCCAAAGCGGGCTGCTTACTGGAAGCGCCCGCCTGGTGACTAAAACTCCGAAGGGATTACCAACGGTAGTGTGCGAACGCCTTGTTGGCTTCTGCCATACGGTGAACGTCTTCACGTTTCTTAACTGCAGTACCTTTGTTGTCTGCAGCATCAGAAAGTTCGTTCGCCAGGCGCAGAGCCATGGATTTATCACCGCGTTTACGAGCAGCTTCAACGATCCAACGCATTGCCAGGGCATTACGACGAACCGGACGGACTTCAACTGGTACCTGATAAGTAGAACCACCAACGCGGCGAGACTTAACTTCGACAGTCGGGCGCACGTTTTCGAGAGCTACTTCGAAAGCTTCCAGTTCAGATTTACCAGAGCGCTGAGCCAGGGTCTCCAGCGCGCTGTATACGATTGTTTCGGCAGTAGATTTTTTACCATCTACCATCAGGATATTTACAAATTTAGCCAGCAGTTCTGATCCGAACTTCGGATCCGGCAGAATTTTACGCTGACCAATGACGCGACGACGTGGCATGGAAATACTCCGTTGTTAATTCAGGATTGTCCAAAACTCTACGAGTTTAGTTTGACATTTAAGTTAAAACGTTTGGCCTTACTTAACGGAGAACCATTAAGCCTTAGGACGCTTCACGCCATACTTGGAGCGAGCTTGCTTACGGTCTTTAACGCCAGAGCAGTCAAGCGCACCGCGTACGGTGTGGTAACGAACACCCGGGAGGTCTTTAACACGACCGCCACGGATCAGGATCACGGAGTGCTCCTGCAGGTTGTGACCTTCACCACCGATGTAGGAAGTCACTTCGAAACCGTTAGTCAGACGAACACGGCATACTTTACGCAGTGCGGAGTTCGGTTTTTTAGGAGTGGTAGTATATACACGAGTACATACACCACGTTTTTGCGGGCATGCTTCCAGCGCAGGCACGTTGCTTTTTGCAACTTTGCGAGCGCGTGGTTTGCGTACCAGCTGGTTAACTGTTGCCATTAAATAGCTCCTGGTTTTAGCTTTTGCTTCGTAAACACGTAATAAAACGACCTCATACAATATGAGGACGCCGAATTTTAGGGCGGTGTCGAAAAGGTGTCAAGAAATATACAACGATCACACAATCACCAGGCCATCTGGCTGGCGTGCTTAACCGTAAGTCTGACGAAGTCAGTATAGTCAACCCTGACGACACTGTCTGAAATTTGACCACCCAAACCGCGAGCTTCAATGTCTTCTTTCAGTGCGTAAACAGTTATGGGGGTATTTTGCAGGCTTTCAAGGAAGCGGCTGCCTTCTACTGCGACGACGACGCCATCCTGGAGCAATAAAAGTTCATCGCCTTCTGCGATCAGGCGCTGAATAGCAGAGAAATCAGAGTGCCACGCGGAGCGGTGTAAAGTATGCAGCATGAGAACCTCAAAACCTCAGGATGACATCGTAGTTGCCCAGTTCGCGACGCAGCGCTTCTGGCTCCAGCGGTGTCGCATCAACGACAAAACTTACGCCTTCCCCGAGTCCCCTCTCGCGCAGCGAGGCGGCACATAACCAGCACTGTTTGATATCGTACAGTCCCAGCAGTTTGAAGGTCGCAATATAGTCGCGGGCCAGAATGACATCCGGTTTTTGTCCCTGCAGGATCTGAAAAACGCCATCACCAATAAAGAAGACGCCGATCTCTTCGGTTAATGCCGAGGTGGCCAGCAGCGCGTCCAGCCCTTCGCGACCCGATGCACTCCCGTGCGGCATGGTGGAAAAGACAAAGGCAATACGTTTCATCAGAACTGTACCACGCGATCGCAGGTCAGTGAGGCTTGCGCCAGCGCGCCCAGTCCGCTGAGGGTAAAACCCGGCTGCAGATTGGCAGACGCCAGCCCCAGCCTGCCCGCTTCAGTTTCATCAACCACACCGCGACGCAGTGCCGCCGCCACACAGATGTTCAGTTCAACGCCATGCTGTGTATTCATTTGTTGCCAGGCCCGGACCAGATCAAATTCATCACTGGCCGGAGAGGTCAGTTGGTTGGCGTTATACACGCCTTCCCGATAGAAAAAGACGCTGCTTAACGTATGGCCTTCTTCAATCAGCGCCTGAGCAAACTGCAGTGCGCTGCTCGCCTGCTGGGTACCATATGCCGGACCGGTAACCACAATGGCAAAACGCATTACTTATCTTGCCCCTGGAAGTCACCGCTCTTGAACTGGCGAATATAGAGGTACACGGTGTGTTTAGAGATATTCAGACGATCGGCAACCTGGTTGATCGCGTCCTTAATATCGAAGATGCCTTTCTCATACAGATTCAGAACGATCTGGCGGTTCTTGGCATTATTGGAGACATTACGATCGGCGTTCACCTCTTCAATGGTGAACTCCAGCGTCTGCGTCACCAGATCTTCTACAGAAGAGGCGAAGTTAACAGACGATCCGACTTCCGGGGTCTCCGGCGGAATAAAGGTATTCATGATCTGCGAGAACGGGACATCAAGGTTCATGTTGATGCACAGCAGACCAATCACGCGATGCTCGCGATTGCGAATGGCAATCGTCACTGACTTCATCAGAACGCCGCTTTTCGCACGGGTAAAATAGCATTTGGAAACGCTGCTATCTGCACCGGTCATATCGTGCAGCATTCGTAACGCAAGGTCAGTAATCGGTGAACCGATTTTACGTCCCGTGTGTTCACCATTGGCAATACGAATGGCGGAACATTTCAAATCCTGCAAAGAGTGCAATACGATTTCACAGTGGGAACCAATGAGCATCGCTAACCCGTCCACCACCGCTTCGTAGGATTTCAAAATATCAAAGTCGGTCTGATCGAAAGGACGTTGATCCAGTAAGTCGAGCTCACTGGTTTCGTTGGTTAAAAGCGACCTGGACATGAAAAAAAACACTCCTTTTCAGGAGCCTGTCGTTATGTTTTCAGGGCAGGCTCATTAATTTTGTGGATGGTTAAATTAATACAGAGGGGCTTCCACTTTCCACTATTAATTATACACGTCATCCTTCAGGCTGCCTCAGCGTTGGTTTCGCTCGTTCGCCCCAGTTACGTACTTATGTACGCGCCAGGGGATTCACTCCCTTACCGCCTTGATGCAACTTGAATGATTTTTTGTGTGTATCCGGCCTGCTAAAAAAAACCGCCGCTCTGTTCGGCGGCGGTTCTCAATTTTTATTTTTTAGCGGCATCTGCTGCTTTTGCATCAGCTTCTGCTGCTGCTTCTGGCTTGTCATCCGCCTTCGGTGCCGGCTTGATATCCAGCAGTTCTACGTCGAATACCAGCGTGGAGTTAGCCGGGATCCCCGGAACGCCGGTTTTACCGTAAGCCAGCTCTGGTGGGATAACCATCTTGATCTTCCCGCCTTTCTTAATGTTCTTCAGACCTTCAGTCCAGCCAGGAATCACACCGTCCAGACGGAAAGAGAGCGGCTCGCCACGGGTATAGGAGTTATCGAACTCTTTACCGTCGATCAGCGTCCCTTTGTAGTTCACCACCACAGTGTCGCTGTCTTTCGGCGCTTCGCCCGTACCGGCTTTCTCCACTTTGTAGAGCAGGCCCGTTGAAGAGGTCTTCACATCTTTCTCTTTCGCAAACTTGGTGCGGAATTCTTTGCCTTTGGTTTCGTTGTCAGCCGCGTCTTTTTCCATCTTCGCCTGAGCGGAGGCTTTCACGCGTGCTTCAAATGCTTGCAGAGTCTGTTCGATTTCCTGGTCAGACAGTTTGCTCTTATCAGCAAACGCATCCTGAACGCCGGCGATCAGTTGGTCTTTGTCCAGTTTGATGCCCAGTTTTTCCTGCTCTTTCAGGGAGTTTTCCATATAGCGGCCCAGCGATGCGCCCAGTGCATAAGCCGATTTCTGGTCGTCATTTTTGAACGCGGCTTTGCTGTCAGCAGCAGCGGCCGGTTTTGCGGCTTCGGCTGCGAAGGTGATCGGGGCGTGCAGAGCAACGGCCATCGTGGTCGCCAGCAGAGTGACTTTAAACAGTGATTTCATCCATATCTCCAGGGCCGGGGCATCTCACCCCATGGTTAACTTTTATGTGAGAAGCGTACTATAAAGCGTTGTTGAACAAATCAACATACAGACATACCTGATAATCGCTTCTTTTGAGACTCTTTTTGTTTAAATTAGTTTCGATGAGAAGGAATCGGGGCTGTGTATTCGGATAAAGTTAAGTAGAATCCGCCGCGACCAGAGACAATCGATGAGGTGAATCATGCAGGATACAACGATGGAAACCCGACTGGCCGAGCTGGAAAGTCGGCTGGCTTTTCAGGAAATCACCATTGAAGAGCTCAACGTAACGGTAACCGCTCACGAGATGGAAATGGCCAAATTGCGCGATCATCTGCGACTGCTGACGGAGAAACTCAAGGCGAGCCAGCCTTCCAATATCGCCTCTCAGGCCGAAGAGACGCCGCCGCCTCATTATTGAGACATAAAAAAAGCGGGTTTATCCCGCTTTTTTGTGGCTCATTGCCGGATGGCGGCGCAAGCGCCTTATCCGGCCTACTCATACCAATGAACCCGTAGGCCTGATAAGCGTAGCGCCATCAGGCATTATGACCTTTTAGTGGCAACCGCAGCCGCCGTTGCCTTTACCGCCACCACCGCAGCAGCCTTCGCCGCCGTGCTCGTGACCGTGGTCATGGCCGTGACCGCCGCAGCAGCCGTCGTGATCGTGCTCATGGTCGTGACCGTGCGCACCGTGAACGTGGCCATGAGCCAGCTCTTCTTCGGTCGCTTCACGGATCGCCACAACTTCAACGTTGAACTTCAGATTCTGACCTGCAAGCATGTGGTTGCCATCAACCACAACGTGGTCGTCTTCCACTTCGGTAATTTCTACCGGTACCGGACCCTGGTCAGTTTCAGCCAGGAAACGCATGCCAACCTGCAGTTCATCAACGCCCATGAAAACGTCTTTAGGAACGCGCTGCACCAGGTTTTCGTCGTACTGACCGTAAGCGTCGTTCGCGCCTACAGCAACATCAAATTTGTCGCCAACATCGTGACCTTCCAGCGCTGTTTCCAGGCCAGAGATCAGGGAACCGTGACCATGCAGGTAGTCCAGCGGCGCACTCACCGGAGACTCATCAACCAACACACCGTCTTCTGTACGTACCTGATAGGCCAGGCTGACCACCAGGTCTTTTGCTACTTTCATGATATCTCCTGAGCGTGGGAAAATTGCTGGCGCAGATTGTAGCGGAAATCTGCACCTGTGTACCCCTTAGCTTAAAAAATCTCGGGCCATATCGCTAGTCTGGATGAAAGATCCCGATCACTTGCTCTTCTTTGCGCACGTGATCGCGGACTTCTTTATCCGCTTCCCGCATCTGATGCCCGCACTTAACACATTCAACAATATCGATATTATTCTCGCGCCACATCGCCAGAGAATCCTGCGCCTGGCAGGAAGGGCATTTCGCCCCTGCAATAAAACGTTTACGGATTGCCATACTTATCCTCTATTCGAATTCATCCCAGCCATCCAGTTGGCGTCGTTCTTGTTGCATCTCGCGCTGGAAAATCTCCTCCAGCTCGCGTCTGGCTTCTCTGGCGCGAGAGATTTGTAGCGTATCGGTATGCATCGGGATGAGCTCCCTCAGCATCCGCATATCCAGCCGGCGGAAATGCAGTTGCGCCCGCTGCGCCTGATGGGGATGCATTCCCAACGACACCAGCGTCTTGCGCCCCAGCTCCAGTGCACTGGAGAAGGTCTCACGGGAAAACTGCACGACCCCAGCCTGTAATAACTCATGTGCTTCGACACGTCCGCGCGCGCGCGCAAGAATATGCAAATGCGGAAAATGCTGTTGGCAAATTTCCACCAGCTTCATCGTATCTTCCGGCTCATTACAGGTAATGACGATGGATTCCGCCGCCTCGGCGCCGGCAGAACGCAGCAGGTCCACCTGCGTCGCATCACCGTAATAAACCTTATAGCCGTATTTGCGCATCAGATTCACCGCACTGATGTCCCGCTCCAGCACGGTAATGCGCATCTTATTTGCCATCAGCAAACGACCGATGACCTGACCAAAACGACCAAAGCCCACCACGATGACCTGCGGCTTGTCATCCTCGACCCACGGCATTTCATCTTCTTCATCCGGACCGTTAAGCTGGCGGGAAAGCCATTTGTCGATAAGCTTCATCAGCATCGGCGTGGTCATCATCGACAGCGTGACGGTCACCAGCAGAAGCGCCATCTGGTCGCCCTGAAACAGCCGCTGCGATGACGCGCTCGAGAACAGCACAAAGGCAAACTCTCCCCCCTGACTCAATACGCCAGCAAACTGCATTCTTTCAGAACTGCGCAGACCGTACAGTCGCGCCAGCAGATAAAGGACCAGCGTTTTGACCGCCACCAGCACCACCACGCTTGCCACGACCCACAACAGATGGGTGTACAGCACGCCCAGATTGAGCGACATCCCGACCGAAATGAAGAAGAGGCCCAGCAGCAGTCCCTTGAACGGATCGATCGCGGTTTCCAGCTCATGCCGGTATTCGCTTTCCGCTAGCAGCACCCCCGCGATAAACGTGCCGAGCGCCATCGACAGCCCCAGCGCATCCATAAACAGTGCCGATCCCAGCACCAGCAGCAGCGTGGCGGCGGTAAACACTTCGCGCACACCGGACGCCGCAATAAACCGGAATACCGGGCGCAGCAAATAGCGTCCGCCAATCAGCATGCCGGCAAACGCCAGCACCTTCATGCCGATCTTCATCCAGTCAAAGTTTTCATCCGCCGACCCGGCTAACAGCGGCACCAGCGCTAATGCCGGGATCACAGCCAGATCCTGGAACAGTAAAACCGAAAAGCCCAACTGCCCGGATTCGCTGCGGTTCATCCCTTTTTCGCGCATCAGCTGCAGCGCCATCGCAGTTGACGACATCGCGAGGCCTATCCCGCCGACGACCGCCGCCTGCCATGAGAAATCAGTCAACATCAGCAATCCGGCCAACAGCGCCGCGCTGAGCAAAACCTGCGCCGCTCCGACGCCAAAGATAGAACGTCGAAGCTGCCAGAGTTTCGACGGATTCAGCTCCAGTCCGATGATAAACATCAGGAACACAACGCCCAGTTCGGAGAAGTGGAGAATTTCATCCACGTCGCTGATGAACCCCAGTCCCCACGGACCAATGGCAATCCCCGCCAGCAAATAGCCCAACACGGCGCCAATACCCAGCCGCGATGCCAGAGGCACCGCAGCCACCGCCGCGAAGAGAAACAGCACTCCCGCGGTCAATAAATCGGAACCTTCCATCAGCGGCCTCCCACAGGAACGGGATGAGCAAGCCAGTCGCCATACGCTTTTGCATGGCTTTCCAGCTCCTGCGCGCTTTGTCGTCTGGCCCAGTAGATAATAATGGGACTCAGCCAGTGCATTCGGCACATTCCTGCCGTCAGTTCGAATGGCCGCAATACATCGCTCATTGGATAGCGATTCAGCGCGTCATAGCGATAGGCGCTCTCCGGTTCACCGGTGGTGATGACGCTGCGCCAGTACTTTCCCGCAAGCTGATTTCCCCCGGGGCCGCTGGCAAAGCCACGGCTCAACACGCGATCCAGCCACTCTTTGAGCAGCGCCGGACAGCTATAGGTGTACAGCGGATGCTGAAACACGATCACGTCATGCTCACGCAGTAACGCCTGCTCATGCGGGATATCGATAAAAAAATCAGGATAGTGCGCGTAGAGATCGTGCACCGTAACGTTGCTGAGCTGCGTGGCCGGCTTAAGCAGTACCCGATTTGCCACCGAGTCCTGAGATTCCGGATGGGCATACAGCAGCAAGACCTTTGCTGGCTGAGACATCATCCCCCTCCCGGTTTTGTTTCTGTTTTTGTGTATAGTCGTCGTTTTGGGCTACCATTGCGGCCCGGTGCGGAAAATGGCCCACACCTTACATTATCATAATGATAAATTAACATAGTCTGAACATACGGCGCCTTATGATTGTTTTCTCCTCGTTACAAATTCGTCGCGGCGTGCGCGTCTTACTGGACAATGCCACTGCCACCATCAATCCGGGCCAGAAAGTCGGTCTGGTGGGTAAGAACGGCTGCGGGAAATCTACCCTGCTGGCATTGCTGAAAAATGAAATCAGCGCAGATGCCGGCGGTTTTACCTTCCCCGGAAGCTGGCAACTGGCATGGGTAAATCAGGAAACACCGGCACTGCCCCAGCCCGCGCTGGAATATGTCATTGACGGCGACCGCGAATACCGTCAACTGGAAGCGCAGTTGCACGACGCCAACGAACGTAACGATGGACACGCCATTGCCACCGTCCACGGCAAGCTGGATGCCATCGACGCCTGGACCGTGCGTTCCCGCGCTGCCAGCCTGTTGCATGGTCTCGGCTTCTCTAATGAACAACTGGAACGTCCGGTGAGCGACTTTTCCGGCGGCTGGCGTATGCGTCTCAACCTGGCCCAGGCGTTAATTTGTCGCTCCGATCTCCTCCTGCTCGATGAACCGACCAACCACCTCGATCTGGATGCAGTTATCTGGCTGGAAAAATGGCTGAAGAGCTATCAGGGCACTCTGATTCTGATCTCCCACGACCGCGACTTCCTCGATCCGGTGGTGGATAAAATCATTCATATCGAACAGCAAACCCTGTTCGAGTACACCGGCAACTACAGCGCGTTTGAAATTCAACGTGCAACGCGTCTGGCCCAGCAGCAGGCGATGTACGAAAGCCAACAGGAGCGCGTGGCGCATCTGCAAAGCTACATTGATCGCTTCCGCGCCAAAGCCACGAAAGCGAAGCAGGCGCAGAGCCGTATCAAGATGCTGGAACGCATGGAGCTGATTGCCCCGGCGCATGTCGACAACCCGTTCCATTTCAGCTTCCGCGCGCCGGAGAGCCTGCCGAACCCGCTGCTGAAAATGGAGAAAGTGAGCGCCGGTTATGGTGAACGCATTATCCTGGACTCGATCAAACTGAACCTGGTGCCGGGTTCGCGCATTGGCCTGCTGGGACGTAACGGCGCGGGTAAATCCACGCTCATCAAACTGCTGGCAGGTGAACTGACTCCCGTCAGCGGTGAAATCGGGCTGGCGAAGGGCATCAAGCTCGGTTACTTCGCTCAACACCAGCTCGAGTATTTGCACGCGGATGAGTCGCCGTTGCAGCATCTGGTGCGACTGGCGCCACAAGAGCTGGAACAGAAGCTACGCGATTATCTGGGCGGTTTCGGCTTCCAGGGAGATAAAGTCAGCGAAGAGACACGCCGTTTCTCCGGTGGCGAAAAGGCACGACTGGTGCTGGCGCTGATCGTCTGGCAGCGGCCGAACCTGCTGCTGCTCGATGAACCGACCAACCACCTTGATCTCGACATGCGTCAGGCGTTGACCGAAGCGTTGATTGAATTTGAAGGCGCACTGGTGGTGGTCTCGCACGACCGCCATTTGCTGCGCTCCACGACCGACGATCTGTATCTGGTGCATGACCGCAAGGTCGAACCGTTCGATGGCGATCTGGAAGATTATCAGCAGTGGCTGAGCGACGTGCAGAAGCAGGAAAACCAGGCTGACGACGCCCCAAAAGAGAACGTCAACAGCGCGCAGGCGCGTAAAGATCAGAAGCGTCGTGAAGCCGAACTGCGCACGCAAACCCAGCCGCTGCGTAAGGAGATAGCCCGTCTGGAAAAAGAGATGGAGAAACTGAACGCACAGTTGGCGCAGGCGGAAGAGAAGCTGGGCGACAGCGAACTTTACGACCAGAGCCGCAAAGCCGAACTGACGGAATGTCTGCAACAGCAGGCCAGCGCCAAAGCCGGACTGGAAGAGTGCGAAATGGCCTGGCTGGACGCCCAGGAGCAACTCGAGCAGATGCTGAGCGAGTAACGGCGATGACACACGTAATCCTTCACGATCCTGAAATGCCGAACGGCAGCAGTGACGAATTTCGCCCGATGCGCGGTATCAGTAACTGTCATTTGCAGACCATGCTGCCGCGTTTGATCCGGCGAAAAGTGAATTTCGACGCTCACTGGCAGCGTCTGGAATTACCCGACGGCGACTTTGTCGATCTGGCATGGAGTGAAGATCCGCATCAGGCGAAGCATAAGCCGCGCCTGGTGGTGTTTCATGGTCTGGAAGGCAGTCTGAACAGTCCGTACGCGCATGGCCTGATTGAAGCGGCAAAGAATCGTGGCTGGCTTGGCGTGGTGATGCACTTTCGCGGCTGCAGCGGCGAGCCCAATCGTCTGAATCGCATTTATCACTCGGGCGAAACCGAAGACGGGACCTGGTTCTTAGGCTGGTTGCAGCGGGAATTTGGCAATGCGCCAACGGCCGCCGTGGGCTATTCGCTTGGCGGAAACGTGCTGGCGTGTCTGCTGGCAAAAGAGGGAAAAAACATCCCGCTCGACGCGGCGGTCATTGTCTCAGCGCCCTTTGTGCTGGAAGCCTGCAGCTACCATATGGATAAAGGCTTTTCCCGTGTTTATCAGCGCTATCTGCTCAACCTGCTGAAGGCTAACGCGTCACGCAAGCTGGCGGCCTATCCCGGTTCGCTACCGGTAAGCCTGGCGCAATTGAAATCCTTGCGCCGTATCCGTGAGTTTGACGATCTCATCACCGCCAAAATTCACGGTTTCGCCGATGCTATCGACTACTATCGTCAGTGTAGCGCAATGCCCTTGCTCAGTGACATCGCCATTCCGACGCTGATCATCCACGCGAAAGACGACCCGTTTATGGACAGTCATGTGATCCCCAAAGCGGAAGATTTACCGCCGCAGGTGGAATATCAGTTAACGGAACACGGCGGTCACGTCGGGTTTATCGGCGGGACATTGCGTCGGCCAGAAATGTGGCTCGAGTCGCGCATTCCTGACTGGCTGACACCGTACCTGGAGGCATAATTATGCAGATCCCCTGGCAAGACCTTTCCCCCGAGACGCTGGACAATCTGATCGAAAGCTTTGTGTTGCGCGAAGGCACCGATTATGGTGAACATGAACGTACCCTTGAGCAAAAAGTCGCCGACGTTAAACGCCAGTTGCAGTGTGGAGAAGCGATACTGGTGTGGTCCGAGTTGCACGAAACCGTCAACATCATGCCGCACAAACCATTTCGCGAATAACCTGCACGCTATCGGCCGACTATAATAAAAAATCAATTTATTGATGGAGTTAACATGTCTGCCAAACATCCGGTGATAGCGGTAACAGGATCCAGCGGCGCGGGGACCACCACCACCAGCCTCGCGTTTCGTAAAATTTTTGCGCAGCTCAACCTGCGCGCCGCCGAGGTGGAAGGCGACAGTTTTCATCGCTATACCCGCCCGGAAATGGATATGGCGATCCGCAAAGCGCGCGATGCCGGACGCCACATCAGCTATTTTGGCCCCGACGCCAATGACTTCGGTCTGCTGGAACAGACGTTTGTTGAGTACGGTCAGACGGGTAAAGGCCAGTCGCGCAAATATCTGCATACCTACGATGAAGCGGTCCCGTGGAACCAGGTACCAGGGACCTTCACCCCGTGGCAACCCCTGCCGGAACCTACAGACGTGCTGTTCTATGAAGGCCTGCACGGCGGTGTCGTCACACCGCAGCATGAGGTCGCAAGCCATGTTGACCTGCTGGTCGGCGTTGTCCCCATCGTTAACCTGGAGTGGATCCAGAAACTGATCCGTGATACCAGCGAGCGGGGCCATTCTCGTGAAGCGGTGATGGATTCCGTGGTGCGTTCTATGGACGACTACATCAACTACATTACGCCGCAGTTCTCCCGCACCCACATTAACTTTCAGCGCGTCCCCACCGTGGACACGTCAAACCCGTTTGCAGCCAAAGGTATTCCATCGCTGGATGAGAGCTTTGTGGTGATTCATTTCCGCAATCTGGAAGGGATCGATTTCCCCTGGCTGCTGGCAATGCTGCAAGGTTCATTCATTTCTCACATCAATACATTGGTAGTGCCTGGCGGCAAAATGGGGCTGGCCATGGAGCTGATTATGTTGCCGTTGGTACAGCGACTGATGGAAGGGAAAAAAATCGAGTAAGGTAAGATTTTGCCGGATGGCGGCGTTGCGTTATCCGGCCTACTCCTGTCGTAGGCCTGATAAGTGCAGTGCCATCAGGCAGCAATCACTTCATACGAATGGGTAATATTGACCGCTTTTTCCAGCATCAACGCCACGGAGCAATACTTCTCTGCCGACAGATCGACCGCACGCGAAACGGCGGCATCCTTCAGGTCGTGACCCGTGACAATAAAATGCAGATTGATGTGGGTGAACAGGCGGGGTGCCTCTTCGCGACGTTCTGACGTCAGTTTCACTTCGCAGTTCGTCACATCCTGACGACCTTTTTGCAGGATAGAAACCACGTCAATCGCGCTGCACCCCCCTGCCGCCATCAACACCATTTCCATCGGGCTCGGCGCTTTATCACCGGAGTTACCGTCCATCAAAATCTGGTGACCGGAAGCCGACTCACCCAGGAAGGTTAACCCTTCAACCCATTTAACACGCGCTTGCATATTTTTTAACTCCAGTGCGTCAATTTTCCTGACAGATTACGCGTACATAACAATTCTCGCAACGGAAGGCGACCTCCGTCATGCTGAAGCGAGACACCAGGAGACACACGGCTAAAGCTATGCTAAAACAGTCAGGATGCTACAGTAATACATTGATGTACTGCATGTATGCAGAGGACTTCACATTAAAGGCTGCAGTTCGTTTTTGACGGCCTCTTCCCAGGACGAGGGAAGCACATTTTTGCAACCCCAGAGACAGCGGATTTTTTTGGCTCTGGAGACAGCTTATAACAGAGGATAATCGCGCATGGTGCTTGGCAAACCGCAAACAGACCCGACACTTGAATGGTTCTTGTCTCATTGCCACATTCATAAGTACCCGTCCAAGAGCACGCTGATTCACCAGGGTGAAAAAGCAGAAACGTTGTACTACATCGTTAAAGGCTCAGTGGCAGTGTTGATTAAAGATGAGGAAGGGAAAGAAATGATCCTTTCTTATCTGAATCAGGGTGATTTCATTGGCGAACTGGGCCTGTTTGAAGAAGGCCAGGAACGTAGCGCATGGGTTCGAGCGAAAACAGCGTGTGAAGTGGCTGAAATTTCCTACAAGAAATTCCGCCAGTTGATCCAGGTGAACCCAGATATTCTGATGCGCCTGTCTTCCCAAATGGCTCGCCGCCTGCAAGTTACTTCGGAGAAAGTCGGTAACCTGGCCTTCCTCGATGTGACCGGTCGTATCGCCCAGACGCTGCTGAATCTGGCGAAACAGCCTGATGCGATGACTCACCCGGACGGTATGCAGATCAAAATCACTCGCCAGGAGATTGGCCAGATCGTTGGCTGCTCTCGCGAAACCGTTGGTCGTATTCTGAAGATGCTGGAAGATCAGAACCTGATCTCCGCTCACGGTAAAACGATCGTCGTTTACGGCACTCGTTAATCTCATCGAAAATGACGCGCTACCCGATAGCGCGTCATTTTTGTTTTGCCAATGTGGCGCAGACTGATTTATCACCCAGAAATCAACTATGCACTACGTCAAACACTGGTGCTCTGTTTGCCCGTGGCCGTCGGCCTGCTCATCGGGCAGTTACATCTTGGCCTGCTCTTCTCTCTCGTTCCCGCCTGCTGCAACATTGCCGGGCTTGATACTCCGCACAAACGCTTTTTCAAACGCCTGATTATCGGGGCGTCGCTGTTTGCCGGCTGTAGCCTGATCATGCAACTGCTGCTGGCGCAGGCGATACCGTTACCCCTGATCCTGACCGGACTAACGCTCACGCTCGGCGTCACTGCGGAATTGAGCTCCCTTCACGCCCGCCTGCTTCCAGCCTCGCTGATTGCAGCGATTTTCACACTGAGCCTCGCGGGGAACATGCCGGTCTGGGAGCCTCTGCTGATCTACGCATTGGGCACGCTATGGTACGGATTGTTTAACTGGTTCTGGTTTTGGCTCTGGCGCGAACAGCCGCTTCGCGAGTCGCTGAGCCTGTTATACCGTGAACTGGCGGATTACTGCGAAGCCAAATACAGTATGCTGACCCAGCATACTGATCCGGAAAAAGCCCTGCCGCCACTGCTGATGCGCCAGCAGAAAGCGGTCGACCTCATCACCCAGTGCTATCAGCAGATGCACATGCTGTCGGCGCACCGCAACAATGACTACAAGCGGATGCTGCGCGCCTTTCAGGAAGCGCTGGATCTGCAGGAGCATATCTCCGTCAGTCTGCATCAGCCGGAAGAAGTGCAAAAGCTGGTCGAACGCAGCCATGCGGAACAGGTGATTCGCTGGAATGCGCAAACGGTCGCCGCTCGCCTGCGCGTACTGGCGGATGACATTCTCTATCACCGACTGCCGACGCGGTTCACCATGCAAAAGCAGATTGGCGCGCTGGAAAAAATTGCTAATCAGCATCCGGATAACCCCGTAGGGCAGTTCTGTTACTGGCATTTCAGCCGTATCGCCCGCGTGCTTCGCACTCAGCGCCCACTCTACGCCCGCGATCTGATGGCCGACAAACAGCGTCGGTTACCGCTGCTGCCGGCGCTGAAAAACTACCTCTCGTTGAAATCTCCGGCGCTGCGTAACGCCGGGCGTATCAGCGTAATGCTCAGCATTGCCAGTCTGATGGGGTCCGCGTTACATCTGCCGAAACCTTACTGGATCCTAATGACCGTTCTGTTTGTGACGCAAAATGGTTACGGTGCCACCCGCGTGCGTATTCTGCACCGTTCGGCGGGAACGCTGGTGGGGCTGATTATCGCAGGCGTGACGCTGCACTTTCATATTCCTGAGGGGTATACGCTGGCGCTGATGCTGGCAATCACCCTGGTCAGCTATCTGACCATCCGGAAAAACTACGGTTGGGCGACGGTAGGATTTACCATCACCGCGGTGTATACCTTACAACTCCTGACGCTGGACGGCGAGCAGTTCATTATCCCGCGATTTGTCGATACGGTCATAGGCTGCCTGATTGCATTCGGGGGTACCGTCTGGCTGTGGCCGCAATGGCAGAGCGGTCTGTTGCGTAAAAACGCCCATGACGCGCTGGAGGCCGATCAGGAGGCCATTCGCCTGATTCTAAGCAACGATCCGCAACCGACGCCGCTCGCCTGGCAACGTATGCGGGTCAACCAGGCACACAACACGTTGTTCAACTCGCTCAATCAGGCGATGCAGGAACCCGGCTTCAACACCCATTATCTGGAAGATATGAAGCTGTGGGTGACGCACAGCCAGTTTATCGTCGAACACATCAATGCGATGACCACGCTGGCGCGCGAGCATACGATGCTCACGCCGGATCTGGCGCAACGATACCTGCAATCGTGTGAAATTGCGCTGCAACGCTGTCAGCAGCGACTGGAGTATGACGGGCCTGGCAGCTCAGGGGATGTGAATATTCTGGAAGCGCCAGAGATGCTTTCCCACGGACCGTTAAGCACCCTGGAACAGCATCTGCAGCGTGTTATCGGCCACCTGAACACTATGCATACCATCTCGTCAGTGGCATGGCGTCAGCGGCCGCACCACGGAATCTGGCTCAGCCGCCGCTTGCGGGATATGCGGGGTTAACACTGATTGCCGGATGGCGGCGTAACGCCTTATCCGGCCTACATGGAGCGTGTTATCGACACCAGGCCTGATAAGCGCAGCGCCATCAGGCAAACTGTTAACCGACAATTTTTGCGACAGCGTCGGCAAAACGCAGCATCCCTTCGTCGATATCCGCCTCTTCCACCACCAGCGATGGCGCAAAGCGCATCACGTCCGGCCCCGCATTCAACACCATTACGCCAGCATCCGCCGCCGCATAGAGGAAATCGCGCGCGCGTCCTTTGTACTGCGGTTGCAACTCGGCACCAATCAACAGGCCCATGCCGCGAATGTCGCTAAACACGTGGTACTGCTCATCAATCTGTTGCAGATGTTGAACAAATTTCTGCCGTTTCGCCACCACGCCGCCCAGCACATCCGGGGTGTTGATGATGTCGAACGCCGCCTCTGCTACCGCGCAGGCTAGCGGGTTGCCGCCGTAGGTTGATCCATGAGAGCCGACGTGAAACGCTGAGGCGATCTCCTGAGTCGTCAAGACCGCACTCACCGGGAAGCCGCCGCCCAGGGCTTTCGCACTGGTAAGAATATCCGGCGTCACGCCGTAGTGCATATAGGCAAAGAGGTCGCCGGTGCGCCCCATTCCGCATTGCACTTCATCAAACACCAGCAGCGCCTGATGCTGACTGCAGAGGTCACGCAGACCTTGCAGGAACGCCGGCGTTGCGGCCAGAACGCCGCCCTCACCCTGTACAGGTTCAACCACGACAGCGCAGGTATGGTCATCCATCACCGCTTTCACGGCGTGGAGATCGTTAAACGGAACGTGGACGATATCCGCCGGTTTTGGACCGAAGCCATCAGAATACTTCGGCTGTCCACCCACGGTAACGGTAAACAACGAGCGGCCGTGGAATGCATTATGAAAGGCAATGATTTTGGTTTTGAACGGGCTATGGCGCACACAGGCGTAATGACGCGCCAGCTTGAACGCCGTTTCGTTGGCTTCTGTCCCGGAGTTCATGAACAGCACGCGCTCGGCAAAGGTGGCGTCGATGATTTTTCGCCCCAGACGCAGTGCGGGTTCGTTGGTGAAAACGTTACTGGTATGCCAGAGCGTTTCGCCCTGGGTTTTCAGGGCCTCCACCAGCGCCGGATGGCAGTGCCCCAGCGCAGTCACCGCAATCCCGCCCGCGAAATCAACGTAGTCCTTGCCCTGCTGATCCCAGACCCGGCTGCCTTTCCCTTTTACCGGAATAAATTCCGCCGGTGCATAAATTGGCAGAATGACTTCATCAAAAGTTGCCCGGGTTACTGCCGTTTGTTCAGTTGCCATCTCATGACCATCCAGTTACGCAAAAATGAATGTGAAAATATAATCACAAAATATGCATAAAAAATCATCGGATAGCAACCACAAATCACCGACTGAGGAAATTGGCCAGCAGCTGATGACCCTGTTCGCTAAGAATACTTTCCGGATGAAACTGCACGCCCTCCAGATCCCACGTCGTATGGCGGATCCCCATAATCTCCTGCGTTTCGCTCCAGGCGGTCACCTCAAAGCAGTCGGGAAGCGTGGCGGGATCGATGAGAAGAGAATGGTAACGGGTGACGGTAAGGGGGTTAGCTAGCCCCTGAAACACGCCCTGTCCCGTATGGCGGATGGGTGACGTTTTTCCGTGCATCACTTTTGCGGCGCGCACGATTGTCGCGCCAAATGCCTGCGCCATCGCCTGATGCCCCAGACAAACACCCAGTATCGGCAAACGACCGGCATAGTGGCGAATCACGTCCAGCGAAATTCCGGCATCATCTGGAGTGCAGGGGCCGGGCGAAATGACGATTTTTTGCGGATTCAGCGCATCGATCTGCGACAGCGTCAACTCGTCATTACGCTTAACCCGCACGTCAGCGCCCAGCTCGCAAAAATACTGGTAGAGGTTCCAGGTGAAAGAATCGTAGTTATCGATAAGCAGGATCATGACGGCTCCAGTCCAGGAAAACCGCGCTATTCTACTCAGTTTCCTCGGCTTCGCTTACCCCTTTACGAAATATCGCCTGTAAAGCACTAAGGTCGCCCATCGCCCCTTCCTGATTCGCCCGATTCCACTCCGCCACCGAAACATCCCCCCAGTGAAGAAGATAACCGGCATGAATAGCCAGTTGTTCGAAGAAAATCCGCTGCGCCATGCCGCTGCCAAGACGAAATGGATGCAGCACATTGATCTCACAGTAATAATGCGCAAGACGATTGACGAATTTCTCTTCCGGCAGTCCTATCAGGTAGCCCTCTTCTTCCAGATCCTGCATCAAGGCATTGCCCTCTTTTTCGATGTAGGCGAAGTGGCAGAAACGGGTATCTCCCTGATAGATATCCACTTCACGCAGGTGGCCTGCCCAGTCGAAAACGTCCTGGTAAAGCTGACGATGAATCGCACACAGGTGAGGTAACCCGCGCTTCGCCGGTCCCAGTTCGATGGTCGCCGCACGTAGCGCGGTGAGTTCGTAAGCGGCCTGTTCCAGACGTTCGACCTGGTGGATCCCCAGACGGTTACGCATCACGTTCAGTCCGGGGTAGAGATACGGATCGCGGTCGTCGCCAATTTTAGCGCTCATAGTGCCTCCGGAGTTCTTCCAGACGCGTCAGCGCCTCTGCGGCGCTAAGCGTGATTAGCGGATGTTCGACGCCCTCAAAACGGCGACTGGCCTGAAAATTCACGTTTCGCTGCTGTTCCCAGAGCCGGGATTTTTGCCTGTCGGTGAGTTTTTTCACTTTACGCCTCCCTGATTGATCCGTGTTTGCCACAAGTATAAGCAGCAAAACGCAGTTACGCAGGGAGGATGAAACGACGCGGGCCAGCAATGCCCGCGCAGGAAAGGATTACGGCAGAACTTTTGCGGACAGGATAACAACCGGTTTTGACGGCACATTCTGGTAAGGGCCGACATCATGGGTCGGAACCTGGGAGATCTTATCAGCCACGTCCATCCCTTTCACAACTTTACCAAATACGGCATAACCGAAGTCACGCTGGCCGTGATCGAGGAAGGCGTTATCGGCTACGTTGATAAAGAACTGGCTGGTCGCGCTGTCTTTATCGGCAGTACGCGCCATCGCGATGGTGCCGCGCGTGTTGCGCAGGCCGTTGTCGGCTTCGTTTTTAATCGGAGGATTGGGTTTCTTCTGCTGCATCTGTTCAGTGAAGCCACCGCCCTGGACCATGAAGCCCGGAATCACGCGGTGAAACGTGGTGTTGTTATAGAAACCGTTGTTCACATAATCGACAAAGTTTTGCACTGAAACAGGCGCTTTTTGGCTATTCAGTTCCAGTTCAATATTACCTGCAGAGGTTGTCAGCAAAACGTGCGGATCCCCTTTTGCTGCCAACGCCGCGGGAGAGAGAGCAGAAAGGGCGAAAACAGCTGCAACAGCCGCCAGGGTCGATTTGAGCATGAGATTTCCTTTAGGAGAGCGGTAACAAAAGCCAGTGGTTCGATTCTAAAGAGCCTTCAGGGACAAGGCCATCCCTTTACCTAATTTTACGTACCAGAAACATCTGTAACTTTGATGGGTCGGTCAAGAATTGTGATATTCGTCACACTAAAAATTGCAACACAGCCAGAAGTTGCCAATAAACATTTAAATACATCACTAAAACGCCTAAAATCTGCCCGCCCACAGCGCTGTCAACGCGCTTTACTTCCATTTACAGGCCAGTCATGACTAACAGCAATCGTATCAAGCTCACATGGATTAGCTTTCTCTCCTACGCCCTCACCGGTGCGTTGGTGATTGTCACCGGGATGGTGATGGGAAACATCGCAGAGTATTTCCATCTGCCGGTTTCCAGTATGAGTAACACTTTCACCTTCCTGAACGCCGGTATTTTGATCTCCATTTTCCTCAATGCCTGGCTGATGGAAATCATCCCGTTGAAAACGCAGCTGCGTTTCGGCTTCATCCTGATGGTGCTGGCCGTAGCAGGACTGATGTTCAGCCATAGCCTGGCCCTGTTCTCCGCCGCGATGTTTGTACTGGGGCTGGTCAGCGGGATCACGATGTCGATTGGTACGTTCCTGATTACACAGATGTATGAAGGCCGTCAGCGCGGCTCTCGTCTGCTGTTTACCGACTCCTTTTTCAGCATGGCTGGGATGATCTTCCCAATGGTTGCCGCGTTCCTGCTGGCGCGCAGCATCGAATGGTATTGGGTGTACGCCTGTATCGGACTGGTCTATGTCGTTATTTTCCTTCTGACCTTTGGCTGCGAATTCCCGCCGCTGGGCAAACACGCGCCACAGAGCGACACGCCGGCAGTGAAAGAAAAATGGGGCATCGGCGTCCTGTTCCTGTCCATTGCGGCGCTGTGTTACATCCTGGGCCAGTTGGGCTTCATCTCCTGGGTACCTGAGTACGCAAAAGGGCTGGGAATGAGTCTGAACGACGCCGGCACACTGGTCAGCAATTTCTGGATGTCGTACATGTTCGGGATGTGGGCCTTCAGCTTCATTCTGCGTTTTTTCGATTTGCAGCGCATTCTGACGGTGCTGGCCGCCCTGGCTACCGTGCTGATGTACCTGTTCATCACCGGTACGCCTGAGCATATGCCGTGGTGTATTCTGGCACTGGGCTTCTTCTCGAGCGCCATCTATACCACCATCATCACCCTGGGTTCGCAGCAGACCAAAGTGGCTTCGCCAAAACTGGTTAACTTCGTACTGACCTGCGGCACCATCGGCACCATGCTGACGTTTGTCGTCACCGGTCCTATCGTGGCGCACAGCGGCCCTCAGGCTGCCCTGCTTACCGCGAATGGCCTGTACGCCATTGTCTTCGTTATGTGCTTCATCCTCGGCTTTGTCACTCGTCATCGCCAGCATGGGACACCAGCAGCACAGTAATGTGATTAGCCGGATAACAACGCGTTGCGTCTTATCCGGCCTACGCAGGGCGATCGTTTTTGCCGGCCGGATTAGGCGCAGCCGCCATCCGGCATTTTATCGTTTGTCTCCCCTTCCCCGAACGGCGTAGGCCACCCAATCTCTAGTGGTAGTCCTCCCACGCTAAAAACCCCTCAATTTGTATGCTATTCATACAATCGCGAAAAGTCTGATATTTCCACAACTTAAGAAAATGCTGACAAATCAGCAATATACCCCTTAAGGAGTATATAAAGGTGAATTTGATTTGCATCAATAAGTGGGGTTGCTGAATCGTTAAGGTAAGCAGTAATAGAAAAGAAATCGAGGCAAAAATGAGCAAAGTCAGACTCGCTATTATCGGTAATGGTATGGTCGGCCATCGCTTTATTGAGGACCTTCTTGATAAATCCGATGCCAGCCTGTTCGATATTACTGTTTTCTGCGAAGAACCCCGCAAGGCATACGACCGTGTGCACCTTTCATCCTACTTCTCACATCACACCGCCGAAGAACTGTCTCTGGTCCGCGAAGGATTTTACGAGAAGCACGGCGTTAACGTGCTGGTCGGCGAACGCGCAATTACCATCAATCGCCAGGAAAAGGTTATTCACTCCAGCGCAGGTCGTACGGTTTACTACGACAAGCTCGTCATGGCGACCGGTTCCTATCCGTGGATCCCGCCGATTAAAGGTTCCGAAACCCAGGACTGCTTTGTTTATCGCACCATTGAAGACCTCAACGCGATTGAATCTTGTGCCCGTCGAAGCCGTCGCGGTGCAGTCGTCGGCGGTGGTCTGTTAGGTCTGGAAGCGGCAGGCGCGCTGAAAAACCTCGGTGTGGAAACGCACGTGATTGAATTCGCCCCGATGTTGATGGCTGAACAGCTTGACCATATGGGCGGCGAACAGCTGCGTCGCAAGATTGAAAGCATGGGCGTGCGTGTGCACACCAGCAAAAACACCCAGGAGATCGTTCAGGAAGGCACCGAAGCGC
Source organism: Citrobacter telavivensis (assembly GCF_041807075.1). Classification (NCBI taxonomy): domain Bacteria; kingdom Pseudomonadati; phylum Pseudomonadota; class Gammaproteobacteria; order Enterobacterales; family Enterobacteriaceae; genus Citrobacter; species Citrobacter telavivensis. The sequence continues at coordinate 457,631 of NZ_JBGUBF010000003.1, read as the reverse complement.
GTAAAACCATGCGTTTTGCCGACGGTAGCGAGCTGGAAGTGGATTTCATCGTCTTCTCCACCGGCATTCGCCCACGCGACAAGCTGGCGACGCAGTGTGGTCTTGAGGTCGCACCACGCGGCGGGATCGTGATCAACGATGCCTGCCAGACGTCCGACCCGGATATCTACGCTATCGGTGAATGTGCCAGCTGGAATAATCGGGTGTACGGTCTGGTCGCACCGGGCTACAAAATGGCGCAGGTCGCCGTTGACCATATCCTCGAAAACGAAAACGCCTTCGAAGGCGCGGATCTGAGCGCTAAGCTGAAACTGCTGGGCGTTGATGTCGGCGGTATTGGCGACGCGCATGGCCGCACGCCGGGTGCCCGTAGCTACGTTTACCTCGACGAAAGCAAAGAGGTCTACAAACGCCTTATCGTAAGCTCTGATAACAAAACGCTGCTTGGCGCTGTACTGGTAGGGGATACCAGCGATTACGGCAACCTACTGCAACTGGTGCTGAACGCCATCGAACTGCCGGAAAACCCGGACTCGCTGATCCTGCCCGCCCATGCCGGCAGCGGTAAACCGTCCATCGGCGTGGATAAACTACCGGACAGCGCGCAGATTTGCTCCTGTTTCGACGTCACCAAGGGCATGCTGGTCGCCGCCATCAACAAAGGTTGCCACACCGTTGCCGCGCTGAAGGCCGAAACCAAAGCCGGTACCGGCTGCGGCGGCTGTATCCCGCTGGTCACCCAGGTGCTGAACGCCGAACTGGCGAAACAGGGTATTGAAGTGAATAACAACCTGTGTGAGCACTTTGCGTACTCACGTCAGGAACTGTTTCACCTGATTCGCGTGGAAGGCATCAAAACCTTCGAGGAACTGCTGGCGAAACACGGTAAAGGTTACGGCTGCGAAGTGTGTAAACCGACCGTAGGTTCTCTGCTGGCCTCCTGCTGGAATGAGTACATCCTGAAACCGCAGCACACGCCGCTACAGGATACCAACGACAACTTCCTGGCAAATATCCAGAAAGACGGGACCTACTCCGTCATCCCGCGCTCTGCCGGTGGTGAAATCACCCCGGAAGGCCTGGTCGCCGTGGGTCGTATCGCCCGTGAATTTAACCTGTACACCAAAATCACCGGTTCTCAACGTATCGGCCTGTTCGGCGCGCAGAAAGACGATCTGCCGGAAATCTGGCGTCAACTGATTGAAGCGGGTTTTGAAACCGGTCATGCCTATGCCAAAGCGCTGCGAATGGCAAAAACCTGCGTGGGCAGCACCTGGTGCCGTTACGGCGTAGGCGACAGCGTGGGCTTCGGCGTTGAGCTGGAAAACCGCTACAAAGGTATTCGTACCCCACACAAAATGAAGTTCGGCGTCTCCGGCTGTACCCGTGAATGTGCGGAAGCGCAGGGGAAAGACGTGGGGATTATCGCGACCGAAAAAGGCTGGAACCTGTACGTCTGCGGTAACGGCGGGATGAAACCTCGTCATGCCGATCTGCTGGCGGCGGATATCGACAGTGAAACCCTGCTCAAATATCTCGACCGTTTCATGATGTTCTACATCCGTACGGCGGACAAACTGACCCGTACCGCGCCGTGGTTAGACAATCTGGAAGGTGGTATCGAGTATCTGAGATCCGTCATCATCGACGACAAGCTGGGTCTGAACGCCCATCTGGAAGAAGAGATGGCCCGTCTGCGCGAAGCCGTGGTCTGTGAGTGGACGGAAACCGTCAACACGCCGTCTGCCCAGACGCGTTTCAGACACTTCATCAACAGTGATAAACGCGATCCGAACGTCCAGGTGGTACCTGAACGTGAACAGCATCGTCCGGCCACACCGTACGAACGCATTCCGGTTACTCTGGTGGAGGAAAACGCATGAGCCAGTGGACAAACATCTGCCACATTGATGACATCCTGCCAGCAACCGGCGTCTGCGCGTTGTTAGGTGAGGAACAGGTCGCCATCTTTCGTCCGTATCACAGCGACCAGGTGTTTGCGATCAGCAACATCGACCCGTTCTTTGAGTCCAGCGTACTGTCCCGTGGGCTGATTGCGGAACATCAGGGTGAATTGTGGGTCGCCAGCCCGTTGAAAAAACAGCGCTTCCGCCTGAGCGACGGCCTGTGCATGGAGGATGAAAGTCATTCCGTGGCGTGCTACGAGGCGCGGGTGAAAGACGGCATTGTGCAGTTGCGCAGCGAATGAATTATAGGGAGGCGCAACGCCTCCCTTTTTTGACGTAATGGGTAGACCTTTTTTTCACAGGACTGATAAGCGTAGCGCCATCCGGCAAATTGCAAAAGCGCATTGCCGGATGGCGGCATAAATGCCTTATCCGGCCTACGGTTACGTTTTTATTTTTTCATTTCAAGGATAATCATGTTCACAGATACGATTAACAAATGTGCGGCTAACGCTGCGCGCATCGCACGCCTGTCGGCAAATAATCCGCTCGGCTTTTGGGTCAGCTCAGCGATGGCTGGCGCTTACGTTGGCCTGGGTATCATCCTGATTTTCACCCTTGGAAATTTACTCGACCCGTCCGTGCGTCCGCTGGTGATGGGCGCAACTTTTGGGATCGCCTTAACGCTGGTGATTATTGCCGGTTCCGAACTGTTTACCGGTCACACGATGTTCCTGACGCTTGGCGTCAAAGCGGGCACCATCAGCCAGGGGCAAATGTGGGCAATTTTGCCGCAGACCTGGTTGGGTAACCTGGTCGGCTCCGTGTTCGTCGCGCTGCTGTACAGTTGGGGCGGCGGCAGCCTGCTGCCGGTCGATACCAGCATCGTACATTCGGTCGCGCTGGCGAAAACCGCGGCACCGGCAACCGTACTTTTCTTCAAAGGCGCACTGTGTAACTGGCTGGTTTGTCTGGCAATCTGGATGGCAATCCGTACCGAAGGCGCCGCGAAATTTATCGCTATCTGGTGGTGTCTGCTGGCGTTTATCGCGTCCGGCTATGAACACTCGGTTGCCAACATGACGCTGTTTGCCCTCTCCTGGTTCGGTCACCACAGCGAAGCCTATACCCTGGCGGGGATTGGTCATAATCTGTTGTGGGTAACACTCGGCAATACTTTGTCCGGTGTCGTGTTCATGGGATTAGGTTATTGGTATGCTACGCCGAAATCGGAGCGACCTGCTCCGGCAAAAATCAACCAAACTGAGGCTGCTGCCAATAATTAAGGGGTAATGTCGTGGATCATTTGCCTATATTTTGTCAACTACGTGACCGTGACTGTCTTATTGTCGGCGGTGGTGATGTCGCAGAACGCAAAGCACGGTTACTGCTGGAAGCGGGCGCTCGTTTAACGGTTAATGCGCTGACATTTATTCCGCAGTTCACCGTATGGGCAAATGAAAACATGTTAACGCTGGTGGAAGGGCCGTTTGATGAAACCCTTCTCGACCCGTGCTGGCTGGCGATTGCCGCGACCGATGATGACGCGGTGAATCAGCGCGTCAGCGATGCCGCACAATCCCGTCGCATCTTCTGTAACGTCGTGGATGCGCCAAAGGCTGCCAGTTTCATCATGCCATCGATTATCGACCGCTCGCCGCTGATGGTAGCGGTCTCCTCCGGCGGCACCTCACCGGTGTTGGCCCGTCTGCTGCGTGAAAAGCTGGAATCCGTATTACCTCAACATTTGGGCCAGGTCGCGCAGTTCGCCGGGCAACTTCGTTCCCGGGTGAAAAAACAGTTTGCCACGATGGGCGAACGTCGCCGCTTCTGGGAAAAGCTGTTTGTTAACGACAGACTGGCGCAGTCGCTGGCGAATGCCGACCACAAAGCGGTGGAAGAAACCACTGAGCAGATGCTCCGCGAGCCGTTGGATCATCGCGGTGAAGTCGTGCTGGTGGGCGCGGGTCCTGGTGATGCCGGTCTTCTGACGCTGAAAGGGCTGCAGCAGATCCAGCAGGCCGATGTGGTGGTCTATGACCGCCTGGTTTCTGACGATATCATGAACCTTGTGCGTCGCGACGCCGACCGCGTATTTGTGGGTAAACGCGCGGGCTATCACTGTGTTCCACAGGAAGAAATTAACCAAATTCTGCTGCGGGAAGCACAACAGGGCAAACGCGTCGTTCGTCTGAAAGGCGGTGATCCCTTTATCTTTGGTCGTGGTGGTGAAGAGCTGGAAACGCTGTGTCACGCTGGTATTCCATTCTCCGTGGTACCGGGGATTACGGCAGCTTCCGGTTGTTCCGCCTACTCCGGTATTCCGCTGACCCACCGGGACTACGCCCAGAGCGTTCGTCTGGTTACCGGACACCTGAAAACCGGCGGCGAACTGGACTGGGAAAACCTGGCGGCAGAGAAACAGACGCTGGTGTTCTACATGGGGCTGAATCAGGCCGCCACTATCCAGCAAAAACTGATCGAATTTGGTATGCAGGCCGATATGCCGGTTGCACTGGTTGAGAACGGCACCTCGGTGAAACAGCGGGTTGTGAACGGCGAACTGTCGCAACTGGGTGAACTGGCAACGAAGGTGGCAAGTCCGGCGCTGATCATTGTTGGCCGGGTGGTCGGGCTGCGCGATAAGCTGAACTGGTATTCAAACCATTAATCAGCAACCGATATGACGGACAAAAAAGCCGGGAAAAATTTTCCCGGCTTTTTTATTTTTCGCAGCCGTTACGGCTTAGCGACAAAACCAATCGCTTCGTAGACCGCTTTCAGCGTAGCTGATGCGCGCGCGCTGGCTTTTTCCGCGCCGTCTTTCATCACCTGCTGCAGGAAGGCTTCGTCGTTGCGGAAACGATGATAACGCTCCTGCAGCTCGGTCAGCATGCCGGAAACCGCATCGGCGACTTCGCCTTTCAGATGACCGTACATTTTGCCTTCGAAGCTCTGTTCCAGCTCAGGAATGCTCTTGCCGGTCACGGCAGAGAGAATATCCAGCAGGTTAGACACGCCGGGTTTCTCTTTAACGTCATAACGCACAACCGGCGGCTCTTCCGAGTCAGTCATGGCGCGTTTAAGTTTTTTAACCACCGATTTCGGATCTTCCAGCAGGCCAATCACGTTGTTGCGGTTATCGTCCGACTTGGACATCTTTTTCGTCGGCTCCAGCAGAGACATCACGCGGGCACCTGACTTAGGAATAAACGGTTCAGGAACTTTGAAGATCTCACCATACAGCGCGTTGAAACGCTGGGCGATATCGCGGCTCAGTTCCAGATGCTGTTTCTGGTCTTCACCCACCGGCACCAGGTTGGTCTGATACAGCAGGATATCTGCCGCCATCAGTACCGGATAGTCAAACAGACCGGCGTTGATGTTCTCGGCATAACGCGCTGACTTATCTTTGAACTGGGTCATACGGCTCAGTTCGCCAAAGTAGGTGTAGCAGTTCAGCGCCCAGCTCAGTTGCGCATGTTCAGGCACGTGGGACTGAACGAAAATGGTGCTTTTTTCAGGATCGATACCGCACGCAAGATAGAGCGCCAGCGTATCCAGCGTCGCTTTACGCAGTTGCTGGGCATCCTGACGAACGGTGATGGCATGCTGGTCAACGATGCAATAGATGCAATGGTAGTCATCCTGCATGTTCACCCACTGACGCAGTGCACCCATGTAGTTGCCAATGGTCAATTCACCTGAGGGCTGTGCGCCACTAAAAACGATGGGCTTAGTCATTTTTCGATTCCTGATTTTCGCTATGCGGAAGCCCGAGAGCGGGCAGTAATTCACTAATGCGGTCGTACATGATGTCTGGCTGGCTCAGCGCGATCGGTTCGCCGTAGTTGTAGCCATAGGTGAGGCCTACGGACGGGCAGCCAGCGGCTTTTGCCGCCTGAATATCATTACGCGAATCCCCAACGAAGAGCAATTGCTCTGGCGCAATGCCGAGCTTACTTGCCACCAACAGCAGTGGATCCGGATGAGGTTTTTTGTTCTGGACGTCGTCACCGCCGATGACCACGCTGAAATATTTGCCAATATCCAGCGCATCGAGCAATGGTGCAACAAACGGCGTCGGCTTGTTAGTCACCAGACCGAGCGGCAGCCCTTTGGCATGCAGCGCACCCAGCGTATCGGCGACATCAGGGAACAGGAACGTCCCCTCTTCAGCAACATCCCCGTAGTAGCGGTCAAACAGCTTACGCAGAATACGGACCTGCTCCTCGGCGGGAATATCATCATCGACCGGCGGTTTGCCCATCGTCTTACGCAATGTCGCGCGTTCCTGACGAGACCAGGTTAACGCACGCTCCATCAATACATCAGCACCGTTACCAATCCAGGTAATGACGCGCTCTTCACCGGCAACCGGCAGCTCAAGCGCATACAGCGCCATGTCCACTGCGGCGCTCAATCCCGGCGCGCTATCCACCAGCGTACCGTCGAGGTCGAAGGCGACGCCCCGAATATCCTGCAATTTATCCATGACTTACCTTTGCCAGTTCGCTGCGCATGTCATCAATGACTTTTTTGTAGTCTGGCTGATCGAAGACAGCGGAACCGGCGACAAACATGTCAGCCCCGGCTGCGGCGATTTCACCGATGTTGCTCGCTTTCACGCCGCCATCCACTTCGAGGCGAATGTCGTGACCCGACGCGTCAATGCGACGACGGACCTCGCGCAGTTTGTCCAGCGTTTGCGCAATGAAGGACTGACCGCCAAAGCCCGGGTTGACGGACATCAACAGGATCACATCCAGCTTGTCCATCACGTAGTCCAGATAGCTCAACGGCGTCGCCGGATTAAAAACCAGCCCGGCTTTACAGCCGTGCTCTTTAATCAGTTGCAGCGAGCGGTCAACGTGTTCGGAGGCTTCCGGGTGAAAGGTGATGATGCTGGCGCCTGCGGCGGCGAAATCCGGGATGATTCGATCGACCGGTTTCACCATCAGATGCACATCGATGGGCGCCGTAATACCGTATTTACGCAGGGATTTCAGGACCATCGGCCCCATGGTCAGATTCGGTACATAGTGGTTGTCCATGACGTCAAAATGCACGACGTCGCCACCGGCAGCCAGTGCTTTCGCGGTGTCCTCACCCAGGCGAGCAAAATCAGCCGACAGGATTGAGGGGGCAATCAAATACTGTTTCATCCGCTTCTCCTTGAGAATTATTTATTCGCGGGTGAAACGACTCCTGGTTTGTACAGAGCCAGCAGTTCGTCCACCTTTTTACGTGTGCCGCCGTTGCTGCTTATACTGCGCCGCACTTTGACCTGAAAATGTTCCGCCGCTTTGTACCACTCGCGCGTATCCGGGGTGTCATGGTTCGAAATTAACACTGGGATCCGCTTACTGACCAGCTTTTCGGCCATCTTCGCCAAATGGGCCTGCTCTTTCGGGCTGAAGCTGTTGGTATGATACGCGGTGAAATTCGCCGTCGCTGACAGCGGGGCGTAGGGCGGATCGCAATAGACAACCGAGTTTGAATCCGCACGATCCATACACTCATCATATGAGAGGCAATGGAACTCCGCATTCTGCGCTTTTTCCGCAAAGTGATACAACTCAGCTTCCGGGAAGTAAGGCTTTTTGTAACGTCCAAACGGCACGTTAAACTCGCCGCGCAGATTATACCGACACAGACCGTTGTATCCATATCGGTTCAAATACAGGAACAAGACCGCACGACGGAAAAGATCCTGACTGGCGTTGAACTCTTCACGGAACTGGTAGTAAACCTCAGCCTGATTGGTCTCTGGGCTAAACAGCTCACGGGAAGCCTGCACGTACTCGTCGGTACGGGTCTTCACGATCTTATAGAGACTGATGAGGTCACTGTTGATGTCGGCAAGAATATAACGAGAAAAGTCGGTGTTAAGAAACACCGACCCTGCACCCACAAAGGGTTCGACCAGGCATTCACCCTGAGGTAAATGCCGTTTGATGTCATCAAGCAGAGGGTATTTCCCCCCTGCCCACTTCAGAAAAGCGCGATTTTTTTTCATGCTGACTAACTAATTACACCTTCTCCGGCTGTGGAGAAAGCTCCGACAGCATCCTGCGCTTTAACATTATTTCAGATCGGCCTGTACCTGATGCAACGGTTTGGCCCACGGATTTTTTGCCTGCACATCGGCTGGCAGCGTGGAAACCGCGCGTTTGGCATCTTCTTTCGAGGCGTACACGCCAGACACCAGAACATACCACGGTTGACCGTTACGCGTCGTCTGATACACCACATAGTTTTTCAGATTCTCTTTCTTCGCCCAACCGTTCAGGTTGTCGTAGTTAGAAGAGCTGCTGAGCTGTAGGGTGTAATGGCTGGACGGTGCTGACTTCAGCGATCCGACGTTACCGGCGCTTTTGCCTCCCGCCGCGCTACTTGTTGCCGCTGGCGCGGTCTGTACAGGCGCTGCCGTCTGTGCCGGTGCGGCGTTGGCCGTCGCTTTCGGTGCTGCGGTGGCAGCAGGCGCTACGGGTTCCGCTCGTTTAGGCTGGGTCGTCGGCTTCGATTCCGCTGGCGTCGCTTTCGCGGTTGTCTGCGGTTTCTTCGGCTCAATCACAACCTGCTTACGTTCCGGACGCGTGGTGGCCGGGCGCTCGCTGCCAGGTGCCGCAGCCGTCTGGCTCGACGCATTACCATTACGCACTGGCGCAACGGTCGCCGGTTCAGTAGGCAGTGTGGAGTTCACCACCACATTATTCACCTGTTCCTGACCCTGCGGTTGCGTCAGCGCATTATTCAGATCGCCCTGCACTTCTACACGCTGCTGGCCTTCTGCGGTCGCAGGCGCTTGTCCCTGCGTCGGCGTGGAGGAAATTGGCGGCAGAGAAACATCCTGCGGCGTATTGCCCGCAGTCTGTTCAGCGGAGGTACTTCCCGGAGCCGGTTGGGCACCGTTTGCCTGGTCAGCGGCATTGCCGGAGAGATCGATACTCTTCTCGCCAGACGCCGTTTGTGCGTTTGAAGACGGGGTGGAAGGCGCTTTCAGCGCGGAGCCAATACCGATGATCAACAGCAGCAGAACCAGCACGCCCACGCCCATCATCATGTACTGACGGGAAGCAGGTTTACCGGCGGCTTTTTTACGCTTACGTGGACGACGCTCTACGCGCTCTTCATCCACGAACGCTTCATCATCGGAATCGTAATCTTCTTCCCTCTCTTGCTCATCAAGGCGTTCTTTACGCCCGCGTGCAGGACGGCGATCGTCAGCATCCAGATCAACATCATCAAAGTTGATCTGCGGTTCACCGCGTTCTGAAGATTGACGAGAACGACCAGTACGACGATCGCTGGGATCGGGTTTCAGCTCGTCTTCTGGTTTGAATTCATCCATTTAACACCCCACTCAAAGGCTAATGCTTACGACGTTGCAACTAACCTGAATCTAAATGGCCGATACGTGAGCCGTATCAGTCCGACCTTTCTTGTTGTTACGCCTGCTGGCAATCAGCAATAGCGTTAAGAACGACTTCGTGCGACACACCGCCGCGTACTTCACTTTTCCCTATTGCCAGCGGAAGGACTAAGCGCATTTCTCCCGCTAACACTTTTTTATCACGCAACATATGCGGCAGATAAGCCTGCGCGGACATCTCGCGTGGTCCGTGAACCGGCAAACCGGCACGGTTGAGTAACGTGATGATGCGCTGCGTATCTTCTGGCGCAAACTGCCCCAGACGTTCCGACGTGCGCGCAGCCATTACCATACCTGCTGCGACCGCCTCACCATGTAACCAATTGCCATAACCCATTTCAGCTTCAATGGCATGACCGTATGTATGCCCAAGATTCAGTAAAGCACGTAAGCCGGTTTCGCGCTCGTCTGCGGCGACAACTTCGGCTTTCAGCTCACAACAACGACGAATACACCAGGCCATTGCCGGTCCGTCCAGACGCAATAGCGCATCCAGATTCTCTTCCAGCCAGCTAAAGAATTCGCCATCAAGAATAATGCCGTACTTGATCACTTCCGCCAGACCGGACGCCAGTTCGCGAGCAGGCAGCGTTTTCAGACAGTCGAGATCCACCACCACGGAGGCCGGCTGATAAAACGCGCCAATCATGTTTTTGCCGAGGGGATGGTTTACAGCGGTTTTACCGCCAACGGAGGAGTCGACCTGCGACAGAAGCGTCGTCGGGACCTGGATGAAGCGAACACCGCGCTGATAGCTGGCCGCGGCAAAACCGGTCAGGTCGCCAATGACACCGCCGCCAAGTGCGACCAGCGTCGTATCACGACCGTGCGGTTTTTGCAGTAAGGCGGTGAATACCGTATCCAGCACCGTCAGGCTCTTGTACTGCTCGCCGTCAGGCAGGATGACGCTATCAACGTTCACCCCCGCTTGTTCAAGTACGCTGCGAATCTTATCAAGATAAAGGGGAGCCAGGGTTTCGTTGGTGACCAACATAACCTGATCGCCCGATTTCAGCGGTAAGAATGAAGCTGGTTCGTTAAACAAACCAGCCGCGATGGTGATAGGGTAACTACGTTCCCCGAGAGTGACGGTAATCCTCTCCATGACGCGACATCCACCTTAATGACTTATACCCGCTTACCGAGTGTGTATTAAGCCAGAATCAGTTGCTTTCCAGCATATGAATAATCTGGTTTGCAACGACTTTGGCGCTCTGATCATCGGTACGAATGGTTACGTCGGCAATCTCTTCATACAGCGGATTGCGTTCGTCGGCCAACGCTTCCAGAACTTCACGAGGCGGCGCTTCAACCTGCAACAGCGGACGTTTTTTATCGCGCTGCGTACGCGCAAGTTGTTTTTCGATGGTCGTTTCGAGATAAACCACGACGCCACGTGCGGAAAGACGATTACGGGTTTCACGCGATTTTACAGAGCCACCGCCGGTAGCCAGCACAATACCCTGTTTTTCCGTCAATTCGTTGATGACTTTCTCTTCACGATCGCGGAAGCCGTCTTCACCTTCTACGTCGAAGACCCAGCCCACATCAGCTCCGGTTCGTTTCTCAATCTCTTGATCAGAATCGTAAAATTCCATATTGAGTTGTTGAGCTAACTGGCGCCCAATAGTGCTTTTTCCGGCACCCATAGGCCCAACCAGAAAGATATTGCGTTTCTCTGCCATTTTTTCGGTACTACTAAGACTATTCGTTAATGATAAACCCGCGTCGCAGACACTGAGCGCAGCAGGACATGAACTGAAACCTCATAAGATATTGCGAGAGTCAGACTGAAAATTATCTCAATACTCAAGCAGGTTTGGCAACTGAATAAATCATCAAACCAGATTGTAGGCAATCCGAGTCGGCATTGCCGGACGGCGATGAGAAGTACCGACTCTCAAATCGGTACTCCTTGTATGCTAAATAGCTGCGTACGTCAAATCCCTGAAACGAGTTAAGTGCAAAAACAACGGTGTTTCATGCATAAATCATTCTGTCGAGACCAATCTGGGCGTAATAAATACCACCAGCTCGCGACGTTCATTTTCTTTCCCGTCATGACGAAAGAGTTGTCCAAACCAGGGAATGTCACCCAGCAACGGAATACTGTCTTTACCGGTTTTATTCTTGTTTGAAAAAATGCCGCCCAGCGCCAGCGTCTCTCCGCTTTTCACCTCGACCTGCGTTTCAATTTCCTGCTTATCGATAGCCAGCACTTCACCGTCAGCCTGTTGCAGCACCTGCCCCGGCATATTCTGGCTGATGCGCAACTTCAGGCGGATCCGCCCCTTCGGTAAGACCGTAGGGGTGACTTCCATCCCGAGAACGGCCTCTTTAAATTCAACCGACGTTGCGCCGCTTTCGCCGCTGGAAACCTGATAGGGGATCTCACTCCCCTGTTTGATGCTGGCAGGCTGTAGATGGGAAGCCAACAGACGCGGACTGGCGATAATATCGAGCTGCTGCTGTTGCTCCAGCGCGGACAGTTCCAGATCCAGCAGCCGACCATTAATACGACCAATATTAAATCCGATGCGAGTGGTAGCATTTGCGACAGAGAGATCGCTGGCTATCGTCGTCACTTGTCCCACGGCTCCAGCCTTCGTGGCTTCTGCCAGCGTCCATTTCACCCCCAGCTCACGCAGGCTTTTTTCATTAATGGTCACGATATGCGCCGCCAGCTCGACCTGTTCTATTGGCAGATCCATTTGCGCCACCCACTGTTCCACCAGTGCCAGCGTCGGCGGGTTGTCCCTGACCAGCAGTCGGTTGGTGCGCGTATCCACCGTGAGACTGCCTTTGGCACTCAGCAGTTTTCCTCCCGCTTTCGCCAGTTCAGTGGCATCGGCGTAATGCAGGGCGATGTGCCGATTCTCCAGCGGTAAACTCGCCTGGCGTCTCGCCATCTCCGCCTCCTGCCGCACCGCTTCTTCGCTCTGCCAGCTTTCAGAATGCACATGCAAAATTGGTCCTTCCTGACGTAACACCAGTCCGGCGCTCTTCACCACCGTCTGGAGCGCCAGTTTCCACGGGACGTCCGTCAGATGCAGCGACACCACGCCGCTGACATCCGGCGATACCACAAGATTTTTCCGTTCCTGTTCAGCCAGCGCCTGAAGTACCTGCGTGACGGGAACGTCATCCACCACCAGCGTCACGTTCTGAGTTTTTCCGGCCAGAACCGGCTGCATGGCGGCTACCAATAGCACCAGTATCCATTGCTTCATTAACCTCTCCTTGTCTTTGCCACTGCCACTGTGGCGGGTCACACTCTTTACCAGTACTCACGGTTAGCGTCAGAGCGGTGAGTTGCACGATTGTCCAGCCGTTATCCAGAACTTCATGGGGTTCGACACGCCGCCAGCGGTGCAGCCCGTCCTGCAGCAGGCCAATGTTACGCTCACCCCGGCTCACCATCCCCTGATACCGCCATTGGGCCAGCTCTGCCCCATGACAACGATCGTCTGGTTGGCGGAACGGATCGCGCATGCCGGTCAGCATTAGCAATGAAAAGGCCACCAGCAGCCCGTCTCTACCCTTCATGAAAAGACTCCAGAGTGAGCGTCAGCACCCGTTCGTCGTTTTCTGCCTTCAGCGAGAATCCACTCACGGAGATCCCTCGCGTCGCCAGATAACCAAATAATGACACCACCGCCTCCCACGGAGCCTTCACCGCAAGTTCCCCCCCTTGCGCCGACGGCTGCCAGTGCAGCAACTGCACATTCGGCACCTGAAGCGAGAGGGGTGAAAATGGCGACGTTTGCAATGTCGATGAAACCTGCGACTCTGTCAGTGCGCCGGAGAGGTGGTACAACGTTGGCTTTATCTGGTGGTTCGCCGCCCGTTGCAGGTTAAGCGCATCATCGTCCCCCCTTCCCGGGAAGAGCAGAAAAAACGTCGCGAGCGCACTTAGCACAGCCACCCAACTTGCCCAGCAGACAACGCGGATGCGAGGAGAAAAGGCACACCAGACGTCAAAGAGGACGATCATGCGCTTCTCTCCATTTCAGCCGGTACTGAAACTGCCAGTATCCCTGCGCATCACGCTGGGTGGCGCCGGTGTGGTTTATCTCAAACAACGGCGAGTCGCGCAGAGCGGTTTCCAGCGCGCTGAGCGCAGAAAAGGTCAGTGCTTTTCCGCTGAGCGTCAGCGTGCTTTGCTGGTAGTCCATGTTGGTCAGCCAGGCCTGCGCGGGTATGCTCAACGCAAGGTTTTCCAGCGCCGACTGCCAGCGACGGGTCTGCTCCCGCAATCTGTCTCGTTGAATGGCCTGCTGTGCCTGACGTTGACGCGCCTCCAGTCGGGGTTTCACTGTCGCCAGAGCCGCTGCAAGCTGCTGCTCCGCCCGCAGTAAGACCACATTCACTCGCCCACTCATGCTGCGAACGGCGTATCCGCTCAGCATTAACGCCAGCACAATCGCTGCTGATGCACTGAACAGCCCACACCACAAACGCAGACAGGCACTACGCCGCTGTTGTCGCCAGGGCAAAAAATTGACAGGGGATGGCATCAGCGCATTCCCCCTAACGCCAGCCCCAGCGCGACGGCGAAAGCATGACCTTCCACGGGCACGGGAGGTTGACGGATTGAAACCGCCTGCCAGGGGTCAAATCCCTCTTTTGCGCAGAGCGCCACCTCTTCGGGCTGGAGGGAAAGCGCAGCGGCCAGGTCGCAAATATGGGTTATTTCTGTCAGCGATTTTCGTCCCCAGGCGTCGCGCGTCGCCCACAACCACTGCGTGTCATCACGCCATGCCAGGCAGGACTGTTCCGGGGAAAGAAAAGGCAGCAGACGCTGCAATGCGCAAGCATCCGGCGTGATCGCGGTGACATTCACGCCGAGCGTTTTCGCCAGCGTCAACAAGCCTGAAATCTCTTTGTCCTGAGCGGCGGTGACCGTATAGGCCGGGACGAGCGCATCCTCACTATAATCAAATCGCAGTGCAGCCGATTCCATATCCAGTTCACGCGCCATCGACCCTGTCAGCCAGGCGGTTTGTTCGCGCTCGCGAAGTGACATTGACGGACGGGGAAAACGCTTTTGCCGCGTCCGACCTGCGGGAAAAGAGAGGTGAATATGATGGCGCTGCGGCAGTTCGCGACTCCACGGTTGTAACACCGCCACAAGCTGTTCGGCGTCGTGAAAATGTCCGTCGTTGATCGTGTGTTGCGCCAGCGGCAGACGCCACCAGCGCTGTAGATACCAGCCCGACGCGCCGCGAACGACGGCAACCGCCAGGGCTTCATGTGGCTGAATGTGCAGGCCGACTTGCCAGAATCTGAAAGCCATTGCTGATGATCTCCTTATCACCCGTCGCTCTCGCGGGTATATCAATGCGTCTGGCTTGCCTTTATACTACCGCGCGGTTGTTTATAAACTGCCCAAATGAAACTAAATGGGAAATCTCCGGTGAAGTTCGTAAAGTATTTATTGATCCTTGCAGTATGTTGCATCCTGCTGGGAGCAGGCTCGATTTATGGCCTCTATCGCTATATTGAGCCACAGTTACCTGACGTCGCGACGCTTAAAGATGTGCGTTTGCAGATCCCGATGCAGGTTTACAGCGCAGATGGCGAGCTCATCGCGCAATATGGTGAGAAACGTCGTATTCCGGTGACGCTCAGTCAGATCCCGCCGGAAATGGTCAAAGCCTTTATCGCCACAGAAGACAGTCGCTTCTATGAGCACCACGGCGTTGACCCGGTGGGGATTTTCCGTGCGGCCAGCGTCGCGCTGTTCTCCGGCCACGCCTCTCAGGGGGCGAGTACCATCACCCAGCAGCTTGCGAGAAACTTCTTCCTTAGCCCCGAACGCACGCTGATGCGTAAGATTAAGGAAGTGTTCCTGGCGATCCGCATTGAGCAACTGCTGAGCAAAGATGAGATCCTCGAACTCTATCTGAACAAGATCTATCTCGGTTACCGCGCCTATGGCGTCGGTGCGGCGGCGCAGGTCTATTTCGGTAAATCCGTCGACCAGCTTGATCTGGGTGAAATCGCCGTGATTGCCGGTTTGCCGAAAGCGCCTTCCACCTTTAACCCGCTCTATTCGATGGACCGCGCGACCGCGCGCCGCAACGTGGTGCTATCGCGTATGCTGAGCGAAGGGTACATCACCCAGGCGCAGTACGATCAGGCACGTAATGAGCCGATCGACGCCAACTATCATGCGCCAGAAATCGCCTTCTCCGCCCCGTATCTGTCAGAAATGGTGCGCCAGGAGATGTACAGCCGTTACGGCGAAAACGCCTATGAAGATGGTTATCGCATTTACACCACCATTACCCGCAAGGTGCAGCAGGCCGCGCAACAGGCGGTACGCAATAACGTACTGGACTACGACATGCGCCACGGCTATCGCGGCCCGGCCAACGTACTGTGGAAAGTAGGTGAAACCGCGTGGGACAGTAAGAAAATCACCGACACGCTGAAAGCGCTGCCAACCTACGGGCCGCTGCTGCCTGCGGTGATCACCAGTGCAAACCCGCAGGAAGCGACGGCGACGCTGGCAGATGGCACCTCGGTCTCTCTGCGGATGGATGGCATTCGTTGGGCGCGTCCTTATCGCTCAGATACCCAGCAGGGGCCGACGCCACGTAAAGTAACCGACGCGGTGCAGACTGGTCAGCAGATCTGGGTGCGCAAGATGGGCGAAGCCTGGTGGCTGGCGCAGGTTCCGGATGTGAACTCCGCGCTGGTCTCTATCAATCCGAAAAACGGGGCCGTGCTGGCGCTGGTCGGTGGCTTTGACTTTAACCAGAGCAAGTTCAACCGTGCCACCCAGGCACTGCGTCAGGTCGGTTCTAACATTAAGCCGTTCCTCTACACCGCCGCGATGGATAAAGGTCTGACGCTGGCGAGTATGTTGAACGACGTGCCTATCTCCCGCTGGGATGCCGGTGCCGGTTCCGACTGGCGTCCGAAGAACTCACCACCGCAGTACGCAGGCCCGATTCGTTTACGTCAGGGGCTGGGTGAATCGAAAAACGTGGTGATGGTACGCGCCATGCGCGCAATGGGCGTGGACTACGCGGCGGAATATCTGCAACGGTTTGGCTTCCCGGCACAAAACATTGTACATACCGAATCCCTGGCGCTGGGCTCTGCATCCTTTACCCCGCTGCAGGTGGCGCGCGGTTATGCGGTGATGTCGAACGGCGGCTTCCTGGTCGACCCGTATTTCATCAGCAAGATTGAAACGGACCAGAACGGTGTGATTTTCGAAGCGAAGCCGAAAATTGCTTGTCCGGAATGCGATATTCCGGTGATTTACGGTGATACGCAGAAATCCAACGTGCTGGAAAACAGCAATGTGGAAGATGTCGCTATCTCTGGTGAACAGCAAAACGCCGCCGTGCCAATGCCCAAGCTGGAGCAGGCAAATCAGGCGTTAGTGGCGCAGACCGGGGCACAAGAGTATGCACCGCATGTGATCAACACGCCGCTGGCCTTCCTGATTAAGAGTGCGTTGAACACCAACATCTTCGGCGAACCTGGCTGGATGGGCACCGGTTGGCGTGCGGGCCGCGATCTGAATCGCCACGATATCGGCGGTAAAACCGGGACGACCAACAGCTCGAAAGACGCCTGGTTCTCCGGCTACGGCCCGGGGGTGGTCACCTCCGTGTGGATTGGATTTGACGACCACCGCCGTGACCTGGGACGCACCACCGCCTCTGGCGCGATCAAAGATCAGATCTCCGGTTACGAAGGTGGCGCGAAGAGTGCACAACCCGCATGGGATGCCTACATGAAAGCGGTGCTGGAAGGGGTTCCTGAAGAGCCGCTGACGCCACCACCAGGTATCGTCACGGTCAATATCGATCGCAGTACCGGGCAACTGGCGAACGGCGGTAACAGCCGTGCAGAATATTTCATCGAAGGCACGCAGCCGACACAGCAGGCGGTGCATGAGGTGGGGACGACCATCACTGACGGTGGTGAGACACACGAGTTGTTCTAAATAAAAAAGGCGCTAAGGCGCCTTTTTTACTGCTGGTATTATCGCCGGATGGCGGCTACGCCTTATCCTGCCTACACCGCTATTTGCCCTACAACCGCCCCTGCCCTTTCAACCATTCGCGCACGAGGAACAATGCGCTCACGTTTCGCGCTTCGGTGAAATCGGGGTCTTCCAACAGATCCATCAGATGCGCCAGCGGCCAGCGCACCTGTGGCAGCGGCTCTGGCTCATCGCCTTCCAGCGACTCGGGATAAAGGTCTTCCGCCACCACGATGTTCATCTTGCTGGAGAAGTAAGATGGCGCCATGCTGAGTTTTTTCAAAAAGGTCAGATCGTTTGCCCCAAAACCGACCTCTTCTTTCAGTTCCCGGTTCGCCGCTTCAAACACGCTTTCACCGGGGTCAATCAACCCTTTGGAAAAGCCCAGCTCATAGGACTCCGTCCCCACTGCGTATTCACGAATCAGGATCATATGATCGTCTACAATCGGGACAATCATTACTGCTTCACGGGTAGAAGGACGCATTCGTTCATAAACGCGACGCACACCGTTGCTGAATTCGAGGTCCACGCTTTCAACGCTAAATAGCCGCGACTGCGCAACCGTTTCGACGTTCAGAATGGTGGGTTTTTGTAATGATTTGCTCATCGTGAGAATCTATGCCGTGAAATCTGTTGTTATTGTGCGGTACGCAACACGGTTTCGGCAATGTGAATTGCCAGTTATTTACATTTATGTAACCTAATAAAAATATAATTCCTGTTTCAAATTAAAAGTCAATAGGTTGAAATAGGTCCAGGAATTTGCTGATATTCCGTTTTTGCAGATTTTGCTATCATCAGCACTCACTGGGATGCGCTGAAAAATGCTCAAGTTCAACTCCATGCTTGCCGATAGCCAACCACGGAATCACGTTTATTGTGACAGGGTGCGACTGACCACGCCTGACAGATTAAGTAAGATGGGGAAAGCATGAGCACCATTCTGATTTTTTTAGCGGCGTTGCTGGCCTGCGCATTGCTGGCCTGGTGGCGACTTAACGTCCGGGCCAGGCGGCGAAAACTGCCGTGGACGAACGCCTTCTCAGAGGCGGCGACGCGCAAGCTCACGCCTGAAGAACGCAGTGCCGTTGAAAATTATCTTGATAGCCTGAGCCAAATCCAGCGGGTACCCGGTCCAACGGGTGCCAGCGCAGCGCCTGTTTCCCTGACGCTGAATGCTGAAAGCAATAGCGTCATCATTCTGACCCACTCGATCACCCGCTACGGCATCACTACGGACGATCCCAATAAATGGCGCTACTACCTCGATTCCGTTGAGGTTCACCTGCCGCCTTTCTGGGAACAGTACATTAACGATGAAAACAACGTTGAACTGATCCACACCGACACGCTGCCGCTGGTTATCTCGCTGAATGGTCACTCCCTGCAAGAGTATATGCAGGAAGCGCGCGGTTATGCGCTGCAGCCCACCACGTCCACACAGGCGTCGATTCGCGGTGAAGAAAGCGAGCAGATTGAACTGCTGAATATTCGTCAGGAGACGCATGAAGAGTACGCACTCAGCCGCCCGGCCGGTTTTCGCGAAGCGCTGCTGATAGTCGCCGCCTTCCTGTTGTTCTTTTTCTGTCTGGTCACGCCGGACGTCTTTGTGCCATGGATGGTGGGCGGAGCCGTACTGTTGCTGGCGGCAGGATTGTGGGGCCTATTCGCTCCGCCGTCGAAAACGGCGCTGCGCGAAATTCACTGTCTGCGTGGAACGCCGCGCCGCTGGGGACTGTTTGGCGAAAATGACCAGGAGCAGATAAACAATATCTCGCTGGGGATTATCGACCTGGTTTATCCAACTCACTGGCAGCCTTACATTGCGCAGGATCTCGGTCAGCAAACGGATATTGATATTTATCTCGATCGCCACGTCGTGCGGCAGGGGCGGTTTTTATCCCTGCATGACGAGGTGAGAAACTTCCCGCTGCAACACTGGGTGCGCAGCACCATTATCGCCGGTGGTTCACTGCTGGTGCTTGTCATGCTGCTGTTCTGGATCCCGCTCGATATGCCGATTAAGTTCACGCTGTCATGGATGAAGGGTGCGCAGACTATCGAAGCGACCAGCGTAAAACAGCTCGAACAATCAGGTGTGCGCGTCGGCGACACCCTGAACCTTCGCGGTACTGGCATGTGTAATATTCATGCGCAGGGCACCTGGAGCGCACAAACCAACTCACCGTTTATGCCGTTTGACTGCTCGCAAATCATCTGGAATGACGCCCCCGCGCTGCCGTTGCCGGAATCCGATCTGGTGAATAAAGCCACCGCGCTCTCGCAGGCCGTTAACCGTCAGTTGCATCCAAAGCCGGAAGATGACTCCCGCGTCAGTGCGGCCTTGCGTTCAGCCATTCAGAAGTCAGGCATGGTGTTGTTAGATGACTTTGGCGATATCGTCCTGAAAACCGCTGATTTGTGCGCGGCAGAAGATGAATGCGTGCGCCTCAAAAATGCGCTGGTCAACCTGGGAAACAGCAAAGACTGGAGCGCGCTGGTGAAACGAGCCAACGCAGGCAAACTGGACGGCGTTAACGTTCTGTTGCGTCCTGTCAGCGCAGAATCGCTCGACAACCTGGTCACCACCTCGACCGCGCCCTTTATTACCCGCGAAACGGCCCGCGCCGCCCAGTCGTTGAACAGCCCCGCCCCTGGCGGATTCCTGATCGTCAGCGATGAAGGTAGCGATCTGGTCGATCAACCCTGGCCGACCGTATCGCTGTATGACTACCCGGCGCAGGAGCAGTGGAGTGCCTTCCAGCGACTGGCGCAAATGCTGATGAACACGCCGTTTAGCGCCGAAGGGATTGTCACCAATATTTATACTGACGCCAATGGCACGCAGCATATCGGCCTGCATCGCATTCCCGATCGTTCCGGTTTGTGGCGTTACCTCGGCACCACGCTGCTGATGCTGACGATGCTGGCCTGCGCACTCTATAATGGCGTACAGGCATTCCGCCGCTATCAGCGCCATCGCACCCGCCTGATGGAGATTCAGCAGTACTATGAAAGCTGCCTGAATCCGAAGCTCATCAGCTCTCCGGAAAGCCTCATCTGATAACATGTCTGCGGCACCGGGTGTGCTACCCTGTGCCGCATCGCGTTTTATTCTGGAGAGTTCCCATGCATATTGATATTGCCTGGCAGAACGTGGATACCGTTCTGTTAGACATGGACGGCACGCTGCTCGACCTGGCGTTTGATAACTACTTCTGGCAAAAACTGGTGCCTGAAACCTATGGGGCACAGAACGGGATCTCGCCACAGGAAGCGCAGGAACGCATCCGTCAGGAATATCATGCCGTGCAGCATACGCTAAACTGGTACTGTCTTGATTACTGGAGCGACCGTCTGGGCCTGGATATCTGCGCGATGACCACCGCAATGGGGCCGCGTGCCGTGTTGCGTGATGATACAGTCCCCTTTTTAGATGCGCTGAAAGCCTGCGGTAAACGGCGGATTTTGTTGACTAACGCGCATCCGCATAATCTGGCCGTGAAGCTGGAGCATACCGGTCTGGGTTCACACCTTGATTTATTACTTTCTACCCACACATTTGGATATCCCAAAGAGGATCAGCAGTTATGGCGCGCCGTGGCGGAAGAGACGGGAATGAGTGCAGAAAAAACGCTGTTTATTGACGATAGCGAACCCATTCTCGACGCTGCCGCGAAGTTTGGTATTCGTTATTGCCTCGGCGTGACTAACCCCGACTCTGGCGTTGCGGAAAAACAGTATGCGCGCCATCCGTCACTGAATGACTACCGTCGACTGATCCCCTCACTGATGTGAAGGAGACGCCATGAAAGAAAAGCCCTCTGTTGAGGTCAGACTGGATAAATGGCTGTGGGCTGCGCGGTTTTATAAAACCCGCGCGCTGGCCCGCGAAATGGTGGACGGCGGGAAAGTTCACTACAACGGACAGCGCAGTAAGCCGAGCAAGATAGTCGAACTGAACGCCACGCTAACGCTGCGTCAGGGCAATGACGAGCGAACGGTGGTGATCAAAGCGATCGCCGAGCAGCGTCGCCCGGCCAGCGAAGCCGTCACTTTGTATGAAGAGACGACGGAAAGCGTAGCAAAACGCGAAAAAATGGCGCTGGCACGTAAGCTTAACGCCCTGACCATGCCGCACCCGGACAGGCGACCGGACAAAAAAGAACGCCGCGACCTGTTACGATTTAAACACGGCGACAGTGAGTAACTGTCACCCGCAAGAGAGATGATTATGCCGCAAGATGACCAATTACACCGCTATCTGTTTGAAAACTTTGCCGTGCGTGGCGAACTGGTAACCGTATCGGAAACCCTGCAACAGATCCTCGAAAACCATACGTATCCGCAGCCAGTGAAAACTGTGCTGGCTGAGTTGCTGGTCGCCACCAGCCTGCTCACGGCAACGCTGAAGTTCGCCGGTGACATTACCGTTCAGCTCCAGGGCGATGGTCCGTTGAGCCTTGCGGTGATCAACGGCAACAACAATCAGCAGATGCGCGGCGTAGCGCGCGTCCAGGGCGATATCCCGGAAGATGCAGACCTGAAAACCCTGGTCGGCAATGGTTATCTGGTGATTACCATTACGCCGGAAGAGGGCGAACGTTATCAGGGCGTTGTCGGACTGGAAAGCGATACGCTGGCGGCATGTCTGGAAGATTACTTCATGCGCTCTGAGCAGTTGCCGACCCGTCTGTTTATTCGCACTGGCGAAGTCGACGGGAAAGCCGCTGCGGGCGGGATGCTGCTGCAGGTAATGCCGGCGCAGGATACGCAGGCGGATGACTTTACTCATCTGGCTACGCTGACCGAAACCATCAAGTCTGAAGAGTTGCTGACCCTGCCGGCCAACGAGGTGCTGTGGCGTCTGTATCACGAAGAAGAGGTCACCCTTTACGATCCGCAGAACGTTGCGTTCAAATGCACCTGCTCACGCGAGCGCTGTGCCGGCGCGCTAAAAACGCTGCCGGACGAAGAGGTAGACAGCATTCTGGCGGAAGAAGGCGAAATCGATATGCATTGCGACTACTGCGGGAGCCACTACCTGTTCAACGCCATGGATATTGCCGAGATCCGCAATAACGCCTCCCCTGCCGATCCGCAGGTCCACTGATCGATATCCTGAACCGGTCGGACGACGCGATGCGTCTCCGACCGTCCGCACTATATTCCGCACTTTTTGCTAAAATTTTCTTTCGTGGTGAATCGATATTCTACATGTAAGCGTTTTGTTAATTTTCCACATGAATGCGATTACACTCACAACATCTCCGTGAAAAATACTAATTTTTAACCTTTTAAGAACATTTTACACAACTAAAAAGTCATTCCTGCCATAATAAGCCCCGCTTCGTGACTGGAGTCACAGCGTTTTCAGTCAATCGTGATTTTGTCCAGATAAGTAAATCTATGAGCCTTGTCGCGGTTAACACCCCAACAAAAACCTTATTATTTCAGGTAATACATATTGGCTAAGGAGCAGTGATATGCGCGTGAAACGATTAACCCCGCAAGATCTCAAGGCTTATGGTATCAGCGACGTTCAGGATATCGTTTACAACCCAAGCTATGAAACCCTTTACCAGGAAGAGCTAGACCCAAGCCTGGAAGGTTACGAGCGCGGTGTGTTGACGAACCTGGGCGCCGTTGCAGTTGATACCGGTATTTTCACCGGACGTTCGCCGAAGGATAAGTACATTGTTCGTGATGACACCACGCGTGACACGCTGTGGTGGTCCGACAAAGGAAAAGGCAAGAACGACAACAAACCGCTGTCCCAGGAAACCTGGCAGCACCTGAAAGGGCTAGTGACCAAACAACTTTCCGGTAAACGTCTGTTTATCGTTGATGCTTTCTGTGGCGCAAACGCCGACACCCGCCTTTCTGTCCGCTTCATTACTGAAGTGGCGTGGCAGGCTCATTTCGTGAAGAACATGTTTATTCGCCCGAGCGATGACGAACTGGAAGGTTTTGAACCTGACTTTATCGTGATGAACGGCGCGAAATGCACAAACCCACAGTGGAAAGAGCAGGGTCTGAACTCTGAGAACTTTGTCGCCTTCAACCTGACCGAACGTATCCAGTTGATTGGTGGTACCTGGTACGGCGGCGAAATGAAGAAAGGCATGTTCTCGGTGATGAACTATCTGCTGCCGTTGAAGGGCATTGCATCGATGCACTGTTCCGCCAACGTGGGTGAGAAAGGCGACGTTGCCGTGTTCTTCGGTCTTTCCGGCACCGGAAAAACCACCCTCTCCACCGACCCGAAACGTCGTCTGATCGGCGATGACGAGCACGGTTGGGACGATGACGGCGTGTTCAACTTTGAAGGCGGCTGCTACGCTAAAACGATCAAGTTGTCGAAAGAAGCGGAACCGGAAATCTACAACGCTATCCGCCGTGATGCGCTGTTAGAAAACGTCACCGTTCGCGACGATGGGACTATCGATTTTGACGACGGTTCGAAAACCGAGAATACCCGCGTTTCCTATCCGATCTACCACATCGAAAACATCGTTAAGCCGATTTCCAAAGCCGGTCATGCCACGAAGGTGATCTTCCTGACCGCTGATGCCTTTGGCGTGCTGCCGCCGGTTTCTCGCCTGACAGCCAACCAGACGCAGTACCACTTCCTGTCTGGCTTCACGGCCAAACTGGCCGGTACTGAGCGCGGTGTCACCGAGCCGACGCCAACCTTCTCCGCCTGCTTTGGCGCGGCATTCCTGTCGCTGCACCCAACGCAGTATGCTGAAGTCCTGGTGAAACGCATGCAGGCCGCAGGCGCACAGGCTTATCTGGTCAACACCGGCTGGAACGGTACGGGCAAACGTATCTCCATCAAAGATACCCGCGCCATTATCGATGCCATCCTGAACGGTTCTCTGGACGATGCGGAAACCTTCAACCTGCCGATGTTTGATCTGGCGATCCCGACCGAGTTGCCGGGTGTGGATACCCATATCCTCGACCCGCGTAACACCTACGGCTCTCCTGAACAGTGGCAGGAAAAAGCCACCGCCCTGGCGAAACTGTTCATCGAGAACTTCGAGAAATACACGGATACGCCAGCAGGTGAAGCGCTGGTAAGCGCCGGACCGAAGCTGTAAGTCGAATGAGCCGGATGGCGGCATAAGGCCTGGCACAACACAAACGTAGGCCTGATAAGCGCAGCGCCATCAGGCGATTCAGAAAAACAAAGGGAGGCATTTCGCCTCCCTTTTTTACGCCTCTTTAGTCGTCCCCTGGACGCGGATCACAGGAACGGGTAGCCAGGCGCGAATGGAGAGCCCGCCCCGCTCACTGGTACCAATTTCCAGCATGCCGTTATGGTTATCAATGATACGCTGCACAATCGCCAGCCCTAAACCGGTACCGCTGGTGCTGCGCGCGCTGTCGCCGCGCACAAACGGCTGGAACAGGTGTTTACGCTGCTCAGGCTTAATGCCGGGGCCGTCATCTTCCACCTGGAACCAGGCCCGATGAGGTTCTGTCCCGCTGCTGACTTTGATCCATCCGTTGCCATAACGCGCCGCGTTAACCACCATGTTGGCTACCGCACGCTTGATGGACAGCGGGTGCATTTTCACCTGAATGCTGCCCGGCTGTAGCGCCGTATCAATTTCACGTTCATAGCCGCTTTCTGCCGCCACCACTTCACCCAGCACAGCGTTGAGATCGGCCATCTCCATCGGCATCTCCTGTCCGGTACGCAGATAGTCGATGAACTGCTCAATGATCGCGTTGCACTCTTCAATATCTTTGTTGATGGACTCCGCCAGATAACCATCCTGTTCGCCCATCATCTCCGTCGCCAGACGAATACGCGTCAGCGGCGTGCGGAGATCGTGACTGACCCCCGCCATCAGCAGCGTTCGGTCATCCGCTAGCTGCTTCACTCCGGCCGCCATATGGTTGAAGGCACGGGTCACCGAGCGCACCTCAGACGCGCCATACTCACGCAGCGGCGGCGGAATAATGCCTTTCCCTACCTGTAGGGCAGCATGCTCAAGATCCACAAGGGGTCGGTTTTGTATACGAATAAACAGCCACGCCCCCCCTATCGCCAGAAGCATGATAGCCAGCGTATAGCGGAACAGCGGGGAGAAGTCGCCCTGATGAATTTCCGTTAACGGAACGCGTACCCAAATATTGGGTGACAGCCAGGTTTTCAGCCAGACAACCGGCGAGCTTTTGTTGACCTCTACGCGCACTTCCGTCGGGCCGCCCAACTGCTGCGCCATCTGATGGCTTAAGAATTCATAGTGTTGCGCCCAACGCAGTCCTGCCTCTTCAGCGGCTTCGTTGGAATAGAGAGAAATCCCCAGTTCACGGTAAATTTCCCGACGAAAAGCGGGAGGCACCACCAGTTGCGTGCCGTCCTCCAGTTGCAGTTTATCGGTCATCAGCATACGCACTTCGTAGGCCAGGACCTTATTAAACTGCTGGAGACTCGGCAGAATCGCAAAGTTCAGCACCACCAGATAGGTCGTCACCAGGCTGACAAACAGCAAAGTGACGATGAGCAACAGCGTGCGGGCAAATGAACTTCGTGGCGAGAAGCGCATTCGCCTCATGCTTTAGAACCGTCCGGTACGAAGACGTAGCCCAGACCCCATACGGTCTGAATGTAACGCGGATGCGCGGGATCTTCTTCGACCATACGGCGCAGACGGGAAATCTGTACGTCGATGGAACGTTCCATCGCGGAATACTCGCGGCCACGCGCCAGGTTCATCAGCTTGTCACGGGACAGCGGCTCACGTGGGTGGCTTACCAACGCTTTCAGCACGGCAAACTCACCGCTGGTGAGCGGCATCGGCTCGTCTTCGCGGAACATTTCGCGAGTACCCAGGTTCAGTTTGAACTTACCAAAAGCAATGACGGCCTCTTCCTGAGAAGGTGCGCCAGGCAGCTCGTTCGCCTGACGACGCAGCACCGCGCGAATACGCGCCAGCAGTTCGCGTGGGTTAAACGGTTTCGGGATATAGTCATCAGCGCCGATTTCCAGGCCGACAATGCGGTCAACTTCTTCCCCTTTCGCCGTGACCATGATGATCGGCATCGGGTTACTCTGGCTGCGCAGACGGCGGCAAATAGACAGCCCATCTTCACCCGGCAGCATCAGATCCAGTACCATAAGGTGGAAAGATTCACGGGTTAGCAGACGATCCATTTGCTCGGCGTTAGCGACGCTTCGAACCTGGAAGCCCTGCTCGGTCAGATAACGCTCCAGCAGCGCGCGCAGGCGCATGTCGTCATCGACCACCAGAATTTTATAGTTCTCTTGCATTGTTTGTACTCCCAAAGGTTCGCAACAATTGAAGGTATGTATTCTTAAAAAAGCTTACGTTCGCCACCAGCAAATTCTGGTATGAATTCCAGGCTAAATTGTTACAAAGCATATTTAACAGCAGCTTAAGTATACAATGAAACGCGCGGCACATTATTTATTCTGTTAGCAGGGTGACGTAATACGAATTGTGCGCATCGTCACAGACTTAAAGGTAATCAATAAGATGAAAACGCCTCTGATCACCCGGGAAGGGTACGAAAAACTCAAAAGCGAGCTCAATTACCTCTGGCGTGAAGAACGCCCGGAAGTCACTAAGAAGGTGACCTGGGCGGCAAGTCTGGGTGACCGCAGCGAGAATGCTGACTACCAGTATAATAAAAAGCGGCTACGTGAGATCGACAGGCGCGTCCGCTATCTGACCAAATGCATGGAGAATTTGAAGATTGTCGATTACTCCCCGCAGCAGGAAGGCAAAGTGTTTTTCGGCGCATGGGTCGAGATCGAAAATGACGATGGCGACATCCGCCGCTTTCGGATTGTCGGCTACGATGAAATTTTCGGTCGCAAAGATTATATCTCCATCGATTCACCTATGGCGCGCGCGCTACTGAAAAAAGAGGTCGGCGATCTCGCGGTGGTCAACACGCCTGGTGGGGAAGCGAGCTGGTATGTGAATGCGATCGAATACGTAAAATGAGCAGGAACAATCCGAAGCCCCGCTCTATGACTGGCGTTTTTGCCCGTCAATCCGTATAACTGTTCCCTGATTTTTTACTCAGTAGATGAAGCCAATCCATGATGAATGATTCTTTCTGCCGCATTATTGCGGGTGAAATTCAGGCCCGGGCCGACCAGGTCACCGCAGCCGTTCGCCTGCTTGACGAAGGGAACACCGTGCCGTTTATCGCACGTTACCGTAAGGAAATCACCGGCGGCCTGGACGATACGCAACTGCGTAATCTGGAGACCCGACTGGGCTATTTGCGTGAACTGGAAGAACGCCGTCAGGCTATTCTCAAGTCCATTTCCGAGCAAGGCAAACTGACCGATGAGCTGGCCAACGCCATCAACGGCACGTTAAGTAAGACCGAACTCGAAGACCTTTATCTCCCGTATAAACCCAAACGCCGTACCCGTGGGCAGATAGCGATTGAAGCCGGTCTGGAACCGCTGGCCGACCTGCTGTGGAACGCCCCCTCACACGATCCGGAAACCGAAGCGGCGAAGTATATCGATGCCGGAAAAGGTGTCGCTGACAGGAAAGCCGCGCTCGATGGCGCGCGCTATATCCTGATGGAGCGCTTTGCCGAAGACGCCGCGTTGCTGGCGAAGGTACGTGACTATCTGTGGAAAAATGCCCATCTGGTTGCCAGCGTGATCGGCGGCAAGGAAGAAGAAGGCGCGAAATTCCGCGACTACTTCGATCATCACGAGCCGATCGCATCCGTGCCTTCTCACCGCGCGCTGGCGATGTTCCGGGGTCGTAATGAAGGCGT
Organism: Citrobacter telavivensis; assembly: GCF_041807075.1. Lineage (NCBI taxonomy): Bacteria > Pseudomonadati > Pseudomonadota > Gammaproteobacteria > Enterobacterales > Enterobacteriaceae > Citrobacter > Citrobacter telavivensis. Next base: position 429,490 of record NZ_JBGUBF010000003.1, on the reverse strand, counting down.
GTTGCAGCTTTCGCTGAATGCCGATCCGCAGTTTGATGAGCCGCCGAAAGAGAGCCACTGCGAACAGATCATTATGGATCACCTCGGCCTGCGTCTGAACAACGCGCCGGCAGACAGCTGGCGTAAAGGCGTGGTGAGCTGGACGTGGCGCATCAAGGTGTTAATGCACCTCGAAACTGAGCTGATGGGAACCGTCCGCGAACGCGCGGAAGACGAAGCGATCAACGTATTCGCCCGTAATCTGCACGACCTGCTGATGGCGGCACCGGCGGGTCTGCGCGCCACCATGGGCCTCGATCCGGGTCTGCGAACCGGCGTGAAGGTCGCAGTGGTGGATGGCACCGGTAAGCTGGTCGCCACCGATACCATCTATCCCCACACCGGTCAGGCGGCGAAAGCGGCCGTGGTGGTAGCGGCGCTATGCGAAAAGTACAACGTGGAACTGGTGGCGATTGGTAACGGCACCGCCTCGCGCGAAACCGAACGCTTCTTCCTCGACGTACAGAAACAGTTCCCGAAAGTGACAGCGCAGAAAGTGATCGTCAGCGAAGCCGGGGCGTCAGTCTATTCCGCGTCTGAACTGGCAGCCCTGGAGTTCCCGGACCTCGACGTCTCGCTGCGCGGCGCGGTTTCCATTGCGCGTCGCCTGCAGGATCCACTCGCCGAGCTGGTGAAAATCGATCCGAAATCGATCGGGGTTGGTCAGTATCAGCATGATGTCAGCCAGACGCAGCTAGCCCGTAAGCTGGATGCGGTGGTGGAAGACTGTGTAAACGCCGTCGGCGTCGACCTGAACACGGCATCGGTTCCGCTGTTAACCCGCGTGGCCGGTCTGACCCGCATGATGGCACAGAATATTGTGGCCTGGCGCGATGAGAACGGTCAGTTCCAGAATCGTCAGCAACTGCTGAAAGTCAGCCGTCTGGGGCCGAAAGCCTTCGAACAGTGTGCGGGCTTCTTGCGCATTAACCACGGTGATAATCCGCTGGATGCTTCCACGGTTCACCCGGAAGCGTATCCGGTCGTGGAGCGTATTCTGGCGGCAACTCAACAGGCCCTGAAAGACCTGATGGGCAACAGCAGCGAACTGCGCAATCTGAAAGCCGTCGATTTTACTGACGACAAGTTTGGCGTCCCGACCGTCAGCGACATCATCAAAGAGCTGGAGAAACCAGGGCGCGATCCGCGTCCGGAGTTCAAAACCGCGCAGTTTGCCGATGGAGTGGAAACCATGAACGATCTGCAGCCGGGGATGATTCTCGAAGGCGCAGTCACCAACGTCACCAACTTTGGCGCGTTTGTGGATATCGGCGTTCACCAGGATGGTCTGGTCCACATCTCATCGCTGTCGAACAAGTTCGTCGACGATCCGCACACCGTGGTGAAAGCAGGCGATATTGTGAAGGTGAAAGTGCTGGAAGTTGACCTGCAGCGCAAGCGTATTGCCCTGACGATGCGCCTGGACGAACAGCCGGGTGAAACCAATGCCCGTCGCGGCGGCGGCGGAAACGACCGTCCGGCAGCGAAAGCGGCAAAACCGCGTGGTCGTGAAGCGCAACCCGCAGGCAACAGCGCGATGATGGATGCGCTGGCGGCAGCAATGGGTAAGAAACGTTAAGTCTGAATTGTGCGCCGGATGGCGGTGGCAACACCGTATCCGGCATATTTACACGGTTCCCTCTCACCACCTCACTCTATTTTTCACCTCATTAACAGATGAAACCTTAATTAAACATTAACAACGTTAATTTATTAAGAATTCAAATCATTTCACCTGGCGGTTATTATTTTTGAGCCATATCAAAAATGGCGCAGATTATTATTCAAACCAACATTCCGTCACATTTAATCGGTTGAAGATAAAAACCATTCTCATTATCATTGTATTGTAGAATATTGAGTCTTTCCTTCGTTGGCTAATCATCTGGTCTCATGCCGCACCACTTTGCCCCATGAGGTAAACATCCAGTTAGCAAGAAACAAGTAGGTTCTTATGCAATTTACTCCAGATACTGCGTGGAAAATTACCGGCTTTGCCCGTGAAATAAGTCCTGCATACCGTCAGAAACTGCTTTCCCTCGGCATGCTTCCGGGTTCCTCATTTAACGTGGTCCGCGTCGCCCCCTTAGGCGATCCCATTCATATTGAAACGCGTCGCGTCAGCCTGGTATTGCGTAAAAAAGACCTGGCATTATTAGAAGTGGAAGCGGTTTCCTGTTAATACAGTGAGTCTATAACGATGAAAAAATTAACCATTGGTTTAATTGGTAATCCAAATTCCGGTAAGACGACTCTGTTTAACCAACTGACCGGCGCCCGACAACGCGTAGGCAACTGGGCCGGGGTCACCGTGGAACGTAAAGAGGGACAATTCTCAACCACGGATCATCAGGTCACGCTGGTCGATCTGCCCGGCACGTATTCGCTCACCACCATCTCTTCGCAAACCTCTCTGGATGAACAGATTGCCTGCCACTACATTCTGAGCGGCGACGCTGACCTGTTAATTAACGTGGTGGATGCCTCAAACCTTGAGCGTAACCTTTATCTGACGCTGCAACTGCTTGAGTTGGGCATTCCCTGCATTGTCGCACTCAACATGCTCGACATCGCGGAAAAACAACAAATCCGGATTGATATCGACGCCCTTTCAGCCCGTCTTGGCTGCCCGGTCGTCCCGCTGGTTTCCACTCGCGGACGCGGTATCGAAGCGCTGAAGCTGGCGATTGACCGCCACAGTGAAAATGAAAACGTCGAACTGGTACATTACGCCCGACCGCTGTTGCGTGAGGCCGATAAACTGGCGAACGCAATGGCAAAAGAGATGCCAGCACAACAGCGTCGCTGGCTCGGTCTGCAAATGCTGGAAGGGGATATCTACAGCCGGGCATACGCCGGTGACGCTGCGGCGCAACTGGAGATTTCTCTGGCGCATCTGAGCGATGAGATGGACGACCCGGCGCTGCACATCGCCGATGCGCGTTACCAATGCATTGCGGCGATCTGCGACGTGGTGAGCAACACCCTGACGGCAGAGCCCAGCCGCTTTACGACGGCAGTGGACAAAATCATCCTCAACCGTTTTCTGGGTCTGCCGATCTTCCTGTTTGTGATGTACCTGATGTTCCTGCTCGCCATTAACATTGGCGGCGCGTTAGCCCCGATTTTTGATGCCGGCTCTGTGGCGATCTTTATTCACGGCATTCAGTGGATCGGCTATACCCTTCACTTCCCGGACTGGCTGACCATCTTCCTCGCACAAGGGCTTGGCGGCGGGATTAATACCGTTCTGCCGCTGGTCCCGCAGATCGGCATGATGTACCTGTTCCTCTCGTTCCTCGAAGACTCCGGCTACATGGCGCGGGCGGCGTTTGTGATGGACCGTCTGATGCAGGCGTTGGGGCTGCCGGGTAAATCGTTCGTCCCGCTGATTGTCGGCTTTGGCTGCAACGTACCGTCGGTGATGGGAGCCCGCACCCTGGATGCGCCACGCGAGCGTCTGATGACAATCATGATGGCACCGTTTATGTCCTGTGGTGCGCGACTGGCGATTTTCGCCGTGTTTGCTGCGGCTTTCTTCGGGCAAAATGGCGCGCTGGCGGTATTCTCGCTGTACGTGCTGGGCATTGTGATGGCGGTACTCACCGGTCTGATGCTCAAACACACCATCATGCGTGGCGAAGCCTCTCCGTTTGTCATGGAGCTTCCGGTTTATCACGTCCCGCATATCAAGAGTCTGATTATCCAGACCTGGCAGCGCCTGAAAGGATTTGTGCTGCGCGCGGGTAAAGTGATCGTCATCGTCAGCATCTTCCTGAGCGCGTTTAACAGCTTCTCGCTGAGCGGCAAGATTGTCGATAACATCAACGATTCAGCGCTGGCCTCCGTTAGCCGCGTCATCACGCCCATCTTCAAGCCGATTGGCGTTCACGAAGACAACTGGCAGGCAACGGTCGGGCTGTTCACGGGCGCGATGGCAAAAGAAGTGGTGGTCGGTACGCTCAATACGCTCTATACCGCAGAAAATATTCAGGATGAGGAGTTTAATCCGGCTGAATTTAATCTGGGTAATGAACTGCTGAGCGCGCTGGATGAAACCTGGCAGAGTCTGAAAGATACCTTTAGCCTGAGCGTGCTGGCGAACCCTATCGAAGCCAGCAAAGGCGACGGCGAAATGGCGACCGGCGCAATGGGCGTAATGGATGCGAAATTTGGCAGCGCGGCAGCGGCCTATAGCTACCTGATTTTCGTCCTGCTGTACGTTCCGTGCATCTCGGTAATGGGGGCAATAGCCCGTGAATCCAGCCGTGGCTGGATGGGTTTCTCCATTCTGTGGGGCCTGAACATCGCCTACTCGCTGTCAACCGTGTTCTATCAGGTTGCCAGCTACAGCGAGCACCCGCGCTACAGTCTGGTCTGCATCCTGGCCGTGGTCCTGTTTAACGTTGTGGTCCTGGGTCTGCTGCGTCGGGCGCGGAGCCGGGTGAATGTCAATCTGTTGGCTACGCGGAAAAATGCCAGCGACTGCTGCGCCAGCGCGACCACCGGCGATTGCCACTAGGGTGTCGCAATGGCTTCGCTAATTCAGGTTCGCGATTTACTGGCCTTACGGGGACGCATGGAGGCAGCGCAAATCAGCCATACATTGCATACGCCGCAGCCGATGATCGACGCCATGCTCAAGCAACTGGAGACGATGGGTAAAGCGATGCGGATTCAGGAAGAGCCTGACGGCTGTCTCTCCGGAAGCTGCAAAAGTTGCCCGGAAGGCAAAGCCTGCCTGCGCGAATGGTGGGCGCTGCGTTAAGTTTATGCCGGATGGCGCGGTGAACGTCGCCATCCGGCATTTTGCGTGCCGGGTTCCACAACACTAAATCACTTTCAGCAAGACAACGATTTCCTCCTGCCTTGTTCGCATCGTTAACAACTGGGAGATGCTTTCTCCTCTCCTGCCAGATAGAGTCACGCCATCTTTTATTCCGGTGAGGGATCGCCATGAATACGGCCTCCAGCGCGACACCGCACGATGCGATATTCAAAACATTTTTGAGCCACCCGGCGACCGCGCAGGATTTTCTTCAACTCCACCTTCCTGCCTCCTTGCGTGCGCTTTGCGACCTGCAGACGCTGAAACTGGAACCGACGAGTTTTATTGAGGAAGAGTTGCGCGCGTACTATTGCGATGTGCTGTGGTCACTAAAAACCCGCGAAGGAGAGGGGTATATCTACGTCGTCATTGAACATCAGAGCACCGCCGATCCGCATATGGCATTCCGTCTCATGCGCTACGCCATTGCGGCGATGCAACGACATCTGGATGCCGGTCACCAGACGCTCCCCCTGGTGATACCTATGCTGTTTTATCACGGTACGGTCAGCCCCTACCCCTTTTCACTCTGCTGGCTGGACGAATTTGATGACCCGGAAGCCGCACGACGACTGTATGGCGCAGCGTTACCACTGGTGGATATTACCGTCGTTCCTGATGACGAGATTATGCAACATCGTCGTGTGGCACTACTGGAACTGGTGCAAAAGCATATCCGTAAGCGGGATTTAATGGGATTAGTGGAAAAACTGGCGACGCTGCTTATTACGGGGCACGCTAATGACAACCAACTGAAAGCCCTGTTTAATTATCTGCTGCAGGCGGGTGACACCGATCGCTTTCGCGATTTTATACATGGCATGGCCGAACGATTACCCGAACACAAGGAGAGCTTGATGACTATCGCCGAGAGATTACGCCAGGAAGGACATTGTAATGGTCTTCAGGAGGGTCATATCAATGGATTACAAGAAGGCCTGGAAAAGGGCTTGCAGCAGGGTAAACGCGAGGAAGCACTGCGCATCGCTACCACCATGCTGACTGATGGCATCGACCGCCAGACCATTCTCAGAATCACCGGGCTTACCGCCGATGACTTGATCACACAGAACCATTAATCGCACGCCCGGCAAGGGGTTCACTTTCCGGGCGTTTTTCATTGCGTTATAACTTTTGTTTCAGCGCCACCAGCGCCTGACAAAACGCATCAGGATGCGAAATAAACGGGGCATGCGCCGCCTTTGCAAAAATCAGCGACTCGCTCTCTGGCCACAGCGCATCAAGCAGTGGTACGACCTTGCGGGGAACAAGTCCGTCCAGATAGCCGTATAATCGCAGGAACGGTACTGTCAGCGATGTCATCGACTCGCGCAGATCAACCGTCTTGAGGATCTCCAGCCCCCCGTTCAGTACAGTCACCGGCGGCATTGGCAGCGCCAGTACGGTTTTCTTCAGCGCGCGGGCATCCTGACGCGCCGTTTCCGTCCCCATCGTTTGTAATGCCAGAAAACGCTCCACCGTCCGCTGAAAGTCTTCGCTGAGCTGTTGCTGGAATCCCGCTAGGACATCGGGTTTGATCCCCGGCCACGCGTCACGTGCGCTGAAACAGGGTGAGGACGCTACGGTCACCAGTGCCTGAACGCGCTCGGGATGGGTTAATGCCACCTGGCTTGCCACCAATCCACCAAGACTCCAGCCAAGCCAGATAGCTTTCTCTGGTGCCTGATCCAACACACGCTCTGCCATCTCTCCAAGCGTCATGGCCCCAAACCCCTGGCTGCGGCCAAAACCTGGTAAATCGACCAGATGAAGCGTGAAATGCGAGCTCAGTTCCTCGCTAATGCAATGCCACACTTCGGCGTTAAGTCCCCATCCGTGCAGCAGCACAAGATGACAATTTCCCTCACCACGGGTCTGCCACCAGATGTCATTCATCAGTTACTGTTCTCTTTTCGCCAACAAGGATGAACCTATGCTAACAGTACCGGGATTATGCTGGCTATGCCGAATGCCGCTGGCGCTCAGTCGTTGGGGGATCTGTTCCGTCTGTGAACGCGCGGTGCGTCGGCATGAACCGCTCTGCCCACGATGTGGACTCCCCTCCGTGCATTCCACGCTTCCCTGCGGACGCTGTCTGCAAAAACCACCGCCCTGGCAGCGACTGATTACCGTCAGCGACTACACCCCGCCGCTCAGTACACTTATCCATCAGCTTAAGTTCTCCCGACGCAACGACATTGCCCCCGCGTTGTCACGCGTTCTGTTGCTGGAGGTGTTACAGGCGCGCCGTATGACCAGGCTGCCCCTGCCGGACAGGCTGATCAGCGTCCCCCTCTGGCAACGCCGCCACTGGCGCAGAGGATTTAATCAAAGCGATCTGTTGTGTCAGTCGCTGTCTCGTTGGTTAAGCTGTCCCTGGGACAGTCGGAGCGTCACGCGCATTCGCCCCACCGCCACTCAGCACCATCTCAGCGCCAGATTGCGCAAGCGTAACCTGAAAAATGCCTTTCGCCTTGAATTGCCGGTGAAGGGACTCCATATGGTCGTTGTGGATGATGTCATCACGACCGGGAGTACCGTCGCGGAGATCGCGCAGCTGCTTTTACGCAACGGCGCGGCGACAGTCCAGGTATGGTGCCTGTGTCGAACCTTGTAGAGCCTCGATGATGGGCGTATTATAACCAACTAAAATAGTCAACTATTAGGCCATTACTATGATCCGTATTTCCGATGCTGCACAAGCGCACTTTGCCAAACTGCTGGCAAATCAGGAAGAAGGGACACAAATCCGTGTATTTGTGATTAATCCCGGTACGCCTAACGCTGAATGTGGTGTTTCTTATTGTCCGCCGGACGCCGTGGAAGCAACCGACACCGCCCTGAAATTTGACCTGCTGACCGCTTATGTTGATGAACTGAGTGCGCCCTATCTGGAAGACGCTGAGATCGATTTTGTGACCGATCAGTTGGGTTCTCAACTGACGCTGAAAGCGCCGAACGCGAAAATGCGTAAAGTGGCTGACGATGCGCCGCTGATGGAACGCGTGGAATATATGCTGCAATCGCAGATTAACCCGCAGCTTGCCGGTCACGGCGGTCGTGTTTCTCTGATGGAGATAACCGACGAAGGCTATGCGATTCTGCAGTTTGGCGGCGGCTGTAATGGCTGTTCCATGGTCGACGTGACCCTGAAAGAAGGGATCGAGAAGCAGTTGCTGAACGAGTTCCCGGAGCTGAAAGGCGTTCGCGACCTGACCGAACACCAGCGCGGCGAACACTCTTACTACTAAGTTCTCTGCTCGTGTATTGCCCGATCAGCGCAAGCGCCATCGGGCAATATGCAATCTCGCGCCGCCCTCTCGACATATTCTGCAACATCCTCTCCGATAATTTGACCTGCCTCGCATAATTTAAATTTTGCCTGTCGAGGTGATTCTCAATCACCATATGTTACCCGTATCATTCATATGGGCACCAAACACACACTTAACATCCGACTAAACTAGACAGTTTTAAGGGTAATCCGTCGAGGTGCTGTTACGTCGCTGTTCCCGGTTGGGACAAACGTAGTTTGTCGTCAAAACATTGACGTTACCCATAACAAATTGAAAGGCCAGGTAAATCATGCCATTAGTCATCGTTGCTATCGGTGTAATCTTGTTATTACTCCTGATGATCCGCTTCAAAATGAACGGTTTCATCGCTCTCGTCCTGGTGGCGCTTGCTGTTGGATTGATGCAAGGAATGCCGCTGGATAAAGTCATTGGCTCCATCAAAGCTGGCGTTGGCGGCACCCTGGGGAGTCTTGCCCTGATTATGGGTTTTGGCGCCATGCTGGGCAAAATGCTGGCAGACTGCGGGGGTGCGCAACGTATCGCCACCACGCTGATTGCAAAATTTGGTAAGAAACACATTCAGTGGGCCGTAGTATTAACGGGGTTCACCGTCGGTTTTGCACTGTTCTATGAAGTGGGCTTCGTGTTGATGCTGCCGCTGGTCTTTACCATTGCGGCCGCCGCTAACATTCCGCTGCTGTATGTCGGTGTACCGATGGCCGCAGCGCTCTCCGTGACGCACGGTTTTCTGCCGCCGCACCCGGGTCCAACCGCTATCGCCACCATTTTCCATGCGGATATGGGTAAAACCCTGCTGTTCGGTACGATTCTGGCGATCCCGACCGTAATTCTGGCGGGTCCGGTCTTTGCCCGCTGCCTGAAAGGCATTGATAAACCTATTCCGGAAGGTCTGTACAGCGCGAAAACCTTCACTGAAGAAGAGATGCCGAGCTTTGGCGTCAGCGTCTGGACTTCACTGGTTCCCGTTGTGCTGATGGCGATGCGCGCCATTGCAGAGATGATCCTGCCGAAAGGCCACGCCTTCCTGCCCGTTGCCGAGTTCTTCGGTGACCCGGTGATGGCAACCCTGATTGCGGTGCTGATCGCGATGTTCACCTTCGGTCTGAACCGCGGTCGTTCGATGGATCAGATTAACGATACGCTGATCTCTTCCATCAAAATTATCGCGATGATGCTGTTGATCATCGGCGGTGGCGGCGCGTTCAAGCAGGTACTGGTCGACAGCGGCGTGGATAAATACATTGCGTCCATGATGAACGAAACCAATATCTCCCCGCTGCTGATGGCGTGGTCTATCGCTGCCGTTCTGCGTATCGCACTGGGTTCGGCTACCGTTGCCGCCATTACCGCGGGTGGGATTGTCGCACCGCTGATCGCCACTACCGGCGTCAGCCCTGAGCTGATGGTTATCGCCGTTGGTTCCGGTAGCGTCATCTTCTCTCACGTGAACGATCCAGGCTTCTGGCTGTTCAAAGAGTACTTTAACCTGACGATCGGCGAGACCATCAAATCCTGGTCGATGCTGGAAACCATTATCTCTGTCTGCGGCCTGATTGGGTGTCTGCTACTGGGAACGGTGGTTTAACCGAAACGCCTTGTAGGCCGGATAAGGCAAAGCCGCCATCCGGCAATATTCACCAGAATGGCCTGATGACGCTGCACTTATCAGGCCTACATGTTGTCACCATAAAAAAGCCGGGGAAATCCCCGGCTTTTTCATTTCTTCTTCGCAGCCGCTTTTCGCCGCTTATCCAGATCCTTAATCAGCTTGTTCACCCGTTCATCGGCAAACATCGCTTCAAGCGTGGCGGAAAGCTTACGACGCCAGTTTTTGTACTGCGAACTGGTCCCCGGAATGTTGACCGGCTCCGCCATATCCAGCCAGTCTTCCGGCTGCAACCCTAATAACGCGCTGTTACTGTCGGCAATATAACGCTGCATACCCCGATTGAGCGTCGGCGTCATCGCCATCAGCGAGGCCTTATGTCCGACCCGTTTTGGCAGACAGCCGTACTTATGCAGCGCATCTAATAGCCCCTGCTTCGCCCGCTCACGGTCCTGATACAGTCCGCGCAGCACCACGTCATCAGGGTAGAGTCCCAGCGCTTTGCCGAGCGTCAGGTCGCCGCTGTCCCAATAACCTTTGAGCGTAGGAAGATCATGCGTCGTCGCGACAGCCATTGATTGTTCCGGATACGCTTTCGGCGCACGGTAGTTCTTCTCATGGTCGTTCTCGAAATAGAGCACTTTGTAAGAGTACACGCCGCAGGTTCGCAGCTTGCCAACAATCTCCACCGGAACGGTACCCAGATCTTCACCAATCACCATGCAGTGATGACGCTGACTTTCCAGCGCCAGAATCGACAGCAGGTCGTCAACCGGATAGTGAACATAGGCACCGTGGTCGGCGGTTTCACCGTAGGGGATCCACCACAGGCGCAGCATCGACATGACGTGGTCGATACGCAGCGCGCCGCAGTTTTGCATATTCGCCCGCAGGAGTTCGATAAACGGCTCATAGGCGCGCGCCGTGATGATATGCGGATCCATCGGCGGCAGCCCCCAGTTCTGACCAAGCGGGCCGAGGATATCCGGCGGCGCGCCAACGGAGGCTTTCAGGCAATACAGCTCACGATCGCACCAGGTTTCCGAGCCACCTTCCGCCACGCCCACCGCCAGATCGCGATACAGGCCAATCGGCATCTTAAAGCCCTGACTGGTCTCCCAGCAGGCGGCAAACTGAGTGTAAGCCAACCACTGCAGCCAGAGCCAGAAATCCACCTCATCACGATGCGCGTGACAGAATTTTTTCACCTCCGGCGAATCAATCGACTGATAAGCCTTCGGCCAGACCGGCCAGCCCCAGCGCAGTTCGTCCTCTTTCACCTGATGAGCATGCAGCGCATCAAACGCCGCCTGCCAGTACAGGCTATCGCCTTCCTGAGCCACGAACGCCCGGAACGCCGCCATCTGCTCATCGTCGCGCGCGGCAAATCCTTTCCACGCCATGCGCAGCGCCGTCATTTTCAGCGCGGTGACGGTGGAATAATCAACCCATTCAGCGTCCCGCGCCTGTTGCAACGCTTGCTGCGTGGCGGGTTTCTGCCACCAGGCCTGCGCCTCTTTGCTCAGGCAAAAATCGTCTACAGCATTCACGTCGATGTAAATGACGTTCAGCCAGCGGCGCGAGGACGGGCTGTACGGACTGGCGCTCTCCGGGTTTGCCGGATAGAGCGCATGGATCGGGTTGAGGCCGATAAACGCCCCACCACGCTTTGCCACATCTACCAGCATCGACTTCAGATCGCCGAAGTCACCAATCCCCCAGTTGCGCTCCGAACGCAGCGTATACAGCTGAACACAGGCCCCCCAGAGTTTCTGGCCGTTCAGCAGCGCCTGCGGCTCGTAGCAACGTTTTGGCGCCACGATGACGCGGCAATGGTGTCGCTGCTCATCCTGTGTCAGGGTCAGCGTGTGATAGCCCAGCGGCAGCTTTGTCGGCAGAGTAAAGGATTTACCGCCAGTGGCATGCCCCTTAAACTGCTCCCCCTCTTCGGTGGTCAACAGCCAGTTGAATTCACCGTGTCCTTCCACCGCCAGCGGCATCTTTTTGCCTGCGGTGTAGACCATCACATTCGGCACCGGCGTCACCGCCACTTTTGTGGCGGCGGTACGGTGCATAGCATCCAACAAACGTCGCTTGGTTTCGGCACCAATTGACTGCGGTTTGCCGTGGGCATTGATATAATTGGGACTGATCCCGGCCGCCAGCGCGGCATTATCCAGACGTTTGTTATCCATCGCGCTTCCTTAGCGTTTCGCCTGCCAGATTCGGGTCTGATAATCGCGAATGGAGCGATCCGAGCTGAACATACCGCAGCGCGCGGAGTTCAGGATCGCCGCACGCGTCCAGGCCTCCTGGTCACGATACAACACATCCACCTGTTTCTGCGCCTCGACATAGGCCGCAAAGTCCGCCATCACCAGATACGGATCGCCACCCTGTTTACCCATACTGTGCAGCATCTGGTCAAAGGCGTGCTTATCACCGCCGCTGAATTTCCCGCTTTCCAGTTCTTTCAGCACGGCATCGAGCACTTTATCCTTCTTGCGCCATTTCAGCGGATCGTAACCTTTGGCTTTCAGCGCCTTCACCTGTTCCACGGTATGACCAAAGATAAAGATATTCTCGTCACCCACTTTCTCGGCGATTTCCACGTTCGCGCCGTCCAGCGTACCGACCGTTAGCGCGCCGTTGAGCGCCAGCTTCATGTTTCCGGTACCGGAAGCCTCTTTCCCCGCCGTGGAGATCTGCTCGGAGATATCCGCCGCCGGAATCAGCATTTCTGCCGCCGACACGCAGTAATCCGGCAGGAACACCACTTTCAGCTTGTCGCCGACTTTCGGGTCGTTGTTGATGGTTTCTGCCACCTTGTTAATGGCAAAAATGATGTTTTTCGCCAGGTAGTAACCCGGTGCCGCCTTCGCGCCAAACAGGAAGACGCGCGGCACGCGGTCTGCCTGCGGGTTTTCGCGGATCTCTTTATACAGCGCCAGGATATGCAGCAGGTTCAGGTGCTGACGCTTGTACTCGTGCAGACGTTTAATCTGAATGTCGAAAATCGCCTGCGGGTTAATCTCAATCCCGGTGCGGACCTTCACAAACTCAGCCAGACGCACCTTATTCGCCTGCTTGATATCACGCCAGGTCTTGCGGAACTTGGCATCGTCGGCGTATTTCTCCAGGTTGATCAACTGGTCGAGATCGTTCGCCCACTCTTTCTTCAGCGTTTTATCAAACAATGCGGCCAGTTCCGGGTTGCACTGCTTGATCCAGCGACGCGGCGTGATGCCGTTGGTCACGTTATGGAACTTGTTCGGCCACAGCTTGTGATATTCCGGGAACAGATCCTTCACCACCAGATCGGAGTGCAGCGCAGCAACGCCATTGACCGCAAAGCCGCTGACCACGCACATGTTCGCCATGCGCACCTGTTTGTCGTGGACCACCGCCAGCTTCGCCCAAACCTGTTTGTCGCCAGGCCAGGTTTTATCGACCCGCTTCTTAAAGCGATCGTTAATCTCTTTGATGATCTGCATGTGGCGCGGCAGCAGCGCTTTCACCAGTTTCTCATCCCAGCACTCCAGCGCTTCTGGCATCAGGGTGTGGTTGGTATAGGCGAAGGTTTTGCTGGTGATTGCCCAGGCGTCATCCCAGCGCATCTGGTGTTCGTCAAGCAGCACACGCAGCAGTTCCGGAATTGCAATCGTCGGGTGAGTATCGTTCAGTTGAATGACTTCGTAATCCGCCAGTTCATGCAGCTTGCGGCCCGCCAGATGATGGCGACGCAGAATATCGGCCACCGAACAGGCGCACTGGAAGTATTGCTGCATCAGACGCAGCTTCTTACCCGCCGTGTGGTTGTCGTTCGGGTAAAGCACTTTAGTCAGTTTATCGGCATCGATCCCCTGCTGTTCCGCACGCAGGAAATCGCCGTCATTAAATTTAGTCAGGTTAAACGGATGCGCATGAGTGGCCTGCCACAGACGCAGCGGTTGCGCCACGCCGTTACGGTAGCCCAATACCGGCAGATCCCACGCCTGCCCGGTAATCACAAAGCCGGGTTCCCAGCGACCGTCTTTTGTCACCTTGCCGCCAATGCCGACCTGCACATCAAGCTGCTCGTTATGACGGAACCACGGATAGCTGCCGCGATGCCAGTCATCCGGCGCTTCCATTTGCTGACCGTCAGCAAACGACTGACGGAACAGGCCGTACTGATAGTTCAGACCGTAACCGGTGGCAGATTGACCCACCGTCGCCATCGAGTCCAGGAAGCAGGCGGCGAGACGACCCAATCCCCCGTTGCCCAACGCCGGGTCAGTCTCCTCTTCCAGCAGATCGGTCAGGTTGATGTCGTGCGCTTTCAGCGCGTCGCTCACCGCCTGATACCAACCCAAATTAAGCAGGTTATTCCCCGTCAGACGACCAATCAGGAACTCCATAGAGATGTAGTTCACATGGCGCTGGTTTTTCGCCGGTTTCGCCACAGGTTGCGCACTGAGGAGTTCCGCCAGTGCACCACTGACGGCGTGCCACCATTGACGGGTCGTCATCTCGTGAGCTGACAGTAAACCGAAATGCTGCCACTGACGCGTCAGGGCTGCCTGAAATTGCTCTTGATTGAAGGTAGGCTGTGACATAGGAATTCCGGGTCCTTTGGTAAAAAACAACGTTATCGCTAGTTTGCCAGGCTCAATGTTGACCTTCCTCATCCCACTCTTGATTAGGCAGGGAGGAGTAGTGGGGATGAGCGAAAAAGTGTGATCGCCGCCACTTAAAGGTAGCGTACGGAATGAGGATTGGTGACGATTTCGCCGCACTAAAGATAAGGTTAACGCCGGGCGACGGCAAATTTCAGAAAGCACTCATCAGGTATATGTTAATGGAGAAATAGTTTCTAACCTGAAATATCAAAAGGCTGTCGGAATAATCGTACTGATATTAAATTCCTGTCGCGTTATAGGGCCACTTTCGCTAAAAAAGGCAAAGAGCGTAGGGATAAAATGACCCTATTTCACACCGTAGAATCTCCCCTCCAACCCAGACTGTTTGCGCCTTGCGCGCGATTGAAAGCGGTTTCTGTCAGAGTTATAAAGATTTGTGACAGAGTGCAAATTCAGAAACACAAAAAGACCTCTTAACTTGCAATAAGGTGTTTTCTGGCCGACCTTATATCTATTAATTACGAAGCGCAAAAAAAATCGCAGTCCCCCATTTTCCACAGTGAAGTGCTAACTATGTTGATTCCGTCTAAACTCAGTCGTCCGGTTCGACTCGACCATACGGTGGTTCGTGAGCGCCTGTTGGCTAAACTTTCCGGCGCGAACAATTTCAGGCTGGCTCTGGTAACAAGTCCTGCAGGTTATGGGAAGACCACGCTCATTTCACAATGGGCTGCCGGGAAAAGTGAGCTCGGCTGGTACTCGCTGGATGAGGGAGACAACCAGCAGGAGCGTTTTGCCAGCTATCTGATTGCCGCGGTACAGCAGGCCACCAACGGTCATTGCACCACCAGCGAAGTGATGGTGCAAAAACGTCAGTATGTCAGTCTGACCTCGCTTTTCGCGCAGCTCTTTATTGAGCTGGCGGAGTGGCATCGCCCGCTGTATCTGGTCATCGACGATTACCACCTGATCACTAACCCGGTAATTCATGAATCCATGCGCTTCTTCCTGCGCCACCAGCCTGAAAATCTCACGCTGGTGGTGCTGTCGCGTAACTTGCCGCAGTTGGGGATTGCCAACCTGCGCGTGCGCGATCAGCTTCTGGAGATAGGCAGTCAACAACTGGCCTTTAATCACCAGGAAGCAAAACAGTTTTTTGACCGCCGTTTATCCTCTCCCATCGAAGCCGCCGAAAGCAGTCGGATGTGTGACGATGTGGCGGGCTGGGCGACGGCATTACAGCTCATCGCCCTCTCTGCGCGGCAGAACAACCACTCTGCGCACCAGTCGGCACGCCGTCTGGCAGGCATTAACGCCAGCCATCTCTCGGATTATCTGGTCGATGAAGTGCTGGACAGCGTTGATGTCAGCACCCGTCACTTCCTGTTGAAAAGCGCGGTGTTACGCTCAATGAACGACGCGCTGATCGTTCGCGTGACCGGTGAAGAGAACGGTCAGATGCGGCTGGAAGAAATCGAGCGCCAGGGACTTTTCCTGCAACGGATGGATGACTCCGGTGAATGGTTCAGCTACCACCCGCTGTTTGGCAGTTTCCTGCGTCAGCGCTGCCAGTGGGAACTGGCGACAGAGCTACCTGATATCCATCGCGCCGCCGCGGAGAGCTGGATGGCGCAGGGTTTCCCCAGTGAAGCCATCCACCACGCGCTGGCGGCGGGCGATGCGCATATGCTGCGTGATATCTTGCTTAACCACGCGTGGGGATTGTTTAACCACAGCGAACTGGCACTGCTGGAAGAGTCGTTAAAAGCGCTGCCGTGGGAAAGCCTGCTGGAAAACCCGCGTCTGGTGTTGCTACAGGCCTGGCTGATGCAGAGCCAGCACCGCTACAGCGAAGTGAACACCCTACTGGCCCGTGCGGAGCAAGAGATTCAGGGGGTGATGGACAGTACGCTGCACGCCGAGTTTAACGCGCTCCGCGCTCAGGTGGCGATCAACGACGGTAATCCTGATGAGGCCGAGCATCTGGCAAAACTGGCGCTGGATGAGCTGCCCATCGCCTTGTACTACAGCCGTATTGTGGCGACCTCGGTACACGGCGAAGTGCTGCACTGTAAGGGCGATCTCTCTCGTTCTTTAACGCTGATGCAGCAGACCGAACAGATGGCGCGTCATCATGATGTCTGGCACTACGCGCTCTGGAGTTTGATCCAGCAAAGTGAAATTCTCTTTGCCCAGGGATTTTTGCAGGCCGCCTGGGAAACTCAGGAGAAAGCGTTCCAGTTGATTAAAGATCAGCATCTGGAACAGTTGCCCATGCACGAGTTCCTGGTACGCATTCGTGCCCAACTGCTGTGGGCGTGGGCGCGACTGGACGAATCGGAAGCCTCTGCGCGCAGTGGCATCGAAGTGCTCTCCGCCTTTCAGCCGCAGCAGCAGCTACAGTGCCTGGCGCTGCTGGTGCAGTGCTCGCTGGCCCGTGGCGATCTGGACAATGCCCGCAGCCATCTTAACCGTCTTGAGAATCTGCTTGGCAACGGTCACTACCATAGCGACTGGATCTCAAACGCCGACAAGGTTCGGGTGATCTACTGGCAAATGACCGGCGATAAAAAGTCGGCCGCCAACTGGCTACGCCAGACACCGAAACCGGAGTTTGCCAACAACCACTTCCTGCAAGGCCAGTGGCGCAACATCGCCAGAGCGCAAATTTTGCTGGGCGAATTTGAACCCGCCGAGATAGTCCTGGAAGAGCTGAATGAAAACGCGCGCAGCCTGCGTCTGATGAGCGACCTGAACCGTAACCTGCTGCTGCTTAACCAGTTGTACTGGCAGGCCGGACGCAAAAATGACGCTCAGCGCGTACTGCTTGATGCCCTGCAATTAGCCAATCGCACCGGATTCATCAGCCATTTCGTGATTGAAGGTGAGTCGATGGCGCAACAGTTACGCCAGCTTATTCAACTGAATACATTGCCGGAACTGGACCAGCACCGCGCGCAGCGCATTCTGCGTGAAATCAACCAGCATCACCGCCACAAGTACGCCCACTTTGACGAAGGCTTTGTGGAGCGCCTGCTGAATCATCCGGAAGTGCCGGAGCTTATCCGCACCAGTCCGCTGACGCAGCGTGAATGGCAGGTTCTGGGGCTGATTTATTCTGGCTACAGCAACGAGCAAATCGCTGGCGAACTGGCGGTGGCGGCAACCACTATCAAGACGCATATCCGTAATCTGTATCAGAAACTCGGCGTGGCGCACCGTCAGGATGCGGTACAACACGCACAGCGACTGCTGAAAATGATGGGTTATGGGGTGTAGCGTCACCGGTTTTTCGCTGGCGTTAACCTCACATATGTTCTGACGCGAACTGATGCGCCTGGCAGGTAATGAATTCCGCAAACGCCGTGACGCCAGGTGCAGGATGCCGTCCCTTCGGGGTCACCAGATAAATTGCCCGTTCCAGCGCCAGATCTTCAAACGGCAAAATCACGATATCTTTATGGTTGAACTGGAACAGGGTTAAGCCGGTCGTAATACTGATCCCGTAATTGGCAGCAATCAGGCCCATCATCGTAGTGAGCTGTCGAACTTCCAGTTGATAATCAAAACTCATGGCCAGATTTTCACAGAGCTTATCGGTGTACTGCCGAATACTGGTCCCAACGCTGAAAGCAATAAAGGGATAATCGCAGACCTGACTGAGCGATACCGAAGATTGTTGTGCCAGAGGATGTTCGCGATGGCAGAGCAGATAAAATTTATCCGAGAACAATAGCGTCGAATCGAACGTGGTCAGCGAGGGTTGCCCGGCGGTTAATGCCATGTCCGCCTGACCATCCAGCAATGCCTTCAGACAGCGATCCCACTGGGTGTCGATCAGTTTCACATTACTTTGTGGCACCTTCTTACTGTATTTCACCAGGATTTCAGGTAGCCACTCCACCGCCAGCGAAGGCAACACCGCGAGGGTGATATCGTTGCTGTTTCCCGCCACCCGGTCTTTGATTTCACCCACGGCATCGTCGTGGCTCTGAACAATATTGCGCGCCAGATCGAGAAAATGAATGCCATCCGCATTCAACAATACTCGCCGCGTATCTCTGTCGAATAGCCGGTAGCCAATTTCCTCTTCCAGTGATGCAATCAGGGTACTAAACGCGGGCTGAGAAAGGTTAAACCGCCGGGCCGCCTGAGTAAAACTATCAGCCTCACTTAATATTAAAAAAGCCCTGAGTTGCTTAATCGAAAGATTCATTTCACACTCCTGCCATCGGAATCATTAATTATTTTATCGGTTTTTAAAATGAATAAAAGGCAGTTAATTTCTTTTTATGACCCACCCCACATTAACCACATTTTAATTTCGATAAACGAGTTCACCCCCACTAAAGTCGTTTAAGCATAACAAACTCAATGTCCTAAATAACCCTCTGTTTATAAGGTTATTTTTATATCCAAACAAAATTGCTATAGCGTTATTTTTATTTCAAATAATAGCATTAAGCCTTGCGTCAAATGACTCCATCGGATTTACAAATTAGTACCACCTGGCACACTGTGATAAAAATTAATGCACTGATAAAACATATAACCCTCTGCACATAGTTAACATTGTATTTACTTTCATACATTCCGAAGCAGATAAATTTATAAAAATATTAAGGAGAAACACATGCTGGCGCTAATAGGTGTGCTTACCATAGCCACCTTATTATTTTTTATCATGTCTAAAAGGATGTCACCTCTGGTTGCCCTGATCGTCATTCCGGTGATTGGCGCGCTGGCTGCAGGCTGCGGAACGGATACGGCAAAATATGTGGTCGAAGGCATCACAAAACTGGCCCCGATGGCGGCGATGTTTGTCTTTGCGATCGCTTTTTTTGGCGTCGTGACGGATGCCGGGATGTTTGACCCTATCGTGCGCGGCATTTTGCGCTTTGTAGGGACCAACCCGGTTAAAATCATCATCGGAACGGGTCTTCTGGCGCTTATCGCCCACCTTGACGGCAATGGCGCGGTAACCTTTTTAATTACGGTCCCCACCATGCTGCCGCTGTTCAATCGCCTCGGCATGGACAAACGGATCCTGCTTGGCATTGTTGCGCTCAGCGCCGGGGTCAACTTTTTACCCTGGACCGGCCCAATGATTCGCGCCTCTGCCGCGTTGAACGTCACCACCCATGACCTCTTTATCCCGCTCATTCCGGCGCAGCTCGCGGGCCTGGGTTTTATGGTCGTGATGGGCTGGTATTGGGGTAAGCGCGAAGAGAAACGTCTTGGCGCAGCCCACTTTGCCGCTGCCGCAGGCGATTTCTCGCATCATAAGGAACTGACCGAGCAGGAAAAAGTCCTGCGTCGCCCGCATCTTTTCTGGGTCAACATCGCGCTGGTCATTGCCGTGATCGGCACGATGGTCTTCACCCGTATCTCCCCCACCGTCGCCTTCATGATCGCCCTGACGCTGGCGCTGATGATCAACTATCCGAATGTTGAAATGCAAAAAGAACGGATCAACGCCCACGCCAAAGCCGCGCTGATGATGGCCAGCATCCTGTTCGCAGCAGGGGCATTTACCGGGATCATGGGCGGTGCGGGCATGCTTAAAGCCATGTCTCACGCGGCGGTGGAGTTTATGCCTGCGGCACTGGCGTCCCATATTCCGTTCATCGTCGGCCTTATCTCGATGCCGCTGTCGCTGATTTTCGATCCCGACTCTTACTACTTCGGCATTATGCCTGTCGTCGCGCATACCGTGGACATCATGGGTATCCCCGCCATCCAGGTCGCTCAGGCATCGGTGCTGGGCCAGATGACCACCGGCTTCCCGGTCAGCCCGCTAACCCCCGCGACCTTCCTGTTGGTCAGCCTTGCCGGTGTCGACCTCGCGGATCACCAAAAATTCTCCATCCCGGTCCTGTGGGCAGCCAGCGTCATTATGACCTTTGCCGCCGCCCTCACCGGCGTCTTCCCGATTTAACAGCACATTTCTTGTGACGAATTAAGGAAATAGAATGAAAACAATTCGAATTGGTTCCGGAGCAGGCTACGCAGGCGATCGCATTGAACCTGCGGTTGAACTGGCCGAAAAAGGGGAACTGGATTATCTGGTGTTTGAATGTCTGGCAGAGCGCACCATCGCCATTGGACAAAAACAGAAGCAACAGGATCCGAATAAAGGCTATAACGAACTGCTCGACGCGCGGATGCGCGCGGTGTTACCGACCTGTCACGCTAAAAGCGTGCGGATCATCTCTAACATGGGTTCCGCCAACCCGGTCGCCGCCGGAAAAGCAGTGCTGAAGATAGCCCAGGAGCTGGGTCTGCATGGCCTTAAAGTCGCGGTAGTCACTGGCGATGAAGTATTGTCACTCATTCAGTCGATGGACCTGACGCTGGATGAAGCCGGCGTCCCCGTCTCTCGCTTTGAAAAAACCTTACTTTCCGCGAACGCGTATTTAGGTGCGGCGGGGTTACTGGAAGCGCTTGATTCCGATGCGGATGTAGTGATTGCCGGACGCGTCGCGGACCCTTCTCTTTTCCTTGCGCCGATGATGCATGAGTTCAACTGGGCCGCTGATGACTGGCAGCATCTGGGCATGGGGACCTGTATCGGTCATCTTCTGGAATGCGCCGGACAAATCACCGGCGGATATTATGCCGATCCGGGAGTGAAGGATGTCCCTCGTCTGGCACATCTCGGTTTCCCGCTGGCTGAAGTCAGTGAAGATGGCAACGCCACCATTACCAAAGTGGCCGGTTCCGGCGGACTGGTCACCGAAGACACCTGCAAAGAGCAACTGCTGTACGAAATCCACCGGCCGGATCGTTATCTCACCCCTGACGTGGTCGCTGACTTTAGCCATGTGCGTTTCAGCCAGTGCGGTCCGGATGCCGTGCGGGTTACCGGCGCGACGGGTGCGCCACGCACCGAAACGCTGAAGGTTTCCGTCGGTTATCAGGATGGCTTTATCGGTGAAGGTGAAATTTCCTACGCCGGTCCGGGCGCGGTAAATCGCGGCCGTCTCGCTCTCGATATCGTGCGTGAGCGCTTTGCCATTTGCCACGTCAATGCCGAAGAAACGCGTTATGACCTCATTGGCGTCAATGCGCTGCATGGTGAAACGCGCGGTCAGTACAGCGATCCTTATGAAGTGCGCGCCCGCGTTGCTGCCCGCTGCACCACCCGCGCGCAGGCGGTTACCGTCGGTAACGAAGTGGAAACGCTCTATACCAACGGCCCTGCGGGCGGCGGCGGCGTCATGAAATCCGTAAAAGAAATCCTGGCGATGGATTCCACTCTTATTCCGCGTCAATGCGTTCAACACCACGTTACCGTACTGGAGAATAAATAATGAAATTACGTGAAATCGCTCATTCCCGTACCGGAGATAAAGGAAATATTTCCAATATTTCATTAATTGCCTGGCGCCCGGAAGATTATGCCACGCTGGCAGAACAGGTCACCGCCGAAAAAGTCAAAGCCTGGTTTGGCGATATCGTACAGGGCGAAGTGATTCGTTATGAATTACCGGAACTCGGCGCGTTAAATTTCGTGATGCATAAAGCGCTGGGAGGTGGCGTCACTCGCTCACTGGCGCTCGATATGCACGGCAAAGGGCTAAGCTCTGCGTTACTGGATATGCCCATTTAATTTTTTCGGACACCAACATCCTCACGCTTCGGCGGGATTTCATTATCCCGCCAGAGGATCCCTGTCCTCAAAACAGCAAGTACACCATTATGCAAAACAAAAGAATAACGGCGGATAAATTCCGCGAATTATTACACGACGGCATGAGCATTATGTTTGGCGGCTTCATGGGCGTCGGGACGCCGGAATATCTGGTGGCAGAAATTATGCGTTCCGGGGTGAAAGAATTAACGCTTATCGGCAATGACACCGCATTTGTCGATAAAGGCATTGGCCCCCTGATTTCTAACGGTCAGGTCAAAAAAGTGATCGCCTCACATATTGGCACCAACCCGGAAACCGGGAAAAAAATGATTTCCGGTGAACTCGATGTTCAGTTAGTGCCGCAAGGAACGCTCGCCGAACAGATCCGCGCGGGCGGCGCCGGACTGGGGGGATTCCTCACGCAAACCGGACTGGGCACGGTGGTGGAAGAAAATAAACAAACGCTGCTGGTCAATGGTGAGAAATGGCTGCTGGAGCAACCTCTGCGCGCCGATCTCGCCATTCTTCTTGCCAGTCATGCCGATGAGGCCGGCAATCTCACCTATGACCTGACCGCCCGCAACTTCAACCCGGTGATGGCCCTGGCCGCCGATGTGGTCGTGGCCGAAACCCGCGACATCGGCGCGTTGGGAAGTATTCCTCCTGTGCACGTCATCACCCCCGGTGCGCTGGTGGATCATCTGTTCATGGAGGCTCAGTAATGAACGCAAAAGAACGTATTGCCCGCCGCGTGGCGCAAGAGTTACACGACGGCGACGTCGTTAATCTGGGCATTGGCCTGCCGACGCAGGTCGCGAACTACCTGGCCGAGGATATTCAGGTCACGTTGCAGTCGGAAAATGGTTTTCTTGGCCTCGGCCCTCTGGACGAAGTGAATGCCTGTCTCGTCAATGCAGGCGGTCAGCCGTGCGGCATGATCCCAGGCGCGGCAATGTTCGACAGTTGCTTCTCTTTCGCTCTTATTCGCGGGGGACATGTTGATGTCTGCGTGCTCGGCGGTTTGCAGGTTGATGAACGCGGAAATCTCGCCAACTGGATGGTGCCCGGAAAAATGGTGCCAGGCATGGGTGGGGCAATGGACCTCGTGGCTGGTGCAAAAAAAGTCATCATTGCGATGGAGCACTGCGCTAAAAATGGCGAGCCAAAGCTGCTACACCGCTGCAGTTACCCCTTAACGGCGGTTGGCAAAGTCAGCAAAGTCATCACCGAACTCGCCGTATTCAGCTTTGTGAACGGCGAAATGATCCTCGACGAAATCAGCGACACCCTCACGCTTGATGAACTTCGTGCGCGTACGGAAGCACACTTCCGTGTTTGTGCACACCTGAAAACACTGCAGCCCGTGGAGGCTCTGGCATGAACGACTCCATTGTTATTGTGAGTGCGAAACGCACCCCTATCGGTAAATTTGCCGGCAGCCTGGCAGACGTCCCGGCGGTGATGCTGGGCGCGACCAGCATGCGGGCGAACCTGCTGGACCTTCCGTCAGATATCAACATTGACGAGGTGATCCTCGGCAACGTGTTACAGGCCGGATTAGGGCAAAACCCGGCCCACCAGGTGACGCATCATGCGGGCTTAGCGGAGAGCGTGCCGTCATTCACGGTCAATAAAGTCTGCGGCTCTGGCCTGAAAACCGTCGTGCTGGGCGCGCAGTCCATTTTGAGTGGCGATAATCAGACCTGTATTGTCGGCGGGATGGAAAACATGAGCGCCGCCCCTTACCTGTTGGCCCGCGCGCGCCAGGGGTATCGTATGGGCAACGGAGAACTGACAGACGTGATGATCCACGACGGGCTCTGGTGCGCCTTCAATGATTACCACATGGGGATCACGGCGGAAAATATTGCCAAACGCTATCACTTAAGCCGCGAAGAGCAGGACCAGGTAGCGCTGGCATCGCAGCAAAAAGCGATAGCCGCGATCAACGCCGGCTATTTCAGGCAGGAGATCGTGCCGGTAACCCTGAAGCGTAAAAAAGAGGTCTGTCTGTTTGATACCGATGAGTTTCCACGCCCGGAAACCGATGCCGGTTCGCTGGCGAAACTGCGTCCGGCCTTTGAAAGTACGGGAACCGTCACCGCAGGCAATGCCTCCGGTA
Source organism: Citrobacter telavivensis (assembly GCF_041807075.1). Taxonomy (NCBI): domain Bacteria; kingdom Pseudomonadati; phylum Pseudomonadota; class Gammaproteobacteria; order Enterobacterales; family Enterobacteriaceae; genus Citrobacter; species Citrobacter telavivensis. The sequence goes on along the minus strand of NZ_JBGUBF010000003.1, from coordinate 405,320 downwards.
TCAATGACGCGGCGGCGACGCTGGTCCTGATGTCCGAACGCGCTGCGCGTGCGCGTGGGATTACACCGTTAGCGCGCCTGAAGAGTTGGGCTTCGGCCGGGGTTGACGCCAGTATGATGGGACTCGGCCCAATACCAGCGACAAAACGGGCGCTGGAAAAAGCCAAAATGACGGTCAGCGATCTGGATTTAATCGAAGCCAACGAAGCCTTTGCCGCACAGTATCTGGCGGTTGCCCGCGAACTCGACTTCCCGGAAGAGAAAGTGAACGTCAACGGCGGCGCGATCGCGCTGGGACATCCTATTGGCGCAAGCGGCGCACGGATTCTGGTGACGCTGGTTCACGCGCTGCAGCAGCGCAATAAATCCACCGGGCTGGCAACGCTGTGCATCGGCGGGGGTCAGGGGATCGCCGTGATTGTTGAGCGTCTGTAAGCGCGTCATCCGCACGTCCCCGGCACGCCGGGGACGGTTTCAGCCAGCACGTCTAGCACAGTTCAAGTTGAATATGGTTCTCGGTAATCACCTGGAGCACACCCGCCGGCGGCAGAATGTCGGTATACACTGCATCCACCAGGTTGATGCTGCCCATGTTCACCATCGCATTACGGCCAAACTTCGAATGATCCACCACCAGCATGACGTGGCGGGAATTCTCGATAATCGCACGCTTGGTGCGCACCTCATGATAGTCGAACTCCAGCAGCGAGCCGTCGCTGTCGATGCCGCTTATCCCCAGAATGCCAAAATCCAGGCGGAACTGGGAAATAAAGTCGAGCGTCGCTTCGCCAATAATGCCGCCGTCACGGCTGCGAAGCTCGCCGCCCGCGAGAATAATGCGAAAGTCCTCTTTTACCATCAGCGTGTTCGCGACGTTGAGGTTGTTGGTCACGATACGCAAATTGCTGTGGTTGAGCAGCGCGTGCGCCACGGCCTCCGGCGTTGTCCCGATATCAATAAACAGCGTTGAACCGTTGGGGATCTGCGTAGCGACTTTGCGCGCAATGCGTTCTTTTTCCGCCGTCTGCGTAGCTTTACGATCGTGCCACGGCGTGTTGACTGAACTGGACGGCAGCGCCGCGCCGCCGTGGTGGCGCAGAATCATGTTTTGATCGGCCAGGTCGTTGAGATCCCGGCGAATAGTTTGTGGGCTGACGGAGAAATGCTCCACCAACTCTTCCGTACTGACGTATCCCTGTTTTTTTACCAGCTCAATGATTGCATCATGTCGTTGTGTTTGTTTCATTGTTATTCCCTGGAACTATGTTCGTTTTCGCGCATTTAAAGTATCCGCGAACGCCATTGCCAACCCAACTGCCAGCCCGGCGATATGTGCGCCATTGGCCATCGACATCCCAAACAAATCAAACCATCCGGCGACGATCCAAATCAGCGCGAAAATAATCAACCCGCGTTGCAGATAGATCCCGCTTTGCGGATCGCGCTCACCGCGCAGCCAGACGTAGCCCATCAGCGCGTAGACGACACCGGAAAGCCCGCCGAACCACGGGCCGCTAAACTTGTGCTGTACATATCCGCTCAGCAAGGCGCTGATGACTGTAATCACAATCAGTTTGCCGCTGCCTAAACGTTTTTCAACCGCACCGCCAAGATACCACCACCACAGCAGGTTGAAGAGAATGTGCATCAGTGAAAAGTGCATGAAGGCGTGGGTGAAGTAGCGCCAGACATCAAACTGTAATGACGGGTCGAACGGCCAGGCCAGCCACATCATCACGGTTTGATCGCCAACGATATTCATGACGATAAACACCAGAATGCAGGCCGCCATTATCAGCCAGGTGACCGGACCCGCACGCTCACGCAGTGTGGCTAAAAACGGGAAACGGCGGTAATGCAGTCCACTGCCGGTATGACCGGACTGCCAGCTGGCCGCGAGATAACGCGGATCGCCGGGATTCTCCAGAAAACGCGCCAGCTCCGCATGCACACGTTCGGCCTGCGTTTCATCCGCCAGCCAGACATCGCTTTGATGATGTTGTTGAATGGTCAGGATAACGCCCTGCGTCGCCATGTAATCAACAAAGGCCTGCGCCACGCGGGGGTTAGCAAAAGAGGTAATCATCAACATTGTTGCTGTCGCTTAATCCGTACAAAAGAGGACAGTATAAAGGCTTACGAGCCGTATGCCACCTCTGCGGGAAAATGACGATGCCAGGCGTCAAATCCGCCATCTATGCTGTAGACCGCGTCATAGCCCTGCTGGAGCAAATATTGCGCCGCGCCTTTGCTGCTGTTGCCGTGGTAGCACATAACCATGACCACCGTATCGAAATCATGATCGCGCATAAACGAGCCCAGCGTGTCGTTCGTCAGATGAAATGCCTGGGGAGTATGGCCCATTGCAAAACTTTGCGGATCGCGGATATCCACCAGTACCGCCGCGCCCCGATGCAGCTTCTGGTGCGCTTCTTCAACATTAATACATTCAAACTGTTCCATACATTCTCTTCTTTATAGTGCAGGTGATAGTGCAGGTGAGACGTTTTCGGCATGTTGCCCCCTAGTTTACGTCCCCACGGGAGTGAAACGCCATAATGTTATATGTATCACTGTAAATTGTTTATTCGATGTTACCAATGGCGCGTTTCTTTGCTATTATGCTCGATAACGAACATTTATGAGCTATAACGAAAGTGCACGAGGGCAGCATGGAAACCAAAGATCTGATTGTGATAGGGGGAGGCATCAACGGTGCCGGTATCGCGGCAGATGCCGCTGGACGCGGTTTATCCGTGCTGATGCTGGAAGCGCAGGATCTCGCGTGCGCAACCTCCTCTGCCAGTTCTAAACTCATCCACGGTGGCCTGCGCTACCTGGAACACTATGAATTCCGGCTGGTGAGCGAAGCGCTGGCTGAGCGCGAAGTGCTGCTGAAAATGGCGCCGCACATCGCCTTCCCGATGCGCTTTCGTCTGCCGCATCGTCCGCACCTGCGTCCGGCATGGATGATTCGCATTGGTCTGTTTATGTACGATCATCTGGGCAAACGCACCAGCTTGCCGGGTTCTTCCGGTTTGCGTTTTGGCACAGAGTCCGTACTGAAACCCGAGATCGTGCGCGGTTTCGAATATTCTGACTGCTGGGTAGACGATGCGCGTCTGGTGCTGGCCAATGCTCAGATGGTGGTGCGTAAAGGTGGGGAAGTGTTAACCCGCACTCGGGCAACCTCTGCGCGTCGCGAAAACGGTCTGTGGATAGTCGAAGCCGAAGATATCGATACCGGTAAGAAATTCACCTGGCAGGCACGGGGACTGGTCAATGCCACCGGTCCGTGGGTGAAAGAATTTTTCGACGAAGGCATGCATCTGCCTTCACCGTATGGTATTCGCCTGATCAAAGGCAGCCACATTGTGGTGCCGCGCGTCCACACCCAGAAACAGGCTTATATCCTGCAAAACGAAGATAAGCGCATTGTGTTTGTCATTCCGTGGATGGATGAATTCTCGATCATCGGCACCACTGACGTTGAATATAACGGCGACCCGAAAGCGGTGAAAATTGACGAAAGTGAAATCAATTACCTGCTCAAAGTGTACAACGCACACTTTAAGAAACCGCTCGGTCGCGACGATATCGTCTGGACCTATTCCGGCGTGCGTCCGCTGTGCGACGACGAGTCGGATTCGCCGCAGGCCATCACCCGTGACTACACGCTGGATATTCATGATGAAAACGGCAAAGCGCCGCTGCTTTCCGTCTTCGGCGGTAAGCTGACCACCTACCGTAAGCTCGCCGAGCACGCGATGGAGAAACTGTCGTCGTACTATCAGGGCATTGGCCCGGCATGGACCAAAGACTGCGTGCTGCCAGGCGGTGAAATCGGTGGCGATCGCGAAGACTACGCGGCAAAACTGCGCCGTCGCTATCCGTTCCTGACGGAATCACTGGCGCGCCACTACTCGCGTACCTACGGCAGCAACACGGAGTGGATCCTCGGTGAAGCGACAACGGTCGCAGACCTGGGCGAAGACTTCGGTCATGAATTCTACGAAGCAGAACTGAAATATCTGGTGGACCACGAATGGGTTCGCCGCGCGGATGATGCGCTGTGGCGCCGTACGAAAGAAGGCATGTGGCTCAACGCCGAACAGCAGTCCCGCATGACCCAGTGGCTGGCGGAGTACGTCGAGAAACATCAGCTTTCACTGGCGTCTTAAATGACATTACGCCCGATAGACACGCGCTACCGGGCGTTTTATTACTTTCAGAGTGACTTCATTTTCCGCTTCCGCGCTTGTCCAAGCGCATCTGCCGTTCGTAATGCAGCAAGTACCGCTTCAGGCGTAATTTCGCAGGGTTCATTATGCATCGTTTCTCCCACCTGACAGGCTGCCTGTGCCACTGTCAGTAGCTCTTTATCGTTGACGTCAGCCAGACCAATATCTGCCAGCGTTATCGGTAGCCCCACGTCCTCACAGAACTGATAGACCTCTTCGACAAGTTCAGGAGCCCTGTCGGTTAACACCAGCATTGCCAGCGTACCAAAGGCCACTTTTTCACCGTGCCAGTACTGATGTGTTGCGGGAAGTACGGTTAAACCATTATGAATAGCATGCGCTGCCGCCAGTCCTCCACTTTCAAAACCGAGCCCGGATAACAGCGTATTGGCTTCAATCACATGTTCCAGCGCTGGCGTAACCTGGTGCTGCTCACAGGCCAGCTTTGCCGAACGACCATAGCGCATCAGCGTGTTGTAACAGAAGCGGGCCAGCTCAAAAGCCGTCATAGGGCCTGGACGGGATGTCATATTCCCGGCCCCTTTTATTCGACAGTCCTCGGCTTCAAACCAGGTCGCCAACGCATCCCCCATTCCGGAGATTAAGAAACGCACCGGCGCGGCGGCGATAATGGCGCTGTCCACCAACACCAACGTGGGATTACGGGGGATCATCAGATAGCGTTTGAATTGACCTTCCTGTGTATAGATGACGACTAATGAGCTGCAGGGGGCATCCGTTGAGGCAAGCGTGGGAACGACGGCAATAGGAAGACGCAAACTTGCCCCTGTCGCTTTGGCGGTATCTAATGTTTTACCCCCGCCCATACCCACAATAACATCCGCCCCGACTTGCTGCGCACGCGCAGAAATTCTGGCGATCTCTTCATCGCTGCATTCACTATTGAAAACCTCAATTTCAAAATCAACCACGCCGTGAAGTGCCGACGCGAGCGTATCCTGATATCTCTCGTAAACCACAGGGTCTTGTAAAATAAGCGCTTTATGCCCTAAAGAGGCAAGCTCCTGAGGCAGATGCGTTGTCAATGCGCCCTTTCCCTGAACATAGCGAGACGGAAATATTGCCGTTGTGACCATTCAAATTCTCCTTACCATTAAAGTTCAATATACGGAACGTTGATTCTTTATATGGAATTTATTGCAAGTTCTCTGACGCACACAACCGACAAATCAATAGAAAGCTTCATCCTGTGAAGAGTGACACAGTTTTGATGCTTCCCCGGAAAACTGGCCTGTTTTTAGCAAGGGAACGCGTTTCTGCGGTTTTTGCAACAGGATATGAAGCAAATCACAAAACATAACCTTGCTGACAATATGGAATTGACGCTCAAAATTTATCCCCTCATAGTATTTGTATACAGAACAATAGTTCTATATACAGAACAAATTACCTCTACTATTAAGGGATGCGCTAATGAGCATTGAACTCGATAAACCGACTACGCGAGGACGCTGGCTACACATCATTCCAGCCACCATCCTCGTTTATATCGTGGCTTACATGGACAGGACGAACATCGCGATTGGGATTGCGGGGGGAATGGAAGAAGACCTGGGAATGACCGCTTCGTTTGCCGGTCTGGTCGCTGGCATTTTCTTTATTGGTTATATCTTTTTGCAAATCCCCGGCGGTCAAATTGCGGAACGATTAAGCGCCAAGAAATTGATCGCCTGGACTATCGTCGCATGGGGCGGCTTCGCGCTGCTGACCGGCTTCGTCCAGACCCCTACCCAGTTGCTGATTATCCGCTTTATCCTTGGCGTCGCTGAGGGTGCGGTCTATCCCGCCATCCTGGCGTTGATTGGTCACTGGTTCCCCAATGAAGAACGCGCAAGGGCGATTGCCTATTTCCAGATGAACCTTGCCGTGGCGTCGATCATCACCGGACCGCTTTCCGGTTGGCTTATCGAAACCTATGGCTGGCGAGAAATGTTCGTCATCGAGGGGTTACTCTCACTCGGTCTGCTGTTCGTCTGGCTGCCGTTGGTCTCTGACCATCCTCATCAGGCCAAATGGCTGGATCCTAAAGAGCGCGCCTGGATCGAACAGAAATTGCAGGCCGATCGCGCGCTGACGATCGGGGGCGAGGCAAGCAGTATCCGCAATGTCCTGAGCAGCATTAACTTATGGAAGCTGATCGGCATCTATTTCTTCGTGCAGGTTGGTTTCTACGGCTTCGCCCTCTGGATGCCAAACCTGATTAAACACCTGACCGGCAGCGGAATGACTATCGTCGGCTTACTGACTGCGGCACCGTACATTTTGTGCATCGTCGGCCAGTACTACATTGCCAAATGGTGTGACAAAACCATGAATCGCCGCCTCTACACGGCAATCCCATTGCTGGGCTTTGCCGCCTGCCTCGCGCTCTCCCTGCTATTGAAAGATAACGTCTGGCTGGCGTACGGCATGATGGTCATCTGCGGCTTCTTCCTGCAGGCCTATGCGGGACCGTTCTGGACATTGCCGCCATTACTCTTCGCCCCCAACGTGCTGGGCGGCGTACGCGGCACCATCAACGCATTAGGCAACATCGGCGGCTTTATTGGCCCTTATCTGGTGGGCTTGTTAACCGTCACGTTCTCCCAAACGGCGGGGATGACGGTGCTGGTAGCCGCACTCCTCATCGCTGTCGCGCTGCTGTTCAGCCTACCGTCGGTTACTGCCCGTCCAGCAGGCAGTAGCAATCCTCATCATGCATCGGCGCCTGAGACGTCGCTCAAACAAGAAGGAATCGCCAAATGAGTCAGAAATGCCAACACGCCCGTGACCTGTGGTCACAACTGGACGCCCTGCGTCTGGGGATGAATTACACCAAAGAAGATGTCAATAAACTGCAGGTTCTGGTGGATGACTGCTATGGCGAAAGTCATCCTGGTAGCTTTCATCTTAATCATCTGGGCGATGAAGCCGTTTTAGGCATTCACGAAAGCGGCGGTCGTGCCGTTCGTCATCACGTGACCGATATTTGTGATGGCTGGGGCCAGGGTCATGATGGGATGAACTATATTTTAGCCTCCCGCGAGGCTATCGCGAACATGGTCGAAATCCATGCCTCCGTCGTGCCTTACGATGCCGGTATCCTGATCTCCAGCTGTGATAAATCGATCCCGGCGCATTTGATCGCCGCGGCGCGCCTGAATCTACCGATGCTGCATATTCCCGGCGGCTCAATGCGTCCGGCGCCGAATATGAGTACGTCCGATCTCGGTGGTATTACCGCCAAACTCAAGAAAGGCGAGATAGGCATTCAGCAGGTAGAGGCCATGCAGCAGTGCGGTTGCCCAACGGCAGGCGCCTGCCAGTTTATGGGCACCGCCAGCACGATGCAGTGCATGTCTGAAGCGCTGGGCCTTGCCCTACCGGGAAGCGCGTTACTGCCCTCCACGCTGGCGGAAATTCGTCGCATCGCACGGAGCGCCGGTCATCAGGCGTTATACCTGGCAGAGAAAAATATCACGACGCATAAGATTCTCACCCCCGCCGCCTTTGAAAACGCCATTAAGGTCCATGCCGCCATCGGCGGGAGTACCAACGCCATGATCCATCTCCCGGCAATCGCCCATGAACTGGGTTGGGAGCTGAAACCTGAACTGTTTGACCAGATAAACAATGAGATCCCTTACCTCACCAATATTCAACCCAGCGGCCAGTACGTCACAGAAATGATGTGGTTCGCGGGCGGCGTACCGATGGTGCAATGGTATCTACGCGACTATCTGGATCTGGATGTCCTGACGGTGACAGGCCGGACGCTGGGTGAAAACCTGGAGATGCTCCATCAGTCCGGTTTCTTTACCCGCAACCACGGCTATCTGAGTAATTATCGGGTCAGCCCGGAAGAGGTGATCCGTAAACCGGAAAACGCGACCAAGAAAGGGTCGATTGCCGTGCTAAAAGGCAATATCGCGCCGGAAGGCGCGGTTATCAAATACGCCGCCTGTGCGCCAGATATGCACCACCATATCGGCCCTGCACGCGTCTTCAACTCGGAAGAGGATGCCCAGCAAGCCATTATTCATAACCACATCGAACCAGGTGATGTCATTTTTATTCGTTATGAAGGGGCTAAAGGTTCGGGAGCACCGGAAATGCTCATGACCACAGACGCGATTGTTTATGACAAACGTCTTGATGGCAAAGTCGCCCTGATTACCGATGGTCGTTTCTCCGGCGCAACCAGCGGTCCTTGCGTCGGCCATGTTTCTCCGGAAGCGGCCGATGGCGGTCCCATTGCACTTGTCGAAGACGGTGACCTCATCGAAATGGACGTCAAAGGACGCAAGCTCAACATTGTTGGCATTCACGGAGAGTACAAAACGGAAGAAGAAATTCAGCACTGTCTTGAACGCCGTCGGGAAAACTGGACGAAACCGGATTATTCAAACCGACGCGGCGTCTTTAAGCAATTTACGACCAACGCAACCTCATTAATGGCGGGAGCCTGGATTAAATAACGTCCCTGGTGGGCGGCATGATTGCCAGCCCACCTGCTTTTAAGGATAAACTCATTATGCAAACAGAAAAATTCAACGGTGTCTTTCCGCCAGTTCCCACCATTGTTAATGCGCAGGGAGAGCTAGATAAAAAAGGGATGGCAACCTTACTCGACCACCTTATTGCAAACCAGGTGAACGGTGTATTATTGCTTGGCAGCGGCGGTGAGTTCTGCCACATGACAAAAGAGCAGCGTCTGGAAGCCGCCGAGTTTTGTGTTCAACATATCAATCATCGAATTCCCGTGCTGTTAGGGATCAGCAGTACCTGCACGCAAGAGGTTATTGATTACGGTCTGCATGCCGACCGTCTGGAAGTGGATGCCGTCCTGGTCCTTAATCCTTATTATGCCAGGCTGACCGATGATTATATTTATCATCATTTCAAAACCGTTGCAGAAAGCATCAAAACGCCGGTTATTCTCTATAACTTTCCGGCGCTCACCGGCCAGGATCTCAGTATTGATTTAATTACCCGACTGGCGCATGACATTCCCAATATCATTGGCATAAAAGATACGGTAGATAACATTAGTCATATTCGCGAAATCATCAATACCGTACGACCGGTTCGCCCTGACTTTGTTATTTTCTCTGGTTACGATGAATATATGATGGACACGTTGATTATGGGGGGAAATGGCGGGATCCCGGCGACGGCTAACTTTGCTCCACAATTAACCTGCGGAATTTATCGCGCCTGGTGCGAAAAAGAGTATGAGACCCTGTTCCACCTGCAACGCAGACTCTCCGCGTTATCAACCATTTACAGTCTGGATACCCCTTTCTTCGGGATTATCAAAAAAGCCATTCAGCTCAGCGGCATTGATATCCCGGTAGAGGTCATGCCGCCAGTGCAGCCGGCAAATGAGGCCCACATCGCCAGCCTGAAAAAGGTTTTACAGCGCGCCGGATTGTAACCCTGATCAGCGGGCTTAACGCCCGCCTTTTCTTTCCCCCTCCCGGCGAAAAGACTAGCGCAGCATCGACGACAGGCGACGGCTGGCATCCATCATTTGTGTGGCAAGCGCTTCTCGTTTTTCATCCGGGATCTGGAACGCCACACCGGATACGCTCAATGCCGCCACTACCTTTCCTTCGGCATTAAATATGGGCACAGCGATGCAACGCACGCCCAAAGAATCTTCTTCGTTATCATAGCCCCAGCCACGCTGACGGATCCCGGCTAATTCCTGCTTCAGGATATTCACATCGGTAATCGTCGTTTCGGTATAGCGCGTCAGAACCTGATCGGGCGGCAGCAGTTCATCCAGATCTTCCGAATTAAGCCAGGCAATCAGCACTTTCCCCAGACCGGAACTATGCAGCGAAAGGCGCTTACCTTCCCAACTGCGTATCACAATCGCCTGTGGGCTTTCGAGCTTGAGAAGATAAATGGGGGAGTCGCCCTCAAGCACGCCAAGATGACAGGTTAAGCCTGTCGCATCGCGAATTTCTTCCAGCACCGGTAACGCTATTTTTTTAATATCGTACTGTTGTGCGGCTTTATTCCCTAATTCGTAGAGACGTAACCCCAAATAGTATTTGTCTTTTTCCTGACGCAATAAGCCATGCGCAACCATGCCCGTCAGTAAAGAAGAGGTGCTACTTTTTGCGATCCCTGAATTCTGATGAATCTGTGTGAACGTTGCGCCATCACATTCCATCAGATAAGCGAAGACGCGCATAATTTTGTCGAGGGCGGGAATCGATGTTGTGATTTTTTTCATAAATTTATCAATTAATTATAATTAATTCCTCGGACACTATACACCAGCAGACGGTTATTATTCCATATCAATGCGCCATCACCGCGCACAAAAAAGGAGCCCGGGGGCTCCTTTTGTTAACGTGACAACTTACAACCGCACCGGATCAATATGCCAGATGGTGTCAGCATACTCCTTGATGGTCCTGTCAGAGGAGAAATAGCCCATGTTGGCGATATTGAGCATCGCTTTGGCGGTCCACTCTTCCGGGCGACCATACAACTCGTCCACCTTGTCCTGACAATCAACATAGCTGCGGTAGTCCGCCAGCACCTGATAGTGGTCACCAAAGTTGATCAGCGAGTCCACCAAATCACGATAGCGTCCAGGCTCTTGTGGACTGAACATGCCGCTGCCGATTTGCGTCAGCACCTGATGCAGTTCCTCATCTTTTTCGTAATACTCACGCGGCTTATAGCCCTGCCTGCGCAGTTCTTCGACCTCTTCCGCCGTGTTACCAAAGATAAAGATGTTCTCTTCGCCAACGTGTTCCAGCATCTCCACGTTCGCCCCGTCCAGCGTACCGATAGTCAATGCACCGTTCAGCGCAAACTTCATGTTGCTGGTGCCGGAGGCTTCCGTCCCCGCCAGTGAAATCTGCTCGGACAAATCCGCCGCCGGAATGATCAACTGCGCTAGGCTCACGCTGTAGTTGGGGATAAACACGATCTTCAGCTTATCGCCAATCTGCGGATCGTTATTGATGACCTTCGCAACGTCATTAATCAGGTGAATGATGTGCTTCGCCATGTAATAGGCCGATGCGGCCTTACCGGCAAAAATATTCACCCGCGGCACCCACTGCGCATCAGGGTTGGCCTTAATGCGGTTGTAGCGCGTAATCACATGCAGCACATTCATTAACTGACGCTTGTACTCATGAATGCGCTTGATCTGGACATCAAACAGCGATTTCGGATTCACCACCACGTTGAGTTGCTGCGCAATATAGTTTGCCAGCCGCTTTTTGTTTTCCAGCTTCGCCTGACGTACCGCATGATTGACCAGCGGGAAATCGCAGTGCTGTTCGAGTTCATGCAGTTGGCTCAGATCGGTACGCCATGTACGGCCAATGTTCTCGTCCAGAACCCCGGAAAGCGGCGGGTTCGCCAGCGCCAGCCAGCGGCGCGGCGTCACACCATTCGTCACGTTGCAGAAACGGGTCGGGAAGATGGTCGCAAAATCCGCGAACAGCGACTGAACCATCAGGTTAGAGTGCAATTCGGAAACACCGTTCACCTTATGACTCACCACGACCGCCAGCCACGCCATACGCACGCGACGACCGTTGGACTCGTCAATAATCGATGCCCGTCCCAGCAGACCCGTATCGTTCGGATACTGCTCCTGCAACGTTTTCAGGAAGTAGTCGTTAATTTCAAAGATGATCTGCAGGTGGCGCGGCAGGATTTTACCCAGCATATCCACCGGCCAGGTTTCCAGCGCTTCGCTCATCAGCGTGTGGTTGGTGTAGGAAAAGACCTGACAGCACACTTCAAACGCGTCGTCCCAGGTGAACTGATGCTCATCGATCAACAGTCGCATCAGTTCCGGAATTGACAGCACCGGGTGTGTATCATTCAGGTGAATGGCAATCTTATCCGCGAGGTTGTCGTAGGTTTTGTGCAGCTGATAGTGACGGCTCAGGATATCCTGTATCGTAGAGGAGACCAGGAAATACTCCTGACGCAGACGCAGTTCGCGCCCGGAGTAGGTGGAGTCATCCGGATACAGTACGCGCGACACGTTCTCAGAGTGGTTTTTATCTTCCACTGCGGCGAAGTAATCCCCCTGGTTGAATTTACCGAGGTTGATTTCGCTACTGGCCTGCGCATTCCACAGACGCAACGTGTTGGTAGCGTCGGTATCATAACCGGGGATAATCTGATCGTACGCAACCGCGAGGATCTCTTCGGTTTCAAGCCAGCGCGTTTTCTTGCCTTCCTGCTGAATACGCCCGCCAAAGCGGACTTTGTACCGCGTGTTATGGCGTTTAAATTCCCACGGGTTGCCGTATTCCAGCCAGTAATCGGGAGACTCTTTCTGTCGTCCATCGACAATGTTCTGCTTAAACATCCCGTAGTCGTAGCGGATGCCGTAGCCGCGCCCCGGCAGCCCTAAGGTTGCCAGCGAATCGAGGAAACAGGCCGCCAGTCGCCCGAGGCCACCGTTACCGAGACCCGGATCGTTTTCTTCATCGATGAGCTCTTCAAGATCTAACCCCATCGCTTCCAGTGCGCCCTGGACATCGTCATAAATCCCTAAGGATAACAGCGCATTGGAAAGGGTACGCCCAATCAGGAACTCCATCGACAGGTAATAAACCTGGCGCGTTTCCTGTGACAGTTGGGCACGGTTAGAACGCAGCCAGCGCTCCACAAGACGATCGCGCACCGCAAACAGCGTCGCGTTCAGCCATTCATGTTTATTGGCAATAACCGGGTCTTTACCAATCGTGAACATCAGCTTGTAAGCAATAGAGTGCTTAAGCGCTTCTACGCTCAGAGTCGGCGATGCATAGGTAAATGGAGCATTCATAATGATGATTCCTGAATATCTATTTCAAGCGATAGTAAAGCTCGCGGTATGACTTCGCCGCGACTTGCCAGCTAAAATCCATCGCCATCGCTTGCCGTTGCACAAACCGCCAGAGCGAAGGTCGAGACCACAGCACGAACGCGCGCCGGATGGCCCGCAGCAGAGACCAGGCGTTGCTGTCCTCAAACACAAACCCGCTGGCGATGCCATCGGCAAGGTTTTCCAGCGAACTGTCGGACACCGTGTCAGCCAGTCCACCGGTACGCCGTACCAGCGGCAGCGTGCCGTACTTCAGTCCGTAGAGTTGCGTTAAGCCGCACGGCTCAAAGCGACTCGGCACCAGAATAACGTCCGCGCCGCCCATAATGCGGTGCGAAAACGCTTCGTGATAGCCAATCTGTACGCCAACCTGACCAGGATATTCCGCGGCGGCAGCAAGGAAACCTTCCTGCAGCACCGGATCGCCCGCCCCCAGCAGCGCCAGTTGTCCGCCCTGCTCCAGAAGTCCCGGCAGCGCCTCCAGCACCAGATCCAGCCCCTTCTGGCTGGTCAGTCGGCTGACGACAGCAAACAACGGAACCTTGTCATTCACCTTCAGTCCCATCGCTATCTGCAACTGGCGTTTGTTTTCCGCCTTCTCTTCCAGTGAATCACGCGTATAGCGCGACGCCAGCAAGAGATCCGTCTCCGGACTCCAGATTTTCTCGTCAACCCCGTTCAGAACGCCGGAAAGACGCCCTTCACGATGGCGCTGCTGCAGCAGTCCTTCCATACCGTAGGCAAACTGCGGCTCGGTGATCTCCCGCGCGTAGGTCGGGCTAACCGCCGTAATATGGTCGGCGTAGTACAGGCCGGCCTTCAGGAATGAAATCTGACCGTTAAACTCCAGACCATGCATGTTAAAGAACGACCATGGCAGTTGGATGTCATTCATATGCTGTGCATAAAACATGCCCTGATACGCCAGGTTGTGCACGGTGAATACCGATTTCGCCGGACGCCCACGCGCGGCCAGATACGCAGGCGCCAGGCCGGCATGCCAGTCGTGCGCGTGCACCACATCCGGGCGCCAGAATGGATCAAGCCCACAGGCCATTTCACATCCGACCCATCCCAACAGTGCAAAACGCAGCACGTTATCGGTGTAGGCAAACAGGTTCGTATCGTGATACGGACTCCCCGGACGATCGTAGAGATGCGGGGCATCAATCAGGTAAATGCCCACGCCGTTGTAATGACCAAACAGCAGGCTAATCCTGCCCGCGAAGGTGTCGCGGCGGCTAACCACTTGCGCATCCGTGATGCCCCGACGAATGTCGGGGAACGCGGGCAGCAGAACGCGGGCATCCACACCATCCGCGATTTGCGCTGCCGGCAACGCGCCAATCACATCTGCCAGACCCCCTGTCTTCAACAGGGGAAACATTTCCGAACATACATGTAAAACCTGCATTCTCACTCCTGTTTGACCTGCAGTTTGCGCAGCATTTCGCGCGTCACCAGCACAATGCCTTCCTCGGAACGATAGAAGCGACGGGCATCTTCTTCCGCATTTTCACCAATCACCATGCCTTCAGGGATAACGCAGGCGCGATCGATAATACAGCGACGCAGGCGACATGAGCGGCCGACCCAGACTTCAGGTAACAACACTGCCGAATCAATATTACAGAATGAATTCACCCGCACGCGCGGGAACAGAACGGACTGCACGACCACTGAACCGGAAATAATACAGCCGCCAGAAACCAGCGAGTTCAGCGTCATGCCGTGGCTGCCCGAGCGGTCCTGCACAAATTTTGCCGGCGGAAGCGATTCCATGTGGGTGCGAATCGGCCAGTTCTGATCGTACATATCCAGTTCTGGGGTCACGGATGCCAGATCGAGGTTCGCTTTCCAGTACGCTTCCAGCGTTCCGACATCACGCCAGTACGGCTCAGACTCAGGATCCGACTGGACGCAGGACAACGGGAAGGGATGTGCATAAGCCATGCCAGCTTTGGTGACGGTAGGAATGATATCTTTGCCGAAGTCATGGCTGGAGCCGTCGTCGCCGTCATCCTTTTCCAGCAACTCATAGAGGTAATCGGCATCAAAAATGTAGATCCCCATACTGGCGAGGGATTTCGTGGCATCGCCTGGCATTGCGGGCGGGTTGGCCGGTTTCTCCACGAATTCAATGATCTTCTCGTTTTCATCGACCGCCATTACGCCGAACGCGCTGGCCTCTTCGATCGGCACCGGCATACAGGCCACGGTGCAGCGCGCGCCTTTCTCTACGTGGTCGATCAGCATGCGCGAATAGTCTTGCTTATAGATATGGTCACCCGCCAGGATCACCACATATTCCGCCTTATAACGACGGATGATATCGAGGTTTTGCGTCACCGCATCTGCCGTGCCGCGATACCAGTTTTCGCCCTGCATTCTTTGCTGGGCAGGCAGCAAATCGACGAATTCATTCATCTCCTCGCTGAAGAACGACCAACCACGCTGAATATGCTGTACCAGAGTATGAGACTGATATTGCGTGATGACGCCAATACGGCGGATCCCGGAGTTAATACAGTTGGATAACGCAAAATCGATAATACGAAACTTACCACCAAAGTGAACGGCCGGCTTTGCGCGCTTGTTGGTTAAATCTTTCAGACGGGTGCCACGTCCTCCAGCCAGAATCAGGGCAACAGATTTCAACGGCAACTGGCGCGCCAACATTAAACGGTCATTCTTCTCTAAACTCACCATGACTAACTCCTTTTTGATCATCTCTGGAACACACACAGTCCGTGCGCAGGTCCCGGCCAGACAGCCGTAATTACCGGATTATCCACTCCGGCAAAGGGGGGAACAGCACGCCATTCCCCTTCAGGTAAAACAATTTCAGCGGTATCAAGCGCGGCATTGATAGCAATAAGAAAACAGTCCGACAGCAGGATTTGCATCTGCATTGGCCCGTGTTGCCACTCATCCGCACTCAATGGTTGTGCGTGGCGGTTAAGCCAGCGCACGTTGCCATCTCCCTCTTCCCACCAATGGTCTCCCACCAGCGCCGGGATTTGCTGGCGCAGTTTTATCAATGCGGCGGTAAAATCGATTAATCCCCCGCTCGCCTGCGACCAGTCCAGCCAGGTCAACGCATTGTCCTGACAGTAGGCGTTGTTGTTGCCATGCTGACTGTGTCCATGTTCATCACCGGCCAGCAACATTGGCGTTCCCTGAGAAAGTAAAAGCGTCGTCAGCAACGCATGAATGCTGTCGCGTCGACGTTCGACGACCTCCAGAGTGCCGCCTAATCCTTCTTTACCATGATTATTGCTATGGTTATTGTCGGTTCCGTCCCGATTTTCCTCTCCGTTTGCCTCATTGTGTTTCTGATTGAAGCAAACGCAGTCTCTGAGCGTAAAACCGTCATGCGCGGTGACCAGATTGATGGAAGCAGAAGGTTTGCGCCCATCCCGCTTAAACACGTCGCTGGAGGCCGCAAAGCGCCCGGCAAACTCACCAAGCGACAGATTGCGCTGTAGCCAGAAGCGGCGTGACGCATCGCGAAAATGATCGTTCCACTCAGCGAACGGCGCGGGGAAATTCCCCACCTGATACCCGCCAGCCCCGATATCCCACGGTTCAGCGATAAGCTTAACGGCGGACAGTACCGGGCACTGTTTGATGGCGGTAAACAACGGCGCATCCTGGCGAAACGCCGGCGTGCGCCCCATCACCGATGCCAGGTCAAATCGAAAACCATCAACGTGGCAGGTTTCGACCCAGTAACGCAGGCATTCAAGGGCATACTCCACCACGCCAGGATGGCTGAGATTGAGCGTGTTACCGCAACCGGTCCAGTTGTGATAATCGCCATCCTCTCTGATCCAATAATAGCTACGGTTGTCGATTCCGCGCAGGGAGATGAGCGGTCCGTCCAGATCCAGCTCAGCACTGTGATTGAGCACAATGTCGAGGATGACCTCAATACCCGCGTTGTGCAGCGCCTTAACGGCATCGCGGAATTCGTCCAGCGCCGTCTCTGGCAAGCAGGCATAGCTCGGATGCAGCGCAAACAGCGCGACGGGGTTGTAGCCCCAGTAGTTCGACAGTCCCAACCGTTGTAAACGCGGTTCACTGGCGAAATGCGCCACGGGCAGCAGTTCCAGCGCGGTAATACCCAAATGCTTCAGGTAGTTGATCATCACCGGATGACCGAGCGCTTTATACGTACCGCGAATCTCCGGCGGGATCTGCGGATGCAGACAGGTTAATCCTTTGACGTGCGCTTCATAGACCACGGTGTTGCCCCACGGCGTGCGCGGCGGGGCATCGTCCTCCCAGTCATAGCGATCGGCTGTCACCACGCACTTCGGCGCAATGGTGGCGTTATCGCGATGATCCGGCTGGTCATAACCCGCATGCATCAGCGGGTCATCTTTCAGGTCGCCCTCTACGCGACGCGCGCAGGGATCAATCAGCAGCTTCGCCGGATTAAACCAGTGCCCCTGCGCGGGCTGCCACGGGCCATGCACGCGGTAGCCATAGCGCAGACCGGGACGGGCGCCGGCCAGATAACCGTGCCAGACATCCCCGGTGCGCGCTGGCAGGTCGTAGCGCTGCTCATTGCCTGACGCGTCAAACACACACAGCTCAACGCGCTCAGCATGCGCGGAAAAGAGCGTGAAATTCACGCCGTGTCCGTCATACGTTGCGCCATGCGGTGTGGCGTTGCCGGCAACCAGTTGCGTCATTCCGCCTCCCGCACCAGCCAGATTGTCGACAGCGGCGGCAGGGTCAGACTCAGCGATTGCGGGCGTCCGTGGCTGGAAATCTCATCGGTATGTACCGCTCCGCCGTTCCCGGCATTGCTGCCGTGATAGTGCATTGAATCGGTATTGAGAATTTCGCGCCATTTACCCGGCTGATTGACGCCAAAGCGATAACCGTGACGCGGCACCGGCGTGAAGTTGCTAACGACGATAATTTCATTCCCGACCTTGTCGCGGCGGACAAACGCCAGTACCGAACGTTCGTTGTCATCCACTACCAGCCATTCAAAGCCGTAGGAATCAAAGTCGAGTTCATGCAACGCTTTGTGGTAACGGTAGGTCTGGTTGAGGTCGCGTACCAGCCGCTGTACACCGTGGTGCCAGTTGTCGCCGCCCTCAAGCAGGTGCCAGTCGAGGCTGGCATCATGGTTCCACTCGCGTCCCTGAGCAAATTCGTTGCCCATAAACAGCAGTTTCTTGCCCGGGAAGGCCCACATCCAACCGTAATAGGCGCGCAGGTTGGCAAATTTTTGCCACGCGTCGCCCGGCATACGGTCAAGAATCGATTTCTTACCGTGCACCACTTCGTCATGCGACAGCGGCAGAACAAAGTTTTCGGTGTAGTTGTAGAGCATGCCGAAAGTCAGCTTATCCTGGTGATGCTTACGATAAACGGGATCCAGCTTCATGTAATCGAGGGTGTCGTGCATCCAGCCGAGGTTCCATTTGTACCAGAAACCCAAACCGCCCATATCCTGGGGGCGAGAGACGCCGGCAAAATCCGTCGACTCTTCCGCCATGCTCACCGCTCCCGGCACCTGCTCACCGAGAATGCGGTTGGTATTGCGCAGAAATTCAATCGCTTCCAGGTTTTCGCGACCGCCAAATTCGTTGGGGATCCACTCGCCCTCTTTGCGACTGTAATCGCGATAGATCATCGACGCCACGGCGTCCACGCGCAGGGCGTCAATACCAAAGCGTTCAATCCAGTACAGGGCGTTACCCACCAGATAGTTACTGACCTCACGACGACCATAGTTGTAGATAAGCGTATTCCAGTCCTGGTGATACCCTTCGCGCGGGTCGCTATGTTCGTACAGTTTGGTGCCATCAAATTCGGCCAGCGCAAAATCATCTGACGGGAAGTGGCCCGGCACCCAGTCCAGGATCACGTTCAGACCCGCCTGATGCGCGGCGTTCACGAAATAACGGAAATCATCGCGCGTGCCGAAACGACGCGTTGGCGCATAAAGACCGGTTGGCTGGTAGCCCCAACTGCCGTCAAACGGATGCTCGTTCACCGGCATCAGTTCGATATGGGTGAACCCCATCCATTTCACATACGGGATGAGCTGATCGGCGAGTTCGCGGTAGCTCAGCCAGAAATTATTGTCAGTATGTCGACGCCACGAGCCCAGATGCACTTCATAGATGGAGATAGGCGCGTCGAACTGGTTGGCTTTTTTGCGCGCCTCGGTTTGTTCCACTTTTTCGGGCAGACCGCAAATGAGCGAGGCCGTTTCCGGACGCATCTGCGCTTCAAAGGCGTAAGGGTCGGCCTTAACCCGCAGGTTGCCGTTGGCGTCAATCATCTCATATTTGTAGAGCTGACCATGCTGCGCGCCGGGGATGAACAGTTCCCAGATGCCGCTTTCTTTGCGCAGACGCATCGGGTGACGGCGACCATCCCAGAAGTTAAATTGCCCGACCACGGAAACGCGACGCGCGTTTGGCGCCCAGACGGAGAAACGCGTGCCCGTGACGCCATCCATCGTGTCCGCGTGCGCCCCCAGGGTTTCATACGGACGCAAATGGGTGCCTTCAGACAGCAGCCAGGCATCCATATCCTGAATCAGGGGGCCAAAACGGTAGGGATCATCAATCAGATTTTGCTGGCCATGCCAGACAACAGCGAGTTGGTAGCGAAAAGGATTTTTACGGCGAGGTAATACACCGCTGAAAAAACCGCGTGAGTCGAGGCAGTCCAGTTTGCCGACTTTGCGTCCGGTTTTAGGTTCAATCACCCACACTTCAGTGGCGTCAGGTAAAAGTGCGCGGACTTCAAGTCCGGCAGAGGTCTGGTGCATACCGAGTACGGAAAAAGGATCCGCAAAATGGCCTGCAATTAGCGCATTAATCACGTCTCTATCGATTCGATCGGACATGGTTTTCATCCTGTTTTTGGTGTCACTCCTCCAACTGATTTTCGACATCAGCCAGTGACACTTTTTTTGACCTGAACGGCGCAGCACAATTGTGCATCCTCTCTGCCCCGTCCTACCTTCAGGTAAAGCCCTGATACTGCGATCAGGACACCCTTAAAGAATAGCCAACACTTTAATTAACTCCTGCATAAAGATAATACATCTGCGTTTACTCCTTTTTTACGCATAAAAAGGGGTGACTCAGCACCCCTTGAATATAAACAAACGCGGTTACGCCAGATGCCGTAACATGCGGCGCAACGGCTCTGCTGCCCCCCATAGCAGTTGGTCGCCCACCGTAAAGGCTGACAGGAACTCCGGTCCCATATTCAGCTTACGCAGACGGCCAACCGGCGTGGTCAACGTACCGGTAACGGCCGCTGGGGTTAACTCACGCATAGTGATATCCCGATCGTTTGGCACCACTTTCGCCCACGGATTGTGAGCCGCCAGCAGTTCTTCCACGGTCGGAATGGAAACATCTTTTTTCAGCTTAATGGTGAACGCCTGACTGTGGCAGCGCAGCGCGCCGACGCGCACGCACAGGCCATCTACCGGGATGACTGACGCGGTGTCGAGGATCTTGTTGGTTTCCGCCTGACCTTTCCACTCTTCGCGGCTCTGGCCGTTATCAAGCTGTTTGTCGATCCACGGAATCAGACTGCCCGCCAGCGGGACGCCAAAGTTATCCACCGGCAATTCGCCGCTACGGGTCAGTTGGGTGACTTTGCGTTCGATATCGAGGATGGCGGAAGAAGGGGTTGCCAGTTCATCAGCCACGTAGCTATGCAGCTGGCCCATCTGGTTGAGCAGTTCGCGCATATGACGCGCGCCGCCGCCGGAGGCCGCCTGGTAGGTTGCAACCGACACCCAGTCCACCAGGTCGTGAGCAAACAGGCCGCCCAGCGACATCAGCATCAGGCTGACGGTACAGTTACCGCCAACAAAGGTTTTAATCCCCTTGTTCAGGCCGTTGGTGATGACATCCTGGTTTACCGGGTCGAGAATGATGATCGCGTCATCTTTCATGCGCAGTGAAGAGGCGGCGTCAATCCAGTAACCCTGCCATCCGCTTTCACGAAGCTTTGGATAGATTTCGTTGGTATAATCGCCGCCCTGACAGGTCACGATGATATCGAGCGCTTTCAGCGCGTCCAGATCGAAAGCGTCCTGAAGTGTGCCGGTCGAGGTGCCGCCGAACGTCGGCGCTGCCTGCCCAAGCTGGGAAGTTGAAAAGAAAACAGGGCGAATGGCGTCGAAGTCGCGCTCTTCAACCATGCGTTGCATGAGAACAGAGCCGACCATACCGCGCCAGCCGATAAAACCAACATTTTTCATAGCGTTTTTTTCCTGCAAAGATGTGTGCTGTGTATGCTGACCAGTGTCCTACTGGCTCATCCTTCACCATACAAAAAGCAGCCAAAGTCGCAAGTGAATTTAATCAATGATAGCGATGCCATCAGTAATGCGACTTATCCCGCTGCTTAAGCGAGCAGAAAGTCCAGGGCAATTATCAGGGAATTTGAGTTATGAATGAAATCATTTCTGCAGCCGTTTTATTGATCCTGATTATGGATCCGCTCGGTAACTTGCCCATTTTCATGTCCGTACTGAAACATACCGAGCCGAAACGGCGTCGGGCGATAATGGTGCGCGAGCTTTTCATTGCGCTGTTGCTGATGCTGATCTTCCTCTTCGCGGGCGAGAAAATTCTCGCATTTCTTAATTTGCGAGCCGAAACGGTTTCAATATCCGGGGGCATTATCCTGTTTCTGATCGCCATCAAGATGATTTTCCCCAGCGCCACCGGAAACAGTGCCGGACTTCCGGCGGGTGAAGAACCCTTTATTGTCCCGCTGGCGATCCCGTTAGTGGCCGGTCCAACCATTTTGGCCACGCTGATGCTGTTATCACATCAGTATCCGAATCAGATGGGACATCTGGTGATTGCCCTGCTGTTGGCCTGGGGCGGGACCTTTGCGATCCTGCTGCAGTCGTCGCTGTTTCTGCGTCTGCTGGGTGAGAAAGGGGTGAACGCGCTGGAGCGCCTGATGGGGTTGATTCTGGTGATGATGGCGACCCAGATGTTCCTGGACGGTATTCGGATGTGGATGAAGGGATAAAAGCGTAAAAAAGCCCGGTCGCTTTTATGCTTACCGGGCCTGGTATTTGCGGTTTTTGTAGGTCGGGTAAGCGCAAGCGCCACCCGACAAACATCAGCTCAATAGTTGAAACGCAATCATCCCAATAACGGCGCCCACGGTGCCGAGGATGGTTTCCATCATCGTCCAGGTCTTCAGGGTTTGTGCTTCTGTCGCACCGGTGAATTTCCCGAACAGCCAGAAACCGGCGTCGTTCACGTGGCTGACCACGATAGAACCGCCTGCGATGCAGATAGACAGCGCCGCCATCTGCGCACCGGAGAAGTTCAGTTGTTCAATCACCGGCATCACCAGACCCACCGCCGTTAAGCAGGCCACGGTCGCGGAGCCCTGAATGATACGCACCGCCGCCGCCAGCACGAAGCAGGTAATGGCAATCGGTAAGCCCATCCCGGTCAGCGCTTCACCCAATGCCGGGCCCACGCCGGAATCCACCAGTACCTGCTTGAAGACGCCGCCTGCACCAATCACCAGCAGGATGATCCCCGCCGGTTGCAGCGCGTGACCGCAGATCTCCATCACCTTATCTTTCGGCATCCCCTGACGCATCGCCAGGCCGTAAATCGCCACCAGACAAGCCACCAGAATTGCGGTGAACGGGTGACCGACAAATTCAAACCACTGATAAGCCGTAGAACCGACCGGCACAAAGCGTGCGGCGATGGTTTTCAGCCCCACCAGCACCAGCGGCAGCAGGATCAGCGACAGGCTAAAGCCGAAGGACGGCATTTTGCCCTCGCCCAGGTGCGGTTCGGTAATATCGTCAGGAATATTCAGCTCAACGTAGCGGCTGATAAAGTTGCCCCACAGCGGCCCGGCGATGATCATCCCAGGAATCGCAGCGCACAGACCAATCAGAATCATCCAACCGAAGTCGGCGTGCATCTGAGAGGCGAGCAGCATCGGCGCCGGCCCTGGCAGCAGAAATGCGGCGGCAGCCGCCACGCCCGCAAACAGCGGAATCACCAGCTTCACCAGGTTCGTACCGGTGTGACGCGCCATCGAAAACGCGACGCTAATCAACAGTACAATCGCCACTTCAAAGAACAGCGGCAGCGCGCAAATCAGCCCCGCCAGCCCAATCGCATAGTGCGCGCGACTGTGGCCGAAGGATTTCAACATCTTGACCGCAATCTGATCGACCGCGCCCGTTTCATGCAAAATCTTGCCGAACATTGCCCCCAGAGCGACCACAATCGCCAGGAAACCCAGCGTACCTCCCATCCCTTTTTCCATTGTCGCCGCGATTTTATCGAGCGGCATACCGGAAAAGAGACCTGCACCAATAGACACCACCATCAAAGCAACGAAGGCGTGCATACGCGCCTTCATCACTAAAAACAACAGCAGCAGAACAGAGCCTACTGCCGTTAAAACAAGCGTTAATGTACTCAAAACTTACTGCCTTTTATTAATGACCTCAATGGTGCTGGCAACAACACCTTCCAGTGGCTGATCGATATCCACCACCAGTACATCGTTTTCGTCAGCACCCGGCTCTTGCAGCGTTTCAAACTGCGTCACCAGCATCTGGGTTTTGAAGAAATGGCCTTTACGCGCCTTCAGACGGCTTTCGATCACGTCGAAATCGCCTTTCAGGTAGATGAAAGAGAGGTTCGGGTTACCGTCACGCAGCAGGTCACGGTAGTGTTTTTTCAGCGCGGAACAGACGATCAGCGAAACCTTGTTGGTACGCTGCATCGCAAACGCCGCATCATTCAGCGCCTGCAGCCACGGCTTACGGTCGTCATCATTGAGTGGCTCACCAGACGCCATTTTCTCAATGTTGTGACGCGGATGGAGAAAATCGCCATCAAGAAACGCGGCATGCAGTTGATGCGCTACTTCGCTGGCGACAGCGGATTTGCCACTGCCCGATACGCCCATCAGAACGTAAATGTGGTGATCATGGTTAGTCGTGCTCAAAGTGGTGCCCCCACAGTACAAGAATCAGGAATTGTTACGGGTAACTGTTATCGGTAACATTGTCCAGCCTGACTAAAACAGAAGCAATATCCAAACGTGCGAGAAGTGAATAAGTGTGAGCTACTTCAAACTTGTCGGCTTAAATAGATCCACCCGGTGACAAGGTGAAACCTAAATCTAACATTTTTGGCGTGACGCTCTCCCCGCGGATGCGCGCCAGCAGACGTTCTGCGCCAATGCTGCCCATTCGCTCGCGCGGCGTCAGCACGCTGGCCAGACGCGGCTCCATCACCTGGCCGATATCATGGCCGTGGAAACCCGCAATTGCCATGTCGTCCGGGATCTTCAGCCCTAAACGCTGACATTCAAAAGCTGCGCCCACCGCCAGGTCATCGTTGGTACAGAAGATACCGTCCAGTTGTGGATACTCACGACGCGCCTGACGGATAAGCTCAATACCCGAGGAGTAAGAAGAAGACTGCTCCACCATCACACTGTAGGGTACCAGACCCGCATCCAGCATCGCCTGCTCATAACCCTTCTGTTTGATGATAGTACGTTCGTCGAGACGTGCTCCCAGATAAGCGATGTGGCGATGCCCGCGTGTAATAATCGCGGCGGTCATCTGACGCGCGGCTTCAAAGTTGTCAAAACCGACAGCGATATCGAGGCAAGGCGACTGACTGTCCATCAGTTCAACCACCGGAATTCCGGCCACTTCGATCATTTTCAACGTGCGCGGCGTATGGGTACGTTCAGTCAGGATCAGACCATCGATGTTCCACGAGAGCATCGATTCCAGACGCTCCTGTTCCATCTCTGGCTTATAACCGTAGTGCGCCAGCATGGTTTGATAGCCATGCGCGTCCGTCACGGCCTCAATGCCGCGTAAAACTTCGGCAAAAACCTGGTTGGTTAACGAGGGCAGTAAAACGCCAATGGCCCGGCTGGTGGCGTTGGAGAGGATATCAGGTGCGCGATTGGGAATATAACCCAGTTCATCAAGTGCAGCAGCGATCTTGCCCCGCAGAGCGACGGAAACTTGCTCCGGATTACGCAAAAAGCGGCTGACCGTCATTTTGGTCACGCCAACGCGGTCGGCTACATCCTGAAGTACGGGTCTTTTCTTCTTCATCGTCCTGAGAAATCATAAGTGAGAGATTTGCTCAGTTTATCACGGACAAAGCACAACCTTCCCCGTTTAAAGGGAAGGTTGCGTAATTATTTATACAGGAGGCAGATCAAACAGCAGGATTTCGCTATCGCTGTCAGCATGAATTGACAGAGCCTGCTCATCCCAAATCGCCAGACCGTCGCTGGTAGTGGCTTTAGTGCCGTTAATGCTCACCTCACCTTTTACCACCTGGATCCAGACGCGACGTTCAGCGGCAATCTGATGTACTGACTGCTCGCCTTTCACCAGCGCCCAGCGGTACAGCTCCATATCCTGGTACACTTTCAACGAGCCGTCGCGAGCGTCCGGCGACAGCACCAGCTGTTTGCCCTGCGCGGCGTCGAAGCGGCGCTGCTCGTAACGCGGCGTGATGCCGGTTTTTTCCGGAATGATCCAGATCTGATACAGACGCAGACGATCCGTTTTGCTCGGGTTGTACTCAGAGTGACGGATCCCGGTCCCCGCGCTCATAATCTGGAATTCACCCGCCGGAACCTGCTCTTTATTGCCCATGCTGTCCTGGTGTTCTACTGCGCCTTCCAGCACGTAGGTCAGGATTTCCATGTCTTTATGTGGGTGAGTACCGAACCCCTGACCAGCGTCGATCACGTCGTCGTTAATCACGCGCAGTGCCGAGAAGCCCATAAAGTTTGGATCGTAGTAATCCGCAAAAGAGAAGGTATGCCAGGAATCCAGCCAGCCATGATTCGCGTGGCCACGGTCGTTTGCTTTGCGTAAGTAGATCATTGTGTTCACCCCCAGATGTTTTCGATGGAGTAAGTGTGGACCGAATCCACCATCAATCATAGAGGGTGAAAATTGACTCCTCTGTTCAAAAATTATGAACAACTCAGGAGGAGTCAATCCGGCTTATCGGGCGAGGCTGATGGTGGCAGGAGAGGCCTGTTCAAATGCCCGCTCGAGAATTTCAAGATTGGTAAGAACTTCAGATTCCTTGACGTAATTTGGCACGCCGGTGGTGAGAGTGGCATACAGCGCGTCGTAGACACGACCATAGTCGCCCGTTTCCGGTTTGATCTCTTCTTTCACCGTCACGCCTTCATCGTTGACGTACTCCAGCACGCCAACGGAATCATCCGCCGCAAAGCCCGGTTCACCCGGCATGATGTTGGCCTTCAGGCTGGTTTCCTGCTGATCAATACCGTATTTGATAAACGAACCTTTGGTGCCGTGAACGATAAACTTCGGATAGTCGATTTTCACCAGATGGCTGGTTTTGACAATCGCCTTTACATCGCCGTAAAACAGCTGCGCTTCAAAGGTGTCATCCGGATTGGCCTTATTGCGCAGGCTGCGGATATCGTAGGCCACATGGTCCGGGCGACCAAACAACGAGATTATCTGATCCAGGGTGTGTACGCCCAGGCCATAGAACGCGCCATCCTGCGGCAAACCGGGGTGGGTTTCCACAACCGGACGGTAGTAATCGAAGTGGCTTTCCACTTCCACAATCTCACCAAGCTTACCGCTTTCAATCGCTTTTTTGGCGGTCAGGAAACAGGAATCAAAGCGACGGTTCTGATACGGCGTCACCGTCAACCCTTTGTTTTGCGCCAGTTCAAACAGCACCTTCGCTTCAACCATCGTCGGGGTGAATGGCTTCTCAACCAGTACGTTCTTTCCGGCTTCCAGCGCCCGTTTCGCGTAGTCAAAATGGCTGTCCGCGTGGGTACAGATGACGACCAGTTTCACCTCAGGGTCGTTGAACACTTCATCAAGATCGCTGGTGAAATGGATGTGTGAGTAGATGGGTGCCTGCTCTTCCGGCTTCGCGTGACGGCGAAAAATATGGGCCACATGCCAGGTGTCTTTACGGTTGAGAACGTACGGAAGATGGTAGCGAGTCGCGCTCTTGCCGAACCCGATAAATGCGCAATGTAAGGTCATGATGCTGTCCTTTCAGAAGGTGATGACCTACACCATAGCGCAAAGCGGAGGGAGACAAAATGCGGGAAGTCCTTGAGGGCGCGCTGGCGCACCTGGAAACGGATTGCTCGCGCCTCGGGCGTGAGTGGCGCAGGCAGATTATTCACGGCCTGCGCACAGCAACCGGAGCGTACTTAATGTACGTGAGGAGCTCGAGCACTTCCCGGGGACAAAATGACAAGTAAGCCAGGCTGAAAAAAACCAAAAAAAAGCCAGCACCCGGCTGGCTAAAATAATACTGGAAGCAATGTGAGCAATGTCGTGCTTTCAGGTTTCTCCGCAAGGGTCTTCCTGAACGCAGAGCAATAATAATCATTCTCATTCGCAGTTGTCCAGTGATTTTTACAAAAAAATGCGGTTGACGACATTTTTAATCTCAGCGACTGTAAAGGCACAATTAACGATGAAGGAGAGCGGGAATGAGTGAGATCGTGATACGCCACGCTGAGACCAAAGATTACGACGCGATTCGTCAGATCCATGCCCAGCCGGAGGTGTATTACAACACGCTACAGGTTCCTCATCCTTCCAGCGAGATGTGGCAGACACGACTCGCCG
Source organism: Citrobacter telavivensis (assembly GCF_041807075.1). Classification (NCBI taxonomy): domain Bacteria; kingdom Pseudomonadati; phylum Pseudomonadota; class Gammaproteobacteria; order Enterobacterales; family Enterobacteriaceae; genus Citrobacter; species Citrobacter telavivensis. The sequence goes on along the minus strand of NZ_JBGUBF010000003.1, from coordinate 377,528 downwards.
AACAGCCCGGCATCAAACAACTTGTCGCCTGTATTGATGACCGCGTCGTCGGACACCTGTGCATTGCCGTCGCTCAGCGTCCGCGCCGGAGTCACGTCGCCGATTTTGGTATTTGTGTCGATACACAATGGCAAAACCACGGGGTCGCCAGCGCATTAATGCGCACCATGATCGATATGTGCGACAACTGGCTGCGCGTCGAACGCATTGAATTAACGGTGTTTGTCGATAATGCGCCCGCCGTGGCGGTGTATAAAAAATACGGTTTCGAAATTGAAGGCACCGGCAAAAAGTACGGCCTGCGTAACGGCGAATATGTCGATGCATATTTTATGGCGCGGATGAAGTGACAAATTGCCCGGTGGCGCTACGCTTACCGGGCCTACAGCTGCACAAACGTAGGCCGGGTAAGGCGAAGCCGCCACCCGGCAACAAAATCAATACCCTGCGGTTAAATCGTCCACGGTGCGTGGGTCAGATGCACCGTACAACGTGCCGTCCGGCCCGACCATAATGCTCTGCGTGCTACCCATCGCCTCTTTCAGCGCGACCTTCTGCCCTTTTTGCTCAAGCAGTTTGAGGGTGTCCGGGCTAAAGCCTTTTTCCACACGCAACTCATCCGGCAACCATTGATGATGGAAACGCGGCGCATTGGTGGCTTCCGCCACGTTCATCCCGAAATCGATGCTATTGACCACCATTTGCAGCACGGTCGTGATAATACGACTCCCGCCAGGGCTGCCGGTGACCAGCCAGGTTTTACCGTCTTTCACCACGATGGTGGGCGACATCGACGACAGCGGACGTTTCTTCGGTCCAACGGCATTGGCATCGCCCCCCACCAGACCATAGACGTTAGGTACGCCCGGTTTGGCCGAAAAGTCATCCATCTCGTTATTCATCAGAATGCCGGTGTTACCCGCCACAATGCCGGTGCCGAAGGTGGTGTTGAGGGTATACGTCACCGCCACGGCGTTACCGTCTTTATCCACCACCGAGAAGTGAGTCGTCTGGTTACTCTCATAAGGCGCAAGCTTACCAGGGCGAATTTCACTGGAAGGTTTCGCCTTGTTGATATCAATCCGTTCGGCAATCGATTTGGCGTAATCTTTGTTGGTCAGCGCTTGCCACGGCACGTTCACAAAATCCGGGTCACCCAGGTATTCCGAACGATCGGCGTAGGCCTGTTTCTCCGCTTCCGCCATCACCTGCATGGCGTCCGCACTGCCAAAGCCGTATTTCTTCATGTCGAAATTTTCAAGGATATTCAGGATCTGCACGATGTGGATCCCGCCAGAGGACGGGGGCGGCATTGAGAAGACCTGATACCCGCGATAGTCGCCGCCGATCGGCGTGCGCTCTACCGCCTGGTAGCCCGCCAAATCTTCTTTAGTCATCAAACCGCCGTTTTTCTGCATCTCCTGCGCAATCTGGTCGGCAATCGCCCCTTTATAGAAAGCCTCAGGCCCCTTTTCCGCAATCAGCTCCAGACTTTTTGCCAGGTTTTTCTGCACCAGCTTGTCGCCCTTTTTCAGCGGTTCGCCATCCTTCCAGAAAATAGCTTTGCTGTTCTCGTGATTCGGCAACACTTCACTGCCGTAGGTTTTCAGATCGTCCGCCAGCGCATCGTTAACCACAAAGCCCTCTTCAGCCAGCTTGATCGCCGGACGCACCACTTTGTTGAGCGGCAGGGTGCCATATTTTTCCAGCGCCAGTGAGAACCCAGCCACTGTGCCCGGCGTGCCGGAAGCCAGATGGGAGGTCAGCGATTTTTTACTGTCCGGATTGCCCTGATCGTCAAGGAACATGTCGCGTGTAGCGTTAGCCGGTGCCATTTCGCGAAAATCGATCGCCGTGGTCTTACCGTCTTTGGTCCGCAGCAGCATAAAACCACCGCCGCCCAGATTCCCGGCCTGCGGATGCGTCACCGCCAGCGCATATCCCACGGCAACCGCGGCATCCACAGCGTTACCGCCCTGTTTGAGAATATCCACCCCCACCTTTGTTGCCATCGCATCCACCGAGGCCACCATCCCCTGTTTCGCGCGAACGGGATGGAACACATCCTCTTCCACGCCATACGACACCGGAGGCGGAGGAGGGGGAGCAGCGAGCACGCTGAAACAGCTTCCTGAGAGCAGAGCAGCAAGGGCTACCCGGCGTAAAAACGTCGGTTTCGTCATCGTTATTCTCCAAAGATGCGGGGTCAGCCCCCCACTAAGCCTGGTGCATAACTCTGAAATGATCATCGTTTCTCCAGGAAAGGGGTAAACTTAAGAGATACCTCAGAGGAGGAAAGATGATGAAACGATGCTTAATTTTGGCAGCGCTACTGCCATTTGCCTGTCTCGCACAGCCGATTAACACCCTGAACAATCCGAACCAGCCGGGTTATCAGATCCCCAGCCAGCAGCGGATGCAAACGCAGATGCAAACACAGCAGATCCAACAGAAAGGGATGTTAAATCAGCAGTTAAAATCGCAGACGCAACTCCAGCAGCAAAACCTGCAAACGCAAATGAACAACAATCAGCAGCGGATCCAGCAGGGTCAGGTACGCGAACAGCCGTTACCGAATACCAACGGCGGAATGTTGAGTGGCGGTACGCGCCAGGGGAGCGGCCAGCAGCACATGCTACCGCCGCGTCAGAATGGCGATATGCTTAACCCGCAGCAGTAAAGTCCGGGCCAATCACGTCAATCGCATCGGTACAGATGCAGTCCACGCCCCAGCGCAGCAGTTCCGCCGCGCGCTGGGGTTTGTTGACGGTATATACCAGAATATGTAACCCCGCCGTTTTAAGCTGCTTAACCCGCGTTTCATCCAACAGGGTGTGATTCAGGTGAATCGACACGCAGGCCAGGCGAGCGGTCAGTTCGCGCCAGTCATCACGCCACTCGTCAAGCAACAAACCTCGAGGTAACTCCACCGCGGCGGCCTGCGCGGCCTCCAGCGCATCGATGTCAAATGACGACAGCAACGGTGCGGTCATCCCCTGCCACAGCGTACGCGCGGCGAGGGCTATCACTTTCCCCGTCTGTGGCCCGGTTCCGGTGGTCGGTTTAATTTCGATATTGGCCATCAGGCCATGCAGGCGACAGCGTTCTGCCACCTGCGAGAGTAGTGGGAGCGGTTCGCCTTTAAATTCGCCGCTGTACCAGCCGCCGGCGTCCACCCGCAGCAAATCCTGCCAGCTGAGCTCCCCCGCCACGCCCCAGCCGTTGCTGGTGCGTTCAAGGTTGTCATCGTGCAGCAGGAATATTTCCCCATCCTTCGACAGCTTCGCGTCGAACTCGATCATGGTGTGCCCGTAGTGCGCGCCAACGTCGATCGCCGCCAGCGTGTTTTCCGGTGCCAGTTTACCGCCGCCACGATGGGCGACGATGCGGGGATACGGCCAGTTACTCATACACGTTGTCCTGTTTCACCGTCAAAAAGGTGCAAATGATTTTCCGGTAGATGCAGCCACAGCGTGCTGCCTGCCTTTGGGCGATCCTGATGGGCCAGACGCACCACCAGCTTTTGATCGCCCCAGCGACCGTGCGCCAGGTTGTCCGCGCCCAGCATCTCCAGCGTGTCCATCACCAGCGGCACGCCGCCTTCCGCCTGGGAGCTTAGCGCAATATGTTCCGGGCGGATACCCAGCGTCATTTTACGCCCGGCATAGCCACGATAAAACCAGTTCACCGGTAGCGCCATGCCGCTCTCCAGTTCGAAATGCGTACCCGCATGGCTGATACGCCCTTCCAGCAGGTTCATCGCCGGACTGCCAATAAAGCTCGCGACAAAGCGGCTGGCCGGTTTTTCGTAGACCTCCACCGGCGTGCCAATCTGCTCGGCAATGCCTTTGTTCATCACCATCACGCGCTGGGCGAGCGTCATCGCTTCGACCTGATCGTGGGTCACGTACAGCGAGGTGGTTTTCAGGCGACGGTGCAGATGCTGGAGTTCCAGGCGCATCTGCACGCGCAGTTTGGCATCCAGGTTAGAGAGCGGCTCATCAAACAGGAACACGGCGGGATCGCGCACAATGGCGCGCCCCATCGCCACACGCTGACGCTGGCCACCGGAGAGTTCGCGCGGACGACGTTTGAGCAGGCCGTCCAGTTCGAGAATACGCGCCGCCTCTTTCACTCGCTGCTCAATATGCCCCTTGCCCATCCCTCGGATTTTCAGCCCCCACGCCATGTTCTCTTCCACGCTCATGTGCGGATAGAGCGCGTAGTTCTGGAAAACCATCGCGATCCCGCGATCTTTTGGCTCCATTTCGGTCACGCGCTGACGGTCGATCCAGATATCACCGCTGGTGACACGCTCCAGTCCGGCCACCATCCGCAGAAGCGTTGATTTCCCGCAGCCGGATGGGCCGACCATCACAATAAATTCACCGTCCGCCACGTCCAGCGTCAGCGGTTGAATCACCTGGGTTTTACCATCCCAGCTTTTGGTTACTGCCTGTAATTTTAAACCTGCCATCGCGGTATCCTACTTCTCACTGTCCACTAAACCACGCACAAACGCCCGCTGCATGGCTAAAACGATAATGACCGGCGGGATGAGGGTCAGCAGCATTGCCGCCATCACCTGATTCCACAAGGTGGTGCCTTCGCCGGTGGCAATCATGCCTTTGATCCCCGCCACGGCAGTCCCCAGATTGACGTCAGTAATAATCAGCAACGGCCACAGATACTGGTTCCAGCCGTAGATAAAGGTGATGACGAACAACGCCGCCAGATTGGTTTTCGACAGCGGCAGCACGATGTCGCGGAAAAAACGCATCGGCGAGGCACCGTCAATACGCGCCGCTTCAATCAGTTCATCCGGCAGGGTCATAAAGAACTGGCGGAACAAAAAGGTGGCGGTTGCCGAGGCCATCAGCGGCAGCGTCAGCCCGGCGTAACTGTCGAGCATTTTCAGGTTGGCGATCACTTCCACCGTCGGGAAGATGCGCACTTCAACCGGCAGCATCAGGGTGATAAAAATCATCCAGAAGAACAGGTTACGCAGCGGAAAACGAAACCAGACGATGGCAAAGGCGGAAAGCATCGAGACCGCGATTTTCCCCACCGTAATGCCAAACGCCATGATGAAGCTGTTGAGCATCATCAGCCAGAACGGCGCGCTGTTCGCACCGACGCCGTTGACCCAGATGTTTTTCATGTTTTCCAGCAGATGCGTACCGGGGATAAGCGTCATCGGCGTTTCAAACACCGCGTTGTTGTCCAGCGTCGCCGCGACAAACGCGACGTACAGCGGGAACAAAATCACCGTAATCCCCAGTATCAGCATGGTGTGGCTGAATATCGTCAGCCCGCGACGGTTTTCAATCATTGGTAACGCACCTTACTTTCTACGTAGCGGAACTGCACCACCGTCAGAATGATGACGAGGAACATCAGCACCACCGACTGCGCGGCGGACGCAGAGAGATCCAGCCCGGCAAACCCTTCGCGGTAGATCTTATAAATCAGCGTGGTGGTAGCCTGCACCGGACCGCCTGCCGTCGCGGCATCAATAACCGGGAACGTATCGAAGAAGGCGTAGACCAGATTGACCACCAACAGGAAGAAACTCACCGGCGCGATCAGCGGTAACGCCAGTTTGAAAAAGCGACGGATCGGCCCGGCGCCATCGATCGCGGCGGCTTCAACCAGCGAGCGCGGGATCGATTGCAGCGCGGCGAAGAAGAAAAGGAAGTTGTAACTAATCTGCTTCCAGACAGACGCAAAAACCACCAGGAACATCGCCTGTCCGCTGTTCTGCGCGTGGTTCCAGTCATAGCCAAACTGCTCAAGGAAATGGGTAATAAGCCCGCGGCCAGGATTAAACAGGAAGATCCACAATACGGCGGCCACCGCAGGCGCCACGGCATAGGGCAGCAGCATCAGCGTCTGATACAGACGACTGCCGCGCACCACGTAATCCACCAGCGCGGCGAAAAATAACGATACCAGCAGGCCGCTGAAGGTCACCAGCGCGCTGAATTTGATCGTCGTCCAGAAGGAGTCGAGGTAGTAGCTGTCATGAAACAGCGTGACGAAATTATCCAGCCCGACAAACTGGCTGGAAAGCCCAAACGGATCGACGCTTTGTAGTGAGTACCACAGCGCTTCACCCGCAGGCCAGATAAAGAAAATGACGGTGATCGCCAGTTGTGGCGCGACCAGCAAATAGGGCAGCCAACGCGAGCGGAACACCGGACGGGATGAGGACATAAGGGGTTGATTCCTGAACAGCGCCGGATGACGCTACGCTTATCCGGCCTACAGATTCGCGTAGGCCGGATAAGCGTAGCGCCATCCGGCAAAAACATTAAGACTTCGTAGACTGCTCAAAGCGGCGCAGCAGCTGATTACCGCGCTCGACGGCGGCATCCAGCGCCTGCTGCGGAGTTTTCTTGCCGGTCCACACGCCTTCCAGCTCTTCATCAACGATGGTGCGGATCTGCGGCATGTTACCCAGACGCAGCCCTTTGGTGAACGGTAATGGCGGCTTGTTCAGCATCTGACGCGTCGCAATATCCGCACCGGGGTTCTTGTCATAGAAGCCCTGCTCGCGGGTCAGATCGTAAGCGGCTTTGGTGATCGGCAGATAGCCGGTCTTCTGATGCCATTCGGCCGCATTTTCCGGTTTTGCCAGGAAGTCGAGGAACTCGGCAACGCCTTTGTAGGTATCGTTGTCTTTGCCCTGCATCACCCACAGGCTCGCGCCGCCGATGATGGCGTTCTGCGGCGCGCCTTTGGCGTCCGCATCGTAAGGCATCATGCCTACGCCATAGTTGAATTTGGCGTAATGGCGGATATCAGCAAGCGATCCGGAAGAGGCAGTTGTGATAGCGCAATCGCCGTTATAGAACTTCTCGGTGGACTCGTCTTTACGTCCGAAGTAGCTGAAATCGCCCTTCTTGTTCAGTGCTTCCAGCAGCGCGATGTGTTTCACCTGCTCCGGTTTATTGAACTCCAGCACCGCATCAGTGCCGTCGAAACCGTTATTTTTAGTCGCCACCGGCAGACCGTGCCAGGCGCTGAAGTTTTCAATCTGGATCCAGCCCTGCCAGCCGCTGGCGTAGCCACACTTCATCCCTGCGGCTTTCAGCTTCGCGGTGTAGTCAGCCAGATCCTGCCAGGTTTTCGGCGGTTGCTCCGGATCTAAACCGGCTTTCTTGAAAGCGTCTTTGTTGTAGTACAGCACCGGGGTGGAACTGTTAAACGGCTGAGACAACAGATGCCCGGTTTTCGAATCGGTGTAGTAGCCAGAAACGGTCGGTACAAACTGCGATTCGTCGAAGTTAATCCCTGCGTCCTTGAACACTTCATAGACCGGCTTGATGGCTTTCGAGGCCATCATTGTCGCGGTACCGACTTCATAAACCTGTAGCAGCGCTGGCGCATTTCCGGTACGGAACGCGGCGATGCCGGCGCTCAGGCTCTGTTCGTAGTTACCTTTGTACACCGGCACAATCTTGTAATCCGGGTGGGTGTCGTTGAAACGTTGCGCCAGGGAGTCAACTTCTTTACCCAACTCCCCTTCCATGGAATGCCAGAATGGAATGGTGGTAACGGCCATTGCGTTCGTCGCAAAAGCCAGACCAACCGCCAGACCCAAAGCTGTGTGTCGTAACGATGTCATTGTCATCATCTCTCTTATTGTGCCGGATGCGCGAAATCACGCGTTTTATGCTCGCGAGGTAACATGACATGCGCGAATGACAGAAAGATAACCGTTAGATGACGAAGCGGTGACAGTCAGGCTTCAGGTGAATGACGTTTCAGTGGCAAGAAAACAGAAAAAAGCCGGGTGGCGGCTTCGCCTTACCCGGCCTGGTCGATCCTGTGGGTCCGGTAAGCGTATGCGCCACCGGGCAATACAAACGGCTTGGTCTTGTAGGCCTGATAAGACGCAATGCGTCGTCATCAGGCATCACAGACCGTTTAACCGCCTAAATAGGCGCTACGTACCGCTTCGTTGGCCAAAAGCGCGTCGCCGGTATCCTCGAGAACGACATGACCGTTCTCCAGCACGTAGCCGCGATCGGCCAGCTTCAGCGCCTGGTTAGCGTTCTGCTCAACGAGGAAGATGGTCATTCCCTGCTCGCGCAGTTGTTCGATGGTGTCGAAGATCTGCTGGATGATAATCGGCGCCAGTCCCAGAGAAGGCTCGTCAAGCAGCAGCAGACGCGGCTCGCTCATCAGTGCACGACCAATCGCCAGCATCTGCTGTTCACCGCCGGACATCGTACCCGCACGCTGAATACGACGTTCATGCAAACGCGGGAACAGTTCGTATACCCACTTGATGCGCTCCTGGAACTGGTCGCGCTCGGCAAAGAAGCCGCCCATCGCCAGATTCTCTTCCACCGTCATGCGGGAAAACACGCGACGCCCTTCCGGAACAATCGCTACCGCTTCACGCATGATTTTTGCCGTTTGCCAGTCGGTGATGTCTTTATCATCAAACACAATCCGACCGCTGGTCGCACGCGGATCGCCGCACAGCGTACCAAGCAACGTCGTTTTCCCGGCGCCGTTGGCACCAATCAGGGTCACAATCTCCCCCTGATTGATGTGCAGGCTCACCTCGTGCAGCGCCTGAATTTTGCCGTAGTGGGCACTGACTTTGTCAAAGGACAACATGACTTTTTCCATCTTACGCCTCACCAAGGTATGCACGGATCACGTCCGGGTTATTACGAATCTGTTCCGGCGTCCCGTTCGCCAGCGGCGTGCCCTGGTTCACCACGTAAATACGGTCGGAAATCCCCATCACCAGCTTCATATCGTGCTCAATGAGCAGGATGGTGGTGTTGTGATGGTTGCGCAGCTCGGCAATCAGCTCGTCCAGCTCTTTGGTCTCTTTCGGATTAAGACCCGCAGCCGGTTCATCCAGCATCAGAATCTCTGGCTGTGTCACCATACAGCGGGCGATCTCCAGACGACGCTGGTCGCCATAGGCCAGGTTGCTGGCCTGACGGTTCGCGTGTTCCAGCAGACCGATACGCTCAAGCCAGGTGGCCGCGCGATCCAGCGCTTCGCTCTGCGCCCGACGAAACGCCGGGGTTTTCAGCAGGCCGGAAAACACGCCGCTTTTCAGCTGCTGATGCTGTGCCACCAGCAGGTTTTCAATCACCGTCATTTCACGAAACAGACGTACGTGCTGGAAGGTTCGCACTACGCCCATACGGGCAATTTGTTGACCCGGCAGCCCTTCAAGGTGCTGATCGCGAAGCTTAATGGTACCGCCCGTCGGCTTATAAAAACCGGTCAGGCAGTTAAACACCGTGGTCTTACCGGCGCCGTTCGGCCCGATCAGCGACACAATTTCCTGTGGATGCAGTTCCAGTTCAACGTTGTTCACCGCCAGCAGACCGCCGAAGCGCATCATCAGGCCGTTAACCGATAATAATGGCTGACTCATGCCTGCTCTCCTTTCGCTTCCCCGTTTTTCAGCTTTAACTGTGGACGGGTCATCGGCAGCAAGCCCTGCGGACGCCAGATCATCATCAGTACCATCAAACCACCCAGCATCAACATGCTGTATTCATTGAAGTCACGCATCAGCTCGCGGGAGACCACCAGCAGGATAGCCGCAAGGATCACCGCAAACTGTGAACCCATTCCGCCGAGTACCACGATCGCCAGAACAAACGCCGACTCGGCAAAGGTGAACGACTCGGGGCTGACAAAACCCTGACGCGCCGCGAACAGCGTGCCAGCGAAACCGGCAAACGCGGCGCTGATAGTAAAAGCGGTCAGTTTGATGCGCGTTGGGCTTAAGCCTAACGAGCGGCAGGCGATCTCATCTTCACGCAGCGCTTCCCACGCCCGTCCCAGCGGCATGCGCAGCAGACGGTTAATCACAAACAGGCTCAGCACCACCAGCAACAGTGCGACCAGATAGAGGAAAATCACGCGATCGGACGGATCGTATTTCACGTTAAAGAAGTTGCTGAAGGTATCCCAGCCGCCTTCACGCGCGCTCCGGCTGAACTCGAGGCCGAACAGCGTCGGTTTCGGGATCTGGCTGATGCCGTTCGGACCTCCGGTGATCTCAGTATTGTTGAGCAGCAAGATACGGACTATCTCACCGAAGCCCAGGGTCACAATGGCCAGATAATCGCCGCGCAGGCGCAGCACCGGGAAGCCCAGCAGAAAACCCGCCGCCGCCGAAACCAGCCCTGCCAGCGGCAGGCAGGTCCAGAAGCCGAGACCGTAATAGTGGTTCAACAGCGCGAAGGTGTACGCGCCAATCGCGTAGAAGCCGCCGTAGCCCAGTACCAGCAGGCCGGAGAGCCCCACGACGACGTTCAGCCCCAGACCGAGGATGATGTAAATCATGGTCAGCGTGGCGATATCCACCGTGCCGCGTGAAACCATAAACGGCCACGCCACGGCAATCACCAGCAGCGCAATCAGGAATAACTTCTGCTTTACGGTTGAGCCATCAATGGCTGGCAGAATAAACTTCGGTCCGGAGACGCTCTTCAGGCTCTTCTGGAAGATCGGACGCAGCATCTGGAAGAAAAAGACCACGGCAGTACCGATAAACACCCACTGCCAGCGGATGTCGGTAGCGGTATCCACCACCAGTTTGGTGCCATCCAGTTGCAACTGAACGCCCATAAAGACGCCCGCCAGAACGAAGAACATCGCGGCAGAGAGCAGCGCCATCGCAAAATGCATCGGTTTCATACTTTCTCTACCTCCGGACGACCCAGAATCCCGGTCGGCATCACCAGCAGTACCAGAATCAACAGAGCGAACGACACCACGTCTTTGTATTCCGTACTCAGATAAGCAGAAGAAAGCGCTTCCGCGACGCCCAGAATCAGGCCGCCGATCATCGCGCCAGGGATGCTGCCGATCCCGCCGAGAACCGCGGCGGTGAAGGCTTTCATCCCGGCCATAAAGCCAATATAAGGGTTGATCACCCCGTAGAATTGTCCGAGCAGCACACCCGCTACCGCCGCCATTGCCGCGCCAATCACAAAGGTCAGCGCAATCACGCGGTCAGTGTTAATCCCGAGCAGGCTGGCCATTTTTAGGTCTTCCGCGCAGGCGCGGCAGGCGCGTCCCATGCGGGAGTAACGGATAAAAATGGTCAGCGCCAGCATCGCCAGGAAGGTCACAATCCAGATAACCAGCTGCATGGTCGTGATCGAAGCAGAGAAGTTTTCGCTGGCACCCACCACCCATTGCCCGTTGAACAGGCTGGGTAGCGCCACGTCTCGCGAACCTTCCGTCAGGCTGACGTAGTTTTGCAGGAAGATGGACATCCCAATGGCGGAGATAAGCGCAATCAGACGCTTGGAACTGCGGACGGGCCGATAAGCCACCCGCTCGATGCTCCAGCCGTAGGCGCTGGCAATGATAATCGCCCCAATGAATCCGGCTGCCACCAGTAACCAACTGGTATCAATCCCCATCATCATCAGTGCCGCGATAATCATAAAAGAGACATAACTACTGATCATGTACACCTCGCCATGGGCGAAGTTGATCATGCCGATAATGCCGTACACCATGGTGTAACCGATAGCGATCAGCGCGTAGGTGCTTCCCAGCGTGACGCCGTTAAACATCTGCTGCAAGAAATAAAGGAACTGCTCGGACATAAAATAACCTTTTCAACCCGACAAACCGGGATACTGAACCCACTCTAAATAATTCGAGTTGCAGGAAGGCGGCAAGTTTGCCCATCCCCGGGAGCGTACACAAGTACGTGACCGGGGTGGGTGAACGAAGCCAACGCATCTGCGGCTCGAAGTATGACGAGTGGTTGCCTTATTTGGCGGCGGTGGACGAGCCGTCCGCATGCCACTGGAAGACACCAAATTCAAATCCCTTCAGATCGCCTTTTTCATCCCATTTCAGCGGCCCAATCACGGTATCAGCACCGTTTGCTTTCAAATCTTTCACCAGATCCAGCGGCGCTTTGCTGCCGGAACGATCCAATGCCGTTGCCAGTGACTGCACGGCGGCGTAGGTGATCCATACATACGGACCGGTAGGATCTTTTTTATCGGCTTTCAGCGCATCAACAATCGCTTTGTTAGCCGGATCCTGGTCATAGCGTTTTGGCATGGTAACCAGCATGCCCTCAGCCGCTTCACCGGCGATGTTCGACAGCGACGCATTGCCCACGCCTTCCGGCCCCATGAACGTGGTTTTCAGCCCGACGGATCGCGCCTGGCGCAGCATCTGCCCCATTTCCGGGTAGTAGCCGCCGTAATACACAAAGTCGATGTTCTCTTTTTTCAGGCGCGCGAGCAGCGCGGAGAAATCTTTCTCGCCTGCGGTAATACCATCAAAGAAGACGATATTGGCGTTTGCCGCTTTCAGCGAGTCCTGAACGGAACGCGCCAGCCCTTCGCCGTACTGCTGTTTGTCGTGCAGGATGGCGATACGCTGCGGTTTTACCTGCTCAAGAATATACTTTGCCGCGGTCGGTCCCTGAGAAGAGTCCAGCCCGGCGGTACGCATGATGTGCGCGTAGCCACGCTGTGTCAGTTCCGGGTTAGTCGCACCAGGCGAGATCATCAGAATGCCTTCGTCTTCGTAGATATCCGACGCCGGCTGAGTGGAAGAAGAGCAGAGGTGACCAATCACATACTGAATGCCGTCATTGACGATTTTGTTCGCCACTGCCACGGCCTGTTTAGGATCGCAGGCATCGTCATATTCCACGCCCACCAGTTTGTCGCCTTTGATGCCGCCTTTCGCATTGATGTCTTTAATGGCCTGACGTGCGCCGTTAAATTCCATGTCGCCCCACTGGGCTACCGGACCTGACATCGCGCCCACAACGGCAACTTTAATCTCCTCTGCCATCGCCGCCTGCGACATCGCCAGTGCAATCACCCCTGCGACGATCGTTTTCGCATTCCGTTTCATTTACTGAATCCCCATTCGTGATGTACTTATTTTGTATTTATATGGTTAAAAAGCAGACTGTGCTTTATTTGTACTACACTATTTTTACTAGTCTGATTAATGGTTTAGCGCAGTATTTTCCGCAAATACAGATTAAAATCTCTATTTTTCAGTCTATTAAGAACAGATAATATTCTGCTTTTCACCATAGATAAACAAAAAAAAGCACGCTTGTCAGCATAAAATAACGGGACAATGAGCCGAATAAAACACTGCCTTCCAGGGTATTATTCTGCCTGTTTTTCATTCTCTGATGTTTCGAACTGAGGTTCTGACCGTCACAAAATTAATCCCCTGCCAAATGATTTAAAAAAGAGAAAGCGTCCTGATGAATTATTTCGGTACACTGGCATTATCTTTTGTGATTTGGACATGCTGTCGATGAAGCTGACCATCATTCGTTTAGAACACTTTAGCGATCAGGACCTGATCGACCTGGGCAAAATCTGGCCGGAGTATTCCGCCGCCTCTTTAAGCGTAGATGAAACACACCGGATCTACGCAGCGCGATTTAATGAGCGATTGTTAGGTGCCGTAAGGGTCACCCTGAGCGGCACTCAGGGCGCGCTGGATTCGCTGCGCATCCGTGACGTCACGCGGCGTCGGGGAGTGGGGAGATATCTGGTGGAAGAGGTGATCCAGGATAATCCGGACGTCTCATCCTGGTGGATGGCGGATGTCGGCGTGGAAGACCGGGGGATCATGGCAGCGTTTATGCAAGTACTGGGCTTTACCGCGCAGCAGAACGGCTGGGAAAAGCGTTAAAAAAGCCGGGTGGCACTAATGCTTACCCGGCCTACATTCACTAGCGTATTTTCCCAAGACGGTAGGCCGGATAAGCGCCAGCGCCATCCGGCATTCAATTACTTCGCGTCGGTCGCCGTGCCGTTGGCGTGCCAGTCGAAGACGCCGAATTCAAAGCCTTTCAGATCGCCCTTCTCATCCCACGACAGCGGTCCCATCACGGTTTCCACTGAGTTCGCTTTCAGCCAGGTGGCGATTTCAGCCGGATCGGCTGACTGGTTCAGGCCCGCCTGCAAAGATTGCAGCGCAGCGTAGGTGGTCCACACGAACGCACCGCTCGGATCCTGTTTCTTCGCCTTGATCGCATCCACGATAGGTTTGTTCGCGGGAACCTGATCGTAGTTCTTCGGTTTGGTCACCAGCAGACCTTCAGCCGATTCACCGGCGATATTAGACAGGGAAACGTTGGCAACCCCTTCCGGACCCATGAACTGCGTTTTCAGGCCAGCAGCACGAGCCTGACGCAGGATCTGGCCCATTTCCGGGTGATAACCGCCGTAGTAGACAAAGTCGATATTCTCTTTCTTCAGACGCGCCACCAGCGTAGAAAAGTCTTTCTCACCGGCAGTAATACCGTCAAAGAACACCACGTTGGCATTACCCTTCTTCAGGTTCTCCTGCACGGCACGCGCCAGACCTTCACCGTACTGTTGTTTGTCGTGAACGATCGCGATGCGCTGCGGCTTCACTTTCTCCAGAATGTATTTCGCGGCGGTCGGGCCCTGGTCTGAGTCCAGGCCCGTGGTGCGCAGTACCAGTTTATAGCCACGCGCGGTCAGTTCCGGTGCCGTTGCCGCCGGGGTGATCATCAGAATGCCTTCGTCTTCATAGATATCAGACGCAGGCTGAGTGGAAGAGGAGCACAGGTGGCCGATAACGTATTTGATGCCGTCATTGATCACTTTGTTTGCTACTGCGACCGCTTGTTTCGGGTCACAGGCATCATCATATTTTACGATCTGCAGTTTTTCGCCTTTGATGCCACCTTTGGCATTAATGTCTGCAACCGCTTGTTCCGCACCAGTAAACTCCTGATCGCCGTACTGGGCTACCGGACCGGACATCGCACCCACAACAGCGACTTTAATATCGGCCTGAGCCATTGTGCTGAATGCCAACGCGATACATCCTGCCAGTAACGCTTTACCCTTCATATTCATCCTGACCTTCCCCATTCTTATGGTTATTACGACTATTGTGATGTTGTTGTGTAGCGCTTTATTTCATTTATAGGTGTACCGTTCGCGCATTTTCAGCACACTCTGCTAAAACATACCCCATTTTTATAATTTTGGAATAGCTAATTTCATATTCAAATAATAAGTGAACGACATAACGTCGTGCCGCCCGGTGAGGGACGGCACAGGTTTATCGTGTCAGCGAGTGGGTGATAATGCCGAGCGCCTGACGAAATTGCGCCTCAGGGATGGTTAGCGGATAGAGAAAACGAATGACGTTGCCATACACGCCGCAACTCAGCAACAGAAGTCCTTCCTGCAAGGCGCGGTCCTGCACCTGGCGGGTGAATTCCGGGGAGGGCTTCCCGGTGTGCGGGTCGGTAAATTCCACCGCCACCATCGACCCCTGAGCACGAATGTCGGCAATAAACGGACAGTCCGCTTTCGCCTGATTCAACGCGTCGACCAGCGTCGCGCCCAATGTGGCAGCGCGGGCGCAGAGCTGTTCTTCATCAATTACATCCAGCACCGCGTGTGCTGCCGCAACGGCCAGCGGATTCCCGGCATACGTCCCTCCCAGACCGCCAGGCGCAGGCGCATCCATCACCCCGGCACGGCCAGCCACCGCAGAGAGCGGCATCCCGCCCGCCAGGCTTTTCGCCATTGTCATCAGATCGGGCTGTACGCCATGATGCTCCATCGCAAACAGCTTGCCGGTACGAGCAAAGCCGGTCTGCACCTCATCGGCGATCAACAAGATACCGTGGGTATCGCACAACGCCCGCAGTGCCTGCATGAAATCCGTTGGCGCAACATTAAAGCCCCCTTCGCCCTGAACCGGTTCAAGGATGATGGCGGCGACCTGATCCGGCGCGATATCCGCTTTGAAAATGCGCTCCAGACTTTGCAGCGCATCGGCAGTACTCACGCCGTGCAACGCATTAGGGTACTGGGCGTGATAAACCGAACCAGGAAACGGCCCAAAACCGATTTTGTAGGGCGCAACCTTACCGGTCAGCGCCATCGTCATGAAGGTCCGCCCATGAAATGCGCCGCTGAAGGTAATTAGCCCTGGGCGTTTGGTATACGCGCGGGCAATCTTCACCGCGTTTTCCACCGCCTCTGCACCGGTAGAGAAGAACGCCGTTTTCACCGGCCCCTGAATGGGAACGCGCGTGTTGATACGTTCAGCAAGCCGGACATAGCTTTCGTAAGGAACAATCTGGTAAGCGGTATGAGTAAAGGACTGGAGCTGTTTTTCAATCGCGGCGATGACTTTGGGGTGCCGGTGCCCGGTATTCAGCACCGCAATGCCGGCGGCAAAGTCGATCACCTCACGGCCTTCCACATCCCACAACGTTGCGTTTTCCGCTCTCTCGGCGTAAAAGCCGCACATCACGCCGATCCCGCGCGGCGTCGCCTGCAAACGCCGTTCATTCAGTTCGTTATTTTTCATTTTCATCCCCTAAGATGCGCACAACCCATCGGTAAGTGTTTGCCAGGGGGGAGAAATTCGCCAGAGCAGGCGCTAAAAAAACAAAAACCCCGGACAGTTATCCAGGGTTTTAGCGGGGACTTCGCGGGCGTTACGCTTCGATAGCGGCGCGAAGTTTTTTCATGGCGTTCTTTTCAAGCTGACGCACACGTTCTGCGGAAACGCCGTAGCGATCGGCCAGTTCCTGCAGCGTGGACTTGTTATCTTCGTCCAGCCAGCGGGCGCGGATAATATCCTGGCTACGCTCGTCGAGACCTTCCATCGCGTGGGTCAATTTGTTGGCGGCCTGATCTTCCCAGTTATCCTCTTCAATACCATCGGCAAAGTTAGAGGTTTTATCCTGCAGATACAGCACCGGCGCCATCGGCTGGCTGTCGGATTCGTCGTCCGTGGACATATCAAAAGTCATGTCCTGCGCCGCCATACGAGATTCCATCTCGCGAACGTCTTTGCTGGAAACCCCCAGCTCACGCGCAACCATTTCCACTTCATCCTGATTAAACCAGCCCAGACGCTGCTTGGTTTTACGCAGGTTAAAGAACAGCTTACGCTGTGCTTTGGTGGTCGCTACTTTCACGATACGCCAGTTACGCAGGACGTATTCGTGGATCTCAGCTTTGATCCAGTGCACGGCGAAGGAAACCAGGCGCACACCCACTTCCGGGTTAAAACGGCGCACGGCTTTCATCAGGCCAATATTACCTTCCTGAATCAGATCCGCCTGCGGCAGGCCATAGCCCGCATAGTTACGAGCAACATGAACAACAAAGCGCAGGTGAGACAGGATCAGCGTCTTAGCTGCTTCCAGATCGCCCTGGTAATGCAGCTTTTCAGCCAGTGCCCGTTCCTCGTCAGCCGACAACATCGGCCACGCGTTCGCAGCCCGGATGTAAGACTCCAGGTTACCAACAGGGGCTAAAGCTAAATTTTGCATTTCTTTGGTCATTCAAATCCTCTCAAGTTTTATCGTCTGACACCACAGCGATAGACAGCAACAACCGTGCCAGCGTTAATGAGCAACGAGATTAGCATTCACTCTTTTATCAGACCGTGATTTTATCCACAAGTTCAATGCAACGTTGTGTATAAATTACGCACAAATTGTGACATGAAGATGAAAAGCGGGGAAGAGGCGACAGCAACTCTTTCCCTGCGAACGGAAACCCATTGCAGGGAAAGATTATACCACGCTTTTATTAATCGGGAGTAAAGTGACGTAAATGTTGAACCGTCGCAAGCCACGCCGCCACCCAGCCAATCATCGAGCAAACCAGCAGCAGTAACAGGCACTCATCGAACGATAAGCCATTGAGATCAAACTTCGTTCCGAAAACCTGTGCCACTTCCGTAACCGCCGACGACAGTCGCAACACCAAAATTTCTGACAAAATCAGTGAAAGAAATGCGCCGGAAAAACCGAGCAACGCACCGCCGTAGAGGAACGGACGCAGGATAAATCCATCCGTTGCGCCAATCAGTTTTTGCACGTTAATGGTATCGCGGCGGGCAAAAATGCTTAGCCGCACGCTGTTACCAATGACGAGGAAGACAGCGGCAACCATGAGTACGCCAATCATCGCCGACACGCGCCCGACCAGTCCGGTCAGCGCCGCCAGACGGGCAAACCAGCTGTCGTCCATCCGCACTTCATCAATCCCGTTGATGCGGGAGACCCGGTCACGCAATGTGTTCAGCGAATCGGTGCTCTGAAAGTCGAGCTTCGGGATCACCACCGCCACCGCAGGTAATGGGTTCTCTTCCAGCATATCCAGCGCGCCGCCGAAACCGGACCAGTTGCGGAATTCGCCGAGGGCATCTTCACGGGAAAGATAATTCACCTTTTCCACGCCCTGCTCGGCCTGCAGTTGGGCGACAACGCCTGCCGCCGCATCATCATCCAGCGTTTTTTGCAGATAAACGGTTATCTGCGGAGACGGATAATACTGCGTCGCCGCCTGGTTAACGTTTTTGTAGACCATGTAGCAGACGCTCGGCAGGGTCAGGGAGATAGCAATCACCATCACCGTCAGAAACGTCGCCAGCGGTTTGCTTTTCAGATCCTGTAACGCGCCCTGGAACGCATAGCGCACCTGCTCGTTAAAAACGTTGGTTTTACGCGAGTTCGGCTTTGGCGATGGTTTCGCCCGCTTCGGTGCGTTACGCCCACCGTCGCCGGAAGAGCCGCCGGAACGACGGAAACGGTCCAGTCGTCCACCGAACTGTTTGATTTGGTTGATAGCGTCGCGCTTATTCACGAGCTTCGCCTCCATGCAAATGACCATCGCTCAGGGTGAGCATGCGGTACGAACGACGGGAAATGAGCCCAATGTCGTGCGTCGCCATCAGTACCGTCACCCCAACGCGGTTAAACTCTTCGAACAGACGCAGGATCCCTTCCGACAGCGCGTCGTCCAGGTTACCCGTCGGTTCATCCGCCAGCAGTACTGCTGGCTTGTTCACCACCGCACGGGCGATACCGACACGCTGCTGTTCACCGCCGGAGAGTTGAATCGGGAAGTTCTTCGCTTTGTCCAGCAGTCCGACCTTGTCCAGCGCCGCCGACACGCGACGACGAATATCATCCCCGCTGGCTCCGGCGATAATCAGCGGTATCGCCACGTTGTCGAATACCGTTCTGTCCATCAACAGGTGGTGATCCTGGAAAATCATGCCGATCTGACGACGCAAAAACGGCACTTCACGGTTTTTCAGTCGCGTGATGTCATGTCCACTGAAGAGAATTTTCCCGGCGCTCGGCCGCTCAATCCCACAGATAAGCTTCAGTAGGGTACTTTTCCCCGCGCCGGAATGGCCGGTCAGAAACGCCATCTCGCCTGGCTGCATATGGAATGTCACTCCCTGCAGCGCTTGTCTCCCACCGAGATAGGCCTTGCTGACATGTTCAAAGCGAATCATTGTTAATCCTCTCGGGCAAAAAGTGCCTCTATAAAATCGTCCGCCTTAAACGGACGTAAATCCTCGATACGTTCGCCCACACCAATATAGCGGATAGGGATGCCAAACTGATCGGCCACCGAGAAGATAACCCCACCTTTCGCCGTACCGTCCAGTTTGGTCAGGGTAATACCGGTCAGGCCCACCGCTTCATGAAACAGTTTGGCCTGGCTTATCGCATTCTGCCCGGTGCTGGCGTCAAGCGTCAGCATAACTTCATGCGGTGCGTCTTCGTCCAGTTTCTTCATCACGCGAACGATTTTTTTCAGTTCTTCCATCAGATGCGATTTGTTTTGCAGGCGACCTGCGGTATCGGCAATCAGCACATCAATGTGGCGCGCCTTCGCTGCCTGAATAGCGTCGAAGATAACGGAAGCGGAGTCCGCGCCAGTGTGCTGGGCGATCACCGGGATATTGTTACGCTGGCCCCAGACCTGCAATTGCTCAACCGCCGCCGCGCGGAACGTATCGCCCGCTGCCAGCATCACCGATTTACCCTGTTGCTCAAACTGACGCGCCAGCTTACCGATGGTGGTGGTTTTTCCCACGCCGTTAACGCCAACCATTAAGATAACAAACGGCGTTTTGCCCTCAACGTTCAGCGGCTCATCGACTTTCGCCAGAATGTCGCCCATCTCGTCTTTCAGCAGACCGTACAGCGCCTCGGCATCTTTAAGCTGTTTGCGGCTGGCGCCTTCTGTCAGATTGGTGATGATTTTACGCGTGGTTTCCACGCCCACATCGGCAATCAGCAGTTGCTCTTCCAGT
This sequence comes from Citrobacter telavivensis, assembly GCF_041807075.1. Lineage (NCBI taxonomy): Bacteria > Pseudomonadati > Pseudomonadota > Gammaproteobacteria > Enterobacterales > Enterobacteriaceae > Citrobacter > Citrobacter telavivensis. The sequence continues at coordinate 357,398 of NZ_JBGUBF010000003.1, read as the reverse complement.
TCTTCAAACAGATCATCGTCGATTTTTTTACCACGGAACAGGCTGATAAATCCGGAACCGAGATTTTCTTTGGTTTTCAGTAAGCTGCGTTTCAGGCGCGCGAAAAAGCCTTCTTTGGTCGGTTTTTCCTGCTCCTGAGCGATCTCGTCGACCGGCGCGTCGTCTTCCGCCACCGGCACGACCATCAACGCGTCTTCCGCGGCTTGCGCCGCCAGCGCCTGTGCTTCCAGCTCTTCGTCGGTCAGTTCCGGCTCGTTTTGCGCCTCTTCTTCCACCGCGTCAACAATCTCAACGGTTTCCGCTTCCGCCTGCCACTCTTGCGCTGAGGTTTCCTTTTCGGCGTTCACCTCTTCCGGCAGCGGCAGCTCTTCGTGTTCGACGGCAATCTGCGGCTCAACGCGCACTTCAGCAACGGCGGGCGCGGGTTCAGCAGACTGGAACGTTTCGATTTCCTGAACTTGTTCAGTCACCTCAACCACTTCTTCAGCAAAGGCTTCTGTTTCTTCTTTGCTGTGAACCGGCGCTTGCGCTTCTACATCAACCGCCGTTTCAACGGGTGCGTCGGGCGGTAATTGCGCGTCAACACCCTGCTGCTCTTCGGTTTTTTGTTCTTGTTCCTGCTCTTTTTCACCAAAGCCCAGCCAGGAAAAGAAGCCACGTTTTTTCTGTTTTGCCATTTGCGATTACACCCCTCGCGGCCCTATGCATTTCATCTTTCAGGCTGCCTCTTTGTTGGCTGCGCTCAAAAACCCCAGTCACATCGTCTTCTATGCTCCAGGGGATTTTATCGCTTGCCGCCTCGATGCATCCTGAATGATTTTATGCATATATACATGGAAGCTAAAAAAATGATGAAATAGTCTATCACTTTACTTAATCCACATCACCGCCTGGAATCATCTGCAAGCGGCGGTTTGAGCAACAGAAATGAAAAAACCGAATCACTCTGGCAGCGGCCAAATCCGCATTATTGGCGGGCAATGGCGCGGCCGCAAACTCCCGGTCCCCGACAGCCCCGGTCTACGTCCGACAACCGACCGCGTGCGTGAGACGCTGTTTAACTGGCTGGCACCGGTGATGGTAGAGGCCCATTGTCTGGACTGTTTCGCCGGAAGCGGCGCGCTGGGGCTGGAAGCGTTGTCACGCTATGCCGCCAGTGCGACGCTGCTGGAGATGGATCGCGCGGTCTCTCAGCAATTACAAAAGAACCTGGCTACGCTGAAAGCAGGGAATGCAAAAGTCGTGAATACCAATACCCTGACATTCCTGGCGCAGTCGGGCACCCCGCACAATGTGGTGTTTGTCGACCCGCCGTTTCGTAAAGGGTTACTGGAAGAGACCTTAAGCCTGCTGGAAAATCACGGCTGGCTGGCAGATGTTGCCTGGATTTACGTGGAAAGCGAAGTGGAAAACGGTCTGCCGCCCGTGCCGACGAACTGGTCGCTGTACCGGGAAAAAATCGCCGGGCAGGTAGCGTACCGTTTGTATCAACGCGAAGCACAAGGAGAAAGCGATGCTGATTAATCTTGGTCGACTACTGATGCTCGGCGTGTGGGCATTCTTATTGTTAAACCTGGTGCAACCCTTCCCGCGCCCGCTCAACATCTTCGTTAACGTCGCCCTCGTGTTCATGGTGCTGATGCACGGCATGCAACTGGCGCTGCTGAAGTCCACCCTGCCCAAAGATGGGCCACAAATGACCACCGGCGAGAAGGTGCGTATTTTCCTGTTTGGCGTGTTTGAACTGCTGGTCTGGCAGAAAAAGTTTAACGTCAAAAAGTAATGCTACGGCTGAGCGACAAAATCGACGAAGCGCGATCCTTTGTAGCTCAGCGTCCCTTTCTCCCCCACCGTCAGCGCATGGTACTGCGTCGCATCAAGGCGGAATGTCTTTTCCAGCCCACCGTTCTGCGGCTTAAAGCTGACCTCATAGCGCATGCTGGTTCCCGCTGGCGTGACCTGCTGCTGTCGGGAACGTCGGTCGTTGATGGGCTTTTCACGCTTATTGCTGACCACCATCTGCGCCTGCCGAAGCGGTGCCGCATCGTTATCGGCTTTTTCCCGCCGCTGCTGCATAAAGCGAAATGAGGCGGCAACAATAATTAACACAATGATAATAATGAAGAAAAGTGGCGGCTTACTCATATTGATAACCCATCAGAAAATGCGGAAATAAGCATACCTTGCCCGTTATGGTGTTGTCATCAGGTGGTCGCGGCCTCTACACTGAACACCAGGGTTGTGAGCATACCGCTTACGAAAAAATAACGAATTCAAGGAACTAAGATGCTTTGGTCGTTTATCGCTGTCTGCCTTTCCGCATGGTTATTTGTGGATGCCTCCTACCGTGGACCCACCTGGCAACGCTGGGTCTTTAAACCCGTCACCTTATTACTCCTGCTGTTACTGGCCTGGCAAGCGCCGATGTTCAACGCCGTGAGCTATCTGGTACTGGCCGGTCTTTGCGCTTCACTGGTTGGCGATGCGCTGACATTATTGCCGCGTCAGCGGCTGCTCTACGCGATTGGCGCGTTTTTCCTTTCGCACCTGCTGTATACCATCTATTTTGCCAGCCAGATGACGCTCTCTTTCTTCTGGCCGCTGCCGCTGGTGCTGATGGTGCTGGGCGCACTGCTGATTGCGGTGATCTGGACACGTCTTGAAGAGTTGCGCTGGCCGGTATGTACCTTTATCGCCATGACGCTGGTCATGGTCTGGCTGGCCGGCGAACTGTGGTTCTTCCGTCCCACCGCGCCTGCGCTGTCGGCATTTTTGGGCGCGTCGCTGCTGTTTATTGGCAACATCGTCTGGCTGGGCAGTCACTACCGCTGTCGTTTCCGCGCAGACAACGCCATCGCCGCCGCCTGCTACTTTGCCGGGCACTTCCTGATCGTCCGTTCGCTTTATCTCTAATAATGCTTGACTCTGGAGTCGACTCCAGAGTGTATCCTCCGGTTAATGAGAAAATTATCATCAACCGGAGGATGCCATGTCGATACCTGCTCACGATGGCAAAAAAGCCCCACAATTTTCATCTTTCAAGCCTGCGCCAACGCCGCAGAAGACCGATGACTGCTGCTGCGAAGGCGCGTGCTCGCCCCCTGAATCGGTTGTTGAAACGGTAAAAGGCACTCGCTACAGCTGGAAAGTGTCCGGGATGGACTGCGCCGCCTGCGCCCGCAAAGTGGAAAACGCCGTGCGCCAGGTCAGCGGCGTCAACCAGGTCCAGGTGCTGTTTGCTACCGAGAAACTGGTCGTCGACAGCAACGGCGATCTCCGTCAGCAAATCGAGAACGCGGTGCAAAAAGCGGGTTACACCCTGCGCGATGAACAGGCGAAGGAAGACGTCCCCGAATCCCGCTTTAAAGAGAACCTGCCGCTGCTGACGCTTACCGTCATGATGGCGCTCAGTTGGGGACTGGAGCAGTTTAACCACCCGTTCGGTCAACTGGCGTTTATCGCCACGACGCTGGTCGGCCTGTTCCCGATTGCCCGCCAGGCGCTGCGTCTGATTAAAACCGGCAGTTGGTTTGCCATTGAAACGCTGATGAGCGTCGCGGCTATCGGGGCGCTGTTCATCGGTGCCACGGCAGAAGCGGCAATGGTATTGCTGTTGTTCCTGATTGGCGAACGACTCGAAGGCTGGGCTGCCAGTCGCGCCCGCAAAGGGGTCAGCGCGCTGATGGCGCTGAAGCCAGAAACCGCGATGCGTTTACGCGACGGTGTGCGCGAAGAGGTGGCAATCAACACCCTGCAACCGGGCGATATCATTGAAGTCGCCGCCGGGGGACGTTTGCCTGCCGACGGTAAACTGATCTCCGGTTTTGCCAGTTTTGATGAGAGTGCGCTGACGGGCGAATCGATCCCGGTAGAACGCGCCACCGGCGAAAAAGTACCGGCAGGAGCCACCAGCGTGGACCGTCTCGTCACGCTGGAAGTCGTCTGCGAACCGGGTGCCAGCGCGATTGACCGGATCCTGAAGTTAATCGAAGAGGCCGAGGAACGCCGCGCGCCAATTGAGCGTTTTATCGACCGCTTCAGCCGGATTTATACGCCAGCGATTATGGCCATTGCCCTGCTGGTGACGCTCGTCCCACCGCTGTTGTTCGCCGGCGCCTGGCAGGAGTGGATTTATAAAGGGTTAACGCTGCTGCTGATCGGCTGTCCGTGTGCGCTGGTGATTTCCACGCCAGCAGCTATCACTTCCGGCCTGGCGGCGGCGGCCCGTCGCGGGGCATTGATTAAAGGCGGCGCGGCGCTGGAACAGTTAGGCCGTATCACGCAGGTCGCCTTTGATAAAACCGGGACGCTGACCGTGGGGAAACCGCGCGTGACGGCGATTCACCCGGCGACCGGTGTCAGCGAGTCTGAACTACTGACGCTGGCGGCGGCCGTCGAACAGGGCGCAACGCACCCGCTGGCACAGGCCATTGTTCGCGAAGCGCAAACCACAGGGTTAACAATCCCGGTCGCCGAAGGGCAACGGGCGCTGGTGGGATCAGGGATTGAAGCGCAGGTGAATGGCGAAAGCGTTCTGATTTGCGCCGCCGGGAAACGTCCTGCCGACGCCTTTGCCGGAGAGATTAACCAGCTCGAAAGCGCCGGACAGACCGTCGTTCTGGTTCTGCGCAACGAACGTGTAATCGGGGTAATCGCCTTGCAGGATACGCTGCGCGACGATGCCCGCACCGCCATCAGCGAACTTAACGCGCTGGGTGTGAAGGGTGTGATCCTGACCGGCGATAACCCGCGCGCGGCGGCAGCCATTGCCGGCGAACTGGGTCTGGCATTTAACGCAGGATTGCTGCCGGAAGATAAAGTGAAAGCGGTCACCGCGCTGAATCAGCAGTCACCGCTGGCGATGGTGGGTGATGGCATTAACGATGCGCCGGCAATGAAGGCCGCCGCCATTGGTATCGCGATGGGTAGCGGCACCGACGTGGCGCTGGAAACCGCGGACGCCGCACTGACGCATAACCGCCTCACGGGGCTGGTGCAGATGATCCAACTGGCGCGCGCGACCCACGCCAATATTCGTCAGAACATCACCATTGCGCTGGGGCTGAAAGGGATATTTCTCGTCACCACGCTGCTCGGGATGACCGGCCTGTGGCTGGCGGTGCTGGCGGATACCGGGGCAACGGTGCTGGTCACCGCCAACGCCCTGAGATTGTTACGTAAAGGATAACGTGTTTTTGCCGGATGGCGGCGTTGCCTTATCCGGCCTACGAACCGTGTGCGGTGCATTATCCTTTGTAGGCCAGATAAGCGTTAGCGCCATCCGGCTTACGGGCCGTGCGCGGTGCATTATCCTTTGTAAGCCGGATGAGCGTTAGCGCCATCCGGCGTCGCTTACTGGCCTTTACGCACCAGATAGCGATACGGCAGAGAGTCGGTCTCTTTTGCCACCAGCTCGTGTTCCATAAAGGTACAAAAGCCGGGAATGTCACGGGTGGTCGCCGGATCGTCCGCCACAATCAGCAGTGTTTCGCCGGTCTGCATGTTGCGTACGGTTTTACGCACCATCATTACCGGCTCCGGACAGCGGAGTCCCTGGGCATCAAGGGTATGGTCGGCAGAGGAAAACAGATCGCTCATCATGGTCTCATTCACTAAAAAAACGGCTGTAGTTTACGCTCAGTTCCGAAGTAAGCCAATCAGGTTAACGATTGCGTGAAAAATAGCCATTGCATTACCGCCGCAAAGCAGTATCATGCGGCGGCTTAAAAAAACGAAGACGCGTTATTGGCGCAGCCAGTTTATTTGAAGGCCAGCGCACAGCGCCCGACGCGTACACGGAGTACGTGCGGCGCGCGAGCACTGCCCGAAAGCAAAATGGCAGTAAAATAGCGTGTAGCACGAATTGGGTTCCCTCACCCCAATAACCATCAAAAAGGTACAATATGAACGCATTTACACAATCACAACGCATGAAAGCGTTGTTCTGGCTATCGCTATTCCATTTGCTGGTGATCACCTCCAGCAACTATCTGGTCCAGCTTCCGGTCTCCATTTTTGGTTTCCACACCACCTGGGGCGCGTTTAGCTTTCCCTTTATTTTCCTCGCAACCGACCTGACCGTGCGGATTTTTGGCGCGCCGCTGGCCCGTCGAATTATCTTTGCGGTGATGATGCCGGCGCTGCTGATCTCCTATGTGATTTCGTCGCTGTTCTATATGGGTTCATGGCAGGGATTTGGGGCGCTGATGCACTTCAATCTGTTTGTCGCCCGTATCGCGGTCGCCAGTTTTATGGCCTACGCGCTGGGACAGATTCTCGATGTGCACGTCTTTAACCGCCTGCGTCAAAACCGCCGTTGGTGGCTGGCACCGACGGCCTCGACGCTGTTTGGCAACGTCAGCGACACCCTCGCCTTCTTCTTTATTGCGTTCTGGCGCAGCCCGGATGCCTTTATGGCCGAGCACTGGATGGAAATCGCCATCGTCGATTACTGTTTTAAAGTGCTGATCAGCATCCTTTTCTTCCTGCCGATGTATGGCGTATTACTGAATATGTTGCTGAAAAAACTGGCAGATAAATCTGAAATCCCGGCGATGCAGGCAAGTTGAGCTAAAGGTTCCTTTTCCGGGTTGTGATAAGATGAACGGATGAGCCGTTATGGCCGTTTATCGAAAGGAAGAAGTCAATGCGTAATCTGGTTAAATATGTCGGTATTGGCCTGCTGGTTATGGGGCTGGCGGCCTGTGATAATAGTGATACGAAAGCGCCGGCAGAGGGCACGGCGGCAGAAAGCAACGCAACCGGTCAACCGGTTTCTCTGCTGGATGGCAAACTGAGTTTCTCCCTGCCGGCGGATATGACTGACCAGAGCGGCAAGCTGGGTACGCAGGCCAATAATATGCACGTTTACTCTGACGCGACCGGCCAGAAAGCGGTCATTGTCATCGTTGGTGATAACACTAACGAAGAGCTGTCTGTGCTGGCAAAACGTCTGGAAGATCAGCAGCGCAGCCGCGACCCGCAACTGCAGGTGGTGACCAACAAATCCATCGAGCTGAAAGGCCACACGCTGCAACAGTTAGACAGCATTATCTCGGCGAAAGGCCAGACCGCTTACTCATCCGTCGTACTGGGTAAAGTGGATAACCAACTGCTGACCCTGCAAATTACGCTGCCGGCTGACGACCAGCAGAAAGCGCAAACGGCCGCGGAAAACATCATCAATACGCTGGTTATTCAGTAACCGTCAGGATGATGAAACGGCCTCTGGCGATTCCTGCGGAGGCCGTTTTTTTAACCGCCAGGTTAACAGTAGCGCAATCGCCACCAGACCCGCCGCCGCCAGGTAAATCACCGGCACGCCAGCCCAGCTCATCACCAGCCCGGCCAATGGCCCCGTCACCCCCAGCGACAGATCCATAAACACCGTATAAGTTGCCAGCGCCGAGCCCTGATTCTGCTGCGGCACGGCTTTTACCGCCACCACGCCAAGCGCCGGGAAGACCAGCGAGAAACCCATTCCTGCCAGCAGCACGCCGATTTTTGCCATCCACGGCATCATCGCCACGCCCACCAACAGCAGTCCGACAATCTCAACGCCAAAGCAGATCATCGCCACGTTCAGACCGCCCAGGCGGTTGATACCGTTAGGAAACAGCAGACGCGTACCGATAAAAGCACAGCTAAACAGGGTGAGCGCAAACGCCGCGCCGTCCCAGCCTTTGGCGTCATAGAACAGGGTGATAAAGGTGGCGATCACCCCAAAACCCGCCGAGGCCAGCGCCAGCGCCATCCCGTATAGCCAGACGCGTCCGAGCACCGCACGAAAGGGAAGTGGCTTTCCTTTGCTCGCTTTCACCGCCGGGCGCGGAATCGCCAACAGAACCGCCAGCAGCGCGATCCCCATGATAATCAGCGCTAATCCCTGTAGTCCGCTCCAGTTATAAAACAGCACGCCGAGCGGTGCGCCGACCGCCATCGCCCCGTAGGTCACAATACCGTTCCAGGAGATCACCCGTCCGATATGTAGCGACCCCACCACGCCTATTCCCCACAGCGTCGAGCCGGTCCCGGCGAAGCTCTGTCCAATCCCCAGAATGACGCGACCCAGACACAGCAGCAGCAAACTGGCGACCGGCCAACTGCTGACGCTTCCCGCCAGAAAATAGCCCGCGCCGCTGAGAAAACAGCCGCACAGACCAAAAACCACAATCTTTTTCGGACCAAGTAAATCCGCGTAGCGTCCGGCATGAGGGCGACTGAGCAAGGTCGCGAAGTATTGCAGGCTGATGACCAGTCCCGCCCAGAAGGCGCTAAAGCCCATCACATCATGGACATAGCCAGGCAGCACCGCGAGCGGTAGGCCGATGGTCAGGTAGCTGGCACAGTTAAACATCACAACAGAAACAATGCGCAGATTGAGGCGCAATCCATTAAGCGCCGGTTCAGCGACGGGTTCGGGCATGGGGACCACCACGTTTTTACAACAATGTTTCATTTCTATCATGCCACGCCGGGAAAATCAGCAGCCAGATTAGGAATATCGGCAGCAGGCCAGCCGCTACACTTAATGAAAATCAATAACAGGAAGCCACCATGACAACCCCTCAGCCCGATAAAACGGGTTTACATATTCTGCTCAAACTGGCCGCGCTGGTCGTCATTCTCGCCGGGATCCACGCCGCCGCAGATATCATTGTGCAGCTCTTGCTGGCACTCTTTTTTGCCATTGTCCTCAATCCGCTGGTCACCTGGTTTATTCGCCGGGGCGTGAAACGCCCGGTGGCAATTACGATTGTGGTGGTTGTGATGTTGTTTGTGCTCACCGCGCTGATTGGCGTGCTGGCCGCCTCGGTTAACGAATTTATTGCCATGCTGCCGAAGTACAACAAAGAACTGACGCGCAAGGTCTTGTATGTACAGGAGATGATTCCATTTTTAAATCTACACATGTCCCCGGAACGGATGTTACAGCGAATCGACTCCGACAAAATTGTCACCTTCACCACCACGCTGATGACCGGGTTGTCGGGCGCGATGGCCAGCGTCATTTTGTTGGTAATGACCGTCGTATTTATGCTGTTTGAAGTCCGCCATGTGCCTTACAAAATGCGTTTTGCGCTGCATAACCCACAAATCCACATTGCCGGACTGCACCGGGCGTTGAAGGGGGTTTCGCACTATCTGGCGTTAAAAACGCTGCTTAGCCTGTGGACCGGGGTCATTGTCTGGTTGGGACTGGAATTGATGCACATTCAGTTTGCCCTGATGTGGGGGGTGCTGGCGTTCCTGCTGAACTATGTACCAAACATTGGCTCGGTGATTTCCGCCGTTCCACCGATGGTTCAGGCGCTGCTTTTCAACGGCATTTATGAGTGCGTGCTGGTGGGAGCGCTGTTCCTGGTGGTTCATATGGTATTAGGCAACATGGTTGAACCACGCATGATGGGGCATCGCCTGGGCATGTCGACGCTGGTGGTGTTCCTTTCCCTGCTGGTCTGGGGCTGGCTGCTCGGCCCGGTGGGAATGTTGCTCTCCGTCCCTCTGACCAGCGTGTGCAAAATCTGGATGGAAACCACGACAGGCGGCAGCAAACTGGCCATATTACTGGGCCCGGGGAGACCGAAAAATAGATTACCGGGATAAACCAGCCCTACCAACCAGGGTAGTTTCATTCACTTACAGATGAAAGTACTATAAGGCGCGCTTTTGTTATCTGAGTATTTCAATAAGCGCGCGGTTTCCTTTGCAAAATGAGATCCAGGTCTCCCACAGTGCATTTAATTCAAATTAAATGATATCGACAATGGAATTTAAGTGAGAATTAACTGACTAACGCCATGATAACCCGGAAGATAAATTACCTTCTGCGTTCACTCATTAATTACAAGAATTTCACGGCCGTCCGTCAAAGTTAACATTAATAATAGTCGGTATTATTGTAACTAAAACTAAATTCAGAAATGCATTCAACGTTAATATAAATAGTGATTTTGATAGGGAGTTTTCATGAAACAATACATTAAGTGGTTTGCGGCGATTGCGGTTGTTGGTGCGCTGGCGGGTTGTGCGCGTACTGCCCCCATCGATCAGGTTCACTCTTCGGTTACCGCAGGCCACACCCAGGATCAGGTAAAAAATGCGATTCTGAAAGCCGGCATTCAGCGTAAATGGATCATGACTGAAGCGGGTCCGGGAGTGATCAAAGCGCGTCAGCAGTCTCGCGACCACGTTGCGGAAGTGCGCATTACCTACACCGCCTCCAGCTACGATATCAAGTACGACAGCAGCCTCAATCTGCAGGCTTCTGGCGGTAAAATTCATAAAAACTACAACCGCTGGGTACGTAACCTGGATAAAGACATTCAGTTGAACCTGTCTGCGGGTGCAAATCTGTAATGACGCCTGAAGTCGGGCCGCGCGCGGCCCGATAACCTTTTTCGTTTTCTTAACAGGTTGTACTCGCCATGTACGAACAGGACTCCCTCAGCGCACTGGATGCGATCACTGAAGCGCAGCGTATCGCCTTCGCCCCCATGCTGTTTCAAACCGCGCTTTGCCTGCGAAATGCAGATGTGCTGGCTTATCTTGACCGCCAGGGTAAACAGGGTGCAACGCTTGAAGAGATCGCCGAAAACAGTCACGTCAACGAATATGCGGTCAGCGTTCTGCTGGATATGGGATTAAGCGGACGCATCATCACCCGTCAAGCGGGACGCTATTATCTGGCGAAAATCGGACATTTCCTTTTGCATGACACCATGACACGCGTGAATATGGATTTCACCCACGACGTCTGTTATCAGGGATTATTCTTTTTAGAAAATGCGCTGAAAGAAGGAAAACCGTCCGGGTTAAAAGTATTTGGCGACTGGCCAACCATTTACCCGGCATTGTCACAATTACCACCGTCCGCGCGTGAAAGCTGGTTCGCCTTCGATCATTACTATTCTGACGGTGCGTTTGATGCAGCATTACCGCATGTATTCGCCAGTTGTCCTGCAACCCTGTACGATGTAGGCGGAAATACGGGTAAATGGGCAATACGCTGTAGCCAGTTCGACGAAAATATCGCGGTGACGCTATTAGATTTGCCACAACAAATTGCACTTGCCCGCGAAAATATCGAAAATGCAGGATTATCTGATCGCATCGATTTTCATGCGGTGGATATGCTTGGCGATGCGCCTTTACCCACAGAGGCCGATATCTGGTGGATGAGTCAATTTCTTGACTGTTTTTCACCGGAGCAAATTGTCGCCATGCTCAGCAAGGTTGCCCGTGTGATGAAGCCCGGTGCAAGGCTGTGCATTATGGAGCTGTTCTGGGATGCGCAGCGCTTTGAAGCCGCCTCATTCAGTCTGAATGCGTCTTCGCTTTACTTTACCTGCATGGCGAACGGCAACAGCCGTTTCTACAGCGCAGAGAAATTTTATGGCTATCTGGACAAGGCAGGGTTCCAGGTGGAAGCACGCCACGATAATTTAGGCGTTGGACATACTTTACTGATATGTCAGAAGAAAAAATAACAAAGTAGCATCAGAACGCTACTGGAATCACCGGTATACCGCGGACGCGCGTTGATGAAATTCTCACTAAACATTACCGACTGGCGGGCGATGGCGCCAGGTCTGGGCGAATCAATACAGTGGTTGCAATGGTCACGGCATCCGCACGCCATCGATCCGGCGGCGGCACAGGGAAAGCTGCGTGAACTGCCAATGATGACCGCCCGTCGTCTTAGCTCCGGCAGTAAACTGGCCGTCGAGTGCGGGCTGGCGATGCTGCGCCGCCACGATATCGATGCGGTGCTGTACACCAGTCGGCACGGTGAACTTGAACGTAACTACCGCATTCTGCATGCGCTGGCGACCGAACAGGCGCTCTCACCGACCGATTTCGCGTTGTCAGTACACAATTCAGCGGTGGGCAACCTGACTATCGCGGCCAAACACCCCATCGTCTCGTCATCGCTTTCCGCCGGGCGCGATACCTTCCAGCAGGGGTTATGTGAAGTCATCTGCCTGCTACAGGCGGGTTATCAGCGCGTGTTGATGGTCGACTTCGACGGTTTTCTTCCCGAGTTCTACCACCCGCGACTCCCGGAAAATATGCCAACCTGGCCGTACGCCACCGCACTGGTCTGCGAAGCAGGTAACGACTGGGTGTGTGAGAGCGAACCGGTTCAGGCAGGCGCTGAAACCACGCTCCCGCAAAGCCTGCTGTTTTTACAGCACTATTTACTGAATGCCGAGGCGTTTACCCTCCCCGGCGAGCGCGTGCAGTGGCACTGGAGTCGGACATGAAAGGGGTCATCTCCTCGTTGAACCGACTCTGGCGGATCGCCATGACCGGCTTCTGCTTCGCCCTCTTCGGACTCGGCGGACTGCTGCTTTCGGTCGTCTGGTTTAACGTTTTGTTAGTTTTCGTATGGGACAACGCCCGCCGCCGCCGCATTGCCCGGCGCAGTATCGCCGCCAGTTTCCGTCTCTTTTTAACGGTGACCCGCGTGCTGGGCGTGCTGGATTATCAGATGAAAGGGGTGGATATTTTGCGCCAGGAACGCGGATGTCTGGTGGTCGCGAATCACCCCACCCTGATCGATTATGTCCTGCTGGCGTCGGTGATGCCCGAAACAGATTGTCTGGTGAAAAGCGCGCTGCTGAAGAACCCATTTCTCAGCGGCGTGGTGCGCGCCGCGGATTATCTGGTGAACAGCCAGGCGGACGCCCTGTTACCGGCCAGTCAGCAACGACTGGCGCAGGGCGATACGATTTTGATTTTCCCCGAAGGCACCCGCACCCGTCCGGGCGAAGCCATGACGCTGCAACGCGGCGCGGCGAATATCGCCGTGCGCTGCGGCAGCGATATTCGCGTAGTGACCATCCATTGCAGCCAGCGCATGCTGGATAAAGAAAGCAAATGGTATCAGGTGCCGCCAACTAAACCGCTGTTTACCGTCGAGGTACGCGAGCGGGTGAAGCTCGACCACTTTTACGACGCAAATTTACAAGAACCGGCGCTGGCGGCAAGACAGCTAAACCGGCATCTTTTGCTTCAATTACAACCAGGTACGTTACCTCTCTCAGGAATTAATGATGCAAGCGCTTTATCTTGAAATTAAAAATCTCATCATAACCACATTGAATCTGGACGAACTGTCGACAGACGACATTGAAACCGAGGCGGCGCTGTTTGGCGACGGCCTGGGACTGGACTCAATTGATGCCCTGGAACTGGGACTGGCGGTAAAAAATCAGTACGGCGTGGTGCTTTCTGCGGAAAGCGAAGAGATGCGTCAGCACTTCTTCTCCGTCGCCACGCTGGCATCGTTCATTAATGCGCAACGTGCCTGAGGAGAGTCCGCTATGACCGATCAACACGCCATCTATGACGAAGTCTCTGCGCTGCTGGTTAAGCTGTTTGAGATAGATCCACAGGACATTAAACCTGAGGCGCGTCTGTACGAAGATCTGGAGCTGGACAGCATCGATGCGGTCGACATGATCGTCCATCTGCAAAAAAAGACCGGTAAGAAGATCAAACCGGAAGAGTTCAAAGCCGTACGCACCGTGCAGGATGTCGTTGACGCGGTAGAACGCCTGCTTAAAGAAGCCTGATTCGTCGTGTCGGGCGTTCGCACATTGCCTGTGCTGACAGGCGTGCTGTTACTCGCCTGGCCTTTCCTGATTTGGTTTGGCCTGGCGCATCACAGCCTGCAGTGGTTACTGCCGCTGATGGCGCTGCTGCTGTTCTTACGCTTTCGCCAGACCCGGCGACAGGCGGGACCGCTGCGCGTGGTCACCCAGGTGGTGGCGGCGGTGGGTATCACGCTGTGCATCGCCAGTTACCTGCTTAAAACCCATCAGCTTCTGCTGTTTTATCCGGTGGTGGTGAACACCGTCATGCTCGCCGTTTTTGGCGGCTCGCTCTGGTCTTCCATGCCCATAGTGGAACGACTGGCACGATTGCGCGATCCCCAACTCCCGGATGCGGCGGTGCGTTACACCCGCCGGGTGACGCAGATCTGGTGCGCCTTTTTTATCTTCAATGGCGGCGTGGCGCTGTTTACCGCTCTCCATGGCGATATGGCGATGTGGACCGCGTGGAATGGCATGATTGCCTACCTGCTGATGGGCCTGCTCATGGGCAGCGAATGGCTGATACGCCGTCGGATGATTAATCGAGATTTGCAATGAAGCAGACCCTGACGCTTGCCGAATGGCTCACCTCCCCTCGTCCGGCGAACACGCCCATCGCCTGGCTGGACGAACGCCACTGGACGCTCGGTCACTTGCGCCACGATGTCGCACGGTTGATGGCGCACCTGCAACAGCAGGAAGGCAGTCGCTGGGCACTCTGTTTTGAAAACAGCTATCTGTTTATCGTTGCGCTGCTGGCCACCCTGCATGCGGGGAAAACGCCCGTGATTCCAGGGCATAACCGCGTCTCTTTGCTGGACGAGCAGCGGGCGTTGTTTGACGGTGTGCTGAGCGATAAAACGCTCGGCTGGCAGGGGCCGCTGTGGGTTGTCAGCTCAGCCATGACGCTCAGCGACGAGGCGTTTATCTTCCCGCCCCTGCGCCATGATGCGTTTATCGAGCTGTTTACCTCGGGCTCGACCGGGCAGCCGAAACGTATCGTTAAACCCGTTGACCGTCTGGACCATGAAGCCGAACTGTTGGCAGCGCGCTTTGCCGACCGCCTGGCAGGCTGCCGGATAGTGGCCTCGGTTGTGCCACAGCATCTGTACGGTCTGACGTTCCGCATTTTCCTGCCGATGGCGCTGGGCCTGCCGCTGCATGCGGCCATGCTTTACTATGCGGAGCAACTGGCCGCGCTGGGCCACGAACATCGCTATGTGTTTATCAGCAGTCCGGCGTTTTTAAAACGCCTCGACCACCAGCTTCCTGCGCCGTCGGTGGACATGATCCTCTCGGCAGGCGGCATGTTGCCGTGGCAGGACGTGACGCAGACCGCCGCCTGGCTGAACGTCTGGCCGGATGAGATCTACGGCAGCACCGAGACCGGCATTCTGGCCTGGCGCTATCGTCAACAAGAGAATGTCACCTGGCTGCCCTTCCCCGGCGTGTCATTTACCGCAGAAGATGAAGCATTTCGCGTCTTCTCTCCGCTGATCGCCGACGCTAACGGTCTGCTGCTTGACGATATCCTGCAGTTTGAGCCAAACGGCCAGTTCCGCCTGATGGGACGCCGTGGGCGGGTGGTCAAAATTGAAGAGAAACGCATTTCGCTCAGCGAAGTTGAGCAACGCCTGCTGGAGCTGGAGGGCATCCGCGACGTCGCCGCCCTGCCGATCGCGCGTGGCGGTCGCCAGGGGGTGGGCGTACTGCTGGTCCTGAATGACGAGGCGCGCCAGCGCTGGCAGAACAGCGGCGGAAAAACCCAGGAGCTGACGTGGCGACGGGCGCTGCTGCCGTGGCTGGAGCCGGTCGCCGTACCGCGTTACTGGCGGGTCATCGACGAAATCCCGGTCAACAGTATGAATAAGCGTGTCTATGCGCAATTACAGGAGTTGTTTCATGATACCCCATGAAATTGAGCGCCATCAGGCACAGCCCCAACAGATTGAGGTCGTCCTGCATCTTGATCCTTCCCTTTTCTGGTTCAGCGGCCATTTTGCCGTGCAGCCGCTGCTGCCGGGCGTCGCGCAGATGGACTGGGTGATACACTATGCCACCACCCTGCTCGCCCCCGGCTGGCGTTTTCACAGCATTCAGAACGTGAAGTTCCAGGCACCGCTGCTGCCGGAAAACACCGTCACGTTAACCCTGAGCTGGCAGGAAGCACGTCAGATCCTGACGTTCAGCTATCAGCGCCACGATGGCGACGCGCGCCATACCGCCAGCAGCGGGAAGATCCGGCTATGTCGTTGACCTTGTCCCCCTGCGTGCTGATCCCCTGCTACAACCACGGCGCGATGATGTCGCGCGTGCTGGCGCGTCTGCAGCCGTTTAATCTGCCGTGTATTGTGGTGGACGACGGCAGCGACGCGGCTACGCAGCAGGAACTGGACAGGCTCGCCGCAGGCACCGCAAACCTGACCTTAATTCGTCTGGCGGAAAACGCCGGCAAGGGCGCGGCGGTGATCCGCGGATTAGAGGCGGCCGCAGAGGCCGGATTTACCCATGCCGTCCAGGTCGACGCCGACGGTCAACATGCGATTGAAGACATTCCAAAGCTGCTGGAACTGGCACAGGCGCACCCCGCCGCGCTGATCTCCGGACAGCCGATTTACGATGATTCCATTCCCCGTTCGCGCCTGTACGGACGCTGGATAACCCACGTCTGGGTGTGGATTGAAACCCTTTCGCTGCAACTGAAAGACAGCATGTGCGGCTTTCGCGTCTACCCGGTCAGCCCCACGCGCCAACTGGCGCAGCGGGTCACGCTTGGCAAGCGGATGGATTTCGACACCGAAGTGATGGTGCGTCTCTGGTGGCAGGGCACCCCCAGCTATTTTGTCCCGACCCGCGTGACGTATCCGCCGGATGGGCTGTCGCATTTCGATGCCTTCAAAGATAACTGTCGTATTTCACTGATGCACACGCGCCTGTTCTTCGGCATGTTGCCCCGCATCCCGTCGCTGCTGTTGCGTCGAGCGTCACCGCACTGGGCGCGGCAGCAGGAAGTGAAAGGGCTATGGGGAATGCGTCTGATGCTGTGGGTATGGCGTCTGCTGGGGCGTAGGGCGTTCACGCTGCTGCTCTGGCCTGTTGTCGGCGTGTACTGGCTGACCGCAGCCCCCGCGCGCCGCGCTTCACAGAACTGGATCGCCCGCGTGCGTGCGCAGTTGACCGCGCACCAGAGACCCGTGCCGGCTAACCTCACCAGCTATCAACACTTCCTGCGCTTCGGCAACGCGATGCTCGATAAAATCGCCAGTTGGCGCGGTGAGCTGCATTTTGGCCGCGACGTGGTATTTGCGCCTGGGGCAGAAGCCGCGCTGAACGTCAGCGATCCCCGCGGTAAACTGCTGCTGGCCTCGCACCTGGGCGATGTTGAAGCCTGCCGCGCGCTGGCGCAGTTGCAGGGCAGCAAAACCATCAACGCGCTGGTATTCAGCGATAACGCCCGGCGCTTTAAGCAGATTATGGAAGAAATGGCGCCGCAGGCCGGACTCAACCTGATGCCGGTGACCGACATCGGCCCGGACACCGCCATTGCGCTCAAAGAGAAGCTGGAGCGTGGAGAATGGATTGCCATCGTCGGCGACCGCATCGCGGTGAATCCGCAGCGCGGCGGCGAATGGCGCGTCTGCTGGAGCCGTTTTATGGGGCAAGCCGCCCCGTTCCCACAGGGGCCGTTTATCCTCGCCTCGATTTTGCGCTGCCCGGTGGATCTCCTCTTTGCTCTACGCCAGCAGGAGAAGCTGTGCATTCACTGCGAGCCATTCGCCGACCCGCTGGTATTGCCGCGCGCCGACCGCCAACAGGCGCTACAGCAGACCATCGACCGCTATGCCGAACGCCTTGAGCACTACGCGCTACAGTCGCCGCTCGACTGGTTTAACTTTTTCGATTTCTGGCAGTTGCCGGAACCCAAAAACAAGGAGTAAAGGGTGCTGAACGATCCCCGCTTTACGGCTGAAGTCGAGCTGACCATTCCGTTTCACGACGTCGATATGATGGGCGTGGCGTGGCACGGCAACTATTTCCGTTACTTCGAGATCGCCCGCGAAGCGCTGCTTAACCAGTTCGACTACGGCTATCGCCAGATGAAAGCCTCCGGCTACCTGTGGCCGGTGGTGGATACCCGCGTCAAATACCGCAATCCGTTGACCTTTGAGCAGCGCATTCGCGTACGCGCACGCCTGGAAGAGTTCGAAAACCGCCTGCGCATTGGCTATGAAATTTTCGACGCCGAAAGCGGGAAACGCGCGACCACGGGGTACACCATTCAGGTCGCAGTGGAAGAGAAAAGCCGCGAGATGTGCTTCGTCTGCCCGGACATACTGTTTGAACGCATGGGGGTGATGCCATGAGGTTTCTGCCGCTGCTGGCGCTGCTCATTAGCCCGTTCGTCAGCGCCCTGACGCTTGACGAGTTGCAACAGCGCTTTACCGAACAGCCGGTGATCCGCGCACATTTCGATCAAACCCGGACGATTAAGGATCTGCCGCAGCCGTTGCGATCCGCGGGAACGATGTTGATCGCCCGCGACCAGGGACTGTTGTGGGATCAGACCCGGCCGTTCCCGATGCAGCTGCTGCTGGACGATACGCGAATGGTACAGGCCATCAACGGTCAGCCGCCACAGACCATCACCGCCGACAACAACCCGCAGATGTTCCAGTTTAACCACCTGCTGCGCGGGCTGTTTCAGGCCGACCGCAAGGTGCTGGAGCAAAACTTCCGCGTGGAATTTGCTGACAGCGGAGAAGGCCGCTGGACCCTGCGCCTGACGCCGATCACCACGCCGCTGGATAAGATCTTTGCCACGATCGATTTGGCAGGGAAAACGTATCTGGAACGCATTGAGCTGAACGACAAACAGGGCGACCGCACCGATATCGCACTTTCTCAACACCAACTGACGCCTGCGCAACTGACCGATGACGAACGCCAACGCTTTGCCGCACAGTAAACGCCCCGCGCTGTTATGGGGAATCGCCTGCATTATGATGCTGGGCGTGTTGCTGATGTTGCTGCCTCAGGCGCGGCTCAATAGCAGCGTACTGGCGATGCTGCCAAAACAGGCGCTGGGGGCGATTCCCCCGAGCCTGAATGACGGCTTTATGCAGCGTCTTGACCGTCAACTGGTCTGGCTGGTCAGTCCCGGCAAAAAGGCCGATCCGACGATCGCCCGCGACTGGCTGGCGATGCTGCAACAGTCACAGGCATTGGCAGAGGTGAAAGGCCCGATGGATGCCGACAGCCAACAGGCGTGGGGCGCGTTCTTCTGGCAGCATCGCAACGGCCTGATCGACCCGCAGACCCGTGCCCGTTTGCAAAACGGCGGCGAGGCGCAGGCGCAATGGATTCTTTCTCAGCTCTATTCCGCGTTTTCCGGCGTCAGCGGTAAAGAACTCCAAAACGACCCGCTGATGCTCATGCGCGGCTCACAGCTGGCGATGGCCGAAAACGGTCAACGTCTGCGGCTGATGGACGGCTGGTTAGTCGCGCAGGACAGCCAGGGAAACTACTGGTATCTGCTGCATGGCGAACTGGCCGGTTCATCGTTCGATATGCAACAGACGCATCATCTGGTGACCACGCTCGGCACGCTTGAAGGGGAGCTGAAAGCGCGCTATCCGCAGGCGCAGTTGCTGTCGCGAGGAACGGTATTCTACAGCGATTACGCCAGCCAGCAGGCAAAGCAGGATGTTTCCACGCTCGGTGTGGCGACGGTGCTGGGCGTGCTGCTACTGATTGTCGCGGTGTTCCGTTCGCTGCGTCCGCTGCTGCTGTGTCTGCTGTCGATTGCCGTGGGCGCGCTGGCGGGAACCGTCGTCACGCTGCTTACCTTCGGTGAACTGCATCTGATGACGCTGGTGATGAGCATGAGCATCATTGGCATCTCCGCCGACTACACTCTGTACTACCTGACCGAACGGATGGTACACGGCGCTGAAACCTCGCCCTGGGAAAGCCTGGCGAAAGTGCGTAACGCGCTGTTGCTGGCGCTGCTGACCACCGTCGCGGCGTACCTGATTATGATGCTCGCCCCCTTCCCCGGCATTCGCCAGATGGCGGTGTTTGCGGCCGTGGGGCTGAGCGCCTCCTGCCTGACCGTGATTTTCTGGCACCCGTGGCTGTGCCGTGGGCTACCGGTGCGCCCGGTTCCGGCGATGGTGTTGATGCTGCGCTGGCTTGCCGCCTGGCGACGCAATAAAAAACTCTCCGTGGGTCTGCCGGTGGCACTCGCGCTTTTCGCGCTGGCCGGGCTGGCGACCCTGCGTGTGGACGACGATATCTCGCAGTTGCAGGCGCTACCGCAGCACATTCTGGCACAGGAAAAGACTATTACCGCGCTGACCGGACAGAGCGTCGATCAGAAGTGGTTTGTGGTGTACGGCGACTCCGCGCAGCAGACGCTGGAACGGCTGGAGGCCTTTGTCCCGGCGCTGGTACAGGCGAAAAAAGAGGGGCTGCTCAGCGGCTATCGCACGATCCCGCTGAATTCACTGCCCCGTCAGCAGCAGGATCTCATCTTGCTGAGAAACGCCGCGCCCGCCGTCACTCACGCCCTGAACAACGCCGGACTGACGACGGTCAACCCCGATCTCACCCCTATGCCCGTCACCGTCGATGCCTGGCTTGCCAGCCCGGCCAGCGAAGGCTGGCGACTGCTGTGGCTGAGCCTGGCCGACGGCGAAAGCGGTGTACTGGTGCCGGTAGACGGCGTCAAACAAAGCGCCGCGCTCAACGCGCTCAGCGAGAAATACCCCGGCGTCGCATGGGTGGATCGCAAAAGTACCTTTGACGCACTGTTTGCGCTGTACCGTAACGTGCTGACCGGCCTGCTGTTTGTCGCGCTGGCGGTGATTGCCTGCGGCGCGATCGCCCGGTTGGGCTGGCGCAGAGGCGTCGTTAGCCTCGTGCCGTCGGTACTGTCTTTGGGCTGTGGCCTGGCGGTACTGTCATTGAGCGGTCATGCGGTCAATCTGTTCTCGCTGCTGGCGCTGGTACTGGTGCTGGGAATCGGTATTAACTACACGCTGTTTTTCAGTAATCCGCGCGGAACGCCGTTGACCTCCCTGTTAGCCATCTCGCTGGCAATGATGACCACGCTGCTGACGCTCGGCATGCTGGTCTTTAGCGCCACCCAGGCGATCAGCAGTTTTGGCATTGTGCTGGTTAGCGGCATTTTCACCGCGTTCCTGCTTTCCCCTCTGGCGATGCCGACGAAAAAAGAGAAAAAACGAAAATGATGAAACGTATTTTTGCCGGATGGCGGCTGCGCCTTATCCGGCCTACCTGGTCAACAAGTTGGCGTAGGCCCGATAAGCGTTGCGCCATCGGGCAATTAGCACTGTGCCTCTTCGCGCTGATCCTCACCGGCTGCAGCCATTCGCAGAAGGCGCAAGAAGGCCGACCCCAGGCATGGCTGGAGCCGGGCACGCGGGTGACGCTGCCTGCGCCGGGCATTTCTCCGGCAGTGAACGCTCAGCAATTGCTCACCGGCAGCTTTAACGGCAAAACGCAGTCGCTGCTGGTGATGCTGAATGCTGATGACAAAAAGATCGCGCTGGCGGGGCTGTCGTCGGTCGGCATTCGTCTGTTCCTCGTGACCTACGATGACAAAGGGCTGCACACCGAGCAGTCCATCGTGGTTCCACAACTGCCGCCCGCCAGTCAGGTGCTGGCAGACGTCATGCTCAGCCACTGGCCCATTAGCGCCTGGCAGCCGCAGTTGCCGAAAGGCTGGACGCTGACGGACAGCGGCGACACGCGTGAACTGCGTAATGCCCGTGGCAAGCTGGTGACAGAAATCACCTACCTGAACCGCAAAGGCAAGCGCGAGCCTATCAGCATCGAACAGCATGTCTTTAAATACCACATCACCATTCAATACCTGGGTGACTGATATGATTTACATTTCTGCGGTGGGCATGATTAACGCGCTGGGCAACGATACCGATGAGATTGCCGCCAACCTGTCGCGCGGCGTGGCGCCCGGTATGCGCCCGCGCGCCGGCTGGTTACAGGGGCATCCTCACGCGGTGCTCGCTGGCGTGGACGGCGAACTGCCCGCCATTCCCGACGACTTTAGCGCCCATCGTTCGCGCAACAATCAGCTGCTGCTGGCCGCGCTCGGGCAGATCCAACCGCAGGTTGATGAGGCCATTGCGCGCTATGGTCACAGTCGCGTTGCGGTGGTGCTCGGCACCAGCACTTCCGGTCTGGACGAAGGCGACAGGCACGTTAATCTGACGCTGAACGGTGAAGAGAGCCGTCACTGGCAGTATCCGCAACAGGAGCTGGGCGACCCGTCGCGCTTTCTCAGCCACTGGCTAAGGCTGGACGGTCCGGCATTCACCCTTTCCACCGCCTGCTCCTCCAGCGCCCGCGCGATTATCAGCGGACGCCGCTTGATTGAGTCGGGTCTGGCAGACGTCGCCATCGTCGGCGGCGCAGATACCCTGAGTCGGATGCCGATCAACGGCTTCCATAGTCTGGAATCGCTCTCGCCCACGCGCTGTCTGCCATTTGGTCGCGACCGCAGCGGTATTACCATTGGCGAAGGCGCGGCGCTGATGCTGCTGACCCGCGAGCCGCAGCCCATCGCGCTGCTCGGCGTGGGAGAATCCAGCGACGCGCACCATATTTCTGCCCCGCATCCGGAAGGCGAAGGCGCCATTCGCGCCATCCAGCAGGCGCTGAACGATGCGGGTATCACGCCTGAACAGGTGGGCTACATCAATCTGCATGGCACCGCCACGCCGCTTAACGACCAGATTGAATCAAAGGTGGTCAACGCGCTGTTTGGAGAGCGTGTCCCGTGCAGCTCAACCAAACACCTGACCGGCCACACGCTGGGCGCGGCGGGGGTAACCGAAGCGGCGCTCAGCATGTTGATTCTGCAGCGTGACTTACCGCTGCCAGCGCAGGATTTCAGCCTGTCGCCGCGCGATCCGACGCTGCCGCCCTGCGGCATCATCGAGCAACCGCAACCGCTTGAACGCCCGTTTATCTTGTCAAATTCGTTCGCCTTTGGCGGCAATAACGCCAGTATTCTGCTCGGGAGAATGTCATGAGCCACTATTTATCGCCCGGCGAATACCTGCCGCACGACGCCCCCATGCTGCTGCTGGACAACGTTGTCAGCGTGCGCGAAGACACCGCCGTCTGTCGCGTCATTGTGACGAGAGACGGTATTCTGGCACCATTTCTTGACCCGCAGGGGAATTTACCCGGCTGGTTCGCGCTGGAGCTGATGGCGCAGACCGTCGGCGTCTGGTCCGGCTGGCACCGCCACCAGCAGGGTCAGGGGGCGATTTCGCTCGGGATGGTGCTCGGCGCGCGCGAATTGATTTGCGCGGCAGGCGTT
The DNA here is from genome assembly GCF_041807075.1 of Citrobacter telavivensis. Classification (NCBI taxonomy): domain Bacteria; kingdom Pseudomonadati; phylum Pseudomonadota; class Gammaproteobacteria; order Enterobacterales; family Enterobacteriaceae; genus Citrobacter; species Citrobacter telavivensis. The sequence continues at coordinate 334,424 of NZ_JBGUBF010000003.1, read as the reverse complement.
CTGCCCGCAGGACGAACATTAACGATTACCGTCAAGTTGCTGATGCAGGACGAACGTTTCGGCAGCTTTGAATGCGCAATTACCGCCGACCTGGAGACGCTGGCGACAGGCCGCGTCAATACCTTCCAGCCGTCGGCAGAAGAACTTCACTCTCTATTTCAACAAGGAGCGTCCGCATGAGTCGTTCAGTTTTGGTTACCGGCGCCAGCAAGGGGATCGGTCGCGCTATCGCCCGCCAGTTGGCTGCGGACGGCTTTGTGGTCGGCGTCCACTATCACCGTGATGCGCAGGGCGCGCAGGAGACGTTGGATGCCATTCTCGCCGTCGGCGGCGCAGGGCGTTTGCTCAGTTTCGACGTGGCGAACCGCGAGCAGTGTCGCGAGGTACTGGAGCAGGATATCGAGGAACATGGCGCGTGGTACGGCGTGGTCAGCAATGCAGGCGTGACCCGCGATGCCGCCTTCCCGGCGCTGAGCGACAGCGACTGGGACACGGTTATCCATACCAACCTCGACAGTTTTTATAACGTCATTCAGCCGTGCATCATGCCGATGATCGGCGCGCGTCAGGGCGGTCGAGTCATCACCCTGTCGTCGGTGTCCGGCGTGATGGGCAATCGTGGGCAGGTGAACTACAGTGCCGCCAAAGCCGGGATTATCGGTGCCACTAAAGCGCTGGCGATGGAACTCGCGAAACGCAAAATTACCGTCAACTGCATCGCGCCGGGGCTTATCGACACCGGCATGATCGAAATGGAAGAGACCGCGCTGAAAGAAGCGATGGCGATGATCCCAATGAAACGCATGGGTCAGGCGGACGAAGTCGCCGGGCTTGCCAGCTATTTGATGTCGGACGTGGCGGGCTACGTCACCCGTCAGGTGATTTCCATCAATGGAGGGATGTTATGACGCGTCGCGTGGTGATTACGGGCATGGGTGGCGTCACCGCCTTTGGGGAAAACTGGCAGGACGTTTCCGCCAGACTGCGGGCCTATGAAAACGCCGTGCGCAAAATGCCGGAATGGCAGGTTTATGACGGGCTGCATACCCTGCTGGGTGCGCCAATCGATGACTTTACGCTGCCGGAGCATTACACCCGTAAGCGTATTCGCGCGATGGGTCGCGTGTCGTTGATGTCTACCCGCGCCACCGAACTGGCGCTCGAACAGGCAGGGCTGCTCGGCGATGAGGTACTCACCAACGGGGAGACCGGTATCGCGTATGGTTCATCCACCGGCAGCACCGGCCCGGTGAGCGAATTTGCCACCATGCTGACCGAAAAGCACACCAATAACATCACCGGCACCACCTATGTGCAGATGATGCCGCACACCACCGCCGTCAACACCGGACTGTTTTTCGGCCTGCGCGGGCGCGTGATCCCAACGTCCAGCGCCTGTACGTCCGGCAGCCAGGCCATTGGCTATGCATGGGAAGCGATTCGCCACGGTTATCAAACCGTGATGGTGGCAGGCGGCGCGGAAGAACTGTGTCCGTCAGAAGCCGCGGTCTTTGATACCCTGTTCGCCACCAGCCAGCGTAACGAACAACCCAAAACTACGCCGTCGCCGTTCGATGAACAGCGCGATGGGCTAGTGATTGGCGAAGGCGCCGGGACGCTGATCCTTGAAGAACTTGAGCACGCCAAAGCGCGCGGCGCAACGATTTACGGCGAAATCATCGGCTTTGCCACCAACTGCGACGCCGCGCATATCACCCAGCCACAGCGGGAAACCATGCAGATTTGCATGGAGCAGTCGCTAAAAATGGCGGGGTTAAGCGCGCTGGATATGGGTTATATTTCCGCGCACGGTACGGCAACCGATCGTGGCGATATTGCGGAAAGTCAGGCAACCGCCGCAATTTATGGCGATAATGTGCCAATCTCCTCGCTGAAAAGTTATTTTGGGCATACCCTTGGTGCCTGTGGCGCGCTGGAAGCCTGGATGAGCTTACAAATGATGCGTGAAGGCTGGTTTGCGCCTACGCTAAACTTAAAACAGCCCGACGCCAACTGCGGCGCGCTGGATTACATTATGGGTGAAGCCCGTAAGATTGATTGTGAATTCTTACAGAGCAACAATTTTGCGTTTGGCGGCATCAATACGTCCATCATCATCAAACGTTGGTCCTGACATGTATCGGATCGTACTGGGAAAAGTTTCGACACTCAGCGCAGGCCCCTTACCGTCTGCGCTATCCAATCTGGCGCCGAAGGGTCCTCGACGCGCGCGCTGGCTGGCGGGTCGCGTTCTGCTTTCCCATGCCCTCTCGCCGCTGCCGGAGATTGTTTACGGCGAACAGGGGAAACCCGCTTTTTCACCGGAGACGTCGCTATGGTTCAATCTGAGCCACAGCGGTGATGACATCGCCCTGCTGCTGAGCGACGAGGGCGAAGTGGGTTGCGATCTCGAAGTGATCCGCCCGCGCGCCAACTGGCGCTCGCTGGCAAATGCGGTCTTCAGCCTCGGGGAACATGCCGAAGTGGAAGCGGAACATCCGGATCGGCAACTCGCCGCGTTCTGGCGTATCTGGACGCAAAAAGAGGCGATCGTGAAACAGCGCGGCGGCAGCGCGTGGCAAATCGTCAGCGTCGACAGCACCTTCGACTCCGGGCTTTCGCTGAGCCATTGCCAGTTCGACAACCTGAGCCTCGCCGTCTGCACCCCCACGCCCTTTACGTTGACCGCAGACGCGGTGCAGTGGCTGGAAACGGTCTGACATCGCAAACATACGATTTTCGTATAATTCACGCGTTTGACCGCCCTTCTCTTGATCCAGAACACGTCAAAAGTATGATGATTCCTTAGAATCGTCATACTCATTAAGTCGTACCTCTACATCATTCGGGATCACCATTTTGTCCAGACTACGCCGCACACTTTTTGCGCTGCTGGCCTGTGCGTCATTCCTCACGCACGCCGCTGCCACTGATGAAATCACTACCGCCTGGCCGGTCAACGTTGGGCCGCTTAACCCCCATCTGTATACCCCTAACCAGATGTTCGCCCAGAGCATGGTCTATGAACCACTGGTGAAGTATCAGGCGGACGGGTCGGTCATTCCGTGGCTGGCGAAAAGCTGGACCCACTCAGCAGATGGCAAGACCTGGACCTTCACCCTGCGTGATGATGTGACCTTCTCGAACGGCGAAGCGTTCGACGCGCATGCCGCGGCGGAAAACTTTCGCGTGGTGCTCGACAACCGTCAGCGCCACGCCTGGCTGGAACTGGTTAATCAGATAGTCGACGTCAGCGCGCTAGACAAAAACCAGCTACAAATCACCCTGAAAAGCGCCTATTACCCCTTTTTGCAGGAACTGGCGCTGCCGCGTCCTTTCCGCTTTATTGCGCCGTCACAATTTAAAGACAACGAAACAATGCGCGGCATTAAAGCCCCCATTGGCACCGGTCCGTGGGTGCTGCAAGAGTCAAAGCTCAATCAGTACGATGTGCTGGTGCGCAACGATCGCTACTGGGGTGAAAAGCCGCAGATTCAAAAGATTACCGTCAAAGTGATTCCGGACCCCACCACCCGCGCCGTGGCGTTTGAAACCGGCGATATCGATCTGCTGTACGGCAACGAAGGACTGTTGCCGCTCGATACCTTCGCCCGTTTTAGTCAGAACCCAAACTACCGCACCCAGCTTTCTCAGCCGATTGAAACGGTGATGCTGGCGCTCAACTCAGCCAAAGCGCCGACCAATGAACTGGCGGTGCGCGAAGCGCTGAACTATGCAGTGAACAAAAAATCGTTGATCGACAACGCGCTGTACGGCACGCAGCAGGTCGCCGATACGCTGTTCGCCCCGACGGTCCCTTATGCCAACGTTGGCCTGAAACCACGTCAGTACGACCCGCAACAGGCGAAAGATCGGCTGGAAAAAGCCGGCTGGCAGCTACCCGCAGGCAAAGCGATTCGTGAGAAAAACGGCCAGCCGCTGCGCATTGAGCTGTCATTTATTGGTACCGATGCGCTAAGTAAGTCGATGGCGGAAATTATCCAGGCCGATATGCGTCAGGTTGGCGTCGACATCGCGCTTATCGGCGAAGAAGAGAGCAGCATTTACGCCCGCCAGCGCGATGGTCGCTTCGGCATAATCTTCAATCGCACCTGGGGCGCGCCGTATGACCCGCACGCCTTTATGAGTTCGATGCGCGTGCCGTCCCATGCGGATTACCAGGCACAGCAGGGTTTAACCGACAAACCGCTGATTGATAAAGAGATTAGCGAAGTGCTGGAAACGACCGACGAAACGCAGCGTCAGGCGCTGTATAAAGACATTCTGACCCGCCTGCACAACGACGCGGTCTATCTGCCCATCAGCTATGTCTCGATGATGGTGGTCGCCAGACCTGAACTGGGCACGATTCCGTACGCGCCTATCACCTCTGAAATTCCGTTTGAACAGATTAAACCGGTGAAACCCTGATGTTGCGTTATGTCCTGCGGCGCATCCTGCTGCTGATTCCGATGATTTTCGCCGCCTCGGTGATCATCTTCCTGATGTTACGCCTGGGCACCGGCGACCCGGCGCTCGACTATCTGCGCCTGTCGAATCTGCCACCCACGCCGGAAATGGTGGCCTCAACCCGTGTGATGCTGGGGCTCGATCAGCCGCTGGTCGTGCAGTACGGCACCTGGCTATGGAAAGCGCTGCATCTGGACTTTGGTATTTCGTTCGCCACCCAGCGCCCGGTGCTGGATGACATGCTGAACTTCCTGCCCGCGACGCTGGAACTGGCCGGCGCGGCGCTGGTGCTGATCCTGCTGACCTCTGTACCGCTCGGCATCTGGGCGGCGCGTCACCGCGACCGTCTGCCGGATTTCGTCGTGCGACTGATAGCCTTTCTCGGCGTGTCGATGCCCAACTTCTGGCTCGCCTTCCTGCTGGTGATGTTCTTTTCGGTCTGGCTGCAGTGGCTGCCCGCGATGGGCTACGGCGACTGGCAGCACCTCATTTTACCGGCGGTGTCGATAGCCTTCATGTCTCTGGCGATTAACGCGCGACTGTTGCGCGCCAGCATGCTGGAAGTCTCCGGGCAGCGCCACGTCACCTGGGCGCGCCTGCGCGGGCTGAACGATAAACAAACCGAACGCCGTCATATTCTGCGTAACGCCTCGCTGCCGGTGGTGACCGCAGTCGGGATGCACATCGGCGAACTGATTGGCGGGACGATGATTATCGAGAACATCTTTGCCTGGCCGGGCGTCGGTCGCTATGCCGTCTCGGCCATATTTAACCGCGACTACCCGGTGATTCAGTGCTTTACACTGATGATGGTGGTGGTTTTCGTGGTCTGTAACCTGATTGTTGATCTGCTGAACGCCGCGCTGGACCCGCGTATTCGTCGTCATGAAGGAGCGCACTCGTGAACTTTTTCTTCTCTTCACGCTGGTCGGTTCGTCTGGCCATGGTCGTCATCGCCCTGCTGGCGGTGATTGCGCTAACCAGCCAGTGGTGGCTGCCGTATGATCCGCAGGCGATCGATTTACCGTCGCGTCTGCTGGCACCGGACAGCCAGCACTGGCTGGGAACCGATCATCTGGGACGCGATATTTTCTCTCGCCTGCTGGCCGCCACCCGCGTGTCGCTGGGTTCAGTGATGGCCTGTCTGCTGCTGGTGCTGGCGCTGGGGCTTATCGTTGGCGGTAGCGCCGGACTGTTGGGGGGACGCGTCGATCAGGCCACTATGCGCGTCGCCGATATGTTTATGACCTTCCCGACCTCCATCCTGTCGTTCTTTATGGTCGGCGTGTTAGGTACGGGACTCACCAACGTGATTATCGCCATCGCTCTGTCGCACTGGGCGTGGTATGCGCGGATGGTGCGCAGCCTGGTCATCTCCCTGCGCCAGCGCGAGTTTGTTCTCGCCTCGCGGCTTTCCGGCGCGGGTCATATCCGGGTGTTTATCGATCATCTGGCCGGGGCGGTGATCCCCTCGCTGCTGGTGCTGGCCACGCTGGATATTGGTCACATGATGCTGCACGTTGCCGGGATGTCATTTCTCGGTCTTGGCGTGACGGCGCCCACGGCGGAATGGGGGGTGATGATTAACGACGCCCGCCAGTATATCTGGACCCAGCCGCTGCAAATGTTCTGGCCGGGGCTGGCGCTGTTTATCACCGTGATGGCCTTCAACATGGTGGGTGATGCCCTGCGCGATCACCTGGATCCTCACCTTGTCACGGAGCACGCCCACTGATGCCACAGCAAATTGAACTGCAAAACATTGCCTTACAGGCCGATCGCCCGCTGGTGCACGGCGTGTCGTTATCGCTCAAACGCGGACGCGTGCTGGCGCTGGTGGGTGGCAGCGGTAGCGGAAAATCGCTGACCTGCGCGGCGGCGCTCGGGATTTTACCCGCGGGCGTTCGCCAGACAAGCGGAACGCTTCTTGCTGACGGTAAGCCGGTGCCCCCTTGCTCCCTGCGCGGGTTCACCATCGCCACCATTATGCAAAACCCGCGCAGCGCGTTTAATCCGCTGCATACGATGGCGACCCACGCGCGGGAAACCTGCCAGGCGTTGGGTAAACCGGCAGATGACACCACGCTTATCCGCGCACTGGAAGCCGTTGGTCTGGAGCACGCCGAGCGCGTACTGAAGCTCTATCCGTTCGAGATGAGCGGCGGCATGCTACAACGCATGATGATCGCGATGGCGCTCCTGTCCGATGCGCCGTTTATCGTCGCCGATGAGCCAACCACCGATCTGGATGTGGTGGCGCAGGCGCGCATCCTCGATCTGCTGGAGAACATTATGCAGAACCGGGCACCGGGTATGCTGCTAGTGACTCATGACATGGGCGTGGTCGCACGACTGGCCGACGACGTGGCGGTGATGGATAACGGAAACATCGTCGAACAGGGCGAGGTGGAAGCCCTGTTCAGGGCCCCCAAACACGCCATTACCCGCGGTCTGGTGTCGGCGCATCTCGCCCTGTACGGTATGGAGTTAGCCTCATGACTTTACTCAGCGTCACTGATCTCTCTCATCACTACGCCCACGCCAGCCTGGGGGGAAAACATCAGCATCAGCAGGTACTCAAAGAGCTCTCCCTGAACCTGAAAAGCGGCGAAACCGTTGCCCTGTTGGGGCGCAGCGGCTGCGGGAAAAGTACGCTGGCACGTCTGCTGGTCGGGCTGGAATCGCCCAGCCAGGGGAGCGTGAACTGGCGCGGTGAACCGCTGGCAAAACTGAACCGGTCCAGACAAAAAGCGTTTCGCCGCGATATCCAGATGGTCTTTCAGGATTCCATCAGCGCGGTGAATCCGCGTAAAACCGTCAGCGAGATCCTGCGTGAGCCGATGCGTCATTTACTCTCGCTGTCCAAAGCCGGGCAGCTGGCGCGGGTTCGTGAGATGCTCCACGCGGTGGATCTGGATGAAAACCTGCTGGATAAACGTCCGCCACAGCTCAGCGGTGGTCAGCTCCAGCGCGTCTGTCTGGCTCGCGCGCTGGTGGTGGAGCCGAAACTGTTGATTCTCGATGAAGCGGTATCGAATCTCGATCTGGTATTGCAGGCGGGGGTCATCCGTCTGCTCAAGAAACTACAGCAGCAGTTTGGCACCGCCTGTCTGTTTATCACCCACGATCTGCGGCTGGTGGAGCGTTTTTGTCATCGCGTAATGGTGATGGAGGACGGGCAGATCGTTGAAACCCGGACCGTAGGAGAGGCATTAACCTTTTCCTCCGAGGCCGGTCGTGTGCTACAAAAGGCGGTACTCCCCGCATTCCCCGTGCGCCGTCGCGCCATTTCGTAAGGTTGATATCTGATGCAACGAGTCACCATCACGCTTGATGACGATTTACTGGAAACGCTGGACAGCCTGAGCCAGCGTCGTGGTTACAACAACCGCTCCGAAGCAATTCGTGACATTCTGCGCGGCGCGCTGGCGCAGGAAACCACCCAGGAGCACGGCACCCAGGGTTTTGCGGTGCTCTCCTATGTGTATGAACATGAGAAGCGTGACTTAGCCAGCCGCATTGTGTCGACCCAGCACCATCACCATGATTTGTCGGTTGCCACACTGCATGTCCATATCAATCATGACGACTGTCTGGAGATTGCCGTCCTGAAAGGCGATATGGGCGATGTTCAGCATTTTGCCGATGATGTCATTGCCCAGCGCGGCGTGCGCCACGGCCATTTGCAGTGCCTTCCGAAGGAAGAGTAACCGTCAACGATGCTGCCGGGGGCGCTTCGCTTGCCCGGCCTACATTTTGTGCTCCCGTAGGCCGGATAAGGCGCAGCCATCATCCGGCAAACCACTGCCGGGGGCGCTTCGCTTGCCCGGCCTACATTTTGTGCTCCCGTAGGCCGGATAAGGCGCAGCCGCCATCCGGCAAACTAGGCCTGATGGCGCTACGCTTATCAGGCCTACCGTTCGCTGCGAGCCTCAACATTACGCCATCGTGCCAATCGTCTTTCGAAAGCGCAGTAACGCTATCAGGAAGAATGCGCCGCCGATGGCGAGTAACGTCAGAAACTGCGGCCAGACGATGCTGAACCCGGCACCGCGATAGAGTATCGCCTGGGCGAGGCTGACAAAGTGCGTGGTTGGCATGGTCAGCATGATGTCCTGCACCGCCTGCGGCATGCTTTCGCGCGGCGTGGAACCGCCGGAAAGCATTTGCAGCGGCAACAGCACCAGAATCATCAGCAGCCCCAGTTGTGGCATGGAGCGCGCCAGCGTACCCATGAAAATGCCGATCGAGGTGGTCGCAAAGAGACTCAGTGCCACACCCAGCATGAACAGCGGAATAGACCCTTCAATCGGCACGCCGAGCACGCCTTTCACCATCAGCATTAGTGACAGCCCCGAGACCACCAGCACCACCAGCCCCATCGACCAGACCTTCGCCATCATGATCTCAAACGGCGTTACCGGCATCACCAGCAGGTGTTCCACCGTGCCGTGCTCACGCTCGCGGATCAGCGCCGATCCGGTCAGCACAATCGCCAGCATGGTGATGTTATTGATGATCGCCATCACCCCGCCAAACCATGCCGGATCGAGGTTCGGGTTAAAGCGCATTCGGGTCTCCAGCGAAACCAGCGGCTCGCTGTTATCCCGATAGCGGGCGACAAAACTGTTCACTTCGCCGTTGATGATATTCTGGATGTAACTGTTGCCGGTGAACGCTTGGCTCATGCGCGTGGCGTCAACGTTCACCTGAATATCCGGCTGCCTTCCGGCCAGCACGTCCCGCTGAAAGTTGGGCGGAATGTTGACTGCAAAGGTATAGCGGCCTGCATCCAGCCCGGCGTCCATTTCGTCAGCGGTGATCATCTCCGGCGGTAAAAACCACGGGCGATAGAAGCTGTTGACGATACGATTCGAGAGCTGCGACTGGTCCATATCGGCAATGGCAATTGGCGCGAGATGCAGCGACCCCGGCAGTACGGTAGCGGAGGAATACACTGAGACGGTAAAAGCAAACACGATCAGCGTCAGCATCGCCTTATCGCCCAGCAGGCTACGCAACTCCTTGATGCCTAAATTATAAATATTGCGTAATCGGCGCATCACCCCTCCTGTTTTTTCAGCAACAGCACGCTCAGCCCCATCACCACCGGAATGGCTACCAGCAGCGGCACAAACAGCGGCCAGAGATCGGTGAGATCCAATGCTTTCGAGAAAGTCCCCCGGGCGATCGTCAGGAAATGGCTGGTGGGGTAGATCTCGCCGATCCACCGCCCCGGCCCTTCCAGCGAGGCCACCGGATCGATCATCCCGGAGAACTGCGTCGCCGGGATCAGGGTGATGATGGAGGTGCCAAAAATCGCCGCAATCTGACTCTTCATAAACGTGGAGATCAGCAGCCCTATCCCGGTGGCGATGATGACATACAGCAGCGCCGCCAGACTGAGCGTGAGGAAACTGCCTTTGTGCGGCACGCCAAAAACAAACACCGACAGGGCGCAGAGCAGCAGGAAATTGAGCATCCCCAGCGCGATATACGGCAACTGTTTACCGAGCAAGAACTCGCTGCGGGTGGTAGGCGTCACGTACAGGTTAATGATCGATCCCAGCTCTTTTTCCCGTACCACGCTCAACGCACTCAGCATCGACGGAATCATCATCAACAGCAGCGGGATCACCGCCGGAACAATCGCCGGCAGGCTCTTCACATCCGGGTTATAGCGATAGCGGGTCTCAATAGTCATGAGTCCGCTCTGCCCCACCGGCGTCGGCTGGCGGCTCGCCACATCCTGTAGCCAACTCTGGTGCATCGCCTGCACGTAGCCTTTCACCGTCTCAGCGCGGCTGGGCATGGCGCCATCCACCCAGACACCAATATCCACCGGCGTCCCGCGCGCAATATCGCGGCCAAAGTTAGGCGGGATTTCGATGGCTACCGCCACCTCGCCGGAACGCATCCGCCGGTCGAGATCGTCATAGCTGATTAGCGGCGGCTGTTCAATGAAGTAACGTGAGCCCGCCAGATTTAATGACCATGCCTGGCTGCTGACGGTTTGATCGCGATCGAGTACGGCAAAGCGCAGATTTTCGACGTCCATGCTGATGCCGTAGCCCATAATCAGCATCAGAATCACCGTCCCCAGCAGTGCCAGCGTCGAGCGCACCGGATCGCGACGCAGTTCCAGCGCTTCGCGACGGCTGTAGCTGAACAGTCGCCGCAGGCTGAATCCCTGACGCGGCGGCGTGACCTCTTTATGATTTGTTTCCACCGGCACCAGGGCTTCTGGTGCTGAACCCACCGCCTCCTGTAACCAGGAGATAAACGCCGCTTCCAGGTTGGCGGCTCCGCGCCGTTCCACCAGCTCCTGCGGCGTACCGCTGGCAAGCACTTTTCCGGCGTGCATCAGCGACATACGGTCGCAGCGCTCGGCTTCGTTCATAAAGTGGGTGGAGATGAAAATGGTGACTTTGTCCCGGCGCGACAAATCGACCATCAGTTGCCAGAACATATCCCTGGCCACCGGGTCGACGCCGGAAGTCGGTTCGTCGAGGATCAGCATTTCCGGGCGATGGATCACCGCCACCGCCAGCGACAGTCGCTGGCGAATGCCGAGCGGGAGCGACTCGGGTAACGTATCCTCCACCTCCGCCAGCATAAAACGTTCGCTCATCTCCTGAACGCGCTGAGGAATCTCCGCTTCCGGGATGTGAAACAGTCGCGCGTGGAGTTCCAGGTTCTGTCGTACCGTCAGTTCGCTGTACAGTGAAAATGCCTGCGACATGTAGCCCACCCGGCGACGGGTATCGATATCTTTCGGGTCGACCGGTTGACCAAACAGCCAGGCCTCGCCTTCACTGGCAGGCAACAGCCCGGTCAGCATCTTCATGGTGGTCGATTTACCGCAGCCGTTGGAACCGAGGAAGCCAAAGATCTCCCCACGCGGTATGCGAAAGTTGACGTGATCGACAGCGACGAAATTACCGAAGCGCATGGTCAGGTCTTTCGCCTCTATGGCGATCGCTTCCTGTTCCGCATGATACGGCGGAATCACCACCGGCTGATACGCCTGGCGCTGCGCCTCTGGTAACAGGCCGATAAACGCCTGCTCCAGCGTCTCACTGGCGGTTTTATCGCGGAGTTCCTGCGCGCTGCCGGTTGCCAGTACCTCACCCGCGTTCATCGCCACCAGCCAGTCGAAGCGCTCGGCCTCTTCCATATACGCCGTCGCCACCAGCACGCTCATGTTCGTCTGCCGCTGGCGGATGCTGTCGATCAGATCCCAGAACTGGGCACGGGACAGGGGATCGACGCCGGTGGTCGGTTCATCCAGAATCAATAACTCCGGGTCATGGATCAGCGCACAGCACAGCCCCAGCTTTTGTTTCATACCGCCCGAGAGTTTCCCCGCCGGACGATCGCGAAACGGAGCCAGGCCCGTGCTGTTCAGTAGTTCCGTAATCCGCGCTTCGCGCTCGGCTTTGTCATGCCCAAACAGGCGAGCGAAGAAATCGACGTTTTCGTATACCGACAGCGTGTGGTAAAGGTTTTTCCCCAGTCCCTGCGGCATCCAGGCAATGCGCGGACAGACGTCACGGCGGTGCTTCGGATCGCGCATATCGCCGCCCAGAACCATGACGTTGCCTTGCTCAATCACCCTTGCGCCGGAGATAAGCGACAGCAGGCTTGATTTTCCCACGCCATCGGGACCGATCAAACCCACCATGCAGCGCGCAGGGATATCCAGCGTGATGTTATTCAGCGCCACCGTGGTCCCGTAATGCTGACTCACGCCGTCAAGGTGCACCACGGGAGGAACGGGAACCCGCGCCAGAGGGGTCATTGCGGCAACCTCACCGCCAGCGAATCAGGCCAGGGAGTCTGTTCGTTCAACCGCACCCACGCCATGCCTGGCAATCCGGTTTTGACATATTCCAGATGCTGCTGGAGTAATTCCGGTGGGATGCGCGCCTTGACGCGAAACATCAGCTTCAGACGCTCATCGCTGGTTTCGACGGTTTTCGGCGTGAACTGCGCGACGCTGGCGACGAAACTGATGGTGGCAGGAATGCGCAGATCCGGCGCGGCATCAAGCACCAGACGCGCTTCGCCGCCAATCTTCAGCAGACCCGCCTGTTCGGTAGGCAGGAAGAACGTCATGTAGACATCGCTGAGATCGACCATATTCAGCACCCGACCGCCCGCTGCCAGCACTTCACCGGGTTCCGCCACGCGGTACTGAACCCGGCCATCACGCGGAGCTTTAAGCTCGCTGTCTTCGATGTCCGCGACAATCCGTCGTTCGGTCGCCTGCGCCGCGTCGACACGGGTTTGTGCCTGAATAATGCTGGTGCGCGCGGCTTCAATTGCCGCTTTCGTCGCACTGACCTGCGCCTTTGCCGATTCCAGTGCCGCGCGCGCGCTTTCGGCGGCGGCGCGATCGTCATCCAGTTGTTGCGCCGATACCGCGCCACGCTGGGAGAGCGAGCGGGAACGGACGTGACGTTTGGAGACGGAATCCAGTTCGGCTTCGCGCTGTTTCACCACCGACTGGGCGGCGCGGGTTTCGCTCTGGCGCTGTTCAAGCAGCGCCCGCGCTGCCGCCACGGCGCTTTCGGCCTCTTTGATTTGCGCAATGGCTTCCAGCCGTTGCTCCTGCAACACGCGGGTATCCATCTTCGCCAACACCTCGCCCTGGCGAACAAACTGCCCTTCGTTCACCAGAATGGCATCAATACGCCCGGCGATTTTGGTCGCGATATCGACTTCCGTCGCCTCGATTCGTCCGTTGCTGGCAGCAAAACCTTCCGGTACGCCTGCGGGCCGTAGTACCCACCACACACCGGCAGCAACCACCACCAATACGCCCAAAACCCACCACGTCAGATGACGCTTAATGTTGTCCATAATCGACCCGCCATAATCCCTGTTATCAAACAATGCGTGTCACAAAACCCCACTGAACGGGCGTTCAGCGGTATCTTCCCTCCGGGATAAGAAGGAAAAAGTGAGGATGACCAGGCGGCGTACAGGCGTCATAACGACGCTCGCCGTGAAGGAAAGTGAATGACAGAGAGGTGCGAAAATCGGGTAGTAATGTTGTCATCATCAGCGTTCCTGGCCGTAAATGAAACACGCATACTCATAGCTAGTATCAATGAAATACTAGCATCATTATGGATGATGTCTATTCGCTTATGGTTTGTAATGATATACGAGGTGAATAATTCACGCCCCAGCCAAATCCTGCGCACAGGCCCAGGCGCTGGACCACGCCCACTGGAAGTTGTACCCCCCCAGCCAGCCGGTGACGTCCATCACTTCGCCAATAAAGTAGAGACCCGGTACCTTGCGCGCTTCCATGGTCCGTGACGACAGTTCGTGGGTGTCTACCCCACCGAGCGTCACTTCCGCCGTGCGATACCCTTCGGTGCCGTTCGGCTGTACCCGCCAGTCGGTCAATGTGTCAATCAGCGTCTGCTGGTCACGAACGTTGAGCTGTTTAAGCGAGACATCAGGGATCTGACCGAGCTGTTGCAGGCACTCCACCAGACGCTTCGGCAGCAGCATCGCCAGCGTGTTTTTCAGGCTTTGATTCGGATGAGCGCTGCGCTGTTCGTCAAGAACATCATTCAGGCTGACATCCGGCAGTAAATTGATGCTGACAAATTCGCCAGGCTGCCAGAAGCTGGAAATCTGTAAAACCGCCGGGCCTGAAAGGCCACGATGGGTAAACAGCAGATTTTCGCGAAAGACGGTGCCGTCCTGCGCGGTGATAACCGACGGGACGGAAACGCCAGAGAGCACCTGAAGCTGCTCCAGCAGCGGCTTGTGCAGGGTAAACGGCACCAGCCCGGCGCGGGTAGGCAGAACCTTCAGGCCAAACTGCTCGGCAATTTTATAGCCAAACGGCGTCGCGCCCAGACCCGGCATCGACAGCCCGCCGGAAGCAATCACCAGCTTTTTCGCGCCGACGGTGGCCCCGTTCAGCTCCAGCGTAAAACCGTCATCATCCTGCGCAACGCTCAGAACTTCACAACGTAAGCGCAGGGTCACATTGCCTTTTTCGCATTCCGCCACCAGCATATCGACGATTTGCTGGGCGGAATCATCGCAAAAAAGCTGCCCGAGCGTTTTTTCATGCCAGGCGATACCGTGCTTACCGACGAGATCGATAAAATCCCACTGGGTATATCGCGCCAGCGCAGACTTGCAAAAATGCGGGTTCTGACTCAAATAGGCCGCCGGCTCAACATAAAGGTTCGTAAAGTTGCAGCGACCCCCACCGGACATGAGGATCTTGCGGCCAGGCTTCTTACCATTATCAATGAGCAGCACCCGACTGCCAGCCTGTCCTGCCTGTGCTGCACAGAACATACCTGCCGCGCCAGCGCCTATAATAATGGCATCAAACCTTTCCACTTTACGTTCCTCTCTGAATTCAGGGCGTGAATTGTAAAGTTATCTCAGTGGTCGCACCAGCGAGAAAATCCTCAGGAAGAAGTATTTGCATGAAATATATAAGATAATTCTTTATAGGCACTATTGTATTCAGACGTTAAATCAAAAAAAGTCTATATTTCACTTTGCCCGCGCCGCTAAAGTCACTGATAATGCGCCGCGTTCATGTCCTCAAGATGGCGTAACGTCCTATGCTACATTTGTTTGCTGGCCTGGATTTACATACCGGGCTTTTATTATTGCTTGCTCTGGCTTTTGTGCTGTTCTACGAAGCAATTAACGGCTTCCATGATACAGCCAACGCAGTTGCAACCGTGATCTACACCCGTGCGATGCGCTCGCAGCTTGCGGTGGTCATGGCTGCCGTGTTCAACTTCTTTGGTGTGCTGCTGGGCGGTCTCAGCGTAGCCTATGCCATCGTGCATATGTTACCGACCGATCTCCTGCTCAACATGGGATCTTCGCATGGACTTGCGATGGTGTTCTCCATGCTGCTCGCCGCCATCATCTGGAACCTGGGTACCTGGTACTTTGGTTTACCCGCATCCAGCTCTCACACGCTGATTGGCGCGATTATCGGCATCGGTTTAACCAATGCGCTGATGACCGGCACCTCAGTGGTGGACGCACTCAATATCCCGAAAGTCATGGGCATTTTTGCCTCGCTGATCGTCTCGCCCATCGTTGGTCTGGTGGTCGCAGGCGGCCTGATTTTCATTCTGCGTCGCTACTGGAGCGGAACCAAAAAACGCGCCCGTATTCACCTCACCCCAGCTGAACGTGAAAAGAAAGACGGTAAGAAAAAGCCGCCGTTCTGGACCCGTATCGCCCTGATTCTCTCGGCTATCGGCGTCGCCTTCTCGCATGGTGCGAACGACGGTCAGAAAGGCATTGGTCTGGTTATGCTGGTTCTGATTGGTGTGGCACCGGCAGGCTTCGTGGTGAACATGAACGCTTCGGGTTACGAAATCACCCGTACCCGTGATGCCATCAATAACGTCGAAATCTACTTCCAGCAGCATCCCGATCTGCTGAAGAAAGTGACGGGCGTCGATCAGCTGATTCCGTCTCCGGAACCGGCCGCAACGCAGCCGACGGAATTCCACTGCCATCCGGCAAACACCATTAACGCGCTGGATCGCGCGAAGGCGATGTTGTCGAACAACGTGGAAAGCTATGACAAGCTGAGCGTTGAGCAGCGCGGCCAACTGCGTCGCATCATGCTGTGCATCTCCGATACGACCGATAAAGTAACGAAGCTGCCGGGCGTGAGCGCTGACGACCAGCGTCTGCTGAAGAAACTGAAAACCGATATGCTGAGCACCATTGAGTATGCGCCTATCTGGATAATCATGGCGGTCGCGCTGGCGCTGGGTATTGGTACCATGATCGGCTGGCGCCGTGTGGCAACCACCATCGGTGAGAAGATTGGTAAGAAAGGCATGACCTATGCTCAGGGAATGTCTGCACAGATGACAGCAGCCGTCTCTATTGGTCTCGCCAGCTACACCGGGATGCCGGTATCCACCACCCACGTTCTCTCCTCCTCTGTGGCGGGGACGATGGTTGTCGACGGTGGGGGTCTGCAACGTAAAACGGTGACCAGCATTCTGATGGCGTGGGTGTTCACATTACCCGCCGCGATCCTGCTGTCCGGTACGCTGTACTGGATCTCGCTGAAGCTTATCTAAGCGAAAAGAGAAAAGAAGTTACCGAAGCAAGCGGGTCAGGAAACTGGCCCGCTTTTTTACGCTCAGTGCCAAATCATCAAAGCAATAAGACTGATCACCACGAGCCCGCACAGCGCGCTGGTCAAAATGAACTGACGACGTACCCGTTCACAGCGGCGGATGAATTCATCATCATGATGATCGCGGTATCGCTGGGCGTAGATATACCACACCAGGCGTACCTGCTTATTGGGTTGGCCGTGCGAGGTGAAAAAGCCGCCCCCATCTACATATTGATAGAGCAAAGGATCGCAACCACGAAGTACCACGAGCAGCGCGCGTAAAGACGAGAAATAGCGCGCCATATTCACAATGCAAACAACACATAACGCCCAGAATAATGCAACGGTGCTTATCATACGACCTCCCCGGCGACCCGCCCACGGAGCTCCGCTCCGGGACTACCGCTCCCCGAAACCTGCCAGACAGTCAATGAAAAAGTACGACTAAAAACCGCTCATTTTGAGCTTATCATTTGAGCGGCTCTCTAAATAGTGTAGGAGATCAGTTAATTTTTTTGCCAGAAGGTTAATCACTATCAATGCAATTATCTAAATTTTTTGTTTAACTATCTGGTAAGCAAGGCGGATTGACGGATTATCCAGGTCGCTATAATGTAAGGATAGTCTCTACAATCCATCGCGGCTGAGCTAGCCCCGCGTAGACATACCGCACAGTTCGCAGGACGCGAGTGATGAAAAGGTAGAAAAATCGCTAGCTGGCTGGTCATCGACAACTTTATGGAAGGAGTAATACTATGGCTTACAAACACATTCTCATCGCGGTTGATCTTTCACCGGAAAGCAAAGTTCTGGTCGAAAAAGCGGTCTCTATGGCACGTCCGTACAACGCAAAGGTTTCCCTGATCCACGTTGATGTAAACTACTCTGACCTTTATACCGGCCTGATTGACGTCAATCTGGGCGATATGCAAAAACGCATTTCTGAAGAAACCCACCACGCGCTGACCGAACTGTCCACTAACGCAGGCTATCCGATCACCGAAACCCTGAGCGGCAGCGGCGATCTGGGTCAGGTGCTGGTAGACGCTATCAAGAAATACGACATGGACCTGGTTGTTTGTGGTCACCACCAGGACTTCTGGAGCAAACTGATGTCCTCCGCACGTCAGTTAATCAACACCGTTCACGTCGACATGCTGATTGTTCCACTGCGCGACGAAGAAGAGTAAAACACGTCCAGCCGGATTCCCCGGCCATGTCAGAGCGCCCGCCTTTGCGGGCGTTTTTGTTTCTGTCATTCCCGAAAACGATCAGTACAACCTCCCACCTCATTAATCATAATTAGTGTGATCAACTGATTAGAACGAAATCAATCTGTATAATACTCTACACCACCGGCTAATAGCCGCAGTCTATAACAGAGTCAGACTTTTTCGGCGCGTTTTGTATTACGCGTTCATACTTTTCGGGATGGCATTGAAAGGCGAAGCAATATGAATACATCTGCACCTACGGGTTTGCTGCAGCAACCCCGCCCGTTCTTCATGATCTTTTTTGTCGAGTTATGGGAACGATTTGGCTATTACGGCGTTCAGGGTATCCTGGCGGTTTTCTTTGTTAAGCAACTCGGATTCTCGCAGGAACAGGCGTTTATCACCTTCGGCGCCTTCGCCGCACTGGTGTACGGTCTGATCTCAATTGGGGGTTACGTTGGCGACCACCTGCTCGGCACCAAACGGACGCTGGTGCTGGGCGCTGTTGTACTGGCACTCGGCTACTTTATGACGGGAATGTCGTTGCTCAAACCGGACCTCATTTTTATCGCTCTTGGGACGATTGCCGTCGGCAACGGCCTGTTTAAGGCGAACCCGGCAAGCCTGCTCTCCAAATGCTATCCGCCAAAAGATCCGCGTCTGGATGGCGCCTTCACCCTGTTCTACATGTCGATTAACATCGGTTCGCTGCTGTCGCTGTCGCTGGCGCCGGTGATCGCGGATAAGTTTGGCTACGCCGTCACCTACAACCTGTGCGGGGCGGGACTGATTGTCGCGCTGCTGGTCTATTTCGCCTGCCGCGGTATGGTGAAAGATATCGGTTCCGAGCCAGACCATCTGCCGATGAGCTTCCGCAATCTGTTGTACGTCCTGATTGGCACCGTGGCGATGGTCTTCCTCTGCGCCTGGCTGATGCACAACGTGAAAATCGCCAACCTGGTGCTGATTGTGTTGTCGCTTGTGGTGACGATTATCTTCTTCCGCCAGGCCTTCAAACTGGATAAAACCGGTCGCAACAAGATGTTTGTGGCGTTTATCCTGATGCTTGAAGCGGTACTGTTTTACATTCTGTATGCGCAGATGCCCACTTCGCTGAACTTCTTTGCCATCAACAACGTTCACCATGAGATCCTCGGTTTCACCCTTAACCCGGTGAGTTTCCAGGCGCTCAACCCGTTCTGGGTGGTGGTTGCCAGTCCGGTGCTGGCGGCTATCTACACGCGTCTGGGCAGCAAAGGTAAAGACCTGACGATGCCGATGAAGTTTACCCTCGGGATGTTCCTGTGCTCGCTGGGCTTTCTGACCGCCGCCGCCGCAGGGATGTGGTTTGCCGACGCGCAGGGGCTGACGTCGCCGTGGTTTATCGTGCTGGTCTATCTGTTCCAGAGTCTGGGCGAGCTGCTGATTAGCGCGCTGGGACTGGCAATGGTGGCGGCGCTGGTGCCGCAGCATCTGATGGGCTTTATCCTCGGGATGTGGTTCCTGACGCAGGCCGCCGCGTTTCTGCTGGGGGGCTATGTCGCCACCTTTACCGCCGTACCGGAGAACATCACCGACCCGTTGCAGACACTGCCTGTCTATACCGGCGTGTTCAGTAAAATCGGATTAGTGACGCTGGCGGTCACGGTTGTGATGGCGCTGATGGTGCCGTGGCTGAACCGGATGATTAATACGCCGGATAGCCATCAATCATCATAACCCTTCGCAGGCCCGATAGCGTTACGCTATCGGGCAGTCAAACCGGTGCCGGATGGTAGCGTAAACGCCCTATCCGGCCTGATTTCGTTCATCCTTTGCGTACGTTGATCCATTCCTGCACTTCGACCACAAAGGTCTCGGGTGCTTTGCGATACATTTTGCGCGCCAGGTCCAGAATCGTATGCTGTCCTAATGCCTCTTCCATACGCTGCTGCGCCATATCCATCACCGAGCGTACGCCGCAGATCCCTTCACAGGCCCACGCGGGCGGTTGTTCCTCAAAAACCGCGAGTCGCTGGCGAATCTCCCGACATTCAAAGATGCGCTTGTCACCGTCGATAGCGTTAACCACATCCAGCACCGTAATGTGCTCGGCAGGTCTGGCAAGCTGAAAACCGCCGCCTTTCCCCTCGATGCTACGCACCAGTCCCGCCTTCGACAAACGGGTAAATATTTTGGCCAGATAGTCGTAGGGCACGCTTTGCAGATCGGCAATTTCGCGCACGCTCATATCGCGGGCGTCCCCTTTGCTATCCACCATACACATCAGGCTATGAATGCCGTACTCAACCCCGGAACTGTAGAATGCCATGCTCTTATCTCAGCCAAAATAATTCTGAGTTATTGTAGCTTTTTCATCATCATCATTCCAGATGAGAAGAAGAAACCCATTGAGATAAAATATTTAATTCATTAATTTTCAATACGATAAATGCATTTTACGCCACTACCTCCCCGTAAAGAATGAAATCACATTGCATCTTTTAACTACGACAAATAAAATCCGAGTAAATTAACCATCATGACTACCGGATAAAACCATCATGCGTAAACAGATTCTGATCGTCGGTGCAGGTTTCTCAGGGATGTGGGCAGCGCTTAGCGCGGCCCGGCTGCTTGAGAAAGAGGCCAACCCACACATTGATATCACCGTCATTGCTCCGCAGCCCGAGCTGCGCGTTCGTCCGCGTTTTTATGAAAATGCGGTTGAAACACTCGTTGCCCCGCTCCAGCCGCTGTTCGATGTTACCGGCGTTAACTTTCTGCGTGGGACGGTCAGCCAGATCCTTCCCGCATCAAAAGAAGTGAGCTGGACGGATGCCAGCGGTGAAACGCGTTTGCAGCGCTATGACCGCTTAGTCCTCGCCAGTGGCAGTCACGTAAACCGCTCGCAGGTGGCCGGTGCGCAGGCCCACGCCTTCGATTTGGATCAGCTGGAAAGTGCCGCTGTACTTGAAAAGCATTTACAGAGTCTGGCAAGCCAACCCGAGAGTGAAGCGCGTAATACCGTGGTCGTCTGCGGGGGCGGTTTTACCGGCATTGAAATGGCGCTGGAGCTGCCGGGCCGTCTGCGCGACATTTTTGGTGCTGAAGCTAAGACCAGAGTAGTCGTAGTAGAACGCGGCCCCCAGCCAGGTTCACGCTACAGCAACGCATTGCGTAACGTCATTGTCGAAGCCTCGGCTGAACTGGGTGTGGAATGGCAGGTAAACGCCGACGTGGAAAGCGTGAATGCCTCAGGCGTTACGCTGAAGGACGGACGAACTATCGCTTCACAGACCGTCATCTGGACCGTGGGTGTCCAGGCTAACGATCTGACGACACAAATTGATGCCCCACGCGACCGTCAGGGTCGTCTGCACGTCAACGCTAACCTGCAAGTGGTGGGTTATGACGATATTTATGCCACCGGCGATGTGGCTTACGCCGCCACTGACGATAAGGGCAATCACGCATTAATGACCTGCCAGCATGCGATCCTGCTGGGTAAATTTGCCGGGAACAATGCCGCAGCCAGCCTGCTGGACGTCGCCCCCCTGCCGTATCGTCAGGAAAACTACGTCACCTGTCTGGATTTGGGGGCCTGGGGTGCGGTCTATACCGAAGGATGGGATCAGCAGGTAAAACTGACGCGTGCCGAGGCGAAGAAACTGAAGCTGTCGATTACTCGTGAGCTTATCTACCCGCCGAAGGCCGATAAAGCCGTCGCGTTTGAGATTGCCGATCCTCTGGCACCATTTGTGTAATCCGTATTGCCGGATGGCGGCTCACGCCTTATCCGGCCTACAAAAGACAAACGACAAACGACAAACGACAAACGACGCTAAATCGTAGGCCTGATAAGCGCAGCGCCATCAGGCAATTTGTTAATCCGCCAAAGGCGTGCCGGCATAAATATCAAACCGGTGCCCTTTGGTCACCACCGCATTCGGCGTGGCGACATCCGCCAGCGGCGGCGCATAGTCCGGACGTTTCACCACCACGCGTTTAGTCGCGAGTTGACGCGCAGGTTCGAGCAGACCGTCAGCGTCCAGATCCGGTCCCACCAGCGACTGAAATACCCGCATCTCTTTCTTCACCAGCGCGCTTTTCTGCTTATGGGGAAACATAGGATCGAGATAAACCACCTGCGGACGCGGCGTGATATCGGTCAGCGCCGTCAGGCTGGAAGCATGAATCAACTGCAAACGCGCCTGCAACCACGGGCCAATTTCCGCATCGGCATAGCCGCGTGCCAGTCCGTCGTCGAGCAACGCCGCCACCACCGGGTTACGTTCCAGCATCCGCACATGACAGCCGACGCAGGCAAGGACAAAGGCATCACGTCCCAGCCCTGCCGTGGCATCCACCACATCCGGCAAATAATCGCCTTTGATACCGACCGCTTTGGCGACCGCCTCGCCGCGACCGCCGCCAAATTTGCGCCGGTGCGCCATCGCCCCGCCGACAAAATCGACGAAAATGCCGCCGAGCTTCGGTTCATCACGTTTACGCAACTCCAGATGTTCCGCAGTCAGCACCAGCGCCATCAGATGGTCTTCATCGTGTTCCAGCCCCCAGCGGGCAGCCAGAACAGATAAGGCGCCGTCTCCGGCGCCCGTTTCATCAATTAAGCAGATTTTCACTTCCGCTTTACCCTAAATAATTCGAGTTGCATCGAGGCAACAAGGGAATAAATCCCTGGGAGCGTACAAACAGTACGCGACCAGGGTGAATGAGTGCAGTTGCCGAAGAGGCGGCTTGAAGTATGACGGGTAAATTAACCTTTGATTCCGTAATGCTCCAGCATCGCGTCGAGCTGCGGCTCGCGGCCACGGAAGCGTTTGAACAGTTCCATGGGTTCTTCGGAGCCGCCGCGCGTCAGGATATTGTCGAGGAACGACTGACCGGTATCGCGGTTGAAAATCCCCTCGTCTTCGAAGCGGGAGAAGGCATCCGCAGCCAGCACGTCAGCCCACAGATAGCTGTAATATCCCGCCGCGTAGCCGCCGGCGAAAATATGGCTGAAGGCATGCGGGAAGCGGCCCCATGACGGTCCCGGCACCACGGCGACCTGTTTTTTAATCTCCGCCAGCGTTTCAAGGATTTTTGCCCCTTGCTGCGGGTCAAATTCCGCATGCAGACGGAAGTCAAACAGACCGAACTCCAGCTGACGCAGGATGAACAGCGCCGCCTGGTAGTTCTTCGCCGCCAGCATTTTATCCAGCAGTTCTTTCGGCAGCGGTTCGCCCGTCTCGTAATGACCGGAGATAAACGCCAGCGCGTCCGGCTCCCAGCACCAGTTTTCCATAAACTGGCTCGGCAGTTCGACCGCATCCCACGGCACGCCGTTGATCCCGGAAACCCCTGCGGTTTCGATACGGGTCAACATGTGGTGCAGGCCGTGACCAAACTCGTGGAACAGGGTGATCACTTCGTCATGGGTAAACAGCGCCGGTTTGCCGTTGACCGGGCGGTTAAAGTTACAGGTCAGGTAGGCGACCGGTTTTTGCAGAGAACCGTCCGCTTTGCGCATCTGACCGACGCAGTCGTCCATCCACGCCCCGCCGCGTTTGTTTTCACGGGCGTACAGGTCAAGATAGAAACTGCCGCGCAGTTCGTTGTTTTCGTCATACAGTTCGAAGAACCGCACGTCCGGATGCCAGACATCCACATCGTGACGCTCTTTCGCGGTGATGCCGTATATGCGCTTCACCACTTCAAACAGGCCGTTCACCGCTTTGTTTTCCGGGAAGTACGGACGCAACTGTTCGTCGCTGATGCTGTAAAGGTGCTGTTTCTGTTTTTCGCTGTAGTACGCGATATCCCACGGGTTCAGCTCATCAACGCCAAACTCTGCTTTTGCGAAAGCACGCAGTTGCGCCAGCTCTTTCTCGCCCTGCGGACGCGCGCGTTTTGCCAGATCGGTTAAGAACCCCAGCACCTGCTGCGGGTTTTCCGCCATTTTAGTGGCGAGCGATTTAAAGGCGTAGCTTTCAAAGCCCAGCAGTTGCGCCAGTTCATGACGCAGGGTGAGAATCTCTTCCATCACCGGGCTGTTATCCCATTTACCGGCGTTCGGCCCCTGATCGGAGGCGCGGGTCACATAGGCGCGGTACATCTCCTCACGCAATGCCGGATTGTCGCAGTAGGTCATCACCGGCAGATAGCTCGGGATATCCAGCGTCAGCAGATACCCTTCCTGCTCTTTCGCTTCAGCCTGCGCTTTCGCCGCCGCCAGCGCGCTTTCCGGCATCCCGGCTAGCTCTGCTTCGTCAGTAATCAGCTTCGTCCAGCCCATGGTGGCGTCGAGCACGTTGTTGCTGTACAGGTTGCCAAGCTCAGACAGGCGGGTGGCGATCTCTCCGTAACGCTGCTGTTTTTCTTTCGGCAGGCCAATCCCGGAGAGTTCAAAATCACGCAGCGCATTATCAACGGCTTTTTTCTGCGCGGTATTGAGTGTGGCGTAATGGTCGCCATCACGCAGGTCGCGGTATGCCTTATACAGACCTTCATGCTGACCAACCCAGGTGCTGTATTCCGACAACAGCGGCAGGGTTTGCTCATAGGCTTCGCGCAGTTCCGGGCTGTTTTTCACTGAATTCAGATGGCTGACCGGAGAAAAAATACGCCCCAGGACGTCATCGACTTCCGCAAGTGGTTGGCAAAGATTTTCCCAGGAATACGGTGCGCCCTGCGCGACCACACGTTCCACATTCTCACGGCAGTCGTTCAGCGCTTTGGTGACGGCGGGAACAACATGCTCAGGCTTGATTGCGGAAAACGGCGGCAGTTCGAAGGGAGTCAGTAATGGATTCGTCATATGCACAGTCCTGGTTAAAAAGGGGGAAACAAACGCGTATGCGCGTTGTTGTCGGGTGGCGGCTGCGCCTTACCCGACCTACAAAGGCAGGGACCCGTAAGTCGGATAAGACGCGTTAGCGTCGCCATCCGCCATGTAATGTATGTAGCATGGGGTTAAGTGTAGTGAATTTCAATGCCAGGCGTTGCGCTTTCGCGGCAGCGGTGACTTTTCTGTATACTGTGGCGATATGCTTTTTTTCGCCCGAAAGCGTGACGCTGCTCGGGCCTACGTTTATAACCTGGAACACGTTTACCCATGCTCAGTTATCGCCACAGCTTCCACGCTGGCAACCACGCCGACGTCCTTAAACACACGGTTCAGAGCCTGATCATCGAGTCGCTTAAAGAGAAAGATAAACCGTTTCTCTATCTGGACACCCATGCAGGCGCGGGCCGTTATCAGCTAAGCAGCGAGCAGGCTGAACGTACCGGCGAATACCTGGAAGGCATCGCTCGCGTCTGGCAGCAGGACGATCTGCCTGCCGAGCTGGAGCCATACATTGGCGTGGTCAAACACTTTAACCGCAGCGGACAGCTGCGTTACTACCCGGGTTCTCCGCTTATTGCCCGTCAGCTGCTACGCGCGCAGGACAGTCTGCACCTGACTGAGTTACACCCGAGCGACTTCCCGCTGCTGCGAGGAGAATTCCAGAAAGATGAGCGTGCCCGCGTGGCCCGTGCCGATGGTTATCAGCAGTTGAAGGCGAAGCTACCGCCGGTCTCCCGTCGCGGCTTGATCCTCATCGACCCACCTTACGAAATTAAATCGGACTATCAGGCCGTCGTCGCCGGGATCAACGAAGGCTATAAACGTTTTGCCACCGGGACATATGCCCTGTGGTATCCGGTCGTATTGCGTCAGCAAATCAAGCGCATGGTGCATGACCTGGAAGCGACCGGTATCCGTAAAATCCTGCAAATTGAGCTGGCGGTGCGCCCGGACAGCGACCAGCGCGGCATGACCGCCTCCGGCATGATTGTGATCAACCCGCCATGGAAGCTGGAAGCGCAAATGAACACCGTGCTGCCCTGGCTACACAGCAAGCTGGTGCCAGCAGGTACCGGGCATACCTCGGTAAACTGGATCGTGCCAGAGTAATCGCAGCCATCGGTGAAACCTGGTGATTTCAGGTATACAATCGCGGCAATCAGAATGGAAGGATAAGACTCATGAGCAAGCATTATGACTACATCGCCATCGGCGGTGGTAGCGGCGGTATCGCCTCGATTAACCGTGCAGCCATGTACGGCCAGAAGTGTGCGCTGATTGAAGCCAAAGAACTGGGCGGCACCTGCGTCAACGTTGGTTGCGTCCCGAAAAAAGTGATGTGGCATGCTGCACAAATCCGTGAAGCGATCCACCTGTACGGCCCGGACTACGGGTTTGACACCACGATCAATAAATTCAACTGGGATACGCTGATTGCCAGCCGTACCGCCTATATCGACCGCATTCACACCTCGTATGACAACGTGCTGGGTAAGAATAACGTTGATGTGATCAAAGGCTTTGCCCGCTTCGTCGATGCCAAAACGATCGAAGTCAACGGTGAGACCATTACCGCTGACCATATCCTGATTGCCACCGGCGGTCGTCCGAGCCACCCGAATATTCCGGGCGTGGAATACGGTATCGACTCCGACGGTTTCTTTGAACTGCCAGCCCTGCCTGAGCGCGTCGCCGTTGTCGGTGCCGGTTATATCGCCGTGGAACTGGCGGGCGTGATTAACGGTCTGGGGGCCAAAACCCATCTGTTCGTGCGTAAACACGCGCCGCTGCGCAGCTTTGATCCGATGATCACCGAAACCCTGGTCGAAGTGATGAATGCCGAAGGGCCGGCGCTCCATACCCATGCGATCCCGAAAGCGGTGATAAAAAATGCCGACGGTAGCCTGACGCTCGAACTGGAAGACGGTCGCAGCGAAACGGTCGATTGCCTGATTTGGGCGATTGGTCGCGAACCGGCCACCGATAACTTCAACCTGGCCGCGACTGGGGTAAAAACCAACGAAAAAGGGTATATCGTTGTCGATAAATACCAGAACACCAGCGTGGATGGAATTTATGCCGTCGGTGACAATACCGGTGCCGTCGAGCTGACTCCGGTTGCCGTTGCGGCAGGCCGTCGTCTTTCCGAGCGTCTGTTTAACAACAAGCCGGACGAACATCTGGACTACAGCAACATCCCGACCGTGGTCTTCAGCCACCCGCCGATTGGCACCGTGGGTCTGACTGAACCGCAGGCGCGCGAGCAGTATGGCGACGATCAGGTGAAAGTGTATAAATCCTCATTTACCGCAATGTATACCGCGGTGACCTCGCACCGTCAGCCGTGCCGTATGAAGTTAGTCTGCGTTGGCCCGGAAGAGAAAATCGTCGGCATCCACGGCATCGGCTTTGGCATGGACGAAATGTTGCAGGGCTTTGCGGTGGCGCTGAAAATGGGCGCCACCAAGAAAGACTTCGACAATACCGTCGCCATTCACCCGACGGCAGCGGAAGAGTTCGTGACCATGCGTTAATCGTTAAAATAACAAGACTTATCTACCCGGATAAGTCTTGTTCAATAAGGCATGTATCGCGTCTTATCTGGATAAGATAATTTCCGATTGAAAAATTTCACCAAAATTCAGTCGAGATGCAAATTCTGTCGACATAATACGATTTCTTCGTGCAGTCGCAAGTCGATAAGCAAAAGACTCGACAATAGGCCCATCATTATATTGACGTATTAAAAGATCTTCTATTGCTTCATTATTTATCTCTTGTCTGATAATAACTTTAGAGATTATTTTATCGTCTACGACCACAGACCTGGGTAGTTCAATAACGCGCTCTCGACCGTTAAAATGTTTTTTTATTTTTTGTGTATCCAGAAACTGGCGAAGCTCAAAATAAGATCGCTGTTCCCGTTCTTTAACCCATTCCACACGATGACTTTCAGCCGTTCGACTTTTATATCGATTTACATCAGGAGTACGTCCCAAAGGGGCCGCAATACGTTCAGCTGTGATTTCCAGCCCGGACAAACGCAGATATTTGGATATCGCACCACGAGTAATCGCATCCTCGGCATAGATCATATTCTGTTCATCGACCTCAAAGGGTTCGTCGGGTTCCGGATCCACGATTTTCAGAAGGCTTGAGCTACGGTTCTCAATACCGATACTCAAGCCACAGGCTAGCCTTTGTCCGGTATGCCCTGTCGGGAAAACAATCGATTTCTTTTGTACTATCCCACCCGTACCTTTCTTCCCTTTTATCCCCAGTTGCTTATCGCTGTATTCGGGTCCTGATTGAGTACCTTTACATTCGATAACATGCCAGTCGCCATAATGATCTTTGGCTACAAAATCAGGGGTCTTATTAGGTCCGCGCTTACCTGTTCTTACGGATTTTGCATTAACGGATGCGGCTATTTTTTGTATAAAATAATTACCATCCACAATCTGATTGAGTGAAAGAGAGGACATTAACCAAAGCATAGGAACGCCCATACCAAAATCATCACTCAGTATTGTTTTTTGGTGGGCATCAAGAGCGTAGAAACTATCCGTCAGACGCATATCTTTATCGTTGGTAACAGCTGAAAGATATCTTATCCACGCCCAAAATTCACTTAACGAAACGCCTGTCGATGAGGTCGGCGTCGTTAAATAACCTATCATCAAAAGCATGGAAGGGATATTGATATTATCAATAATAGAACCGTTATGAAAACTTTTTGGAAAGTGTGGTAGTTTATTTTTTTTAGGCCATGTATTCTGATCGATAAGGATTTCCAGTTCTCTATTCATTCCATTTTCCCATTATTCAAACGTCCCATGAATATCATCGATAATAGCAGACACTGTTTAGACAGATTATCTATAGAAAATGCAAAATAATGATAATCGTGTTAGTTAACTAAAAGTATCGATAGATAATACTCCCCATTGCTATGCTATATCTCATACCAGACTGAGGGCTGAACGAATGTTCCTAATTTTGTTTTTCTTTCCAACTTTTCCGTCATCCATTAATCATTTATAAATCAGTCGGATATACAAAAGTGTTCATTTATGGATGCTATATAAACGTGATCTACCGCACGCTTTATCCCCCACGTATCGAAGCGAATGTCTACGCTTAAAAGACAGCCGGGCAACACCCGTATCTTTTACGACGCAATCCGGAGGCCTTTCTCATTATGATCAACCAGAAACTACAACACGCCCCGTCAGAGGAATTCACGATCGACGTCGATCTTTTCTACGAAACGGATCCGTGCGAGTTAAAGCTGGATGAGATGATCGAGGCAGAGCCGGAACCTGAGATGATCGAGGGGCTTCCCGCCTCTGACGCGCTGACGCCAGCCGACCGTTATCTGGAACTCTTTGAGCACGTTCAGTGCTCAAAGATTTTTGCCGACAGCAAAACCTTTCCTGACTGCGCGCCGAAAATGGATCCGCTCGATATCCTGATTCGCTACCGTAAAGTCCGCCGTCATCGGGACTTCGACCTGCGACGCTTTGTTGAAAATCATTTCTGGTTACCGGAAGAGTACGGTACCGAATATGTCTCCAACCCCGAAAATTCCCTGAAAGAGCATATCGACCAGCTGTGGCCGGTGCTAACCCGTGAACCGCAGGATCACATTCCGTGGTCATCGCTGCTGGCACTGCCGCAGTCCTATATCGTACCGGGTGGTCGATTCAGCGAAACCTACTACTGGGACTCCTATTTCACCATGCTGGGCCTCGCGGAAAGCGGTCGAGAAGACCTGCTGAAGTGTATGGCGGATAACTTCGCATGGATGATTGAAAACTACGGTCACATTCCGAACGGCAACCGCACCTATTATCTCAGCCGCTCGCAGCCGCCGGTGTTTGCGCTGATGGTCGAGCTGTTCGAGGAGGACGGCGTACGCGGCGCACGGCGCTACCTCGATCATCTGAAAATGGAGTATGCCTTCTGGATGGACGGCGCAGAGTCGCTGGTGCTCAATCAGGCCTATCGTCATGTCGTCAGGATGCCGGACGGTTCCCTGCTTAACCGCTACTGGGATGACCGCGACACGCCGCGCGATGAGTCATGGCTGGAGGATGTGGAAACCGCCAAACACTCAGGACGTCCACCGAATGAGGTGTACCGCGATCTGCGTGCGGGCGCGGCATCCGGCTGGGATTACTCCTCCCGTTGGCTGCGCGACGCCGGGCGACTGGCAAGCATTCGCACTACGCAGTTTATCCCTATCGATCTCAACGCGTTCCTGTTCAAACTGGAGAGCGCTATTGCCAATATCTCGGCGCTGAAAGGGGAGCGCGACGTTGAAGCGCAGTTCCGCCAGAAGGCGAGCAACCGGCGGGCTGCCATCAATCGCTATTTGTGGGATGAGGAAAATGGCTGCTACCGCGACTATGACTGGCGGCGTGAGCAAATGGCGCTGTTTTCTGCCGCCAGCATCGTTCCGCTCTACGTCGGGATGGCGACCCATGAACAGGCCGATCGGCTGGGAGATACCGTGCGTACCCGTCTGTTGACCCCCGGCGGTATTATGGCCTCCGAATACGAAACGGGCGAACAGTGGGATAAACCCAACGGCTGGGCACCGCTACAGTGGATGGCGATTCAGGGCTTTAAGATGTACGGCGATGATGCGTTGGGAGATGAAATCGCCCATAGCTGGCTCCAGACGGTGAATCACTTTTATCAGCAGCACCATAAGCTCATTGAGAAATACCACATCGCCAGCGGCACCCCGCGCGAAGGCGGCGGCGGGGAATATCCGTTGCAGGATGGCTTTGGCTGGACCAACGGCGTCGCGCGCCGTTTAATCGGGTTGTATGGGGAGCCGTAATGGCTAACGGATCACCTCATAAACGGCGCTCTGGATTTTCAGCCACTTCTTGTTATCCGCGCTGGGATCGGCACGATAGCGTCTCTCTGCCTGCTCGGTATCATGCTGCTGTCGCGATACCACCGCAGGCACCGTGCAAAAGCGCCGCAAATAGGCTTTGTGTTGACTCGTCAACGGCGCGCCGCCAGACATCGCGTGACCAACCGTGTTGATAAACCGGCGACAGGGTTTGTTTTCATCCATCTGTGAGGGATAACGCAACAGCAACTCAAGGACATCCGTATTGTTGCGGGCAAACGCCGCTTCGGTCCACGAGACCTGCCAGTTCATGCCGCCCTGCAAAAAGAGCGCGGTGACCCGGCTGTCATTCCTGTCTATCGCCGCACGCATGTTAAACACATCCCAGGTGATGCCCATCTGCGTCACCATTTCGCGTGCGGAAGGCAATTCGCGCTTAGGTTCCGCCTGAGTGATCTTGATGTTCGGCGAGGGCGCGGGCGGCTGCGAACTCACTAACCACGCACCGCCGCCCAGGATGGCGATCACCATGAGCCCCACCGCGCCCCAGAGCACGCCCGTGATCAGCTGCTCACGTTCTTCTGCCGTACGCAGCGAGCGCTTACGCGGCGGTTCAACAGATTCGCCAATTTCCTCTGTGTCCCCCCCGGCCTGACGGTCCTTTTTCCGCGCGTCCTCCCAAAACTGTGCCAGTTGCCCCTCTTCCACAATCATCAACGTTGCCGGGTTAATGCGGGCGCGTCCCTGTTCATAGGCACGCTGGACGGGACGGACAATATGCTGAAACTGACAGGAGAGTAGCGTCAACTGTGCTGATGACAGCGGCTCTCCGGCCAGCACCGTGTTACGAGCCTGCCGACAGTCATCGAGAAACACCCGCAGCGTCAGACGCGGTTCGACAAACAGGGTCAGCACTGAGGCATCGTTAAAGATTCCGGAATAGTGGCGGGTAAAAATCTTCTTATCGACAATCATCAGCGCCAGCTCACCAAAACGCATGCCATTCAGCGGATCCTGGCGTTCGCCCAGCTTAATCCAGCGCCTGAGCTTATCCGCGCCAAAGTTGTCTTTAAGGTAATTATTGAGCTGCGTTTTATCCGGCCACATCTGCGAGATCAGCGCGGTCAGGGTCAGTTCAATCGCGCGTAACTGCCGCTCTGCGCGCACTTGCTGACTGTGGTCCGCCTCTTCAATCTCTGTTTTAAAATTAAGTAACGACTGATGATGGCGCAGTTGTTCCAGCGACCTGACCACGCGCAGAGCGGCAATCAGTTGGTTTTCACTGACCTCCTGCCCGCTGTCATATTGCGGTACGCACTGCTGAAGATGGCGCAGTTGCAGCGTGAACTGGCTCAACTGAGCGTCGTTAAGGTGCAAACGCCTGGCGACCTGGCTCCAGCCGCCCAGATTCAGCCGGGCCTGATCCAGATGTTCCAGAAACCAGCGCGGATCTTTACCGTCGGAGGCATGCACCCCCAGCAGCAGCAGGATCTCCACCGAGGCCTGGCGGATAATCCCCAGGCAGTGCTCAAAGGTCGTGCGTGTCGTCAAAACGCTAATTGTCATTCTCTTCCTTCGCCAAAAGTGCCCCCATGCGGAGGTCATTAATTTTGTTTTAGTTCTTTGTTTTAATTATTAGTTTTTATAGATATAACAAGTTCAATAATTATTACAGTGACCGCTACGTGAACATTGAGAAATATCTCAGGAGAGAGCCCGTGCCCATACTGAAAACAGCCCGTCTGACCTGCCGCCCTATCGCCCCTGCCGACTGGCCTTTTTTTCTCGCACTCCAGCAAGATAGGAATGTGATGCGCCATGTGGCAGACGCGCGAAGCGAGGGCGAGATTCGGGAAGCGTTCGATTCTCGCTTACCGGCATGGCATCCGGGTGACCCGCACTGGCTGTGTCTGATCCTGTGCGATAACGAAACCCACAATCCCCTCGGTGTAACGGGCTACATTCATCGCGCAGAAGCGTGTGCCGAGGTTGGCTTTTTGTTGGCGCCTGACGCGCAGGGAAAGGGATACGGGACAGAATCGTTACGGGCCGTCTGTGATTACGCATTTACCTGCGGTGGCCTGCGCCGTCTGACCGCCTGCGTCACTGAAGGTAATCAGGCTTCCAGACATGTGCTGGAAAAAGTGGGATTTGTACTGGAAGGCACGCTCAGGGAGAGCTACTGGCTGCAACAGCGCTGGCAGAATGACTGGCTGCTGGGGTTATTAAAACAGGAATATATTACGACCGCAGGATCTCCGGTCGTAATATAACTACAGATTATTACGACTGAACCAACAGCATGGCCGCCTGGGTGCGATTTTTAACATCCAGTCGGCGATAGAGTGATTCAAGATGCGCCTTCACCGTTCCGGTACTAATATTTAGCGCTCGGCCAATTTCCTTATTTGACTCACCTGACGCCAGCATCGCGAGAATCTCTCGTTGACGAGCGCTTAGCGCATTAATATCGCGGCATTCTGTGGGCGGCGTCGTTAACCATTCGCCGGGTAAAAACATCATCCCCATCGCGACGCTATTGATCGCCAGCGCAAATTTTTCCGCCTCAGAATCGCGTGGAATAATGGCCAAAACGTTATATTGCGCCAGCTCCTGCAACCCTTTTTTACCGCAGTCTGTCGCGATAATTAAGGTTTTGACGAGTGGAAACTGTTGCACCATTTTTTGCAGAAGCCAACGGCAGAATTCGCCGTCAAGATCGCCGTCCAGCATAAGCAGGGCTTCCGGGTTCTCTTCCAGTTTGTACCAGAGTTCATCGGCCTGACTGACACCCTGAATACTCACTCCTGGAATTCGCTGTTGTAAACTGATTTTCATTCCATGAATAAATATTGACTGCCTGTCAAACATGATGATTTTCATTACTCTCTCCACCGTTTTCGATAATAATATTAAGGAGGGGAAGGGTATTACCCGACGGGTAAAATAAACATTCGCCATTTGGCGGAGGGTCATTCTACAGATATCGGGATGGGAGAAAAGTAAAAAAATAAATTTTTACAGCTGAAACATGAGAATTACATTCAGGTATAGAAAGCAGGCAATAAAGTAAGACATTCCTTATATCTCACCACTTCTTAAATTAATTGAATATTAAATCACGGAAAGAATAACGAACGCGCATGAGAAAAGAAATTGTCTCCTGCGCGGAATTATGTAACAGAATTAAAATTCGCATTTCATGTTCATTCAGCAAGCACAACGGCTCGCTGAATTCGGCTTACAGGAACATCCCTCCCGAAACTTCGATACGCTGCGCCGTCATCCAGGCCAGCTCGTCGCTGAGTAACGCGGCGATCGCATCGCCAATATCATCGGGAAGACCGGCGCGGCCCAGGGCCGTTTGCGAAGCCACGTACGCATTCAGCTCTTTATTATCCCGCAGGCGTCCACCGCCAAAGTCGGTTTCAATCGCGCCGGGCGCGATGGCGTTGACCGAGATCCCACGCGCACCAAGTTCTTTCGCCTGGTAACGTGTCAGCACTTCCATCGCCCCCTTCATGGATGCGTAGGCGGCGTACCCCGGCAACGCAAAACGCGCCAGCCCGGTTGAAACATTAAGAATACGCCCGCCTTCGTTGATCAGCGGCAGCAGGTGCTGCGTCAGGAAAAACGGGCCTTTAAAATGGATGCGCATCAGTTCGTCAAACATCTCTTCTGACGTGTCGGCAAAGGGCGCATATAAGCCGATTCCGGCGTTGTTCACTAAATAATCAAACGTCTGTCGATTCCAGCGGGTTTGCAACTGCGTTTTCACCTCGGCGGCGAAAGCGACAAAGCCAGCCGTATCACCGACATTCAGTTGAATTGCCGCCGCTTTCCTGCCCTTTTGCTCAATTTCAGCGACGACATCCAGCGCTGCCTGCTGTTGGCTGTGATAGGTAAAGAGAATATCCGTTCCTTTGTCCGCCAGCTTAAGCGCGGCGTTTTTACCCAGTCCGCGGCTCCCGCCGGTCACCAATGCGATACGTTGCGTCATAAGAAACCTCATTTCATCTGTTGTGTTGATTGAGATAAAGCTTATTAGGTGATAGAAAAACAATAAATGTCGCTAATTGCGCATAACTGTTTCATCCGGAACAACAATAGGGTCATAGAATGGATAAAATTCATGCAATGCAGTTATTCATTCGTGTCGCGGAGCTGGAGAGTTTTTCTCGCGCTGCCGACACCCTGGGACTCCCTAAAGGTAGCGTATCGCGCCAGATTCAGGCGCTGGAGAACCATCTGGGGACTCAGCTTTTGCACCGCACCACGCGGCGGGTACAACTGACGCAAGACGGCATGGTCTACTACGAGCGGGCGAAAGACTTGTTGAGCAATCTGGATGAACTGGATGGTCTGTTCCAGCACGATCCCACCAGTATCAGCGGCAAATTACGGGTCGATATGCCGGTTGGCGTCGCACGAAATCTGGTGATCCCTCGACTACCCGCCTTTTTACAGCAGTATCCGGGAATCGAGCTGGAGCTCAGCAGCAGCGATCGGCTGGTGGATTTGATCCGCGAAGGTTTTGACTGCGTGGTGCGGGTCGGCACGCTAAAGGATTCCGGTCTGATCGCCCGCCCGCTGGGCAAGCTTACCGTGATCAACTGCGCCAGCCCGCAGTACCTGGCGCGTTTTGGCTATCCGGAAAGCCTGGAGGATCTCGCTTCCCACGCAGTGGTGCACTACTCGCTAAACCTGGGGACACGACCTCCGGGTTTTGAAATCGCCACCAGCAGCGGGACGCAGTGGATTAAAACCGGCGGCACTCTGACGGTAAACAGCACCGAAACCTATCACGCCGCCTGTCTGGCAGGGCTGGGAATTATTCAGGTTCCTCGTGTCGGGGTTCGTGAGGCGTTACGCAGCGGTACGCTTGTTGAGGTGCTCCCGCAGTACCGCGCCTCGCCGATGCCGGTATCGCTGCTCTACCCGCACCGGCGTAATCTTTCACGCCGCGTGCACCTGTTTATGGAGTGGCTGACCGGCGTGATGAAGGACTACGTGGGCTGAGACGCTATACTGTCCAGAGAATTAACAAAAGAAGGACGCCTGACCTGATGATGCAGGATAACGACGTAAAACGCCCCACTGAGGAACTTGAACACGACCCGGTACGCAAAGTCGACACAGCCGGGGCCGCAAAGCACGAGATGAAAAACGCCGCCAGCGAGAAGCTGAAAACGGTGACCACCACCGTCGAAAAAATCCAGCGCATCCCGGTAATTGCGCACCTGCTCCGCGCGGCAGAACGCTTTAACGATCGGTTAGGGAATCAGTTCGGCGCGGCCATCACCTACTTCTCGTTTTTGTCGATGATCCCCATCCTGATGGTGTCGTTTGCCGCCGCGGGCTTTATTCTCGCCTCACATCCCACGCTGTTGCAGGACATCTTCAATAAAATCCTGATGAACGTCAGCGACCCGACGCTTGCCGCTACGCTGAAAAGCACCATCAATACGGCTGTCCAGCAGC
This sequence comes from Citrobacter telavivensis, assembly GCF_041807075.1. Classification (NCBI taxonomy): domain Bacteria; kingdom Pseudomonadati; phylum Pseudomonadota; class Gammaproteobacteria; order Enterobacterales; family Enterobacteriaceae; genus Citrobacter; species Citrobacter telavivensis. Next base: position 298,407 of record NZ_JBGUBF010000003.1, on the reverse strand, counting down.
GTACCACCGTCGGCCTGGTCGGATTAGGGATTGCCCTCTACTCCGGGATTAACTGGATGGGTAACCTGCGCGAGGCGATACGCGCCCAGTCGCGGGACGTCTGGGAACGCACGCCACAGGATCAGGAGAAAATCTGGATCAAATACCTGCGTGATTTTATCTCTCTGATTGGCCTGTTGATTGCGCTGATTGTGACGCTGTCGATCACCTCGGTCGCCGGTTCAGCGCAGCAGATGATTATCTCTGCCCTCTACCTCGACAGCATAGAGTGGCTGAAGCCCACCTGGCGGCTGATTGGCCTGGCGATCTCTATTTTCGCTAACTATCTGCTGTTCTTCTGGATTTTCTGGCGCTTACCGCGTCATCGCCCACGTAAAAAAGCGTTGATTCGCGGCACGCTGATTGCGGCGATTGGCTTTGAAGTCATTAAAATCATCATGACCTGGACCCTGCCGGCGCTGGTGAAATCGCCCTCCGGCGCGGCGTTTGGTTCCGTGCTGGGGCTGATGGCGTTCTTCTACTTTTTCGCGCGCCTGACGCTGTTCTGCGCGGCGTGGATTGCGACCGCCGAGTACAAGGACGATCCCCGGATGCCGGGCAAAACGCACCGTTGATTCTCACCCTCTGCCGGATGGCGCTGCGCTTATCCGGCCTACAAAACATCGCAAATCGTAGGCCGGATCAGGCGCTTGCGCCGTCATCCGGCAATATGGTCAGGCACTTACTTCCGCATCGCCTCACTCATTCAGCATTTAAATCCAGCCCTTAACTTTTATTTAACCAAAAACCAGTTTTATCCACTAATTTTAAAATTGTGTGAAGCATTTCATGGACGAGAAATCGCAGGCATAAACATTATCCGCTTTTTGCCTGATTTTTAACCATGTTGAGCGGTTGTTACAGATTGAAATGTCGCTTTTGCTGTGCGTAATATGGCCGTTCGTTCGCCAAAAATAAGAAAATACTATGCAAGCAACCGCCACCACACTCGATAACGAGCAGGAACATACCCCGGTCAATTCGCGCAATAAAGTTGTCGTCGCCTCGCTCATTGGCACTGCCATTGAGTTCTTCGACTTCTACATCTATGCGACCGCCGCCGTGATTGTCTTCCCGCACATCTTCTTCCCGCAGGGCGACCCGACGGCGGCAACGCTACAGTCGCTCGCCACGTTCGCTATCGCCTTTGTCGCGCGCCCGATTGGTTCCGCGCTCTTCGGCCACTTTGGCGACCGGGTAGGGCGTAAAGTGACGCTGGTGGCGTCTTTGCTGACAATGGGGATCTCGACGGTGATCATCGGCCTGCTGCCCGGCTACGCCACCATTGGCATCTTCGCCCCGCTGCTGCTGGCGCTGGCACGTTTTGGTCAGGGGCTGGGACTGGGCGGAGAATGGGGCGGTGCGGCGCTGCTGGCAACAGAGAATGCCCCGCCGCGTAAGCGTGCGCTGTACGGTTCGTTCCCGCAGCTGGGTGCCCCCATTGGCTTCTTCTTTGCCAACGGCACCTTCCTGCTGCTCTCCTGGCTGCTGACCGATGAGCAGTTCATGAGCTGGGGCTGGCGCGTACCGTTTATCTTCTCGGCGGTGCTGGTGATTATCGGTCTGTATGTCCGCGTGTCGCTGCATGAGACGCCGGTCTTCGCCAAAGTGGCTGCCGCGAAAAAGCAGGTGAAAATCCCGCTCGGAACCCTGCTGACCAAACACGTTCGCGTGACGATCCTTGGCACGTTCATCATGCTGGCGACCTATACGCTGTTTTATATCATGACCGTGTATTCGATGACGTTCAGTACCGCCGCTGCGCCGGTCGGTCTGGGCCTGCCGCGTAATGAAGTGTTGTGGATGCTGATGATGGCGGTCATTGGCTTTGGCGTGATGGTACCGGTTGCTGGCCTGCTCGCTGACGCCTTTGGTCGTCGCAAGAGCATGGTCATCATCACCACGATGATTATCCTGTTCGCGCTGTTCGCCTTTAAACCGCTGCTGGGATCCGGCAATCCGGCGCTGGTCTTCGCCTTCCTGCTGCTGGGGCTGAGTCTGATGGGGTTGACGTTTGGGCCGATGGGCGCACTGCTGCCTGAACTGTTCCCGACCGAAGTGCGCTACACCGGCGCATCGTTCTCCTATAATGTCTCTTCGATTCTGGGCGCGTCCGTTGCGCCGTATATCGCTGCATGGTTACAGTCCAACTATGGGCTGGCGGCAGTAGGGACCTATCTCGCGTCTATGGCGGCGTTAACGCTGATCGCGCTGCTGTTAACCCATGAGACGCGTCACCAGTCGCTGTAATCTTTACATGCCGGGTGGCGGCTACGCCTTACCCGGCCTACAAACACCCCCACTTCCGTAGGCCGGGTAAGCGCAAGCGCCACCCGGCACAACGCAGACCACACCATCATTTCTTCATCTGCGATAAAATCATCCGGCACTGGTTGGCATCCCCTTCCGAGGGTGAAATCAGCGCCAGCAGCGCAGCGGCGGGCGTCACTAACGTCGCCAGCGCCGCAGCCACCGCGCCACGGGCAATCAGCGGACCGGCTTTTACCCCCGCCTGCGGATCCTTAAACGTTCCGCGTACATACAGCGGTGAACGCAAGGTAATGATGCGGATACCTTTGCTTTCCGGGTCGATGGTCAAATCCAGCTGTTCTGAGGCAAAGCTCGCCGTCCCGGTGACGTTGATCAGCGCATTTTCGGTGTCGAATGCAAAAATTTGCGGACGCGCCACGCCGTTCACAATATCGAGATTCGCCGCCGCACAGTTGACCCGCACTTCGTCATCGCCAAAGATCTGCCCGACAATGTAGTTCCCGACGTTCAGGCCAACGATCTCCATCAGGTTGCGGCTGATCAACCCGTCGTTCATCAGCAGTTTCAGGTTGCCATTGCTGTTGCCCAGCAGCGCCGCCACGGAGTTCCCGCTGCCGCGAAGTTCGGCGTCACCGTTCATTTCACCCAGCGTTTTCTGCATCAGTTCGACGTTCGGCATCAGTTCTTTCAGTTTTAAGCGCCGCGCCTGAATATCTGCGCGCCCCTGCATCGGCTTTTTGTCGCCTTCCAGATGAATCGTTGAACTGATGCTGCCACCCGCCAGACCAAACTTCAGCGGTTGCAGGCGCAGATCGGCATTCTGCAGAATGATGTGGGTTGAGAGATCGCGGATCGGCAGACTGCTGCCATGTTCAATACGCCGCCCTTTGAAGCGCACGTCGGCGTCCATCACGTTCCATTTGTCCGTTTCGAAGCGGTCATAGGGCAGCACTTTGTCCGCTGGCTGTATGCTCTTTTCCCCCTTTTTCTGTTCTGAGCGCTGCGCTTTCTCCGCGCCTTTACCGGAATCAACGCCGATCAGCGGCCCCAGATCCGCCAGCCTGAGCTGGCGTGATTCCACGTCGCCTTCCAGTTTCGGACGCGGTTTCCCCGTCGTATAGGTCAGCGAGCCATGAATATCGCTGTCGCCGATTCGCCCATTGAACTCCCGGTAGTCAAACACCGACGAGGCGTTGGTATCGATTTTCGCCACCAGCCGACCGTCCGTTTCGAACGGCGGCGTATCCGGCAGCAGCACCCCCGTCAGATCGTACAGCTCGCCCAGTGAATCCCCGGAGAATTTCAGTTGCAGATCGACGCCGCCCATCTTCATTGGGTCCTTAACCACGCCCACCAGCGCCACTCGGGTATTGCCGGAGCGTAAATCAGCCTGCACTGGAAACGCGGCGCCTTCGCTACGCAGCGCCAGCATACCGCCCATCTTTCCCGTTCCAGTAAGCGGTTCGCCGTTGTATCGCCCCTGTGCCTTCAGGCCAAACACGTAATCTTCAACCTTCGCGTTATCGCCTTTTGCTTTGCTTCCCGTCACTTCACTGAACGGCAACGGCTTGCCCAGCGGATCGACCAGGATCTCGATATCCGCGTTGCTGACCTTATCGTCAATGGCGATCCGCCCCTGATCGAAGAGAATCGTGTCCAGCCGGAAAGACCAGGCAGAAGGTTTGGCATTGGCGTCTTTGTTTTCTGCGCCTGCCAGGTCAAATGTCCAGTTATTGTTCTTCTCAGACAGGCGAATCAGCCGCGCATCGGGTTTCACCAGTTTGATCCACGGCAGCCAGACGGTTTTGCTTAACAGCGCCAGCGGCGCGAGCGTCGCTTCAACGCGGGGAAGGTGCACCATCGTCACCTCGGGAATATCGGGGGGATTGCCGAGGATAATATCTTCAGCATGCACGTGCGGCCACGGCACCCAACTGCGCCAGCCGGTCTCCTGCTTTTGGCGCTCCCAGACGACACCCAAATCACCACGAATGGCGAACGGTCGGTTAAGTTCGGTAGAGACTTTCTGGTTGATGGTCGGTTTGAGACGGTTCCAGTCAAATGTCGCTATCAGTACGATAACGACAACGATCAACAACAAGAAAGTCCCTGTTATTACTGTCGTTATTTTTCCGGCTTTGGTCATAGTTAGCGTCCTCACGTCTTCCCTTGCCTGTCCTAAAGATAGTCCAGCCAGACGGAGTTAGCGGAAACCGCCGGTTTTTACAGTGACAGAATGACCTCATCGAGATGGGAAAATGGGACCGGGCGCGACAGAAAATAGCCTTGTGCGGCAAAGGCAGGCGAACGTTGTACATCGCGCCACTCTTCCAGCGTTTCCACTCCTTCAACGATCACGCCGCGGCAATAGCGGTTCATCAGTTGCAGCAGCATGGTAAAGAGATTGCGCCCCTCAGGCGTCTGGCGAAGCATCACGAACAGTTCGCGCGCGATTTTGATGTAGTCATAGCGGACCTCGTTCAGGGCAGAGAAGTTAGCCATCCCGGTCCCGAAATCATCCAGCCACAGCGGGCCAAACTCGCACATGCTGGCGAAGGAGGATTCTTTTGGCAGATGAATATGTTCTACCAGTTCAAAACGCAGCCACGGCATCCGTTCAATCATCTGCACAATGTTGGGCTGCTGGCGCATGGTGAGCAGCGTTGGACCATCGACATTCACGGAGGCCAGTAATTCATGACGCTGGAAAAAGTCAGCCTTTTGCTCCAGCAACTGAAGTTGTTCTTTGACAATATCAACGCGATGGCGCACTGCCACCCCGGCAAAATAGCGATCGGGAGCGATACGTTGGGTCGGATTGTCCGGATGCGTCACCACCGTCAGCAGTTCAACCGCTAACAGGCGTCCGTTGGTCTGGTAAATCGGCTGGTGAGTGTAAGCACGCTCGCACTGCAGCCAAAAGCGCCGATCCTGCAAGCTTTCAACGCTCGCCTCGGAATTGCTTAGCTGCTGGATAACCTGGTTTATCATCTCAGATGTCCCGTGATTAAGTGTGTTACTGCCCCGACTCGTCAAAGGTTATCGGCCTTCAGGCGGAGAACTTTATGTTCGGTCACGCGCAAAATTGAAAACGCGTTTGTAAAAATCAACGCAGAATACGGACTGGCTCAAAAAAAATTTTGGAACGTTGTTTTAATATGATTGACCACCCAACACCCACAGCGCACACTAACGCTAACTTTTTCTAAGCAGGTTCACGACTATGTCCAAAAAGATTGCCGTGATTGGCGAATGCATGATTGAGCTGTCACAGAAAGGCGCAGATGTTCAGCGCGGATTCGGTGGCGATACATTGAATACCTCCGTTTACATTGCCCGTCAGGTTGATGCTGCGGCACTCTCCGTACACTACGTCACGGCACTGGGCACGGACAGTTTCAGCCAGCAGATGCTGGAGTCATGGCACGGTGAAAACGTGGATACCTCACTGACGCAGCGCATGGAAAACCGTCTGCCGGGCCTCTACTACATCGAGACCGACAGCACCGGCGAGCGGACGTTCTATTACTGGCGTAACGAAGCGGCGGCGAAATTCTGGCTGGAGAGCGAGCAGTCAGCGGCCATTTGCGAAGCGCTGGCGACCTTTGACTATCTCTACCTGAGCGGTATCAGCCTCGCGATCCTGAGCCCATCGAGCCGTGACAAACTGCTGTCGCTGCTGCGCGAATGCCGCGCCAACGGCGGGAAAGTCATTTTCGACAACAACTACCGTCCGCGCCTGTGGGCCAGCAAAGAAGAGACCCAGCAGGTTTATCAGAAGATGCTGGAATGCACCGATATCGCCTTCCTGACGCTGGACGACGAAGATGCGCTCTGGGGCGTGAAGCCGGTTGAAGAGGTGATCGCACGTACGCATGCCGCGGGAGTGCAGGAAGTGGTCGTGAAACGGGGTGCAGATTCTTGCCTGGTGTCTGTCGACGGTCAAGAACCGATCGACGTTCCTGCGGTAAAACTGCCAAAAGAGAAAGTGATCGATACCACTGCCGCTGGCGACTCGTTCAGCGCCGGGTATCTGGCCGTTCGTTTAACCGGTGGCGATGCCGCCGAAGCCGCCAGACGGGGTCACCTGACAGCCAGCACCGTCATTCAGCATCGCGGGGCGATTATCCCACGCGACGCCATGCCGCAGTAAAATCGACCAGCGCCTGATGGCGGCGTAAACGCCTTATCAGGCCTACAGAAATCGTCTCCGTAGGCCTGATAAACGAGCAACATTCAGCAATTCTGTGATTTCACTACTGCGCCGCCGGAATATCTGTCACTTCAGGATGCACTTCATCCGTCTCAGCTGGCGTCGCCGCTGCCGCAACCGGGGTCATAATCTGTTCCCACGTCGCCTGTAACGCCTTCATGTTGAATTCCGGCTCACCTTTCGGCTGCAGCAGAATCAGCGCCATATCCTGTGATAACTGCTGACGCAGATCCTGATTCAACATTTCAACGGTCAGGCTGTTCAGGAAATCCTGACGCAAACGCTGATACTGCTCGGGCGCGATATCCACGACCTGATTTTGCAGCGAACGCAGACGTTGACCGATCAGAATATCGGTATCGGTACGGGCGTAGGTCGCAAACAGCTTCTGCAATTCCAGATTCTTTTGCGCTACCAGCGCGTTGAACTCTTCTTCCGGCAGGCCGTTATCACGCACTTTCGCCAGTTCACGCGCCACCATGCTCAGATTGGCGGTAACCTTGTCGTTTGGCGATTCAATGTTGACAGCACACTGGGCGCGCTGGAACAACACGCGACAGTCAAAGCCGAGGCCGATGTCTTTCGCGTTGTTTTTGCTCAACGCCTGCTGAATGTGCCAGAACAGCGCTTCACGCGCTAAATCCGCGCGCCAGTAGCGCAGCAGCGCAGCGGACTCACGAATCGGCTGCCATGGCGTATCCCACATCACGGAGAGACGATCCTGGCGCACGGCGTCGGTCATGATGCTTACCGCTTCCGCACGCAGCGGTGAAAGCGTCGGCACTGGCGCAGGCGTTTCGCGTTTACCTTTCAGTTCACCAAACGTTTTGTTGATTTGCTCGGCCACCGAACGCGCATCGACGTTACCGACGATAATCAGCGTCATCGCATCCGGGGTGTACCATTTCTGGTAGAAATCATGAACTTTCGCCGCATCCACCGGCATTTTCACCGGCTCGGCAGGATCGTGGCCCAGCAGCGCTGACCCTTTCAGACGATAGCGCCACCAGCCCTCTTTGGTATCAACGGGCAGCGTGGTGACCATGTCTTCCGTGCTCAGCGCGTGATTCACGACCTCAGGGGTGATAGTCAGTTTGCCCATCGTATTCGCCAGATAGTTCAGCGACTCTTTCAGCAGATCGTTACGGTTATTGGGCAGGCTGAGATTGTACTGCGTGGAATCGTAAGAGACCGTCACGGGCGGCATCGGACGCTTAGGGTCAAATCCCTGCTGCCACAGTGAACGCACCTGTGCGGCATCGAGGCCGCCACTCTGGGTTAACGCAATACGGGGAATAAGATGACTGAAACCGCTCTGTTGAGTACTTTCGGTGAGCGAACCGGTATTTACCAGCAGACGGACCTCGATACGGTCGCTGGGGCGCTGCGGGGTGGCTAACACTTGCCACTGTAAACCATTTGCCAGCGTCCCCTGTTGCCATGCCGGGTCTGGCTGGAGCGCATCTGCCTGCACATAGCCAGCAGTGGCCATCATCAGCAAACCGCCCGCTATAAGTCGAATTTTTGTGCCCTGCATGTGAACCCCTGATCAACAATCCTGGTAATAAAAAGACAACCCCTGTTGGGTTTGCCTGAATATGACGTTAAAAACACTTCGTGTTAGACCGCAAGAACATGAAAATGTCACGGAAGAAGTGAAATAAACCCGATACCTCCATGTTGAAGGATTCGGGCCCAGGGGTCAATTATGCGCAGGAGGCCGCAGCCCCACAAGGGACTGCGGTCATAAGTGTCGAGATTAAGAGGATATTTCGTGCGTTTTGCCTTCAGGTGCACGATTATTCAGCACATCGTCAAGCTTCTTGTGGTCCAGTTCCTTCACCCACTTCGCCACAACCACCGTTGCCACACCGTTACCGACCAGGTTGGTCAGCGCACGAGCTTCAGACATAAAGCGGTCGATACCCAGGATAAGCGCCAGGCCGGCAATCGGCAGATGACCAACCGCAGAGATGGTCGCCGCCAGCACGATAAAGCCACTTCCGGTGACGCCCGCCGCCCCTTTAGAGGAGAGCAGCAGAACCACCAGCAACGTAATCTGATGGAAGATATCCATATGACTGTTGGTGGCCTGGGCGATAAACACCGCCGCCATCGTCAGATATATCGATGTCCCATCAAGGTTAAACGAATACCCGGTGGGAATAACCAGCCCCACGACCGACTTGCGACAGCCGAGTTTCTCCATCTTGTCGAGCATACGCGGCAGCGCGGACTCGGAAGAGGACGTACCCAGCACAATAAGCAGTTCTTCACGGATATAACGGATAAATTTAAAGATGCTGAAGCCTGTGGCGCGGGCAATTGAACCCAGAACCACCACCACAAACACGATACAGGTGATGTAAAAGCAGATAATCAACTGCCCCAACTGCACCAGCGTACCGACACCATATTTCCCAATCGTAAAGGCCATCGCCCCGAACGCCCCGATTGGCGCCAGGCGCATGATCATATTGATGATGCCGAAAATGACCTGCGAGAAGCTTTCAATCACGTTGAAAATCAACTGACCTTTGCTGCCCAGACGATGCAGGGCAAAACCAAACAATACCGCAAACAGCAGAACCTGCAGGATGTTGCCGCTGGCAAAGGCGCCAATGACGCTGCCCGGTATCACATCCATCAGGAAGGCAACAATGCCCTGGTCTTTCGCCTGAGCGGCATAGACCGCGACCGCTTGCGCATCAAGGCTTGCCGGGTCGACGTTCATTCCGGCACCGGGTTGTACGACGTTGACGATGATAAGACCAATTATCAACGCAATCGTACTGACAATCTCAAAGTAAAGGAGCGCAACCGCACCTGTACGGCCCACTGCCTTCATGCTTTCCATACCTGCAATGCCGGTCACGACAGTACAGAAGATGACAGGGGCGATGATCATCTTAATCAGCTTAACGAACGCGTCGCCAAGCGGTTTCATTTGTGCGCCAATTTCAGGGTAGTAATGGCCAAGGAGAATACCAATGGCTATTGCTGTCAGGACCTGAAAGTAGAGGCTTTTAAACAGAGAGATTTTCATAAGGTGTCCTTGAAGTAAAAACCACAGGTCTTGTAAGGTTTTGGTTAACCTGCGGCCTTAAAATAACACCCAGACAACATGGCAGAAATGCACAAGGATCATAATTGAAACAAAAATGTTAAAAACCTTGAGCTGGCTCGCACAAGCCGGACCTTTTTAAAGTATTGTAATCACGTCAATTGTGCTTCAGGTAACGTTCTTCGAAGGTTTCTGCGGGTACAGCACGGGCATAAAGGAAGCCCTGAGCGATTTCAACGCCCGCCTGCGCCAGCCATTCACGCTGGGCTTCGGTCTCGACGCCTTCCGCCACCATCTGCAGATTCAGGCTACGCGCCAACAGGATAATGGCCGAGATCATGCTGTTATCTTCTGGCAGACCATCGACAAACATTTTGTCGATTTTCAGCACATCGATTGGCAGGGATTTCATATGCTGGAGCTGGCGCAGCCCCGCGTAGCCCATGCCGAAATCGTCCAGCGCAATACGCACGCCTGCGTTACGCAACGGACGCAGTATCGTCACGGCGGCATTCGGGTCGTCGATCCGCCGACTCTCTGTCACTTCCAGAATGAGCATGCCCGGCTGGATACGGTAACGGTTTAACAGTTCCAGCATGTCTGACACCATATTCGGGTGCATCAACTGGAGCGCCGACAGATTGACCGACAGCGGTAGCGTGATCCCCCGCTCCTGCCAGGCCGCGAGCTGGCGGCAGGACTCCTCCAGCACCCAATGGCCCACGGTGACCATCAGGCCGCAGGATTCAATACGTTCAATCATCCCTTCCGGCAATTCCCAGCTTCCGTCCGGCTGTTGCATGCGCAGCAACGCTTCGGCACTCACCACCTTGCCGCTGCTCATCTCCACCTGAGGCTGTAACCACAGGGCAAAGCGGTGGTTGTCCAGAGCGGTAAGAATATCACTCTCTTCGGTTAGCCGTTTCTGGGCCGCTTCCATCTGCTCAGGGTCGAAGAACTGTATCTGGTTTTTTCCTTTGTGTCGGGCGGTAAACGCCGCCGAGACCGCGCGTCCGTAGAGCTGTTCGGCGCTGAGATCGCCATAATACATCGCCACGCCAATGCAGCAGCTCGGACGCAGTTGGATCCCCTGTACCGGCAGTCGCTCATTAATGATAGTGAGTACTTGCTGACCTAGAGTAATCGCGTGCCACGGCTCTTTGACGCCGTGGGCGATAATGGCAAAATCGTAACCGCTAATCTGTGCGAGCACCATTCTCGGCGACAGCACCGATTTTAGCTTCTCCACCAGCGTCAGTAGCAGGATTTCCCGCTGCGCCTCTTTCAGCACGCCCGCCGTGTCGCGCAGCGTTTCACAGGTGACAATCATCAGCGCCGTGGTTTGCTGACGCGCCACAACCTGTTCAAGCAGCCCCATCAGGAACGCTTTGTTCGGCAGTTCGGAGACCGGAAAACGCATTGCGTTGTCCGTCTGCTCTTCGCTGTGGCGCTGGACCAGCTGCTGATTGAGGTTGTAACTGCGCACCAGCAGGCCAATCTCATCGTCATGATGCAGACGCGGCAACGCCAGCTGATGTCCAATCAAATCCTGCTGCGGAATGTTATTCAGCTCGCGGGCAATTTTGCGCAGCGGGTGCAAAATCAGGCGATTCACACACCAGCTAATGGCCACCGTCAGCATCAGGGACAAAAGTAAGTAAATGGTCACTAACGTAGACAGCGTACTCATCACAAACTTATACATGCGGAAGGAGTCGGCCTGGAGCACCAGATACGCCAGCGGCTGTGGATTCGCAGGACGCTCAAGCGAATAGACGGGAAGCGAGATCTGCACCGGCAGTTCGAAGAGTCGGGTCACCATCACCGGCACGGGCCGTTCAGGGATAAAGCTCATGCGCAGCGCCTGAAACTGATTCGGCAGCACCACATCGGCCCGTTGCACCACCCCGGCTGGTTTGATACTGGCGAGAATCGCTTCGGCTCCGGGAATATCGGCTTTTAAAATTGAGGAAGAGAGAGGTTCACGTACAGAACGGGCAATACTTTCCAGTTGCGTCGCCGTGTTATAGCGGTTCTGCTGTACCAGATGAAACAGCAAAACGGTGCAAAACAAAAATACAAACACCATGACAACGGCAGCCACCATTGCCATCTGCTTAATTGTTAACGAGCGACTGACGCGCAATATTGTCTCCCCCCGGATATCCCAGATTGCCGCCCGAGTATACCCGATCGCAGCGACATTGAGAGAGGCTGTGTCGGAAAAGGACTTTTCTGATTATTGACTGCCGGATAGCACAGCGCTTATCCGGCCTGCGATCATAACCCTTACCAGTCCGCGTAAGGCACCAGCGGCTGCGGCGGTAAATCCATATCGCCCTGCCATCCTGCGGCGGAATAGCGAACGTACAGCAGCAAATGGCTTGGCGCGTAGTCTTTTGCCTGTTGAATATCCACGGCAGTCCCGATAAACCAGTTAGAGGTCACCCGACGCTCGATCAGCGCCCGCGCGGTATAACCAAAGCCCTGGCTGCTACCGCCACCGTTGGTTTGTTCGCTGGCTTCCTGACGGTAATCCGATGGAATCAAATTCAGCAACGGATAACGTGGCATCGTTTTGGTGCGCGAATGCGACCAGGACACCGAACCGCCCAATTCCCAGGACCAGTTTTCCGTCCGCTGACGCCACATCACCGGCACGGCGAAGGACAGGTATTCCTGCGGACTGTAGTAACCGCCGTGGCCCAGTGAATAACCGCTCAGATCTTTGTCGTAGTGCCAGATCATATTGTTCAGGCCCACGGTCACGCGACGGTTGTTCTCGTTGATGATTTTGTAGTAGTAACCGGTCATCCAGCGGACGCGCCAGTTATCCTCAACGTTCTTCCCGGTCAACTGATCGGCACCAAGAGAGGCCCAGACGCCGTTGGCTTCACCTTTGTCGTAGCTGAGACTAATCCCGCCGCCGTCAGCGCGAACGCCGCCCCATTTTTTGCCCGTATTAATGTCGTTGCTGTCGCCGTTGTGGCTCTGCGCATCTTTTTGTCCGCCAAAAGCCAGCAGAGAACTGGAAATGGGGCGACGATGCGCGTTCAGGGTATAACCCAACGGCCCGATGTCATTGCTGTAACTGACGCCGCCGACAACATCGACGACATTGAAGCCCATCGGCGTGGTGCCGATATCCCAGCTCCAGGTGTCATTCTTCCAGCCGACGGCGACGCTCGCCCCCGTATCCGACTGGCTGCGGCTGCCGCTACAGTCTTCCAGCGTACAGGTGCCCCAGTTATTGTCGTAGCGGCCATTCGCATCGGTTGAGAAGCTGCCTGCATTCATGTTGACCAGATCGGTACGGAAGAACATGCGACCGTCCGAATATGGCGCATCCACATGCAGCATGGTGGTATGCGCTTTCAGATCGGAATAGCCGCCGGTGCCGCTCGATCCCCAGTAGTCATGCTCCAGCGTGACGTTCAGATCCTGCTGGCGATATAAATCCGCCGCGTCGCTGCGCACGCCGCGCTTCAGCCAGTCATCTTTCTCATCGTTACGGGTCAGACGAGTAAAGGTGTCGCTATCCTGCGGACGCGTTGGCGTGATGCCGGACGCCACCATCGCGTCTTTATAGGTATCAAGCGCCTGCTGCGGCTCGCCGCTCTGCGCCTGGAAATTCGCGGCGTCACGCAGCACCATTGCGCTTTCCATTGACGGCGGCTGCGCTTTGGCCTGCGGAATCAGAGTGTTGAAGGTCTGCGTTGCGGCAGCGGTATCGCCAAGCTGCATCTGCGCCAGCGCAATCCGCCGCTGCATGTTGATCGACGGGGTCTGCGTTGCGGGCAGTTTTGCCAGTTGCGCTCGCGCGGCGGGCTTGTCGCCCTGGGCGATGTACACTTCTGTCAGACCCAGCATCGCATCGACGTTGTCCGGTTCGCGCGCCAGCACCGCGTCGTAAGCACCTCGCGCCGCATTGTATTCCCCGCGCTGCTGCGCCCAGTCGGCCAGCGTTAAGTCGAGACGGGTCGAAGCAGGCTGTTGACGTAACAGCGCTTCGGCCTCGGCTTCCCGGCCGCTGTCGCGCAGGCGGTTAGCCGTTTCCAGCACCTGGTTGCTCTGCAACCGTTCTGCCAGTTCCTGAATGTTGCTGTTCCACTGACTGCGCGGCAGGTTGTTGATATGCGCCAGCGCCGCCCGATCCTGATTATTGCCGGACAGGTACAGTCCGTACGCGTAAACCTGTTCCGGGTCGTTGGGTTTCTGGCGCGCCAGCGCACTCATCTGTGCGTCAGCCTGGCTGCGCTGCCCGGCCTGCCACAGATCGCGTGACAGACGATAGGTTATCCAGACGCTGCCCGGATCCAGCGCCAGTCGACGGCGTTGCAGTTCCGCCGCCTGCGCCCAGTTGCCCTGGTTCTCCAGCGTTTCAGCCTGCTGCGCCAGGCGATCGTTTTCCAGACCGCGTTCAATGTCATCAATGCTGCGACGCTGACTGGCAGAGAGCGTGGCGATAAACGCGGAGGCTTTCTCCGGCGACTGCGCGCGATAAAGGTTTGCCAGACCGCGTACGGCATTGGTGTTGCCGCTGTCCATGCGCAGCGTCTGCTGATAGTAGCGTTCGGCAGCCGGATAATCTTTCCGCGCCATTGCCGCATCGCCCAGTCCCAGAACCGCATAGCTGTCGGTATTGTCGATGTTTCTGGCCTGCTGATAGAGGCGTTCAGCCTGGTCAACATTGTTGGCTTTCAGCGCGGCGTCGCCCTGTTGAATCGCCAGCCAGTAGCTGTTCACTTTCAACAGGCTTTCCCACTTGCTGCGGCTCCCGCTTTGCGGATCCATCGCCAGTGCTTTCTTAAACTGCGCAACGGCGCTGGCGCGATCGCCACGCTGAGAATAGGCCTGCCCCAGCGCGCCCACGGCCTCGCTGTCGCTTTGGTTCGCTTTCACCGCCTGCTGCAGTTCAGAGACCGCCCGTCCGCCCTGTCCGGCTTCAACTGCCGCCAGACCCTGCGCACGCGCGCGGAATGTAGGATCGGAGAGCTGTTTTTGCTGTTCGCTAAGCTTACTGCGCGCAGCGGCCACGCTGTCCCCTTCACTGAATACCATGAGGTATTTTTGCAGCGCCTTCACGCTGGCGTCGCTGACCGGCATATCCTTGATCTGGGTGTACCAGATATTGGCTGCGGCATTCCGCCCGGAGTTGGATTTCGCCATCTGCTCCAGAATCACAAAGCCTTCAGTTGGACGATCGTTATCAAACAGCAACTGCGCCAGCGTATTTTGCAGCGTGTTATTGCCTGGACTGCGGGCGTTAATTGCCTTCAACTGATTGATCGCCTGATTGCGGCGGGCAGGAATTTTTGCCACCGCACTCCAGTATTCCACTTCCAGGTCGCCTTCCGGCGGGCTGCCTTTGAACAGCTTATCGTAGGCGGCAACCGCTTCCTCAGCATGCCCGGTCGTCGCCTGTAGACGCGCCTGCTGCAAAGACTGGCGCCCTTCTGGCGTCGCTAACAGCATGGTCGTGCGGGAAGATTGATAGGCGTTAGAACTCGGCGCTAACTGAGAAAGTCTTTCAAGCTGCTTCTGCGCGCCGTCGTTATCGCCCTGACGCAGCATGTAGCGAAAACGGGCAGCGACCACGTCCGGATTATTCGGGTCAATCAGTTCGAGGCGATAGAGCGACTGACGCACCAGATCTTCACGGTGCGTGGCTTCGCCTAACCGCACCTGCTCCAGCAACTGCTGTTGCGCCGACGGCGCCGCGTCGGCAAAAGGCATCAGGGCAATGCCGAGTGAGACCCCGAGTAAACTTAATTTGAACTTGCGCATTCCTGGCCCCAGTCAGGTAGTAGCTCACCTTTAACGGTGAAGCGATAACGATGCTGATCCCACCCTTGTCCGAAGAGGGTTAGCACGTAGCTATAGTAGGCATCGCTGCCAGGGAAATGGTCCGTCACGCGCTGTCGCTGCACCGCTTGTGCGTCGCGGTTTTGCAGGAAAGGCAGTAAGGCCGCAGAAAAGCCCACCGGGCCATTGCCCTGCGCTTTGCCGCTGGCGACGTCCACTTTCTCCGGCGGGAGACCGTTTTTAGTTGTCAGGGTTGCCATCGGTTTGAATTTTGCCAGCAGCCGCGCTTTCTGCGGGTCGCCGTCATGCATCATGCCCGCCCACAGGTAGACGCGAATCGCGTCGTAACTGCTGACCAGCGTTTTCTCTGGCTTCAGTTGCCAGCCTTTGTTTTTCTCGTAACGGACCCAATCCGGCGAGAAGCCTTTCGGCGCGGTTTCTAACAGCAGTCGCTGGTTGGTTTCGCGCAGGGTGGACCACGGCGCGCCGAAGCGGGCGAAATACTGCGCCAGCTGCGGCGGTAGATAGCTCGGGTTGAAGCGCCAGGTGTTGGCTTCGGCAAAACCAATCTTGCCGGGTAACAGCATGGAGCCCAGCCCCGGCACCGTTACCACTTCTTCGCTGGCAATCCGCTTCAGCAGGGCTTTGCCGATATCGGTGTAGCGCGGCTCTTTCCACAAGCGTCCCGCCTCCAGCAGCGACCACGCGATCCAGATATCGCCATCAGAAGCGGAGTTGCTATCCAGCACCGCCCAGGTGGAAGGTTCTTTTTGTCCCCACAGCCAGGCGGGCAGATGCTCCTGTAACGACCCTTGCGCGAGGTTGTTCTGCGTCCAGTCAAGTAACGCATCAAAGGCCCGGCGATCGTTGGCGGCGAGGGCAAAGAACATTGCATAACTTTGCCCTTCCGAGGTGGTAATTTTGCGTGCGTCACTGGGATCAATCACCCGCCCTTCCTGACTGATGTAATCCTTTTTAAATTGCTCCCATGCAGGCCAGGTACAGGCCGCCTGTACACTCAGCGCGGCCAGCATTAACACCATGACTATCCCACTACGCAACGCGTTCATTATTTATCACTCATGATCCGGATCGAGACGGCGGCGACTGATGATGCGCAGCAGACGCCACAGCACCCAGGCCAGTAACACCACGCTGATGGCCGCCAGTACCGCTAACAGCACCGGATGGTTGGCCAGCGCGTACCACAGACGTTCAAACCACGGCAGGTGACCCACGTAGTAGATATCGCCGACGCGTAAACTGCTCACGCCAGATTCGCGGATCACAGAGACGGAACCAAACATTGCCGCCCGTTTACCGCTGTCATTGATGGCCTGGTTCAGCAATTCATAGCCGCGCGGGCTGTCTGCCAGCAGCGCCACTACGCTACGCTGATCGCTGAACGGTGACTGGAAGCCGACGACCGCCGCCATCGGTCCACTTGACGTCACCGTCGCCTGCGCATCCGCTTTGCGATCGGCTTCATCCGGCATGATGCTCGGGAACGTCGTCTGGCGCATCGGGGTTTTCACCCAGCTCTCCGCCGCCTGAACTAACAGGTCAATACGCTTGTCGTCTTTCAGTTTGTCCGGGATCGACCCGATAATCAGGATGTCTGCCTCTTTGCCCTGAATCTGGCTGCTGTCATCGGTGATGGTCAGGTTAATCGCCGGGAAGCCGGTTTGCGCGCCGATGGTCCCGGTCGCGTCGAGCAGGGTTTCCATCTGCGCTTCGTTCGGGTTTTTCGGCATCACGGTGATGGTTTCGGACAAGTCCGCCATACGGCTGAACGGGAAGCCTGCGTTCGCAAACGCACGCAGATCCGGCATCGCAATGAAGTGGTAGTACTTCGAGAAGTCGATGGTGGAGTCGTCGCCAATCACCACGTGGTTCGGCACCGGCTGGAAGGTAATACAGTTTTCAATCGAGCCGCCCGGCATCGGGTTCATGTACTCGAAGTCAAACCGCAGTTGGTTCATCGCGCCCAGCTTCAGTGCCGGGATGGCGACATCCGTTTTCCCGTCCAGCAGCCCTTGCAGCACCGGCAGACGCAGCAGCAGACGGTTGCTCTTCTCATTGCTGGTCAGACTAAAGGCTTGCAGGAACTGGTTGTTCAGACTGATGTCCATGCGCGAGCTGTCTTTGGTCGGCGGCGTGGTGTAACGGTAATTGAGGTTCATATCAATACCGGTACTGCGCAGCAGATAGAGATCCGGCGGCAGGTTCAGAGAGACGTTGATGGCGGCAGGTTCCATCCCGGTGGACTGCAGTTGCTCTTCATAGGTTTTCAGTTCGCCGAAGGTCACCGGGCGATCGGTACGGACCCAGTTTGGCGCATCGTATGGTTTACGCGCCAACAGCGGCTTCACGTCGTTCACCTCCACGCTGCTACCACGGAAGAGGATATTGCCCTGGGCAATGCCTTTCGCCGCCTGCAGCAGATCGTTATCGTCACGACCAAATACCACCAGCAGTTTCACATACGGGTTATCCGGATGGCCGATCATTTCGATAACCGGCGCTTTCACCGGCGGATGTTCACGCAGGAAATCAGGTCGTTTGTCGTTGGTGGCAAAGACGATGGCATTACGATCCGGCAGCGCGTTGTACAACACCGGGAAGTGCTGACCCCGCCAGCCCGCCCGGGAGCCAAACCAGGAAGACACGATCGACGCCGCCTGTTGCAAGGTACTATCTGGTGCTCCGGCAAAGACCATCGGCAGCGTCACCGCACGGCTGTCACGCGGATCGAAGAACGGTACCGGGAAGTGCGAGAGATCGTTTTGCACTTCCAGCGTCTGGTAAGTGAGGTCCAGCATGCTGCTGCGACCAACGTCCAGCCACAGTGTACTGCTGGCTGGGTTTTCACAAACCTGCTGGTAGTGACCGACAAACTCCAACCGCACGCGGTTAAAATCGGTGATAAACAGCGGGTTGATCGGCATTTGGGCCAGCGTCTTTTTACCCAACTGTTCCTGGGTGACCGGCAGCACGCCCATCAGCTCATCATTCAGGTAGACCTTGAGCTGCGACTGTACCGGTAGCAGTGAAGGTGACGGCGTGTACTCCAGGTTCAGTACGGCTCTGGAGACGACCTCATCGCTACGCATGCCAAACTCAATACTGCCGTTGGGGTTCACGCCACGCAGCACCATGCTGCCCGGCGGCGGCGCTATCTGCGCAAACGTTAGTTTCACGTCCCGGGAAGGGCCATTCTGCGCCACAATCGGCGCATCGGCTCCCGGTACACCCGGCATCACCTGCCCCACCGGCTGATTTGCATCTGCCTGTGCAGGTTCGGCCGCAGCCGGGACCACGGTTGGCTCAGCATTTATCAGTGGTTGCGTTGCAGGCGTCGCATTCGTCATGAAAGAAGGGATTGCGCTCATCCCCATTGCCACTGCACAAATCCAGGAAAGTTTTCTTTTCATCGCGTTATCATCATTGTTGAGCCATAACCTGATCCGGCTGTTGCACCGCCACCTCGTCCTGCTCAGGACGGCGTGGAATGAACGACACAACCCAGGAAACCAGAGAAGTCAGAGACCGGAAAATTATTTTGACAGAAGACGGGGAGAACTCCGCAAGATGGCGATAGCCACGGAAACCCAGCTTCAGAATATCCAACAGGCTTTCCAGCGGCTTATCTTCCGGATAGCTGTCCTGCCAGAGCGCCCATGTATCGGCACGGGCAAACGTACACTGCACAAAATCGATATGCTGTTTGGTGGTCAGCGGCATCAGCTGTAACCCCACCTGTTCACCCCAAACGCGCGCGACCTGCGTCGGGAAGACATACTCCTGCTGACCGCGTTTGAGCAGTAAATTCACCTTCTGCCCTTCCAGCACCTGGGCCTGACCGTTGATCTTGATCCCCAGACCGCCGTCGGAGAAATCATGCACGGTGCACGAGAACAGGTGTCCGTCTTCACGGGCAATCGCCGCCGGCATGGAAATTTCGACACGGTGTGAGCGGCGAACCTGTTTACTTTCTACCGACACCGCAACCGCGCCGCCGAGGATAATCAGGTTGTAGAACACCCACACAAGGCTGACGATAACGGTCAGCATTTCATTTTCCGGCCCGTAGAAGTAACGCCAGACGCCGACCGCCACGCCGAACAGGTTAATCAGCACGAGGTAGATGTACGGACGGGAAATCACCCAGTCGACATACTCTTCTTCTACCAGTCCGCCCTTCGCGGTGACGTTAAACTTCCCTTTGTGCGGGTTGATCAGCGCCACCAGCGTCGGCGGCGCGATATACCAGGCCAACACCGTTTCGTAAATCTCACTCCAGAAAGAGTGACGGTACTTACCCTGAATTTTCGAGTTGGTCAGGCTGGCATGGACCATGTGCGGCAGTACGAACAGCGCAATCATCAGCGCTGGCGCATAGATGATATAGGCATGCAGCAGCAGGAACGCCAGCGGGGCGGTCAGGAAGATCAGTCGTGGAACGCCTGACAGGAAGTGGAACATGGCGTTGACGTAACATAATCGCTGGGCGAACTTCAGCCCCTTGCCGGTCAACGGGTTATCGAGACGGAAAATTTGTACCATCCCCCGCGCCCAACGAATACGCTGACCGATGTGGGCAGATAAACTTTCGGTTGCCAGCCCCGCCGCCTGCGGAATACGCATGTACGCGGAGGTATAACCGCGACGGTGCAGACGCAGCGACGTATGCGCATCCTCAGTCACGGTTTCAACGGCAATGCCGCCAATTTCATCCAGCGGTTTACGGCGAATTACCGCACAGGAGCCGCAGAAGAAGGTGGCATCCCACATGTCATTACCGTCCTGCACCAGACCGTAAAACAGCGTGCCTTCGTTTGGCGTTTTGCGAAAACGTCCGAGGTTACGTTCAAACGGATCCGGCGAGAAGAAGTGGTGCGGCGTCTGCATCATCGCCAGATTCTTGTCTTTCAGGAACCAGCCCATCGTCATTTGCAGGAATGAACGCGTCGGCACGTGGTCGCAGTCAAAGATCGAGACAAACTCGCCTTTGGCATATTTCAACGCGTTGTTAATGTTCCCGGCTTTGGCGTGTTCATGGGTGGTACGGGCAATATATTTTACCCCTACGGTCTGGGCGAACTGGCGGAACTCTTCACGTCCGCCATCGTCGAGGATCCAGATATTGAGCTTATCTTTCGGCCAGTCGATACCCAGCGACGCGTAAATGGTGTTTTTCACCACGTGAAGGTCTTCGTTGTAGGTCGGCACAAAGATATCGACCGTCGGCCACAGCGACATGTCTTTTGGCAGCGGCACCGGCTGGCGGTTCAGCGGCCAGACAACCTGGAAGTAGCCCAATACCAGCACAATCCACGCATAGGTTTCGGCAAACAACAGGATCAGCCCGCAGACCAGACTCACCGGGTCATCCCAGTTCAGCGTGGAGGTATAGCGCCACCAGATATAACGGCACGATACCGTCAGCGACAGCACAATCAGCATCAGCGCGGAGAAGCGCCCCGGCATGCGGCGCACGATCAGCGCAACGCCCCACAACAGCATCAGGAAGATAAATTGCGCCAGCGGGTTAAACGGTTGAGTCACACAAATCAGCGCCAGAATCAGCGAGAAGGTGACGATAATCCCGATGATAAAGCGACGCGCGCCAGGGCTCAGATGGCCGAGCTCTTTTTGTTTATCCAGATGCGTGGTGTTCTGCGTCACGCGTCCCGGTAGCGCGTCCATCCACTGGTGGTAACGCCCGACGAAGCCCTGCAGGCGGGAAAAGGTCTGCCAGCGGGGTGGTGTCGTCTCCTGACGTGGCGAGGCCGCCATCAGCCAGAAGGTCTGAATGGCGTAACGAGCAGGATCTAAAGGGCGCGGGCGCGCGGCGTTAATGTGGGGATAGAGCGCCTTACGTTCGGCACGGATCCGCTGCCAGCGTGGATGCTCCAGCGGGATAAAGACCCACGCGAGAATCACCCACAGACAGCCCAGCGCCGCGCTAAAAGGCGACGCGCCATGACGACGATAACCCTGATAGCGCTCGCTTAAACGGGCGCTGACCGGCGGGATAAGCAACCACCGGGACAGGACACTCATGATGCGCTCCCGACAGGGGTTTTATGGCCTGAGTAATGTAATAAACACCAGTTTGCCAGCGTCAACACTTCTTCTGCAGCCAGCGAGTCGCTGCGGTATTCACCCAGCGGCTGTTTTGTCGCCATGCACTCCGCCACGGCTTCATCGCGGTGAATCACCATTGGCAGTAGACGACGCTGACTCTGTAGCCAGACCTGGTAAAGATCGTCCTGCAACTGACTGCCAACGCGTAAGTCATTGATCAAAATATGCGCGCCCGCCGGCAGCGACTGCTGATGCAAACGGACATGGCAGTTGGTGTCAGCTTTGACAATCGTCAGCGTGTGGTCGCACTCATTGACCAGTTGCCGGGTCAACGGCGCGCACCCCGGGGGCAGATCCAGTAAAATCCACGAGTATCGTCCACTCTCTTTCAGAGCACGAATACCGGCCGCGATACCGCCCAGCTGTTCCAGCCAGTGGTCGGGATATTCACGTTCCTGAGCCGTCAGTTGACCAAACGGCAGCAAATCAAGTTGCGAGGTGTAGCGCATCCCACCGTCCTGCCAGTCACGACCATCGAGCATCGCTCTGGCCCAGCCGTCGCGATGACTGAAATCAACGTTGAATGACAGGCGCAACAAATTATCGGGGCTGGTATCAATAACCAGTACGTTTTCCCCTAATAATTGCAATGACCAGGCCAGCGCAGCAGCGATCGACGTCGTGCCTACCCCGCCTCGTATGCCCTGGAGTCCCAGAATGGCCATTCACGGCTCCCTTATTGTTGTTGCGCAAATTCAGCCAACAGCGGCCAACGTTTAATCGCGGCGGCAAGCTGTTCACGCTGGGAAATATCGGTGTAATCAAATTCTGGCAATGAAAAAGCCTGGCTTAATGCCAGGAAATCGTTTTGAAAGGTATAGCCCAATGTTGAATCAGTTTGCGTGCCGGGTTCGTTGTCAGACATTTTGTTTTATCCCTTTGAATAGACTCGCCATGCTTCAAACATTTTTTCTGTTTGCATTCCGCTTTGTCCCCACCGAAATTCGATAAGGCTAAAAGTTGCTCATTTTCTGAGTTGTTTTTTCGTGAAAATACGCGTCATGGAATCGGAAAGGCCGATGTTACAAGGCTTCTTGCTCGCCAAATTGATTCACATGCTAAATCTGATACGTTTTAATTTCAATGTTAGGTTTATTTCTGGGCTTTCGCTAGTAAACTGATAAACAGATAAAATAGCGACCCGAGGAACGCTGTGGACCCTGTATTTTCAATTGGCATCTCATCATTATGGGATGAACTACGCCATATGCCAGCCGGTGGAGTCTGGTGGATTAACACTGATCGCGTTGAAGATGCTATCAGTCTGGCGAATCAAACGATTGCTTTTCAGACCGGGACTGCAAAAGTCGCGGCCATTTCTATGGGCAGCGATCCTGGAAAAATATTCAAATTAGATGAATCTCACGGCCCGGAAAAAATTCAGTTATTTTCTATGCCAAATTCTGAGAAGGGTCTATACTTTATGACCCGAGATTTACTCTGTTCTCTGGATCCGACGCATTACTTATTCATTCTTATTTGCGCAAATAACGGCTGGCAAAATATTCCAGTTGAACGTTTGCGTCTGTGGCTGGACAAAATGAATAAATGGACGCGTCTCCATCACTGTTCTGTAGTGGTGCTTAACCCCGGGAATAATAACGATAAACAATTCTCTCTTTTAATGGGGGAATACCGATCGCTTTACGGTCTCGCCAGCATGCGTTATCAGGGCGATCAACATTTGTTTGATATTGCCTTCTGGTGCAACGAAAAAGGCGTCAGCGCTCGTCAGCAACTCACCATCCGCCATCATGACGGTCAGTGGGAACTGGCACAGAAAGAAGAGGCTGAAATCCAACCCCGTAGCGATGAAAAACAGATCCTGAGTAATGTCGCCGTGCTGGAGGGGGCACCGCCGCTCTCCGAACACTGGAAATTATTCGATAATAATGAAGCTTTATTCAATGAGGCGCGTACGGCCCAGGCGGCAACGCTGATCTTCTCGCTTCAGCAAAACAGCCAGATTGAACCCATGGCGCGTAGCATTCATACCCTGCGTCGCCAGCGGGGAAGCGCGCTGAAAATCCTCGTGCGGGAAAACATCGCCAGCCTTCGCGCCACCGATGAACGCCTGCTGTTAGGCTGCGGTGCCAATATGGTGATTCCGTGGAATGCCCCGCTCTCACGTTGTCTGACGCTGATTGAAAGCGTTCAGGGCCAGCAATTTAGCCGCTACGTGCCGGAAGACATCACGACGCTACTGTCGATGACCCAGCCGATGAAACTGCGCGGTTTTCAGAAGTGGGATGCGTTCTGTGAAGCGGTGAACAACATGATGAGCAACACCCTGCTGCCTGCCGACGGGAAAGGGGTGATGGTAGCGTTGCGGCCCGTTCCGGGTATCCGCGTTGAGCAAGCCTTAACGATGTGCCGCCCGCACCGTACCGGCGATATTGTTACCATTGGCGGCAACCGCCTGGTGCTGTTCTTGTCGTTTTGTCGCGTGAACGATCTCGATACCGCGCTCAATCATATCTTTCCGCTCCCGACCGGCGATCTCTTTTCTAACCGTATGGTCTGGTTTGAAGATAATCTCATCAGCGCTGAACTGGTGCAGATGCGCTTACTGGCGCCAGAGCAGTGGGGACAACCGCTGCCGCTGACCCAGAACGTGAAGCCGGTCCTCAATGCCGAGCATGACGGCAAGACGTGGCGCCGCATTCCACACCCGCTACGCTTACTGGACGATGAAACGGAGCGCTCATCATGATGACCATCAGCGATATCCTGCAGATCATTGTTGTTTGTGCGCTGATTTTCTTCCCGCTGGGGTATCTGGCACGCCATTCACTTCGGCGGATCAGTAATACAACCCGGCTGTTATTTGCGAAACCTCGTTATGTTAAACCGGCCGGAACATTGCGCCGCACGGTGATTTCCAGGGCAACGAAAAAATGACTCAACAAACGCAAAACGCATCACTGCCTTCACCACTCTGGCAATACTGGCGCGGCCTTTCTGGCTGGAACTTCTATTTCCTGGTGAAGTTCGGCCTGCTCTGGGCGGGCTATCTTAATTTTCACCCGCTGCTGAACCTGGTCTTTATGGCCTTCCTGCTGATACCTATTCCGCGTTACAGCCTGCATCGCATTCGTCACTGGATAGCCATTCCGATCGGTTTTGGTCTGTTCTGGCACGACACCTGGCTGCCTGGTCCGGAAAGTATTATGAGCCAGGGCTCGCAGGTGGCCGGTTTTAGCGCGGACTATTTACTGGATCTTGCCACCCGCTTTATCAACTGGCAGATGATAGGCGCCGTGTTTGTCCTGCTGGTCGCGTGGCTGTTTTTGTCACAATGGATTCGGGTTACCGTTTTTGTGGTGGCGATTCTGGTCTGGCTGAACGTCCTGACGCTGGCAGGCCCCAGTTTCTCTCTGTGGCCGGCAGGCCAACCGACGACCACGGTGACCACCACGGGCGGTACGGCGGCAGAAACGGTCGCGACCACCGGAGGAACGCCGGTCGTCGGTGATATCCCGGCGCAGACCGCGCCGCCGACCTCGGCGAATCTCAACGCATGGTTGAACACGTTCTACAATGCGGAAGCCAAGCGCAAAACACCTTTCCCGTCAGCGCTTCCTGCGGATGCGCAGCCGTTTGAACTGCTGGTCATCAACATCTGCTCGCTCTCCTGGTCCGATATTGAAGCCGCAGGATTGATGTCGCACCCGCTGTGGTCGC
Source organism: Citrobacter telavivensis (assembly GCF_041807075.1). Taxonomy (NCBI): domain Bacteria; kingdom Pseudomonadati; phylum Pseudomonadota; class Gammaproteobacteria; order Enterobacterales; family Enterobacteriaceae; genus Citrobacter; species Citrobacter telavivensis. The sequence goes on along the minus strand of NZ_JBGUBF010000003.1, from coordinate 273,181 downwards.
ATTTTGATATTCAGTTTAAGCACTTCAATTCTGCCACCTCGTATAGCGGCCCGGCGGCGATTCGTCTGTTACGCGCCAGTTGTGGACAGCCCTCGCACACCAATCTGTATCAACCAGCAGGCAACGAATGTTATCTGTTTGATAACCTGTCAAAACTGGGTTTCACGCAGCATCTGATGATGGGGCATAACGGCGAGTTCGGCGGCTTCCTGAAAGAGGTCCGTGAAAACGGCGGGATGCAGGCTGAGCTGATGGATCAGAAGGGTTTACCCGCGCCGCTGTTGGGCTTTGATGGTTCTCCGGTTTATGACGACACCGCCGTGCTGCAACGCTGGATGGAGACCACGGAGAAAGATAAGGATTCTCGCAGCGCCACCTTCTACAACACCCTGCCGCTCCACGACGGTAACCACTATCCGGGCGTAAGCAAAACGGCGGATTACAAAGCCCGCGCACAGAAATTCTTTGATGAACTGGACGCGTTCTTCACTGAGCTGGAGAAATCAGGGCGTAAGGTGATGGTTGTGGTCGTCCCGGAACACGGCGGAGCCTTAAAAGGCGACAGGATGCAGGTCTCTGGTCTGCGTGATATCCCAAGCCCGTCGATTACGAACGTCCCGGCAGGAGTGAAATTCTTCGGCATGAAAGCACCGCATCAGGGGGCGCCGATTGTCATTAACCAGCCAAGCAGCTACCTGGCGATTTCTGACCTGGTGGTGCGCGTGCTTGACGGTAAGATCTTCACCGAAGACAGCGTGGACTGGACGAAACTCACCAGCAACCTGCCGCAGACGGCGGCGGTCTCGGAAAACGCCAACGCGGTCGTTATCCAGTATCAGGACAAACCGTACGTCCGTCTGAACGGTGGCGATTGGGTGCCGTATCCGCAGTAACGAAGAAGGCCGCAAGGATCGCCCTTGCGGCCTGGTTCGGGCGCATGTTGCCACTGCGGCAGGCAGACGCCCCTTAGCGCATTACTTCCTGCTACGTAGCCAGTTCACAACCATTCCCGCAATAATGCCGGCAATGGCTGGAGCCGCTAAATCATGCCAGAAGGCAATGCCTAACTGAGTTAGCGTCATATCGCCGCCTGTGTTGCAATGGCAACCGTTCGCGGCTATCCTTGAGTTGTTATGGTTCAAGTTTAGCCCCCGTTTTGTTGCCAGGTTATTACCAAACAACGTGCGGGGGTTTTCTCTTTCCAGCAACTCACGCCGCCAGGGATCAAGCCCCCGCAACGTTGCGCCTCACCGGGTAGCCCGGCTTGGGGCAGATTCTACGATAACCCGCCTTGCCCGACATCCGACACGCTTTCGCTTTGCGCGACGCCTCGCAATCAGCCAACTGGCAGAGACCCACACTCTTCTGTAGAATTGCGTCCCCTCGCGGTCATCAAGCCGTGACGGCTATTTTTGGCAGGGGACTCCATGCAGCACGACACATCACCACTTTGCGATCACCGCGCATCCGGCAAACCGGCATCGCAGACTTTACCGTTTACCCGCTACGATTTTGGCTGGGTGCTGCTGTGCATTGGCATGGCGATTGGCGCAGGAACGGTATTAATGCCGGTGCAGATTGGGCTGAAAGGCATCTGGGTTTTTATTACCGCCTCTCTGATTGCCTATCCTGCCACCTGGATCGTACAGGATATCTATCTGAAAACGCTCTCCGAGAGCGAAACCTGTCATGACTATACCGATGTCATCAGCCATTACCTGGGGAAAAACTGGGGTGTCTTCCTTGGCGTGATTTACTTCCTGATGATCATCCACGGCATATTTATCTACTCGCTTTCCGTGGTGTTCGACAGCGCATCGTATATCCGCACCTTTGGCCTGACTGACGCCGACCTTTCACAGTCGTTGGTCTATAAAGTGGCGATTTTTGCGGCTCTGGTGGCGATCGCCTCCGGCGGTGAGAAGTTGCTTTTCAAAATCTCCGGCCCGATGGTGGTGGTGAAAGTCGGTATCATCGTGGTGTTTGGGCTGGCGATGATCCCCCACTGGAACCTGAGCAATATCACCGCTTTCCCGCAGGCGACGGTGTTCTTTCGCGACGTGTTGCTCACGATCCCCTTCTGCTTCTTTTCGGCGGTCTTCATTCAGGTTCTCAACCCGATGAATATTGCCTATCGCAAGCGTGAAGCGGACAGAGTACTGGCAACCCGCATGGCGATTCGCACTCACCGCATCAGTTACATCACGCTCATTGCGGTGATCCTGTTTTTCTCCTTCTCGTTCACCTTCTCTATCACTCACGAGGAGGCGGTCTCCGCCTTTGAGCAAAACATTTCCGCACTGGCGTTAGCCGCGCAGGTCATACCTGGCCCGATTATTCACATCACCTCGACGGTGCTGAATATCTTTGCCGTCCTGACCGCGTTCTTTGGGATCTACCTGGGATTCCACGAGGCAATGAAGGGCATTATTTTGAACGTGCTGGGTCGCGTCGTTAACGTCGGGAAAATTCCTTCACGCGTGATTACGCTGGGGATCTGCGTGTTTATCGTCACTACGCTGGTTGTCTGGGTTTCGTTTCGCGTCTCAGTGCTGGTGTTCTTCCAGTTGGGCAGCCCGCTGTACGGCATCGTCTCCTGCCTCATCCCGTTCTTCCTGATTTATAAGGTCGCTCCACTGGAAAAGCTGCGCGGTCTGAAAACCTGGCTGATTTTGCTCTACGGGATCCTGTTGTGCCTGTCGCCACTGCTGAAACTGATTGAATAGAATTAAAAAAGCCCGAGGGCGTAACCGCATCCTCGGGCCTGGAGAAGTGACGAATTTACGCTACGGGTTTCTGCGCATTTTCATCCTGATCAACCGCGAAACAGGCGACCAGTTGACCGCTGTAGTCTTTTAACTGCGGCTGCAACTGGGTGCAGGGTCCGAAACGGCGACGGCAGCGGGCGTTGAAGGCGCAGCCCGGCGGCGGATTCAGCGGGCTGGGCAGCTCACCGGTCAGCTTGATGCGCTCGCGGCGCTCGTCTGGATTCAGACGCGGCGTGGCGGAGAGCAGCGCCTGGGTGTACGGATGGCGCGGGTTGTTGAAGATCTGGTCCTTCGTCCCTTTCTCCACGCAACGACCTAAGTACATCACCATCACCTCATCAGCAATGTGCTCAACAACCGACAGGTCGTGAGAGATGAAGACGTAGGACAGCCCCAGTTCCTGCTGCAAATCCATCATCAGGTTCAGCACCTGCGCACGGACAGAAACATCGAGCGCGGAGACGGGTTCATCGGCAATCACCACATCCGGATCCAGCATCAGCCCACGGGCGATGGCAATACGTTGGCGCTGACCGCCGGAGAACATATGCGGATAGCGGTCGTAGTGCTCGGTTTTCAGCCCCACTTTCGCCATCATCGCCAGCGCTTTTTCACGGCGCTGCTCTTTGCTGAGCGAGGTGTTGATCAGTAAGGGTTCTTCCAGAATCTGTCCCACTTTCTTACGCGGGTTCAGCGAACCGTACGGGTTCTGGAACACAATCTGGATTTTCTGCCGACGCAGTTTCTGCGCATGCGGATCGTGCTTAAGCAGATCCTGCCCCTGGTAATACAGTTCACCGCCCGTCGGCGTTTCAATCATCGTCAGCAGACGGCCAAGCGTGGATTTCCCACAGCCGGACTCGCCCACCACCGCCAGCGTTTTACCGCGTTCAAGGGTAAAGGATACGCCGTCGAGCGCTTTCACCAGACGTTCCGGGGAGAAAATCCCCTTCTTCACCGGGTAGTATTTTTTCAGGTCGATTGCCTGCAACAACAGCTGTTGCGAGGTGGCCTCATGCGTACTCATAGTGTGGGCCTCCCGGCATCATCGAGTGGGTAATGACATTTCGACTGGCGACCGCCATCCAACTGGGCCAGTTCAGGTTCTTCACTGCGGCATTTGTCCGTCGCATAGGGGCAACGTGGGTTCAGCAGACAGCCCATCGGGCGGTCATATTTCCCCGGCACCACGCCTGGCAGCGAGGCCAGTCGCGCTTTATCCTGAGCGAACTCCGGCAGTGCACGCAACAGTGCCTGGGTATAAGGGTGACGCGGTGCGCGGAAAATATCGTGCGCCGCCCCCGTTTCCACCACCTGACCGGCGTACATCACAATGATTTTATGCGCGGCTTCCGCCACCAGCGCCAGGTCATGGGTAATGAGCACCAGCGCCATGTTCTCTTTCTGCTGCAGTTCCAGCAGCAGTTCGATGATTTGCGCCTGGATGGTCACGTCCAGCGCCGTCGTCGGCTCATCGGCAATCAACAGTTTCGGCCGACAGGCAATCGCCATCGCGATCATCACGCGCTGGCTCATCCCACCGGAAAGCTGATGCGGATACACGTCCAGGCGCGAGGCCGGATCGGGAATCCCCACCTGGTTCAGCAAGTCAATTGCCCGCTGACGACGGGTTTTCTTGTTGCCGCCCTGATGCACCTTGATCGCTTCCATAATCTGGAAACCGACGGTGTAGCACGGGTTCAGGCTGGTCATCGGGTCCTGGAAAATCATCGCCACTTCGGCACCCACCAGGTTACGTCGCTCTTTCTCAGAGATACGCTTGAGGTCCTGGCCGTTGAACAGCAGGTTCTCCGCCATCACGCGGCCCGGATAATCAATCAGCCCCATAATCGCCAGTGAACTGACCGATTTCCCTGAGCCTGACTCACCGACAATACCGACCACTTCACCCTGATTCACACTGTAGCTGATGCGGTCTACGGCGCGGAATTCGGAGCCAACATCACCGAAATGCACCGATAATTTATCTACATTTAATAACGCCATCTCGAACCTCTTACTGCTTCAGTTTGGGATCGAGCGCGTCACGCAGACCGTCACCCATCAGGTTAAATGCCAGCACCGTCAGCAGGATCGCCAGACCCGGGAAGGTCACGACCCACCAGGCGCTTTGCGCAAACTGCAACACATCCGCGAGCATAGTGCCCCACTCCGGTGTTGGCGGTTGCGCACCCATGCCCAGGAAGCCAAGCGCGGCCATATCGAGAATGGCGTTAGAGAAGCCGAGCGACGCCTGAACGATCAACGGCGCAAGGCAGTTCGGGAAGATGTTGATAAACATCTGGCGCATCGCACCGGCACCCGCCACGCGGGAAGCGGTCACGTAGTCGCGGTTGACCTCCACCAGCACGGCGGCGCGCGTCAGTCGCACATAGTGCGGCAACGCGACGAACGTCAGCGCCAGCGCGGCGTTACCAATTGAAGGACCGAATACCGCCACCAGCACCAGCGCGAGCAGCAGGCTCGGCAGCGCCAGCATGATGTCGACGATACGCATAATGATGTTATCAACGATGCCGCCAAAGTACCCGGCAACCAGACCCAACACCACGCCCATCACCAGCGACAGCACGACCACCAGGCAGCCCACCAGCAGCGACAGGCGCGCGCCGTACATCAGGCGCGACAGGACGTCGCGACCCACGTCGTCGGTCCCCAACAGATGCGCCAGGCTGCCGCCTTCCTGCCAGGCAGGCGGTGCCAGCAGGACATCACGGAACTGGTCAGCCGGGTTATACGGTGCCAGGAAGTTGGCGAATACCGCAATCAGGATCATGATCGCGACGTACACCAGTCCCACTACCGCGCCCTTGTTGCGTTTAAAATAGTGCCAGAACTCCTGCATCGGCGTCATCGGCACCGGTGCAGCAACAACTTTATTTTCAGTAACCTGTGACATGATGGCCCCTTACTTCTTATGACGAATACGCGGGTTCACCACGCCGTACAACAGGTCGACCAGCAGGTTGACGAGAATAATCATCGTCGCCACCAGTAACACCCCACCCTGTACAACCGGATAATCGCGACGTTGCAGCGCATCAATCAGCCAGCGCCCAAGGCCAGGCCAGGAGAAAATGGTTTCGGTCAGAATGGCACCCGCCAGCAGCGTTCCCACCTGCAGACCAATCACGGTCACCACCGGCAGCATTGCGTTACGCAGCGCGTGAATGATGATGACGCGCATACGCGTCAACCCTTTGGCGCGCGCGGTACGGATGTAATCTTCGCCCAGCACTTCCAGCATCGACGAACGGGTCATACGCACGATCACCGCCAGAGGGATGGTGCCGAGCACCATTGCCGGCAGGATCATATGCGCCACGGCATCAACGAAGTTGCCCTCTTCACCCCAGATCGCCGTATCTATCAGCATAAAGCCGGTCAGCGGGTTAGAATCATCAAGGAACACCATATCGCTGACGCGTCCGGAGACGGGGGTCAGGTTGAGCTGTACAGAGACCAGCATGATAAGCATCATGCCCCACCAGAAGATAGGCATGGAGTAACCGGTCAGCGCCAGGCCAACAGCGGTATGATCGAAAATGGAACCGCGCTTAACGGCAGCCAGGACGCCCACGGGAATCCCCACGGCGGTGGCAAAAATCATGGCGCAGACACCCAGTTCCAGCGTCGCTTTAAAACGAGGCACGAACTCGTCCCACACCGGTAAACGGCTTTTCAGTGAAATACCTAAATCACCATGCATAACCCCCCAGATGTAATGGAGGTACTGCTGCCACATCGGCTTATCGAGACCGAGTTCAGCCAACAGTTGAGCATGACGCTCAGGGGAGATACCACGCTCACCTGCCATGATCATCACCGGATCGCCGGGGATCATATGGACAAAAGCAAAGGTGAGAAGGGTGATACCGATAAACGTGGGGATGACGAGTCCCAAACGTCGGAGAATGAACTGCAACATAACCCGGATTCTCTCTCATGACACACGGCCTGGAACCGTGAGTCTGTATTGCTCACAAATCTTATCCCCTCCTCAATGAGAAGGGGATAAAGCATTACTGCCGGGAGCGCACCGCGAACCGACTTAACGGTGCGTAGCGCTCGCCGGCGTTGCTTTTATTATTCGACTGAGACGTTTTCGAAGTGGTGTTTGCCTAATGGATCAACCACATAGCCTTTGACTTCTTTACGCACTGGCTCGTACACGGTGGAGTGAGCCACGATCAGCGCCGGAGCCTGGTCATGCATCACCACCTGAGCCTGTTTGTAGAGCTCAATACGTTTGTTGTGGTCGTCGGTCGCACGCGCCGGTTGAATCAAGTCTTCAAACGGCTTGTAGCACCAGCGAGAGTAGTTGGAACCGTCTTTCGCCGCAGCGCAGCTGAACAGGGTCGCGAAGAAGTTATCCGGATCCCCATTGTCGCCGGTCCAGCCCATCATGACCGCCTGATGCTCACCCGCTTTGGCGCGTTTCAGATACTCGCCCCACTCGTAGGTCACAATCTTGGCCTGAACGCCAATCTTCGCCCAGTCGGCCTGAACCATCTCGGCCATACGGCGAGCGTTCGGGTTGTACGGACGCTGTACTGGCATTGCCCACAGCTCAACGGTAAAGCCCTTATCCTGACCGGCTTCTTTCAGCAGAGCTTTCGCTTTCTCAGGATCGTAGGTGTAGTCTTTAATGTCGTCGTTATAGCCCCACATGGTTGGTGGGATCAGGTTCTTCGCGGCCACGCCAGCACCCTGATAAACGGCTTTGATGATCGCGTCTTTGTTCACCGCGTAGGTCAACGCCTGACGCACTTTTACGTCATCGAACGGTTTTTTCTCGGTATTGAAAGAGAGGTAACCAACGTTCAGACCCGCTTGTTCCATCAGGTTGATGTTTTTGTCCTGCTTCATGCGGGCGATGTCAGCCGGGTTCGGGTACGGCATCACCTGGCACTCGTTCTTCTGCAGTTTGGCGTAACGCACGGAAGCGTCAGGCGTGATGGAGAAGACCAGACGGTCGATCTGCGGCTTGGTGCCCCAGTAACCTTCGAACGCTTTGTAGAGAATACGGGAGTCTTTCTGGTACTGCTGCAACTGGAACGGACCGGTACCGATTGGGTTCAGGTCTACTTTTTCCGGCGAGCCGGCTTTCATCATGTTATCGGCATATTCTTTAGAAAGAATAGAGGCGAAGTCCATCGCCAGATCGGCGAGGAACGGGGCTTCCGGACGCGTCAGCACGAACTGAACGGTTTTGTCGTCCACTTTCTTCACTTCACTGATCAGGTCCTGCAGGCCCATGCCTTCAAAGTATTCATAGCTACCACCGGATACTTTGTGGTACGGGTTTTGCGCGTTTTTCTGACGATCAAAAGAGAACACCACGTCATCGGCGTTGAAATCACGCGTCGGTTTGAACTCTTTATTGTCCTGCCACTTCACGCCCTGGCGCAGGTGGAAGGTATAGGTTTTACCGTCTTCACTGATTTCCCACTTCTCAGCGAGGCCCGGAATCACTTCCGTCGTCCCGGTTTTGAATTCGACCAGACGGTTATAGATAGGTACTGAGCTGGCGTCATAGGTTGTGCCAGAGGTAAACAGCTGCGGGTTGAACCCTTCAGGAGAACCTTCTGAACAATAAACCAGAGTTTTAGCCTGTACACTTGCTGCGACAGTCATAGCTACAAGGCTCAGACCAAGCTTCAGCATCCCTGACTTCTTCAAGGAAATACTCATTCTTCTGCTCCAAATGTGATGTTGTTGTTTTACCCTTTGCAATGGGTTTGCACCGCCTGGCCTTTTTTGTTTTTTAACCGGCTGGGTCGGCGTTAAGAGGTGGGGATTCCGTTCACATAAACGACTGAGTAGCAGCGCGGATTCTCCATGAAATGCCCCTCATGCCCTACAATCTGTCAACAGAATGTGAAAACGTCAATACAGGTAACCATGATTTACAACAACGGTGAGAATTAGCAAACAAAGATTAAAAAAACTTCAGGTGGGTATTTTCAGCAGAGAAATTTATGCTACGCCCTGAATGCCAGAATAAATACCTTAATATTTCTCAACATTTGGTGATTAACAATTGTGCAGAATAAAAAAAATTTCTGACAAAATGGTGCATATCTGAGCGATAAATCCCACGAACGTTAAAACGCACAGCGGAAAATGCTAGCGCCAGCCATAAGTAACGCAAAAAAAGATCCATGCATAGATAAAAAAAGACAATGGAATATGTCACAAAATCGTTAATGAATAGTGAGAAGTGGTGCTCATTTTTTGTAGCAGAAATGAAGGTCGCCTGTAGTCTGGGTAAGGTGCCGGCCTCACCATCCGACACTACCAGAAATGATGCAACGAATTGCCTGATGGCGCTTCGCTTATCAGGCCTACAAATGCAAAAAACCCTGCTCGCTGAGCAGGGTTTTGAATTTGGTCGGTGATAGAGGATGACTCGCCACGTCGTGGCTCGCCCTGCGGGCCGTTGCTGGCGCAACGTTCTCTCGCTCCGCTCGAGTCGAACCTCTGCCCCCGGAGGTTCTCATCCTCTCGGGCTCTGAATGCAAAAAACCCTGCTCGCTGAGCAGGGTTTTGAATTTGGTCGGTGATAGAGGATTCGAACCTCCGACCCCTTCGTCCCGAACGAAGTGCGCTACCAGGCTGCGCCAATCACCGAATGCGGGGCGCATCTTACTGCGCAGGTGCGCCCTCGTCAATCCCTTCGTCGCAAAATGCCATTTGATCGGCGAGAAAGTCGTCAGCCCTTTTACTGAGCGACGCTTTTCTGCCCGTCAGGGATATGACACCAGTTGTTGTTCTCATTAATACCGCCATTCGGCGAGGTATAGCCGAGACAGCCCATGATGGTGTCGTACAGCTCCACATGACGGCGCGGCACCTTCATTTCCGCTTCCTTCTTCAGATGCGCGAACGCCTGCGCGTTGGACGGGTTCTCCAGATATTTATCAGACATCCAGACCATCATCGGCACGCGGAACTGCTCCGGTGGTGCCATCTTGCGCGGCGTACCGTGCAGGTGCTCCCGCTCGTTGATCGACTCACCGTGATCGGCAGCGTAGAACACAATCGCTTTCTTATCGCGTACCTGATCAATCACCGTATCGATAAAATGATCGACGTAGGTAATCGAGTTATCGTACGAATTAATCATCAGCTCTTTCGGACACTTACGATCGATAGCGTAGCATTCCGGCTTCCATTGGGCGAACTCGCGGGGATAACGCTGAGTGTAGTTATAGTGAGAGCCCTTGGTATGCAGCACAATCAGATGCTTACCCTGCGGGTGTTCCTGCAGCGAACGATCAATCTCATTGACCAGCAGCATATCATCCACGGCTTTCCCCCGGTTACGCGGCTCAGCGGCAATCTGTTCGCGATAGGCAATGTTGTCAGCCATCGTGTTGCTGTAGAACCACATCTCACTCTGCATCGCGTAGAGATCGGAGCTGAAGCCTAACTGCTTGAGCACCGCAAAGACGTTCTGTTCTTTCAGCGTACGCTGGGGGTTGTCCTCGGCCCCACCCTGACGAACGAACATGCAGCGCAGCGACAGTTTCGTCGCGGTATCACAGGAATAGCCCCGATACATCACCAGGTTCTTCTCTTTAGCGAGCTTCGGCGTGGTGTCGCGTTCATAACCCAACATCCCCATATGATCCCAGCGCGTGGTTTCACCAATAATGAAAATCACGTAGGTGTCATCCAGGTTCTGCGTCGGAGCATAAGTGAACTTCTTCGCCGGGTTGATGAGCGATTTGTTATCTGACGATTCATCCACCTGCGCCCAGGCATACAGCCCCAGAGCAGACAGCCAGTTTGACGGCAGATAGGAGTTCGCCAGAACGCCGCCGTAGCTCGGCATATCCACGCCCGCAATACGATCGGCGCGCTTCTGATGCATCTCCAGAAGACGAATCGGCACCCAGACCAGCAACCCCGCCATCAGCACGATCAGCGCGCTGCGCCAGCGCACTTTTGGCGTACAGAGTTGACGCCAGAGGGTATCCGTCGAGCGGTTAAACCAGATAAGTATCAGCGGGATAATACTCACCGCCACCAGCCAGAGGACGAACGTCCAGCCGACCACTTCTTTAGAGAGGTCGATATCCGTGGTCATGACTGAGGCCACGATACCGTAACCGATCATCACGTTCATAAAGGTCATGTAATAACTTGCGCCGGCTGAAATCAGCACCAGCAGCGAAGCCAGAACACGCCATACTGCCCTGCCAGACAGTGACAGGAGTCTTAAAAAGAAGAATGTTGCCAGCACTGTGCCAGCCAGTTCGACAACCGCGGAGATTCCATTCCAGAAGGTAAAGTCTTGCGCGTAACCGTCAAACCGACGGAGGTAAACCGCGCCATTCATAAACAGACCGATATAGATCGCGAGCAAAAAACTCAGCTTTTGCTGCGACATCGACGTAATGTATCTCATGCAAGCAAGCCCTGGAAATCGAGGGGATTAACACCGCCTGCGCAACGGCGACATCCGCCGGGCAGGTGAAATTGCGAAGGTAGTCAAATATCAAAATCGACACACGCGGCTAAGTAGACCACATGCAGCAAAGAAAGTGGCAACAGAGAATGTGATCGAAAGAGATATTTACAAAAAATCAAGTTTGAAAGCGAACTATTCACGGCAAACATAACAAAAAAGGCCAGCACGTCGGCTGGCCTGGAGAAACTCTTTTCGGCTATCAGGCGTGTGCTATTTCCAGCACCTCGCGCGTTGGCTGACGAATGGTGGTGGAGAGCGCCAGCGAGAGAATCAGCAGAGCGAAAATGACGCAGAAGGTCACGTAGAATCCACCGAACAGCGACGCGATAATCGAACCGCAGATGCTGCCAATCCCGAAGCCGAGATAAATCACCCCGTAGTTTTTCGCCAGGTTGTTCAGACCGAAAAACTCGCTGACCAGTGACGGGAAGACGGTGATAGTCCCACCAAAGTTAAAGGCGATACAGGCAATGGCGGTAAAAAAGGTCAGCGCATTCAGCGGCGCAAACAGCAGAGCGGCCATTCCCACCAGAGATACCACCTGACCAATGGTGATCACACGGATACGGGCAATTTTGTCGGACAGGATACCCAGCACCAGACGACCAGACAGGTTAGCAATAGAAATCACTGTCACCGCATTGGCCGCCGAAGCCACGTCCATATGCGCCAGCCCCTGAGCGATATCTTTCGCCACGCCAATCACATACAGCCCGCTCATGCACGCCGTCATGAACATCACCGCCAGCATCCAGTACTGCGGTTTACGCATGGACTGCGCCAGGGTGTAGTCATTTTCTACCACGCCATTTTGTGTTTTGACTTCCTGATTGGGTGCATCTTTCATCAGCGTCGAGCCGAAGACGATCATCACCAGCACAATCGCACCCCAAATCACAAAGGTGTTTTCCAGACCGACGGTCGCCAGAAGTTGGCTGTCGATAAATTTGAAACCCAGGCTTCCGAGACCATAAGAACCAATGGCAAAGGCGGAGATCAGTCCTTTACGCTCCGGAAACCACTTCACGCAGTTAGACAGCGTTAACAGATAGCCCGCGCCATCCGCCAGACCCACCAGCACGCCCGCGCTCAGCCACAGCATCGTCAGGTTACTGGAGTGTGCAGTCAGGAAGAAGCCCAGCCCGAGCAGTATGCCGGACGCCATGGTGACGCGTTTCACGCCAAATCGTTCCTGCAACTTCCCGGCGACAGAAGAGGATATTGCCAGGCCTAAGCTCAACAGGCCGAAAGAAAAGGCCACCTGGCTAACGGGCTCACCCAGCTTTTCGGAAAGCACGCCATTAAACAGGCTCCAGGTATACACAGAACCTAAGGCAAATTGCGTAATGATGGTACCGATAAGGGTCAACCAACGGGTGCGCTGATACGATGCGGTTTTCATGGCAGTCTTCCTGCATAAGCAAAAGGGAAAATTCTCTGCCGTCAACCATAACGAAATGCATTTTATGCAGGGAGAAAACGGCATGAAGTGCCATCAGAACGGAATGAAATGCCTGGAATGCGGAATGAATGACGAGACAAATATTCATTGAATGAATTTTTGCCCCGTCAGTTAGTGCGTACTATCGACACAGCCACTGTTATCACTGGGTTTAAATTGTAAATGACAGGTTAAAATCTGGCACTCACCCCCATCGTGTAGAGGTAGTCGGTACTGTTGGTAGTGTTTTCCGCCTGCGAGAGTGCGGCATAGGCCGCCATATGCTGATTAAGTAGCATATCGGCACCAACGGTCACGTCCAGCCAGTTACTGTCCTGAGTGGTCACCGTCATTCGACTGAGTCCCGACTGCGCCTTCCAGACATTGTCGCCAAACTGCTGGTTGTAGCTGATTTGCGCCCACGGCCGCAGATCGCCAAATTGCGAATTCACCCGCCAGCCCAGCGTGCTGACGCTGGCATGCCATAGCGGATCGAACGATTGGCTGGTCACACTGTCGCCAAATTCGTTATAAATAGAGGAAGTGGTGCCATCGTAATGCAACGCCGCGACTGGCCCGGTGGTTACACCGCCAGAGACAGGAAAATTCCAGCCCATGCTCATGCCGCTGGTTGCCTCCACCGGCGAAGCCTGCTCAAGATTAACGGCCAGCCCCGGCACACTTTGTGTCGTCCGGATACGTTCAGCCAGAATGTCGTCATAGCGCGGTTGGTGATCGCTGTCCCATGTATAGCGTTCAGTCGTATATCCAGGCGTGTTATCAACGATATATTCTTGCTGCCAGGCGCGGGCTGTGTTGATGTAAAGCGAACAGACCACGACGCTCGCCAGGAGAATAATTTCCCGGCGACCACTGCGTTTTTTTATCATCATCAATGCGACTCCAGAAGAGAGCCGAAATCGGCGATATTATTGTCATTGTAATTTAAGGATGACAGGCGAAAGCCCTGTATTAAATATTGTCTTTTTCGCTGGCGCGTCAAGGCGTCCGGAACGATATTTTTATGGCAAGTCAAAGAGCGAGGGAAAGTATGGAACGTTGCGGTTGGGTCAGTCAGGACCCGCTTTACATTGCCTACCATGATAACGAGTGGGGTGTACCCGAGCACGACGGTAAAAAACTGTTCGAAATGATCTGCCTGGAAGGTCAGCAGGCCGGTCTTTCGTGGATTACCGTCCTCAAGAAACGCGAAAATTATCGCACTAATTTCCACCAGTTCGATCCCGAACGCGTGGCAGCCATGCAAGAAGACGATGTGGAAAGATTGCTGCTTGATGTCGGGATTATCCGCCATCGGGGGAAAATTCAGGCCATCATCGGTAATGCCCGGGCGTATCTGGCGATGGCGCAAAACGGCGAACCGTTTGCCGATTTCGTCTGGTCATTCGTAGAAAATCAGCCGCAAATCACCCGCGCCGCGACGTTGGGTGAGATCCCGACCTCCACTCCCGCCTCGGACGCCTTGTCAAAAGCGTTAAAAAAGCGGGGATTTAAATTCGTCGGTACGACCATTTGCTACTCCTTCATGCAGGCCTGCGGACTGGTCAACGACCACATCACCGGCTGTTTCTGTCATCCAGGAGATAAAAATGATTCGCGAGTTTCATAGTGATGACATGACGCCGCTGCTGGCGCTATGGCTGGAAAGCACCATCTATGCGCATCCTTTTATCCCTGAACGTTACTGGCACGAGAGTGAAGAGGTTGTGCGTGATGTCTACCTGCCCGCCGCCAGAACCTGGGTCTGGGAGGAAGAAGGGGCGTTGAAAGGGTTTGTCAGCGTGATGGAACAACGCTTTTTAGGGGCGCTGTTTGTCGCCCCGGATAGGTTACGCAGTGGAATGGGTAAAGCGCTGGTGCAGCATGTTCAGCAGCGTTATAGCGTGCTGAGCCTCGAGGTATATCAGAAAAACCAGAACGCGGTAAATTTCTACCATGCGCTGGGTTTTCGTATTGAAGACAGCGCATGGCAGGAGGATACCCAGCATCCCACCTGGATTATGGGCTGGCGGGCGGATCAAACGCAGTAAGCGCGAGCGAGGGTCCGCTGTATTTCTCCATCCACGCCAGCGCGGTATTGCCTGCACAGCCGTTCCCCAGACGCGAACTGGGCAGGTCTTTGGTCAGCACATTCACCGCGCCATTTTTACAGATGCCCCCGGCCGCAGGGTCGAGATCCGGCCATGCCCCTTCATGAATGCAGATCACGCCGGGTTTGATACCGTCGGTGACCACTGCACCCGCAAGGATCTGACCACGGTGATTCCAGATACGCACCGTATCACCCTCGCGAATGCCGCGCGCCTGCGCATCCTGCGGGTGAATCGTCACTGGCTCGCGGTTCGCGACGGCGTACCGTTCGCGCAGGTGACTGTAGTTAAGCTGGCTGTGCAGCCGATGCGCCGGGTGCGCCGACACGATCTGTAACTGCTCAGGTTCGGCATTGCCGTGCCACTCATCCGGCTCCAGCCACATCGGATGTCCGGGACAGTCCGCATAGCCATAACCGGCAATCCGCTGCGAGTATATCTCGATCTTACCGCTGTCAGTTTTCAGCGGATGCGTGTCCGGGTCACGACGAAAATCAGCAAAACGGATGAACTGCGCGTTGGCCGGATTATCCGGCATTTCAATCAGTTGGTTAGCGGCCCAGAATTCGGCAAACGGCGGCAGCGTCACCTGCTGGCTGGCACCACGCTGTCCGGCAATGGTGTAGAACGTTTCCAGCCATTCCAGCTCGCTCTTCCCCTCGGTAAAGCGTTGATAACCGCCCGCTTCCCAGCGCTCGCTCAGTTCGGCAAAGACGTCAAAATCATTACGCGCTTCTCCCTGCGCCGGTACAACCTGCTTCATCGGCACCAGATGCTGGTTGCTGTAATCCCCGGTCATGGTGAGATCGTTGCGTTCAAAGGAGGTCGTCGCCGGCAGCACGATATCGGCATGCTTTGCGGCTGCGGTCCAGAAGCATTCCGAGATGACCACCAGCTCCGGTTTTTGCCAGGCGCGGATCAGTCGGTTCGTGTCCTGATGATGGGTAAAATTCGCCCCGCCCGCCCACCAGATGAAGCGGATATCCGGGAAGTGACGGTTCATACCGTTGTGCTGATACGGCGCACCGGGGTTTTCCAGCGCTTCAACAATGCGCGCCACCGGGATTTTCTCCACCGCGTCGGTACCCCCTTGCAGACTGCCCTGCATTGACGCCAGCACAGCAGAACGGCGAGTCGGGTTACCGCCGTTGGCAAAGTGATAAGAAAAGCCAAAACCGCCGCCGGGAGTACCTATATGTCCCAGCATGGCGGCCAGGGTGACAATCATCCAGTGCTTTTGTTCGCCAAACTGCTGACGCTGCATGCCCCAACCGGCCATCAGCATAGTGGTATTTTTATGGAACAATTCCGCCAGTTCACGGATTTTGGCTGCCGGAACGCCGCAAATCGCGGCCGCCCACTCGGCCGTTTTAGCGATCCCGTCGCTTATACCCAGCAGATAGTCTGAGAAGACCGTATAACCCGTGGTACAGCGGGCAAGAAACGCCTCGTCATGCCAGCCCTTTTCCACCAGCGTATGCGCGATGCCGAGCATCAGCGCCACGTCGGTACCCATATGCGGCGCAATCCATTCCATCTTGTCGCCGAAGAAATCGACACTTTCCGATCGCATGGGATCAATACAGATCAGCCGTTTTCCGCTTTCGCGCAACGCGTCAAAGTAAGGTATCCCCTGTTCATCCGACGCGTTCCAGGCAATCTTAAGTGTATTCAGTGGGTTGGCACTCCACAATACCACCACATCGCTGTGTTCCAGAATCACCGGCCAGCTGGTCTGCTGCTGGTACACCTCGCTGCCGCCCACTACGTACGGCATGATGGCCTGCGCTGCGCCGGTGGAGTAATCGCCCAGATGCCCGGTGTAGCCGCCCGCCAGCGCCATATAGCGTTGTAACAGCGTCGCCGATTTGTGCAGGACGCCGTTGGAACGCCAGCCGTAAGAACCGGCAAAAATAGACGAGGGGCCCCAGGTGTCGCGGATCCGCGTATGCTGCGCATGAATCAGCGCCAGCGCATCGTCCCAACTCACGCGCACAAACTCATCCTGTCCGCGCACGCCCTGCGGCTGTGCAGGCGATGCAAGAAACCCTTTACGTACCATCGGATAACGCACCCGGGTTTTACTGTGCACCTGATCGCGGACCGCGCTTTGCAGTGAATTCGGATGCGAGGTGGACAGCGCGCCCCGGGAGGAGAGCACCTTTTCTCCGTCCGTTTCGACAAGAATGGGTCCCCAGTGGGCGGCGGTTAACACCGGATTGTGCGTCGTCAAGTCAGGCACTCCTGCAGATAGGCTGATGTATTACGGCGTTCAATGTTACTTACAAATTTCAGAGAGATCCCTGGAATTTTCTTCATCTTCACACGTCATAATCAACCGCCACGGTCGCTGTGGTAAAAATAAGAATGTCATTAAGGAATTAAGATGAAGAAACGTGTTTTAGTCATTGCCGCTATTGTGAGTGGCGCCCTGGCGGTTTCTGGCTGCACAACCAACCCTTACACCGGTGAACGCGAAGCGGGTAAATCCGGTATTGGCGCGGGCATTGGTTCGTTGGTCGGCGCGGGTATTGGCGCCCTCTCCTCCTCGAAGAAAGATCGCGGTAAAGGCGCACTGATTGGCGCAGCGGCGGGTGCGGCGCTCGGTGGCGGCGTCGGTTATTACATGGACGTACAGGAAGCAAAACTGCGCGATAAAATGCAGGGAACCGGCGTGAGCGTGACGCGAAGCGGCGATAACATCATTCTGAACATGCCAAATAACGTCACCTTCGACAGCAGCAGCGCGACCCTGAAACCGGCGGGCGCGAACACGCTGACCGGCGTGGCGATGGTGCTGAAGGAGTACGATAAAACGGCCGTCAATGTGATCGGCTATACCGATAGCACCGGCGGTCAGGACCTGAATATGCGTCTGTCGCAACAGCGTGCGGACAGCGTGGCCAGCTCACTCATCGCTCAGGGTGTTGCCGCCAACCGCATCCGCACCCGCGGCCTGGGCCCGGCAAATCCGATCGCCAGCAACAGCACGGCGGAAGGGAAAGCCCAGAACCGTCGTGTCGAAATTACCTTAAGTCCTGTGCAATAAGTTTCCTGCCGGGTCGCGACGTTGCCTTACCCGGCCGACAAAACCCAACAGTGTGCCCGGTAAGCGTAGCGCCACCGGGCATTTTCGCGCTAAGGTATGCTCATCCAAGGCAAGGAAATCAGCGATGAGCAAATCAACACGCCCTACCATCAGCGATGTCGCGAAAGCGGCAAAAACCGGTAAAACCAGTATTTCACGTTATCTCAACGGCGAAAAACACCTGCTCTCTGATGCTCTGTTGGCGCGTATTGAAAAAGCCATTGCCGATCTCGACTATCGCCCCAGCCTGATGGCTCGCGGCCTGAAACGAGGTCGTACCCGCCTGATTGGCCTGATCATTGCCGATATCACCAACCCCTATTCCGTCCACGTCTTAAGCGGTATCGAAGCCGCCTGTCGCGAGAAAGGCTTTACGCCGCTGGTCTGTAACACCAATAACGAGGTGAACCAGGAACTGCACTATCTCGATCTGCTGCGCAGTTATCAGGTAGAAGGCATCGTGGTCAACGCCGTGGGGATGCGTGAAGAGGGGCTGAATCGCCTGCAACAGTCTGCGTTGCCGATGGTACTTATCGATCGCAAAATCCCTGACTTCGCCTGTGACGTCGTCGGACTGGACAACACCCAGGCCGCCACCACGGCCACCGAACACCTGATTGAACAAGGCTTTGAGGCCCTGCTGTTTCTCAGCGAACCGCTGGGCATGGTCAATACCCGCCGTGAACGACTGAGCGCTTTTCGGGCAACGCTGGCGCGCTATCCGGGCGTTGTCGCCGAAAACGCCGAAGTCCCGCTCAGCGAGAATACGCAGCTCGATAACACTTTACGTCAGTTCCACCAGCAGCATCGCGGGATGCGTAAGGCGGTGATCTCCGCTAACGGCGCGCTCACCCTTCAGGTCGCCCGCTCGCTGAAACGCATTGGCCTCAACTGGGGCAGCGATATCGGCCTGCTGGGGTTTGATGAGCTGGAATGGGCCGAACTGGCAGGCGTCGGGATTACGACCATGAAACAGCCCACATGGCAGATTGGTTATGCCGCCGTCGAACAGGTGGTACGCCGGATCGAAGGCGGTAGCGATGCCATTCATGAACAGGTTTTTTCCGGCGAACTGATCGTTCGCGGTTCCACCGCCCGCTAATTTTCCTTCGTGATGGTGATCATAATTTCGACACATGATGCTTTTCTTTGGAACCGGTTCCATCTAGCGTAATCACAATAGCGTTAGTTCTGGAGTTCCCATGCAGAGAAAAATTATGGTGGTCACCGCCGCCTATGGCTACGACACCGTCCGCGCTGCCGGCGGACAAACCGCGATGCTGCCGGTCATTGCCGGTGCAGGCGCAGACGGCGTCGAGATTCGCCGTGAACTGTTTACTGACGCTGAACTCAGCGCCCTGACCACACTGGCTGCAGCCATCGAACGCGTCGATCTGCTGGCCTGCTATTCCGCGCCACAACCGCTGTTCATGGAAGATGGCCGCCTTAATCCGCAACTGCCGTCTCTGCTTCAGGAAGCGCAAACGCTGCGCGCGCTGTGGCTGAAGGTTTCTCTGGGCCATTTCGTCCACGCAGATCAGTTTGACACCCTGCGCGACTGGCTGGAAAGCAGCGGTATGGCTCTGGTGGTAGAAAATGACCAGACCGCCTGCGGACGACTGGCTCCGATGCAACGTTTTAACGCCGCCAGTCAGCAACATGCGCTGCCGGTACAACTGACGTTTGATATGGGCAACTGGCTGTGGGTGGGCGATTCGCCGGAAGAGGCCGCTCGTCAACTGGCCGCATCAGTCGGTTATGTTCACGTCAAAGCCGCCACCGCGCACCATGACAGCTATCGCGCAATTCCCCCGGACGACGCCGAGCCTCGCTGGCTCGGGCTGCTCAATCAATTGCCCACCGACGTTCCACGCGGCATTGAATTTCCACTGGAAGGGGCCGACCTGACTGCGGTCACTCGCCGCTACGTCGATTTGTTACGTAAGGAGTAAGGCATGAAGCATTCACTGGATGTCATCACCATCGGCGAAGCGATGGCGATGTTTGTTGCGACACAGACCGGCGATCTGGCCGAGGTCGAGCCGTTTATCAAGCGCGTCGCCGGTGCCGAACTGAACGTTGCCACAGGCCTGGCGCGACTGGGTATGAAGGTGGGCTGGGTGAGCCGCGTAGGTAATGACAGCTTTGGTCGTTTTGTTCTCAACTCACTGAAAAAAGAGGGTATTGATGCGCAAGGCGTGACGCTGGATGAGCGCTACGCTACAGGCTTTCAGCTGAAATCTAAAGTTGAAAATGGAACCGATCCCATTGTGGAATACTTCCGCAAAGGCTCCGCAGCCAGCCACCTTTCCGTGGCGGATTACAACGACGCGTACTTCTCCGCGGCCCGCCATCTGCATCTTAGCGGTGTCGCAGCAGCACTTTCCGCCAGCGCTTATGAACTGCTGGCACACACGGCGCGCACCATGAAAGCGCAGGGTAAGACGCTCTCTTTTGACCCCAACCTGCGTCCGGTGCTGTGGAAAAGTGAAGCGGAGATGATTGAGAAACTGAACCGTCTCGCGTTCCAGGCCGACTGGGTGTTACCCGGTCTTAAAGAAGGGATGATTTTAACCGGACAACAGACGCCGGAAGGGATTGCGGATTTCTATCTCCGCCACGGCGTGAAAGCCGTGGTGCTGAAAACGGGCGCAGACGGTGCCTGGTATAAAACCGCCGACGGCGAAAAAGGCAGTGTCGCTCCGGTAAAAGTAGACAACGTGGTCGATACGGTCGGTGCCGGCGATGGCTTTGCGGTCGGCGTCATCAGCGCCCTGCTGGAAGGCCGGACGCTGCATCAGGCCGTCACACGCGGCAACAAAATTGGCGCGCTGGCCATTCAGGTACAGGGCGACAGCGAAGGCTTACCCACACGTGAAACGTTAGGCGAATAACGCGTTACGTAATGATAACGGCCCCCTGTACCCTACAGACAGCGGCGGCAGAAACAACAGAGGTTGATTATGGCAAACTCAACAAATGCAGCAAAACGCTGGTGGTACATCATGCCTATCGTGTTTATCACGTATAGCCTGGCGTATCTTGACCGTGCAAACTTCAGCTTCGCCTCCGCTGCGGGCATTAACGAAGATCTCGGCATCACCAAAGGGATCTCATCCCTGCTCGGCGCCCTGTTCTTTCTCGGCTATTTCTTCTTTCAGATCCCCGGCGCGGTGTATGCCGAACGCCGGAGCGTGCGCAAACTGATCTTTGTCTGCCTGATTTTATGGGGGGGTTGCGCATCGCTAACCGGGATGGTCAGCAATATCCCGGCACTCGCCGCCATTCGCTTTATTCTCGGGGTGGTAGAAGCCGCCGTTATGCCAGCGATGCTGATTTACATCAGTAACTGGTTTACAAAATCGGAGCGTTCGCGGGCGAATACCTTCCTGATCCTCGGTAACCCGGTAACGGTCCTGTGGATGTCGGTGGTGTCCGGTTACCTGATCCAGGCGCTCGGCTGGCGTGAGATGTTCATCATCGAAGGGGTTCCCGCCATCCTGTGGGCCTTTTGCTGGTGGGTGCTGGTGAAAGATAAACCGGCGCAGGTCGGCTGGCTGACCGAGTCAGAAAAAACGGCGCTGCAAACGCAACTCGAACAAGAGCAGCAGGGCATTAAGGCGGTACGCAACTACAGCGAAGCATTCCGCTCCCGCAACGTTATCCTGCTTTGCATGCAGTACTTCACCTGGAGTATTGGCGTCTACGGCTTCGTGCTGTGGTTGCCGTCAATCATCCGCGAAGGCGGCGCGAATCTGGGGATGGTCGAAGTGGGCTGGCTCTCTTCCGTACCGTATCTGGCGGCCACCGTGGCGATGATTGTTGCCTCCTGGGCCTCGGATAAACTACAGAATCGTAAGCTGTTCGTCTGGCCCCTGCTGCTGATTGCTGCGTTCGCCTTTATCGGTTCCTGGGCCGTTGGCACGAATAACTTCTGGGCTTCTTATACCCTGCTGGTGATTGCCGGCGCGGCGATGTACGCCCCATATGGCCCGTTTTTCGCCATTATTCCGGAGATGTTGCCACGCAACGTTGCCGGCGGCGCGATGGCGCTGATCAACAGTATGGGCGCGCTCGGATCGTTCCTCGGCTCCTGGTTTGTCGGTTACCTCAACGGCGCGACCGGCAGTCCATCCGCCTCGTACATTTTTATGGGGGTGGCGCTTTTCGCCTCAGTATGGCTAACTTTAGTCGTCAAACCCGCGAATAATCAGCAAGTACCGGTTGGCGCACGCCACGCGTAAACTTTACCTCATGGAGAGTCGTATGAAGCCGTCCATTATTCTCTACAAAGCGTTACCCGACGATTTACTGCATCGCCTGGAAGAACATTTCACCGTCACGCAGGTGCCGAACCTGAGTCCGCAGACGGTTGAACAACACGCACAAGCCTTTGCCAGTGCCGAAGGTCTGCTGGGCTCCAGCCAAACCGTCGATACCGCGCTGCTGGAGAAAATGCCTAAGCTCCGCGCGACCTCAACGATCTCCGTGGGGTATGACAATTTCGATGTGGATGCGCTGAACGCGCGCAAGGTGCTGCTGATGCACACGCCCACCGTGCTGACGGAGACCGTCGCCGATACAATCATGGCGCTGGTGCTGTCGACCGCTCGCCGTGTCGTGGAAGTGGCCGAGCGTGTGAAGGTCGGCGAATGGACCTCCAGCATTGGTCCCGACTGGTTTGGTATCGATGTGCACCACAAAACGCTGGGTATTGTCGGTATGGGACGCATTGGCCTTGCGCTGGCGCAGCGCGCCCACTTCGGCTTCAACATGCCGATTCTCTACAACGCCCGCCGTCACCATCAGGAAGCGGAAGAACGCTTCAACGCCCGCTACTGCGATCTCGATACGCTGCTGCAAGAATCGGACTTTGTCTGCCTGATCCTGCCGCTGACCGACGAGACCCATCATCTGTTTGGGGCAGAACAGTTCGCCAAAATGAAGTCCTCTGCCATCTTCATCAACGCCGGGCGCGGTCCGGTAGTCGATGAAAATGCGCTGATTGCCGCGCTGCAAAAGGGCGAGATCCATGCTGCTGGACTGGATGTGTTTGAACAGGAGCCACTGCCGGTTGACTCGCCGCTGCTGTCGCTGAACAACGTCGTGGCGGTGCCGCACATTGGTTCGGCTACGCATGAAACGCGCTATAACATGGCGGCCTGCGCGGTAGATAACCTGATTGATGCACTGCAAGGGAAGGTCGAGAAGAACTGCGTGAACCCGCAGGTAGCAGGATAACAAAACGGCCGGGAGGCGCTATCGCCTGCCCGGCAACTTCATCACTGGATGGCGTTTACCGCCGCAGTCCAGGCCTGATTAAATGCCTGATGCTGCGAGGCCAACGGCCCAATCAATGTGTTGTACTGACTTGCCTGTTGCGACGTCGGGAACTGAATACCATTCGCCACAAAGCTAACCTGCGTATCCTGCTGCGCGACAAAGTCACCCACCTGGACCAACTGCTGAGTGAAGATCTGTGCGGCTGGGATCAGCGGCTGTAACGCGTCTGCTGGCGTCGTCACTACTTTCTTATACACCTGGTCAAACACCGGCTTCAGGTCATCGGTCTGTTTCAGTGCGCCATGCGCCGCATCCGCCTGTAGTTTCGCATTTTGCAGTTGCTGGCCCAGTACGCCGAGAGAACCGTTCAGGTCACGTAGCGGCCCACGTTGTGTCACATAATCCTGTGGCACACGGATGGCGTTAACGCTATCAACGACCGGACGCAACGCGGAATCCATCGCCTGATTCACCTGCTGCGAGTAGCCATACAGAATGGCGTAATCAGAAACAAACGGGCCGAACTGTTTTTTCTGATCGGCAGTCAGGGTGGGTAGACGCTCGCCGCTACGCATCACCGTATTCTGTAGAAAATCGACAAATGCCTTACGCTGATCGCCTTCTTTATCAAAACACCCACTCAGGCTAACTACCATTAATAACGCCGCAAGAGGCGCAAACCAGCGAGAGCAGGACTTACCTGTCGCCATTTTAATACTCCTTTCACCCAAAAATGCGCACAACGCAACACGCGTGCCTTACGGCTTACAAGGATAGTCCAGGTCAGGCTCGCAGGATACCCCTTACGCGTAATCTTGTGGCGGAAATTCGCATGGCGGAACGCCGATCGTTGATTTGTTGCTTTATTGTTAATTGCATCACATTTACCGTCTCTGCCGTGGGGGTATTGCCATGAAGTAGTCCTATGATTTTAATAGAGTTTCATCGTTAGCAAAGCCAGCGCAGGGGCAATTCGTACGATTATCGCACGTTTACCACGGCAGGATGATTGCCGAACAAGGACTTCGATGTTTTGATTAGTTGAACGATTACCGAATAAACGTTCGATAATCGCACAATTAATCCAAACGCTAGCGGTGGAGAAAATAAAAACGCCCTCTGTCCCCCGCGTGGCTTTCGCAGGAATGACCGCATGACAAACAGAACAACTGATATTCAAGCGTTTATTAACGAGCATCCATTTTCAAAATACCAGTGGATGATCCTCGTGCTGTGTTTTGTGACCGTCGCGATGGACGGGTTCGATACCGCAATTATTGGGTTCATCGCCTCCGATCTCGTTCAGGAGTGGGGGGTTGAAAAATCCGCACTCGGTCCGGTCATGAGCGCTGCGCTGGTCGGTCTCGCCGTGGGGGCGCTCACTGCGGGTCCACTGGCCGATCGTATCGGTCGCAAAAAAGTCCTGATCATGTCGATTCTGGTGTTTGGCGGCTTCAGCCTGCTCACCGCCTTTGCCGGCACGCTGAACCAACTGACGGCACTGCGCTTTTTAACCGGTCTGGGCCTGGGGGCGGCGATGCCCAATGCCGCAACCCTGATGAGTGAATATGCGCCTGAACGCCGTCGTGCGCTGCTGGTGAATCTGATGTTCGTCGGATTCCCGATTGGGTCGTCGATGGGCGGGTTTATCTCCGCCTGGCTGATTCCGCATTACGGCTGGCAAAGCGTGCTGATCCTCGGCGGCGTGATGCCGTTGGCGCTGGCGGTGGTGCTGATCTTCCTGCTGCCAGAATCCGCCCGTTATCTGGTCGTAAAGAACAAATCACAACAGCAGATAGGCACTATTCTGCGCCGTATCGCCCCGCTGCCGGAAGCAACGCACTTTGTCCTGCGTGAAACCGGCCAGATTAAAGAGAAATCGGCACTGGGCGTCATCTTCTCGCCGCGTTACGCGCTGGGCACGGTGATGCTGTGTCTGACCTACTTTATGGGATTGCTGATCTTCTATCTGCTGACCAGTTGGCTGCCGCTGCTGATCCGTGAAACGGGGGCCACGCTGAGTCAGGCGTCCATCATAACCGCCCTGTTCCCGCTGGGCGGCGGGATTGGCGTCCTGGTGCTGGGTGCGCTGATGGACAAATTCAACCCGAACAAAGTGGTCGCGGTCGGTTGGTTGCTGACCGGGGTGTTCGTCTGCCTGGTAGGGTTCTCCACCAGCAGCCTGGTGCTCATGGGGGTGATGGTCTTTATCGCCGGGACGATCATGAATGGCGCACAATCGTCCATGCCCGCGCTGGCGGCAGGTTTTTACCCCACGCAGGGCCGTGCGACCGGCGTGGCATGGATGTTAGGTCTGGGCCGTTTTGGTGGCATTCTCGGTGCGTTTAGCGGTGCCTTCCTGATGCAGGCACAGCTCGCGTTTGAAACCATCTTCACATTCCTTGCGATTCCGGCACTGGTTTCCGCATTTGCCTTAATGGTGAAATACTGGGCAAGTAAACGCCAGCTCTCTACTTCCTCAACACTGGCAGAATCGCCGACTCACGCCGCGCAAAAAGCCTGATCTCCCCTTCCTGGCAGGTAACAACCTGCCAGGAAATAGTCAGATTTTCGTAATCTTTACAATTCTCTCTGTCACGCGTGATATAGCGCCCGTTATCAGATCTTTAGCAGGCTACTCATCCGCCTTCCCCTCGTCGCTGAAACGAGTCTTTCTCTCCCCTGAAAATGTGACGCCCTCCATACTTTCTCTTTTGCGACTATTCTTAACTGGCTTCGATGAAATTCACGATCCCGCAGTGTGATTTAGAGGAGTTCTCAATGGAATCTAAAGATCCTATGTTTGAGCTGCTGAGCAGCCTGGAACAAATTGTTTTTAAAGAAGAATCATCAAGAATCACCCTGACAAATAAGCCAAGCCCCTTTAGCGAAGTTGAACAGCTACGACGAGGGAGTGGACTTAAAACAGATGATTTCGCCAGAGCGTTAGGCGTAACGGTTGCACTGGTACAGGAGTGGGAATCAAGACGCGTTAAACCCTCCAGTACGGAATTGAAGCTGATGCGCCTGATACAGGCTAACCCGGCATTGAGTAAGCAGTTGATGGAGTAGTCGACAATGATTAATGAACGGTCCTGATACAGGGCCGTTTTCTGACCACTTAACCCACCAGGAGCAAAATAACAGTTGCATCAACTGGCGTTACATGAGTTAATGCGTCCCACGGTTTGACGTACAGACCATTAAAGCAGTTTAGTAAGGTAGTCCCCTTCAAGAGTTATCGTTGATACCCCTCGTAGTGCGCATTTCCTTAACGCTTAAAAAATCTGTAGAGCACGCCATATCGCCGAAAGGCACACTTATTTTTTAAAAGGTAATACACTATGTCCGGTAAAATGACTGGTATCGTAAAATGGTTCAACGCTGACAAAGGTTTCGGCTTCATCACTCCTGACGATGGCTCTAAAGACGTGTTCGTACACTTCTCTGCTATCCAGAACGAAGGCTACAAATCTCTGGATGAAGGTCAGAAAGTTTCCTTCACCATCGAAAGCGGCGCTAAAGGCCCGGCAGCTGGTAACGTAACCAGCCTGTAAGCTTACATAAGCTCAGAATTCAAGATCCCTGCCAGACGGCGGGGATTTTTTTTATCTCTCTCCCACCTTTTGCCATCCCCATTCCCCTTCTTTGCATTACTTTACCTGTCCAGGCTTTGACCTTTCCCTAAGGGTAAGCTTTATAGTAAAAACCTTGTTTTACACATGGAATTGACACTATGTCCAGACTCCCTTTGTTCCTTACGTTAGGTTTACTCGCCAGCAGCACCGCATTTGCTGCATCACCAGAAGCCGCGTTCCTTGCCGAACATGGTCTTGCCGGTAAGTCAGTCGAACAGATCGTGGATACCATCGATCAAACGCCACAGTCCCGTCCGCTACCGTATTCGGCTTCCATCACCAGTACCGAGTTAAAACTCGCCTCTGATGGGCAGATGTATACCCTGCCGCTGGGCGAAAAGTTCTATCTCTCCTTTGCGCCTTACCAACAACAGACTCACCCGTGCTTTAACCACAGCCTTTCCGGCTGTCAGGGTGAAATGCCGGATACCACGTTCAACGTTAAAGTGACGGATAAGAAAGGCGATGTGTTGATTCAGAAACCCATCAAAAGCTATCAGAACGGGTTTATCGGCGTCTGGTTGCCGCGCAACATCGAAGGGACAATAGAAGTGAGCTACAACGGCAAAACGGCGTCACACGCGATTGCCACGAAGGATGACAGCCAGACCTGTCTGACAGAACTGCGGCTGCAGTAAGCGCGCTGACTGCTCTGTCCAAACTGTACCCATAAAAAAACCTGCCCGGAGGCAGGTTTTTATTGCTGGCGCCACGCTTATTGCAGCAGCGAAATATCCGCTACGCGCAGGAACAGCTCGCGCAGTTTTTCAAGCATCGAGAGACGGTTAACGCGCAGCTCTTTATCCTCAACGTTCACCATCACTTTTTCGAAGAATAAATCAACCGGCTCACGCAGTTCAGCCAGTTCCACCAGCGCGTCCTGGTAACGACCTTCGGTAAAGTACGGTTCAAGCTTGTCACGCAGCACGACAACCTGCATCGCCAGCGCGATCTCTTCCGGCTCTTTCAGCGTCGCGGCGTTAACACGCTCGTTCAGCGTCTCATCAGACTTCGCCAGAATGTTGGAAACACGCTTGTTGGCAGCCGCCAGCGCAGAGGCCGCTTCCAGAGTGCGGAAGTGGGAGACCGCCTTCATACGCGCATCGAAATCTGCCGGGCGAGTCGGACGACGCGCCAGTACCGCCTGGATGGTATCCACCGTGTAGCCTTCATCCTGATACCAGGCGCGGAAGCGGCCGAGCATGAAGTCGATGACGTCATCAACGACGTTAGCGTTGGTCAGCTTGTCACCGTACAGACGCACCGCTTCTTCGGTCAGCGTCTGCAGGTCGAGGTTCAGGTTCTTCTCAACGATAATGCGCAGCACACCCAGTGCAGCACGACGCAGGGCGAACGGATCTTTATCTCCTTTCGGGTGCTGACCGATACCGAAGATACCCGCCAGGGTATCCATCTTGTCCGCAATCGCCAGTGCGCAGGCAACCGGGTTAGACGGCAGGTCATCACCGGCAAAGCGCGGCTGATACTGTTCATTCAGAGCAACAGCGACATCTTCCGCTTCACCATCGTGACGGGCGTAGTGCATGCCCATCACGCCCTGGGTGTCGGTGAACTCGAAGACCATGTTGGTCATCAGGTCACATTTCGACAGCAGGCCCGCGCGGGTAGCATGGTTAACGTCTGCGCCAATCTGACCGGCAATCCAGCCCGCCAGCGCCTGAATACGATCGGTCTTGTCGCGCAACGTACCCAGTTGCTGCTGGAACAGCACGGTTTGCAGACGCGGCAGATTGTCTTCCAGACGTTTTTTACGGTCGGTATTAAAGAAGAACTCGGCATCCGCCAGACGCGGGCGCACCACCTTCTCGTTACCGGAGATGATTTGCTGTGGATCTTTCGATTCGATATTCGCAACGAAGATAAAGTTCGGCAGCAATTTGCCGTCGTTGGCGTAGACCGGGAAGTACTTCTGGTCACCTTTCATGGTGTACACCAGCGCTTCAGAAGGTACCGCGAGGAATTTCTCTTCGAATTTCGCCGTCAGTACGACTGGCCATTCCACCAGCGAAGTCACTTCTTCCAGCAGACTTTCGCTCAGATCGGCATTCCCGCCAATGGTACGCGCCGCGTCTTCCGCATCCGCTTTGATTTTGGCTTTACGCTGTTCGTAGTCGGCAATGACCTTACCGCGCTCCAGCAGGATCTGCGGATACTGGTCGGCATTGTCGATGGTAAATTCCGGCTCGCCCATAAAGCGATGGCCGCGAATGACGCGATCGGACTGGATACCCAAAATGGTTGCCGGAATGACTTTGTCGCCCAGCAGCAGGGTGACGGTGTGTACCGGACGCACGAAGTGCACGTCACTCGCCCCCCAGCGCATCAGTTTCGGGATCGGCAGATTTTTTAGTGCTTTATCAATTATTCCAGGAAGAATATCGGATGTATTCTTAGGCTCATTGCGAATCAAAGCATTCAGCTTTTCCTCTTTTCCATCATATGCTTTTGATATAAGTAAATCATAATCTCCATTGATTTCATCAATAGTATATTCTTTTGAATTATCAATGACCTGTGATGATATTTTGGAGACAAAAGCCATCCCTGCTTTTGTCAAAACCCCAGTTGGAGACAAAGCAATTCTTGACGGAGGGCCCCACAACAAATTTTCATTATTGAGTTGCTGTGTTGCTAGTCCAGTGAACTTACACGCCAACCTTCTTGGTGACGCATACCACTGACAATTGTCTGGGTCGTTAATCACAATTCTTTCGGCATTCAGCCCAGATACGATGTTATTGAAGAAATTCTCCCCCAGGTCACGCAGGGCTTTTGGTGGCAGCTCTTCAGTGCCGATTTCCACCAGGAAAGTTTTCTCAGACATGGCCGCCTCTTATTTGTCTTTATTGCACATCGGGAAGCCGAGGGCTTCACGGGACGCGTAGTAAGCTTCTGCCACCGCTTTGGTCAGGGTACGAATACGCAGAATGTAGCGCTGACGTTCAGTGACGGAGATGGCCTTACGAGCATCCAGCAGGTTGAAGCTATGGGCGGCCTTCAGAATACGCTCGTAGGCAGGCAGCGGCAGTGGGGTTTCCAGCGCCAGCAGTTGCTGCGCTTCTTTCTCGTACTGCTCAAAGCAGGTGAACAGGAAGTCCACATCCGCGTATTCGAAGTTGTAGGTGGATTGCTCCACTTCGTTCTGATGGAACACGTCGCCGTAAGTGGTTTTACCCAACGGGCCGTCGCTCCAGACCAGGTCGTAAACGCTGTCTACGCCCTGAATGTACATCGCCAGACGTTCCAGACCATAGGTGATTTCACCGGTGATCGGCTTACATTCCAGTCCGCCAACCTGCTGGAAGTAAGTGAACTGCGTCACTTCCATCCCGTTCAGCCACACTTCCCAGCCCAGACCCCAGGCACCCAGCGTTGGGTTTTCCCAGTTATCTTCCACGAACCGAATGTCGTGAATGGTGGGGTCCATGCCCAGCTCTTTCAGCGACCCGAGATACAGCTCCTGGATGTTGTCCGGAGAGGGCTTAATCACCACCTGGAACTGATAGTAGTGCTGTAAACGGTTTGGGTTTTCGCCGTAGCGTCCATCAGTGGGACGACGAGAAGGTTGCACATACGCGGTTGCCATCGGTTCTGGCCCCAACGCGCGCAGGCTGGTCATCGGGTGCGAGGTACCTGCGCCCACTTCCATGTCCAAAGGTTGAACAATGGTGCAGCCCTGGCGAGCCCAGTAATCCTGTAATGTCAGGATCAGGCCCTGGAAGGTCTTGGTATCAAACTTTTGCATAGTATTTCGTGCTGGATACGTGTGGTTTTAAAAGGAAGGGATCAGTATACCCGCTGACTGCAAGATATACAGTACGAAACGGGAAAAAGGCAGGACTCAGCGCATGGAAAGATGTAAAAACTGCCCATCCGCGTCAAAAGAGCAGACAAAACTCTCTTTACGGAAGGTAGCACCGCGCATCTCATAACTCCCCTGAAATTGTTCAAAGCCCGTGACATCAATTTTCTGCGTGCCGGTGTTATAGCGTCGCGCGGCCTGATCCTTGCACAACGCTTCCATATCCAGCGTGCGCGTGGGGCTGACTTTCGCTTTCTGCGCCTTTTGCATCGGCGGTTGTTGAGAGGTTGTACATCCTGCCAGCAGAAGCATCACCATTGCTGGAAAGAAAGATTTCATCATCATTTTATTACCGCCTAATTTACTGATCAGTCTTATTATTATTACGTTCGGTGTGGCAGACGCATTTTGCGAATCTCATCGGACCATCACAAGCTTTAGTGTAAAAACTCAGATTAATCCAGCGAGACAGGCTGACAAAATGTGAGTCAGAGCATTTTTGAAACGAAAACAGAGGAACTGATGCAGCCCAAAATTTTCTGGATTGATAACCTGCGAGGGATCGCCTGTCTGATGGTGGTGATGATTCACACTACAACCTGGTACATTACAAATGCACAGAGCGTCAGTTCCGTTAACTGGGATCTTGCCAACATACTGAATTCGGCATCCCGCGTCAGCGTACCGCTGTTTTTTATGATTTCGGGCTATCTCTTTTTTGGCGAGCGCAGCGCGCAATCGCGCCATTTTTTACGCATCGCGCTGTGCCTGCTGTTCTACAGCGCCGTCGCCCTGCTCTACATCACGCTATTTACCTCGATTAACGCCGGACTCTCCTTAAAAAACCTGCTGCAAAAGCCGGTGTTTTATCACCTGTGGTTTTTCTTCGCGATTGCCGTAATCTACCTGGTCTCACCGCTGATTCAGGTAAAAAACGTCAGCGGCAAAATGCTGCTGGTGCTGATGGTGGTCATTGGCATCCTCGCCAACCCAAACACCGTGTCGCAAAAAGTGGGCGGGTTCGAGTGGCTCCCCATTAATTTGTATATCAACGGCGATACCTTTTACTACATTCTGTACGGAATGCTGGGGCGCGCCATTGGCATGATGGAGACGCAAAAAAGTGCGCTTTCCTGGCTAAGCGCGGGGCTTTTCGTGGTTGCGGTGTGGGTCATATCTCGTGGGACGCTGCATGAATTGCAGTGGCGCGGTAATTTTGCCGATACCTGGTATCTCTATTGCGGGCCGATGGTTTTTATCTGCGCCGTCGCACTGCTTACTCTGGTCAAAAACACGCTGAACACGCAAACCGTCCCTGGCCTGGGATTGATCTCCCGCCATTCGCTCGGCATTTATGGTTTTCATGCGCTCATTATTCATGCGTTACGCACTGGCGGACTGGACATCAAACGCTGGCCACCGCTGGATATACTGTGGATCTTTAGCGCCACCCTCGCAGGCAGTTTACTGCTTTCAATGCTGTTACAACGACTCGATACGCGCAGACTGGTCAGTTGACGTTGAAATGCCCGGTCTTTTGAACCGGGCATTGGGGGGAAATTAGACCGAACGCCGTTTCAGGCGGCGAAGCAGATAGCAGACCAGACAGCACCACAGCAATGTGATCTCCTTTTATTTAACCCGAACCACGCGTACGAATCCCTGCAAACTCACGCACAGCGCCACGAGATAGACTGCCCGTTCACTCAGCGAAAGCGGCGCATTGATAATCCCAACCAGAAATAAGCCAAGCGTAATCAGCGCCACCATTTGACATGTGGAGACAAAGCGGTCGTCGAGTTGCTCGCGCATAGCCTCACGCAGATAAACGTACGTAACAAACATTGCGGTCACCAGGATACTGAGAAAATAGCCCTTTCCGCTCAGTGACGGACATGCCATCCATAAGCCGATAACGTAAGTCGATATGCCGGAAATGAGCAACAACCATGAAATCAACGTTGAGCTTTTCACTGAGTCCCCTTATCCAATAGGGGATCAGAGTAGGGACAACCCCGTAAAGACAACAACGAAAAATAGTGTCAGCAGGAGAATTCAGAATTCATTCATGCGATTAATCTATTATTTTGATTTTCTTATCGATTAGATAAATCCCTCCTGCGACCAGGAGGGATTCAGGCTCAGGACATGAGTGGAAGTAATTGCTGATAAAGACGACGGAAGATTTCGCGGCGCTGTTGATAAACGCTATGACGTTGCGCATCGGGCATATGCGTCTGCTCAAGCGAGAGTTGTGGCAACAGTTCCACTAACGATCTCTCCGGGTTCATCGCTATTTGCGCCAGACGGGCGGCGCCCAGCGCCGGCCCCACGTCGCCACCGGTGCGATAATCCAGTTGCAGACCGCTGATATCCGCCAGCATCTGCCGCCAGTACGCGCTGCGTGCACCACCGCCGATCAGCGTGATGCTACGCGGCTTAACGCCACAGGCGTGTACCACGTCCATCCCGTCAGCCAACGCATAGCCCACCCCTTCCAGCACCGCGCGCGCCAGTTCAGCAGGCCCATGCTGATGGGTCAGACCAAAGAAAACGCCTTTCGCCTGAGGATTGTTATGCGGCGTACGCTCACCTGAAAGGTACGGCAGAAACCAGATGGGGTCTGCGGCATCATCAGCCTGCTGCGCCGCATCAATCAGCGCCGGCACCGTCACCAGACCGGTTAACGTCGCCGCCCAGTCCAGACAGGAGGCCGCACTTAACATCACCGACATCAGATGCCAGCGCTCAGGCAACGCATGGCAAAAACTGTGTACCGCGCTTTCGGGCTTGCTCAGGAAACCGTCGCTAACGGCAAAATAGACGCCGGACGTCCCCAGAGACAGCATGGCCTGATCGGCGTTGAACATTCCCACGCCCACCGCACCTGCGGCATTGTCGCCACCACCCGCAACAACAGAAACCGCAGGCATATCCCACGCCATTGCGACATCAGGCAGCAACCTGCCGGTAATCTCACTCCCTTCGAATAGCGCAGGCATATGGTCACGAGTCAGGCCACAGGCATTCAACATCACGTCACTCCAGTCACGTTTTTCCACATCCAGCCACATCGTTCCCGCGGCATCAGACATGTCGCTGGCAAACTCACCCGTCATGCGTAAACGCAGATAGTCTTTTGGCAGCAGCACTTTCGCTACCTGGCGGAAAACCGCAGGCTCGTGACGCTGTACCCACAGCAGCTTCGGTGCTGTGAATCCAGGCATCATCAGGTTACCGGTGATAGCCCGCGACTGCGGCACCATTGACTCCAGCAACGCGCACTCCTCGCCACAGCGTCCGTCATTCCACAGAATGGCCGGTCGCAGTACCTGCTGCTGGCTGTCGAGCAACGTCGCGCCGTGCATCTGCCCGGCAATCCCCAGCGCTTTTACTTTGCTTAATGAATGCTGTTTGCCCAGCGCCTTCAGGGCGCGGTCCGTCGCCAGCCACCACTGTTCGGGATCTTGTTCCGACCAGAGCGGATGAGGACGGGAGACAGTGAGTTTTTCCGTTTGCGATGCGACCACCTCGCCTTGCTCATTGAGCAAAATCGCTTTCACGCCCGAGGTGCCAAGATCGATCCCGATATACATAAAGTGGGTTCCTTAAACTGAAAATGCCCGGTGACACAATGCTCACCGGGCCTGTAAAAAACAACCGACCGGGAAAGCACTGCGTCACCCGGTGACGTCGATTACTTATCGAACAGGTAATAATTCACCAGGTTTTCCAACTGCTCCTGATGGCCGCTCTGATGTACCGGTGCCAGGTTGTGCTGTTCAGCATAATGCGCCAGTTCGCTTAGCGACATCTGTCCTTTCAGGATCTGCTGACCCAGTTCGCTACTCCAGCCGGCATAACGCTTCGCGACGCGCTTATCCAGTTCGCCACCCTCAATCATGCGTGCCGCGATTTTCAGCGACAGTGCCATCGTGTCCATCGCGCCGATGTGGCCATAAAACAGATCGTACTTATCTGTACTCTGACGGCGCACTTTGGCGTCAAAATTCAGACCACCGGTAGTGAAACCGCCCGCTTTGAGAATTTCATACATCACCAGCGCGTTCTCTTCTACGCTGTTCGGGAACTGGTCGGTATCCCAGCCCAGCTGTGCGTCCCCCCGGTTGGCATCCACAGAGCCGAACAGACCCAGCGCAATTGCCGTCGCGATTTCGTGGTGGAATGAGTGGCCCGCCAGCGTCGCGTGGTTAGCCTCGATATTCAGTTTGATCTCTTTTTCCAGACCGAACTGCTTGAGGAAGCCGTAAACGGTCGACGCATCATAGTCATACTGATGCTTGGTCGGTTCCTGTGGTTTCGGCTCGATCAACAGCGTGCCCTGGAATCCCGTTTTGTGTTTGTGCTCAACCACCATCTGCATGAAGCGGCCAATTTGCTCACGCTCCTGACGCAGGTCGGTATTGAGCAAGGTTTCGTATCCTTCACGTCCCCCCCACAGCACATAGTTTTCACCGCCCAGTTTGTGCGTGGCATCCATCGCTGTCACCACCTGAGTGGCCGCCCAACTGAAGACTTCCGGATCCGGGTTCGTGGCCGCCCCGGCGCCATAACGTGGGTTGGTGAAACAGTTTGCCGTGCCCCATAGCAGCTTCACGCCGCTCTGTTCTTGCTTCTCAGCCAGCACATCCACCATTTGAGCAAAGTTATTTTTGTACTCTTTTAGCGACGCGCCTTCCGGCGAAACATCAACATCGTGGAAGCAGTAGAACGGAACATGCAGCTTGTGGAAGAACTCAAACGCGACATCAGCTTTACGCTTCGCCAGCGCCAGCGCATCGCCCGGTTGCTGCCACGGACGATTAAACGCCCCAACACCAAACATATCAGCCCCGTTCCAGCAGAAGGTGTGCCAATAGCAGGCCGCAAAACGCAGATGATCTTCCATCCGTTTGCCCAGAACGATCTCATCAGGATTGTAATGACGGAATGCTAACGGATTAGTGGATTGGGAACCTTCATAACGAACGCGATCGAGTTGGTCAAAATATGCCTGCATAATGAACTCCATAATCAGGAAATACGGCGGTGATAGGTCATGCCGTAATATTGGTCACTCTATTCCCGTTGCTCAATTATGTTATTTCACACTGCTATTGAGAGAATTCACAAGTGTGCGCCACCTCGCAAAATAAAAATATCCATTTGCAAAAAATGGGTACTCTGCTGGCATAAATGCAACATCCAGTCCCCACGGTAAAAAGTAAGATCCTGGTCATAATTCAGGAAATAAACCAAATTTCGTAACCGCAAGATAAAAATCTGTAATTGTCTTCCCCGTATGAATTGCTAAATTCTGCAACGTCTTATGCTGTGATTGTTACTTTTATTGTTGCTCCCTCTAACAAAAGGCATCACGATTATGAAGATGAAGAATCTCTTACTCACTGTCTGCACCTCCCTTTTGCTTACCAGCGTGGCGGGACATGCCAAAGAAATTAAAATCGGCATGGCGATTGATGACCTGCGCCTCGAGCGCTGGCAGAAAGATCGCGATATTTTCGTCAGCAAAGCCGAATCGCTTGGCGCTAAAGTCTTTGTGCAATCCGCGAACGGGAATGAAGAAACCCAGATGTCGCAGATTGAAAATATGATCAACCGAGGGGTGGATGTCCTCGTTATTATTCCTTATAACGGACAAGTATTAAGTAACGTGGTTAAAGAGGCGAAACAGGAAGGTATTAAAGTTTTAGCTTATGACCGCATGATCAATGACGCTGACATTGATTTCTATATTTCATTTGATAACGAAAAAGTGGGTGAGTTACAGGCTCAGGCATTAGTTGAGCGCGTCCCTCAGGGAAATTATTTTCTGATGGGCGGTTCGCCGGTCGATAATAATGCCAAACTCTTCCGCGCCGGGCAGATGAAAGTCTTAAAACCGTATATCGATTCCGGAAAAATAAAGGTGGTGGGCGATCAGTGGGTTGACGGTTGGCTGCCGGAAAATGCGCTGAAAATAATGGAAAACGCCTTAACCGCGAACAATAACAACATTGACGCGGTTGTCGCCTCCAATGACGCAACGGCAGGCGGGGCGGTTCAGGCGCTCAGTGCGCAGGGGCTTTCAGGGAAAGTGGCGATTTCAGGTCAGGACGCCGACCTTGCGGGTATCAAACGCATTGTCGCAGGAACACAAACCATGACCGTCTATAAGCCGATTACGCTGCTGGCCAATACCGCCGCCGAAATCGCCGTAGAACTGGGCAACGGACAGCAACCTAAAGCCGACGCTACGTTAAACAACGGTCTGAAAGATGTCCCTTCCCGCTTATTGACGCCGATTGACGTTAACAAAAACAACATCAATGAGACCGTGATTAAAGACGGATTCCATAAGCAGAGCGAACTGTAAGCGCAGCGCCCCGGCAACCGCTGAGGGCGCGCATTTCCCATCATGCCGGGATCTCTCATTGGCTACTGCGGAGTCGCTATGTCCTGTCTACTTGAAATGAAGAACATCACCAAAACCTTCGGTGTCGTCAAGGCGATTGATAACGTCAGCCTCAGACTGAATGCCGGTGAAATTATTTCATTATGCGGCGAGAATGGCTCGGGTAAATCGACGCTGATGAAGGTACTGTGCGGTATTTATCCCCATGGTAGTTACGAAGGTGAAATTGAATTTGCCGGAGAAACACTGCAGGCCAACCATATTCGTGATACCGAACGCAAAGGAATTGCCATCATCCATCAGGAGCTAGCACTGGTTAAACACTTAACCGTGCTGGAGAATATTTTCCTCGGCAGCGAAATAAGCCGTCATGGCGTGCTTGATTACGACATGATGACCCTGCGCTGCCAAAAATTGCTCAATCAGGTCAGCCTGGCTATTTCTCCCGATACCCGGGTAGGCGATCTGGGACTTGGTCAGCAACAACTGGTTGAAATTGCGAAAGCGCTGAATAAACAGGTGCGCCTGCTGATTCTGGACGAGCCGACAGCGTCACTCACCGAGCAGGAAACGACCGTGCTGCTGGAGATCATCCGCGATCTGCAACAGCACGATATCGCCTGCATCTATATTTCACACAAACTGAACGAAGTGAAGGCCATTTCCGACACGATCTGCGTGATCCGTGATGGCAAGCATATTGGCACCCGCGACGCGGCTGGCATGAGCGAAGACGATATCATCACCATGATGGTTGGTCGCGAGCTCACCGCACTCTACCCCAGCGAACCTCACACCACGGGTGAAGAGATTTTACGCGTTGATCATCTCACGGCCTGGCATCCCGTCAATCGCCATATTCGGCGCGTGAATGACGTCTCCTTCTCGCTTAAGCGCGGTGAAATTCTGGGGATCGCCGGTCTGGTGGGCGCAGGACGCACAGAACTTGTTCAGTGTCTGTTTGGCGTATGGCCCGGACGCTGGGAAGGTGAAGTCGTGATTGACGGCCAGGCCGTCAATATCCGCAACTGTCAGCAAGCCATCGCCCACGGGATCGCCATGGTCCCGGAGGACCGTAAGCGCGATGGCATTGTGCCGGTCATGGCGGTGGGGAAAAACATTACTCTCGCCGCGCTCGATCAGTTTACCGGCAAGGTGAGCCAGCTAGACGATGCTGCCGAACACAAATGCATCCTCGAATCCCTGCAACGTCTGAAAGTCAAAACCTCCTCTCCTGAGCTGGCGATCGGACGTCTGAGCGGCGGGAATCAACAAAAAGCGATTCTGGCGCGCTGCCTGTTGCTCAACCCGCAAATTCTCATCCTTGATGAGCCCACCCGGGGTATCGACATCGGCGCGAAATATGAAATCTACAAGCTCATTAACCAGCTCGTTCAGCAGGGCATCGCCGTTATCGTCATCTCGTCGGAACTGCCCGAAGTTCTGGGGCTCAGCGACCGCATTCTGGTGATGCACGAAGGAAAACTGAAAGCCAACCTGGTCAATCATAACCTGACGCAAGAGCAGGTGATGGAAGCCGCTTTGAGGAGCGAACATCATGTCGAAAAACAATCCGTCTGAAGTCAAACTCACCGCCCCACTGACGGGCGTTTTTCCCGGGGTTAAATCGCTAAATCTCCAGGTGTTCGTGATGATCGCGGCCATCATTGTGATCATGCTGTTCTTTACCTGGACAACGGACGGTGCGTATCTCAGCGCACGTAACGTCTCCAACCTGCTCCGCCAGACCGCGATTACGGGGATCCTGGCGGTCGGCATGGTGTTCGTCATCATCTCAGCGGAAATCGATCTCTCTGTCGGTTCCATGATGGGGCTGCTGGGGGGCGTCGCGGCTATCTGTGACGTCTGGCTGGGCTGGCCGCTGCCGTTTACCATTATTGTAACGCTGGCGCTGGGGTTACTGCTCGGCGCCTGGAATGGCTGGTGGGTCGCCTACCGCAAAGTCCCGTCGTTTATTGTGACTCTGGCCGGGATGCTGGCGTTTCGCGGTATCCTGATCGGCATCACCAATGGTACAACCGTATCGCCGACCAGTTCTGCTATGTCGCAAATTGGGCAAAGCTACTTATCCAATGGGTTGGGCTTCACCCTCGGCGCGATCGGTTTGATGGCGTTTATCGGCTGGCAGTGGCGTGGACGCATGCGTCGGCAGTCCCTGGGGCTCGGTGCCCCGGCATCAACCAGCGTCGTGGGTCGCCAGGCGTTGACCGCCATCATTGTGTTAGGTGCCATCTGGCTACTGAATGATTATCGCGGCGTGCCGACGCCCGTTCTGCTGCTGGTGTTCTTGCTGCTCGCCGGGATGTTTATGGCCACGCGAACCGCATTTGGCCGACGTATTTATGCCATCGGTGGCAATCTGGAGGCCGCCCGTCTTTCCGGCATTAACGTCGCGCGGACCAAGCTGGCGGTATTTGCCATCAACGGTCTGATGGTGGCGATTGCCGGGCTTATCCTCAGTTCGCGTCTCGGTGCCGGGTCGCCATCGGCGGGAAATATCGCTGAACTGGATGCCATTGCCGCCTGCGTCATTGGCGGAACAAGCCTGGCTGGCGGTGTCGGCAGCGTCGCAGGCGCAGTCATGGGCGCATTTATTATGGCTTCTCTGGACAACGGAATGAGTATGATGGATGTCCCAACGTTCTGGCAGTACATCGTGAAAGGTGCAATTCTGTTGCTGGCAGTGTGGATGGATTCGGCGACAAAACGCCGCGCCTGAACTGCAGAAAAATAGGGCTATTTTCATGCCGGTCACACCTGTCCGGCATTGTCGTTTATGAAAGATTGAGCAGAGACAGAAACATGTTTGATAAACGTCACCGTATTACCCTGTTATTTAATGCCAACAAAGCCTACGACCGTCAGGTTGTGGAAGGGGTCGGTGAATATCTACAAGCCTCGCAATCCGAATGGGACATCTTCATAGAGGAGGACTTCCGCGCCCGTATTGATAACATCAAAGAGTGGTTAGGTGACGGCGTTATTGCTGACTATGACGACGACGAGATCGCGCGATTGTTAGTTGATGTCCATGTGCCCATCATCGGTGTCGGAGGCTCCTATCATCTGGCGGAAAATTATCCCCCCGTCCATTACATTGCCACCGATAACCATGCCCTCGTTGAAAGCGCCTTTCTGCACCTGAAAGAAAAAGGTGTCAACCGTTTTGCCTTTTACGGCCTGCCCGCCTCCAGCGGAAAGCGTTGGGCTGCTGAACGCGAGCATGCCTTCCGCCAGTTGGTGGCGGAGGAAAAGTATCGTGGCGTGGTGTATCAGGGACTGGAAACCGCGCCGGAACTCTGGCAACACGCACAGAACCGGCTGGCAGACTGGCTGCAAACCCTGCCGCCACAGACGGGCATTATAGCGGTCACCGACGCTCGCGCCCGTCATGTGCTTCAGGTCTGCGAACACCTGCATATTCCGGTACCCGAAAAGCTGTGCGTCATTGGCATTGATAATGAAGAACTGACCCGCTATCTGTCACGGGTTGCGCTGTCGTCGGTGGCTCAGGGCGCAAGGCAAATGGGATATCAGGCGGCAAAATTGTTGCATCGCCTGCTGGCAAATGAGGAACTGCCGCTTCAGCGCATTCTGGTCCCTCCGGTACGCGTCGTTGAACGCCGTTCGACAGACTATCGCTCCCTCTCCGATCCCGCCGTCATTCAGGCGATGCACTATATCCGTAACCACGCCTGCAAAGGCATTAAAGTGGATCAGGTTCTGGATGCGGTCGGAATTTCACGTTCTAATCTGGAGAAGCGGTTTAAAGAAGAAGTGGGGGAGACCATTCACGCGGTGATCCACGCGGAAAAGCTGGAGAAAGCGCGCAGCCTGTTGATTTCCACGACGCTGTCGATCAACGAAATCTCGCAGATGTGCGGCTATCCTTCGCTGCAATATTTCTATTCTGTCTTTAAGAAAGAGTACGACACTACGCCGAAAGAGTATCGCGATCTGAACAGTGAAGTGTTGGTGTGATGCGGTAAGGTAGAAACAAAAACGCCTTCTTTGCAGAAGGCGTTCGGGATTACATATGAGCTGCGATTAATCGCTGGTTATCCTGGTACATCGCGAACAGATAGTTGTTGTAACTCTGTCCCTTCGTTGAATAACCCTTCAGCTTATGAATCATCGCCGTCGCCGTCACTTCCTGATCCGCTTTACGCAGCTGTGCGCGCGATTTACGGAAAGAGGCGTAAGCCGGATGCGTGTTCAGGTTGATCACATAAGCGTTGACCGACTCTTTGACGGAATCGAACTGAGAGTAACCTTTCACTTTACCTGGCGCATTGTTACAACTCCCTTTCGCACACTTCATGCCGAACAGGTTGTTATTGCTACGCGCAAGCTTAGAGGTACCCCAACCGCTTTCTGCCGCCGCCATCGTCGCCACCATACTGGTCGGGATAATGTCTACGCGTTCCAGCAACGTATTCCACGGAATGCTCCGCGTGTTGCCAGACCATTTCACCTTGTAGCGCTTCGCGATGTCTTTCATACGCGTACGCTCGGTCGGTGACCAACGGTTCTGATACTGCTTTGAGATCAGCCAGTTACGATCGGCCGTGATCGCAGCATTTTGACTGGTAATATAAGGCATAACGGTCCGGAGAAACGCTTTTTTTCTTGGTGTTCCGGAAGGGTATTTTCGCAAATCAGGAAGTGAACTGCTCTTTGCACTATTGCGAGAATACTCTTGTTTACTGCTTACCTGTTTATGACTTGTCTTGGTTACGTGGGACTTCTGACTCGATGTTGTTGTGTGCGTCTTTGCCAGCACCTCACCCGAAAATACCATAGTGAGTAACATAAGAATCATTGCCCCATATCGTCGCATGGGAGTCAATATCATTAGGTCTCCTGGTCGGATTGAATCATTCCAACACCTTTTATTTTTCACAATTTTGAGATTCGAATCTCAAATCATATCAAAAATAGCGATCAAGAGCACCCTAATGAATAGGCCAATTCCGAAACCGTGTCACGCATAAACTATCCCGCGAGGGACTAATTCGAAAGATTTGTGGTGGTTATCGCAAATCAAGGCTATTTTTTGCCCTAAATCACTCATCCGTACCCCTCATCCTGATTGAATGCGGTTGAAGGATGAGTTTCATCAGCGGGTTCTCAGGCAAACTGATTAAAATCGCCGCAAAAAGGACCGCATCATGAAACTTGCCGCCATTGCCCTCGCGCTGCTGCCAGGTATCGCGAGCGCCGCAACATGGACGTCTCAGGGCTTCCCCGCCTTCACCGCCGAGGGAACCGGTAAGTTTGCCAGCCACGCCGAGCTGACTAAGGGTACACGCTCATTAACGCTAAATTTTGACCAACAGTGCTGGCAGCCGGCTAACGCGATAAAGCTCAATCAGATGCTTTCGCTGATCCCGTGCGAAGGCGCCCCGCCGCAGTGGCGTCTGTTCAAAGACGACAGTTACACGCTGGAAATCGATACCCGCTCTGGCACGCCAACATTGATGATTACGGTGCCGCGCGAGGCCAAACCGACAGCAGATGTGGTGCGCCAGTGTCCGACGTGGGAGGGTTCGCCACTGACGTTAGAGGTCGCACAGACCTTCCCGGAAGGCAGCGTGGTGCGCGATTTTTACAGCGGACAGACCGCCATGGTTAAAAACGGACGAATAACCCTGCAACCCGCTCCGGCCAGTAACGGTCTGTTACTGCTGGAACGGGCAGAGACCGATGCGCCTGCTCCGTTCGACTGGCACAACGCCACGGTCTATTTTGTGCTGACCGACCGTTTCGAGAACGGCGATCCCTCGAATGACCAGAGTTACGGTCGCCATAAAGACGGCATGGAGGAAATCGGCACGTTTCACGGCGGCGATTTGCGCGGTCTGACCCGCAAACTGG
Source organism: Citrobacter telavivensis (assembly GCF_041807075.1). NCBI lineage: Bacteria > Pseudomonadati > Pseudomonadota > Gammaproteobacteria > Enterobacterales > Enterobacteriaceae > Citrobacter > Citrobacter telavivensis. The sequence continues at coordinate 230,216 of NZ_JBGUBF010000003.1, read as the reverse complement.
ATTATCTGCAACAGTTGGGCGTGAATGCGTTGTGGATAAGCGCGCCGTTCGAACAAATCCATGGCTGGGTGGGCGGCGGCACAAAAGGCGATTTCCCGCACTATGCCTATCACGGTTATTACACCCAGGACTGGACCACCCTTGATGCCAACATGGGCAGTGAGGACGATCTGCGCGCGTTGATTGACGGCGCACATCAGCGCGGGATCCGCATTCTCTTTGATGTGGTGATGAACCATACCGGCTACGCGACGCTTGCAGATATGCAGGAATATCAGTTCGGCGCGCTCTATCTTTCTGGCAATGAGCTGAAAAAAACGCTCGGCGATCGCTGGACAGACTGGAAACCCGCTGCCGGACAAAGCTGGCACAGCTTCAATGATTACATCAACTTTAGCGATAAGGCCGCCTGGGAAAAATGGTGGGGGAAAGCGTGGATCCGTACTGATATTGGCGATTACGACAACCCTGGCTTTGACGATCTCACGATGTCGCTGGCTTTTCTGCCGGATCTGAAGACCGAGTCGACGATCCCCTCCGGCCTGCCGGTGTTTTATCAACACAAAACCGATACACGCGCGAAAGCCATTGAAGGCTACACGCCCCGGGATTATCTGACCCACTGGCTGAGCCAATGGGTGCGCGATTACGGTGTCGATGGATTTCGCGTCGACACCGCGAAACACGTCGAACTTCCGGCCTGGCAACAGCTAAAAACGCAGGCCAGCGCGGCGCTGGTGGAGTGGAAAAAAGCCAACCCGGACAAAGCGCTCGATGATAAGCCGTTCTGGATGACCGGCGAGGCCTGGGGCCACGGCGTGATGCAAAGCGATTACTATCGCCACGGCTTTGACGCCATGATCAACTTTGACTATCAGGAGCAGGCTGCAAAAACAGTCGATTGCCTGTCTGGTATGGATCTCACCTGGCAACAGATGGCGGAAAAATTACAGGGTTTTAATGTGCTGAGCTACCTCTCTTCGCACGATACTCGCCTGTTCCGCGAAGGTGGTGATAAAGCGGCTGAGTTGCTGTTGTTAGCCCCCGGTGCCGTTCAAATATTCTATGGTGATGAATCCTTACGGCCTTTCGGTCCTACGGGTTCCGATCCGTTACAGGGCACGCGTTCAGATATGAACTGGCAGGATGTCAGCGGTAAATTAGCCGACAATGTCACCCACTGGCAGCGCCTCGGTCAGTTCAGAGCCCGACATCCGGCCATCGGCGCAGGCCGACAAACCACGCTCTCACTCAAACAAGGGTACGGTTTCGTGCGCCAGCACGGCGACGACACCGTAATGGTCATCTGGGCAGGTCAGCGCTAACGTGAACCGGCGTCTGAGGGTTGAAACCCCTCAGACATCACAGAATAAAACGCCACCTTTATGAAAATTATAAGCGTAAAACGCCAAAACACGCATTTCAGCTCGATTTGCACCCTGCCAGTGCTAGCGTTAAGGTAACCCACTTCGACTCAGCGTTTGACAGACCATCCGTTATGACATTTTCACTTTTTGGCGACAAATTCACCCGCCATTCAGGCATTACCCGCCTGATGGAGGACCTCAATGACGGTTTACGCACCCCTGGCGCAATCATGCTGGGCGGCGGAAATCCGGCACAAATCCCGGCGATGCAGGATTACTTCCATACACTCCTGACTGAGATGCTGGAAAACGGCAAACTCACTGATGCGCTTTGCAATTATGACGGTCCGCAGGGGAAAACCGAGCTGCTGACCGCGCTCGCTTCGCTACTCCGTGAGAATCTGGGTTGGGATATCGAACCGCAGAATATTGCACTAACAAACGGCAGTCAGAGCGCATTTTTCTACTTGTTTAATCTTTTTGCTGGCCGTCGCGCCGATGGGACCACCAAAAAGGTGCTATTCCCTCTTGCACCGGAATACATCGGCTATGCGGATTCCGGGCTGGAGGAGGATCTGTTCGTCTCGGCGCGACCGAATATTGAACTGCTGCCAGAGGGCCAGTTCAAGTATCACGTTGACTTTGAACATCTGCACATTGGCGAAGAGACCGGGATGATCTGCGTCTCCCGACCAACCAATCCGACGGGTAACGTCATCACAGATGAAGAGCTGATAAAACTCGACACGCTTGCCAACCAGCACGGTATTCCGTTGGTGATTGATAATGCCTATGGCGTACCGTTCCCGAGTATTATTTTTAGCGAAGCGCGTCCGCTGTGGAATCCCAACATTGTGCTGTGCATGAGCCTCTCCAAGCTGGGCCTGCCTGGCTCGCGCTGCGGCATCATCATCGCCAATGAAAAAATCATCACGGCTATCGCCAATATGAACGGTATCATCAGCCTCGCGCCCGGCGGGATTGGACCGGCGATGATGTGCGAGATGATTAAGCGCAACGACCTGATGAGACTGTCAGAAACGGTTATCAAGCCGTTTTACTTACAGCGCGTTCAGCAGACTATTGCGATCATCCGCCGCTATTTACCTGAAAATCGGTGCTTAATTCACAAACCTGAAGGGGCGATTTTCCTCTGGTTGTGGTTCCAGGACCTGCCCATCACCACCGAACTGCTCTACCAGCGCCTGAAAGCACGTGGTGTGCTGATGGTACCGGGACATTACTTCTTCCCGGGGCTCGATAAGCCCTGGCCGCACACGCACCAGTGTATGCGTATGAACTATGTTCCCGATCCGGAGAAAATTGAAGCTGGGGTAAAAATTCTGGCTGAAGAGGTAGAACGCGCCTGGGCGGAAAATCAATAACGCTGTCCCGGCCCAACCAGGCCGGGTGACGCGCTTATAAAGGCTGAGCGTGTAAACGCTGGCGTTGCACGCTCGCCGCATCCAGACAATTCAAGGCCCCCGTCGGGCAAGCCTCTACGCAGGCAGGTCCCGTATCACGATGCCAACAGAGATCGCATTTCACTGCCTGTACGCGCGAGGTTTGCGCGACGACGTTCATTGCGCCGAACGGGCAAGCCAGCATGCAACTTTTGCAGCCAATACAGTGCGCCTGTTCAACAAAAATATGTCCACGATCGCGACGAATGGCCTGGGTCGGGCAGACATTGGCACACGGCGCATCTTCACACTGGTGGCAGGCAACGGCGGTGGTGAACGTATTTTCCTTAATAACCCGGATGCGTGAGACAAAATGTCCTGCTGACACCGCGGCACAGTCCTGATTCTCCTGATGCGAGACCACGCATGCGACTTCGCAGGTACGACAGCCAATACACTTTGCCGCATCCGCCATGATAAACCGGTTCATTGCTCCCTCCCTCCGCCGTAAAACCACAGAGTGCCAGAGAGAATGACGCGGCTGCCTTGATCAAACAAGGGAAATGGTCGAATTTTGTCAGATGCCTGAAACGTTCAGGGGATTCGCCTTATGTTTGCGACTCGTTTTCTGCCTGACATATAAAAAAAACCCTGGGCGTTGACGTCCAGGGATAATAATCCGCAGGCGACATCACGCTACGGAATAAGCTGGCACTCGATTGAGTGATACCTATATTTGATAATCTGCCTCATCTACCACACTGTAGAGCGGTTGAATATTATCCAGTGCCAGTATGTATCCGCTTCCTTTTACGCTGACGATGGAATGCTGGGGTAATCCCAGCAAATATAATTTGTTGTTGAGATTTTTTACCATCGTAGACAAACGCTGTGTCGAAGCACTTAATTCATTTTTTTCCCAGACGTTGACGAGTAACTCATCTTTTGAAACATAATGGGTCCGGGCGTTCAGTAAAAGATAAACAAACAAGCGTAACATCGTGTGGTTAAAAAATACGCCACCAAATGCAATTACACTGTCCATTTTATTTACCGGAAGCCTGAAAATTCTCGACTCATTGATGTCAAAAAATATTTCCCGACCTATCATAAATCCATGTAACTGGTATTCCATCATTACATACTCACGTTTTACTGAACTATCGATAGCTAAACATGTGTAAGTCCTTGTAGATATTGTCTTACGCAAGTTTAAAAAAAATAGAGTTAATTTCAATAGATACCTGAAGCGATCATTTTAATCTCGCTATTGGTAAAGTGCAGAATGAATAGCTGAAGGATAAATCCAGACGCTGTTAAATAATATCTAAAAACAAATTATCAGAGCGTTACTCTATTTCAGTGTGAATATTCGACGGCGCAAGTTAAACGGGCATATTTATCACAAACTACAGTTTAATATGCTGTATGGGTCAACTATGCTTCATGGAGAGGGGGAGTGACTCCCGGCAACAGGCAGTTCCGGGACAATTACCATTACAGTGTAGTTCTCTTATCAGAATAGCGGTAGAAATATGCCGAATGGCGGCAGACCTCGAATTTACACAATCCCAGGCCGGGGTAATGGCCACCATCCGGCAAGTCTTCTCACGACTTTAGAAGCGCCAGCTCACACCTGACAGGAAGGTGAAGCTATCGTCACGATCGATCATCGGGCTGTCTTTAATTTCATCCGGCAGCACGCTGTAAGCCGCGCTCGCCATCAGAACAATATTGTCGGTGACGGGGTATTTCGCGGTCAGACTGACGTAAGGAACCCAACTGTCCTGCGCGGAATAACGGTCTAAGCCGCTGTGGCGGGATTCGCTACCTGAAACACCATAATAGTAATTGTTAAAATTTTCATCGTAGTAGAAAACGCCGACGGATGGGATCAGAGAAAGTTGGCCGACAGGAATTTTGCGGAACAGCGATAATTCCCCCATCCAGCCGTTGCTGTTATCCAGGACATCGGCGGCGGCAGAGACCTTCACGCTGCCCCAACTTTCATGGTGATACCATGCCGCGCCCGCCATTATTGTGCTGTCGCGCTTGTCGAGCTTTTTCATGGCGTGGTCGTCGTTATCAGAAGGATCAAATTCCAACGGCATCCAGGAGGCGGTCACGCTAAATTCATTTTGTTCACTCTTAGACAAAATGTAGCCCAGAGCGGTCTGCCGGACATAGAATGATTCACCTTCATAGCTAATGAGGGGAATGGCATGGGTATTTTCATTATACCCACGATAAGGAGATTCATTATATACCGCACCCGCACCGATGGATAATTCTGAAGCTGATGCACTGGCGATAAAGGAGAAAGCAAATAGTGCTACTATATTGCGTTTAATTAACATGCCGACATTCCATTTAAAATAAGCCACAAATCGTCGGAAATAATAATGCTTACAAATTCTTCGGTGCAAGGCCCATATTTATATAGTAATATATAAAAACTTATATATATTGAGCTGCTGCGATGAATAAATTACAACTCAAGCACCGGGAGTTAAAGATCATTTCGGTAATAGCTGCCAGTGAAAACATCAGCCATGCTGCTACCGTGCTTGGCATCGCACAGGCCAATGTCAGCAAGTATCTTGCTGATTTTGAATCAAAAATCGGTCTTAAGGTCTTTGACAGGACGACCCGGCAACTCACCTTGACGCCTTTTGGCGTGGCGCTACTGCCCTACATTAATGACATGCTCGACAGAAACGAGCAGCTTAACCATTTCATTGCTGATTATAAGCACGAAAAGCGGGGACGGGTAACGGTGTACGCGCCGACAGGCATTATCGCTTACTTGTCTAAACACGTCATTGCGCAAATCAACGATATTGGCGACATCACTTTGTCGCTGAAAACGTGTAATCTTGAGCGGAAAGCCTTTTTTGAAGGCGTTGAATTCCCTGATGACTGTGATGTGTTAATTACCTATGCCCATCCCAAGGACGAATCGCTGGTTGCCAGCTTTATCACCAAATATGCAGTAACCGCTTTCGCCAGCCCCACTTATCTTGAGATGCATCCCATTCATCAACCTGACGATCTTGAGCATCATTCCTGTATTCTGATTGATTCCATGATGATTGATGACGCTAATATCTGGCGGTTTAACGTCACCGGAAGTAAAGAGATTCGTGATTATCGCGTCACGGGAAATTACGTTTGTGACAACACCCAGTCGGCGCTGGAACTGGCGCGTAATCATCTGGGCATTGTCTTTGCCCCTGATAAAAGCGTACAAGGCGATCTCCAGGCCGGTACGCTGGTACCTTGCTTTCCTGCACAAAATGAGTGGTGGCTGGACCTGGTTGCGATCTTCCGAAAGCGGGAGTACCAGCCCTGGCGAGTGCAGTATGTACTTGATGAGATACTGCGTGAAATACGCAACCAACTTGCTCAAGCGCACTTGTTGCGGCCCGAGCAAGCATCCGTCAACGACAATTAATGGTCGAGATAGAGGTAATGTACCCAACTGGTCATACGTAACAGTACTTTACGCATGACAGAGACATGGCTGAAATGGTCGGAGTAGACCGCTACCTGCGCATAGATCCCATCCGGTAATGCGCTTAAATCAGCATGTTCGTTCAACTCAATCGTCGCAATGACGCCTTCCGATCCCGGCACCGTATTCAACGACTGCAACGTCCCGCCAGCCTGGTACGTCCCGCCCGGCACCACAGGGCTTATCGCAGCCAACTTACCGCTGAATACTTTGCCCGGTAAGGCATTAAACACCACTTCCGCTTCATCGCCTGGCGCCAGTCGCAGCAGCGAGTTCTGGCGGAATTGTGCGACAATTTGCCGCTTCTGAGCAGGAATAAACACCATCACCGGGCGCAGGGGCAACGAGGCTGCATAGGTTCCCGGGCGAATCAGCACTTGGGTCACATAGCCATCACTCGGCGCGCGGACGATGGTCTGTGCAAGGTTATATTCCGCCTCGGCCAGCTGCGCTTTCAGACTGGCGATTTGCGAATGCTCACCCAACACCTGGCTGTCTAACTGGCTTTGAATCTGCTGTTGCTCCGCCGTTGACGATTTCACCGAGGCTTCTTGCGCCAGATAGTTCTGCCGCGCAACATCAATATCTCTCTCAGAAAACGGATTCACCTTCGCCTGGCTCCCCTGCGCATAGCGTTGATACTCTTTCGCAAACTTGTCCCGCGTGGCTTTTGCCTGCTGCGTATTAGCGGCCATTTCATCCAGTTCTGCACCCAACGCATGCTGCTTATGCTGCGCCGTCACAATATCCGCCAACAGACGATCCACCCGGGCCTGATAGCGCGTGGGATCAAGCCTGAACAACACCTCACCTTTTTTAATCAGCGTATTTTTCTTGTCCGTCACGTCAATCACCACGCCGGTGACCTGCGGAACAACAGGAATAGACACCACCGCTTTTTGCGCGTTAAACGTATAGGGGTGGTTATAATTCATTAATAAGATTAAGCCGCTGACAATAAATATCCCACCCAGCGCCGCTGTCGGGATCGTCCATTTATTGGCGGGAATTTTGAAGATCTTAAAAATCGCCCATGCGAAAGCCACATAGGTCAGGATAATCAGTAAATCCATAATTAATACCCGGCAGTGGAGGATTTCAGGTCAGCCAGTTGTTTTTCCAGTCCGGCAATACGTTCCTGGAGTTGCACAACGCCAGGCTCAGTGCTTTGCATTCCCCACCCGCGCTCCGGACGATATAGCGTGGCCCAAATCCACAAGAAAGGCCAGATAACGTGTAATGTAAACAAACTCACCCACCCTGCGACATGAATGGCATCGGCATGAGGATGATTGCGTTTTTTTGCAATTAAATAAGGAATATCATGCAAAATAATAATTCCGTAGAAAACAACCAGGAATACAAAAATAAGCACCCCAAGTGCAAAATAATCAAGAAACATATTCCCCCCAGAGGATATAGTCAAAAATAAAAGGGTTTAAGAATGATAGTGGAATGACCAGATGCCATGCAATTCTCATATTTATATATCGACATATGGTTTTTTATATACTGTACATTTTTTAGTGTATTGTTTTTTAGGCAAGTCGCAGTTTATTATGTTTTAACACTAATACAACAGGAACAAAAATGAACAACGCGGAAGCCTCATCCACCGTTAGCCTCAAGCGCATCAACGCTGCCATCATCTACCGGTTATTACTCATTGGCCTTGGTATCCCGATGATATCTTTCAGTTTTGTTTGCGGTGTTCTGAGTCTCTTTGGCTTCGACCTGGTGAAATGGAACGATCAACCCGTACACGGTTTGCTGGCTATTCCTGCCGCGCTGTTCAGCGGCGTGTTTATCACGGTACTGTTTACCGTTTTCATCGGGTCGATTGCGTGCCTGGGACTGTGGGTTTACAGCCGTTTCCGTCCGTTACAGGTGAAGGTGATGGATTAATCGTCATGCCCGACAAGCAAAGCGTCATCGGGCATAACGCCGTCAGTTAAAAAAGTCCCAGCGGTTTATCGGAGTAACTCACCAGCAAGCATTTCGTCTGCTGATAGTGTTCCAGCATCATTTTGTGGGTTTCGCGTCCGATCCCAGACTGCTTATAGCCACCAAAGGCCGCGTGGGCCGGATAAGCATGGTAGCAGTTGGTCCACACGCGTCCTGCCTGAATGCCGCGTCCCATTTTATACGCCAGATTACCATTACGGCTCCAGACGCCCGCGCCAAGACCGTACTGGGTATCGTTGGCTAACTCCAGCGCCTCGTCCATTGTTTTGAACGTTGTGACCGCCAGTACCGGGCCAAAGATCTCCTCCTGGAACACGCGCATATTGTTCTTACCAAACAGGATCGTCGGTTCGAGGTAATAGCCGTCTTTCAGGTCACCTTCAAGCTGCTTACGCCGTCCGCCAGTCAGGACATCCGCCCCCTCTTTCTTGCCGATATCAATGTAATTCAGGATGGTTTCCATCTGTCCATGAGAGACCTGCGCCCCCATTTGCGTCACGCTATCCAGCGGGTTACCGCTGCGGATGCTTTCTACGCGGCGAATAGCGCGCTCCATAAATCGTTCATAGATGGATTCCTGTACCAGTGCGCGACTCGGGCAGGTGCAGACCTCGCCCTGGTTAAAGGCAAAGAGCGCAAAGCCTTCCAGCGCCTTATCGAAGAAGGCATCTTCTTCGTCCATCACGTCGGCGAAGAAGATGTTTGGCGATTTCCCGCCCAACTCCAGGGTGACCGGGATGATATTCTGCGTGGCATACTGCATGATCTGCTGCCCGACTTCCGTTGAGCCGGTGAATGCCACTTTGGCAATGCGTTTCGAGGTCGCCAGATACTCACCAATCTCACCGCCAGCGCCGTTCACCACGTTCACCACGCCGGGGGGAAGGAGATCGCCAATCACTTCCATCAACAGTAAAACGGACAGCGGCGTCAGGCGTGCGGGCTTGAGCACCACGCAGTTACCTGCCGCCAGCGCGGGCGCCATCTTCCAGCTCGCCATCAATAAGGGGAAGTTCCACGGGATAATTTGCCCAACCACACCGAGCGGTTCGTGGAAGTGATAAGCCACCGTATCGCTATCCACTTCGCTGATCCCGCCCTCCTGGGCACGAATACAGGAGGCGAAATAGCGGAAGTGGTCGATCGCCAGCGGGACATCCGCTGCGCTGGTTTCACGGATCGGTTTACCGTTATCCCAGGTCTCCGCCGTCGCCAGCAGTTCGAGATTCTGCTCCATGCGGTCAGCAATTTTGAACAGAATCGCTGCCCGCTCCTGAACAGAAGTATGCGCCCACTTGTCTTTCACCTTGTGAGCCGCGTCAAGCGCCAGGTCAATGTCCCTTTTACCGGAAGAAGCCACTTCGCATAGCAGTTGCCCGGTAACGGGCGTCAGGTTCTGGTAATACTCGCCATCACTCGGGGCAACCCAGCCGCCACCGATAAAGTTGTCGTAACGGGCCTTTAACTTCAGGGGAAAACCATACTCGCCGGGTTGAATACGGGGGGGATTATTGGTCATGATCGTCTCCTTGCTACAGGGGTATAACAAGGGTAGTCGGCGCTGGCGATTTTCTCGCCAGGTCGTGATAGCTTTACGACTGTGGTCACGTTATCCGGCTTGCAAATCCAGTCCGATCGGCAAGCCAGATAATCAGATAAACGAATTACATCGCCGCACGATAGATAGCCATGATCTCGTCGTGAGTGGCCTGAATTGGGTTGGTCAGACCGCAGGCATCTTTCAGCGCATTGGTCGCCAGCACCGGAATATCCTCTTCTTTCACGCCCAGGTCACGCAGGCCTGCCGGGATATTGACCTGCCGCGCCAGCGCGCGGATCGCATCGATACAGGCTTGAGCGCCTTCGGCGTCGTTCATCCCCGCGACATGCACGCCCATTGCTGTCGCGCAGTCACGCAGCCGCGCGGCGGCCACCTGACTGTTGAACACCTGAACGTGTGGCAGCAAAACGGCATTACACACGCCGTGCGGCAGGTCATAGAAACCGCCTAACTGGTGTGCCATCGCGTGGACGTAGCCTAATGACGCGTTATTGAAGGCCATACCCGCCAGGAACTGCGCATAGGCCATCGCTTCGCGCGCATGTACATTGCCGCCCGATTCCACCGCGATGCTCAGATTGTCAGAAATCATGGTCACCGCTTTCAGCGCACAGGCATCGGTGATCGGCGTGGCGGCCACCGAGACATACGCTTCGATCGCATGAGTCAGTGCATCCATGCCGGTCGCCGCCGTCAACGATTTCGGCATGCCGACCATCAGCAAAGAGTCATTCACCGACAGCAACGGCGTGACGTGTTTATCCACTATCGCCATTTTGATGTGACGATCGACGTCAGTGATAATGCAGAACCGCGTCATTTCAGACGCAGTTCCTGCCGTGGTGTTAATCGCAATCATCGGCAACTGCGGTTTTGCCGAGCGATCAACACCTTCATAATCGCGGATATCTCCCCCATTCGCGGCCACCAGCGCAATCCCTTTGGCACAATCATGTGGGGAACCGCCACCCAGCGAAATAACGCTATCGCAGTCATTTTCTTTCAGGATCTTCAGGCCGTCGGCGACGTTTATTGTCGTCGGATTAGGATGTGTGCCATCAAAAATGACGCTGAAAATATCATGTTCCTGCAATGCCTTTTGAATATGACCCGCCATGCCTAGCTGCATCAGCACGCTGTCCGTGACAATTAACGTCCGACGAAAGCCATATTCCGTCATTGTATTCATTGCATCTTTTAATGAATCAGCCCCTATTATATTCACGGAAGGAATATAAAATGTTGAAGCGGCCATATGCTCAATCCTTAATAGTTTCAGAAGGAATTGCAGCATACGAACGAATCTCGGGATAAAATATGATCGCAGCGGTCATTTATTTAATGAAAAAATAAAAGAGCACATTAGGCTACAAATTAATGGGCTCTTTTCGTTTCAAACTATTTATTGTATCAATTCATTCTTATTTTAAATAAATTGTATTATCCCTTTTCCGGAAATAATAACGCATCACGTAATAGATGATCGTTTCCACGGCGACGAGTAAAACCAATACGGTCGAAGTATTCCAGAATTTGAATCGCCAGTTTTCGCCCTACGCCCAACCGATCGCGAAAATCGGCTGCGCAGGTTGAGCCTTTCTCCAGATCCAGTTCGCGGATCATGCTGGCGAAAGCCACAATGCGATCGTTACGGTAGTAACGATCTTTTACGATCGCCGTAATCATCCCCTGCTGTGCTGCCTGACGCAACACCAGACGCATCGTTTGCTCATCGGTGGCGGTTTCGCGGGCGAGATCGCGGACCCACCAGGGTTCGTCACCAAATAACGGCGCGGTCTTAAGCCAGATAGTCTGCTGTTCGTCAGTAAATCCGGCCTTGTGATCCGGCAGGTGCAGCCAGCCGTGGTGGCTGTGAATATCACCGCTGTCGCGCATTTGCTCAATCAGCAACAGCACCAGCGCTTCATCTTCCATCGGCAGCGCCATGCGGCGCAGGCGTTCACGCCCCGGACCTGGCTCATCGCGATGCTGTTCATGATAAGTCGCCAGCGTGTCGAGAATTTTGCGCTGCCAGCGCGCGGCGACCTCCGCATTCAGCAGGCTGTAACCCGCCTGAATAAAACCATGCAGGTGAATGAGTGAGCGCATGCCGTCGCCATTCAACTGGCGTGCCCACGCAAAGTCGGGCAAATTTACCGCCCCGCGTTGCAGATGCACAGCCAGTGCGGCACCGTCATCTTTCGCCGCCGCCAGCGTTGCCAGCCATTGCAGATATTCCGGTTTACGTTTGCCGCGACGTGGCGGATTGAGAGTGACCACCCGCGCCCCGGCTAGCGTCGCGCGCGCGGAGATATCGCGCAGCACCAGGCGGTCGTTATCAGCCAACAGCAGCGGTGTATCAAATACCAGTTCCGCCAGATTATCTTCCAGCAGCGATACGCGCCCGGTCACATGGCTGGCCGCATGGTGAATGTGTAGCGGCTGCCACTGCGTGAGTGGAACGTGACTTTCCAGCGCCACAATCACCCGCGTAAACGGTTCAGGTGGAGCGTCTGAAAGCAACCAGTCACCACGGTTAAGCTGTTCTTTTTCGGCATCGCCAGCGATATTCAACGCGATGCGCTGCCCGGCATGGGCATGCTCGCTCGCCTGGTTTTGCGCGTGAAGTCCGCGCACACGCATAGACGTATTCACGCCGGTCAGCCACAACGTATCCCCGACGTTCACTTCGCCGCTCAGTGCGGTGCCGGTCACCACCAACCCGGCACCTTTTACGGTAAAGGCGCGGTCGATAGCCAGTCGGAACGTCTGATCCCTGGCGTGTTTGCGGGCGGGAAGTTGCAGCAAATGCTCGCGCAACGCGTCAATCCCACGGCCTTCATTGGCGGCCGTCACAAATAACATCGCCTGTGCAAAGCCATACTCGCGCAGGACATCCTGCACCTGCTGCTGAACCTCCAGCACCCGCGCGTCATCCACACGATCGGCTTTGGTCAACGCCACTGTCAGCGTTGGATTCCCGGTCAGTTGTAGAATCGCCAGGTGTTCACGCGTTTGCGCCATCACGCCATCGTCGCAGGCGACGACCAGCAACGCATGATCGATACCGCCCACGCCCGCCAGCATGTTTGAGAGAAATTTCTCGTGACCGGGGACATCGATAAACCCCAGCACGCGCCCGTCCGGCTGCGGCCAGTAGGCATAGCCCAGATCGATAGTCATTCCGCGCTTTTTCTCTTCCGGCAGGCGGTCGGCATTCACGCCGGTAATGGCCTGCAGCAGCGTCGTTTTCCCATGGTCGACATGTCCGGCGGTCGCAATAATCATTTCAACAACATCTCCATAAACCGGGTCTCATCTTCAAGACAGCGTAAATCCAGCCACAGGCGACCTTCGTAAATCCGGCCGATGACCGGAACCGGCAGCTCACGCCAGCGGGTCGCCAGGGCTTCAAGACGGCTTCCGCGACCGTCATGTGGTGTAAAGGTTAATGCCGCGCTGGGGAGTCTATCAACCGGCAAAGAGCCACTGCCGATTTGCGACAGGCAGGGCAGTACCTTCACCGCAAACTCGGCGTCGTAGTGCGCGGTTAACGGGGCCAGAAGCCGCTCCGCCTGAGCCAGAATCGCGTCTTTGCTTCGGGTTAACAGGCGCAGCGTCGGCAGCTTCTCGGCCAGCGCTTCCGGGTGCAGATACAGACGCAACGTCGCTTCCAGTGCCGCAAGGGTCATTTTATCCGCCCGCAGCGCGCGTTTAAGCGGATGGCTCTGCAATCGTGCAATCATCTCTTTCTTACCGACGATGATCCCAGCCTGTGGACCGCCCAACAGCTTATCGCCCGAGAAACTCACCAGGCTGACGCCTGCGGCGATCAGCTGTTGCGGCATCGGCTCTTTCGGCAGACCGTACTGACTCAAATCGACCAATGAACCGCTGCCGAGATCGGCCACGACCGGAATATCCAGCGTCTGGCCGATTTGGGCCAGTTCCGATTCATCAACAGTGTGGGTGAAGCCTTCAATGCTGTAATTACTGGTATGCACCTTCATCAGCAGCGCGGTGTTTTCATTCACCGCCTGACGATAGTCGTCGGCATGCGTCCGGTTGGTGGTTCCGACTTCATGCAGTGTGCAACCCGCCTGACGCATCACATCCGGGATACGAAACGCGCCGCCAATCTCCACCAGCTCACCGCGTGAGACCACCACCTCTTTACCGGCAGCGGAGGCGGCCAGCATCAGCAGCACCGCCGCCGCGTTGTTATTCACAATACAGGCATCTTCCGCACCGGTGATGCGGCACAGCAATTCTGCCAGCGCGCGGTCGCGATGCCCGCGTCCCGCGCCGTCCAGGTCATACTCCAGCGTTACCGCCGAGCGCATGGCCTGCGCGACAGCCGCGACGGCCTCTTCGGCCTGTAAGGCGCGCCCCAGATTAGTATGCAACACCGTGCCCGTCAGGTTGATAACCGGACGCAGCGCACTCTCGGCCTCTTTTTCCAGCCGGACGTTCACTTCCTGCGCCCAGTCTTCGCACCATGCAGGCAACGCTTGCGTATCGCGAATCACCTCTCTCGCTTCATCAAGCAGTTGGCGGAGCAGATCAACGACACGGGTATGCCCGTGAGTCTCTCGGAGGGTAAGAAATTCACTTTCACGCAATAAGCGATCAATGGCGGGGAGTTGACTGTAGAGCGAACGCGTTTCGATCGTCATGAATAGGCCTGGCTGTTGGTGGCCCTCTCCGCAACGGAGAGGGATATCGACATAGAGGGGATTGTAACGTGAGATTGCTCAGACGGACATAATACGTATCAAGCCTTTGGCGAATAGGCGTTAAGCCTTTGGCGGTTCAGTTCGGGCAAAACTTTCACGCTGGAACAGCGTCTCCACCAGCTTGACCAGATGGGGCCTGTTCACACACCAGCCCGGCGAGACGCGGCGGAAATTGAGATAGCCCACCGCGCAGGCAATCGCAATAGTCGCCAGATTGACCGTGTCAGGTTTAATCGTCCCGTCCACCAGGTACCCTTCCAGCGCATCCAGACTGCGGTTGATTTTCTCGCGCTGGCGCAACAGTTCGGTTTCCGATTGCTGCGCGGCAGGACGCGCCTGTTCTCGTACCGACACCAGACCGGCGTCCATTATCCCATCGGCCAGCGACTCAAGTTGTCGGACTTTCAGCGAGGCCAGCGGTTCGCGAGGCAACATCGCTGGCGCAATATTCAGCAGTTCAATGTATTCCGCGATAATCGGCGAATCGAACCAGTACTCTCCATCGTCAGTCACCAGCGCCGGGACTTTTCCTAGCGGGTTGTACTGCGCTACACCGTTTTCCGCATTGTAGGGCAGTTCATTAACAAATTCGAAAGTGATGCCTTTTTCCAGCAGCAGGATCGAAATCTTACGTACAAACGGGCTGGTGTAGCTACCAATGAGTTTCATGCTCGGTCCTTTTCGCCAACACAAAACAATGAGTATGGCTCACGCAGCGGGAAAAGGCAGGTGACAGAGTTCTCAATGATCCAAATAAAGGTAGTGCATCCAACTGGTCATACGCAGCAACACTTTACGCATCACCGAAACATGGGCGAAATGGTCGGAATAGACCGCCACCTGTGCGTAGATACCGTCGGGCAACGCATCCACATCGGTATTTGGATCCAGTTCAATCGTCGCCAGGACGCCATCGGTCCCGGGTACCACCGTCAGGGACTGTAGTGCGCCCTGAGCCTGATACGAACCGCCCGGCACCACGGGCAATATGCTGGTCAACTTACCGTGAAAAACCTGCCCGGGCAGCGCGTTAAACACCACCTCCGCGTCATCGCCCGGTTCAAGGCGAAGCAGTGAATTTTGCCGGAACTGAGCGACAATTTGCCGTTTTTGTTCAGGGATAAAGACCATCACCGGACGCAATGGCAGCGCAGCGGCGTAAGTACCGGGTCGGATCAGCACCTGGGTAACGTAACCGTTGCTGGGAGCACGAATAATGGTCTGATCAAGGTTATATTTAGCCTCTGCCAACTGTGCCCGCAGGCTGACAATTTGCGACTGTTCACCGTTGACCATGCTGTCCAGTTGGCTTTGGATTTGCGCCTGCTCAGCAACGGAACCTTTTACCAGCGCATCCTGCGCCAGATAGTTTTGCCGCGCCGTATCAATATCGCTTTCCGAGAAGGGGTTCACCCGTGCCTGACTGCCTTTCAGGTAACGCTGATAATCTTTATACAATCGATCGCGCTCGGCAGAAACGCGCGTCGTATTGGCCTGCGCTTCGGTCAGTTGGGCTTTCAGCGTCTGGATATTGTGCGTTGCGGTGACCAGATCGGCCTGTAGCCTGTCCACGCGCGCCTGATAGCGAACGGGGTCAAGTTTAAACAGCACTTCCCCCTTTTTAATCAGTTGGTTATTTTTATCGGTAACCTCGCTGACAATCCCGGTAACCTGCGGCGTAATGGGAATGGAAATAACGGCTTTTTGCGCAGTAAAAGTGTACGGGTGGTTATAGTTCATTAACAGGATCAGACCGCTTACCAGAAATACGCCGCCTAATGCTGCCGTTGCCAGAGTCCATTGATTCACCGGAATGCGAAAGAGTTTGAAGACCGCCCACGCCAGTGCCACATAGGTTAATACAATCAATAGATCCATGGTCAGATCTCCGGAAACGTCGTCTCATCAGCCGTTTTAACCCCGGCCAGCTTTTTTTCGAGTTGTGTAATACGCGCGGATAACGCCGCAATCTCCGGATCGGTCTCCTGCCCTGCAGGCGTAGCGTGTGACTGCATGCCCCAACCGCGTTCTGGCTGGTAGAGGGTTGCCCAAATCCACAAAAACGGCCAGATCACATGGAGCGTAAACAGGCTCACCCAACCTGCAGTATGAATAGCATCGGCATGCGGGTGGTTACGTTTCTTCGCAATTAGATAGGGGATATCATGGATGGCAATAACGCCGTAAAAAATCACCAGAAAGACAAAGATCAGCACACCCAACGCGAAATAATTTAGAAACATATCTGCCCCGGCTTCACGCTAATCAGAATATTAATTGCAGGCAGCCGAAAGCAAACTGGCTGATGATTTGAACATAATTCGAGTTCTGCATTTTCGCCATCACGCCAAAGACTATTTTTCACGCTGAATGGTTACTTAATGACATCCGACGATCTGACGGCGAGAAGAATCTGCTCAGGATCACATCGGAACAAAGCCGGACGAAAATTTCTTGTGATTAAGATCACAAACATTCAACAAATCGCCAAAGACAAAACGTGACCTCCATCACAAATTAATGTCAATAATGGGTTAAAACCGAGGTTTGTTGTTTTTCTACACAGATATTTTGTGATTCACATCACATCAATTACCTCCCTACCCCCTATATTTGTGTGACACAAATCACAACAAAGGTCGCTGACTGGACAGTTTACCGATTCAGTGCCAGATTTCGCAGTATCTACAGGGTCCGGCTACCTCTGCCGCTACATTAACAAAACCTCGGGCTTCCAGCCTGCGCGTCAGCAAACACATAAGAAGGGGTGTTTTTATGTCATCCGATATTAAGATCAAGGTGCAAAGCTTTGGTCGATTCCTCAGCAATATGGTGATGCCAAATATCGGCGCGTTTATCGCGTGGGGTATTATCACCGCACTATTTATTCCGACAGGGTGGTTGCCAAACGAAACGCTGGCGAAGCTGGTCGGTCCAATGATCACTTATCTCCTGCCGCTGCTGATAGGTTTCACCGGCGGTAGACTGGTGGGCGGCGACCGTGGCGGCGTGGTGGGTGCAATCACCACCATGGGCGTTATCGTCGGCGCAGACATGCCGATGTTCCTCGGTGCGATGATCGCCGGTCCGCTGGGCGGCTGGGCAATCAAACATTTCGATAGCTGGGTAGACGGTAAGATCAAATCCGGTTTTGAGATGCTGGTGAATAACTTCTCCGCTGGCATCATCGGTATGATCCTCGCCATTCTGGCATTCCTCGGCATTGGGCCGGCGGTTGAAGTTCTGTCAAAAATACTGGCAGCGGGCGTTAACTTCATGGTTGTCCATGACATGCTGCCGCTGGCGTCTATCTTCGTTGAACCCGCGAAAATCCTGTTCCTGAACAACGCCATTAACCACGGTATCTTCTCACCGCTGGGTATTCAGCAGTCCCATGAGATGGGTAAATCCATCTTCTTCCTGATTGAAGCCAACCCGGGTCCGGGGATGGGGGTTCTGCTGGCGTACATGTTCTTTGGTCGCGGTAGTGCTAAACAGTCTGCGGGCGGTGCGGCAATCATTCACTTCCTGGGGGGTATCCACGAAATTTACTTCCCGTATGTGCTGATGAACCCGCGTCTGATCCTCGCCGTTATCCTCGGCGGTATGACTGGCGTGTTCACGCTGACTATCCTGAACGGTGGTCTGGTTTCTCCGGCGTCTCCTGGTTCTATCCTGGCCGTGCTGGCGATGACGCCAAAAGGGGCTTACTTCGCTAACATCGCGGCAATCTGTGCGGCAATGGCGGTTTCCTTTGTTATCTCTGCCATTCTGCTGAAAACCAGCAAAGTGAAAGAAGATGACGATATTGAAGCCGCAACTCGTCGTATGCAGGACATGAAAACAGAATCCAAAGGCGGTACTCCGCTGTCTGCTGGCGATGTCACCAACGACCTGAGCCACGTCCGTAAAATCATCGTAGCCTGTGATGCCGGTATGGGTTCCAGCGCAATGGGTGCCGGCGTACTGCGTAAGAAAGTGCAGGATGCAGGTCTGAGCCAGATCTCTGTCACCAACAGCGCAATTAACAACCTGCCGCCGGATGTTGACCTGGTCATCACCCACCGCGATCTGACCGAACGTGCGATGCGTCAGGTCCCGCAGGCGCAGCATATTTCGCTGACTAACTTCCTCGACAGCGGCCTGTACACCAGCCTGACCGAGCGTCTGGTTGCCGCTCAGCGCCACACTGACAACGAAGTAAAAGTCCGTGATAGCCTGAAAGACAGCTTCGATGAAGGGGATAACAACCTGTTCAAACTGAGCGCGGAGAACATCTTCCTCGGTCGCACCGCGACGACCAAAGAAGAAGCGATTCGCTTCGCCGGTGAGCAACTGGTGAAAGGTGGCTATGTTGAGCCAGAATATGTCGATGCGATGTTGGAACGTGAAAAACTGACCCCAACCTATCTGGGTGAGTCTATCGCCGTTCCGCACGGCACGGTGGAAGCGAAAGACCGCGTACTGAAAACCGGCGTCGTGTTCTGCCAGTACCCGCAAGGCGTTCGCTTCGGTGAAGAAGAAGACGACATCGCCCGTCTGGTGATTGGTATCGCGGCCCGTAACAACGAGCACATTCAGGTCATTACCAGCCTGACTAACGCGCTGGATGACGAATCTGTCATCGAACGCCTGGCGAACACCACCAGCGTGGATGAAGTGCTGGCGCTGCTGGCGGGTCGTAAGTAAACCCCGTAGCCCGATGGCGCTACGCTTATCGGGCCTACAAGATCCTCTCCCTTGTGGAGAGGGTTTGGGTGAGGGCCTCCTCCCTCACCCCAGCCCTCTCGGGTAAAAACATTAATGAAGGTTAATACTATGAAAGCATTACATTTTGGCGCAGGTAATATCGGTCGTGGCTTTATCGGCAAACTGCTGGCGGACGCGGGGATACAACTGACATTCGCTGATGTAAATCAGGTCGTGCTCGACGCCCTGAATGCCCGTCATAGCTATCAGGTTCATGTCGTGGGTGAAAATGAACAGGTGGATACCGTAAGCGGCGTCAACGCAGTAAGCAGCATTGGCGATGAGGTTGTTGAGCTGATCGCGCAGGTTGACCTGGTCACCACCGCCGTGGGCCCGGTCGTGCTGGAGCGCATCGCCCCGGCCATCGCCAAAGGCCTGGTCAAACGCAAAGCGCAAGGGATCACCACCCCGCTGAATATCATCGCCTGTGAAAACATGGTACGGGGCACCACCCAACTGAAAGGCCATGTGATGAACGCACTGGCAGAAGACGACAAAGCCTGGGTTGACGCCCATGTTGGTTTCGTGGATTCCGCCGTTGACCGCATCGTGCCGCCTTCAGCCTCTGCCACCCACGATCCGCTGGAAGTGACCGTCGAAACCTTCAGCGAGTGGATCGTCGACCAGACCCAGTTCAAAGGCGAGTTGCCGAACATCCCGGGAATGGAATTAACTGATAACCTGATGGCATTTGTCGAACGTAAACTCTTCACGCTGAACACCGGGCATGCTATAACCGCGTACCTCGGAAAATTGACCGGTCATCAGACCATCCGTGACGCGATTCTCGACGAGAAAATCCGCGCAGTGGTCAAAGGGGCGATGGAAGAGAGCGGCGCGGTGCTGATCAAACGCTACGGTTTTGATGCCGAGAAACATGCGGCATACATTCAGAAAATCCTCGGTCGTTTTGAAAACCCGTATCTGAAAGATGACGTTGAGCGCGTTGGCCGCCAGCCGCTGCGTAAACTGAGCGCGGGCGACCGTTTGATCAAGCCGCTGCTGGGTACGCTGGAATACCATCTGCCGCACGCTAACCTGGTCAAAGGGATCGCTGCCGCGATGCACTTCCGTAGCGAAGACGATCCGCAGGCGCAGGAACTGGCCGCGCTGATCGCCGATAAAGGCCCACAGGCTGCGCTTGCGCAGATTTCCGGACTGGATATCAACAGTGATGTCGTTGCCGAGGCCGTTAGCGCATATAACGCAAAGTAATGCTGCTGGAACTGGCGCAGGAGCCCCTGCGCCTGATTAATAGATTGTCAGATATGCAGGCAATAATGGAACAAACCCAGGCCTTTGAAAATCGTGTGCTTGAGCGTCTGAATGCTGGCAAAACCGTACGGAGCTTCCTGATCACCGCCGTGGAGTTACTTACCGAGGCGGTAAATATTCTGGTGCTTCAGGTGTTTCGCAAAGATGACTACGCAGTGAAGTACGCTGTAGAACCGTTACTCGACGGCGACGGACCGCTGGGCGATCTGTCTGTGCGTCTGAAACTGATCTACGGTCTGGGCGTACTGAGTCGTCCTGAGTATGAAGATGCAGAACTGCTGATGGCGATGCGTGAAGAGATGAATCATGACGGCAATGAGTATGCCTTTACGGATGATGAAATTCTCGGACCGTTCGCAGAACTCCATTGCGTCGTCGCGTTGCCGCCGCCGCCACAGTTTGATGCAGCCGACCCCAGCTTGTATGCGATGCAAATCCAGCGCTACCAGCAAGCGGTGCGCTCGACGATGGTTCTCTCCCTGACTGAGCTGATTTCTAAAATCAGCTTAAAAAAAGCCTTCCAGAAGTAAGCCTCTCCCTGCCTGCTACTCTTTTTCCTGCACTGGCTGATACAAGCGCCGGTAATATTTCAGCCGTTGCAGGTACATCTGCGCATTTTCTGCAGGCACTTCGCTCGGAACGTCGTCACGCTCAGGCATTTTATTCAGATACTCTTTAAACGCCTGACTTGAGGCCATAAAATCCACAGCTTTATCAATCAGAAGCGGAACATTCTCACCTATTTTCGCCATGTTACATCCTCCATACGTTCCCGCTGTGCTTCAACGCAGCGGTCAATTTTAGTGTAGGATCGCCCGCGTCATGATATTAAGGAAAACGTGCTTAATCCATCGGCGGCAAATTATCTCTTACATGATCCTGTTATCGTCTAAAATTCTTAATTAATCAGTCCATTAGAAAAATAGTTAGCAAATGAATACTCGCGGCATTTGATTATTCTCATCCCATTAGTTGTGAATAAACCCGCTCTGCGCGCATACTATAGGCTATTCACCTTATTTCTATCAGAAGCCATCCCATGAAAGAAGTCGAAAAAAACGAAATCAAACGTCTGAGCGATCGCCTTGACGCCATCCGCCACCAGCAAGCCGATCTGTCACTGGTTGACGCTGCCGATAAATACGCTGAGCTGGAAAAAGAGAAAGCCACGCTGGAAGCGGAAATCGCCCGCCTGCGTGATGTTCATAGTCAGAAACTGAGCAAAGAAGCGCAGAAACTGATGGACCTGCCGTACCGCCGTGCGATCACCAAAAAAGAGCAGGCCGATATGGGCAAGCTGAAGAAAAGCGTGCGGGGTCTGGTGGTGGTTCACCCGATGACCGCTTTAGGTCGCGAAATGGGCCTGAAAGAGATGACCGGCTTCGCAAAGACCGAGTTCTGATTTTCTACCGGGCAGCGCGTCCGCTGTCCGGTCCCTCCAATTGGCCCTACCAATCCCCAGTTGTTACGACCACTGGTTCACAATTCATTAATTTGAACCTACACTACTGTTGCCAATAAATAACATTTGATTAACCATTCGTTGTCATTATCCCTACACAACAATATTGGCAGGACCACTTTTACACATAATGTGACGACGAGATGAGCACAGACTCATTGCATTGTGCGTGTGGCCCTCAGGAGACCTGCAATGAATCTCTGGCAACAAAACTACGATCCGGCTGGTAACATCTGGCTTTCCAGTCTGGTCGCATCGCTCCCGATTCTGTTCTTCTTTTTCGCACTGATTAAGCTCAAGCTGAAAGGCTATGTTGCCGCCTCGTGGACGGTAGTTATTGCGCTGGCCGTGGCGTTGCTGTTCTACAAAATGCCGGTCGATCGCGCGCTGGCCTCGGTGGTGTACGGTTTCTTCTACGGTCTGTGGCCCATTGCCTGGATCATCATTGCCGCTGTGTTTGTCTACAAAATCTCGGTGAAAACCGGGCAGTTCGACATCATCCGCTCATCGATATTGTCGATCTCCCCTGACCAACGTTTGCAGATGCTGATTGTCGGGTTCTGCTTTGGCGCATTCCTCGAAGGGGCGGCAGGATTTGGTGCGCCGGTCGCCATCACCGCCGCACTGCTGGTGGGCCTTGGGTTTAACCCGTTGTATGCCGCCGGACTGTGCCTGATTGTCAATACCGCACCCGTGGCGTTTGGCGCAATGGGGATCCCGATTCTGGTCGCCGGTCAGGTTACCGGGCTGGACAGCTTTGAAATCGGCCAGATGGTCGGTCGTCAGTTACCGTTCCTGACGATTATCGTGCTGTTCTGGATCATGGCGATTATGGACGGCTGGCGCGGCGTGAAAGAGACGTGGCCTGCCGTCATGGTGGCGGGTGGTTCGTTTGCTATCGCCCAGTACCTCAGTTCAAACTTTATCGGTCCGGAACTGCCGGACATCATCTCCTCGCTGGTATCGCTGGTCTGTCTGACCTTGTTCCTGAAACGCTGGCAGCCGGTTCGCATCTTCCGCTTTGGCGACATGGGCGCATCGCAGGTCGATCAGACGCTGGCACGTACGAACTATACCGCCGGACAGGTCGTTCGCGCCTGGTCGCCGTTCCTGTTCCTGACGGCCACCGTGACCCTCTGGAGTGTTCCGCCGTTTAAAGCCCTGTTCGCCCCCGGTGGCGCGCTGTACGACTGGGTGATTAACATACCGGTCCCGTTCCTCGACAAACTGATTGCCCGCATGCCACCGGTGGTCCACGAAGCCACCGCCTACGCGGCCGTGTATAAATTTGACTGGTTCTCCGCGACCGGCACCGCAATCCTGTTCGCTGCGCTGCTGTCCATCGTCTGGCTGAAGATGAAGCCTTCCACCGCCATTCAGACATTCGGCAGCACGCTGAAGGAACTGGCGCTGCCCATCTACTCCATCGGGATGGTGCTGGCCTTTGCATTTATCTCCAACTATTCCGGGCTTTCCTCGACGCTGGCGTTAGCGCTGGCGCACACGGGCAGCGCCTTTACCTTCTTCTCGCCGTTCCTCGGCTGGCTGGGGGTGTTCCTGACCGGTTCAGATACCTCTTCTAACGCGCTGTTTGCCGCCCTGCAGGCCACCGCCGCACAGCAAATCGGCGTGTCCGATGTACTGATGGTGGCGGCAAATACCACCGGTGGCGTCACCGGCAAGATGATTTCGCCGCAGTCTATCGCTATCGCCTGTGCGGCGGTCGGACTGGTCGGCAAAGAGTCGGATCTGTTCCGTTTTACCGTCAAACACAGCCTGATTTTCACCTGCATGGTGGGCGTGATCACCACGCTTCAGGCTTACGTCTTAACCTGGATGATTCCATGATAGTGATGCCCAGACGCCTGTCGGACGAGATTGCCTCTCGTGTGCGGGCGCTGATTGAAGAACAACAGCTGGAAGCGGGCATGAAACTGCCCGCCGAGCGCCAGCTGGCGATACAGCTTGGCGTCTCGCGCAACTCGCTGCGCGAAGCGCTGGCGAAGCTCGTCAGTGAAGGCGTGCTGCTCAGCCGTCGCGGCGGCGGCACGTTTGTCCGCTGGCAGCATGAAGAGTGGTCTGAACAAAACATCGTTCAGCCGCTGAAAACCCTGATGGCCGACGACCCGGATTACAGTTTCGATATCCTCGAGGCCCGGCACGCCATCGAAGCCAGCACGGCCTGGCATGCGGCGATGCGCGCCACCGCCGCCGACAAAGAGAAAATCAAACTCTGCTTTGACGCCACGCTCAGCGAAGATCCGGATCTCGCCTCACAGGCCGACGTCCGTTTTCATCTGGCTATCGCCGAAGCCTCGCACAACGTGGTGCTGTTACAGACGATGCGCGGGTTCTTCGACGTGCTGCATTCATCGGTGAAGCAGAGCCGACAGCGCATGTATCTTGTTCCACCCGTCTTTTCCCGGCTGACGGAGCAACATCAGGCCGTATTAGATGCCATTCTCGCGGGCGACGCCGACGGCGCACGTAAGGCGATGATGGCACACCTCAGTTTCGTCCATACCACCATTAAACAATTCGATGAAGACCAGGCCCGCCAGGCGCGAATTACCCGCCTGCCCGGTGACCACAATGAAAATTCCAGGGAGAACAAAGCATGATTATTTCAGCCGCCAGCGATTATCGCGCCGCAGCCCAGCGCATTCTGCCCCCATTCCTGTTCCACTACATCGATGGCGGAGCGTATGCGGAACACACCCTGCGTCGTAATGTGGAAGACTTATCGGACGTGGCGCTACGCCAGCGCGTGCTGAAAAACATGTCTGACTTAAGCCTGGAAACCACGCTGTTTAACGAAAAACTGTCGATGCCGGTAGCGCTGGCGCCGGTCGGCTTGTGCGGCATGTATGCCCGTCGCGGTGAAGTGCAGGCCGCTGCGGCAGCCGATGCGAAAGGGATCCCGTTTACCCTTTCCACCGTCTCCGTGTGCCCGATTGAAGAAGTCGCGCCAACCATTAACCGTCCGATGTGGTTCCAGTTGTATGTTCTGCGTGACCGTGGGTTCATGCGTAACGCGCTGGAACGCGCAAAAGCGGCGGGCTGCTCAACGCTGGTCTTCACGGTCGATATGCCAACACCGGGCGCACGCTATCGTGATGCCCACTCCGGAATGAGCGGCCCGAACGCCGCACTGCGCCGCTACTGGCAGGCGGTTACCCATCCGCAGTGGGCCTGGGACGTCGGCCTGAACGGTCGTCCGCACGATCTCGGCAATATCTCCACTTACCTCGGCAAACCGACCGGGCTGGAAGATTACATCGGCTGGCTGGCAAACAACTTTGATCCGTCCATTTCATGGAAGGACCTTGAGTGGATCCGGGAATTCTGGGACGGTCCGATGGTGATCAAAGGGATCCTCGATCCAGAAGACGCCCGCGACGCGGTTCGTTTTGGTGCCGATGGGATTGTGGTCTCTAACCACGGAGGTCGTCAGTTGGACGGCGTACTCTCTTCCGCGCGCGCCCTGCCCGCCATTGCCGACGCGGTGAAAGGTGACATCGCCATTCTGGCGGACAGCGGCATCCGCAACGGGCTGGACGTGGTGCGTATGATTGCGCTGGGCGCTGATACCGTCCTGTTGGGCCGTGCATATCTGTACGCGCTGGCAACAGCGGGTCAGGCCGGGGTGGCCAATCTGCTGAATCTGATCGAGAAAGAGATGAAGGTTGCTATGACGCTGACCGGCGCGAAATCCATTAACGAAATCAGCCGTGATTCTCTGGTGCAGGAGCTGGGCAAGAGTCTACCCGCCGCGCTGGCTCCGCTTGCCCGTGGCGATGCCGCCTGATCCTGACCTCGCATAACCTCTGCCGCTATAGGGTCGGTCTGTTTTTCAGCCCGACCCTTTTTTATGTAAAATTAACGATTGGTTAACAGTTATGACCAATATATTTGACAAGTTTTTATTCCGCTGTCAAATGTATAGACAAGCTAATACAAGAACAACACAACATCGACAATCATAACGGGCGAGGGCGACATGGTTTATACCGGAAAAGTGAATATCCAGCAGGCGATAGATGACAGTCCTTTTTCGCGCTTTCACTGGGTCATTATTGTCCTGGGTTTCCTCATTCTGGCCATTGACGGCTTCGATACGGCGGCGATGGGCTATATTGCCCCCACGCTCTCAGCCGACTGGGGCATCAGAAAACAGGATCTTGGGCCGGTATTAAGTGCTGCACTGTTGGGGCTCTCATTTGGCGCACTGCTGGCCGGGCCGATTTCGGATCGTATGGGTCGTAAGCGCGTGCTGGTCTTTTCCTGCCTGTTCTTTGGTCTCGCCAGTCTGGGAACGGCGTATGCCCAGACGCTGAATATGTTAACGTTCTGGCGGTTTCTCACCGGGCTCGGGCTGGGTGCAGCAATGCCTAACGCCATCACTCTGGTTTCAGAATTTGCGCCTAAGCGCTGCCGCTCAATGGCCATTAACACCATGTACTGTGGCTTTCCTCTTGGCGCAGCAGGAGGTGGCGTGATCTCCTCCTGGCTCATTCCTAACTACGGCTGGCACAGTGTACTGCTTGCCGGTGCGATCGCACCGCTGGTGCTCACCGTACTGTTGGTACTGTTTCTGCCAGAATCGGTGAAGTATCTCGTTCACCGTGGTAAAGAGGTTTCACACGTCAAACGTATTGCCCAACGTTTTATGTCGGGGAATCTGGAGCAGGTTACCCAGTTTTATCTGGATGAAGAGCGCGTCGCGACCCAAAAAGGGAGCGTGGCGCAACTCTTCAGCATGCCGTGGTTACCGGGCACGCTGATGCTCTGGATGACCTACTTTATGGGGCTGGTTATCTATTATGTGCTGCTCAGCTGGATGCCAACATTGATGCTGGGAATGGGTTATCCACTGGCGGAATCCGCCTGGTTGACGTCGCTGTTCACGTTCGGCGGTACGGTGGGGATCCTGCTGGCCGGGTGGCTGATGGATCGTTGGGAAGCACACAAAGTGGTCTCTCTCGGTTTTGTCCTGACGATGCTGTTTGCCCTCGCGCTTGGGTTTGAAAACAACCACATCGTCCTGTTCGGGGCATTAATCTTCCTGATGGGAATTACCATGAACGGCGCGCAATCTGGACTCCAGACGCTGGCCGCCACGTTTTATCCTACCCACTGCCGCGCGACGGGCATTGCCTGGATGCAGGGCGTGGGCCGCTTTGGCGGTGTTGCCGGGACCATGATGAGCGCCCAGTTGCTATCCCTGCAATGGCAGGCTGACAGTATACTGATGTTCCTCAGTCTTCCGGCGCTGGTCGCTGCTGCCGCGACGATTTATAAGCTGCAACGCTATAAACCGCACCGTCTGACCGTCGCATAGTACCTGCCCTTTCTGCTATTCTGCCCCCCGTTATTAAGGGGGCAGTATGCTTAACATCGTTTTATTTGAACCAGAAATCCCGCCGAACACGGGCAATATTATTCGCCTTTGCGCCAATACCGGTTTTCGTCTGCATATCATTGAGCCGATGGGCTTTACCTGGGACGACAAGCGCCTGCGCCGCGCCGGTCTGGATTATCACGAGTTCGCTGCCGTCCAGCGCCACCACGATTATGACGCCTTTGTCGGCGCAGAAAATCCGCAGCGCCTGTTTGCCCTCACCACGAAAGGAACGCCGGCGCACAGCGCGGTGAGCTATCAGGATGGCGATTACCTGATGTTTGGTCCGGAAACGCGCGGCCTGCCAGCCAGCATTCTCGATGCTTTGCCCGCTGAACAAAAAATCCGTATTCCGATGATGCCGGACAGTCGCAGTATGAACCTGTCAAATGCGGTGTCGGTGGTGGTGTATGAGGCGTGGCGCCAGTTGGGATATCCTGGCGCCGTATTGCGCACACTTTGAATTGTCGGATGGCGGCTGTCGCCTTATCCGACCTACGGTTTTATAGGCCCGGTAAGCACAGCGCCACCGGGCATGAGGTCAGATACCGTCGCCGTATTCGAAAGTATGGTGAATCCCGTTGAAGTGCTGATCCATATCCATTGACGGCTTATCGCTGTCTGGCTTGCCGACGATGCGCGCCGGAACGCCAGCGGCGGTGGTGTGCGGCGGAACGGGCTGTAACACCACGGAACCAGCACCAATTTTCGCCCCACGCCCGACTTCGATATTGCCGAGGATCTTCGCCCCCGCGCCAATCATCACACCTTCACGAATTTTAGGATGGCGATCGCCGCTGGTTTTACCAGTACCGCCGAGGGTGACCGATTGCAGGATCGACACGTCATCTTCGATCACCGCCGTCTCACCGACCACGATGCCGGTGGCATGGTCAAGCATGATCCCACGGCCAATTTTCGCCGCCGGGTGAATATCCACCTGGAACGTCACGGAGACCTGGTTTTGCAGGAAGATTGCCAGTGCGCGACGGCCTTCATTCCATAG
This sequence comes from Citrobacter telavivensis, assembly GCF_041807075.1. NCBI lineage: Bacteria > Pseudomonadati > Pseudomonadota > Gammaproteobacteria > Enterobacterales > Enterobacteriaceae > Citrobacter > Citrobacter telavivensis. The sequence goes on along the minus strand of NZ_JBGUBF010000003.1, from coordinate 201,777 downwards.
CCAGTGACCAATGCGGTAGGCCTGCAAGGCATGAAAACCTTTCAGGTACAAAAGCGGGGTGGAGTATTTATCGACCGCCGGGTCACGCGTGCGCACTGCCTGAATATCACAGGCTGCCGAGGCGATCATTTCCGGGTCTGCCGCGTACGCTTCTTCGACCACTTCACGAATTGCAATAGCGGGCATAATGGGCGATGCCAGTTTGTTCGCCAGCATGTAGCTCAGCGCACTGCCCAGATTCTCATGCTTGAGTAGCGTTGCGTGGTAAAAACTGGCCAGCATAGGCTCACAATCTGCCAGAGCGCGGGCTTCGGCTTTTATATTTTTCCAGACGATATCCAGTTCTTCACACGGCATTGCGGGCTCCAGGTAATGAGGCTAACGACCGGCCCGTTCTTCGCGGGCCGGGTCGTTTTTAAAAACGGATCCATGAGACTAGTGGCTGCTACGCTCATCCTTGCGTGCACGACCTAATAAAGTCAATGCTGCCTCGCGCGCGTTTTTTCCGCAATATAATACTTGATAAATTTCCTCGGTTATTGGCATTTCGACACCAAAACGGTGCGCCAACTCGCGAACTTCTTTCGTATTGCGGTAGCCTTCAACCACCTGTCCAATCTTGTCCTGCGCGCCTTGTACATCCATGCCCTGACCGAGCATCATGCCAAAACGACGGTTTCGCGACTGGTTGTCGGTACAGGTCAGCACCAGATCGCCTAATCCGGCCATCCCCATAAAGGTTGCCGGATCGGCACCCAGCGCCGTGCCCAGACGTGACATTTCCGCCAAACCGCGAGTAATCAGTGCGGTACGAGCATTAGCACCAAAACCAATGCCATCAGACATTCCCGCGCCAATCGCAATCACGTTCTTCACCGCACCACCCAACTGGACGCCGATGAAATCCGGGTTGCTGTAAACACGGAAGCTCTTGCCACAGTGCAGCAGTTGCTGCAAATCGTCAGCAAAGGTGTCGTCAGTAGAGGCCAGAGAGATAGCCGTCGGCATTCCTGCCGCCAGTTCTTTTGCGAACGTCGGGCCGGAAATTACCGCCAGCGGGATTTGATCGCCCAGCGCTTCACGGGCAACGTCCTGCAACAGGCGTCCCGTTTCCGCTTCCAGCCCTTTGGTCGCCCATACCAGACGCGCGTCAGGACGCAGCAGTGGTTTAATCTGGCGTAGCACGTCGCCAAAGACATGGCTTGGCACTACCACCAGAATATCGCGACTGGCCGCCAGCGCAGTGGCTAAGTCACTTTCGAGGCGCAGCGTATCGGGAAAAGGCACATCCGGGAGGAACGCGACATTGCAGCGATCGTGCTCAAGGGTCGCGATATGTTTAGGATCGTGGCCCCACAGGACAACCTGGTGGCCATTTCTTGCCAGAGTGATGGCAAGAGCGGTGCCGTACGAGCCGGCACCGATCACAGTCATTGAAGCATTACTTTGGTTCATCAGGCATCCTGATGTTCTTCAGTACCTTCGCCAGACTGCTGCTGTAAATAGTTCATGAACAGCGCATCAAAGTTAACCGGCGCAAGGTTCAGTTGCGGGAATGTACCACGTGAAACCAGGCTGGTGATGCATTCGCGGGCATACGGGAACAGGATGTTCGGGCAGTATGCGCCCAGGCAATGCGCCATCTGGGTGCCTTCGATTCCGCTGATAGAGAAGATACCGCCTTGCTGAACTTCGCACAGGAACGCCGTTTCTTCACCCAGGGAAGCCGTTACGGTAACACGCAGCACCACTTCGTATACGTCGTCTGCCAGTTGGGTAGATGCCGTATCCAGATCAAGTTTAACCTCTGGCTGCCAATCTTTCTGGAAAACATGCGGCGCATTTGGCGCTTCAAAAGAGACATCTTTGGTGTAAATACGCTGGATCTGGAAAGCCATTTCGGTGTTGTTTTGTTCTGACATGTGTAGAAAACCCTTTAGTGTTGTCCTTAAATACCGCTTGATGCCAATAACATGGCCCAGCGTTAGCTCAGCAGGGGATCAAGTCCACCACGCGCATCCAACGCATACAAGTCGTCACAGCCACCAATGTGCTGTGCATCAATAAAAATCTGCGGAACCGTCGTACGACCACTGCGCTTGATCATCTCTTCACGCTTTACGGCATCGCCGTCGATCGGAAGTTCCTGGAAGCTCACACCCTTGCTGCTCAACAACGCTTTCGCACGATGGCAAAACGGGCAGGTTGCTTTGGTGTAGATCTCGATGTTGGCCATACTTATCTCCAATTTTATTTTACCCTGGGGATTTCATATTGCAGGCAGCCCTGCCCCGTGAAAGACGACGGGTAAATTACTTACCGCGAACCAGCGGCAAGTTCTCGCCACTCCAGCCCGCGACGCCTTCTTTCAGCACAGACACTTTCTCAAAGCCCGCTTTGAGCAGCGCGTTTGCCGCTTCCTGGCACTGCATGCCGGAACCATCGACCACGATAACCGGTTTGTCTTTGTGCTTTTCCAGCTCGCCCACGTTGTTCGCTTTGATTTCGCTTGGCAGCAGGTTAATTGAACCCGCGATATGGCCTTTGCGGAAATCATCACGCTGACGTAAATCCACGATAACGGCGTCTTCTTTGTTGATAAGACGCGTGGCTTCACCCCGAGTGATAACCTTTACTTTCGACGTCAGGCCTTTAAACGTGGTGAACAAAACCGCCACCAGTAACGCAATCCAGGCGATACTCAGTATGGGATGGCGACTAACAAATTGCATAATTTCTTGCATGGGGGGTAACAACTCCCGACTCAGTGATTAAAAAAACCAGGACAGGAGTATACCTGCGCGTTGGCGCAAATACAGCCAGCGCGTGCAATGGATTGCATTTTTGCGGGGCACTACGGAAAAAAAAGCGCAAATCCATGCCATCCAGGAACTGCCCTGCCCCATTCTTTGATCTTCTGAGGCTATTTTATCGATTCAGCTGTAGTAAAATTACGCAATTATTTTGTCTCTTGAGTGTGAGGTTTCGCAATGTCGGTTTCTAAAAAACCTATGGTACTGGTGATTCTGGATGGCTATGGCTACCGTGAAGAGAGCCAGGACAACGCCATTTTTAATGCCAAAACCCCGGTAATGGACGCGCTGTGGGCAAAACGCCCGCATACCCTGATCGATGCTTCCGGCCTGGAAGTCGGCCTGCCCGATCGTCAGATGGGTAACTCCGAAGTCGGTCACGTTAACCTGGGTGCGGGCCGCATCGTGTATCAGGACCTGACCCGTCTGGACGTTGAAATTAAAGAACGTACTTTCTTTGCTAACTCAACGCTGACCGCGGCTGTTGACCAGGCGAAAAATGCCGGTAAAGCCGTGCACATTATGGGCCTGCTCTCTGCTGGCGGCGTCCACAGCCACGAAGATCACATCATGGCGATGGTTGAACTGGCAGCAGAACGTGGCGCAGAAAAAATCTATCTGCACGCTTTCCTCGACGGTCGCGATACGCCGCCGCGCAGCGCAGAGTCCTCCCTGAGAAAATTTGAAGAGAAATTTGCCGAGCTGGGCAAAGGTCGCGTTGCCTCCATCGTGGGTCGTTACTACGCCATGGACCGTGACAACCGTTGGGATCGCGTGGAAAAAGCGTATGACCTGATGACGCTGGCACAAGGTGAATTCCAGGCCAATACCGCCGTTGAAGGGTTGCAGGCTGCCTACGCCCGCGATGAAAACGATGAGTTCGTGAAAGCGACCGTGATCCGCGCGGAAGGTCAGGCTGACGCCGCCATGGAAGACGGTGATACCCTGATTTTCATGAACTTCCGTGCTGACCGCGCGCGTGAAATCACCCGTGCCTTTGTTAACGCTGACTTCGACGGCTTCGCACGTAAGAAAGTGGTTAACCTGAATTTCGTCATGCTGACCGAATACGCTGCCGACATCAAAACGGCCGTTGCTTATCCACCGGCTTCGCTGGCAAACACGTTTGGCGAGTGGATGGCGAAGAACGATAAAACGCAGTTGCGTATCTCCGAAACCGAAAAATACGCCCACGTCACCTTCTTCTTCAACGGCGGCGTCGAAGAACCGTTCACCGGTGAAGACCGCATCCTGATCAACTCACCGAAAGTGGCGACCTACGATCTGCAGCCGGAAATGAGCTCTGCAGAGTTAACCGAAAAACTGGTTGCGGCTATCGAGAGCGGAAAATACGACACCATCATCTGTAACTACCCGAACGGCGACATGGTCGGTCACACGGGTGTGATGGAAGCGGCAGTTAAAGCGGTTGAAGCGCTGGATCACTGTGTTGAGCAGGTGACGAAAGCGGTTGAGTCCGTTGGCGGTCAACTGCTGATCACCGCTGACCACGGCAACGCCGAGCAGATGCGCGATCCGGCAACCGGTCAGGCGCATACCGCGCACACTAACCTGCCGGTACCGCTGATTTATGTCGGCAACAAAAATGTGAAAGCGGTGGAAGGCGGCAAACTTTCCGATATCGCCCCAACCATGTTGACGCTGATGGGCATGGAAATCCCGCAAGAGATGACTGGTAAGCCGCTGTTCATCGTGGAATAATCCGTCCCCATGAGGGGAAAGACGATAAATAGCAAAAATGGGGCCATGAAGCCAAGACGGTTTTCAGTCAGGCCCCTGATTTACGCCAGCGTGGTGAGCGCTGGCGTATTGTTGTGCGCCTTTTCCGCCCACGCGGATGACCGCGATCAGCTTAAATCCATTCAGGCGGATATCGCCGCCAAAGAACGTGCGGTACGTCAACAGCAGCAGCAGCGTTCAGGCCTGCTTGCGCAACTGAAGGCGCAGGAAGAGGCCATCTCCGCCGCCGCACGCCAGTTACGTGAAACGCAAAACACCCTCGCGCAACTGAACAAGCAAATCGATGAAATGAATGCGTCTATCGCGAAGCTGGAACGGCAGAAAGCCAATCAGGAGCGCAGCCTTGCCGCGCAACTGGACGCGGCGTTTCGCCAGGGTGAACACACCGGCATTCAGCTTATCCTCAGCGGTGAAGAGAGTCAGCGCGGCCAACGTTTGCAGGCCTACTTCGGTTATCTGAACCAGGCGCGCCAGGAGACGATCAACGAGCTGAAGCAGACTCGCGAAGCGGTCGCCGCCCAGCGTGCTGAACTGGAAGAGAAGCAGAGTCAGCAACAGACCCTACTGTATGAACAGCGCGCCCAGCAGGCGAAGCTTGAGCAGGCGCGTAACGAACGTAAGAAAACCCTTGCCGGGCTGGAGTCCTCTATTCAGCAGGGTCAGCAACAGCTCAGTGAACTGCGCGCCAACGAATCCCGTTTGCGCAATAGCATTGCCCGAGCCGAGGCGGCCGCCAAAGCACGCGCCGAACGCGAAGCACGCGAGGCGGAAGCGGTACGTAATCGCCAGAAAGAGGCTACCCGCAAAGGCACCACTTACAAGCCCACTGACAGTGAGAAATCGCTGATGTCGCGTACCGGCGGACTGGGTTCGCCACGCGGTCAGGCATTCTGGCCGGTTCGTGGTCCCACGCTGCATCGCTATGGCGAACAGCTACAAGGTGAGCTACGTTGGAAAGGGATGGTTATCGGTGCGTCTGAAGGCACCGAAGTGAAAGCCATTGCCGATGGTCGTGTCATTCTGGCGGACTGGCTGCAAGGGTATGGGTTGGTTGTCGTCGTTGAACACGGCAAGGGCGATATGAGTCTTTATGGCTACAACCAGAGCGCGCTGGTCAGCGTCGGTACGCAGGTTCGCGCCGGTCAGCCAATTGCGCTGGTAGGTAGCAGCGGTGGTCAGGGCCGACCGTCGCTCTATTTCGAAATTCGTCGCCAGGGTCAGGCCGTCAATCCACAACCGTGGTTGGGAAGATAAGTTTTGCCTCAATTTCGCCGTACCGTTCTTTCATTCGCCAGCCTGCTGGCATTCGCATCCCCTGTTTTTGCTGGCAAACTCGCCATCGTCATTGACGATTTTGGCTATCGTCCACATTACGAAAATCAGGTTCTGGCGATGCCGGCCCCGATCTCCGTTGCCGTTTTGCCGAATGCGCCTCATGCGCGCGAAATGGCGACCAAAGCGCACAACAGCGGTCATGAAGTGCTGATCCATCTGCCGATGGCGCCGCTGAGTAAACAGCCGCTGGAGAAGGACACGCTGCGCCCGGAGATGAGCAGCGACGAAATTGAACGAATCATCCGCGAGGCGGTTGGTAAAGTGCCTTACGCGGTGGGGCTCAACAACCACATGGGCAGCGCAATGACCTCCAGCCTGTTTGGTATGCAGAAAGTGATGCAGGCGCTGGAACGCTACGATCTCTATTTTCTCGACAGTATGACCATCGGCAACAGTCAGGCGATGCGTGCCGCATCCGGGACCGGCGTGAAGGTGATTAAGCGGAAAGTGTTTCTCGATGACACGCAAAACGAAGGAGACATTCGCCGCCAGTTTACCCGCGCGATTGATCTGGCTCGCCGCAATGGTTCTGCCATCGCAATAGGCCATCCTCATCCGTCGACGGTGCGTGTGTTACAGCAAATGGTGTATAACCTGCCAGCCGACATCACCCTTGTGCGCCCGAGCAGCCTGCTCAATGAGCCGCAGGTGGATACCTCCACGCCGAATCTGACACCGCCGAAAACCAATGATGCCCCGCGAAATCCGTTCCGCGGCGTGAAGTTGTGTAAACCGAAGAAACCGTTAGAACCGGTCTACACCAGTCGATTCTTCAGCGTGTTAAGCGAAAGCATCAGCCAGAGTACGCTGGTGAACTGGTTCCAGAATCAGTGGCAGGGTTGGGGAAAATCGCCCCGCGACAACACCGCTAACCCAGGTTAAGCGCTTTACGCGCGGTACGATGGTGCGAACGCGTTTTGTCGCGCCATTGGTACAATCGTACTGACCACAGTAACGTCTGATACGCGACTTTAGCGCTACGTACGTTCATCACCATACGTTTATACATCCCCGAGGTAAAAATCTCGGCAATCATTCGCTGACGCGTCAACGTATCCGGCTCTTTGCGCACGGAATGACAAACACGCAATGCTTCATACGTTATTTGTTGATGAAATTCAGGATAGATCGTAATCCGGTCGGCATAATTCCGGTTCAGCTTCTCTAATAAGCGGGTAATCTTAATGTAATGCCGCTGATAGTTCAGATTTTTATTACCCTGACGTTTCAGTCGGCTGACAGAATTATTATGCAGAAAATACTTATACAAAGATTCTTCGGTATAACGGGCACGCAGCGCGTTAAACATAAACTCCGTGGTCCACACAATATCCTGATGATGTAATCCGGGAATAAAGCGGATGTTATTCTTTTCAATCACATCCCGACGGTAAACACCCATCCACACCACGTGAGTCCAGCGGCGGGAAGAGAGCGCCATACGCAACCAGTCCGGACCGGTTAATACGCCGGTTGAGCGAATACGGTCGGTTGGAATGGATTGCCAGGTCACGCCGGTATCCCGCTCGCTCCAGTCGGCGTTGCACTGCGCAACATCCAGATCGTCTTCCAGCGCCATCGTCATCAGCGTTTCGTACATGTGCGGATAGACGAGGTCATCCGCATCGACAAACGCGATATACTTGCCGGTGGCAACGTCCATCCCCCGGTTGCGGGCAACCGAAGCCCCGGCGTTCGCCTGGTGCAGCAGTCGTACATGGGGATAGTTTTCGGCGTAATACTTTGCTATATCAACAGAATTATCCGTTGACCCATCATTAACAATAATAATTTCCAGGGCAGTCCACGTTTGCGCGATGAGAGATTCCATGCAGGCTTTAAAATCATTACCCGCATTATATAACGGGATAATAACACTGAGTCTGTTTGTACTGTTCATCATAATAAATTACCGAATACCTTTGAAGTTATCTGCCTTTTTACAGCCTTTGTATTAAGAAACGATTAAGGCTGAAAATAATATTTGTAAAGGCTCCAGGAGACTTCAGCGTAGAGGCATCAGGTAAACAGCAATATAAGACTACGACGTGATTACGAATTATTTATGACAATGACAATTCTTTACAGCTTTCCAGATATTCCTCAGGAAATAAGGCCGGACATTCCGGCCTTTTCTGATTAATTCCAACTGAGAATGACTTTCCCGGACTGGCCTGAGCGCATTGCATCAAAGCCTTTCTGGAACTCATCAATCGAGAAGCGATGGGTGATAATGGGCGACAGATCCAGGCCAGACTGTATCAGCGCAGCCATTTTGTACCAGGTTTCGAACATCTCGCGACCGTAAATGCCTTTAATGAACAGCCCTTTAAAGATCACTTTCGTCCAGTCGATAGACATGTCTGAGGGAGGAATGCCCAGCATGGCAATCCGGCCACCGTGGTTCATGGTGTCCAGCATCGCGCGGAAGGCTGGCGGCGCACCGGACATCTCCAGGCCGACGTCAAACCCTTCGGTCATGCCCAGTTCTTCCATCACCTCGCTCAGGCTCTCTTTTGACACGTTAACCGCGCGGGTGATACCCATCTTACGCGCCAGTTCAAGACGGTACTCGTTAACGTCGGTGATCACCACGTTGCGTGCGCCCACGTGCTTCGCAACCGCAGCCGCCATGATGCCAATCGGACCGGCACCCGACACCAGCACGTCTTCGCCGACCAGATCGAACGACAGCGCCGTGTGCACCGCATTGCCAAACGGGTCAAAGATGGAGGCCAGATCATCCGAGATATTGTCCGGAATTTTGAACGCGTTGAACGCCGGGATCACCAGATATTCTGCGAAACAGCCCGGACGGTTCACGCCTACACCCGTGGTATTACGACACAGGTGGGTACGTCCGCCACGACAGTTACGGCAGTGTCCGCAGGTGATGTGACCTTCGCCAGATACGCGGTCGCCGATCTTAAAGCCTTTCACTTCCTGACCGATACCGACCACTTCGCCAACGTACTCATGGCCGACAACCATAGGAACCGGGATGGTTTTTTGCGACCACTCATCCCAGTTATAGATGTGAACGTCAGTGCCGCAGATGGCTGTTTTACGGATTTTAATCAGCAGATCGTTGTGGCCAACTTCCGGTTCCGGAACGTCGGTCATCCAGATGCCCTCTTCCGCTTTCAGTTTGGATAACGCTTTCATCTCACATCCTCAGGCAATAACGCCCAGTTGTTTACCAATGCGGGTGAAGGCTTCCACCGCGCGGGTGATTTGTTCCGGGGTGTGCGCCGCAGACATCTGAGTACGAATGCGCGCCTGACCTTTCGGAACAACCGGATAGAAGAATCCTGTGACGTAAATACCCTCTTTTTGCAGCTCGCGGGCAAATTCTTGTGCAATCACCGCGTCGCCCAGCATTACCGGGATAATCGCGTGATCGGCACCAGCCAGAGTGAACCCGGCGGCAGACATTTGCTCGCGGAACTGGCGCGCGTTTGCCCACAGGCGATCGCGCAATTCGCCGCCAGACTCGACCATCTCCAGCACTTTGATGGAAGCAGCGACAATCGCCGGGGCCAGCGAGTTGGAGAACAGATAGGGGCGAGAGCGCTGACGCAGCCACTCAACGACCTCTTTGCGCGCGGCAGTATAGCCACCAGAAGCCCCGCCAAGCGCTTTACCCAACGTCCCGGTGATGATGTCCACACGGCCCATCACATCGCAATATTCGTGGGAACCACGACCGTTCTCACCAACAAACCCTACCGCATGGGAGTCATCGACCATCACCAGCGCGTTGTATTTATCTGCCAGATCGCACACGCCCTTCAGGTTGGCTATCACACCATCCATTGAGAACACGCCGTCGGTGGCAATCAGCACATGACGAGCCCCGGCATCGCGCGCCTCTTGCAGACGAGCTTCCAGTTCCTGCATATCGTTGTTGGCATAACGCAAGCGCTTCGCTTTACACAGTCGCACGCCGTCAATGATAGAGGCATGGTTCAGCGCGTCAGAGATAATCGCATCTTCAGCACCCAGCAGCGTTTCGAACAGACCGCCATTGGCATCGAAACAGGAGGAGTAAAGAATGGCATCTTCCATGCCGAGGAATGCAGCCAGTTTTTGTTCCAGCTGTTTATGGCTGTCCTGAGTGCCACAGATAAAGCGCACCGACGCCATCCCAAATCCGTGAGAGTCCATACCGGCTTTCGCCGCGGCAATCAGCTCCGGATGGTTCGCCAGCCCCAGGTAGTTGTTGGCGCAGAAGTTAATGACGTGGCTACCATCCGCCACAGTGATATCTGCCTGCTGAGCAGATGTGATAATGCGCTCTTCTTTAAACAATCCTTCCGCACGGGCGGTTTGCAGATCGTTAGTTAACTGTTTGTAAAAATCCCCACGCATTGCGATTCTCCAGACTGGGCAAATTTCAGCACATCTTACCTAACCCTGGTCGCTGATACGAGATGACGCATTATCACTTCTTTAAAATGCAGGATAAATCACGCGTACCCACACGACCATTCGGTGAATGGCTGAAGCCAACGCTATGTAGTGATATGATAAGAGATATTCGTGTCTGAGATAGTCTCTGACTCCATAATTCATAGGTTACAGTTATGATCATCGTTACCGGCGGCGCGGGCTTTATCGGCAGCAACATCGTTAAGTCCCTGAATGATAAAGGCATCACCGATATTCTGGTGGTGGACAACCTGAAAGACGGCACCAAATTTGTTAACCTGGTGGATCTGAACATTGCCGACTACATGGATAAAGAAGATTTCTTAATCCAGATTATGGCGGGTGAAGAGTTCGGCGAGATCGAAGCGATTTTCCACGAAGGTGCCTGCTCTTCCACCACCGAGTGGGACGGTAAGTACATGATGGATAACAACTATCAGTACTCCAAAGAGCTGCTACACTACTGCCTGGAGCGCGAAATTCCGTTCCTGTATGCCTCTTCTGCGGCCACCTATGGCGGTCGTACTTCTGACTTCATTGAATCCCGCGAATATGAGAAGCCACTGAACGTCTACGGCTACTCAAAGTTCCTGTTTGACGAGTACGTGCGTCAGATCCTGCCAGAGGCCAATTCACAGATCGTGGGTTTCCGTTACTTCAACGTCTACGGACCGCGTGAAGGCCATAAAGGCAGCATGGCAAGCGTGGCTTTCCATCTCAATACGCAGCTCAACAATGGTGAAACGCCGAAGCTGTTCGAAGGTAGTGAAAACTTCAAGCGCGACTTCGTGTATGTCGGCGACGTAGCTGACGTTAACCTGTGGTTCTGGGAAAATGGCGTCTCCGGCATCTTTAACCTGGGCACTGGCCGTGCAGAATCCTTCCAGGCCGTAGCCGATGCTGCACTGGCGTACCATAAGAAAAGCGAGCTTGAGTACATTCCATTCCCGGAAAAACTGAAAGGTCGTTACCAGGCATTTACTCAGGCCGATCTGACCAACCTGCGCGCTGCGGGCTACGATAAGCCCTTCAAGACCGTTGCCGAAGGCGTAACGGAATATATGGTCTGGCTGAACCGCGACGCGTAAGTATGAAAATTTTGGTGGTAGGCCCGTCATGGGTGGGCGACATGATGATGTCGCAAAGTCTCTATCGCACGCTCAAGGCGCGCTATCCCCAGGCGGTAATCGACGTGATGGCACCGGCATGGTGCCGTCCGCTGTTATCACGGATGCCGGAAGTCAACGAGGCGATTCCAATGCCGCTTGGACATGGGGCGCTGGAACTGGGCGAACGTCGCAAACTCGGTCACAGCCTGCGTGAAAAACGCTACGACCGTGCGTATGTACTGCCCAATTCGTTTAAATCCGCACTGATTCCTTTCTTTGCCGGTATCCCTCATCGTACGGGTTGGCGCGGCGAAATGCGCTACGGCCTGCTTAACGACGCGCGCGTACTGGATAAAGACGCATGGCCCTTAATGGTCGAACGCTATGTCGCGCTGGCCTACGACAAAGGCGTGATGCGCACGGCAAAAGATCTGCCGCAGCCGCTGCTATGGCCGCAACTCCAGGTGAGCGAAGGCGAGAAGTCGTTAACCTGCAGCGCGTTTTCGCTTTCTGACGAACGTCCAATGATCGGCTTTTGCCCCGGTGCAGAGTTCGGTCCGGCAAAACGCTGGCCGCACTACCACTATGCAGAGCTGGCAAAACAGCTCATCGATGAAGGCTATCAGATTGTGCTGTTTGGCTCGGCGAAAGATCATGAGGCCGGAAACGAAATTCAGGCAACGTTAAGTGACGAACAGCAGGCCTGGTGCCGTAATCTGGCAGGTGAAACACAACTGGAACAGGCGGTCATATTGATTGGCGCGTGTAAGGCCGTTGTCACCAATGATTCCGGCCTGATGCACGTCGCCGCGGCGCTGAACCGTCCGCTGGTCGCCCTCTATGGACCAAGCAGCCCGGATTTCACCCCTCCACTGTCACATAAAGCGCGCGTGATTCGCCTGATTACGGGCTATCACAAAGTGCGTAAAGGCGATGCCGCCGAGGGCTATCATCAGAGCCTGATCGACATTACGCCTGCGCGCGTACTGGAAGAACTCAACAGCCTGTTACTGCAAGAGGAAGCCTGACGAATGCGGGTTCTGATCGTCAAAACATCCTCAATGGGTGATGTGCTACATACGCTGCCGGCACTCACGGATGCACAACAGGCCATCCCGGATATTCAGTTTGACTGGGTGGTTGAAGAAGGATTTGCGCAGATACCGTCCTGGCATGCCGCGGTGAACCGCGTCATCCCTGTGGCGATTCGCCGCTGGCGTAAAGCCTGGTTTTTCGCACCGATTAAAGCGGAGCGCAAAGCCTTTCGTGACGCCGTACAGGCCGAACGCTATGACGCGATCATCGACGCTCAGGGGCTGGTGAAAAGCGCGGCGCTGGTCACGCGTCTGGCGCATGGAACAAAACACGGCATGGACTGGCAAACCGCGCGTGAACCGCTGGCCAGTCTGTTCTATAATCGCCGCCATCACATCGCCAGACAACAGCATGCCGTAGAGCGTACGCGTGAACTGTTCGCGAAAAGCCTGGGCTATCAGAAACCGATGTCGCAGGGCGATTACGCCATCGCACAGCATTTCCTTACCTTCGGAAATACGGATGAACAGCCCTATGCGGTATTTTTGCATGCCACTACGCGCGATGATAAACACTGGCCGGAGTCGAACTGGCGAGCGTTAATCGGTTTGTTGGCTGACAGTGGGATAAGCATTAAATTGCCCTGGGGTGCGCCTCATGAAGAAGCACGGGCGAAGAGGTTATCGGAAGGATTCGCTCACGTTGAGGTATTACCGCGAATGACGCTGGAAGGTGTCGCTCGAGTGCTGGCTGGGGCAAAATTTGTCGTTTCAGTCGATACGGGGTTAAGCCATCTGACCGCTGCACTCGATCGCCCCAATATCACGTTGTACGGTCCTACGGATCCGGGACTCATTGGTGGTTATGGGAAGAACCAGGTGGCGTGTCGCGCGCCAGGAAATCAATTAGCAACGCTAAGCGCTGATTCCGTCCGCGACGAGCTCACATCATTATTATAAAAGGTAAATGAATGCCAACCTTGAGTCTTATAAGTCCGTGGCGTCACTACGCCACGAAGACGTCTTCAGCGCTGGAAATAACAACCTATTTGCTCTGCACCGTCACGCTGATTGTTGCGCTGTTTGATAATACACTGAGCATGAAGCTCTATAATGTCACCGCGATACTGGGTCTGTTGGCGCTACTGTTGCGCGGTAAACCTGAAAGCTATTCAGTACAGTACTGGTTGCTGCCGCTCGCTATTTTTATCATCGGCGCGCTGGACGTTGCCTGGTATTCTGCCTTTAAGGTTGATCATTCTCCCTTTCGCGCGACGTACCACAGTTACCTGAACACCGCGAAGATCTTTCTTTTTGGCGCTTTTCTTACCCTGCTGGCACTGACGTCCAGAATTCGCTTTAAGAAAGAATTACCGCTTTATATCCTGTATTCACTGTCATTTTTTATCGCGGGATATGCGTATTACATAAAAGTCCTTACAGGAGTGCCACGTATTCATTTTGGAATAGGTTCTGCTACCGGTGCAGCCTACTCCATTATGTTTGTCGGCATTGTCAGCGGTATTTCGATTCTCTACACCCAACGAAAACACCCGGTATTATTTTTACTGAACGCCATCGTGATATTCTATGCCCTGGCGCTCACCCAGACGCGCTCCGCGCTGCTGATCTTCCCGGTGATATGTGCGCTGTCGTTGGTTGCCGGGTATATCAAGTCGCCGAAGAAACTCTTCTTTTCAGTGATTGGCTTTTTCATCGCGCTGGTTGTACTGGTTGCCCTGTTTAGCAAGCCGATTTATAACCGCTACCACGAAGGCGTCTCGGATCTGACGCGCTATAGCCAGGGCAATAGCAAGAGTTCCCTGGGCGCGCGACTGGCGATGTATGAAATTGGCTTCGACATCTTTAAAGAGGCTCCGCTTGCGGCAAGATCGGCCGATACACGGGCTCAGCGGATGACCGAACTCGCAAATGAAAATAAATATCTGCAAGGCGCGCTGGAGTTTTCGAATGTCCACTTACACAACGAGTTTATCGAAGCCGCTTCACTGAAAGGGATCGCTGGGGTACTGTCGACGCTGTTATTCTATGTCGCGTTGTTCTTTACGGTCTATTACCACCGTTCGCTGGGACTCTTTGCGCTAACGTTAGCGATCGTCGGGACTGGACTCAGTGATGTTATTCTCTGGTCTCGCAGTGTGCCCATCATCTTAATAACCGCGATCGTTTTAATGCTCTTCCTCAAGAAAAACCGCCAGCACGGCGATATCGCGCCACAATAAGTTGACCGTCAGAAGTGGCTATTCCCTCACTTCTGACGCGTTGACAGCAAATCTTCTACCGATTCAGCCAGAACCTCCAGGCTAATATCCTTCACCGTATACGTCGGAGAGATCACCTGTAAGGCATTGCAGTTATTCGGTGCCCAGATAAGATGTGAGGGGTAGGTCTCTTGTCGCGCATTCGGATAAAGTGCGAGCGTGGGAATTTCATATGCCGATGCAATATGGACCAGTGCGGTATCTACTGAGATCACGTACTGACTGAATTTTGTCAGGGCGACGGTATAAATGAATTCCTTAAAGGGGAGTGATTCAATACCCGGTAGTGGAATAGACCGAATATCTTCGGCCAGGCCGGTAAAGATAATCCTGTATTCCGGGTAATGTTCGCAAAGATGCGAATAAATCGTACTAATCTGCTCATCGGATAATCGACAGATTTTTTTTGCGCCCAACGCATTGATAATAACTATTTTTGAGGCGCCAACAAATTTCTGAACGTCCTTTTCAACCGACTCCGGCAGGGGTAAATCATAACTGACATCAAATTCATTACGCTCATCGCCATAAAAATGACGCAGTATCTCACCTGCCCGCGTACACATATGTGCCGTTAACATCTCATCATGCGGATGATAAACGGTATAGTAACGTTTATACCACTTATCAAAACCCAGGATGTACGAGTGTCTGACACCAGACAACAACACACTATGGCCAAAGGAGGGCATGGTTTCAAAAGGGTCAAGTACGATGTCGAAAGACTCGCCGGAAAGTTGTTTACGTAATGCCAGTACATCACTGATGGCATTTGATTTTTTAATATAAAATTGATGTATTCTGCTATTACCGGAAAGAAATGCTTTTCCCGTTGCGGTGGTTAAAATTGACAATTTGACACCACGATTAGACAGTTCGCGATACAGCGAACTCAAAACAATCAAATCGCCTAACTTGTTGTTATCATGGATTAGCAAGCAGGTCTGAATATTATCTGCATTAATTTTATTATTCTTTTTCCGGGTGAGGAAAAAAGACAAAAAATTAATCTTAAGTTTATTAATGCAGTATCTTTTTTTCTTATGAAAAGCACCTAAACCCATGCGAGTTACCACACTACAATAAATAAAAGGTTAACACTAACTGACATAAGAATCGGCACGATCGTGAAGATCGTGCGCGTTGTTCATGAAGCGCAGTTTGGATGACAAGGTTGCGACGTCCGTTGCCTTGATATAAGGAATTATATCGTAGCTAATTGCGGTATCGTCAGACAGATTGTAGATACTAAAGTCATCAACATTCTCACACATAAACTGGAAAAACGGCAGAATTTTGACTAAATCCTTGCTCAATTCAGAAGGCATCGGGTTACGGCTTTCATCATAAAAACGCGCGCAACTCCCGGTGATATCTAACCCGGAGCAAATCGTGTTGTCATAACCTAATGAATACGCAATCTGCATCGCCGTATACGCCACGGTATGGCATGAGCAGTAACCTAAGCTGATATCCTTACTAAATCCAACCAGTCTTTTACGTTTAGAAACGGGCACTCGAATCAGTAACTTTTTATTCCATTTTGAAAGCATTTCCAGTTTCAGCTTCTTGAACAAACCGCCTTTTTCACGCTTATAAAATGCACGTAAAATAAAACAATGAGCACGCATATATTTCTTATCATCTTCCGTAGCGGCTTCATAAACATCCATATTGACGATAGTGAATTTACTCGCCCGGCTGAATTGATAAAAATCATGGCGTCTTTGTAGCAAAAAACGTGCATCTGTTAAGACATAAATGAAGGGAGTAATACTATTACTGAGCAAGTATTCCGCTGCGCCGTTAACGGTAATGACATCATTGTTCTGCAAAAGAGAAAGCGGAGTCCCTCGGGAGGTGGGTCCCGATAAGAAAATGATCGCGTTATCAGATGTTCTGCTGGCAATAAGTTGCTGAACACCTGCTCGAGTTATAAACTTAACATTACTCATATGAAACCTGTAGGCTTGTCATGCAACTTAAATCACGATGAATCTTTGAGGAAAGTGTTCATGGTTTATCTTTAGCGAGGATGAACAAAATAGAATGAACAGATTTGCTCACAAAATACACAAATCCATTCTTGCATTTAGAACGACCAAATGCAACGTTCTAAATATTCACATTGAAACTTAGCGCACACTTTTACCTTTTAGACGGCGCAGAAAGTTCCGCCACTTTTTCTTATACACCAGGAGATAAAAACCGAGGTCTTTTTTGTTATTTTCAATACCATAGTGACGTTCTAAATCAATACGATCTTTTGCCATTCGCTGTCGTGAAGGTCTTTTCCCGGACAGATCGATGATTCTTATCTCTTCATTTTGTAATATGAAGTTACCTTTATGTGGATCGCCTGAGACCATACCATGCTGATGTAACCCTTGAATGGACTGTTTTATCTTCTCTTTCACATCAGAAGAAATGACGGGCAAGTCAACCAGTTCAACACCCTCGATATACTCAATAATCATTATGTAAGTATGCACATAGCGCAGGGTCTTCACTTCGGCAAGTAGATAAAAGTCATTTAACGCATCAAAACCTTCCTGTCGAACGCGATCGGTCTGATAAAAAAGCTTTTCGTAGTAATCCCCTTTTACCAGTGATTTAAAAAATCGCTCAGTATTTTTTACTTTAGGGTGAAATACTTTCAGAATATATTTTCCATGGTCAGTATCGATTAACACGACCTTGGTATCCTCAATACTACGAAAGACTTTTAGTACCTTAAGATTATGTGTTAAAAAATCATTGAAAATATCAATGTATTTTTCACCACCTTGTTTTACGAATACAGTATAGTTTTTAATTTTTGTTTCAGTGATCATAAGTATAAAGGTATCATTTTGCTAAAAATTTACGATAGAGGTATGCAGCCCCCGCAATCATTCCACGCAGATAATGTTTTTGGACCAAAAGGTGTTTATATCTTTTTTTATATTCAACCAGCGTTCGCGCATCTTTGGCAGGAACATCTTTCCACGGTGACTTAATGAAAGCATTGGTATAATAAATTACAGAAGGGTAACTTGCCCAGGCATGCCAGGGCTTCGTCGCACCTGTAAAGTGAATCAACTTAGTATCAGCATGGATTATATCTAAATACTTCTCATGTGTTTTATCGCTTAACTCGCTTTTAATGGTATATATTGTATTATATTCACGAGGTAAAAAATAAACTTTATCACGCAGCAATATATTCAGGACATCCTGATCGGGATATTTAAAAAATGTTGCACTCCCGTCTTTACCCGTTAGCAGGGATAATGCTTTTTCAGTTAATCGATTTTTAGCCCATTCCCGGAGGTTTATAAAAACAACACCGGAATTAAAATATCGTCCCTGAAGATTAAACGAGGGGAGTCTTTCATTTACCCTGGACTGAATAGAGTCAACGTCTTTTACTACTGCGGCGACATTATCATTAAGGTCAAGGGTCAGAAGAAGATCCAGAGGACCTTTGCAGATGACATCTGCATCAAGATACAATAATTTATCCAGTTTATGATACAGATAATCAAAAGCGAAAAGTCGGAAGTACATAGCTCTTGACCAGACCTGCGTTTTCGGCAATATCTCAAGGCATTTGACATTGATAAGATATAATGAAATTTTAATCTTATGTTCTTGCGCCAGCACCCCAATCTTATCAACGAAACTTTTTGTGTATTTGTCACAGATGATATGAAAATCAACATTAATATCATTATGAATTAACACCGAGGTAATAGACACCCCGACACCATCAAGATAGTTCTCATCGATTCCATAAGAGATATTTAATGTGTTACCATTATTATCATAGCGCTCATCAAAAACTTTATATTCTGCTATCTCTATTTCCGGAAAAGAGTCCACTGCGTCACCTATAATTATTTTTATTTAACAATTTTACTTTTAAAATAAAGTGCATAATCAATCAAGCCAGCGAAGTACTGCTTCTGATTAAACATATGCTTTGCCGCATAACGTAACTGATGACTGTTTTTAGGTTTCAGCAATTCAACATCACACCAGGGTGATAATTTTTTCGCATTCAAAAAGCTCTGCGCAATAGGGTAGTTACCCCATTGATGCCAGGGCTTAGTCGGCCCAATATAATGAATGAATACCGTGTTTACATCCACGGGATTGACCACGTCATGCTTTAACTCGTAATTGATGCTGAATTGGGTGTTAAATTTTTTACCGACAAAACGCGCCTTGCCAACAAGCAACATATTCAGCACATCCTGATCCAGGTGAGTAATGCGCTGTACCACATCCGGATCGCGTAGCATCTCAATAGCCTTGCGGGAAATATCCTCAGCGGTCCAGACGGGGAGGTTAATCAGCAAAAAACCCGCATTAAAGTAGCCAGAAACCAGTCCCGGTGTTGCCAGACTGATTGAGCGCTTAGTCCACCACTCTGACTCACCCTCCGCAACCACGGCCGCAATTTCATGTTCAGCAAACTTGAGGTCAATCAACTCTTGTACACTTCCCTGACAGGCAATATCTGCATCCAGATACAGTACCTTATCCATTTTTCCCGCGAAGTGGTCAGCGATAATAAATCGGAAGTACGTTGCGTAAGACCAGTTTTTAGTACTCGGTAACGATTTCAATTGCTCGCAGTCAATGAGATACACCACGATTTGGGTGGCGTATTGCTTTGCGAGCGCATTAAATCGAGCCTGTTCTTCATTGCTAAATGAATCTGTAAATACATGAAAAGCAAACGGCGTATTGGGGTTGGCAATCAGTATCGACGCGATGGAAACACCACAACCAAAAAGGAAGTTCTTATCAATGCCATAGGCAATATTAAACTTATCAACATCACTATGTTCTGCATAGTTATAATCTAAAGTCTTCTGAATGACTTTTTCTTCAAAATATTTTTGCGTCATAGTGATCACTTATTGATTTTGGAAAATATCGCACTTCTTAAATGTTGGAAATAGACTTCATTATAGAAGTTATCTATCGTCTCAGGGATCAGATTACTATCATACTTCATCTGACCAGAGAGGATTTGGTTGAGTAGGTGGATAAACTGTTTGAGATCGCTCGGCGGATACAAATCGCCATTAATACCCGGTTTGATCATATCCCGGGGGCCAGACATACAGTCTGAACTGATGCACGGGATACCATACGACATGGCTTCCAGCAGGGTCATCGGGAAGCCTTCGAATGACGATGTCAGCAACAGTGCCGTGACGTTCTTTATCTTGTTTTGCACAACATCCCAGGGAGAGACCTGCCAGCCATGCCAGGTAATACGATTGTCAATCCCCAGTTCTCGCCCATAGGCCTGACATTTTTCAAAATCTGAGCCGTCACCAACCACATGCAACCGCCATTCGCCTTCCGCATGGGATAATCCATCCAGCAGGTCCTTAATTCTTTTTTGCCCCTCAAACTTCATCCTTCCAACATACAGAAAGACGGCGGGCTGGCCTTCTTCTGGTTGTGGAATAATCTCTGATTCTCTGGATACGGGGTTATAAACAACGGTAATGTTCTTTTGATCAATACCCCGCGCAATCATCTGTTGTTTAATACCGCTACTGATTGCCAGATGATAATCAGCCGAGCTAACACATTCGGCATGTTTTTTATGATCCAGCGAAAAATGCGGCCAGGAGAATATCGTGAAATTGTGGCCTGATTTCTTCCGCGCTTTACTGGCAAACAGGCAGGACAGCACATCAATACAGATAACAACATCGGGTTCTGTTTTCTTTAACCAGCGACTAAACGTATGGATATGCTTTGCCCGACGCAAAAACCCCAGACGGATAGTGGAGAACGAGCATGAATAGTTAATATCGCTTAACCATGCCTTATCCATTTTGTCATTCCGACAAAAGAAAAACATTTCGCACTGGATTGCAGAAGGTTCGGTCTGAAAGTTATTGATAACATCCCGGATAACCGTTTCCATTCCGCCAAAGCCGGAAACAGCCTCACCAATAAATGCGATTTTTAACCCAGTTTCAACGGGCATTTCATTCATATATGATTACGATCTCTCTTTTTGCCATCGTTATTATAATTCTACATCGCTAAAGTTAAATCCAAGATGGTGATTGAAGCATTCCTTTAATAAAGGACTTTTCAAATTATAGTTTTCAATGAAAGATATGTTACTTAAATTAATTTGCGCTGTAGTATTAAATCCATATAACTCAAGTCTAAAACCCTGCATTAAAAAGCCTAATATAATATCTTCCGCTATTAATTCAGAGTTAATATTTTCCACGTTGTTAAATTGGTATAATAATTCTCGCGGGTGAGGAATGTAGTAATCTATTTTTCTGGAATCGATAAAACTCTGCACTTTTTGTATTAAAGATACCACTCCGTGTTTATTATCAATCGCATCTGAATAGACGGTACCCAACAATACTTTTTTAACCGTATTTGTTCCAGAATTTTCACTATTGTAGCAAATTAATGTAATCGCTTCTTTTTTTTCTATTATATTAGGTTTTTCTGGAAATAAAGTATAATGTATTCTGTCGAGTTTAAGGATATCCTCCTTATGATACTTCCTGCCCATAAGTCTTCGAAAATGCTTTGACGTGAAAGAGACTGAAGAGTCTCGATACATCACGCTTTTTTTATTTATATTATTCGTCCCATCATCGAATGTTCTTAGTTCATTAAAGGAAACCATCGATAGTATATGGTGAATAAGTGGAACATGAAAATTCGCAAAAAAAACGACGTCATATGTTTTCTTATATGACATCATGATTTTCTTTGCATACAATGTCCTTTTTAATGTTTTGAAAGTTGATGTCTTTTTTGCATTGGCTTCGAGACTAACATGCTGACACAATGGTTTGATTTTATTTAAATAGCAAACATTCTTTATATTCCCGGCGTCACCAATAAACAATAGTTCAACATTATCCAGCCGCTCCTTTTCAATAATAGCCTTTGCAATAAGCAACTGCAAATTAGTCATGCATATGAAGAGAAACATTTAGCATCTTTCGTCCTAAATAATTATAATTTTTTCCTCAGTGTTCGTTCTTTTATTCGCTCTGCTTTTGCTTCAGCCTGGATTAACAGGTCTGCTTCATTACGGAATATATCACGTAAGGGAGCCGAAAAATAAACCCGCATAAACCGCCAGATATCCCGCTGCGTCAACCCAATGTTTAGCGACGAAAAATAAAGACCAATCAGATCTTTATCACGCCAGCGACGAGGAACTTTCGTACGAATCTGTGCCCTGTGTAGATCAATAACCGAAATCTTTAAGTCTTCTTTATTGACTGAAAAAGGCAGATGCAGTAGGAAGTGGCAGATATAACAATCACGGTGATTGATTCCGCCTGCGTGCATCTTGCGTACCATCGTGGCCACGCGGTCAATAAGCATCCACTTCACGTTGACGTCCGGTGGATTCGTTGCCCAATCCGCACAATAGTCTTCCAGACTGATGGTCGGAGTGAGATCTTCGGTAATAATGAACGAGGTTTTGGTCAGAGGATTGAGCCCCTTCTCACCAAACCCAACGCCATACATGGTATCCACCCCCAAATTCTGAAGGCGATGAATAGCGTTCCACTCTCTGTCGGCACCCAAAACCGGCATCCGCAGTGAGAGAAGATTTTTGACGATTTCCTTGAGAGAAGTCCCCCGATGCCATTTAAGGAAATAGCTTTTCCCCGCCAGTTCAAATCGCAGCGTACGACGGGTTTCCAGTTCCCTGAAGACTTCACCCTGCAGCGTTTTGACTTCCTCAAACGCATCCTTACCGCGCCATAATGTGGCTAACGGTTCTTTCAATTCAACCATCCAGACCACCTGTAATAATGTCCGCCGCCTTTTCCGGCAGACTGTACAAATCTTGCGTATCCGCGAAATGCCGTGCGTTTTCTGCCCACGCGGCGCGCAATGACGGCTGGGTCAACGCTTTACGTAAAATGTCGTTCAACGCATCCTGCCGCCAGGGCTCTTCAATAACGTCACCACAGTTAGCCTGCGCAATATAATGCGCATAGCCACAGACGGCAGAGGTCAACACCGGCAGACCTGCGGTAATGGCCTCCAGCAGAACAATTCCTGCCGCTTCCTGATAGGCCGGGTGCAGCAATAAATCGGCCGCGGCCATCAACTCCGCGACATCATTGCGCCCTGAGAAAAAATGCACATTGCTACGCACACCGCGTTTTTCCGCCAGCGCTTCAAATTTTCGCGGTTTATCCTGGCCGACAATATACAGAAGCGTATTGTGCCGCAGCGCCGCCGGCAGTGAAGCAAGTGCTTCAATCGAGCGGTCCACCCCTTTGCGGGTAAAATCAGAACCGACCTGCAACAATAAGTTTTGCTGCTCCGAAATACCGTTCTTCTGGCGAACTATTTCGCGGGCATTCGGAATTTGCGCACTGTATTTTCTGTCCGGGTAAATACCCGGAGGGAGAATATGAAAACGCTCCGCTTCGGTTTGATAGTGCTTCTGAAAATCAGCAATCTGTGTATCCGTCAGCATTAATAACTGCGTTGACTTACCCTGCTCAAACGTTGCCCGTTCAAACGCCGCATAATGGCGATAACGAGAGGTCAGGCGGTAGAAAAAGCCTTTTTCCTGTGCAACCTTTTCGGCGTAACAAACATCAGCAGCAAAATAGACATCCAGACCAGGCATTTTGTTAAAACCCACGACCCGATCAACAGGATGTTCACGCAAATGTGCCTGCACCCAGGCGTAATATTCAGCATTGCGCCCATGGTTGGTTCGCGATTTAACCGGTACGCGAATGAGTTCAAAAACAGCCGGACATTCTCCGTCCCAGGATTGGGTATAAATACGGACCTGATGACCGCGTGCGGCTACGGTCTGCGCAATGCGCATAAAGTCACGTTGTAATCCGCCGAACGGAAAATACTTATACAAACAAAAAGCCACGATCATACCGGCGCATCCATTTCGATAATTTGCGCGTTCTGCGGCAACATTTTTTCCGTTGCTGCAATCACATCCTCAGCAGGAATAACGGACATATATTTTTTGTCACGGTCCAGTTCAGATCGTTTAGGCATGGCCTGATAGTCCCCTGCCCAAAACTGAATAATATTGTCGGTCCAGGGACGCCAGAAGACGTGATCGGTCGCACCAAACAGACATATCACCGGCGTTTTGACCGCTGCAGCAATATGTCCGGGCGCTGAATCGACGCCAATGAAAAGCGCGGCATGATCAATCAGCGCACCTAATTCCGGGAATCGGGTTTTACCCGCCAGTCCGGTGACCGGTTTGGTTTCACATCCCTGCGCAATCTCTTCCACGCACGCTAAATCGTCTGCAGAAGGACCTGATGTCAGCACCACCTGGTAGCCGCGACGCTCAAGAGCATCAATAACGCGGGAAAATTTGTCATTATCCCAGCACTTAAATAACTGCCTTGCCGTGGGTTGAATCACCACATACTGACGATTCACGCCGAGTTGATGCAACTGTCGACGCATATTTTCCCAGTGCTCAGGCCGATAGCTCATGGTCGTTTCGGTAACAACATGTTCCAGCTCCAGTGGTTTGAGCGCTGACAGCGTGCGTTCGACGACGTGTTCACCGGCGTAGGGAACGAGATGGGTAAAACTCTGTTTCCAGAATGCAGACTGCCGGTTGGCGAAATCCTGGGATATTTTTACTCTTGCACGTAAAAAACGGACAATCAGCGCCACAATCCACTGATCGGTCAGATTGATGACCAGATCATATTGGTTGTTGCGTAAAGTCTTAATCAACGAAAGCGTATTTTTAATTTTCTCTGCCGCCCCCGTTCCCTTATTACTGATGCCATAGAGGGCATTAATCTCGGGGTTTTCCGACAAAATAGGCATCGTATCCTGGTAAAGAAGCATATCGATTTTGGCGTCAGGATAGTTCTGCTTCAGCGTACTGATGACGGGAGTGGTTAATAGCATATCCCCGTGGAAACGCATCTTGATGACCAGAATTTTTCGAAAAGGCTTTTCCACACGCGACTCTTTTGTTGTGATTGTCCGATAAAGTTAAGCAGAAAACAGCACGCTACCGCCCCAGGCTCAACAGCTACCCGATCACTGATATTGCACCGACTTTTACGCGCTAGTGTATCACTTCTTTCGCTGCGATCCGACTCGAATAAATTAACCACAAATAGGAGTTTTTTCTTTTTTAAATCAAACTGATATTAATCTAATCATCGCTTTTTACGTCACTGATTGACTCTGCAAACAACGGCAAGGCGGCAAAAATCAATAAATGGCATAAAAATGCAAAAAATCTGGGCCAGGCTGCCGGAATTAGTCGAACTTAAAGCTATTTAAGTCAAAAACGGGAAAAGTAATGGTAAAGCCCTGTCTAAATACATAGAATCCCCAGCACATCCATAAGCCAGCTATTTACTATGCTCGAATTGCTTTACACCGCCCTTCTCTACCTTATTCAGCCTTTGATCTGGATACGGCTTTGGGTGCGCGGACGTAAAGCCCCGGCCTACCGTAAACGCTGGGGTGAACGCTACGGTTTTTATCGCCGCCCCCTGAAACCGGGCGGAATTATGCTCCATTCCGTCTCTGTCGGCGAAACGCTGGCAGCCATTCCTTTGGTTCGCGCCCTGCGGCATCGCTATCCCGACCTGCCTATCACGGTCACCACGATGACGCCGACCGGCTCCGAGCGTGTCCAGTCCGCCTTCGGTAGCGATGTTCAGCACGTCTATCTGCCTTATGATTTACCTGATGCGCTGGGACGCTTCCTGAACCAAGTCGATCCTAAGCTGGTACTGATCATGGAAACGGAGCTGTGGCCGAACCTGATTGCCGCGCTGCATAAACGCCATATTCCGCTGGTCATCGCCAATGCGCGTCTTTCTGCTCGCTCCGCTGACGGTTACGCGAAACTGGGGAAATTTATCCGCCGAATCCTCCGTCGTATTACGCTAATTGCGGCGCAAAATGAAGAGGATGGTCAGCGCTTTGTGACGCTGGGCGCGAAGAACAACCAGGTGACCGTCACCGGCAGTCTGAAGTTCGATATCTCCGTGACGCCACAGCTCGCTGCGAAGGCGGTTACGTTACGTCGCCAGTGGGCGCCGCATCGCCCGGTATGGATCGCAACCAGTACCCATGATGGCGAAGAGAGTATTGTGATCGCCGCGCATCAGGCATTGCTACACCAGTTCCCCAACCTGCTATTGATTCTGGTCCCGCGTCATCCGGAACGTTTCCCGGATGCGATTAACCTCGTACGTGAAGCCGGACTAAGCTATACAACACGTTCCTCCGGTGAAGTTCCTTCAGCCAGTACACAGGTCGTTGTGGGTGATACGATGGGGGAACTGATGCTACTTTACGGAATTGCAGATCTGGCGTTTGTCGGGGGTTCTCTGGTTGAGCGTGGCGGACACAATCCGCTGGAAGCCGCGGCCCACGCGATTCCCGTGCTGATGGGGCCTCACACGTTCAACTTCAAAGATATCTGCGCCCGTCTGGAGCAGGCCAGCGGTTTGATTACGGTCACGGATGCCACAAGCCTCGCTAAAGAGGTTTCCTCTTTACTGACCGATGCCGATTATCGTAATTTCTATGGTCGTCACGCAGTTGAAGTTCTCTATCAAAACCAGGGTGCACTACAGCGCCTACTGCAACTGCTGGAACCTTATCTGCCACCGAAAACGCATTGAGGGCTGTTATGCAAAAACGGGCGATTTATCCAGGCACTTTTGATCCGTTGACGAACGGCCATATCGATATCATCACGCGTGCTACGCAGATGTTTGACCATGTCATTCTGGCAATTGCGGCAAGTCCCGGTAAAAAACCAATGTTCACCCTTGAAGAGCGCGTTGCGCTGGCTCAGCAGGCTACAGCCCATCTGCCCGGCGTTGAAGTCCTGGGCTTTAGCGATCTGATGGCAAATTTTGCGCGTGAGCAGCAGGCCAATATCCTGATTCGTGGATTGCGCGCCGTTGCGGATTTTGAATACGAAATGCAACTGGCCCATATGAATCGTCATTTGATGCCGGAACTGGAAAGCGTCTTTCTGATGCCTTCTAAAGAGTGGTCCTTCATCTCGTCGTCACTGGTGAAAGAAGTGGCCCGCCATCAGGGTGATGTCACCCACTTCCTGCCAGAGAATATTCATCAGGCGCTGCTGGCTAAGCTCAAATAGCGTCCCTGGGCCGGGACGCTTCACCTTACTTCTGGCACTGACGGCAATAGTACGTCGCGCGCTGTGCGTGTTTCGATGCCACGATCGGCGTTCCACACACCCTGCACGGTTCGCCTTTGCGGCCATAGACCTGTAACTCCTGAGCAAAATAGCCCGGTTTACCGTCGCTTTGCAGAAAATCTTTCAATGTCGTCCCGCCCTGCTCTATTGAGCGCAGCAAAACGGCCTTAATCACGCGCGCCAGCAGCTCATATTCGGCCTGCGACAGCGACGACGCCAGTCGGTCAGGATGAATGCCGGCAGCAAACAGGGATTCACTGGCATAGATGTTCCCAACTCCCACCACCAGTTTATTATCCATCAGCCAGGGTTTAATCGCCGTTTTCTTCTTCGCACACTTCTGTTGCAGGTATTCACCGTTGAAATCGTCGCTCAACGGTTCAGGGCCGAGATGCGCCAGCACGTTGTGCCCTTCCAGCGCTTTCGTCCACAGCCAGGCGCCAAAGCGACGGGGATCGGTGTAGCGCAGGACTTTACCATTACTCATCACTAAATCGACGTGGTCGTGTTTTTCTGCCGGAAGTTCTTCAGGAAGGATACGCAAACTGCCCGACATCCCCAGATGGATGATTATCCAGCCATCGGGCAGTTCCAGCAGAAGATATTTCGCACGACGCTGAACGCTGAGCACCGGTTTGTCGCTCAGACGGTAGATCTCTTCTGACACCGGCCAACGCAGACGTCCATTACGCACATTGGCATGCAAAATGGTTGCCCCGACCAGGTGCGGCTCAATACCGCGGCGGCTGGTTTCGACTTCAGGTAATTCAGGCATAACGTCTCCGGCAGTGTATCAGGTCTCACTAATATGGGGATGGCCAGAAAACAAAAAACCCCGCCGAGGCGAGGTTTTTCATTACAGCAAAGCGGAAATTACTTAATTTTCGCTTCTTTGTAGAGAACGTGCTGACGGACAACTGGATCGAACTTTTTCAGTTCCAGTTTTTCCGGCTTAGTACGTTTGTTCTTCGTGGTGGTATAGAAGTGACCAGTACCAGCAGAAGAAACCAGCTTGATCTTCTCACGAATACCTTTAGCCATGATTTATTTCCTCTTAGTACTTAGTACTTTTCGCCACGGGCACGCAGTTCAGACAGAACTGTTTCGATGCCTTTCTTATCAATTACACGCATACCTTTAGCAGATACACGCAGGGTGACAAAACGCTTTTCGCTCTCAACCCAGAAACGGTGAGAGTGCAGGTTAGGCAGAAAACGGCGTTTAGTCGCGTTCAGTGCGTGGGAACGGTTGTTACCGGTCACCGGACGCTTGCCAGTAACTTGGCAGACTCGGGACATGTCTATTCTCCAAAAATCAAATTAGCTCGAGCTTCGTATGGGGTATCGGCGCCTCGTCAGGCTTTACAGCCCGGTCATCGCGGTTCTAAGCGAACACTCGATTGCCAGGCCCAAATGCCAAACCCGAGATTCTCAAAGGTGGCGTAGTATACGCTGAGTCAGCGATGTGCTCAAGTCCCGAACAGACAAAGATCCCGATGGATCGCGCAAAGTGCGTCAAATCCAACCACGTTCCGCAAACGAAACGTACTCTCCGCGTCCAATGACAAGGTGATCAAGCACACGGATATCCATGAACTGACAGCATTTTACGACACGCTCGGTGATAAGTTTATCCGCTTTACTCGGCTCTGCACACCCCGACGGATGATTATGTGCAAGGATCACCGCAGATGCATTGATTTTTATCGCTTCACGAATAATTTCACGCGGATGAATCTCAACATGGGTGAGGGTGCCAGAAAAAAGGCGGCTATGTTTAATGACCTTGTGTTGGGAATCGAGAAAAACCACCATAAAAACTTCTCGCCCTTCCCCCGCAAATTGACTCTGCAAAAAATCCCGTGTTAACAACGGGCTGAGTAACGGGTTCGAGCCTTTTATTTGTACTTCATAAAAGCGACGGGCCAGCTCCGCAATGCCTTTAAGCTGCGCGTATTTTGCCACGCCAATCCCTGTCACCGTACTGAACTGCGAGTAGTCCGCCGTCAACAAGCTATAGAGAGAGCCAAAATGTTCCAGGATCTCTTTTGCCAGCGTAAAGACATCTTTTCCGGGCGTTCCAGTCCGCAAGAAGAGCGCCAGCAGTTCATCATCCGTCAGCGTATCTACCCCAAGTGCCAACAGTTTTTCCCTTGGCAACACATACTCAGCAGTTTCCATCCCCACACCTCCTTATGCCAGCACAAATGGTGGCATAGCCATGAGGGGGAATCGACGTACAATTTCCACTCCTGCGTAGCGCCTCGCAAAGTGATTCATGGGTGAACGCACGACAGTTTACGGATTGTGATAAAATATCCGCCTTCTGGTGTAATCCAACAGGAAAGATCATGATGAGCCTGGCCGGTAAAAAAATCGTTCTCGGCGTCAGCGGCGGCATTGCTGCCTACAAAACCCCTGAACTGGTGCGTCGTCTGCGCGAACGCGGTGCCGATGTCCGTGTAGCAATGACCGAGGCGGCTAAAGCCTTTATTACCCCACTCAGCTTACAGGCGGTTTCCGGGTATCCCGTTTCCGACAGTCTGCTGGATCCCGCGGCAGAAGCCGCGATGGGCCATATTGAGTTGGGGAAATGGGCCGACCTGGTGGTTCTCGCCCCTGCCACCGCAGACCTTATCGCGCGTGTCGCAGCCGGCATGGCAAACGATCTGGTGTCCACGATTTGTCTGGCGACACCTGCGCCCATTGCCGTTTTACCGGCGATGAACCAGCAGATGTATCGGGCTGCGGCGACTCAGCATAATCTGGACGTTCTGACTTCCCGTGGGTTGCTCATCTGGGGACCGGACAGCGGCAGCCAGGCATGCGGTGACGTGGGTCCGGGTCGCATGCTGGATCCCTTAACGATTGTCGATATGGCCGCGGCGCATTTCTCCCCTGTCAACGATCTGCAACATCTCAATATCATGATTACCGCGGGCCCGACGCGTGAACCGCTCGACCCGGTGCGTTACATTTCCAACCACAGCTCAGGTAAAATGGGGTTTGCCATCGCCGCTGCGGCCGCTCGTCGTGGGGCGAACGTTACGCTGGTTACCGGCCCCGTATCGTTACCCACGCCGCCTTTTGTACAGCGTGTCGATGTGATGACCGCTCTGGAGATGGAAGCAGCAGTGCAATCCACTGTACAACAGCAACATATTTTTATCGGCTGCGCTGCGGTAGCAGACTATCGCGCCGCCGTTGTCGCACCGGAAAAAATTAAGAAACAGGCAACGCAGGGTGATGAATTAACAATAAAAATGGTCAAAAACCCGGATATCATCGCCGGGGTTGCCGCACGTAAAGACCATCGTCCCTATGTCGTTG
Organism: Citrobacter telavivensis; assembly: GCF_041807075.1. Taxonomy (NCBI): domain Bacteria; kingdom Pseudomonadati; phylum Pseudomonadota; class Gammaproteobacteria; order Enterobacterales; family Enterobacteriaceae; genus Citrobacter; species Citrobacter telavivensis. The sequence continues at coordinate 171,457 of NZ_JBGUBF010000003.1, read as the reverse complement.
GGTTTGCCGCGGAAACGAATAATGTGGAAGAATACGCCCGGCAAAAACGTAACCGCAAAAATCTTGATTTGATCTGTGCAAACGATGTTTCACTCTCAACTCAAGGATTTAATAGCGACAGCAACGCTCTACACCTTTTCTGGCAGGATGGAGATAAAGTCTTACCGCTTGCGCGCAAAGCACTCCTTGGCCAATTATTACTCGACGAGATCGTGACCCTTTATGATGAAAAAAATCGACGTTAAGATTCTGGATCCGCGTGTTGGTAAGCAATTCCCGCTGCCGACGTATGCCACCTCCGGTTCCGCCGGACTTGACCTGCGGGCCTGTCTTGATGACGCCGTAGAACTGGCACCGGGCGCAACCACGCTACTGCCAACCGGGCTGGCTATTCATATCGCCGATCCGTCTCTGGCTGCCGTCATCCTGCCGCGTTCGGGTCTGGGCCATAAGCATGGTATCGTGCTGGGCAACCTGGTGGGGCTGATTGACTCCGACTATCAGGGGCAACTGATGGTGTCCGTCTGGAACCGCGGTCAGGACAGTTTCACCATTGAGCCGGGTGAACGCATCGCACAGATGGTCTTTGTGCCGGTTGTGCAGGCCGAATTTAACCTGGTGGAAGAGTTTGATGCCACTCACCGTGGTGAAGGCGGTTTCGGCCATTCCGGTCGTAAGTAAGAAAGTTACGCATCCCGATAACGTCATAACATCACCGCAAGCCCTGTGTTTGCGGTCATAGTGTGGATGCTCGCCTGCAAGTGCTTATTTTCAGGGGTATTTTGTAACATGGCAGAAAAACAAACTGCGAAAAGGAATCGTCGCGAAGAAATACTTCAGTCTCTGGCGCTGATGCTGGAATCCAGCGATGGAAGCCAGCGCATCACAACGGCAAAACTGGCGGCTTCTGTCGGCGTTTCCGAAGCGGCGTTGTACCGCCACTTTCCCAGCAAGACACGCATGTTCGATAGCCTGATTGAGTTTATCGAAGACAGCCTGATCACCCGTATCAATTTGATTCTGAAAGATGAAAAAGATACCCACGCGCGTCTGCGTCTGATCGTGTTATTGATCCTGGGTTTCGGTGAGCGCAATCCCGGCCTGACGCGTATCCTGACCGGGCATGCGCTGATGTTTGAACAGGATCGTCTGCAAGGGCGTATCAATCAACTGTTCGAACGCATTGAAGCACAACTGCGCCAGGTGCTGCGGGAAAAGCGGATGCGCGAAGGTGAAGGATACGTGACGGATGAAACGTTGCTGGCAAGCCAGTTACTTGCCTTCTGCGAAGGTATGCTGTCGCGCTTCGTGCGTAGTGAATTCAAATACCGTCCAACGGATGATTTTGATGCCCGCTGGCCACTGCTCGCCTCACAACTGCAGTAATGCTTGCCGGATAGCGCGCGCGTTATCCGGCCATTCTGGTTAAACGCCAAACGCTTCCCGATACGCCCGCACCGCCGCCAGATGTTCTGCCATTTCCGGCTTCTCTTCCAGATAGGCAATCAGGTCTTTCAGGGTGATGATAGAAATCACCTTACAGCCATAATCGCGCTCGACTTCCTGAATGGCGGAAATCTCGCCACGCCCCCGCTCCTGACGATCCAAAGAGATCAGCACGCCAGCCAGCGTCGCGCCATTGGCCTGGATGATTTCCATCGATTCCCGGATTGCCGTACCGGCAGTGATCACGTCATCCACCAGCATCACGCGGCCCTGCAGTGCGCTGCCAACCAGATTGCCACCTTCGCCATGATCTTTAGCTTCTTTGCGGTTAAAGCAGTACGGCAGGTCTTTGTCGTGATGCTCCGCCAGCGCGACCGCCGTGGTGGTTGCAATCGGAATACCTTTGTAAGCTGGGCCAAAAAGCAGATCAAACTCAATGCCAGAATCCACCAACGCTTCGGCGTAAAAACGACCTAACAGTGCCAAATCGCGCCCGGTATTAAACAGCCCGGCGTTGAAGAAATAGGGGCTCTTGCGCCCGGATTTCAGCGTGAATTCGCCAAACTTGAGTACCTGTTTGTTAAGCGCAAACTCAATAAACTGGCGTTGATAGGGTTTCATGGATTCGCTCCTCATTTCACTTTCATCATTGACAAAATCTACGGACAAAAAAAAGGCGACTCATTGGTCGCCTTAAAATCAATTTTCTAACGCCGCCTTCTGCGTCGTGACAATGGATTCGATTCCCCCTCGGGCCAGTGCCAACAAGGTGAGAAGTTCTTCATGGCTGAACGGCTCGCCTTCTGCCGTCCCCTGCACTTCAATGATGCGCCCGTCTTCGGTCATCACCACGTTCATGTCGGTTTCCGCCGCCGAGTCTTCAACATACTCCAGATCGCAGAGCGCTTCGCCGTTGACGATCCCCACAGATACTGCCGCAACCATCCCTTTCATTGGGTTGGTTTTCAGCTTACCGCTTGCCACCAGCTTGTTCAGCGCATCCGCCAGCGCAACGCAGGCTCCGGTAATGGAGGCGGTACGCGTGCCGCCATCGGCCTGGATCACGTCGCAGTCCAGAGTGATGGTAAATTCACCCAACGTTTTGAGATCGACCGCAGCACGCAGCGCACGGGCGATCAGACGTTGAATCTCCATCGTACGACCGCCCTGCTTGCCCTTTGCTGCTTCGCGCGCGTTACGGGTATGCGTTGCACGCGGCAACATGCCATATTCAGCGGTGATCCAGCCCTGGCCCTGACCTTTCAGAAAACGCGGTACGCCTTCTTCAATCGAGGCTGTGCACAGCACTTTGGTATCGCCAAATTCGACCAGCACCGAGCCTTCAGCATGTTTTGTATAGTTACGGGTCAGGGTTACGGGACGCACCTGATTAGCGCTACGGCCTGCTGGACGCATATTGAGATCTCCGGCTTGAAACGAATGTGGCTGCGCATTATACGGACTTCCGGCTGTTATTCCTATCCTGACAAGGCCGGGATGGCTATAATCCCCCCATCTCTCCTTTAAAAACAGGAACGTCTATGATCCGCAGTATGACAGCCTACGCCCGGCGTGAAATCAAGGGTGAATGGGGTAGCGCCACCTGGGAAATGCGCTCGGTAAACCAGCGTTATCTGGAAACTTACTTTCGTCTGCCGGAACAGTTCCGTAGCCTTGAGCCTGTTGTTCGTGAACGCATCCGTACGCGCCTGACGCGCGGTAAAGTCGAGTGCATGCTGCGCTTTGAGCCCGATGCGAGCGCGCAGGGCGAGCTCATCCTGAATGAAAAGCTCGCAAAACAACTCGTGAACGCGGCCAACTGGGTCAAAATGCAGAGCGATGAAGGAGAAATCAATCCAGTCGATATCCTTCGCTGGCCTGGCGTCATGGCGGCACAGGAACAGGATCTTGATGCCATTGCGGCTGAAATCCTGACCGCACTGGACGGTACGCTTGACGATTTCATCGTTGCCCGCGAAACGGAAGGCCAGGCCCTGAAAGCGCTGATCGAACAACGTCTGGAAGGTGTCAGCGCTGAAGTCATTAAAGTTCGCGCCCATATGCCAGAAATTCTGCAATGGCAGCGTGAACGTCTGGTCGCTAAGCTCGAGGACGCTCAGGTCCAGTTGGAGAATAACCGTCTGGAGCAAGAACTGGTCCTGATGGCACAGCGCATCGATGTGGCAGAAGAACTGGATCGCCTGGAAGCCCACGTCAAAGAAACCTACAACATCCTGAAGAAAAAAGAGGCGGTGGGTCGCCGTCTGGACTTCATGATGCAGGAATTCAACCGCGAGTCGAATACGCTGGCGTCGAAATCCATCAATGCCGAAGTGACCAATTCCGCGATTGAACTGAAAGTCCTGATCGAGCAAATGCGCGAGCAGATCCAGAACATCGAGTAATATATTTTAAAACCCATAAATTTCTATAACGCCCTGAGATATGGGCGTTTTCTTCAAAAAATCAGCAAAAGAAAGTCTATAAAAATCTTCTAACTTCCACTCCATTCTGGGTAGTGAGTGAGGTACTAAAATCCCTTTTCTTTTCTGCTACCCGTACCATATAAACCATTTACTACCCACTTACACTTCCCAGTACTGTTACCCAAGCCTGGGCTGATAAGAGGTTTACTATGGGAACATTAACGGTCAAAGAAGTACTAGTAGTTGAAGTTCTGCGTTATTAAGACAGACACTGGCACTGTGAGTTCTCAGCGTTTGCGATATTAGATCTTGCAAATTTGAAGATTGTTTTATTACAGGTGCGATGCTTTTTGCAATGCTATGCATTGAAACTTGTTTTTCCATATAAACTCCTTTTTATATGTTTGAATAAAAATTTATAACGGACATTAAAATTCACATTCATATATTAAATTATATTATATATTTTATCTTCGTTAATGTTATACTTGCTTTTGTTGTGTTTATTAATATGATTTTTTTGGTGAAATATAAGAACACACTCATAAATATTTCATTTATATTAAGTGCCAAGGGGTTGAGTCCATTTCATTATATAAATATTAAATCAAATAATAGAATCAAGGCACTTTTTAAAATAGTTAATTTGGTTATCCATGTTTATTTTTTCATCAAATCTAAAATATCTAAGGAGCATATCAAGAGGAGCAGAGGACATTTCGCCTTCCCCCATAAGAGAAGATAGCAGGTGTTCTAACGCATGTGTCAAAGTTTATGCACTACTCTCTGTCATCTGGGTTAAATGAGTGATACACTATCACTATAATGACCCATAGGAGATGTTATGTCTGAACTAGTAATTGCGCATGATCTCTTTCAGAAATCGGCGGGTGAAACCAAAAACAAGAAAAACAGTGATCGGCAACTAGTTGAAAAAATTCTGGAAATTTATAGTCAAAAGCATGTTGCTGAATCACTTAGGAAAGTTGGTGATAATGATTGGAGCAGGGAAACACTTAATCGCTGGATTAATGACAAATGTGAAGCGAAGCTTTTAACGGCCGGTGAAGTATTTTTACTCACAAAGATGCTTCCTGAACCGCCAGAAAACCATCCTAACTATGCTTTCCGGTTCATTGATCTCTTTGCAGGAATTGGTGGGATTCGTAAAGGTTTTGAGGCTATTGGAGGGCTGTGCGTATTTACAAGCGAATGGAATAAAGAAGCTGTGCGCACGTATAAAGCTAATTGGTATAACGATGAAAAATCACACCAGTTTAACTCCGATATTCGTGAAATTACATTGAGTAATAGGGATGACGTTTCAGAACGTGAAGCTTATGAATATATAAATGAAAACATCCCTGACCATGATGTGCTTTTGGCTGGTTTCCCTTGTCAGCCTTTCAGTCTTGCGGGTGTGAGTAAAAAGAATTCATTAGGAAGAGCTCACGGATTTGAATGTGATGCCCAAGGAACTCTATTCTTTGATGTTGCACGAATTATAAAGTCAAAAAAACCATCTATATTTGTTCTTGAAAATGTAAAAAATCTTAAGAGTCATGATAAAGGGAAAACTTTCCGAGTAATCATGAACACCCTTGACGAGCTTGGTTATGAAGTTGCTGATTCTGCGATTTCTGGTTCTTCCGATCCGAAGATCATTGATGGTAAAAATTTCCTTCCTCAACATAGAGAACGAATTGTATTGGTCGGATTTCGTCGTGATTTAAAAATAGGTAAAGGGTTTACATTACGAAATATAAGTAATTTTTTCCCGTCTAAAAGACCTACTTTCAAAGAACTTCTTGATCATGATAACGATGTTGATAGTAAATACATCCTTTCTCCTAGACTGTGGGATTATCTTTATAAATATGCTAAAAAGCATGCTGCGAAAGGTAATGGTTTTGGTTTCGGCTTGGTGAAACCAAATAACGTTGATACGGTCACTCGCACATTATCTGCGAGGTATTATAAAGATGGTTCTGAGATCTTGATTGACCGTGGATGGGATCATGAATTAGGTGAGATAGATTTCTATGATGCGCAAAACATGTCAAATCGGCCAAGAAGGTTAACTCCCCATGAGTGTGCCCGCCTAATGGGATTTGAGACGCCTGATGGCAAGCCCTTCAACATCCCGGTTTCAGATATGCAATCTTACAAGCAGTTTGGAAATTCAGTCGTGGTTCCTGTATTTGAAGCGGTTGCAAAATTGCTTGAACCCTATATTCAGAAAGCTGTATCTATAAAAAAACGTAACACCATACAAAAATAAATTTCACCCCAGCAAGACATTGCTGGGGGGTGTTTTATTTAGTTTCATTTGTATTTGTTGTTTATTCTATATTAAATAAGCATTAACGCCAAGTAGGTATATTACCCTCATAGTCGGAGTTGTTCTGCTTAATTAAAATGATATGAATTTTATCACTTTTGTCGATGCCTACAATAATATTGTCCCCTTCATCTGCCCGCTCCATGACATAGTTATTGCGGAAATAAAGACGAAACTCGCTTCTATCAGGTGAGTTTTCTCTGGCATCATACCAAGTGACGGTATCATCGCAGAATATATCCGTTCCTCTAATAGAGAATACTACATCTTTAGTAACTCTGGCGTTGCCAAAAATCTGTTTTAGCTGAGCAACACCGTTAAACTCGTGTTGATTTGAGGCATCTCTATTGGCTTCAACTGCGGTTAAAGTTTTAATACAGGATTGCTTAAGGTAAATCGGGGATGTAGCCATTATCAACCTCTTATTAATAAATAATAACTAAGCGTATATTAGGATGTATAAATACCCGTCAAAGAGCTGTGAGTAAAATAAATAAGAAAGCTATTACATACTAAACAACTGAGGAGTTCAGTCAAGTTAGCAATGATACATTTTGCAATATGTTGTGTAACTTTATGTGTTATCGGTATCTAGGTACGAGTAGTTATGATTTGGATCAATGGCTGCTTGGTTTTTAATCAAGTTTAAAATAACATAGGCATTAATAATTGTCGTTCTTATTATTTCTTTTTCAATCGTAGAGCAAGGAAAAGCAAGGCAACTCAGAGAAGCGGAGCTTCTTTTGAGTTGCCTTGCTTTATTTTACTTTACTTAATATTCTATTTTGCGGATGCTACGGTAACTTTAAATCCACGTTGAGTTAGGTTTGAATACGTATTCATTAAATTAACTTTACTGAAAAAAGGTAAGTCTTTTAGTAATTTCTTATTATCACAGCCTAACATTAATAGAACAATTTCAAATTCACTACTCTTTATTTTTTTTGCTAGCACAAGACTCATCGCGGCATTTCCGTGATTATCTTTTATAACAACCCTCGCTGCTTTTCTAAACTCTTCGTCACTGAGAATTAGTTCAGAAGCAATGCTTGCTTGTGCGAAAAGATGACTTAAACCAGAGGAACCGCCTTTTCTATGTTTAGCGTGAATTAAAATTTTATTTTTAACATCAGCTAAATCACATAATTCTATGGAAGTTGTAGTTCTACTGCTTTTAACTAGTTTTTTATCCATAAGAATATAAGGTTTAGTTTTACTAATACGTTCATTATAATCACCCTCGGATTCTAATTTCTCTTTATTAGTAGACTTATCTATTATTCTTATTAAATCAGGAAATGGATTTTTATGTGTAGGTATAATACTTAATTCTTTTTCAACGTACTCTGAGAATTTCTTCTCAATTTCAAACCATTGCCCCAGAAATAACATATATGTTTTTCTTTTATGCGTTACTTCCAGGTTAAGGCATTTATAGACTGAGAATGTCTTAACCTCGGAACCTTGATGGTTAAAAGCAAAAAGCTTATCCCTCTTTAATTTATCTATATCCAAATTAGGGAAGTCGATAGTATTAAAATATATATTTTTATCAATATTATAAGAAATATCATTCTTAGCTCTAGTAAAACTAAAATATTCTATATCTTCATCATTCATTACTTCTGGGACTACTATCGAAACATCATCATATTTTTTTGATTTTATAATTTTAATCAATAAATCGTCCAGTTCCTCAATCGTAGTTGGCTTACCTACTTTTTTTAGATTATCTACCCATGAGAATTGCTCTAAATATTCTTTTCCTTCATAGCGTTGCAAGCACTCATCGAGGTAACGAACCAAATCATTTGGCTCCAGCTCGATTTTTACTTGTAATGAATTATCTCCTCCACAAATATTTTTGAAGGAAACCCCATCTAAAGGCAAACCAGTAACTGATCTTAAAATATCTTTAGAAATATCCACGCCAAACATAGATATCTCGGTTCCTAACGAAGCTTGTGTTTTCTTTTGCACCGGAGAATCATCAATGGTGAATGTATCAACACTTCTTAGCGAATCATGCTTCAGCATATTTAACGCTGATTTAATACCAAAATCTGACACGAAGTAAGATTGTTCTAATAAACTTCTTCCATATCCGAAAGTGACAGCAAACACTCTTGATTTAGATTTAATTAACAGCACTGCCGAACTGGATCTAGTAATTAAATCATTTATTTTATTTCCAGTAAACCCTTCGAAGAATTCTTTCCATTTGGGAGTGTTGTCCTTAACATCTTTTATAAAACAGGAGCCTTTGATACCTTTTACACCATTTAGTGCGTATTCTTTACAGACCTTAGAAAGGAAAAAAGTAAAGTCCTTGGCAGAGTATTTTTTTCAGCTAAAAATATATTAAGAGCCATCATTTTCTTAGACATAAAACCCCTTTTTTACTAAATCTGTAAAATATTTAATTAACTTAAATCAAGTTAAAGGATTAAAATATGCCTGGCGCTCAAACTAACTAATAAATCTGTCAAGAACTTATCTAAATGCTCGATTTATGTATGTATTTTTTACATATTCTACTTCAAAAAACATAACATTCACAATCATATAAACCTTTTATTATCAATACATTAAATAAAAATGTGAGTATTTTTGTATTTTCACTATCCTCTTAAAGGTATGATTCCTAAATGGGTAGTCAATAGGGTTGCATATCTCATAAAAATGTTATCTTCACTTAACTCATTAAATAAAAACGACTTTTTTAAGATGCCGTACGCAAATTTAGAATATCAAGTAAAGTGTCTTTCCGCGTAGCCCGTCAGTCGATGGCGGTGCTACGTTTTTTCGCAAGTCTCGCTGACTCGCACACATTTTCAGGTTAGTTTTTCTTATCCATTTTACTGACGAAAAAAACCTCACATCCCATACCACTTCATCAAAACAGTAATTTCGCATTACCTGACATTATTAAAAATCACTCGCCTTAGAAAATCTCAATCGTGACGATGAGTGCAAGTCGTTACTCTTTGTCCCCTAAATACTGGGGGGGAGTCATGCTGTTACATGTTTTGTACCTGATAGGAATCACTGCCGAAGCCATGACCGGTGCGCTGGCGGCGGGTCGCCGTCGGATGGATACATTCGGCGTTATCATCATTGCCACCGCGACGGCCATCGGCGGCGGCTCTGTCCGCGATATTCTGCTCGGGCACTATCCTCTGGGTTGGGTTAAACATCCCGAATACGTAATTATTGTCGCCACGGCGGCGGTCTTAACGACTATTGTGGCTCCCGTCATGCCCTATCTGCGCAAGGTATTCCTGGTACTGGATGCCTTAGGCCTGGTCGTCTTTTCCATCATTGGCGCCCAGGTGGCCCTGGATATGGGGCATGGTCCGATCATTGCCGTCGTAGCGGCGGTTACCACCGGCGTCTTCGGTGGAGTGTTGCGCGATATGTTCTGTAAGCGTATTCCGCTCGTTTTCCAGAAAGAGTTGTACGCCGGCGTCTCATTCGCCTCTGCCGTGCTTTACATCATCCTGCAACACTATGTTTCCAATCAGGATATCGTGGTTATCTCAACCCTGATGTTTGGCTTTGTCGCCCGACTCCTGGCGCTGCGCCTTAAGCTGGGTTTGCCCGTGTTTTACTACCGCCACGAAAGCCACTAAGGGATAAAGCTCTCGATGTGCTGGGCCGCCAGCCAGTGGCTCAGTTGCTTAACTTCCGCGTTGTCCAGCCATGCCATCACCTGACGTGCGCGACGCGGGCCGACCGCCGGAAGTTGTTGCCAGTACGATTCCGTTCGCCCTGACAACTGCTGCCACGAACGATCGCCGCTGGCATTGAGCGCAGCCTGGGGTAACGGGATGCCCAGCGCCAGTATCCAGCGAATAAACGGCTGTTTTCTCACCAGATTAAACTGATGCCACACCTGCTCACTCTTCGCCTTCGCAAAGCCCGGCGTGTGCTGAATCTGCTCCTGAGTTAAAGCCAGCCACGAAAAGATATGCTCAAAGTGATGCTGTTGATGAAGCGCCCGCCAACCTGCCTCACCCACACCGTCTAACTGTAAAACAGCACCAGAGCCCGCCCAGACGAGGCGGGAGATAAACTGCTCCTGACACAATGCAGAAGCAAAAAAGCAGGTCAATGCGTTGAAGCGATTTTCAGGCGGCATCGGTTTAGTCCGTTCCGAACTCCGCCAGACGACATCGTCAATACGCGGGATCCCCTGTCCGGCAAGACTCACCAGGATCCGATCGCCTGGGGCAATATCCCACTCTTCCCAGCGGGTTACGGAACCGATATTCACCCGCTGTACCCGTTTATCGTCCAGCATGACGGGAGCGAGTGTCGCCACAACGGCGATTTTTCCGCTTTTGCCGACCGTAAACTGAATCGCTGTGACCTCAGCCACCTGCGCAACGGGCGGGTATTTCCAGGCGACCAGCCAACTCCCTTGTCCCGGTAACCACTGGCGGGACGCCGGCTCTTTGCTCATCCGCACAACGACCCCATCGGTGACAAAGGGCAAAGCGGACGTCCACCAGTGCGTACGCGCCCGTTCCACGGACTCAACATTGTCTGCCGGCAGCGTGAATTTTTTCGCGAGCGTAAACCCCGCCGCACTCAACTGGTTTACTCTTTCGGACATTGTCTGCGGGCCATCAGGCCATGCCCAGATAAAAATCCCCAGTGATGATAAGTCACTGACGTTGCCCTTGCGCATCAGCAGACCCGCGACCTTCGAACGGGCATTCATTCCGCCCATTTTTTGCTGGATATGCCCTTCCTGTTGCAGAAAGATCTCGCCCTGCAACACGCTATTTGCCAGCGCACCCACCACAGTTTGCGGCACAGCAGGAATCTGTTGTACTTTTTGCGTCCAGTCTTCGCCTTTCAGGCCATCGCCACGGCTGATCGCCTGGGTCAGTTTGCCCTGCTGATATTTCAGCGTAACCGCCACGCCATCAACCTTCGGCTGTACCCACAAATCGTTGTGCTCGCGCATCCATTGCTGCATTGCTCGCTTGTCTGCCAGCTTTTGCACTCCGGTATGGGCGACAGGATGGGGGATCGTACCGCCTGGCGAGGGCAACGTCAGGCTGGGCGGGTCGTCGTCAGCAAAGCAATGCTGCCACTGGAGCAGTTGCGCATGCAGCTGATCGTAGACGCCATCCTCAACCGCGCTAACGCCCTCTTTCCAGTAGGCGTCATCCCACTGTGTAATTTGTTGTTGCAAACGAGAGATCTCCTCGTGGGCTCTGGCCGCCGACCATACCGGGCATATCGCCAGAACCTGCGAGTGCCACAACCACAACCCCATCAATATCGCTGTCCCTGTTTTCATCGCCACCTCCGTTGTACGTTGCCAGGCAGATATAGCGCGTTGCGTGACCTACGCCGAGTGACAAAAGTTAAGATTGCGTACAGGCTTCGAGTGATTTCTCTCATTTGCAGCGAATGTTGCGTAAATCAGGAAACTGGCGCGCAAAAAGCAATAATCTGGCGCAAAAAGTGTGACAAAGGCTACGTCGCGTAGCGGCGACGTGTATAATAAGCCCGTATGTAGGTTCATTTTCGATAATCACATACGTAAGATACTCATGGCTCAAGGCACGCTTTATATTGTTTCTGCCCCCAGTGGCGCGGGTAAATCCAGCCTGATTCAGGCTTTGTTAAAAACCCAACCGTTGTATGACACCCAGGTTTCTGTTTCGCACACCACGCGCGCTCCGCGCCCGGGTGAGGTTCACGGCGAACATTATTTCTTTGTGAATCATGATGAATTCAGAACCATGATTGGTAACGACGCGTTTCTGGAACACGCAGAAGTTTTTGGCAATTACTACGGCACCTCGCGTGAAGCCATTGAGCAAGTACTGGCCTCCGGGGTAGATGTCTTTTTGGATATCGACTGGCAGGGCGCGCAACAAATTCGCAAGAAGATGCCGCATGCACGCAGTATCTTTATTCTGCCGCCGTCTAAACTTGAACTGGATCGCCGCTTGCGGGGTCGTGGGCAAGATAGCGAAGAGGTGATTGCAAAACGTATGGCGCAAGCTGTTGCAGAAATGAGCCATTACGCCGAATATGATTATCTTATTGTGAATGATGACTTCAACACCGCCCTGAGCGATTTGAAGACCATTATTCGCGCCGAACGTCTGCGCATGAGCCGCCAAAAGCAGCGTCATGACGCTTTAATCAGCAAACTGTTGGCAGACTGAACCCACTTTCAGTATCATGCCCAGTCATTTCTTCACCTGTGGAGCATTTTAAGTATGGCACGCGTAACTGTTCAGGACGCTGTAGAGAAAATTGGTAACCGTTTTGACCTGGTACTGGTCGCCGCGCGTCGCGCTCGTCAGATGCAGGTAGGCGGAAAGGATCCGCTCGTACCGGAAGAAAACGATAAAACTACCGTAATCGCGCTGCGCGAAATCGAAGAAGGTCTGATCAATAACCAGATCCTCGACGTACGTGAGCGCCAGGAACAGCAAGAGCAGGAAGCCGCTGAAATACAAGCCGTAACCGCAATTGCTGAAGGTCGTCGTTAATCACAAAGCGGGTCGCCCTTGTATCTGTTTGAAAGCCTGAATCAACTGATTCAACACTACCTGCCGGAAGACCAGATCAAACGTCTTCGGCAGGCGTATCTCGTTGCACGTGACGCTCACGAGGGCCAGACACGTTCAAGCGGTGAACCTTATATCACGCACCCTGTTGCCGTAGCCTGCATTCTGGCCGAAATGAAACTCGACTATGAAACGCTGATGGCTGCACTGCTGCATGACGTGATCGAAGATACTCCCGCCACCTACCAGGACATGGAGCAGCTTTTTGGTAAAAGCGTTGCTGAACTGGTAGAGGGGGTATCGAAGCTTGATAAACTTAAGTTCCGCGATAAGAAAGAGGCGCAGGCCGAAAACTTTCGCAAGATGATTATGGCGATGGTGCAGGATATCCGCGTCATTCTCATCAAACTCGCCGACCGCACTCACAATATGCGCACGCTGGGCTCATTACGCCCGGACAAACGTCGCCGCATCGCTCGTGAAACCCTCGAAATTTATAGTCCGCTGGCGCATCGTTTAGGTATTCATCACATTAAAACCGAGCTCGAAGAACTGGGTTTTGAGGCGCTGTACCCGAACCGCTATCGCGTGATTAAAGAGGTGGTTAAAGCCGCACGTGGCAACCGTAAAGAGATGATCCAAAAAATCCTCTCTGAAATCGAAGGGCGTCTGCAGGAAGCGGGTATTCCGTGCCGTGTGAGTGGTCGTGAGAAGCACCTCTATTCCATCTATTGCAAGATGGTGCTTAAAGAGCAGCGTTTTCACTCAATCATGGATATCTACGCGTTTCGCGTTATCGTTCATGACGCCGACACCTGTTATCGCGTGCTCGGTCAGATGCACAGCCTCTATAAGCCGCGTCCTGGACGGGTAAAAGACTATATCGCGATTCCAAAAGCGAACGGCTATCAGTCTTTGCACACGTCGATGATCGGCCCGCACGGCGTCCCGGTTGAAGTCCAGATCCGTACAGAGGATATGGACCAGATGGCGGAAATGGGGGTCGCGGCGCACTGGGCTTATAAAGAGCACGGTGAAACCAGCACTACCGCGCAGATTCGTGCCCAGCGCTGGATGCAAAGCCTGTTGGAACTGCAACAAAGCGCCGGTAGCTCGTTTGAATTTATCGAGAGCGTGAAATCCGATCTTTTCCCGGATGAGATTTACGTTTTCACACCGGAAGGGCGCATTGTCGAACTGCCTGCCGGTGCAACACCCGTCGACTTTGCCTATGCGGTGCATACCGATATTGGTCATGCCTGTGTGGGCGCGCGCGTCGACAGACAGCCCTACCCACTGTCACAGCCGCTGACCAGCGGTCAGACGGTCGAAATCATTACCGCGCCGGGGGCACGGCCGAACGCCGCATGGCTTAACTTCGTCGTCAGTTCAAAAGCCCGCGCCAAGATCCGCCAGTTGCTGAAAAACCTCAAACGCGATGATTCCGTCAGTCTGGGACGCCGCCTGCTCAACCATGCGTTGGGTGGCAGTCGTAAGCTTGCCGAGATCCCGCAAGAAAGCATTCAGCGTGAACTTGAGCGGATGAAACTCGCGACGCTTGATGACCTGCTGGCAGAAATTGGCCTCGGCAATGCCATGAGCGTGGTGGTGGCGAAAAACCTGCAACAGGGTGATGCCTCTGCAATCCAGTCTGCGGCGCCGGGCCACGGTCATTTGCCCATCAAAGGCGCAGATGGTGTGCTGATTACCTTTGCCAAGTGCTGTCGTCCGATTCCGGGCGATCCGATCATTGCCCACGTCAGTCCGGGTAAAGGTCTGGTCATTCACCATGAATCCTGCCGTAACATCCGTGGTTACCAGAAAGAGCCAGAGAAATTTATGGCGGTGGAATGGGACAAAGAGACGGAGCAGGAATTCATCACCGAAATCAAAGTGGATATGTTTAACCATCAGGGTGCACTGGCTAACCTGACGGCGGCGATCAACACCACGACCTCTAATATTCAGAGTCTGAATACCGAAGAGAAAGATGGCCGCGTTTACAGCGCCTTTATTCGCCTTACCGCGCGCGATCGCGTGCACCTGGCGAACATCATGCGCAAAATCCGCGTGATGCCAGACGTGATAAAAGTCACCCGTAACCGAAATTAACCAAATGAATGCACAGCGTTATGCCCGCATTTGCGAAATGCTCGCCAGGCGCCAGCCGGACCTGACTGTCTGCATGGAGCAGGTTCACAAACCTCATAACGTTTCTGCGATCATTCGTACCGCAGATGCCGTTGGCGTCCACGAAGTTCACGCCGTCTGGCCGGGCAGTCGTATGCGTACCATGGCCTCGGCGGCGGCAGGAAGCAACAGTTGGGTGCAGGTGAAAACCCACCGCACGATTGGCGACGCGGTCACCCATCTTAAAGGCCGGGGCATGCAGGTTCTGGCAACGCACCTCTCTGATAACGCTGTCGATTTCCGCGAAATAGATTACACGCGTCCGACCTGTATTCTGATGGGTCAGGAGAAAACCGGTATTACGCAGGAAGCACTGGATTTGGCGGATCAGGATATCATCATCCCCATGATCGGCATGGTTCAGTCGCTTAACGTTTCCGTCGCCTCTGCGTTGATTCTTTACGAAGCACAGCGCCAGCGACAGAACGCCGGAATGTACCTTCGCGAAAACAGCATGTTGCCGGAAGACGAACAGCAGCGCCTGTTGTTTGAGGGCGGCTACCCGGTGCTGGCAAAAGTCGCCAAACGCAAGGGGCTGCCCTATCCGCATGTCAATCAGCAGGGCCAAATTGAAGCCGATGACGTCTGGTGGTCCACCATGCAGGCGGCGAAGTAAATCATGAGTGGCCGCCTGTTAGATGCTGTCCCGCTCAGTTCACTAACGGGCGTTGGCGCAGCGCAAAGTAGCAAACTGGCGAAAATTGGTCTGCATACCGTGCAGGACCTGCTGTTACACCTTCCTCTGCGTTATGAAGACCGTACCCAACTCTATCCCATTGGTGAACTGCTACCGGGCGTTTACGCCACCGTTGAAGGGGAAGTGCTGAACTGCAATATCACCTTCGGGGGTCGACGGATGATGACCTGTCAGATCAGCGACGGTTCCGGCATTCTGACGATGCGCTTTTTCAACTTTAGCGCGGCGATGAAAAACAGCCTTGCTACCGGACGGCGCGTACTGGCTTATGGCGAAGCGAAACGCGGGAAGTACGGCGCGGAGATGATCCACCCGGAATACCGGGTGCAGGGCGATCTCAGTACGCCAGAGTTGCAGGAGACCCTCACCCCGGTTTATCCCACCACCGAAGGTATCAAGCAGGCGACACTGCGTAAGCTCACCGATCAGGCGTTGGATCTGCTGGACACCTGTGCCATCGCTGAACTCCTGCCGCCGGAATTATTACAGGGCATGCTCAGCCTGCCCGAAGCGCTTCGCACGCTGCATCGCCCACCGCCGACGCTACAGTTAAGCGATCTCGAGACCGGCCAACATCCAGCACAGCGTCGTCTGATCCTGGAAGAGTTACTGGCGCATAACCTGAGCATGCTGGCGCTTCGTGCGGGCGCGCAGCGCTTCCATGCCCAACCGCTAAGCGCCAACGATAAGCTGAAAAACCAACTGTTAGCCTCGCTGCCTTTTAAGCCAACCGGTGCGCAGGCCCGCGTGGTGGCGGAAATCGAGCACGATATGGCGCTCGATATCCCGATGATGCGTCTGGTGCAGGGCGATGTCGGCTCCGGTAAAACGCTGGTTGCCGCGCTTGCAGCCCTGCGGGCGATTGCGCATGGTAAACAGGTCGCGCTGATGGCTCCGACCGAGCTACTGGCGGAACAGCATGCCCACAACTTCCGCAACTGGTTTGCCCCGCTTGGCGTTGAAGTCGGCTGGCTGGCGGGCAAACAAAAAGGGAAAGCTCGTCTGGCGCAACAAGACGCTATCGCCAGCGGACAGGTACAAATGGTGGTGGGGACGCACGCGATCTTCCAGGAACAGGTGCAATTCAACGGCCTTGCGCTGGTCATCATCGATGAACAGCACCGTTTTGGCGTGCATCAGCGTCTCGCGCTGTGGGAGAAAGGCCAGCAGCAGGGTTTCCATCCGCACCAGTTGATCATGACCGCGACGCCTATTCCACGGACGCTGGCGATGACCGCCTACGCGGATCTCGATACCTCCGTCATTGACGAACTGCCGCCCGGACGTACCCCCGTCACAACGGTGGCCATTCCGGATACCCGCCGCAGCGATATTATTGACCGGGTGCGCAACGCCTGTACGCAGGAAGGTCGCCAGGCCTACTGGGTCTGCACGCTGATTGAAGAATCCGATCTGTTAGAAGCCCAGGCCGCAGAAGCCACGTGGGAAGAGTTGAAACTCGCACTGCCAGAACTGAACGTCGGCCTGGTCCACGGACGCATGAAACCTGCCGAGAAACAGGCGGTAATGGCGGCGTTTAAGCAGGGCGAGCTGCATCTGCTGGTCGCCACGACGGTTATCGAAGTGGGTGTGGATGTCCCTAACGCCAGTCTGATGATTATCGAAAATCCGGAACGTCTCGGTTTGGCACAGTTACACCAACTGCGTGGGCGCGTCGGCCGTGGTGCGGTGGCTTCACACTGCGTGCTGCTCTACAAGTCGCCGCTATCGAAAACGGCGCAGAAACGCCTGCAGGTGCTGCGCGACAGTAGCGATGGCTTTGTGATTGCGCAAAAAGATCTCGAGATTCGCGGACCGGGTGAATTGTTGGGTACGCGGCAGACGGGGAATGCAGAATTTAAGGTGGCGGATTTACTGCGCGATCAGGCCATTATTCCGGAAGTTCAGCGCATTGCGCGCCACATTCATGAACGTTACCCGCAAGAGGCAAAGGCGCTGATCGAACGCTGGATGCCAGAAACAGAGCGCTACTCTAACGCCTGACGGCAATGCACAAGCGCGGCAGTTTATCCCCACCGCGCCCTCTCTCTATTGCGCAAAAATAGGCAGTAGCAGATACAGTTTGATCACCAGCGCATTGACGATGTCGATGAAAAACGCACCGACCATTGGCACCACCAGAAAGGCCATATGTGAAGGCCCAAATCGCTCGGTAATCGCCTGCATGTTGGCAATTGCCGTTGGTGTCGCCCCCAGACCAAACCCGCAATGTCCCGCTGCCAGCACGGCTGCATCGTAGTTTTTGCCCATCATCCGCCAGGTCACCACTATCGCATACAGCGCCATAAAGATGGACTGCACGACCAGGATCGCCAGCATCGGCAGGGCCAGTGATGCCAGTTCCCACAGCTTCAGACTCATCAGCGCCATGGCCAGAAACAGCGACAGACTGACGTTCCCGAGGACCGACACCGCACGCTCAAAGACACGATAAAATCCCACCGCGGCCAAACCGTTGCTGACAATCACGCCGACAAACAGCACGCAAACAAACGTCGGCAGCTCAAACACCGTTCCCGCCAATAGTTGCGCAACAATCCGGCCTACGGTCAGACAGATAGCGATAAGCGCAATGGTTTCGATCAGTACCAGAGAGGTGATCATGCGCCCGACGTCCGGTTTTTCAAACGCGGTAGGCACCGCCTGATCGTCAGGCATACCGTCCGGTGTCGTCGAGTGTTTGACCAGGTAACGCGCAACAGGCCCGCCAATCAGCCCCCCGAGGATCAAACCAAAGGTCGCGCACGCCATCGCCACTTCGGTCGCGTTAGCAAAGTCGTAGCGTTCGATAAACAACTTACTCCAGGCCGCGCCGGTACCGTGTCCACCAGACAGCGTGATCGAGCCGGCAATCAGCCCCATCAATGGATCAAGTCCCAGCAGGCTGGCCATCCCGATGCCGATGGCGTTTTGCATCAGCAGCAACCCCACCACCACGATCAGGAAAATCCCCACTACGCGACCACCTGCCCGCAGGCTGGCGATGTTGGCGTTTAAACCGATGGTTGCGAAAAATGCCAGCATCAGCGGATCGCGCAAGGTCATATCGAAGTTCACTTCCCAACCCATGCTCTTTTTCAGCACCAACAGGGCCAGCGCCACCAGCAACCCGCCGGCAACGGGTTCTGGAATCGTGTATTTCTTGAGAAAGGAGACGGACTGAACCAGTTTACGCCCCAGCAGCAACGTCAGCGTTGCGGCAACGAGGGTTGATAAGGTATCGAGTTGAAACATACAAAGCTCCTTGAGTACGTCTGAATCAGTTACGCACGATGTCTTATTCCTGAGACTATTTTTAGCTTTTAATGGCAATTCGGCATGGATTTTAAGCAGAAAAGCGCGGTAAGTTATATAAAAATGTTATTTTATCTATTTTAAATATTAAGAATACCCACTCGCAAACGTTTGCTTTTACCCTCTGCTCAGATAAAATGCCCGCTTTGCCACCACGGGATTATCACTGATGTCTGTTAACACCCTCGAGTCCGAAAATGCGCAACCGGTTGCGCAGACTCAAAACAGCGAACTGATTTATCGTCTTGAGGATCGCCCGCCGCTTCCACAAACCCTGTTTGCCGCCTGTCAGCATCTGCTGGCGATGTTCGTTGCGGTGATTACGCCGGCGCTGCTCATCTGTCAGGCGCTGGGGTTACCGGCTCAGGATACGCAACACATTATCAGTATGTCGCTGTTCGCCTCCGGCGTGGCCTCCATTATTCAGATTAAAGCGTGGGGTCCGGTAGGTTCAGGGTTGTTATCGATTCAGGGCACCAGTTTTAACTTCGTGGCACCGCTGATTATGGGCGGTACGGCACTGAAAACCGGTGGCGCAGATGTCCCCACCATGATGGCGGCGCTGTTTGGTACCCTGATGCTGGCCAGTTGCACAGAAATGGTGCTCTCCCGCATCCTGCATCTTGCGCGTCGTATTATCACTCCGCTGGTCTCGGGCGTGGTGGTGATGATCATCGGCCTGTCGCTGATTCAGGTTGGTCTGACGTCCATCGGCGGCGGCTATGCCGCGATGAGCGACAACACCTTCGGGGCACCCAAAAATCTGATGCTGGCAGGCGTTGTGCTACTGCTGATTATTCTGCTCAACCGTCAGCGTAATCCGTACCTGCGCGTGGCTTCACTGGTTATCGCCATGGCCGCAGGTTATGCACTGGCGTGGTTTATGGGCATGCTGCCAGAAAACAGCGCGCCAGCCTCCCAGGAACTGATCATGGTGCCGACACCGTTGTACTACGGTCTGGGCATTGACTGGAATCTGCTGCTGCCGCTGATGCTGGTGTTTATGATCACTTCTCTGGAGACCATCGGCGATATCACCGCAACGTCAGACGTTTCCGAGCAGCCCGTTTCTGGCCCGCTGTACATGAAACGTCTGAAGGGGGGTGTTTTGGCGAACGGCCTGAACTCATTCGTCTCTGCGGTCTTTAACACCTTCCCGAACTCCTGTTTCGGACAGAATAACGGGGTCATTCAGTTGACCGGCGTGGCCAGTCGCTACGTTGGCTTCGTGGTTGCGCTGATGCTGATCGTACTCGGCCTGTTCCCGGCGGTGAGCGGCTTTGTGCAGCATATTCCTGAGCCGGTACTCGGCGGGGCTACGCTTGTCATGTTCGGTACTATCGCGGCATCTGGCGTACGTATTGTTTCCCGTGAACCGCTGAACCGCCGCGCGATCCTGATTATTGCGCTGTCGCTGGCAGTCGGTCTTGGTGTCTCTCAGCAGCCGCTGATCCTGCAGTTCGCACCTGACTGGGTGAAAAATCTGCTCTCTTCCGGAATCGCTGCGGGCGGAATCACCGCTATTGTACTGAACCTGATTTTCCCACCTGAAAAGCAGTAAACGCTTTGCGACGGTGATTCAACTTCACCGTCGCTATCATACTCTTTCACGATTCCTGCCTTGAGGATTGCGCGTAAATCGTGCATAACTCAACTATGTGCACTTCGCAGGATGGAAGACCATGAAATTTATTGGAAAGCTGATTCTCTACGTGCTGATCGCCCTTCTGGTGGTGATTCTCGGCCTCTATTTCCTGCTGCAAACACGCTGGGGCGCAGAACACATCAGTTCCTGGATATCTGAGCACAGCGACTATCGACTGTCCTTTGAGGCGATGGACCATCGTTTTTCTTCTCCTTCGCATATCCTGCTGAAAAACGTCACCTTTGGCCGCGACGGGCAACCCGCCACGCTTGTGGCAAAAACGGTCGATATTGGCCTGAGCACTCGCCAACTGACGCATCCACGACATGTCGATACGATCCTACTACAAAATGGCACCCTGAATATTTCTCCTCAGACGGCACCGCTCCCCCTCCAGGCCGATCGCCTGCAGTTGCTGGATATGGCGTTTAACAGCCCTGGCAGCGAGTGGGATCTGAGTGCCCAACGAGTGAATGGCGGCATCATCCCCTGGCTGCCTGAAGCCGGTAAAGTGCTCGGCAGCAAAGCGCAAATCCAGCTCAGCGCCGGCTCTCTGACGCTGAATGATGTTCCTGCTGCCAACGTCCTGATTGAAGGCAGTATCGATAACGAACAGGTGACATTAAGCAATATCGGTGCAGATATCGCGCGCGGTGCCTTAACTGGCGTGGCAAAACGCCATGCCGACGGCAGTTGGATGGTTGAGAATCTGCGTCTGAACGATATCCGACTGCAAAGCGATAAATCGTTGACAGACTTTTTCGCGCCGCTTAATACCATTCCGTCGCTACAGATTAATCGCCTTGAGGTCACCGACGCGCGTCTTCAGGGCCCGGACTGGGCGGTCACCGACCTTGACCTTAGCTTGCGCAATCTGACCTTCAGCAAAGACGACTGGCAAACGCAGGAAGGCAAACTGTCGATGAATGCCAGCGAGTTCATTTTTGGCTCATTGCACCTGTTCGATCCCATTCTGAATGCCGAATTTTCACCGCAAGGTATCGCACTGCGCCAGTTCACCACCCGCTGGGAGGGCGGTATGGTCAGAACCTCCGGCAACTGGCTGCGCGAGGGTAAAGCCCTGATCCTCGATGACGCGGCCATCGCGGGCATAGAGTACACCCTGCCGGAAAACTGGAAACAGCGCTGGATGCAGCCGCTACCGGCATGGCTGAACAGCCTGACGCTGAAGAAATTTAATGCCAGCCGCAACCTGGTGATTGATATCGATCCGACGTTCCCGTGGCAGTTGACCGCGCTGGATGGCTATGGTGCGAATCTGGGGCTGGTGCAAAACCAGCAATGGGGCGTCTGGAGCGGAAATGCAACCCTTAATGCCGCTGCCGCCACCTTCAACCGCGTCGACGTGCGCCGTCCTTCCTTGTCTTTAGCTGCCAACGCCAACACGGTGAACATCAGTGAACTGAGCGCCTTTACGGAAAGAGGGATTCTGGAAGCAACCGCCAGCGTGTCGCAGTTGCCACCACGCCAGACGCAGGTCAGCCTGAATGGACGCGGTGTCCCGGTGAACGTTCTGCAACCGTGGGGATGGCCGACTCTGCCGATCGCCGGTGACGGCAATATTCAACTGACCGCCAACGGTACAGTGCAGGCTAACGCGCCCCTCAAACCCACGGTGAATGGGCAGTTGCACGCCGTGAATGCGGATAAACAGCAGGTCACGCAAACCATGCAGGCTGGCGTCGTCTCTGCGGGTGAAGTGACGTCGACCGAACCCGCGCCAACAGCCCCCGCTCCCGTTACGCCGTAATCTCCCCACCTCGCCCCCGGATGTTCTCGATCCGGGGGCGTTTTTCGCATGAAAACGAAACAGGTACTCATTTATCGGCTATTTGTGCCTATTTTCCGCAACAGGTTTTCATCCCCCCAGAGAGTTGTTATAACGATGAGGTTGGAAGTCTTATTTAATAATTACAAACACTCTATATAAAATAAAGGAATAGCCATGTCTGTAATACGTCAACGTATTCTGGCGGATATGCAAAGATTCTCCAGAGCAATGATCGGGGCGGTCTTGTTCTTACCTGTTATTGGCTTAATTCTGGCCTTAAGCTCAATATTAACTAACCCGACGCTTATATCCGAAACCAGCTTTTTACATCAAATAGGTCAACTCCTTGGTGATACCTTCTGGCCATTATTTGGCAACCTGGGGCTGCTTTTCTGTGTCGGGATCAGCTATGGCCTGGCGAAAGATAAAAAAACCGAAGTCGCACTGGTTGCCGTCATGTGCTTTATTATGTTTTTGGGCGCTAACCACTCCTGGCTGGAATATACTCACGGCATCGCTGAAAAGGTCAATGGCGAATATTATGGCACCGGACAAACGCAAATTTTAGGTTTTGTCGTTGTCGATATGGGGATCTTTTTAGGGATTATTCTCGGCTGCACCATTGCCTGGGTACACAATAAAGTCTCTGAAATAGAACTGCCAGGCGCACTCTCGATGTATGGCGGGGCGAAACTGACCTTAATCGCCATGACGCCGGTGATCCTCTTTTACGCCATTGCCTTTACCTGGTTCTGGCCATTCATAACGCACGGCATCGCCGCGTTAACCAGTTTCATGAAAAATGCCGGGGTAGCGGGCGTCTTCGTGTACGGTTTCTTTGAAAAATTCCTGATTCCAACAGGGCTGCACCACTTTGTCTGGTCACCGTTCCAGTTAACCCAGATTGGCGGAACCCTGAACGTTGACGGGCAAGTCGTCTCCGGGACGCAGGCTATCTTCCTGGCCTATATGCGCCATCCGGATCTCACCCCGGTGATGAACGAAGCGCTACGCTTTTCCCAGCAGGGGATGACGACGATCTTTGGCCTTTCCGGCGCGGCGCTGGCGTTCTACCACACCGCCACACCGGAGAAGAAAATGATGGCGAAGGCAATTCTGTTGCCCGCGATTATTACCTCTATTCTGACCGGAATTACCGAACCGATTGAATTTACGTTCCTGTTTATTTCACCGCTGTTATGGCTGATTCACGCCACGCTGACCGCCGCTTCTCAGGCGATTTGCGATCTGCTGACGGTTCGCCCGTGGGGCGCGTCCGGACTCATTGAGTTTCTGATTTATAACCTGCCGCTGCCGGCAGCCCTCACCCGCTGGCCGTTATACGTCCTGATCGGTATCGGGCAGTTCGCTGCGTACTACGTGATTTTCCGCACCCTGGTTATCAAACTGAACCTGAAAACCCCGGGTCGCGAAGATGACGGCGAAGTGAAGCTCTACAGCAAAGAAGATTACCGCAATAAAAAGGCCAACGCAGGTCAGGCCGTCACCGATGAGATCATTAAAGGCTTAGGTGGCAAAGAGAACATTATTTCTGTTGATAACTGTTTTACCCGATTACGCGTCGCGCTCCATCATCCCGACAAAATTGATGAAGCCCTGTTAAAAACGACCGGCGCCAATGGCGTAGTGCGTAATCAAAATGAAGTTCAGGTTATTTACGGTGTGAGGGTTGGACAGGTTCGATCCCGGGTAGATAACTGGCTGGCAAATAATTAATCAGGAGTTGTTATGAAATTAACTGTATTAGGCGGAGGCGGTGTTCGTTCCGCGTTCCTGGCAAAATCTCTGGCCTATAATGCACATCGTATTGGTTTACAAGAAGTGGTATTCCTCGATAATGCAGAAGAGAACCTGAAAATTTTCGGCGAAATCGCCCGTTATGTTTTTGCCACGATTCGACCTGATATTCGTTTCAGCCTGACGACGGATCCGGTATCCGCATTAAAGAACAGCAATTATGTCATCACCACGCTGCGTGTCGGCGGCGATGAAAGCCGCGTGCGCGATGAACGTATTGCGCTGAACCATAACACATTGGGTCAGGAGACCACCGGAGCGGGCGGTTTTGCGATGGCGATGCGCTCAATTCCCGCCATTCTCAATTACTGCCGCCTGATTGAAGAGCATGCCGCCCCCGATGCCATTCTGTTCAACTTTACCAACCCTTCCGGGCTGGTTACCGAAGCCATCATTAAGTCCGGGTTTAAACGTCGGGTTTATGGCATTTGCGATGCGCCCTCGGAGCTGATTCGCGAACTGCCCGCCATCCTCAACTGCGACGAAGCGGATTTGAAAGTGGAATGCTATGGTCTGAACCACTTCTCCTGGTTTACCCACTTCACCGTGAAAGGGGAGGATGTGACCGACAAACTGGTGAGCAACCCGGAACTGTACAGTAAAACGGCGATGCAGTACTTCTCACCGGTGCTGGTTCAGCTTTGCGACAAGCAGTTGCTGAATGAATATCTCTACTACTACTACTATCGCGAAGTAGCACTGAAAGCGATTCAGGATGCGCCGGAAACCCGCGGTGAAGCCATTGCACGGATCAACCAGGAAATGCGCGAGGAACTCCAGAACGTGGATGCGCAGGCAAACCCGGAAGCCGCATTTGATATCTGGATGAAACACTATCTGCGCCGCGAGAATAGCTATATGCAGAACGAGTCGCATCAGGAAAAATTCAATACTCGCACACCGTTAACGCTGCAACAGTTTATTGAAGAGCCGGATAGTGGCGGTTACGCAGGGGTGGCGCTGGATATTCTTGAAGCCGTGAACAGTTCCACCAGCAAGCGCATTGTTGTCTCGTTACAAAATAACGGCACGCTGGATTTCTTACGTCCTGATGATGTTATTGAGATCAGCTGTGACCTGAGCAAAGAGGGGCTAAAACCCGTTACGCCAATCCACGTACCGGACGCCCAGAAAAACATGATCTCCTGCGTTAAAGAGTACGAACGTCTGGCAGTGGACGCCATCATGCGCAAAGATAAGAGTCTGGCTATCCGCGCATTAATGGCGCACCCGCTGATTGGCTCCTGGTCGCTGGCCAAACAGCTGGTTAGCGAGTATCTCGACGAAGCGCAGTTTAGCAACTGGAAATGATCGTCCCCGGGGCGTCGACTGACGCCCCGCCCGGATTTTGCAAAAACCAGAGCTTCAGCAGATGTTCGAATCCCAGGATGCAGTAACCAAAGAAAGGATTGCTCCAGTAGATATCATCATCAAACTTTTGTGGATCGTGGATGATGACGGCGGTGTCCGCCGCCTGGGCCAGCGGGCTTTGATAGTCACCGGTAAAGCAGACCAGGTCGGTATTTTTTCCTTCCAGCGCTTTGACCCAGTTTAATGCCGAACTGCTGCGACCGGATTTAGACACCAGCCAGATAGAGTCGAATTTTGCAGCCGTTTTTTGTTCAAGTATTTCATAGTCCGGCCAAAGTGCCAGACTGGCATTCACGCCAATCACCAGGAATTTATTATAAATATATTGAGCAATCAGTTGAGAGAAGCCGCTACCATGAATAAGAATACGGTCGTGTTGCAGCCGATTTAATAGCTGCGACAGGTTTTCGGCAGGCTGGATATTCATAAAATTAATATCATTCGTCACATCAAGTTTTGGCATTGTGATATTAAACTTAATGAAGTACACCAACTCCAGCCAACCGCTAAACTTGAGTTTTTTCGCCAGTCGAACCAGCGAGGATGGGTTGCTGTAACAGTGCTCCGCGACTGTGCGAATACCCTCACGAATGCATTGCTCTGGATTATTCTGAATAAAGCGCAGGACGGTGACTTCTGTCTTACTTAATTTTACATCACGAAATACATTTTCCAGTTCCATTTTAAGCTCCTGTGAGTGCAAAATAAATTTATCACTTTTTAAAACAATCGGTCTGTGCAACAGGTCACTTCATCACAATTTCATATTAAAAAAAGAAATGAATAAAAATCTAGCATTACTCGCGATGATGTTTTTCTTGTGGGGAAATATCACGGCAATTAACAGCGTGCTGATCATATTTTTCTATCAGTATTTTCATCTGTCATGGTCGCAGTCTATTTTCATTACCGTTATTTTTTACGTTGCCCCTTTTCTGACCTGCCTGCCCTGCTCAATGCTGATTGAACGCCAGGGATACCGTAAGGTACTGCTGCTGTCGCTAACGTTGTCGGTTGCGGGATGTCTGATGTTCGCCCTTGCACTGCAACTGGATTCCTTCGCCCTGTCACTGCTGGCGATGTTTGTGGTGGCGACTGGCGTGGCGGCGATGCAGGTTGTCGCTAACCCTTATCTGACGTTGCTCAGCCCGCCGCACAAACGGATCGGCAATCTGTGCCTGGCCTCTGCCGTTAATTCGCTGGGCACTACGCTTGCCCCCATGCTGGTTGCACTGCTGCTGGCGTTTTCCCCGGTTGATATCCTGGCGCGCGAAGAGCCCATCAGCGCGCTCTGGCTTTGCCTCGCCTTCTTTTCGCTGGCGCTGATTGCGGGGGTTTTCTGGATCCGCCTGCCGGATGTGGCGCGCCCGGAAAAAGCCGCGTCCGGGACGCATAATGCCTGGAAGAACAGAGAACTGTTATTCAGCGTGGCGGCAATTTTTGTTTATGTTGGCGTCGAGGTGAGCCTTGCAACCAGCCTGGTGAAATATCTCATCACCATCGGCGGCTGGAGCACCACGGCCGCGATGTCGCTGGTCTCTTTTTACTGGGGAGGCGCGCTGGCAGGTCGTTTTCTTTATGGTCTGCTCGCCGACAAAACAGGCAATTACACGCCGTTTCTGGTGGCGACGCTGGCCTGTGCAACGGCGGTTATCATGGCGATATGGCTGAACGATATCACCGGCGGTTACCTGCTTATCCTGACCGGCTTAGGAAACTCGATTCTGTATCCGATTATCTTCGGGCATACCATCAACAAAAATCCGGCAATTGCCAACATTTCTGCCGCAGCCATGGTGATGGCCGGGATTGGCGGCGCGGTCATTCCCTTATTGCAGGCGGTCTGCATTGACGGACTCAATCTCCGGTTCAGCTTTTTACTACCGGTCGTGCTGTATCTGCTGCTGGCGCTGTGGGGGCGGCTGAATCTCCGCCCCCTCGCTACATCCGCTTAAAGCGTAATGACGATCTCATGACTCTGCGGTGTTACCACCACGCCCAGTTCGCTGCCCCGATGCGAACCAGCGCGAATACCGCTAATTTGCGCAATGTTACGCAGGCACAGCGTCCAGCTGTGCGCATCGCCACTCCCCGTTACGGTGAGGGTGTTGCGATTGCGCTTAGCGGTCAGCGTAAAGACAACCGAACCGTCCGCCGCAGGGACTTCACAAACGGCTTCGCGTCCCTCGTCGAGAGAGAACAACTGAAAGGCGGTGCCGTCGTTCCACGCGTAATCCGGCTTTTGATTATTGCTGCCCAGCGCCAGCAGAGTGTTGTCACGCACGTACACCGGCAGACTCAGGAAGTCATGCTGCTGTTTGTGCCAGCGACTGCCCTGTACTTCGTCGTTGCGCCACAGGTGCGTCCAGCGTCCTTCCGGCAGGTAAAACTGCACATCACCGGCTTGCGAGAACACCGGTGCCACCATCACAGAATCACCCAGCATATACTGACGGTCGAGATAATCGCATGCCGGATCGTCCGGGAACTCCAGCATCATGGCGCGCATCATCGGCGTGCCCCGTTCGTGCGCACGAACCGCCTCCCGGTACAGATACGGCATCATGCGGCACTTCTGCTCGGTGAAGTAGCGCACCACATCGCAGGATTCATCGTCATACGCCCAGGGCACACGATAGGATTTACTGCCGTGCAAGCGACTGTGGCTGGAGAGCAGACCAAACGCACACCAGCGTTTATAGACGTGTGCCGGCGCGGTATTCTCGAAGCCGCCGATATCATGGCTCCAGAAGCCAAACCCGGACAAGCCGATAGACAAGCCGCCGCGCAGGCTTTCCGCCATTGACTCATAGTTGGCGTAACAGTCGCCGCCCCAGTGCACCGGGAATTGTTGTGCTCCCACGGAAGCGGATCGGGCAAACAGAACCGCCTCTTCTTCACCCACGGTCTCTTTCAGTACGTTCCATACCAGCTCGTTGTAGATGTACGCATAATGGTTGTGCATTTTCTGCGGATCGGAACCATCAAACCATTGCACATCGGTCGGGATACGCTCGCCGAAGTCGGTCTTGAAACAGTCAACGCCGATATCCACCAGACCTTTCAGTTTGCTGGCATACCATTCACAGGCCTGCGGATTGGTGAAGTCATAAATCGCCAGCCCCGGCTGCCATTTATCCCACTGCCACAGAGAACCATCCGGACGCTTCAGCAGATAGCCTTTCTCTTTGAGTTCATTGAAAATCGGTGATTTCTGTCCAATGTACGGGTTGATCCAAACGCAGACCTTCAGCCCTTTCTCCTTCAGCCGACGAATCATCCCTTCCGGGTCCGGGAAGGTCACCGGATCCCATTCGAAATCACACCACTGGAAGGCCTTCATCCAGAAGCAGTCGAAGTGGAAGACGTGCAGCGGCAGATTGCGCATTGCCATGCCATCAATGAAGCTGTTTACCGTCGCCTCGTCGTAGTTGGTGGTGAACGAGGTGGTCAGCCACAGGCCAAACGACCAGGCAGGCGGCAGCGCCGGACGCCCCGTGAAGCGGGTATAGCGGTTCAGCACTTCTTTCGGCGTCGGGCCGTCGATCACGAAGTATTCGAGATATTCGCCTTCGACGCTGAACTGCACTTTCGACACCTTCTCCGAGCCGATTTCAAACGAGACGCACTGTGGATGGTTGACCAGTACGCCGTAGCCACGGTTAGTCATGTAAAACGGGATGTTTTTGTAAGACTGCTCAGTGCTGGTGCCGCCGTCGCGGTTCCAGGTTTCTACCGTCTGGCCGTTGCGCACCAGTGCGGTAAAGCGCTCGCCCAGACCGTAAACCGTCTCGCCGACGCCCAGATCCAGGCGCTCGAACATGTAGTTTCGCTGCGTGTCGGTGTCCTGCACATAGCCGTTGTTCTTCAACTGACTGCCGGTGATGCGCACGCCGTTACGCAGGAAATCCAGCGACCAGAACTCACCTTTGGTAACGCGTACGCTTAAGTTACCGCTTTTCAATTCAGCAACGTCAGCCGTGTTCTGGATGTCGACCTTCACGTCCTGCAAAACGTTGAGCGGGTAATGCGGACCGTTATCCAGCGCCCCCTGAAAGTGTTCCATGCGTACGCCCACAACCCCTTCCTGCGGCGAAAAGAAACGCAACGTAAACAGCGGGGTATCCAGTTGCCAGGTGCGTTCACGGACGTCGCGCGGTGCGGCATAAACCACCAGTTCGTTACCGTGCTGTTCTACATCAAACACCTGGATCGGATGAGTCAAATTAAGGCCCGGCTGAATCAGCCAGTTCCCGTCGCTAATCTTCATACTCTGTTCCTTTAGTTTTGAAATTCGTTATGCGTAAATTCGTGCTGATTGCGGCGCGCACCTTGTGCCAGTTGGTCAAGAATATTTCTCAGGTAGGGCGTTTTCAGGGTGTAATAGCGTTTGGCAATCACGGCGCTCAGCAGGTAACAGATGGCCGGGACGATCGTAAACAGCGCAATAATGATGCTGAGGGTGGCACTGTTCTGCGTTTTCGCCGCCGCGTCGTAACCGCCGCCCGCCAGCATCCAGCCAATAAGCGCGCCACCGAGCGCCAGTCCCAGCTTGAGTACGAACAGAGTGCCCGCAAAACTGATGCCGGTCAGACGTTTACCGTTGCACCATTCGCCATAATCGACGGTATCGGACATCATCACCCATTGGATCGGCGTCACCAGTTGGTGCAACACGCCGATCGCGAAGATGAAGACGAACATGGTGATGTCGGCCTGCATCGGGACGAAGAACATCGCGAGGCTAACCACGGCCAGCGCCGCATTGGTCCACCAGAAGATACTGACCTTGCATTTCCAGTCGGTGAGGGGTTTTGCCAGCGCGGAGCCA
This sequence comes from Citrobacter telavivensis, assembly GCF_041807075.1. Classification (NCBI taxonomy): domain Bacteria; kingdom Pseudomonadati; phylum Pseudomonadota; class Gammaproteobacteria; order Enterobacterales; family Enterobacteriaceae; genus Citrobacter; species Citrobacter telavivensis. The sequence continues at coordinate 141,043 of NZ_JBGUBF010000003.1, read as the reverse complement.
ATCAGGTTACCGACGCAGTAGGTAGTAAGGAAGGCGACAAACACCTCCGGCGTTCCCATGATCCAGGTGACGTAATACATCATCGCACCACCGCGCACGCAGACGGCGAGGATATTGAGGATGGTCAGGAGCCCCACTATCCGCCACTGGTCGTTTTGCCAGATATCGCGCAGATCTTCACGCATCGAGGTGGTGCTCGGCGGCGCTTCCACACGCTCCTTAGTCGTGAAGAAGCAGAATGCCAGCATCAGAAACGCCACCACGGACAACACCGCGATCCCGCCCTGGAAACCCACCGCTTTGTTCTCGCTGTTAATGAGATTCACCAGTGGCATCATCAGCACGGTCGAGAGCATTCCACCCGCCGTCGCCAGCACAAAGCGCCAGGACTGTAGGGAAATACGCTGCGTCGGGTCGCTGGTAATCACCCCACCCAACGCGCAATACGGGATATTCACCACGGTATAAAGCAGCGTCAACAGCGTATAGGTGACAGCGGCGTAAATCATCTTACCGTTAAGGCTGAGGTCCGGCGTGCTGTATGCCAGAACGCAAACCACACCAAACGGCAGGGCGCCAAACAGTATCCACGGACGGAATTTTCCCCAACGAGAGCGCGTTCGGTCCGCCAGCAGTCCCATACACGGGTCTGAAATAGCGTCCAGCGCGCGCGCCAGTAGAAACATGGTGCCGACAAAACCGGCAGGGATACCGAAAATATCAGTATAGAAAAACATCATATAAAACATTACGTTATCGAAAATAATATGACTGGCCGCGTCACCCATACCGTAGCCAATCTTCTCCTTAACAGACAAAACATGAATAGTCATAACACATCCTTTGGCGCTCCCATGCGCACTGGTACCGGTTACCGTTTTTGTAAACCATCCCGTTGGCTGCGAATATTCCGATATCTCGTTATCAAATTACGATTCTTGTTTTCTGTGATCGCGGTTGCGCCAGAAGATGTGAGGAAATGTAACTAGCGGAATTTATGAGGATTTATATGAAACCGATCATGGTAAGGAGAAAGGGAAGTTAAAAAAGTGAGTGAGGGGGTGTGGAAACGTCAGGAAGTAGCTATAATGCGCCCCGCCTCCATGTAGCAATGCAGGCGCGGAAGATCGTCGTCTCCGGTGAGGCGGCTGGACTTCAAATCCAGTTGGGGCCGCCAGCGGTCCCGGGCAGGTTCGACTCCTGTGATCTTCCGCCAGTTTGCGTCTACTGAACTCTCCCGAAGTCAATAATCTCCTTTGTAATCCCTTATATATCAGGCTGTCCTTGTATCCTGAGGTCACCCGACTTCAACCCACATCAAGTTGTTTTTGGGGGTGCATTGGGGGTATCAGGCTGGTTACTGGCGGAAATCTCCCAGGAGGATGGATTCATCAAAAGCCGGAGGATGTCATGGCGCTAATCGATGTTAAAGTGAAAACCGCGAAGCCAAAAGAAAAACCCTATAAGCTGGCTGATGGCGGCGGTATGTATCTGCTGATTAACGCTAATGGTTCCAAATACTGGCGTATGAAGTACCGCTTCGCCGGTAAAGAAAGGATGCTGTCTATGGCCTGTACCACACTGGCGCCCGGAATAACGCCAGCCGCTATGAGATCGCCCGGCATATCCTTACCGAACTGGGTCAGAAAGCGCGCCTGCCGGAGCTGTTGATTTCGTCCGAAGCCCCTGACGCACGAGATGTGCGGCTCAACACAAATAAACTGGCCGCCGCGGGGGGGCACTTTTACTGAGAGTCGCGCAGCGCTCAGTCAATGTCTCAAAGAATTTAGATTTTAACCTCACCGAAGTTCGTCCCTTATCCCATTTCCGCCAGATTCTGCATGGTGAATAAAAAACAAAAATTCCGCGTTTGCGCCTGCCGAAAGCGGATTCCTGCCACTCGCCCCACCCTCATTCAGATTTTTAAGCCAAAAAAATAAATAATTTAAGATTTTTATATCTTAAATTCATTATATAAAAGAATTTAATAGCAAGAAAGATTTAAGACTATTTCATTATGATTTGATCCGAACGGTTACTAAAATAATCACAACAGAAACCAGACAATAAAATACAACCTTAGCGTGTTGATTATATTCCCAGGACGGGTGGTTACTGTTTAATAAGTTAAAAAGATTTCACTATTTTTCCATTTCATTATTGAAAATAAAACACAGCAATAGAAGCACTCTTATTCAACTTTATTACAAACCACGCACTAATATACGGATTTAAAAGGTACGCTTATGCTGTCTTTCTATTATCACTGGGAATTCAAACCGAGAAAAATTGCACTTATTATGAGTGCAATACTGGCCTCCGGGTCCGCCTGTGCGGCGGATGACTTGCTTTATATAACTCCCGCATCCCCTGAACAAAAGGTCACCATTAATAATGATTCGGTCTGGTCACGCATTAGCGTTTATTCTCCAAATGCTGACGTAATCGTAAATGGCAAAACAACCGTTAATGGCCAGGCCGGCATTTCACCGGATGTGGCAATCAGCCAGAACGCTGGAAAGCTGGATTTAGGCGATGGTTCCGTTGTGAACTTTACCTCTGATCAGATCCACGCAATTGCTAATGAAGATGTGATTGAGCTGAATGGCGACGGTCAATTTACGGCAAAGAATCTGACGGTCAACAGCACAGGCGCCGCCTTCAACGGGATCGGCGCACATGGCTCGAACCATCTGGTGCTGAAAGGCACCACGAATATTAATCTTAATACGACCAAAGAAAACATGCTGTTTCCTATGGCCCGCGCCGAAGGGATCTATCTTCAGGGCCATGCGTCAATGGATGCCGAAAATATCAATGTGACCTACCGTTCTAATGGCCCGGACACTATTGGTATTAATGAAGCATCCGGCCTTTGGCTATGGAATAATGAAGCCTCGGTTAATATTACCGGGACAACAAATGTTGACCTTGAAACCTCAACCCAGGGTGCGCTCTATGGGGTAAACCTTGCGGATACAAACGATGCAAATGGCGCCCGCAAGCATGTTTTCATGAATGAAGTTAACATCAAAATGCAGAGCAACATCGCCTATAACCCGGCGGTGCATAATGCAGTTTCCGGCTTTTTCACGATTTATGCGAACGCCGAAACGGAAGTTAATAAGCTGAATATTAATGCGTCCAGCAACAATAACCTTTACGGCCTTCATTTTGGTACAAATACCAGCGACGATAAATCGATCACCACGATCCATGAAGCGAACATCTACCTGAAAGGGGGAGAAAAATCCCGCATTTCAGGGGTCTCTAATTCAGCAAATAACAGCATCATCGGCAAATTAACCGTCGATACAGAAGGCGGCGAAAACGTCTATTTGCTCGACCGCGTCAGCAAAAAAACACACTTCCTCGGCGACGTCACGCTGGGTAGCCAGAAGGCATACAATACGACCACCGGCACCCTGTATTCGATTTATAACTCCGCGACGATCGATGGCGTCAAGCTGGTCGCGTGGGGCAAAATCTCTGCCGATCCGTATTCTGTCATTGATATCGCCACGGCGGATAATTCGTATCTTTATGGGGATTCTGAAATCTGGCGAACGGTCTCGTATTCGAACATCGGCGTCATCAACATGACGCTGAACGGTGGCAATACGCGCTGGGATATGACCGGAAATTCAAAAGTCACCAACCTGACGCTGAAAGACGCGACGCTGAACTTCCTGCATGAAGACGGCGCCGCAAGCCGATCCACCCGTGCCACACCTGCCTTTAAGACGCTAACGCTGAATGGCGACTACCACGGTGAAAACGGTCATATCGTGATGAACACCGCGCTGGGTGATGACGCTTCTGAAACGGACCATCTGACCATCAACGGCAACACCAGCGGTTCGACGACCGTCCAGGTGAAAAACGCGGGCGGTAACGGCGCGCTGACCACCAACGGTATCGAGTTGATTAGCGTGGCGGGCGCCTCTGACGGTGTATTTAAGCAGTCCGGTCGTATCGTTGCCGGTGCGTATGACTATAACCTGCTGCGCGGCAACGGGCAGAATGCCAACAACTGGTATCTGACCAGCGCCCTGTCGCCAGAACCGGTTGACCCCGTCGATCCAACGCCTGCACCAGCCTCACCAGAAGCCCCGGCAACAAAACCGGAAGCGCTGGTCCGCCCGGAAGCGGGCCTGTACGGCGCTAACCTGTACGCCGCGAATACGATGTTTAACCATCGTCTGCAGGACCGTCTGGGCGAAACGCATTACACCGACGCCATCACGGGCGAAGAGTCTGTCACCAGCCTGTGGTTGCGCAACAGCGGCGGTCACACGCGCGCTCATGACAACAGCGGCCAGCTCGGCATTCAGAGCAATCGCTATGTCATGCAACTGGGCAGCGACATTGCCCAGTGGAGCACCGACAATCAGGATCGCTACCATGTCGGCGTGATGGCGGGTTACGCCAACCAGAAGAGCCGCAGCGACAGCAACAAAACGGGTTATCGCGCGGATTCATCCATCGACGGTTACAGCGTCGGGATGTATGGCACCTGGCTGCAAAACAACGAAACTCAGGAAGGCGCGTATGTGGATACGTGGGCGCTGTACAACTGGTTTGACAACACCGTCTCAGGTGAAGACGTTGCCGCGGAGAAATACAAATCCAAAGGTTTTACCGGTTCTGTAGAAGCGGGCTATACCTGGAAACTGAGCGATCTGAGCGAGCGGTCGGCGGTGTATATCCAGCCGAAGGCCCAGGCAACCTGGATGGGCGTCAAAGCCGATTCCCATAAAGAAACCAACGGCACGCGTGTCGAAGGCAAAGGGGATGGCAACCTGCAGACCCGCCTCGGCATCCGTCTGTTCGGCAAAGGTCATCACTCGCTCGATGACAACACCGGCCGTAACTTCCAGCCGTTTGTGGAAGTGAACTGGATCCGTAACAGCAAGGACTTTGGCGCAACGCTGAATGGCGAAAGCGTGGACTACGCTGGCACGAAGAATATCGGCGAAGTAAAAGCAGGTGTTGAAGGTCAGTTGAATAAGAATGTCACCCTGTGGGGCAACGTGGCGCAACAGGTGGGGGATAAGGGTTACAGCGATACCTCCGCGATGCTGGGCGTCAAAGTCGCATTCTGATACTAAGAAAGCCGGGAATTTCCCTAATGCTGGTCACTTAAGGTGATCAGCATTTTTTTATGCCGGATATTTCTGGGCTTTTACTCTCAATTCCCAGGGGTAACTTCGCGCCCTTCTTCCCGGTAATACCAGCCACTTTGCTTGCTCATACAACGTTCTTAACTCACCCGGCATCTTACCCGGTGAAGTGAATCGCCACGGGTTTAACAGACACCTCAGAGTCATTTAAGATGACTTAAAGAGAGGTGCCCATGAGCGGTAAGCATTATCCTGAAGAGTTTAAAATTGAAGCAGTCAAACAGGTTGTTGATCGTGGTCATTCTGTTTCCAGTGTTGCAACACGTCTCGATATCACCACTCACGGTCTTTACGCCTGGATAAAGAAGTACGGTCCGGATTCTTCCACTCATAATGAACAGTCAGATGCTCAGGCCGAGATCCGCCGTCTTCAGAAAGAGTTGAAGCGGGTTACGGACGAACGGGACATATTAAAAAAAGCCGCGGCGTACTTCGCAAAGCTGTCCGACTGAGGTACGCCTTTATCCGCGACAACAGCCGTTGCTGGTCTGTTCGTTTGCTCTGTCGGGTTCTGGATGTCCATCCGAGTGGATTTTATTTCTGGCTTCAGCAGCCACATTCACAGCGTCACCAGACAGACCAGATGCTGACCGGGCAGACCAGATGCTGACCAGACAGACCAGATGCTGACCGGGCAGATCAAACAGTTCTGGCTGGAGTCCGGTTGCATTTATGGCTATCGCAAGATCCATCTCGATCTGCGTGATACCGGACAGCAGTGCGGAGTGAACCGGGTCTGGCGGCTGATGAAGCGTGCCGGAATAAAAGCTCAGGTTGGGTACCGTAGCCCACGGGCACGTAAAGGCGAAGCCAGCATCGTGACACCCAACAGGCTCCAGCGGCAGTTCAATCCGGACTCACCGGATGAGCGTTGGGTAACGGACATAACCTACATCCGAACCCACGAAGGCTGGCTGTATCTGGCCGTGGTGGTTGACCTGTTCTCCCGAAAAGTTATCGGCTGGTCAATGCAACCCCGGATGACAAAAGAGATTGTCCTGAACGCATTACTTATGGCGGTGTGGAGGCGTAATCCTCAAAAGCAGGTACTGGTTCACTCTGATCAGGGCAGTCAGTACACGAGCCATGAGTGGCAGTCGTTCCTGAAATCACACGGTCTGGAAGGCAGCATGAGTCGTCGCGGTAACTGCCACGACAACGCGGTTGCGGAAAGCTTTTTCCAGCTACTGAAACGCGAACGGATTAAGAAAAGTCTCTACGGAACGAGAGACGAAGCCAGAAGCGATATTTTTGATTATATCGAAATGTTTTATAACAGTAGGCGTCGGCATGGTTCGAGCGAGCAGATGCCACCGGCTGAATATGAAAACCTATATTATCAACGGCTCAGAAGTGTCTAGATTATCCGTGGCGATTCATAAAGTACCTAAAGTTTCTTTGAAAGAATACAGTATCCTGAAGTTATTATATCCAGGTGCTAATCCCCTTATTTTACAACTCAACGGTTAAAACCGTTTAGGCATACAAATCATCAATTGAATGAAAAATAAGCATATCCATAAACAGGGCCCACGTTAAGCATAGCCAAAACATAAAGCACACAGGCTAACCGCACCTCAAAAAATAGTTTTCAGGATTACGTCACCTCTGGTTCGCTACTTTTACTCATTGAGCCTTTTTCAGCGATTTAGGATTATAACAAAAAATGAGGTAACAATCTCATATTCCGTTAGAGATTAATTCCTGTCACTATTTATAAGTTACCAGAATGAATTTTATGAAAACTGGATAATAACTGTACCTGTCCCAGGTTCAGATACATTTAATATGGGTTTAATGTTTAATAAAGGATTATGTCTATGAAAAAAACCACTGGGGTCGCCCTTTTATGTGGTATGGCGTTTGCTAATATTCCGTCAGCGCTGGCGGCTGACGCCACCGTTACCTTCAATGGCACGATTCTCCAGGAAACTTGCCATGTTGATAACAACAACGTGAACGTCTTACTGGGTACTTATGGTGTTGCACAGTTTCCAACGGTGGGCACAACAACTATTCCCGTTGCTTTCTCTATCAGTTTAACTGATTGTCCGACATCAGGCGGCCCCACATCCGCACTGGTAACCTTTTCGGGTCCGGCCGATTCGGCAAATAATCTGGCGTTAACAGGCCCTGCTGGCGGTATCTCCATTGATATCAAGAAAGCGGATGGTGGTGATATCAACATTAACTCCCAGGCCAGCGGTATAACGCTGAGCAACGCAGTTTCTCAGCAGCTTAATTTCACGGCTAATTATATTAGTACTGCACTACCTGTTACTGCCGGTAGTGCCAACTCCGTTGCACAGGTTAACATCTCTTATATGTAATATTGAGTGACAGTCGGGAGTGGAAACACTCCCGCAACAGGAGTTCAGATGAAGGTAGTTCTTTTTATCTCTTTGATTGTGTCTTGCCTGACCATTTCAGAACAATGCAATGCGGCTGTTTCTGTAGGGGGGACCCGCCTTATTTTTGACGGCAATGAAAGAGAAGCGTCTATTAGTGTCAATAACACCAGTAATGGTACACCTGTTCTTATTCAGTCCTGGATTGATGGAAGCACGGGAAGCAAAGTGAAAGCTCCATTTATGATCACCCCTCCTTTATTCCGCCTTGAGCCAGGTCAGGACAATATACTACGTGCTGTCCGTACAGGTGGAAAACTTTCGGAAGACCGTGAATCCCTGTACTGGCTGAATATTAAGATAATACCTTCTGTTAAAAAAGATGTTGTGCAGAAAAATACGCTGCAACTGGCGATAAAGAAAAGACTTAAATTTATTTATCGTCCTAAGTCGGTTAAGGGAACACCAGAACAGAGTGCTGACGCCCTCATCTGGAAAAGGAGTGGAAATCAAATCCAGGTATTTAACCCTACACCCTTTTACATGAACTTCAGTTTGATAACGATTGGAGGGAAAGTATTTAAACCGACATTACCTGAGCAGACTTATGTGGCAGCAAAGTCAGAGTTATCATTTCCTGTTCCCTCTGGATCCTCTGGCAATGTAGTGAGCTGGAAAATAATTAATGACTACGGCATGAGTGGAAAAGAGTTTACAAAAAAATTCTGAAGATATTTGTATTAGTACCTAAATCTAAATTGCGAGCGTAACCATTTTGGAACATATCAATTTCAGGATGAAATATTACTACCTTTTGGTTATTTCTGCTTTATGGAATTTGCCCGGCGCTGCTCAGGCAGATGAGTATTTTAACCCTGCATTGCTTGAGATTGGCGAAGGGACACAGGAACGGACGTCCGACCTCTCTGTATTTGAGGTGGCTAACGGTCAGCCGGCGGGGAATTATCGTGTTGATATCTTTGTCAATAACGAGCAACAGACCACACAAGCTCGCGATGTTGCATTTTCGAAAAGTGAGGATGGCAAACTGGTGCCCTGCCTCACGCTGGAAGAACTGAACACATGGGGCGTGCGCAGCGAATCGTTCCCGGATCTCCGCGTTGCGGGTTCTGAATGTGTCAATATTAACGGGATCCCGAACGCTTTTTCTGATTTTCAGTTTAACCGGCAAAGACTAAATTTGAGTATCCCTCAGATAGCAATGAACACGCGCAGCCGGGACGATGTCCCGGCAGAATTCTGGGACGAAGGTATTCCGTCTGCACAGCTGAATTACAGTGTGAACAGTTACCAGAGCCGTTTTTCCGGGAACGATACTTATAAAAGTACCTACCTGAACCTGCGTCCGGGAATAAATATCGGTCCCTGGCGTCTGCGGAACTACACCACTTTTGAGCACAGTAATCAGGAGGGGGATAAGTGGAATACCGTGTACAGCTATGTACAGCGGAACATTATCTCGTTGAAGAGCCAACTGACGCTGGGTGACAGTTCGGCCCCTTCAGATGTCTTCGACAGTGTTCCGTTCAGAGGGGTTCAGATTACCTCCGATGATGACATGCTGCCGTCCAGTGTACGTAGCTACGCCCCTGTGGTTCGGGGCATCGCCCGCAGTGACGCCCTGGTGACTGTCCGACAGAATGGGTACGTTGTTTATGAAACCAGAGTCGCTCCCGGAGCATTTGAGATAACCGATCTGGCCTCAACCGGTGGCGCGGGCGATCTCGATGTGACAATTAAAGAAGCGGATGGCAGCGAGCAGCATCTGAGCATCCCCTATGCGTCTCTGCCTGTACTGCAGCGAGAAGGACAGTTTCGTTATAGTTTCACCGGCGGCCAGTTCCGCTCCTATGATTCCGGGACAGAGAAAAATCCGTTTGTCCAGGGAACGGGCGTTTATGGTCTGCCATGGGGCCTGACCGTATATGGCGGGCTACAGAACGCCGGTGATAAATATCAGTCTTATGCCCTGGGCATAGGTAAAAATATCGGTAGCTGGGGAGCCTTTTCTACCGATGTGACGCATTCCCAGGCAACCCTGACGAATACGGGCAAGCAGCAGGGTCAGTCACTTCGCCTTCGTTACAGCAAAAACTTTCTCGAGACGGGTACCAACTTTACAATTGCTGGTTATCGCTATTCAACCTCAGGATTTCACTCCCTGGAAGAAACCCTGGGGACCTACCGCGATGACAGTGACATTCCTTCTTATTTGACTGAACGCCGCCGGAACAGAGCAGAACTCTCGCTGAATCAGGACCTGGGTCAGGATTTTGGGTCATTCAGCGCATCCATTGTCAGCGAGGATTACTGGCAGGACAGAGGTAATAGCCTGTCTGCAAATCTGGGGTATTACAAAAATATCGGCAGCGTTGGCCTCAGCCTGAATTACTCGTGGAACCGGAATACCGGACAGTATGGTTATGCTAATCAGGACAATATTTTTTCCCTCGAGATCAATGTTCCCCTGGACTCGTTACTGGGCCGGACATATGCCTCTTATGGGACCACGCACACCGATGGTGTCGGCTCCAGTCACAACGTAAGACTGAATGGTTCTGCATTCGACGATGAAAGTCTTAACTGGGGGATGAATGCCACACAGTCAGAGAGAAGTGAACGAACGGTAGGGGGGAATGTCACCTGGAAGACGCGCGCTGGCACATTAAATGGCTCATACAACTACAGTCAGGACAGTCAGCAGCTGGGATACGGGCTCTCGGGAGGGATCGTAATTCATGAAAATGGCATTACTCTTTCACAACCGTTAGGTGAAACCATTGGATTAGTCAAGGCTCCCGAAGCACAGGGCGTCGGTGTTAATAACTATTCCGGGATCTCAACGGACGGTCGTGGCTATGCCGTCGTTCCCTATCTCAGCCCGTACCGCTTCAATGATATCAGTCTGGACAGCCGAACCTTACAGGACGACACCGATATTACTTATATGTCCCAGAAAGTCATACCGACGAAGGGGGCTGTCGTCAGGGCAGAGTACAAAACAGCGCTTGGCCATCGTGTATTGCTGGCGCTGACGTTATCTGGCGGTCAGCCGGTTCCTTTTGGTGCAGTCGCATCGCTGATATCTCCTGAGGCAGACAGTAACACCTCTATTGTCGGTGATGACGGTGAGGTCTTCATGAATGGCTTACCGCAAAAGGGGACGTTACGGGTGCAATGGGGTAACGCTGAAGGCGTCGAATCAACCTGCCAGGCTGACTATATTGCCCGTAAGGCTGAAGAGGCCCCCGGCTTATGGATGGCTGAAAGTATCTGCCAGTAAACCGATGGCAACACAGTAACCAACTGACCGGAATCATTGGACCAGACGGAGTATTGCCAGTACCTGTTTTTGCGCTGCCGGACTCTCGAACAAGGAATACAACAATGAAGTGGATTTTTAATATACTGGTGAGCACGGCGATAACACTGATGGTTTCTCCTCTGGCATCAGGGGGATCGTTTGATCCGGTAACCGCCGCTTATACCACCAATCAGATAACCGCAAGCGTCACGCCAAGGACCGTAGCCGCCAGCAGCACGATAATAGCCGATGGTGAGATGGTCTATTGGAGGGCTAGTAACGGGTCCGTTCAGAACCAAGGTCCGTTTTATTGGGGGCCGCATGCTTACACAATGAATAGCGCTGCAATTGCCACCACCGCCGCCTCTGGGATTAACGCACTCGGGGGCGGATGCACGGCATCAGCCAGCGGGACCTCGCTGACGATAAATGGCTGTTTCTCCTTTAAAGCTCCCAATTCTATATATATCGGGAGAGGCGCCACTTGCTATTCATTCAAGCAACCTGTAGGTCACGTTTCTAGTGGTAGCTTGAACCACGTCCCATACATCGAATCAAAATTCAACTCATCACAAGCTGCTGACATCTATCCAGGTCCACAAGTACCGATTGCTTTATCTTCGGCTGCGACCACCGTCATCTTCCCGGCAGTGACCAGGCAGCCCTCCGCATATTTCACTTCTTATAATACCACCCTCACTGCGACCGTTTCTGAGAAAGCGCTTAGTTACGTATTATTTGCTTGTTCAGTATCACAAGGGAGAAGCGTTACGTTGAATTCTGGTTCTGCAATAAATTCTACCTATAGTATAGTGACAACAACCAACAGGCCAACCTACGCGCCCACAGTAACTTTCTCCCCATCATTGCCCATTACTGATAATTCAGTCGTCAATATCAGAAATATTACGGCGATTAATATTCTTCCCGCCACCACATTTAACACAGGGACGATTTCTTCCTACCGTACGACCTATACTGAGCAACCCATTACCGTCACCGGTAGTGGCAATCTCACCCGGGATGTGGGTGCCAATGAGAACTTTAATGTTCAGGAATCCTGGTCATGTACAGTGACAGGGCAAATTGATTTCAGGATTATGAGAGACGGAACACAGACCAATCTTTGCACATCTTCAGGGTATACCACCCATGCCATTACGGCGCCACAATCCCTGACGGCAAAATGGCGGGCCCAGAGTCAAACCTCTTCGGGAGCCTGGAATGCGACAGCAACAGTGACGTTCTCTCTGCCATAATTACGGGGGGTGACAATTGGGTGATTGTACTCACATGAAGAAAGAAGGATATGCCCGGCGTTGTGTTATTCACCGGGCCATTGGTGGATGCGCGAGCAGATCGACGCGCTGCGTCATGGAATCAGAGAACCGGGTAATCCAGATACCCTTCTTTCCCGCCGCCGAAGAACGTCTCTTTAATGGGCGCATTCAGCGGTAAGTCATTTTTCAGACGATGCGGCAGATCCGGGTTGGCAATAAATGGGCGACCAAAACCGATCAGGTCGGCCCAGCCGTTCGCCAGCGCCTCTTCAGCACGCGCTTTGGTGTATTTACCGGAATAAATCAGCGTGCCGTGGAAGATAATGCGCAGCGCTTCTTTAAACGCGGCAGGCATGACCGGCGCATCTTCCCAGTCCGCTTCTGCGATATGAATATAGGCAATGCCCAACTCATTCAGCACGCTGGCCGCCGCCAGGTAGGTCGCTTCCGGCGTATCATCTTTTGAACCCATCAGCGTGGTCAGCGGTGCGAGACGAATGCCCACACGCTCTTTACCAATCGCCGCAGAGACCGCCGTCACCACCTCTCGCATAAAGCGCAGACGATTTTGCAGCGAGCCGCCGTAGTCGTCATCACGCAGGTTGGCCTGCGAGTCAATGAACTGGTTGATCAGATAGCCGTTCGCCCCGTGCAGTTCAATACCGTCGAACCCCGCAGCGATAGCATTGCGCGCCGCCTGGGCATAGTCATTGACGATAGCCGGGATCTCTTCCCGCGTCAGGGCACGCGGCATGTCATGCTGCACCATCTCGCCGACGCCATTTTCCGGGCCACGCCCTTCAACATCGACAAACACTTTCACCCCTGGCGCCTGAATAGCAGAAGAAGAGACCGGTGCCGCACCGCCAGGCTGCAAAACGGTGTGTGAAACACGACCGACGTGCCACAGCTGAGCGAAGATTTTACCGCCCGCCTTGTGCACGGCGTCGGTGACTTTTTTCCAGCCGGCAATTTGCGCTTCAGAATAGATGCCCGGCGTCCAGGCATAGCCCTGACCCTGTTGGCTGATTTGCGTGCCTTCGCTAATGATGAGCCCTGCGCTGGCACGCTGTGCGTAATAGTCCGCCATCATGTCAGTCGCGACGTCGCCTGCCCCGGCGCGAGAACGCGTCATCGGCGGCATAACAATCCGGTTTTTTAACGGCAAGGCATTCAGCGCATAGTGATCGAATAACATAATGGGTTCCTCTCGCGATTATTTATACAGTTCTGCACTCATGGTGACGGTGTTACCCATGCGCGCACTGGTAATTTTGTATTCAGAGGCGTTCATCTCTTTGGCTTTTTGCGCGATGACCGCTTCAGCGGAATCCAGCGTGGTGCCCGTTGCCGTCACGCTTTGCGCAGAGGCGTTAAACGCCGCAGCAGAGAGCAGAGAAGCCGTAAAAATAGCGAAAATAGTTTTCATGTTTATATCCCAGAATAAAGTGATAATTTGGCGTTGATTAACGCGATAGAAGAAGAATACGCCTATAGCCTGATGACATAAATGATACAAATGGCAATAGACTATTGCGTTTTAGTTAATAATAAGGCGTCAGATTCTCCGACGCCTGCAGGTCGTATCAGGAAACGAAGTTGTCCTTCAGCGCCTTGAGACCATCACTGTAGATGCCCGTAAATAGCGCCCGTGCCTCTTCGTCAGAGACGTTCACTGGCGTGAATTCGCCGGACCATTCCACGCGGGAAACCTGGCTGTCGGCGGTCTCATGAACCGTGATGGTTGAGAGGTAATTCACCACCGGGAACGGCGCCTGAATAATGGAGTAGGTGTAGCTGCGCTGACGATTATCAAACGCTTCCAGACGCTCAATCACGGTACCGCCGTCGGAAGTGGTCAGCGAACGTACGCGCCCGCCTTCTGTCACCACGCTTTTCGGGATGAACGGCAGCCAGTCCGGCAACGCGTCAAAGCCGCCCATCAGTTGCCATACGGCGTCGGCAGAAGCCGGAATTTCAATCGATACACTTGTCTTAGCCATGATATTTTTCTCTTAAATTTATAGGGTTACATTGTCAGGGTGTCGACGACGCCGCCATCGACGCGCAGGGCTGCCCCTGTCGTTGCCGAGGAGAGCGGTGACGCGAGATAAACCGCAAGATTCGCCACTTCTTCCACATCCGCCGCACGCTGGATGATGGAGCTCGGGCGCGCCGTTCTGACAAACTCGTCGGCTTGTTCACGCGGGCTACGTCCCGACTGCGCGGCGGCGTCCGCCAGCATCTCCTGCAGGCCATCAGTAAAAGTCGGCCCCGGCAGAATGGCGTTAACGGTCACACCGGTTCCGGCGAGTCGCTTCGCCAGACCATGGGACACCGCCAGATTCGCGGCTTTCGTGACGCCGTAGTTGATCATGTCGCCGGGGATAGCTACGCCCGATTCGGACGAAACAAAGATAATTCGCCCCCAGCCCTGTTCCGTCATGGCTGGCGCATAATGACGCGCCAGGCGCACGCCGGAGATAACGTTGACGTTGTAGAAGTGCAGCCACTCGTCATCCGGAACGCTAAAGAAATCTTTATCGTTGAAAATCCCCAGATTATTGACCAGCACATCCGCCGTCGGAACGGCGGCGATCAGCGCATTTACGCCATGTTCAGTGCTGAGATCGGCCACCACGCCGCGCAGCGACGCCGCAGGGTGTTGCGCCGTAATCGCGGCCATTGCGTCATCGACGCCGTGCTGTTTGCGACCGACGACAACCACCGTTGCACCTGCTTTTGCCAGTCCGGCAGCAATACCCTGCCCAATACCGGAGGTCGAGCCGCTGACAACAGCGACCTTACCTGTCAGATCCAGTTTCATATTTTTCTCACTCGGTTGATTAACGGGTCGGCAGCGGCGCGTTTTCCGCAACCAGAGCCTGACGGCGCATTTCCGCCCAGAATTCAGCCGGAACGGTTGCATTCAGTGCAGCCAGATCTTCCGCCATACGGCCAGGACGGCTGGAGCCAGGAATAACCGCCGCAACGGCAGGGTTTGCCAGCGCGAACTGCAGTGCTGCTGCTTTAACATCGACGTTAAAACGCGCGGCAATGGCGTGAATTTGCGCCACTTTCTGCTTAATGGCCGGGGAGGCTTTCTGATATTCAAAGTGCTCACCACCGGCAAGCACGCCGGAGCTGTAAGGGCCGCCAACGACGATATCAACGTTATGTTCCAGTGCTTCCGGCATCAGACGTTGCAGTGCACGTTCGTGATCCAACAGGGAATAACGACCTGCCAGCAGGAACGCATCCGGCTTCGGCTCATCAAGCGCCAGCGTCAGTTCACAAGGTTCGACGCGGTTCACGCCCAGTCCCCATGCTTTGATCACTCCCTCATCACGCAAACGCGTCAGCGCACGGAACGCACCCGTACGGGCAATATTGAACTGCTCCAGCCAGCTGTCACCGTAGAAATCCTGCGCCGGATCGTGGATCCAGACGATATCCAGATGGTCCGTTTTCAGGCGTTTCAG
Source organism: Citrobacter telavivensis (assembly GCF_041807075.1). NCBI lineage: Bacteria > Pseudomonadati > Pseudomonadota > Gammaproteobacteria > Enterobacterales > Enterobacteriaceae > Citrobacter > Citrobacter telavivensis. The sequence goes on along the minus strand of NZ_JBGUBF010000003.1, from coordinate 125,425 downwards.
GCTGTCTTCAATCGAGCGCAGAGTGGCGTCGGCAGAGTAGTCATTCAGAATTTTGTTCTTCAGGCCGTGTTCGAAAAGACCGCCTTTCTCACCAAAATCACGTTTGGCGGGATCTTCCATTTCGTCCAGCATGATGCGGCCGACTTTACTGCTCAAAACATATTCATCGCGCGGATACTGAGACAGCGCTTCGCCCATACGAATTTCAGAAAGGCCAGAGCCGTACAGCGGCGCGGTATCAAAGTAACGCACGCCCAGGTTCCAGGCTTCGCTCACGGTGGCGTGGGCCTCTTCTTCCGGAATGGCACGGAACATGTTGCCGAGCGGCGCGCCGCCTAAGCCGATGTTGCCGGGAAGTAAATTTTTAATGCTCATAAGATGTCCTCAAGTATTCGGGTTTAGTTCGGGCGTTTTTTGCTATCGCCCTGTGACGGAGCTCACAATACCTTGCAAGGTTGTGACTTGATAGGACATAATTCGTCTAACTTAAGTCCTTTGAGGTCTAATATGATTGATTTACGCCAACTGAAGTACTTCGTCGTGGTCGCAGAAGAAGAGCACGTAGGACGTGCTGCTGAGCGACTGCATATCTCGCAATCGCCGCTCAGCCGCCAGATTGCGCAACTGGAAGAACGCCTGGGACTGATGCTGTTCGAGCGCAATCAACAACGCATCCGACTGACTGCCGATGGGCAGACATTCCTCGCCGAAACGCGTTCATTGCTGACGCATGCCAATCGTCTGGAATCACTGGGTAAACGTCTGGGACGCGGTGAAGATGGAGGCTTGTGTATTGGCTATATTGAAAACGCCATGCATTCCGGCGTGCTTTCTACGGCGTTGCGTACGTTACGTGTATCGCGCCCGGATGTGCATATCGCGCTTTACAGCCAGCCACCGGCTACCCAGATTGAAGGCTTGCGCCAGCGCAGCCTCGATTTTTCTCTGGTCGATACGCCGCCCGCAGACTATGAACAGGACCTGGAATACATTCAGGTTCTGGACGATCGTATGCTGTTGGCCTTACCGCAAAATCATCCGCTGGCGGAGGAAGAAAACCTTGTCGCAACGCAGCTTGCCAACCAGCAGTGGATTGCCGTTATTCATAATGACGATGCCCATTCACGTGATGATTTTGTCGCGGCCTGCGTCAAAGCCGGGTTTAATCCCGATATTCGTTTAGAAGCCGGCGAACCGCTGACAGCATTAGGTCTGGTCGCTGCAGGATTAGGTCTGGCACTAATTCAACATAGCCTGCGTCACAATGCGCCGGAAGGCGTGGTATTACGCGAATTGCCGTGGATGAATTATTCCACGCAATTATGGGCCGCCTGGCATAAAGCCAATCAACGCCCGCTGGTATCCCATTTCCGCCAGATCCTACGCGGCGAATAAAAAAGAATCCGCTTTTGCCACAGACGAAAGCGGATTCTCATAAAGAAACGAACGGCACGCGCGTTACGCGTTAAAGGTAAAGGCGACAGCGAAATCTCTGTGATGGCTGACGTTAACGTCGCGTTCTGATGTAAAAAGCCGGGGAACGCTCCCCGGCCTTTAAATAGGTTAATCAAAGACCCCATTAATGATGGCGGTTACCACTGCGGTACTAAGCGCTATCAGCACTAAATCATCCCCTATGATTTTCCACTCATAGCCCGGATAGTAAGGGAGTTCTCCCAGCATCGATGCCGGAACCGCCTTTTTCGCGATCCCCGGAGGAAGCGGTTTTCCTCGTGCCAGGTTTTTCGCGATTCCCGGCGGCAAAGATTTATACCCCGTCAGACCATAATTCACCGCCAGATGACGCGCTGTCGCAAAACTAATGTCGGACTCGACGCGATCGGGTTTGCCATAATTTTTACGATGATCGGAAGAACCGTTGTTTTTCTGGGCCGAATTTCCTTTTTGCCCGTTATTTCCCTGGTTGCCCTTATTTCCCTGATTACCACTGCTGTTGCCCTGGCCGCCGCCATAACCGTTTCCGTTACCATTTCCCGGATTTGCCATCACTGGCGCGGCAAACAGGGAGAGAGAAACCAGAGTGGCCAGCACAGCCGTTAAACCACGACGCTTACCCATGATGTGTTCCTTCCTGCTGAAGTGTCATTTTGACAATAGAACGCCGCCATCCCCCGCGCAATGTCAAAAACGCCTGGATTCGGATTTGCATGCAGGCCGTGAATAAACAACCTGTTATGGCGAGGGAAACGCTGCTGTCTTATCTGTTATCATGCCTGCAAATAACGTCGAAAAAACAAAGCCGAGGAAAGCATGGGGTCCACCAGAAGAGGGATGCTGAATGTCCTGATTGCCGCCGTTTTATGGGGAAGTTCAGGGGTCTGCGCGCAGTACATCATGGAGCAAAGCCAGATGTCGTCGCCATTTCTGACCATGACGCGCCTGATATTTGCCGGCTTAATTCTGCTGATGCTCTCCGTGGTACACGGCGACAAAATCTTTTCCCTTTTCAAAGATCGCAAAGACGCTCTGAGCCTGCTGATTTTTTCTGTCGTTGGCGCGTTGACGGTGCAACTCACCTTCCTGCTAACCATCGAAAAATCCAACGCCGCGACCGCCACGGTGCTGCAATTTCTGTCGCCAACGATCATCGTTGCGTGGTTCGCGCTGGTGCGTAAAGCCCGTCCCGGCGCGCTGGTGCTGACCGCCATCCTCACTTCGCTCATCGGCACCTTTTTACTGGTGACGCACGGCAACCCCACCTCACTGTCAGTTTCGCCCGCCGCGCTGTTCTGGGGGATTGCCTCAGCGTTTGCCGCCGCATTTTATACGACTTACCCGTCAGCGCTGATTGCGCGCTACGGCACCTTGCCGATTGTCGGCTGGAGTATGTTAATCGGTGGGATGATTCTGCTGCCGTTTTACGCCGGAGAGGGCACAGATTTTGTGGTCAATGGCAGCCTGATCCTGGCGTTTTTCTACCTGGTGGTGATTGGCACGTCGCTGACGTTCAGCCTGTATCTGAAGGGTGCGCAGATGATTGGTGGGCCGAAAGCGAGTATTTTAAGCTGTGCCGAACCGCTGAGTAGCGCCCTGCTGTCGCTGCTGTTGTTGGGCATTACCTTCACCCTGCCGGACTGGCTGGGCACGCTGCTGATCCTGTCCTCCGTGGTGTTGATCTCGATGGATTCCCGCCGCCGCGCCAGAACGGTGTAACAAAAAAGAGTGGACGCACGAAAGCACCGTCCACTCTGCGACTTTCATCATGTCGTTTTTATGTTTATTAACCTTTTGTATAGTCTGCAATTTTTTTGGTCAATCAGTTTACGCGTCAGCGCCCATCGTTCCCGATAGACAAGCTTGTCGCTCACCTCAAGTTCAAGCGCAATTTCTTTAACAGACATTCCCTGCAACAAATGAAAGACGATTTGCTGTTCGCGCAGCGTGAACAAAAAACTTCTTGAGCGGCATTTTTTATTACCACTGATCACGGCATCACAATGTACCATAAAAGCATCTATACGCTCCCTGATCGCGTTGAGATCTTGCAGCCCTTCGAACGACAGAAAAGAGGTATGTTCGGGTTTATACATATCCACAAAAAAAAGGATATGATTAAAACTCATTCGCTTTATCTCTTCTCCTTTTGCCGACAGCGTGATGTCATTTTCAAGTACGCGATCGCGCTGCTTATAAGTTACATTAAAACGCAATGAAAATGGGATAAAGTTAATGTACTTATCTATCAGGTGAAATGGAATATCTTCATTGAGTTCCGTTTTCAAACCAGACTCATGTAACGCATCTGCAAAAAGCGTGTGAATGGCAATACCATCATAGATGTTTTTTGTCAGATAAATAAACTTATACCGTAAGGATGAGGAATTAAAATTAAGCATAGCAGTATCCTTCGCATTAGTTTTTATAGGTATTGACCACACCATAATCATCAATCCATGAAAATGTTTCGACAGTACGGTTTCCCGTTGCGCTTTTAGGTAAAATAACCGTTTTTGTCGACAACGGTGCGAGGAGGCCATCATCAGGTAACTGTTTTATTTCTGTACCGTCGTTGAGCGTAAGACCCATTAATGTCACATGCAAAGGCGAATTATTCTTTACCAATAGACAACGATTCCCCCCACACTCTGAGGCGGTTATCTGTATTTTCTTCACACTCTCTTCCAGCGTGTTTGCCGCCAGCGACAGCGGTCGCCAGAATAACTTTACCCGGGTACGAAAAGCGACCTGCAGCGCGCCGGAACCGCTCTTGCTATCGGCAACTGGCGGGACTTCAAGCGTATTCAGCCAGAAGAGAGACTCTCTGTCTTCTGGCAGCGTCTGCCGATCGCCGACGAACTGAATACGCACCGCGCGAGAGGTGTTGCCTTCAAGCCTGAAAATTGGCGGTAAAATGATAAACGGCGTTTTAATATCCTCTGGACGCTCTAAAAGCGACTCTTTTTCCGTCCACAACTGTAATAAGACCGGCCTCAAACCTTCATTGTAAACCGTAAAGGTAGACTCACGGTCTTTCTCATTAACGATCACTCGCGTGTAATTAATGTAGGTTGCCGCCATTGCCGATGATGGTAGCAAAAGTAATATCAGGAAGTGATTCAAAACATGCTTAAGTCGTTTCTTCACGCCCTCTCCTTTATTTATAAACCAGGGTGAAGGTAACCGCACCTTTGACAACGCCTGAAGACACGTTCGCTTCCGTCTGATATAACCCCGCCCGTAGCGGCACAGTATAATTTGCATTATTCTGAGCCGGATCGTAATCAGTCAGGAGATACGCCGTGTTAAATGACAGAGGAATATCCTGATCGTTCAGTAACTGAATCCCAACGCCACTGGCTGTTGACGTACTCGCCAAAGCAAAAACACCATTGGCGTTATTAATAATGGCCGTAGTCGGTGTAAATAAATAACTGATACTCGATAATCCCGCCGGACATTTCGTGAAATTCAGATTAAAATCTGTACGTGCCGCGGTATAACCTACCCCGCTAAAATCCGTCCGACTGACTGGGGGTAAATTAACCGTGACATCCGATGTCGTACAGGTTCCCCCCGTTGTCGAAATCACCAGACCACCCGCCAGAAAATCAGCAATCATATAGGTTCCGCTTCCGACGGAAGTACTGCCCCCATAAGTCTGGTAATGACGCATATACATCGGGTCAAAAACGGAGGTGCTGCCCGCAGTCAACGACGTGGAGGTTTTAACAAAGCGAATCTGGACATCGACGCCAAGCTTCCATGAACTGCCATCGCCCGTCACCGTGAATAACTGCGTTGGCGTCTGATAAACGCCGTTGGCGACGGTGAGGGGATACCAGTCGCTGGTTTGCCCTTTAACCGTATAACGCCAGCGGGCGATATAGCCCAATCCGGCTTTTACCGCGGTGTGATAGACGTTGTAACTTTGTCCATCAACCTGTGTGGTGCCCCAAATGGTATAAGGAGGGTATCCCTGTACGGCCATCGGTACCGCATAACTCTGATAGCTGGTTCGATGAGAGCAGGTCCAGGCTGTTGGGTTGTAAGAGGTGACCCATGTTCCCAGTAAATCCCCTACGGCAGCGTCTTTACCCACCTGTATGGTCGTAGAGTCAAAGTACTGGTAATAGCCATTGGTACGATCACAATTCACCCATGTCCCGTCGGCACGCGCCACGCCGCACATCGCTACCAGTGTCAAAAAAGAGAGCACCACTCCCGTTACGATAGATTTCATTTTTCACTCCTTAATGACTGGCATACCGCATCAGCGCGACGTAAGTCGGCGGTATTCGCACTTTTCTGCTCTGATAAGCGGTAGCTGAACTGGCATTGCTGACCCACAGCACTTCCCCATTTCACACGCAGTGTGCCCGACAGATTCTTAACACGAGCAAAACTTTGCCCTCCCTGGGCGATATAACCGACAGTATTGCCGCGCTCATCCACGACATCTGCGCCAAACGGCAGAGACTCACCGGCATGTTGAAGGGTGAAAAGAACCGAATATCCCTTATCCGTCGCGTACTTCATCAGTACCACCGCACCCGCGGTAGGTACGCTGTTCTGACTGGTGACGTCCAGGGAGACATCATTCGATAACCCTTTCGGATCGAGTTCGATGGTGTTCTGGCGATACGGGGAGAGATAAGGCACAGCGGCATTACCGCTACGGTTAAGGCTGAGGCTGCTGTTATTCGTAACCTTCGCGCCCCCGGCATGCTCTGCTTCGATGACAGCCATGGTGTCACCCATAATAGGCGTCAGCACAATACCGTTTTGCCAGGCGATAGCGCCGCCAGAAAGGTTCATACCATATTGCTGATAACCCTGACCCGCAGAGAAGTTGCCTCCCAGGGTGGTCCAGGGTGAAGTCCAGTTTCCACTGGCCCCGCCAGTGGTTTTACTGCTGCTATGGTCGTAATGATCCTGATTAGCGAACGCGCTCCAGTTATACTGGCGGTTTTCTCCGGACGTTCCGGCGATTGAGTTTTGCAGTCCCCGATGCCCGCTCTCTTGTACATAGGTGGAGCTGAGATACGCTGAGCGCGCACTATTCCCGAGGGGTAAAGAGATACCAATCGCAATTTTGTTGTCCCATTTATCTTTGACTAAATCGCGGGTACGACTGGCATTAAGGTTAAAATTGAACCACTTAAAGGCATTGGTGTAGCCCAATTGATATTCGGTGTCGCGCCCGCTTTTATTCCAGTAATCCTGGGTACTGGCGCTGATGTTAATACTCCCAAGCGTATCTGAAATAGTTTGCGTCGCGCTGAGTTGCAGCCGATTTTTACGGTTAATGCTGCTGGAATAGGCGCCTTTATTCGTTCTCTCTAAGTCGCGCATCAGCATTGCGTCATCAATATCGTAATAACCCGAACTGGAATAGCGGTAGCTCGCCAGCGTGATATTGGTATCCACGACAGGTAAGATCTTGGCAAATGAAAAACGGATGCTTTGGCCTTCACGTTTGCTGTCATCCGCAAGCGTCGTTCGGGCATGCGTGATATCAGCAGAAAAGGCGCCAACAGGGGTATTGAGCGCAATGCCACCGGCGACAGACTGATAATCCTCCCCGCCAATGGCCCCCGTGTAAGTGGTCAACAGGTTGGTGAAACCGTGACGAAATGTCCCCATCGCTATCTGCGGTTTTTCATTCACAGAGGAATTCCGATAGCGCCCAGCCATCAGCGAATAGCGACTGGTTCCCGGACGCAGCAATTCAGCGATGGAAGCGTAGGTGACGGTAAAACTGTGTTCGCTTCCGTCCGCCTCTTTAACGGTGACCAGCAGATCGCCCCCTGTGCCGTTGGGGTACAGGTCGTCAATACGGAATGCGCCGGGCGGTACCGTCGATTGATAAATGCGTACGCCTCGCTGACTGACGCTGACCAGGGCGTTAGTGTTTGCAACACCAGTAATGACTGGCGCATATCCACGCTGTGAATCCTCATACATACGATCGTCAGAAGTCAGCATCACGCCGCGAAAACCGACGCTGTCAAAAACCTGACCATCGGTGGTGGAATCGCCCATCACCAGCTTACTGCGTAACGGGATAATGCCGCGCTCAAGGTAAGTGCTGGTTGAGTCATATTGCCAGCCCTTATCATTGTTCCAGTTAAAAATGCCACGATAGCGTAAGCGCCACGCATCCCAATTGAGTCCCCCCATCAAACCTAAATACTGGGAAGAGATGGCATCAGATCCGGACATATCGGCATGCCATGCGTTGTAATCATATTGCAGCGTCGCCGCAGGGATACCGTTATCCCATAATTCAGGATTCACATAGCCGCGAACCTGGCGAAGTTGCCATATCTGAGGTGCCTGCACATTAATACGCTGCGATGTCACATCGTAATAGGCTGTTAAATCGGGAGAAATATCATTAATACGCACGCAACTGTCATCAGTTTTGAGCAACTGACGCATTTCTGGTTCAATTTTATCAATATCGATACCCAGCATGGATACCAGCTTTAGTGTAAAACAAGGTCTGGCGACAAGGGGATTACTTTTATCATTTTCAAATTTAACGTCGCCGCGCCCTTTCCACTTATCATTCACATAAAGATCAACATGATATTGCCCCTGAGGGACCGGATTCCCCCGTGAATAATTACTCACATCAATCGCTGAGCGCAAAAAATCACTATTAAACTGCACATCATCGGTGTCAGCAAAGGCAATCTGAACAGAAACAAAAGAAAAGATAATGAATTGAGCAACGCGGGTTAGTCTCAGAGAACAAGAAATAGCATTATGGGCTATTTTGTAATTTATGCTCATTTGTTGTTTCTCCACCATAATCATTTATTACACTGTAAAAAAATGAAGCATCACTTAACCTTGCTGACTTTCTATTCGCGAGGGGGAATACTATTTCACTTTTAGGATTTACCATCCTTTGGGGAAATTTCTCTACAGATGCCAGGACTTCGGACTCTTTTGTCTTACGAATCTCAATCTTGTTAAAGGTGATGTAATAAGGAGAATCGTTGACAACTTTTATATTGTTCCCTTGTAGGGATAGTTTTAGTTCTTTATATGACTGCAATGGTGTTGGCTGCAGATTATCCGGACGATAGAATAATTTTATACGGGTACGAAATGCCAACTGCATACGGGTATTCCCCGACGTTGCGGCCTGTGCTTTTGGCGGAATCTCCAGCATGTTAAACCAAAAAACAGACTCCCTGTCCTGCGGTAATGCTGGGTTTGTCGCCATAATTCGCACCGCTTGCCCTTTAGTCGGGTCAATACGAACGACAGGAGGCGTAATGAGAAATGGAACGTTGATTTCTCCCGGTTTCGCCCGTGGGTTACCATCGTCTATCCATATTTGTAAAAGATAAGGATTACTCCCCCGGTTTTTTAGCTGTACCGTCGACTCCTTGTCTTTTGCATTAAAGACAATGCGTGTTCCATTAATAACAACGTCAGCCATGACGTTCAGTGAGAACATCGAAAATAATAAAACCATGCCGGAAGATAATATCTTTAACATCTCGTTACCTCATAATCAGGAGTAAAGGATGTCCCCTTACTCCTGTTTCTGTTACTCGTATACCATGGTGTAATCGACCTGAGTCGTTACGGAACCCGCAGTCGCTGTGCCTGTCGCATAATATTGTGCAAAGTAATTCAGTGAACCGCTGCCAGACGAGATATCAACCGGGATATCATTCTGACCGGCCGCCACTGAAGCCCCTGCCACAATAGGATTACGATCGGCATTTAATAATTGAACCTGAACGAAAGTCGCGGCATCAGACGCGCCAGTATCAATATTCAGACGGCCGGTTGTGCTATCAACATAGGTACCGGGTTCAAAATAGGTGCTGGCATTATTCAACGCCGTACCTGAACAGCTACTCAGTGAGATCGTAAACGGCGTCGCACCGGCTGTTGCCCCTGTTGTTGCGAGGGTAGACGAAGAGACGGTTGGCAGTATTACTGTTGCATCATTACTGCCGCCATCGACAGAAATAGTACAAGTGGTATCAGTAATTTGTCCGTTAATTGTAATAGTACCATCAACGGCAAATGCTGAAGCAGTAAATGCAGAAGTGAAAACCATTGCTAATGCGGACAACGCAAAATTATATTTACGCATAATTAATTCCCTGTTGTGGTTGATATAAATGAACAGCCCATTGAATGTGTTATTAAGATAAAACGATTCTCGCCCCATCATGAATACGGGTACTGAATAACACCTTTCGGTTCCATTGACATGATATACGCAAAACTTTCATCCGCAATATTAGGATTTTTCAACCAAAACCGATCAATCCAAATGCTTATTGGAAAATAAAGTGCTGCCTTCTATCTACGCTATTCACCCTTATAAATATATCGATAATTAGGTTTTTATAAGACAGCATTGGTTAAAAAAAGATAAAATTTTATAAATCGATTAAATTGATCTAGATCAATACATAAACCAAAACACAGCTAAATTAAACGCCTCACGATCACACTTAAAACAAAAAACAAAAATAATTTAAACAAAAAAGATACATTTGCAGTCGAATTTTTAGCCAGAAAAACCATTTTTCACGATTAAGAGAATAATCCTGACAAACCAACTCGGGTACTTTACGTAATGTGTTAATAATTAATAATTAATTATGAATGAAACCTTCTTTTATTTTATTGTAAGAAAAATCTTATTTTAATAAAAAACGTAACCATCGTTAACCTGGTGTTGCAAAACCCGCCAATTCCAGGAATTTTCCCGTAACGATCTTTTCTTTTAGTCACATACTTTTTCTCAGAATATAAATCTACAGATTACTCATCATAACCTTACAAAAAAGGACAAATGACTATTAGAAGCGGGGTTTTTGAGTACAAAAAAGAATGGAAGTACATTGTTCATTGAAAAATCTGAACACAAGGAAAAGAAGGGATAATCTTAATGCTCGTTCAGCGATAAAGGTAGCGTTGTACAGTATCGCCAGAAGAGCGCTTCTGGCGATAAAATTCAGTTATCTGAATGCGTTACCGATCACCACCCCGGAACCGCGCCGCCGTTAAAGATCGTTTCTGCCGCTTTTGCGACTTCAGGTGACTGATAAGACGCCAGAAATTCCTTCACATTTTCCGCATCTTTATTGTCTTCTCGCGCCACCAGGATGTTCACATACGGCGAATTTTTATCTTCGATAAACACGCTGTCGTGAACCGGAGAAAGCCCGGTTTGCTGAATATAAGTGGTGCTGATAATTGCCACGTCAACTTTCGGGTCGTCCAGTACGCGCGGCAGTTGCGCCCCTTCCAGCTCCATAATCTGTAAATGACGCGGGTTGGCGGTGATGTCCAGCGCCGTCGGCAGCAATCCTTTTCCTTCTTTCAGGGTAATCAACTGTTCTTTTTGCAGCAGCAACAGCGCCCGTCCGAGGTTGGTGGGATCGTTAGGAATCGCCACCGTTGCGCCGTCCGCCAATTGATCGACCGTTTTTATTTTTTTCGAGTAGCCGGCCATCGGGAAGACAAAGGTATTCCCCACCGCCACGAGCTTATAGTTATGCGCCTGATTATCCTGCTCAAGGAACGGGCGATGCTGGAAGACGTTGGCATCCAGTTCGCCGTGGTTGGTGGCATCGTTCGGCAACAGTGAGCCGCTGAAACCGACCAGTTCGACGTCGAGACCGTACTTCTCTTTCGCCACTTTTTTGGCGACTTCCGCCACATCCTGCTCGGCGCCGTTAATCACGCCGACTTTGATGTGCTTTGCATCACTGCTCTGCTGGTCGCAACCGACCAACAACAATCCCGCCAACAGTACCGCCGCCCCTGTCCGTAAATGAGGTATCGTCAATTTCACGTTTTTATCCTTTTGAAATAACCGCCTGATGAGTAATGAAATGACTATAGCGGGAAGGCTGCTGCGGTTTAAAAAACGAAAAGGCATCAATAAGAAGAAAAAAGCATAAAGAGGGAATATTCAAAAATCCTGATGGCGCTGCGCCAACCACACGCAGCGCCATTCGGTTCAGACCAACGCTTTCACGATCTCCATTAACCGGACGATATCTTCAGGTCGGGTGTTGCCCGTTTGTGGGTCGATAATCGATGTGTATAAATGCGGCATTACGCGCGGCACGCCTGCCTCCAGGCAGGTTTGCAGTATGACGCCAAAGTTTTCCACATCAATGCCACCCGTCGGTTCGATCAGCGTCATGCCGTTACGTGCCGCAGTGGTTGCCAGCACATACAGCTCAGGAAGAGACTTTTCGCCCCCCATTGGGAAGAACTTCGCCGCGTGCGCGCCCATATCTTGCATCATACGGATTGCAGCATCGCAGGAGACGCGCGCTGGCGTTCCCTGACCGCTACTGACGCCGGTGGAGATCAGTACCTCACCAGGCGTCCCCGTCGGGCTGACCAGCGCGTTGATGTGCGTTTGTTCTCCGCCTGTCGCCGCCAACGCCCCCGCCGCAAAACCACTGCCGGTGAAGGTCTGGTTGACGTGCGCCGGATGGACCTGTGATGCAATCATCGCCGCTTTGTAATACTGCGCCGGATCGCCTGCCCCCAGGCCCACTGAAACCGAGGGGACTTCGGCCATCCAACGTTTGACCTCCTGGACGCCTTCGTCAACTGACGAAAACTGCGCGGACAGGATGCCAATCACCGCATGTCCCTCGGCGGCGTCATAGATTTCCCGGGCGTTGGCGATATCTTTCGCCAGCACGTTAATCGCCACACGTTGGCGATAAAAATTAATCTGCTGCATGTTCTGCAATCTCCCTGAGTCGCGCCACAATGAGTGCCATTTCCCCTTCGGCGACCGTACGTGGGTCGAGGCTAAAGACGCCCTGATGGAGGTTATAGCGACGGGCGTAGATAGCGATATCGCCTCCCCGAAGTTGAGCTTCGACTTCACGCGCGTCCAGACCGAGCGCCTGCGCGTCGACCCGTACACGAATACGCCAGATAGCGCGCCCGGCTTCGTCTTGCTCAATATCGGCGGTCAGCCCACGGATTGCCGAAATCGCCTCTGCCGTCGGTTGCAACTGTTCGGCGGTCACCACAGTCTGCCCCTGATGATAATTTTCCAGTGCATACACCAGTCCGACCATGTTCTCTTTGCCGATCTTCATCGCTCTGGCGATGCCGTGATGCTGCGCTTTACAGGCGGCAATCCACGGTTTCTTGCCGGTGATAAACCCGGAGGTGGGCGCATTGAAGGCTTTTGCCCCGCTGTAGACAACCATATCCGCCCCACTCGCCACCCAGGCGTGTAAATCCTCCTCGGCGGCGGCATCGACAATCAACGGTAGGTTATGGATCTGCGCAACCTGTACAAAGTCGTCAATGCTGAGCATGCCCTTCTGTACACAGTGGTGCGATTTCACATACAACAGCGCGGCGGTCTCGTCGGTAATCGCACTCTCCAGTTGCCAACGCGCGGCGAGATTGCTCGCCCCGACCTCCACGACGCGCCCGCCGCCCAGACGAATGGCGCTGGTGATGGGAGCGCCATAATCCACGTTATGACCGCGCAGCATCACCACTTCGTTGGCCATGCCGCTGCTGTCTGGCATGAGCGCCACCCTGAGCGGGTCGCCACGAGTAATAGCGGCGGCAACGGCAATGGCGATCCCCGCCGACGCGCAGGAGGTCACATAGCTGTCCTGCGCGCCGGTAAAGCGGGAAACCAGCTCACCGGTACGGTCCACCAGCTCATCGATTTCGACAAAGGCGGAGGCCGCCCGCGCAGTGGCCTGCATCACCTGGGGCGCGACGCTGGAGACGCCAAGAATCGTCATCTTGCCGCAGGCGTTAATCACCTGTTTTAGTCCCAGCTGTTGATAGATATTCTGTGTCATGACTTACAACACTCCCAGCAGCGAACAAACCACGCTAAGCGCCACAATCGACAACAGAATGGTGGTGTATCGCGGCCCTTTCTTCACCAGAAAGATATAGATGGCAAACACCGCCGCCAGCGGCAGCAGGCCTGGCGCGATGGAGTCGAGGATCTGCTGCACCACCACTTCAGAACCCTTCAGCGCGCTGATTTTCAACGGCGTAGTGATCTTGACGTAGCTTGCCGACAACGCGCCCATCATGATTAACCCCAGCACGTTCGCGCCGTAGATCAGTTCTTTGATTCGCCCCCCTTGCAGTAATCCGACGATAGAATCACGCCCCAGGGTGTAGCCTTTGTGGATCAGGCCGTAACTTATCGCCAGCGTGATTGCCGGATAGAGGATCAGCGGTGCAATACCGCCAAACGCGCTGCCATTGGCGGCGAAAGGAATGAAAATCGCAATGAGCAGCGGCATGACGGCGGCCCAAACAATGGAGTCGCCCATCCCAGCCAGCGGGCCCATCAGACCGGTTTTAATCCCGGTAATTGAGGCATCGCTGATCGGCTCGCCGCGCGTTTTCTGCTCTTCCATGGCAATGGAAATCCCCTGGATCACCGCGCCAAAAGTTTGCTCAGAGTTGAAGAAGTTCAGGTGACGTTTTAGCGCCTCCACCTGCTCCTCTTTTTGTGGGTAGAGCTTCTTGATGATCGGCGTCATCGAGGCGCAGAAAATCAGGCTCTGCAGACGTTCATAGGAGTTGGATACCTCCGCGCCCAGCCAGTAGATAAACCACGCTTTGGTGATGTCCGCTTTGGTCAACGCCCCGGTTGTCCGTGCGCGCTCAACCAGTTCATGCTGCATTACGTCGCTGCTCATCATGCTGCTCCTTCATTTTTCGCCAGACCTTTAATCAGGAAGGCCACACAGGTACCGAAGATCGCCATCGCCATGATGTCCACCTTGAGGTACAGCACCGCGAAGAATCCGCCGATAAACCACGGCAGCAGGCTCTTTTTACCGATCACCATAATGGTGATGGCGAAGCCCAGCGCCGGCAGGATCCCGCCCATGATTTCAAAGGAGTGGGTCAGCCAGTGCGGCATCAGTTTGAGGAAACTTTCCACCACGTCCTGACCGAAGTAGTTCGCGGCAAACACCACCGGGAAACGCAGCGCCAGTCCGAGCAATGCCGGGTAGAGGAACGCACAGCGCATGATGCCCGACATATTCGCCGTTTCCGCGTGCTTATCGGCCATATGTACCCAGGCCGCGTTCAGCGTACGACGCAACTGGTCGAGGAAAACGCCGATCACACCGAAGGGGATCGCCAGCGCAATCGCCAGGTTCGGATCCATCCCGGCTTTCACTGCGATTGGAATCGAGATACAGGCTGCCAGCGCCGGATCTGACGGCACGTTACCGCCAGGCGTTGAGGTCACGCCGAGATAAACGAGCTGCATCCCCGCGCCGATAATCATCGCCGTCTGCATGTTGCCAAGCAGCAGCCCGACAAAGACGGCCACCACCACCGGCTGAAGCAGCATGGCAGAGAAGGTGTAGCCAAGGCGTAAGCGGGCAAACCAGTAATACAACCCCATGAGGCTTGCAAAAACTAAGGTATCCATAGTGTTATCCCATTATCAGAGAATTAGAATTTTTTCAGGATATCGTCCAGCGACTGCGGTTTATCTTCCGGGATAGTCTGGAAGAACACCTGAATCCCACGACTTTTCAGGTCGTTAAGAATGCCAACGTCTTTTTCATCGAGCGTAATGTTCTGGAACACGGCTTTACGGTTTGGCCCGCCGCCCAGGCCGCCAACCTGAATGGTCGTGACATCAAACCCCTGTTGTACGGCCTGTTGAATCGCCGCCAGGGAGGGGAACAGCACCAGCACATTGCCGTCGCCCAGTTGGTTCTCTTTCCAGGAAGCCGCAAAGCTCTGGTTGCTGTAGCAATCCACTTTGATGTTCGGCGGCGCGGCCATCAGGTAGATATTTTTCATAAACGGATCGGCGTCCAGTTCGTCACTGACCACTGCGATGCGGTTAGCCTGGGACTGCCCGACCCACTTCGTCACCACCTGTCCGTGGATCAGTCGGCTATCGATACGACATAACACGATGTTTGCCATGATGATTTTCCTTATTGTGATTGTTGTAATTGACGGACATGAGCGACAACGTCCAGGCAACTGCTGCGTCCGGCTTCCACCAGTTCACTGACGCAGAGGGTCAGCGAGCCGTGTTCACGTCTGTCCAGCGCTTCCAGCAGTAGCGACGCGTTCAACCCGGAAACGACCGCCACCGGATAATCCGCGCTCAGCCGCGCTGCCACATTGGACGTCGTGCCGCCAACAAAATCGGTCAGAATAAGCGAGCCGTCCGGCATGGTTTTCACCACGTCCTCGACACGCTGATAAAACTCGCCCAGCGTATCGACGGGCATCAGTGCAATTTCCGTCACGCCTTTAATTTCGCCCATCACCATACGCAGGCTGTTACAGAGCTGTTGTCCCCAGCCACCATGCGTGAGCAGCAGAATTTCGGGCAACGGTTGAGTGGTAGTCAAAATGGCCTCCTGGCGCGATTACATGAGATTTGCAATGCCTGATGGCGCTTCGCTTATCAGGCCTACGGATAATGCTTTTGTAGGCCGGATAAGGCATTTATGCCGCCATCCGGCAAAACTCATCAAAGTAAGAGCAAGGGTTGTGCCAGTATTTGTGTCACGCGAGGGGGAAAAGAGAGCGGGCAGGGCGCAACGCCTCGCCCGTTAAGGGATCAGCTATAAAGCAGTTCGTAGATATAAAAATATTCCGCATCCGATAAACGGATGGCATAGGCCTCTTCAATGGGCAGAAACGCAGATTTAATGACACTAAACGCGCGGGGATCGAGATTCGGTTTGTTTTCCAGCGCCATCTGTAACGGTTTACGGTTGATCACGATACGCTCAACCATGCAACAGCAGTGGATCAGGAAGCGTAGTGTCACCTGGCGACTCGGTTTCAGGGAAAGCGTGGTCGTCAGGTGGTTAAGCACGCCCTCCATCTCCTTGAGAATGCGCTGCGGATTGAGCACCGAAATATGGTTAATAATGCTCTCCATGGTCAGCGCGCTGATAAAGCGCATGGCGCTGCGCTCCATCTCCAGACGGCGTTCGGCGCTGGAGAGATCCGGCGTCAGCAGACTTAACACCAGTTCTGGCCCCTGCTCAGAGAACAGTTCTTCCAACGAGATAAACGGAATATCCGGCAGCCCCGGCTGGAAAGTACCGACAATTCCCGCCAGTCGCTCATTGGCGTTCAGCGCCTGCTGGACGCGTTCGAGGCTGCGCACGTCGTTGTAATCGAGAATAACCATGCGCGTGTCCTGCGACATCAGTTCGCCAAAGCTCTCCTCAAGCACTTTTTTAATCTTTTCCGCCGTACCCATGCCGGTAATGCAGGAGACAACCAGCACTTTGCCGCCGTTTTCCTGCTGCGGGGTACACAGCTGACAGGGGATGTTTTTGCTCTGCATGAGCGCCGCAAGCTGGGGCAAGTCGCTGGTTTCGTAGCTTAAATCCAGCCCGATCTCCAGCAGGCTGGTCAGCGTGATGTTGGGCATTAACAGCACGTCTATCTGAAATAACTTGCTGATCGTACTGCCGAAATGCACCAGTGAACCAATATCAACCATCAGAATCAGCCGCTGATAGCGTTGGGTCTGAATAATCTGGGTCAGCGTTTCCAGCGTGTCATGCACCGACTGCTCAAACGGCATGTCGACCGCGCTGAACAGATCGCGTTCCAGTACACGGTTGACGTACTGCGCCATGCTGGTCGCGGTGGTTGCGCCGTGCGCGACGAGGATCACGCCGCAGTCCGGGCTGGCATCAATGCGCTGGCGGTAGTGACGGCACTCTTTCAGGAACAGACACAGCCAGACCACTTCCGTCGCCGGGCACTGAATATGCAGCAGTTCATTGATTTTCCGACACAACAGCGTGGCGTTATCGTATTCATCCTTGCAGCGATCGAGGATCAGGCTGGAAGAGTAGAGCTGCGGAATCAGCCCGCGCTGGACATAGCCAATCAGCGCCAGGAAGTGCTTGCGCAGCGGATTCACCAGATTTTCCGGCAGCGTAAAGCCCAACACCTGCTCCACGCAGCCGATCAGTAGCGTCACGCGTTCTTCAATTTGATCGCCATAGCGCGGCGGATGCGCCACGCTATCGCGGCTGTAGAGGCCATATTCAAAGATTGAACTGAGCTTGTTTTTCAGGATAGCCAGCGTTTCCGCCGGCGGGACATTACTGTTGCGCAGATTGACATATTCACGGGTCAGGAAGCTGTAAAAGAGATCGCTCTCTTCGATTTCCGCCCCGGTCGCCAGTGAGGTTTTCAGCGCCGGCAGCGTACGCGCATCAATGTTCAGCCGCTCTTTTCCTTCAAACAGCGCATCGACCAGCAGACGTTGTTCCGGCGTGGCATGGAACGGTATCTCCGCCAGCCGTTTATCCAGCTGTAGCGTGTCGTTATGTTCCGTCATCCCCGATGCCCACGCCTGGGCGCACAGGAACTGGATATCGCTCTTCAACTGACCAATGTTGCCCTCCAGCGGTTTGTTCAACAGCCAGAGCAACAGCGTTTTGTCGATGCTGACCGTACGCTCGATTTTGCGACTTTCACGCTGCAAAAAACCGACGATCAGCTCCACCTGTTCCTCAATCGATCGCTGACGAATCCCCGGCAAGTCGATGCTCACCTGAATTCGTCGTTGGAAGGTACGCAACAGCGATGAACTCACCGGTTCCGTGGTCGCGCAAATCAGACGAACCGAGATTGGACGCGCCGTGGCGCTGGATCCCAGCGGACGGTACTCGCCCTTATCGAGAATAGAAAATAGTTTCTCCTGTCCTTCGTAGGGCAGGCGATGCACTTCATCGAGCAGCAAATAACCGCCGTCCGCCTGCTCGACCAGACCGGGTTTATTCTCGCTCGCACCGGTGAAGGCCCCCTGACGATGGCCAAACAGGTGCGAAGAGAGCAGTTCCGGGTTATGGGCGTACTCGGCGCAGTTAAAATAGACCAGCGGCGGCGGGGAACCGGCGGCTTGCTCGCAGGCAAAGCGGTGCATCAGTTCGGCAAAAAAGGTTTTCCCTACGCCGGACGGCCCGGTCAGCAACACATGCAGGCCCTGCGGATAGAGCACGGCGGCACGGCCTTTTTCTACGGCGTCACGCAGGCTGCGATCGTAGCCAATCAGACCGGTGAAAGGATCGTCACCGCCCGTATTTTCCGCTTGCGGAAGCAGGTCGGCCACCGAGCGCACTTCGCGCTCGCTACTCTCCAGCTTGCGCCCCAGCAACGTCTCCAGCGTCTGTCTGTGCAGGAAGAACACCGGACGTCCCCGGCTTTTAATCGCCAGACCATCGTTCCACAGCTGATTGAGATCTTTACTGACCGAGTTGCGCGCCAGCCCCAGGTTAAAGCCAATCGCCTCCGCCGTGAACGCCGTTTCCTGCGCCAAATCGGCACGATCCAGCCCACGCGTCAGCCTTTCAAGCTCTCCCAGTACGATCTCAATCCGTCTCATCTCTTTACCGCTTAAGAATTAAATGATTGTTCAGAACATACACTATTCTGCTATGCAAGAAAGTGAATCGACGTCCAGACGTCATGGTGAACCCGTCCGGTCATCAAAATGTTTTCGATAAATAATGCCGGGCGGCCCCTTTTTCCGGGAAGTCATCGAGGGTCAATTGCAGTTGATAACCGTTCTTCTGATAGAACGGCAGCGCCTGAAAACTCAGGGTATCGACCAGCGCATGGAGACAACCTCTCTCGCGAGCGGCGTGCTCTGCAGCCTGGATCAGTTGACTGCCGTAACCGCCTTTGCGCAGGGACTCATGCATCCATAAAAAATCAATGCTCAGCCATTCCCCTTTGATTTTGCCAATCAATCCACCGCGAATTTCCTGCTGATCGTCACGCCAGTAAACCGCCAGATCGCCAAAATTTCTCGTTTTCAGAAACTGGAAATTGTAGGCACGCAGTCCAGCAAGCAGCGCGTTTTGATCGTCTTCGGTAACGGTATCTGTAATCTGTATCTGCACTCTATCCTCCTGAAAAACTACAACTTTTGGCTGAATCGTTTTCCGACAGTAGCACGGGCTGCTGAGGGAGTCGTACACCGTCTACACTTACTCTTGAAATGATGCGCATCGACTACAAGGATTATTATCATGAAACGAGCCGTTTTATCGATCATTGCCGCCCTTTTCTTGCTGCCCACGCTGGCACAGGCCGACTCGCCTTACGGCGCACTGCAATCCGCGCACGAAAAAAATACGATACTCAAGGACCTACGCAAAATCTGTACGCCGCAGGGTTCACCTTCTGACGAGGCGTGGGAAAAAACGATCATGGCGAATAAAGACAATCAGCAGCACATCCGCGAGGCGGCGTTGGCGATGGAAAGGAATAATCAGAACAACTACTGGGAAGCGCTCGGCAAGGTGGAATGCCCGGACATGTAAGCGTGAAGCCCGCACTTCACGCCCGATGATAAACTTTACCGCTGACGCACATCCGGGATGATTAAGTCGCCGCGCAGCACATACGATCCCAACATACTTTGCGTTTTTTCGTTCAGCCAACTGACAATCCGCGCCGCCATCGCATCCATAGAGTATTCGATTGCCGGGATGGTCGGGATCCCCGGCAGATGCAGCGAGCCGGCGAGGCTAAAGATCATAATGTCTTCCGGAACCGACTTATTAAACGCCTGCAATTGCGGGATCACCCGCTGAGCCTGCTGCTCATCCGCCACCAGCAGCGCGTTAAAGTTAAGCGTGGAAGCGTTATTTAACAGCTCCTGTAACGCTACCGAGGAAGAGGTCGCTTCCATAAAGACCAGGTTGCGATTAAACGGCAGGAAGTTCTTCTCCAGCGCATGTTTGTAACCGAGCAGCACCTGTTCGCAGAACCCCATGCCTTCAGGATGGATGAGGGCTATCTGCCGACGATTTTGGCTAATCAGATAGTTACAGGCCGTTTCGGTGGCAAAGGTGTGGTCAAACTGAATGCTGGTCACGTCGTCGCCTGCCTCCAGACAGTCCACCAGAATGACGTTCTCCTGCGTGATATGCAGCGGAAAACGCGCACCAATAATCAGCACATCGTCACACAAGCCGCAGCTTAACTCATCGAGGGCGCTCATCACCTCCGCTTTGGTATTGGCGAAACGAAGCAACAAATGTTTCTGATGCTGACTCAGGTGCTTTTCCAGCGCGTAAAGGTAGCCCGTCGTCTGGTTGATGTTGTCCTGCGCGCAAATCACGCCTATGCAGCCGGTGGACTGACTGAGCAGCGACTGGGCAATCACATTCGGACGATAGTTCAGCTCATCCACCGCCTTTAACACGGCAAGACGACTGGCTTCCTTCACACCACGCGATCCGCTCAACACGCGCGACACCGTGGCTTTAGACACGCCAGCCAAACGCGATACATCGTTGATAGTAGACATCATTCTCCCCTGACAGAGCCTGCCTGGCTCCTTCAATCCTGAATTTAACATTGGCTTAAATATTCGCCACCAGCAGTATAGCGTTTTCCTTTTTTCATGGAAACCGATTTTCCGTTTCCACTCAAAAAGCGTGAAATAGCGACAAAACCGTGAGCCAAATCCAAATAATTAGCCTTATAAGAATAAGATCTTGACGGTTGTCACAGTTCCGTTTGCTTCGTATGGAAACCGGTTTCCGTATGATATCAAATCAGACTCGCAATAAGTTTTTACATTTTGAGGATGGTTAATAATGTTCAGGATTATGTTGTGTTGCTCTGCAGGGATGTCCACCAGTCTGCTGGTTCGTAAAATGGTCGAAGCCGCAGAAGAGCGGAAGCTGCCAGTACAAATTGATGCATATGGCGTTTCCGAATTTGACATTCAGTTTCCAAACTACCAGGTGGTGTTACTTGGCCCCCAGGTAAAATACATGCTTAACACGCTCTCAGAGAAGGCTGCCACCCAAAACATCCCCGTAAAAGCCATTGATATGCAGGATTACGGAATGCAACGTGGTGACAAGGTGCTGGATTTTGCTCTGTCGCTGATTGAAGCGGCACATTAGAAAGGTGTCATTATGAGTTCGTTATATCAGTCAATGGTTGCTGTCATAGAACAATCCATCACGCCTCTTGCCGGTAAACTGGGCCAGCAGAAATACGTGATTGCGATTCGTGATGGTTTTACCGCAGCGCTGCCGTTTATGATCATCGGCTCGTTCATGCTGGTGTTTATTTTTCCGCCGTTCTCTGCCGAAACCACCAACAGCTTTGCCCGTGGCTGGCTCGATTTTTCCGCCACATATCGTGAACAACTGATGCTGCCGTTTAACCTCAGTATGGGTTTTATGACGTTCTTCATCTCCGTGGGTATTGGCGCCAGTCTGGGCCGTCAGTTTACTCTCGATCCGATTATGTCCGGCCTGCTGGCGTTTATGGCCTTTTTACTGGTCGCCGCACCGTATGCCGACGGTAAAATCTCCACGCAGTACCTTTCCGGTCAGGGGATCTTTACCGCACTGATCACCGCCATCTACTCCACGCGCGTCTATGCCTGGCTGAAGCAGCACAACATCACAATCCGTCTGCCGAAAGAGGTTCCGACCGGCGTCGCCCGTTCGTTTGAGATCCTCATTCCGGTTCTGGTGGTCATTGCGACGCTGCATCCGCTGAACCTGTTTATTGAAGCGCAGACCGGAATGATTATTCCGCAGGCGATTATGCATCTGCTGGCACCGCTGGTTTCAGCGTCTGACTCCCTGCCGGCGATCCTGCTTTCGGTTCTGATGTGCCAGATTTTCTGGTTTGCCGGTATTCACGGCTCGCTGATCGTCACGGGCATTATGAACCCGTTCTGGATGGCAAACCTGTCGGCAAACCAGGCTGCTCTCGCGGCGGGTGTCGCCCTGCCACACGTTTATCTGCAAGGTTTCTGGGATCACTACCTGCTGATCGGCGGCGTGGGCTCTACTTTACCGTTGGCCTTCCTGCTGCTGCGCAGTCGCGTTACCCATCTGCGGACGATCGGCAAAATGGGGATCGTCCCTAGCTTCTTTAACATTAATGAGCCTATTCTGTTCGGTGCGCCGATCATCATGAACCCGATGCTGTTTATCCCGTTCGTCTTCGTGCCCATGATCAACGCCGTACTGGCATACGCTGCGACCCGTCTGGGCTGGCTGGATCAGGTAGTGTCACTGACGCCGTGGACCACGCCCGCACCGATTGGCGCATCGTGGGCGGCAAACTGGGCCTTTAGTCCGGTGGTGATGTGCCTGATCTGCATGGTGATGTCGGCGCTGATTTACCTCCCGTTCCTGCGCGCTTACGAACGCTCTCTGATGAAAACAGAAGAGCAAAAAGCCCAGGACGCCGTCTCCGTGGCGAACGCTGCCCGTAGCAACTCATAATGAATCAAGGAGTCAGAACAATGAGATACCGTTTTCCTGAAAACTTCTGGTGGGGCAGTGCCTGCTCAGCGCTGCAAACCGAAGGGGATAGCCTGAACGGCGGCAAAAGCCAGACCACATGGGATGTGTGGTTCGACCGCCAGCCAGGTCGTTTCCATCAGGGGGTTGGCCCGGCGAACACCTCGACGTTTTATCAGCACTGGAAACAGGACATCGCGTTGTTGAAGCAGTTAAAACATAACAGCTTCCGCACTTCGCTAAGCTGGTCACGCCTGATTCCTGACGGTACGGGCGAGGTGAATCCAGAGGCGGTGGCGTTCTATAACAACGTCATTGACGAACTGCTGGCGCAGGGCATCACGCCGTTTATCACGCTGTTTCACTTCGACATGCCGATGGTGATGCAGGAGAAGGGCGGCTGGGAAAACCGTGACGTCGTGGAGGCCTTTGGCCGCTACGCGCAGACGTGTTTCAAATTGTTCGGCAACCGCGTTAAGCACTGGTTCACCTTCAACGAGCCGATTGTGCCGGTGGAAGGCGGCTATCTGTATGACTTCCATTACCCGAACGTAGTGGATTTCAGGCGCGCAGCGACCGTGGCGTATCACACCGTGCTGGCGCACTCGACAGCGGTTCGCGCTTATCGCGCGGGCAACAACGATGGCGAAATTGGCGTGGTGCTTAACCTGACGCCTTCCTATCCGCGCTCACAGCACCCGGCGGATGTGAAAGCCGCGCACTATGCGGATCTGCTGTTTAACCGCAGCTTCCTCGATCCGGTGCTGAAAGGGGAATATCCGGCGGATCTGGTGGCATTGCTGAAAGAGTACGATCAGTTGCCAGTCTGTCAACCGGGTGACGCACAGCTGATTGCCGATGGCAAAATCGACCTGCTGGGGATTAACTACTACCAGCCGCGTCGGGTGAAATGCCGTGATACCGCAGTCAATCTGAATGCGCCCTTTATGCCGGAGTGGTTGTTTGATTACTACGAAATGCCAGGCCGCAAAATGAACCCTTATCGCGGGTGGGAAATTTATGAGCCGGGTATTTACGATATTATTACGAACCTGCGTGATAATTACGGCAACCCGCGCTGCTTTATTTCTGAGAACGGAATGGGCGTAGAAAACGAACAGCGTTTTATTCAGGATGGGCAAATTAACGACAACTACCGTATTGAGTTTGTTTCTGAACACCTTAAATGGCTACATAAAGGGATCAGCGAGGGCTGTCAGTGTCTTGGCTACCATATGTGGACGTTTATTGATAACTGGTCATGGCTCAACGGATATAAAAACCGCTATGGCTTTGTACAGTTAGATTTAGACACGCAAAAACGTACGGTGAAAAAGAGCGGCGAGTGGTTCGCTAATACCGCCGAACACAACGGATTCGATTAAGAGATACAGACAATGATTGCATTAGAAGAAGCAGTAATGGACATTATCGTCAATGCCGGACAGTCCCGTAGTCTGTGCTTCGAGGCGCTGCACGCCGCGCGTGCAGGCAACATTGACGAGGCGAAAAGCCTGCTTCGGGAGGCTGACGGCTACGCTCGTCAGGCTCACCACATGCAAACCAAATTGATCGAACAGGATGCCGGGGAAGCCCGGCAACCCATGACGTTAATTATGGTGCATGCGCAGGATCACTTAATGACGTCGCTGTTAGCCCGCGAACTGTCAGAAGAAATTATTCATCTCTATCAACGCTAATTTAAATTAAATAATAAACGGAGACGTCACTACGATTAAATAAATACTATCTGTACCTCTATCTATAAATAACAGATCAACTTGTTTTGGTGATAGCGAATTACACCGAGGCGGGATGGTTATTATCTTAAAATAAATTAATGCGCACATCTATTCAGAATGCTTAATGCAAACTGAAGGATAAAACGTAAATGAGATAACCATGAACATGATAAAAAAACTTCCATTAGCCATGGCGGTCGTGGCCGCGCTTTGCCCGATTTCTGTACTCGCACAGGAATTTACTCAGGAACAAATCGACGCCATCGTCGCCAAAGCCGTAGATAAAGCCCTTGCGGAACGTCAGGCGAAAATGGACGCTGCTGTGGCGAAACAAACCGATGTCATTAACGAGCCGCAAAGCGCCGCACAGTCACCCGACATGGCCATCCCGTTCGGTGTGAAATTCAGTGGCTATGCGCGTTATGGCGCGCAGTTCCAGAGTGGCGATCAGAAATACGTGGGCGTTGATGGTTCCTATAACGGTGCATCCGCCATTGGTCGTCTGGGTAACGAAGGCAACGGCGGTGAATTCCAGCTCTCCAAAGCGTTCAAAGGCGACAACGGCGCGATCTGGGATATCAACGTGATGATCGACCACTGGGGCGACGAGGTGAACCTCAAAAAAGCTTACGCGGGGGTCACCAACGTTCTGGAATCCAACCCGAACGCCTATATCTGGGCCGGTCGCGACTTCCACCAGCGTCCGCAACAGGGGATCAACGACTACTTCTGGATGAACCACGACGGCCAGGGTGCCGGGGTGAAGAACTTCGATATCGGCGGCATTCAGTTTGACGTTGCCACCGTAGCTGCCGTTGAATCGTGCAGCCCGGAAGTGATGGAAGATGAAGCTAACCCGTCACGCATTACCTGTACCGGCGGTTCCGGCACGGGTGATAAAGGGAACTACGCCGTTACCTCAAAAATTCACGGCATGAAACTCGGTCCGTTGGATCTGGAAATCTACGCCAACTACGGCTTTGACTCGAAAGCCGTCGACACCGACGATCGCCTGAAGGCCTGGCAGGGCGCGTTTGTGGTGAGTCATACCAATGACAGCGGCGTCAACAAAGTGATCGCCCGTTACTCTGATAACTCCGACAACAGCGTCTACAACAAAACCGACGACCTGACCGCGATTTACGCCAGCTTCGAAGGAAGCCACAAGTTTACGCAGCAGGCGCAGGTTGAATACCTGCTGGCATTCCATGACTACGATAACAGTGCTGACCAGAGTGAAAATCGTAAGAACTACGGTGCCATTGTACGTCCCATGTACTTCTGGAACGACGTGCACTCCACCTGGCTGGAAGCGGGCTATCAGCGTGTCGATTATGACAACGGCGGCGATAACAAAGGCTGGAAGCTGACGCTGTCGCAGAACATGTCGATTGCGATGGGGCCTGAATTCCGTCCAATGCTGCGCTTCTATGTCACCGGCGGCAAAGTGGATAACGGCCGCACCGCCCGCGTGAACGGCACAGATGACGAAACGCTGGACGATTTCAACGTCGGCGCGATGTGGGAAGCGTGGTTCTGATTGGCAATATCGCGTTATGCCTGATGGCGGCATAAATGCCTTATCCGGCCTACAGTCACGTAGGCCCGGTAAGCAACGCGCCACCGGGCATAATGCCGGATGGCGGCGTTAACGCCTTATCCGGCCTACGTGAAGGAACCCTCAATGAGGGTTGAGATTATTGCATACCCTTTATGCGAACTTTCGCTGCCACCAGAAGCGCCGTCAGCAGCATCAGGCTGCCGGAAAGCATCAGGGGCGACAGCAGGCCAAGGTTATCGAGTGCATAGCCTCCCACCGCGGCCCCACAGGTATTGGCAAGCTGGATCACGGCGACCTGGACGGATCCAGCCTTTTCTGCCTGATCGGCGAGCGATCGGGTGATCCACGTCGACCATCCCACCGGCACCAGCGCAAACGCCAGCCCCCAGATAATTGCAATGCTTGCCGCGACAATCTTGTCGCTGCCCCACAGTATCAGCACCAATGCGCTCAGCGCCAGCACCAGCGGCGCACCGGCCAGTGCCAGTTTGACTGAGCGTTTGAGGATCACAGACGATAGTGAGGTGCCGACAAAACTGGCGATACCAAAACTCAACAGCACCAGCGTCAGACCATCGACATCAAAACCCGCCAGATTCATATACACCGGGCGGATGTAAGTGAAGAACGCAAACTGTCCGGCGAAGGACATAAAGATGGCAATCATCCCCGCCATCACGCCCGGACGATTCAGCAGGCTGAACATGTTTTGCTTCTGATGCGAAGGCTCGCCGGGCAGCGGCGGCAACGATTTCACCAACCAGATAATACACAGCACGCCCATCACCGCCGCCGCGTTAAAGACATTACGCCAGCCGATGATCCCCCCCAGGAAACTCCCCAGCGGCGCGGCAATAACCAGCGCGATAGAGACGGATCCGAAAATCACCGACAGCGCTTTCGGCACCGTACGCGGCGGAACCAGCCGCATGGTCAGCGAGGCCGACATCGCCCAGAATCCGCCCAACGCCAGTCCCAGACAGGCGCGTCCCACCAGCAGTAACGCGAAGGAATTGGCAAAAGAGACCAGCAGGCAGGAGAGGGTCAGCAACACGGAGAACAGAATCACTACGTAGCGACGGTCAGTGGCCTGAATGATCTGCGTGATAAACAGGCTGGCAAACATGGCGACAAACGCGGTCACGGTCACCGACTGTCCGGCTACGCCTTCAGAAATGCCCAGGTCCTGCGCCATCGGCGTCAACAGACTGACGGGTAAAAACTCGACGGTGATCAGGCAAGCCACACAGAACGCCACGGCAAATACTGCCGACCAGTTTGGGCGAGCGACAACGTCAGCGCGGGTTTTCTCTTCGATACATTCACTCATTTTGCTATCTGCGTCGATTTCTTGTGGGGAAGCTACGCAGTGTAACATTTTAAATGTGACGTATTTAACGTTTTGGCTACTTTCTTCGTTTGCATTGCCGCTTGTTAGCCAACCCGTGTTCGCACATTACCTGAACACCAGCGTGTCCACCGTGCAAAAATGGGAGAGCGGCGCGAAACGCCCCAGTGGGATGTCTCTCAAACTGCTGAGCGTTGTCCAGAAGCATGGATTAAAAGTTCTGGCGTAACCGCGAATGGCGTGATTCATGATGAATATCGTCGGCTCAGTTAACGACATTCATCATCCATATTGTCTTAGTGCAGCCAGTGCACGCCGTCTTCGGGTTGAAAAAAGGCGTTGTAACGCATCTGGAACGCATTAATGTCCTGCATATCCGGATCGGCCTCACGTAAGAAACCGAGTGCCAGACGCACCTGCGCGTCGGTGATCGGCGCGGCCAGCCGGGCCTTTTGCAGCAGGCGATGGCACTGCAACAGATTCTGCTCGCTGCCGTCCACAATGACACTTTGCCAGATCAACAGGACCTGAGCGGCGTTTTGCAGATGTGACTCGTCGGGGCGGTGGAGATACTGCAAAAATGCCTCTCCCTGCGCTTTTCCCATCTGATCGATCATCGATTCTACCGCCACCACATCAATATTCAGGCGCTCGCTCAAGCGGCGAATCGCCCGCCGGGATCCGGAAGTAAGGATCCGAAACCCGACAACAAACACCACCGCCAGTGTGGCCAGCATTATCCAGACCATGAGTTCTCCTGCTTTATCCGCGCTCATGATATCTGGAAACGGCCCACGAATACTAATCCACCAGAATGATTTTCAGCGCGAAAAGCACCGCGACCGTAATGACGCAGAGGTTTAACTCCCGCCAGCGTCCGGTAAACACTTTCATAATGCAGTAGGACATAAAACCAAGCGCAATCCCCTCGGTAATGGAGAAACTAAAAGGCATCATCACCGTGGTGATAAACGCAGGCACCGACTCGGTAAAATCATCCCAGTTAACGCGGGAGAGGCTGGAGGTCATCAGCACGCCGACAAAAATCAGCGCCCCTGCCGTTGCATAAGCGGGAACCATACCCACCAGCGGAGAAAAAAACATCACCAGCAGGAAAAGCACGCCCACCACCACCGCCGTCAGACCGGTGCGTCCGCCAACCGCCACGCCCGAGGTGCTCTCAATGTAGGCCGTCACGGAAGAGGTGCCGATAAACGCCCCGGCAACCGAGCTTACACTGTCGACATACAGCGCCCGCCTCATGCCTGGAAACTTACCGTCGCTACCGATTAACCCGGCTTTATCCGTCACACCAATGAGTGTTCCTGATGAATCAAACAAATTGATGAGCATGAATGAAAAGATAATCCCGGCCAGGTTAAATGATAATGCACCGCGTAAATCCACCTCACCTGGCACCCCGCTGATACTGGGAGGCACAGAATAGATGCCGCTAAAATGGACATCACCGAAAAACAATCCGCAACAGGAGGTGACAACAATGGAAACCAGCACCGCAGCATGAAACTGACGCGATGACAGCACGGTAATAATAAAGAAACCTAAAATACCCAGTAATACACTGTGGGAACTTAAGTCACCAATGGTCACCAGCGTGTCTTTATTCGCAACAATAACGCCCGCATTTTTTAACCCCATCAACGCAATAAATAAGCCGATACCGCTGGTAATGCCGATACGTAAATTAATCGGAATATTGGAAATCATCCAGTAACGAATGCGAAAAAGCGTGAGTAAAAAGAGTCCGACCGCGCCCCAGAATATGGCCCCCATTCCCGTTTGCCAACTCACCCCCATCGCCCCCACCACCACAAAGGCAAAAAACGCGTTCAATCCCATCGCCGGGGCTAATGCAACAGGAAGGTTAGCGACCAGGCCCATCGCGATACTGCCGATGCCGGCGATCAGGCATGTGGTGACAAACACCACTTTGGGATCCATCTGTGCGGCCCCGAGTATTTGCGGGTTCACGAACACAATGTACACCATCGTTAAAAAAGTCGTCATCCCGGCAATCGTTTCTGTCCGCACGTCGGTGCCATGCTGGCGCAGTTTAAATAATCGCGAAAGATGATTTAAATCATTTCTCGCGTCATCACTGACATCATTATTCATCTTTTTTATCCATTAATGAAGATATAAGCAGGTCTCATTTAAAACATCTCCCATAGTTAATTCAGTGATTGCAATCACAATGCCAATGCCCGTTAATCGATAAGCTTTAAATAATCACCCGGCATTTCTTTATGATAAATAATAATCAAATTGATAAAATCAAAATGAGAAAAATATGAACAACGCCATAACTCATAAATTTCATTATATTAGCCGTCAGGAACGGCAGGAATTATTAGCGGTTGCGCGCGGTGAAGCCGTCGCCGATTATATTATTGATAATGTCATCCTTCTCGATATTATCAATGGCGGGGAAATGACTGGGCCCATCGTGACCAAAGGACGACATATCGCGGGCATCGGCGCAGAGTATCGTGACGCCCCGGCATTACGGCGTATCGATGCCCACGGCGCAACGGCCGTTCCCGGTTTTATCGACTCACACCTGCACATTGAATCCAGCATGATGACGCCGGTCACATTTGAAACCGCAACGCTGCCGCGTGGGCTCACCACCGTTGTTTGCGATCCGCATGAAATCGTCAATGTGATGGGCGAAAAGGGATTTTCCTGGTTTGTCCGCTGCGCCGAACTGGCGAAGCAGAATCAGTATCTTCAGGTGAGTTCCTGCGTTCCGGCTCTGGAGGGATGTGATGTGAATGGCGCGCGTTTCTCCCTCGACCAGATGCTGACCTGGCGCGATCATCCACTGGTGGCCGGACTGGCGGAAGTGATGGATTATCCTGGCGTCATTGCCGGACAAAATACGTTGCTCGACAAAATGGATACCTTCCGCCATCTGACGCTGGACGGCCACTGTCCTGGACTGAGCGGTAAGGCGCTCAACGCCTACATCGCCGCCGGGATAGAGAACTGCCACGAGAGTTACGCCCTGGAGGAGGGGCGCCGCAAACTGCAACTTGGGATGGCGCTGATGATCCGCGAAGGGTCCGCCGCCCGCAACCTCGACGCGCTGGCACCGCTCATCAACGCCTTCAACAGCCCACAGTGTCTGCTCTGCACCGACGACCGTAATCCCTGGGAAATCGCTCATGAAGGGCATATTGATGCACTGATTCGCCGACTGATTTTACAGCATAACGTCCCGCTACACGTCGCTTATCGCATCGCCAGTTGGTCAGCAGCACGCCATTTTGGCCTGCACCATTTAGGCTTACTGGCCCCCGGAAAACAGGCGGATATCGTCCTGCTCAGCGATGCCCGCAACGTGGCGGTACAGCAAGTGTTTGTCAAAGGGGAACCCATTGATGCCGAACGCCTGAAAGCCGGGGAACCGGCAAGGCTGGCGCAAACCGTTCCGCCCTATGGCAATACCATTGCGCGGCACCCCGTCTGCGCCGATGACTTTGCGCTGCATTTCACCCCCGGCAAACGCTATCGGGTGATTGATGTTATCCCTAACGAACTGGTGACGGGCGCCAGTGCCTGCATGTGCATCGCCGGGGGTTTCGATCGCCCTGATATTTGCTATATCGCCGTGCTTGAACGCTACGGTCAGCAGTCGCCCCCGGCCTACGGTTTATTAGGCGGATTCGGCCTGCGTGAAGGCGCGCTGGCGGCAACGGTCAGCCATGACAGCCATAATATTGTGGTGATCGGTTGCAGCGCTGATGAAATGGCGCTGGCGGTTAATCAGGTGATTGAAGATGGCGGCGGGCTCTGCGTCGTGCGTAACGGTCAGGTGCAGTGCCATTTGCCGCTGCCGATTGCCGGATTAATGAGTACCGACACCGCCGATTCGCTGGCTGGACAAATCGATGCGCTCAAAACGGCGGGTCGCGAGTGTGGCACGCTGCCCGATGAGCCTTTTATCCAGATGGCGTTTCTCTCCTTACCGGTGATCCCCGCACTAAAACTCACCAGCCAGGGACTGTTTGACGGTGAAACGTTTACCTTTATCTCTCCGGAGATTGCTGACTGATTTCAGAACGCCGTCGCCAGAAACAGGCATAAAAAAGCCCAGCGCACAGGCTGGGCAACATGTTACCCACGACACACTTAAGCGGTTCTTAACTGCTGAATTTTTCTTTCCCGACGGATTTTGCGTTCTTCCATGACCGCGACCATGGCCATCAGGCAGATGCAGCCAATCGCGGCAGCGTCCAGAGCAGCAAAGGTGCCCGCCCAACCGGTCAGACCAAACACGGGCGTACCGTCAGCAATCATCCCCAGGCCTAGCTTGGCAAAGCTATCGCCAATCAGATAGGCAAAGGTGCCTTTGATACCATCCGCTGCGCCAATGGCTTTTTTCGGGACAAAGCCCACCGCCGCTACGCCAATCAGCAACTGCGGACCAAACACCAGGAAACCGAGCGCAAACAGTGACGCGAGATAGACATACTGATTGCTGGCATGTTGATAGACGCCAAGCGTCGCGATGATCAGTGCCAGCGCCACACAGGCCACCAGCGCCCGTCGACCGTTCGCCAGATCCGAGAGCCACCCCCACAGCAGCGTCCCCACCAGCGCGCCCACCTCAAACAGAGTAAAGCCCTGAATGGCCACCTCTTTGGACAGTTTCAGCTCCTGGAAAGCGTACACCGTCGACCACTGGTCGATACCGATACGCACCACGTACAGGAAGATGTTGGAGAAACACAGCAGCCAGATGACTTTGTTTTTCAGCACATATTCAACAAAGATCTGCCATTTGGTCATGTCATTTTCTTCAGTCTCTTTATCCTCTTCGCTGATCTCTTCGCCGAATAACTCTTCAGCTTTGCCGAGACCGTAAGATTCCGGCGAATCGCTACCGAATCGCAGACCGATAAAGCCGACAATCAGAGCGATAATCGACGGGAAGATAAACATCCCAATCACGTGCCCGTCGAACAGGACGTTCGCACCGAACAGCGCCACGCCTGCCGCGCCCGCGCCGCCGAGGTTATGAGAGATATTCCAGAAGCCGAGAAAGGTGCCGCGCTTACGGCGAGGCGTCCATTTTGTGATAGTGGAATAGCTGCATGACCCGCCGGTACTCTGAAAGAAACCGCTCAGGGCATAGAAGGCGATCATCAGGAACAGGCTCACCGAGCCGGTGCCCATGCTGGCGCTGAAGCCGAGCATACAAATCGCGGAGAGGATCAGCATAAGCGGCAGGAACTGCTTGGTGTTTTTGCCGTCAGCGTAATAGGAGACCAACGTTTTACCCACGCCGTAGGTAATGGAGAACCCCAGGCCAATCATCCCCAGTTGCGTCATGCTCAACCCGTAGGTGGAGATCATGTCATTCTGGGCGATGTTAAAATTCTTGCGGATCAAGTACATGGTCAGATAGCCGATAAAGACCACCAGATAAGACTGCATGAACGGTTTGAACCACATCTTGCGCCGCACATCGAGCGGCAGATCCAGGGTGGGTTTACGCACCTGGTTTAGAAAGGCCAGCATAGGACACTCCCGAGTTCATTTTTATACCTGCGAATAGCAGGCATTGTAAAAATCAGTCGGGAGACACGCCTGAGACAGCGTCCAGGCGAAACCGGGAAAATGTCTTAGTTTTGCCCCACTCGCGGTAAAAAAGTGAGCTACATCACGCTTCACTGGCCACGCGCGGGGCCTGCGCGTTGAGGAACGGCAGTAATAACAGGGCTGAGATGCCGGCGGCGATAGCAATAACAACGAAGAAACCGGTCCAGTGCCAGGTTTCCATCACCTGCGCCAGCGGCCAACCGGAAAGCGAGGCGCCGAGATAGGCGAAAAGTCCCACAAACCCGGTCGCCGCGCCCGCCGCCTCTTTGTGCGAGCACTCCGCCGCCGCCATTCCGATCAGCATCTGCGGGCCAAAGACAAAGAATCCGGTAGTGAAAAAGCAGGCAGCCTGCATCACGTAACTGGCAAACGGCATCAGCCATAGCGAGCCGACCGAAAGCAAAATCCCGGCGGCAAAAATCAGGTTCATCGGCCCACGGTTTCCGTTGAACAGTTTATCCGATCCCCAGCCTGCCACCAGTGCGCCGATAAATCCGCCCAGTTCAAACATCGTCACCGCCATATTGGCAGCCACCAGATCGACGCCCAGCGTCTCGGACATATACAGATTGCCCCAGTCGTTGATGGCCGCACGCACCACGTATACCAGCACATAACAGAGCGACAATAGCCAAATGTAAGGATTGAACAGCACGTATTTGGTGAGGATCTCTTTGCGGGTCAGTCCTGCGCCTTCCTGCTGCTGGGCGATTTCCAGCGCATCGTGCTGCCAGTCGCCTACCGGCGGTAATCCCACGGCCTGCGGACGGTCGCGTAGTCGCCAGCAGAGAAAAAACCCGACGACAATCGCCAGCGTTCCGGCCATCATCATCCCGGCACGCCAGCCATAGTGCAGCGCCACAGCGGCCATGACGATCGGGATCAGCGCGCCGCCAACGTTGTGCGCGGTATTCCAGATAGCCCACCAGCTGCCGCGCTCGTTACGGGAATACCACGCCGTCAGCAGACGGGCGCACACCGGCGCGCCCCAGCCCTGGAAGAAGGCGTTCAGCGCCCACAGCAGGGCAAACGCCCAGAGCGAGGTGGAGAAACCAAACAGAATGTTGACGATACCGGTGGCAATCAGCCCGATCCCCATGAAATAGCGAGCGTTGGAACGATCGCTGACGATGCCGGAAACGAATTTCGACACGCCATAGGTGATGTAAAACAGCGTCGCCAGCAGGCCAATATCGCTACGGCTTAATACACCGCTGACGAGAATGTCCGGCACGGCAGCGTTAAAACTTTTACGGGTGAAGTAGAACAGGGCGTAGCCCAGCCAGATGGTCAACAGGATGTGACGACGCCAGTAGCGGTAGCGTTCGTCAATCTCGCGCTTGTCCGTTAACTGCGGCGCATTCGCCGGTGCTTTGAAGAAGGTCAGCATCGCCGCTCCTTAAACGTAACGCAGGGGCAACGAGACGCTGACTCGCGTACCGTGGGTGCAGGAAATCGTCAGTGAACCGCCGAGCGCCGTCACGCGCTCGCGCATCCCGGTCAGGCCAAACCCCTGCTGGCCGGAGCCCGGCGGCAAACCGCTACCGTCATCCTCAATTACCAGCATCAGCCGCTCGTCCTGCTGCCAGCCCTGCAGCGTCACCGCGCTGGCATTGGCGTGTTTCACAATATTGTTCAGCCCTTCCTGGCAGACGCGAAACAGGGTGACGCGCTGACTTTCGCTGAGCGCCATCTCGTCGATTCGCCAGTCGAGATGGCTGACGATGCCGCGGCTTTCCAGCTCCATTTCCCGCATCAGCGAGCGGATCGCGTGTTCCAGCGTTAAATCGTCCAGCTGGCGCGGACGCAGGCGTCCCAACAGGCGCCGCACGGAATCATAAACGCCAAGCGACAGCT
Source organism: Citrobacter telavivensis (assembly GCF_041807075.1). Lineage (NCBI taxonomy): Bacteria > Pseudomonadati > Pseudomonadota > Gammaproteobacteria > Enterobacterales > Enterobacteriaceae > Citrobacter > Citrobacter telavivensis. Next base: position 90,508 of record NZ_JBGUBF010000003.1, on the reverse strand, counting down.
GTTCGATAAGTTGTCCGCTCTGCTTCACGCCGCCGTTTTCCACCGCCAGCCGCTGTACAATCCCGGCCTGGGTACGGATGGCGGTGATGGTCTGTCCGATATCATCGTGCAACTCACGCGCCACGTCGCGGCGCACACTCTCTTCGGTTTCCAGCAGGCGCTCCGCCAGCCGATGATTACGCGCCAGTTCGTTTTGCAGTGATTGATTCAACTCACGCAGACGCTGAATGCCTGCGCCAAGCAGTAGCCCGGTCAGGCTTTGCGCCAGCAGAGAGAGCAGTAAATCTACGGGATGATCGTGCCAGGTCTGGCTGGCAATTAGCGCAATGGCGTTCATCAGCGTTGCGATCAGTGCCCCCTGCCAGCCATAGTGCCAGGCCAGCGCGATAATAGGCAGTGCCAGACAGAAGGGGGTAAACCGCGAAAGCTCGGCGGGCAATCCCAACTGGAGCCACAGGCTGACGCTGAACAGCAGCAGATACCAGATCAGGTGCCGACCGCGCCAGTTCACCGGTTGCGACACCAGCGCCGGGCCCAGTGGCAACCAGGTGGTACTGGTCAGATAATGCCAGAACACCAGGCAGATAGGCGCCAGCGTTAATCCGCCGGTCAGGGTCAGCAGCAGGGCATTCCACGCCGTTTCCCCCTGTCCCAGCCAGGGCAGCGACTGCAACAGCGCCGCCGCCGTCAACGCCGCCCCCTGAAGCAACAACGTCCGCCAGTCGCGCTGATGGCGATAGCGGGAGATCAGCGCCACGGGCAGCAGCGTCAGCAAACTGCCGATCATCAAAAGAGGCAGATGCGCCAACGCCACTTCCTGCGCCAGCCAGAAGGTGAGTAGCCATTCCGCGCCCAGCAAAACCGGCCAGTAGCCGCGCGGACATTGCAGCATCAGCCCCAGACGCAAACCAAACGGGAACAGCAGTACCGCCAGTTCCGGGCGCTCAACCAGGTGCAGGCTAATGCTCCACAGACAAAACCAGGCGGCAGAGAAGATAAAAAAACAGGCGAGAACGGTGATTAGCCGAGAGAACAGGGTTTTCATTACCAGCCGTCAAACATGCGCCGCGCCAGCTCAACGTCATTACTGACACCCAGTTTTTCCATCAGGTTAGCGCGATGGACGTGCACCGTTTTCGGCGAGAGCCCCAGCTCGGCGGCGATCTCTTTCACCGCCATCCCCTGCGCCAGCTTTTCCGCCACCTGGCGCTCGCGTCGGGTCAGCGGATCCTGACGTCCGGCCGCCAGTTTGACGGCAATTTCTGGCGTCAGATAACAACCTCCGGTTGCCACCGTATGCACCGCCGCGATCAGTTCATCAGGACTACAGCGTTTAGAGAGAAAACCGCGCGCCCCGGCGTTCAATGCCTGTTCCACCAGCGCCGGGCTATCGTGAACAGAAAGCATGATGGTCGCCATCCCTTTCGGTAACTGGCTTAATAGCTCCAGTCCGGATATGTCCGGCATTGAGATGTCGCAAATGCACACCTGAACGCCGCGTCCCGGTAATCCTGCCAGCGCCTCACGCCCCGAGCCAAACTCGGCAACAACCTGCAAATCCGCCTCCAGCCCCAGCAGTTGGGCAAAGCCGGAGCGAACGATAAGGTGGTCGTCTATAAGGGCAACGGTGATCATGCTTCTGTCCTGGCGCGTGCAACGGCCTGATGGCGCTACGCTTATCCGGCCTACAGGCAGTTACCGCTGTAGGCCGGATAAGGCGTTTACGCCGCCATCCGGCGAAAGCGCTTACCTTAACGATAAGCGCGTTGCTGTTCAAGCCTTGAGCGTTCAGGCGATGCCGGTGGTGACCGTAAATGTCCGGGTTTGCTGCGGTTGAACCTCAATCAGCGTGCCGTTTCGCTGGGCGGCAAGAAATCCTTCCGGACGGCAGGTGGCAGGCAGGGCAAATGCCGCGACCTGCTGATCGCCGTTATACAGGATCCAGCGGGTCACGTAGTTGAGTTCCGAACTGGCGAAACGGGTAACAAACGTGGTGCCATCCGGGGCGATCATGCGGAATTCGGGTTTATCCGTATACCTGTCCAACTGGTCGGCAAAGAAGACGATTTCCGGATCGTAGAAGCTGGGTTCATTGAGCGTCGCCAGCGACGCTTCGCCTTGTAAGATCCGTTGATTAAATGCCAGCCACTGTTCGGTGGGTTTCACATGCGCCGGGACCGATTCGCGAAGCCGCAGCGCCTCATCCGGAATATTCTGGCTGAACGTCGCCTCTGGCACATATGCATAGTTCATGTGGCACATGTACTGCAGCGGCATCGCGACAGACGCGAGGTTAGTGACGGCCATCTGAATATCAAACAGCGCGCTCGCTTTATGCATCACCACCGCAGGCTGCGCCTGATAATGATGACCGAATCCCATCACATACTCGTAGCGTCCGGTCACGCGCAGGCTGTCGCCGTCCAGTTCCAGCCAGGCCTCGTCCATCGCAGCACAGGCCATTTCACCGTGTAACGGGTGAGTATCTTCCGGCGACGGGCAGCCATTGGCCAGCAGTCCTGAATGGAAAGCAAAACAGCCATAGGTCGCCACCACTTCCGCTGCGGGTTTCGGCTGGCGGAACATGTTGCGCATGGTCAGATCGTGGCCGTCAAACTGCGCGTCCCAGAGAATCTGCCCCATCCAGGGCAGAATCACCAGATGACCACGACTGTTCTGCACCTTCAGCCCTTCCACACCGCTGGCATAACGAAAGGCGGTAACCGTGAAATCGCTGTTCTCCAGCAGGATTTGCGGATGTTCACTAAAGAGCGTCCGCCACAGCGTGATACGTGTTGTCATAATCGTTCTCCTCAGGAAGCGGTCGCTTCAGCCAGGCTGCGCACTTTGCTTTCGCGCCAGAAGTAGATCCCCACGTAAACGAAACACAGCATGGAGACAAGGAACGAGAGTTGCAGCGAGTGGAACATATCCGCCACATAACCCTGAATCGCCGGGACCACGGCGGCGCCAACGATGGCCATCACGATCACCGCGCCCGCCATTTCGGTATGTTCGTTATCCACCGTATCCAGCGTGCCGGCATAAATCGTCGCCCAGCAGGGACCAAACAGAATGCTCACCAGCACTGCGACGTACACGGCGCTAAAGCTCGGTGCCAGCGAAACATAGGCAAGGAACAGCGCGCCGATGACGGAGTAAAGAATCAGCACTTTTTCCGGGTTAAAGCGGGTCATCAGGATGTTGGCGATAAACTTACCGATAAAGAAGCAGGCAAAGCTATAGACCATGAAGTTAGAGGCATCACGCTCGTTGATATCGCCCAACTCCAGCGCTAGACGGATAGTGAATGACCACACGGCCACCTGCATCCCCACATACAGGAACTGCGCCACAATACCGCGGCGGAAACGGGCATTGCTGGCCAGATAGCGCAACGTGTCCATCGCCGACGGGCGTTTATGGTTGGCGGTTTGCGCCACTTTGCAGGTCGGGAAGCGGGTTAACAAAAACAGCACCATCACCACCACCAGAACCATAATCATGTACTTATACGGCTCAAGGGTGTTTTCCAGCATCAGCACTTTAAAGTTATGGATCTGCTCGGCATTCATTCCCGCCATCTGTTTTTCCAGGCTGTCGCCTTCGGAAAAGACCAGATATTTCCCCAGCAAAATGCCGGACGCCGCGCCAATAGGATAAAACGTCTGGCTGATATTCAGGCGTAAGGTGGCATAGGCTTTTGGGCCGATCATCGAACTGTAGGTGTTCGCTGCGGTTTCCAGGAAGCTCAGACCAATCGCAATCGCGAAGATCGCGGCAAGGAACATGGTGTAGGTCGCCATGTGCGAGGCCGGGAAAAAGAGCGTACAGCCGACAATGTACAGCGTCAGGCCGGTTAATATCGCCACTTTATAACTGGTTTTTTTAATCACCAGAGATGCCGGGATCGCAATTAAAAAATAACCGCCATAAAAGGCGCTCTGAACTAATGCTGAGGCAAAGTTACTGAGTGAAAATACACTTTTAAATTGCGTAATCAGAATATCATTTAATGCGGCTGCGCATCCCCATAACGGGAATAAACAGGATAACAAAATAAACTGGAACAGAGGGGTCTTATTCAGATACCCATCGGGCATCTGAATGATGTTTTTATCGTTCATAGTGCTACCTTTTACAGTGCAGAAGTATTATTCGTTTAGGGTAAGAAATTCATTAAATTGTTCGATACTCGGATAAGAGGATTGTGTGCCTTTCCCGGTCACGCTAAACGCAGCGAAAAGGACGGCTTTCTTCATTGCGGCTTCGACATCTCCGCTCTGAACGTAGTAATGGGCAAAGCAACCGATAAAGGCATCGCCTGCGCCACTGGTATCAACAGCATTAACGCGAAACGCCGGAACATGCACTTCCTGATCGCGCGTCATCCAAAGCGCACCTTTTTCACCCATGGTCACAATAATATTGTTTAACCCTTTATCCACCAGGGAACGGGCGGCGGTGCAAATATCATCATACGACTCCACTGGCATACCGGTTAATATTTCCAGTTCGGTTTCGTTTGGTACAAAGAAATCACATTTACAGGCATAGGACATATCTAATTCACGCAATGCCGGTGCGGGATTTAATAATACTTCGATGCCATGCTTTTTGCCGAACTCAATGGCGTGGTAAACCGTCTCCAGTTGAACTTCCAGTTGCAAGACAATCAGCTGACATTTTTTTAAATCTTCCGCAGCGCGATCGATATCTTCCGGGGAGAGAAACTTGTTCGCTCCTTTAATAATAAGAATGCTGTTACTGGAGTTCGCATTCACAAAAATCGGTGCCACGCCGCTACTGGTGCACGGGACTTTTTCGACATAGGTGGTGTTGATGCCCCAGGATTCGAGATTGCGAATGGTGTTATCCGCAAAGATATCGTCGCCGACTTTGGTCAGCATCAGCACTTTGGAGTTGAGTTTCGCCGCCGCAACGGCCTGATTTGCGCCTTTACCACCGCAGCCGATTTTAAACGCCGGCGCTTCCAGGGTTTCGCCTTCTTTGGGCATCTGGTTGGTATAAGTGATGAGATCCACCATGTTGGAGCCAATAACCGCGATATCCATTTTACACCCTCTAAGAAACAATCACATAACAATGATAATAAAATAACATTATCATGTTACTTCCGTATCATTTGTGACTACGATCGCGATTGGAAGATCATTTCCCTGTTTATTTATTGCCCACCTCATGATTCACTGTTACCTGTCAACAGCATCTAAACTGTTACAATTAACTGAAATTAAACCAGTTACAATCAAAAAAACGCGAACAAACGCGCTTTTAATTCCCGCCAGCCAGACGTATAGTAATGCAGCAAGATGATGTTCCGAGAGACACAAAAATGTTACTCATGGAACATTCGCAACATGAATCGCGGAGAAGGTGAATGGAAACCAAACAAAAAGAACGTATTCGACGTCTGATGGAACTATTGAAGAAGACCGACCGCATCCATCTGAAAGACGCCGCGCGGATGCTGGAGGTTTCCGTGATGACCATTCGCCGGGATCTCAGCCAGGATGACGAGCCGCTGCCCCTGACACTGCTCGGCGGCTATATCGTGATGGTCAGCAAACCCACCGCGCCAGCTAACGTCCCCCAGCCAGCCAACAAGACCCATCATCGCGACGATTTACCCGTCGCTATCCTGGCGGCCGGTCTGGTGAGCGAAAACGATCTGATCTTTTTTGATAATGGTCCGGAGATGCCGTTGGTGATCGGTATGATCCCGGACGAGATCGCCTTTACCGGGATCTGCTACTCGCACCAGGTTTTTATCGCGCTCAATGAAAAGCCCAACGCCACGCCGATCCTCTGTGGTGGAACGTATCGGGCGAAGAGCGACGCATTTTACGATGCGAATAACCCTTCACCGCTGGATTCCCTGAATCCGCGAAAAGTGTTTATCTCCGCCAGCGGCGTACACGAACACTTCGGCGTCAGTTGGTTTAACCCGGACGACCTCGCCACCAAGCGCAAAGCAATGGAGCGCGGACTGCGTAAAATTTTACTGACGCGTTACGCCCTGTTCGATGAGGTCGCCCCCGCCAGCATTGGTCCGCTTTCCACCTTTGATGTCCTGATATGCGATCGTCCGCTACCGGCAGATTATGCCACCCACTGCCGGAACGGTTCCGTCAAGGTGATCACCCCTGATTCAGACGGCGATTAAGTTACTCAAAGAACACGGCAATTTTGTTGAACATTGTGGGGTCTGACTGATTACGCACCACTCTCACCACATCTTCCAGCTTATCGATTTGGCTAATCATCTGCTCCAGACGCTGATCGTCGTTGACCAGTAGCCAGATACGGCTCTGGTCGCTGCTTTGAATCGGCAGACAGAGGATCCCCTCGACGTTAAATGCACGGCGGGCGAATAGCCCGCAAACGTGGGTCATCACGCCTGGGTGGTTGCGGACGGTGAGTTCCAGAATGACGTTCTCATGTGATTGTTTCTGCATGGTTTATTCCCCCACCATCTCAGTATTTGCCGCGCCTGGCGGTACCATTGGATACACTTTTTCTTCCGCATCAATGCGGACATGGATCAGCGCCGGCCCCGGTCGGCTGATGATCGCCTGCAATGCCGCCTGTGGGTCAGCTTCGTTATTCAGATCGCAGGTTTGCAAACCGAATCCGGCAGCAATCTGCATAAAGTTGATTGTCCCCGGATACGTCGCGGCAAAAACGCCCTGCTTATAGAACAGGCTCTGCTGCTGATGCACCAGCCCCAGCGCTTCGTTGTTCATCAGAATGATTTTCACATCCAGCTGATTTTCACTGGCGGTCGCCATCTCCTGAATGTTCATCATCAGACTGCCGTCGCCGGAGAAACACAGTACTTTCTTATCCGGGTTCGCCAGCGCTGCGCCAATCGCTGCCGGCAGACCAAATCCCATGGTGCCCAGACCGCCAGAAGTCAGCCACTGGCGAGGACGGTTCAGCGGATAGGCCTGCGCTGCCCACATCTGATGCTGACCCACGTCGGTAGTGATAATCGCATTATCGTCCACGCAGGCCGCTACCGCGTTGATCAGGCCGTAGTGGCACAGCGGGTCGCTCTCCTGCGGGATAGCGCACGGGAATTCACGTTGCAGATCGCTGACCAACTGGTGCCACTCAGCGCGCGGGTTTGCGTCGATTTGCGGAATCAACTGGGCCAGTACCTCATCCACATCAGCCTGAATAGCGATATGCGGCTGCTTGATTTTGCCCAGCTCCGCACGGTCGATATCGACATGGATGATTTTGGCATTCGGGCAGAACTGCTCGGTTTTGCCAATCGCCCGGTCATCAAAACGCGCGCCCAGCACCACCAGCAGATCCGCCTCTTGCAGGATGAAGTTAGTGCTGCGCGCACCGTGCATCCCCAACATGCCTAACGACAGCGGATGCGCCTTCGGCAGCATTCCCAGCGCCATCAGCGTCATGGTGGTCGGCAACTGCGCCTTTTCCGCCAGCTCACGCACCCGCTGCGGCGCATTAATCACCCCGCCGCCGAGGTACAGCACCGGACGCTGTGCGGCGTTAATCATCTCGGCCGCTTCACGAATGCTCTCTGCGCTGAATTCCGGCGTCGCCATTTTCTGTGCCGGCTCTGGCATCTCGTCAATCTCGAGAACCGCCATCTGGATATCCTTAGGTATGTCTATCCACACCGGGCCAGGACGTCCGGATTGAGCGAGACGAAATGCGTCGCTCATCACCTGCGGGAGTTCATCGATATGTCTGACCAGATAGTTATGTTTAGTGATGGGGATAGAGATGCCGTAGGTGTCCACTTCCTGGAAGGCGTCGGTGCCGATCATTGAGGCCGGAACCTGCCCGGTAATACACACCATGGGGATAGAATCCAGCCGCGCATCGGCGATGGCGGTCACCAGATTGGTTGCGCCTGGCCCGCTACAGGCCATGCACACCGCCGGTTTACCGTCGGTTCGCGCCATACCCTGCGCAATGAACCCCGCACCCTGCTCGTGGCGCGCCAGAATATGGCGGATTTGCGTGCTCTGACTTAAGGCATCATAGACGGGAAGAATCGATCCACCCGGAATGCCAGTGACAATCTTAATGCCCTGACGTTCCAGAAAATGAACGATAAATTCAGCGCCGGTAAAACGCGTACGCTGGGATGTTGATGTTGTGCCCGAACTTGCCATACTCCAGTCCTTTTGTTCTGGGCCAACGCTCCGGGCAGGTCTCTTAAACGAAAAACCCCGCCCGGTTTGCGCCGGCGGGGTTTTGGAATCGTGTGTTGTTCCGGACCCTACGGCGCATTGCCGACGACCACCACCACACGCACGACGACCGCTGCGCAAGATGGCGCAGTTTTTAGTAGGGTCGACGTCAGCATGGAAGAGTTCATTAGGGACCTTGTCTGTTTAATGATTAACAGGATTTATACAAGCACAGCTTTCATAAGCTGACAACGGAAAAATTTTCATCTGCGTAAAAATGCGTCGACGATCACGTTTCACCAGGAAAAAGCGGCCAAAACAAAAAACCCCGCCGGAGCGAGGTTTTTTCAGCGTTATGCGGTTGGTAGTCGCAAAGCACACTGTGTTATGTCAACAGCAAAAGTATACGCGTTCTGCGAAGAACACGCAATTTCGGCACGGATTTTGACGCTTTTGAGTATGGATCAGAAGTTCGGTACTGTCCATAAATACCTGTTCATTTATACAGTATTTATCTATAATGTCTCAGTACGCAATGTGTTAGGTGGGGCCGCATCGTAGACCGGCGCAACAAAGTCCTGGCTGAAACGGGTGGTGCCGTCAGCGCCTTAACCCCCCCGGTGAGCACACTGTGTTATGTCAACGAAGGTGCTGGTAACAGGCGGCGGAAAGGTACGTCAGCACCGTGCTCCTTTGCCAAAAGGAGACGCGTATGAGCCTCGTGGATATCGTTATTCTTATCCTGAAACTCATCGTTGCAGCCATGCAACTGCTTGATGCTGTTCTGAAATACCTGAAGTAATTCAGAGTCAAGTCGCACCAAAGGGGAGCGGGCAACCGCTCCCCTTTTACATCGACTGATGCTTGCGCGGTGATGATATGTTACATTTTTATGACATTTCCTGGTGACGCCTACGCTATGACCCTTTCCGTTTTCTGCATTTTGCTGTTTGCCGCGCTGCTGCACGCCAGCTGGAACGCCATTGTGAAAGCCGGAAACGACAAGCTCTACGCTGCCATCAGCGTCAGCGGTTCCGCCGCCATCATGGCGCTCCTGTGCCTGCCCTTTGCACCACAACCCTCGACCGCCAGCATCCCGTTTTTAGCCGCCTCGACCGCATTACAGGTGGTCTACACCGTGCTGGTCGCCAGAACCTATACCGTCTCCGATATGAGTCAGACCTATCCGCTGATGCGCGGGACGGCACCGCTGCTGGTGGCTATCATCAGCGTACTGTTTCTTGGCGATAGCCTGTCCACGCTGGCCTGGACGGGAATTGCAGTGATCTGCGCCGCCATCCTCGGTATGGCTTTTAACGGTCGGGCCCGTTCGCAGCAGGGTATTGTGCTCGCGCTGATTAACGCCTGTTTTATCGCCGGGTATACACTGGTCGACGGCACCGGCGTCAGACTGTCGGAAACCGCGCTGGGATACACGCTCTGGACCTTCTTTTTGAACGGCTCCTGCCTGCTGGGATGGGCGATGGTGGCCCGTCGCCGGGAAGCATTGCACTATCTGACGCAGCACTGGAAAAAGGGAATTTTTGGCGGCATTGCCACAATGGGCTCTTACGGACTGGCGCTCTGGGCGATGACCCTCGCGCCGCTGGCGGTGGTCGCTGCACTGCGTGAAACCTCAATCCTGTTCGGCGCGCTTATCGCCTGGCTGCTGCTGAAAGAACGGGTCGCAGGATTGCGCCTCGTGGCTGCTGGCGGGATTGCGGCAGGCGCGATACTGCTGCGTTTGTCCTAGAACACACTCTCGGCAACATTTGTTGCCGCTTTTTGTTTACATATCCTGCCGTTCAGCCCTTTTCCATTCCCGCCTGCCATCTGGCCTTCTTTTTTTAGTGTGGTAGATTTCACTCGCATTTATGGGAATGCGCAGCACCTTATTCTTATTTTTTCTCTTTTTAAAAAGTATTCAGCGAAATGAAAAGGCAGAGAAACGTCAATTTGTTGTTGATGTTGGTATTACTTGTGGCTGTGGGTCAGATGGCACAAACCATTTATATCCCAGCCATTGCCGACATGGCACGCGAGCTAAACGTTCGCGAAGGGGCCGTGCAAAGCGTGATGGCAGCCTATCTGCTGACCTATGGCGTATCGCAACTGTTTTATGGCCCGCTTTCCGACCGCGTCGGACGCCGTCCGGTGATCCTCGTCGGGATGTCGATTTTTATGCTCGCCACGCTGGTCGCCATTACGACTCACAGCCTGACGGTGCTGATCGCCGCCAGCGCATTGCAGGGGATGGGGACCGGTGTCGGCGGGGTGATGGCGCGAACCTTGCCGCGCGATCTGTACGAAGGCACGCAGCTGCGCCACGCCAACAGCATGCTGAATATGGGTATCCTGGTCAGTCCGCTGCTGGCACCGCTGATTGGCGGGCTGCTGGATACGGTGTGGAACTGGCGCGCCTGTTACGTCTTCCTGCTTGTGCTCTGTGCGGGCGTCACCTTCAGCATGGCGCGCTGGATGCCGGAAACACGTCCCACTGGCGCACCGCGCACGCGGCTGATGACCAGCTATAAAACCTTGTTTGGTCACAGCGCGTTTAACTGTTATCTGCTGATGCTGATTGGCGGACTGGCCGGTATCGCTGTATTCGAAGCCTGTTCCGGCGTGCTGATGGGTGCGGTGTTAGGACTGAGCAGCATGGTGGTGAGTATCCTGTTTATCCTGCCGATCCCGGCGGCGTTTTTCGGTGCATGGTTTGCCGGTCGCCCGAATAAACGCTTCTCTACGCTGATGTGGCAGTCAGTGGTGAGCTGTCTGCTGGCAGGGCTGATGATGTGGATCCCCGGCTGGTTCGGCGTGATGAACGTCTGGACGCTGCTGATCCCCGCCGCGCTGTTCTTCTTCGGCACCGGGATGCTGTTCCCGCTGGCGACCAGCGGCGCGATGGAACCCTTTCCGTTCCTCGCCGGTACAGCGGGCGCGCTGGTAGGCGGTCTGCAAAATATTGGTTCCGGCGTACTGGCATGGCTTTCCGCTATGCTGCCGCAGACCGGGCAGGGCAGTCTCGGCCTGTTGATGACGCTTATGGGACTGCTGATTTTACTGTGCTGGTTGCCGCTGGCGGCGCGTTTTTCACACCAGGGGCAGGCGATTTAATGACCGTATGGCCGGGCGTTTCGCAGTCCGGCGCAATCATCGCCATTAACAGCGGCTCGAGCGCGGGCCGCCACGCGCCTTCCTCCCCATCGTAAAACTGCGTATCGGCGTTGATCGCGTAGGGAATTTTCGCCTTCTTCAACTCACATGCCATGAACGTGGCAAAAGCGAGCTGTGAAGAGGACGGAGGATTCTTGCTGGTTTCTCCCGTGGCCCATCCGCCAACCCAACTGACATGCCCGCTTTTTTGCTGCCAGTGCACAGCAGTGTTGATGCGCGCGCGAATCGCCGCTTTCTCTGCAGCCGTACCCGACGTCCAGGGGTATTTGCCGTTATTTTTCACCGGCCCCCACGGGAAGATATGCCATTGCGCCAGGACATAGCTCTGACTCTGCGGTGGCAGCCTGAGACTGGGCAGATCTTCCGGTGCAGCACGCAGACGAGGCGCGACAAAAATCATCCGTTGCGGGTCGATGGCGTGGATAGTACGAATGGTTTTGTCATACACCCGGTTCAGGGACGTCAGATTATGATTCAGCTTACCGGCCGGTTCGTAAATCAGATCAAACCCCAGCAGCGGCGCGCTGTGGGCAAAATAGTGCGCCACCGCGACCCACCAGTTGATCACCTCTTTTTCATTGCTCGCACTGGGGTCATTTTTATACTCGTCCGCCTGAAAAGCGATAATCGGGATCACGCCGTACTGCTCGCAGGCCTCCACCAGTTTGCGCAGATGAATAAGCCGCGCCTCCGTGGGTTCTCCGCTTACCCGAATACGCACATGAGCGATCCCTTTCGCCTTGAAGTCCCGCACCACCAGCGGGTCGAACTCCCGGATACCTTGTTCAGTGCGCGCCCAGTCGACGTCCATTCCCACACCAAGTTGCTGCGCATAATGTGCCGCCGTCAGCGGCGATTGTGCTGCCCCAAGGGCGAAACTGACAAACACAAAGAGCGAGACAAGTGGTTTAATCACGATGACCCTCAGCAATTTTGCAGGCGCAATATCACGTATTTAGCACGCTTTTTTATTTACCGTGTAGCAGTTTCGCTTCTGGAAAACGACTTCGCTTGCTCATGCAGCCAGTTGATAAAGGCCTCAATTTTCGGCCATTGCCTGCCGGGTAACGTCGTCATGTAGTAATGCTGGTGACAGGTCAGCGCCATCTCACCAAAAGGCGCGACCAGCTCACCGCTCTCCAGTCGCTTTTGTACCAGCCGTCTGCGTCCCATCGCCACGCCGATATGGTTCATGGCAGCAATCACCGCTAAATCTGAACGATCAAAGCCAATTCCCGACGATGTCGGCAGATTCACTGCAAAATGTTGCGCCCAGCTATGCCACTCGTCGGTCCCTGAATCATTGCTCCAGGCCTGACGATCGTGCAACAGCGTACAATGTGGCAGATTCACCAGAGACCCCATTAAATCAAAGCGTTGAGCATAATCCGGACTACAGACGGGAAGAATCGCCTCGTCCATTAAGAAGTGATGCTCCAGCTGGGCCGAAGGCGCATCGTCAAAGTAGAGCGCCAGATCGACCCCAGCGCGCTGCAGGTTCACATTGTCGTTACCCGTTAATATGGTGAGCGAAATCGACGGATAGCGGCGGGTAAAGTCACCCAGCGCAGGCACCAGCCAGCACTGCGCGATAGACGGGCGAGAATAGACGGTCAGCGTCCCGGAAAGCTCCTGATTTTTGATATCGAGGATCTCCTGGTTCAGCGTATCCAGCGACGATTTCAGCGCCCAGAACACCCGTTTACCTTCATGGGTGAGTTCCACTTTGCGGTGCGAGCGCACGAAAAGCTGGATCCCCAACTCCTCTTCCAGTTGGTTAATGCGGTGGCTGATAGCACTGGGGCTCAGCGATAACTCGTCTGCGGCCATCGCAAACGACTGATGCCGGGCCGCCACTTCAAATGTGTACAGTTTGGATAATTGCCAGCCGTTCAGGAGGTGGTTTCTGACTTCGCGAAGGGGTTCCATGAGTACCTCGGTGACTTCAGCTTCAGTCCGGCGAAGTGTAAAAAAAACCGCAGAAAAAATCAGCAAAAAGATGAGTGAGAGTGAACCATATCGCAAAATTGCGCGATTGTTCGATGCAAATCACCTCTTTGATTCAATCTGATTCATGTGAACGAGGATTTATATCGTTTGTCAGCCCACGCCGAATTTTTGTCCAATAGGGGCAGGTAAATCACAGGGCAAGGTGAGATATGCACTCTCAAATCTGGGTTGTGAGCACGCTGCTAATTAGCATTGTGTTAATTGTACTGACCATCGTGAAATTCAAATTCCACCCGTTCCTGGCACTGCTGCTCGCCAGTTTCTTTGTCGGGACCATGATGGGCATGGGGCCGCTGGACATGGTCAATGCCATCGAAAGCGGGATCGGCGGTACGCTCGGCTTCCTCGCCGCAGTCATCGGTCTGGGTACCATTCTCGGTAAAATGATGGAGGTTTCCGGCGCGGCGGAACGCATCGGCTTAACGCTACAGCGCTGCCGCTGGCTCTCCGCTGACGTCATTATGGTGCTGGTGGGGTTGATTTGCGGGATTACGCTGTTCGTTGAAGTTGGCGTGGTGCTGTTGATTCCCCTGGCGTTCTCCATCGCGAAAAAAACCAACACCTCACTGCTGAAACTGGCTATCCCACTGTGTACCGCGCTAATGGCCGTTCACTGCGTCGTGCCGCCGCACCCGGCCGCGCTGTTTGTTGCCAATAAACTGGGTGCGGATATTGGTTCCGTGATCGTCTACGGCCTGCTGGTTGGCCTGATGGCCTCACTGATAGGCGGCCCGCTGTTCCTGAAATTTCTCGGTAATCGCCTGCCGTTCAAACCGGTTCCCGCTGAGTTTGCAGACCTCAAAGTACGCGAGGAGAGCACACTGCCGTCGCTGGGTGCAACGCTGTTTACCGTCCTGCTGCCGATTGGTTTGATGCTGGTGAAAACCGTGGCTGAATTGAACATGACCAAAGGCAGCACGCTGTACACCCTGCTGGAATTTATCGGCAACCCGATCACTGCCATGTTTATCGCCGTCTTTGTGGCGTATTACATTCTCGGTCTGCGCCAGCATATTGGCATGAGCGCACTGCTCACCCATACCGAAAACGGTTTTGGTTCCATCGCCAATATTCTGTTGATTATCGGGGCGGGCGGCGCGTTCAACGCCATCCTCAAGAGCAGCGGTCTGGCAGACACGCTGGCGGTGATCCTCTCCAACATGGACATGCACCCTATCCTGCTGGCCTGGCTGGTCGCGCTGATTCTGCACGCGGCGGTCGGTTCTGCCACGGTGGCGATGATGGGCGCCACGGCGATTGTCGCGCCGATGCTGCCGATGTATCCCAACGTCAGTCCGGAGATCATCGCCATTGCCATCGGTTCTGGTGCCATTGGCTGCACGATCGTTACCGACTCCCTCTTCTGGCTGGTTAAGCAGTACTGCGGCGCCACCCTGAATGAGACGTTCAAATACTATACGACCGCGACATTTATCGCCTCGGTTATTGCACTGGCTTGCACATTCCTGCTTTCCTTTATCATCTAAGCGCAAAGAGACGTCCTATGGAAAACATACAAAAACTTATCGCCCAGTATCCTTTGGTGGAGGATCTGGTGGCTCTGCGAGAAACGACCTGGTTCAACCCGGGAACCACCTCTCTGGCGGAAGGTTTACCTTATGTGGGGCTGACGGAACAAGACGTTAAGGGTGCCCACGCCCGTCTGGCGCGCTTCGCACCGTATCTGGCCAAAGCCTTCCCGGAAACCGCAGCAACCGGTGGGATCATTGAATCTGAGGTCGTCGCCATTCCGGCCATGCAACAACGTCTGGAAAAACAGTACGGACAGAAAATCAGCGGGGAAATCCTGCTGAAAAAAGACAGCCATTTGCCGATTTCCGGCTCGATTAAAGCGCGCGGCGGCATTTATGAAGTCCTGACGCACGCCGAAAAACTGGCGCGGGAAGCCGGTATGCTGACCCCCGAAGAGGACTACAGCGTTCTGCTTTCTCCGAAATTCAAAGCCTTTTTTAGCCAGTACAGTATCGCTGTGGGTTCAACCGGCAACCTGGGGCTGTCTATCGGTATTATGAGCGCCCGCATTGGCTTTAACGTCACGGTGCATATGTCTGCTGATGCCCGTGCGTGGAAAAAAGCCAAACTGCGCAGCCACGGCGTTACGGTTGTTGAGTACGAAGAAGATTATGGCGTGGCGGTTGAGCAAGGCCGCAAGGCTGCGCAGTCCGATCCGAACTGCTTCTTTATCGACGATGAAAACTCCCGCACGCTGTTTTTAGGTTATGCGGTTGCCGGGCAGCGTCTGAAAGCGCAATTCGAACAGCAAGGCCGCGTGGTGGATGCCGATCACCCGCTGTTTGTTTATCTGCCGTGCGGCGTGGGCGGTGGCCCCGGCGGGGTAGCGTTTGGTCTGAAACTGGCATTTGGCGATAACGTGCACTGCTTCTTCGCTGAACCAACCCATTCTCCGTGCATGCTGCTGGGTGTGTACACCGGGCTGCACGATGAGATCGCCGTACAGGACATCGGTATCGACAACCTGACGGCGGCAGACGGATTAGCCGTCGGACGTGCATCGGGTTTTGTCGGTAGAGCGATGGAACGTCTGCTCGACGGGTTGTATACCTTAAGCGATCGGTCTATGTACGACATGCTGGGCTGGCTGGCGCAGGAGGAGAACATTCGTCTGGAACCGTCAGCCCTGGCGGGAATGGCCGGGCCTCAGCGCGTCTGCGCATCCGCTGACTATCAGCAGATGCAGAGCATCAGCGCTGAGCAACTCAATAATGCCACGCACCTGGTCTGGGCAACGGGCGGCGGCATGGTGCCAGAAGCAGAAATGGCGCAATACCTGGCGAAAGGGCACTAACGTCCTGTGCGCAGCATCGCCATCAGCTCTGTCGGTGAGCGATGCTGCCTGATCAGATCGCGCATCACGCGCATGTGCGGCGCGGTATAATCGATAAATGCACGGTATCCTGCGCACAGCACGCTTTTCCCACTCTCATCCCGATGCTTTGGACAGTCGCCATGACAAAAGCGCAATACAGTACAGCGCTGACAATCAGTGCTGACTGCCGTTTTTTCCTCATGGCGTGAATACCCACACCACTCATTCAGCACGACATCAAAAAGCCGAACATGTACACGTCCAATATCTTCACGCACCCAGATATCAAATACAGTAGTGAGAAATGTTCCCCACACCTGTGGCTCCACCGATTCTACCGTCAGTATGCCGTGTTCATCTCGCTCCATGAGTGGAATAAACTGCAGCAGAGAAGCACCGCTCTGGCGAAGTTGCTGATACAACAGTTTAGGCCATCGGCTGTTCTGACGATTCACCGTCACAGACAGGTAAGCGGTATCATTGTAGAAGCAGTGACGACAATCCAGGTTACAACGTGAACTGGCCGGTTTGGCCATGACCTGACATCCTGTCATGCAAAATTTCCGATCAAGAGGATAAGTTGGCGAACGTGCGTTACAGCAAACAGTATTGCGAGAGATAACACCGCGAGGGAGATCATAAATTTGTCACGAACCGCGCGAGATTGGGAAAAATCGAGGAGCGAGACATCCATCAGATTGCGCTTGCGGGTATAGCGCCAGAGAATGAGGCCCACGATGGCCAGTACCACAATCGAGACCCAGAACAGGAATCCCGCCTGATGCCAGTGATGTTTCACCGCCAGCGCCATCAGCGCGCCATAGCCCAGCAGTGTGCGCAACCATGCCAGCGATGTGCGCTCCGGTTGCAGCCCCGGATCGGTCATGCGACGGGCCTTACGGCTATCCGGCATACAGCACCAGCGCCATCACGACGATCGCCACCATTGTCAAAATTAGACTGATAACCAGCAGACTGCGGGTATAAGGTAAATCTTCCTTCAGCCGCATCGCCTTTTCATTGCGTAACCAGCGCAGATAACCGTAAATCGCCAGGCCGCCAGCAAACAGACAAAGCAGCAGCGCCAACAGTTCGCGGATCACCGGCGTGGCGAAGTCCGGTGCCAATTGGTCAAGCCCGACGCCTGCGGCCAGAAAACCCAGCGCAGTACGAATCCACGCCAGATAGGTACGCTCGTTTGCCAGCGAGAAACGGTAATCCGGTGATTCTCCGAGGCGAGAAAGTTTCATGAATATTCCTTGTCGGGCTGCAGGCAGGTTCCAGAATAGCCTAAATCGACAAGAACGAGGAGACCGGCATCGTCCGATGCCGGTCAGGAGGTTTAGTGTAATTCCGGCCAGTAGCCTTTATTTGCCTCAATTAAATCATCGAGAATGACTTTCGCCACAGACGCGCTGGGTACCGTTTTAGATAAGGTGATCGCCTGCCAGAGCTTCTGGTAAGAACGTTGTTCCCAGGCATCCACCACCAGTTTTTCAACCGCCACCTGCTGACTCATAAGCCCTTTCTGGAAGTGCGGAATATCGCCTACGGTTAACGGTTCCGGGCCGTTATGTCCCACCAGGCATGGAATTTCTACCATTGCCGTCTCATCAAAGTTATGAATTGCCCCATTGTTCGGCACAATCAGTAGCATCCGCTCCTGAGTATTAAAAGCGATAGCTGCCGCCAGATCGACAATGTAGGAAGCATGTTCATCAATCTCCAACTCACCCGCTGAAGAGTCACCGGCATTGATAATCGCCCGACAGGCGCTGAAGACATGCTTCTCACGGTGATCCATCACTTCGTTGGCGCGGGTGCGTTCCGGGTTGGAATGCGCCACCACATAGTCCGGGAAGAGATAATATTTCAGGTACGTGTTCGGCATCGTTTGCGGATCGAGCGCCTGCACATCTTTGGCTTTGGCAAACGTGTCATTCCAGCTTGCTTCGGTATGTACATCGTCAGAAGGCGGCACATAGCCATTTTTCGCCACATATTCACGTAATTTTGGCATCAGATCGTTTCCGTTCAGATCTTCAATCGACGTCCACCAGCCAAAATGGTTCAGACCATAGTAACGAACACGCATCTGTTTACGATCTTTAAGCCCAACAATCTGCGCCATGCGCCCTTCAATCCCGATCGGCATATCGCAGATATTGAGAATTTTGGCATTCGGTCGCAAGCGACGGGTCGCTTCCGCCACAATCGCTGCCGGGTTGGAGTAGTTCAGCATCCAGGCATTGGGTGAGTATTTTTCCATATAGTCCACCAGTTCCAGCACGCCGCCGATTGAACGCATGCCATAGGCGATCCCTCCGGGCCCACACGTTTCCTGACCCAATACGCCATGACGCAACGGGATTTTTTCGTCTTTTTCGCGCATCGGGTATTTCCCTACGCGAATGTGCGCCATCACGAAATCCACATCGGTAAAGGCGGCTTCGGGATCGGTGGTGTAACTAAACGCGATCTCCGGTGCCTGCTCTTTGAGAATGATTTTGCACGCCTCGGCAATGACCTCCTGACGCACCCCGTCATTGTCATAGAATTTCAGCGAACGCAGGGGAAACCTGTCCTGATTTGCCAGCAACATCAGTACGATACCTGGCGTAAACGTACTCCCGCCGCCCGCGATTACCACCGAGAATTTTTTCATGATACTGCCTCCGTCATGGGGATATGTTCGTTTGATAAAGAAGATTTCATTAGCGTTTCGAGCTGGTCACGAACCTGAGGAACATGCAGGCCGACAATCACCTGAATACCGTTACCGCGACGCACAACACCGTGTGCGCCGAGCGCTTTGAAGACGTCATCACTTTGAGTTTTTGCCATGTCAATCAGTGCGATACGTAACCGGGTGGCACAGTTGTTAATACTTTCAATGTTGGCTGCGCCACCGAGCGCCTGTAGCAAACCGGCAGCCTGACCCAATGGGTTATCCGAAGCGGCTGCGGCGCTGGTTTTGCCGCGCGCGGCCTGGTAATCCGCTTTGCTGTAGAGTTTGATCTCGCTCTCTTCACGACCCGGCGTTTTCAGGTTGAAACGCAGGATCAGCGCACGAAAGATGACGAAGTAGAGGGCCGTAAAACAGATACCAACGGCAATCTGGATAAACATCATTGACGCATGGTTATGGAACATCGGTATCCAGTTCTGTGGCAGGAACTGATCCAACAGACCACCACCAAAGTTGCCCACCACGCCGCACATGTACATGACTGTCGCCATCGAGGCTGCCAGCACCGCGTGCACGGCAAAAAGTAACGGCGAGATAAACAGGAAGGTAAATTCCAGTGGTTCGGTAATCCCCACCAGCATGGCTGTTAGCGTCGCAGGGACAAGTAAACCGGCCACTTTTACACGGTTTTCTGGGGCGGCGGTAAAGTAGAGCGCCAGCGCAATCCCTACTGAACCAAAGACTTTAGAATTACCGTGTAGCGCAAAGCCACCTTCCGGGAACAGGATTTTCAGCGATTCAGTACTCTGACTGAATTCCTGCAAATGCTGAGCCCAGTAGACCTGAATGCCGCTTTCCACCACTGCCGGACCAAAAATGAACGGACCATAGACAAAGTGGTGTAAACCAGTTGGGATAAGGATGCGTTCGAGGAAAATATAGACCCATACACCAAGGGCTCCGGCAGAACGTAAAAACGCCTGCAGTGATTCGATGCCCATTTGTACTTTTGGCCACCCCAGCAGAGTTAGCCAGGCGCAGGGAATCATCACCAGAAAAGCAATGATGACGACAAATGAGGTTCCCTGGAAAATCCCCAGAAATACAGGCAGTGGTTTATCAAAAAAACGGTTATGGAGCGCGGTGACAATACCTGAAATGGCAATGGCGCCAATAATGCTGGTATCAAGCGTTTTAATCCCGGCCATCATGGTCAAACCGCTACCCGCTGTCGGGTCTACACTAAAATCGACACCAAAAAAATGGCCCCAGGTCATCCCCATCGCATTGATAAAGTAATTCCATGTCAGGAAGCTGACCAGTACTGCGAGGCAGGCACGTCCCTGGGCCTGTTTTGCCAGACCAATAGGCAAACCGACGGCGAAAATCAACGGCATATTGCGGAACACCGCCCATCCGCCTTCTTCAATAATGGTGACGATTTGTGCAAAAAGACTGTTGGGATCGGTGAGCGCTTCCCCCACAAAAAGTGGGTTACGGAGCATGATTGCAATACCCACCACAATACCGGCAAAAGGAAAGAGCAGTACCGGGGTGAACATCGCGCCACCAAAACGTTGTATTTGACTGAGCATTTTCACATCCTCATATAACAACCAGTAGGGAGAGGCCTTTTTTGTAGTGATTGCTGGCCTGACACGAGAATAGAAAGTTGCGATCCTCAGGACATGACATGCCGCGACGATTCGTGATCGCTTTCATGGTTTTAATTTCATCAATGAGGTCTACTTTTTTAATAAAAGTTAGACATCTGAGCGTTTTGACTACGGTGTTTAAAGGGAAAAAGAGGTCTGGTGGTGATCTATAAATCGATAGCAGAACGACTACGAATTCGCTTAAATTCTTCTGATTACAACATCGGAAGTCCGTTGCCGGGTGAAAAAAAGCTCGCCGTCGAGTTTGCGGTCTCGCGAATGACGATCCGTAAAGCGATTGACGTGCTGGTGGAGTGGGGTTTAGTCGTGCGCCGTCACGGTAGCGGAACCTACGTGGCGCGCAAAGATGTCCATCATGAAACCTCCAACCTGACCGGGCTGGCGGAAGTACTGAAGCGACAGGGGAAAGAGGTGACCAGTCAGGTGCTGGTTTTCGAAGTCATGCCTGCGCCACCGGCGATTGCCAGCCAGCTACGCATTCAGATAAACGAACGCATCTATTTTTCACGCCGCGTACGCTATGTTGAGGGTAAGCCCTTAATGCTGGAAGACAGTTATATGCCGGTAAAACTCTTTCGCAATCTTTCGCTTGCCCATCTTGAGGGATCAAAATTCGATTACATTGAGAAAGAGTGTGGGATCACGATCAGCGGTAATTATGAAAGTCTGTCACCTGTACTTGCGGATAAACAGCTTTCAACCCAAATGAATGTGCCGGAGCAGACACCGCTGTTACGGATTACGTCACTGTCATACAGCGATAGCGGAGAGTTTTTGAATTATTCGGTGATGTTCAGAAACGCCAGCGAGTATCAGGTGGACTACCATTTACGGCGCGTCCACCCGGACTCAGCCTGAGATTAGCCCATTCCCCAGAAAATCACCGCCAGCAACTGCGGGGTGATAATGCGCAGGAACATCACCAACGGATACACCGTCGCATACGACAGCGCCGCCGCGCCGCTGGTGGCATGCAGGTTATTAGCAAATGCCAGCGCCGGCGGATCGGTCATCGAACCGGCCAACATCCCGCACAGCGTCAGGTAGTTCATTTTGGCGAAAATACGAGCCAGTAAACCCACGGTGATAAGCGGTATAGCAGTAATAAAAATACCGTAGCCCACCCAGCTCAGACCATCCCCCCGGGTCAGCGTATCGATAAAGTCACCACCCGATTTCAGTCCCACCACGGCAAGGAACAGCACAATTCCCAGTTCACGTAACGCCAGGTTCGCGCTCGGCGGCATAAACCAGTACAGCTTACCAATGCTGCCAATACGCCCCAGAATCAATGCCATAATCAGCGGCCCGCCCGCCAGGCCCAGCTTTAACGCCACCGGGAAGCCGGGAACAAAGAGCGGAATGGATCCAAGCAGCACCCCCAGACCGATACCGATGAACACTGGCAGCATCTGCACCTGCTGCAGTTTTTGCTGGGCATTACCCACAACATTGGCAACCGCATCAATCGAGGTCGGTCGTCCCACCAGATTGAGGATGTCACCAAACTGCAGACTGGCATCGCTACTGGCTACCAGTTCAACGCCCGCACGGTTCAGTCGAGAAATCACCACGTCGTAACGCTCTTTAAAGTGCAAATCGCGGATACGTTTGCCGAGCACTTTTTCGTTGGTGACCACGACGCGTTCGACGCGCAAATCGGTTCCCCGGGTCGACAGTGACGTATCCACCTCCTGACCAATCACCAGTTGCGCGTTGTGCAGATCGCCCGGTTGCCCCACCAGGTGCAAAAGGTCGCCCATCTGGATCAAGGTTCCCGGCGACGGCACCATCAGCGTCTCTTCGCGCTTCAGTCGTGAACAGATAATTTTATCGCTGTTGAGGATAGGCACATCCTGAATCGCCATATTGTTCAGGTTGGGGTTCTCAACGCGGATATTGATAGTCTGAATCAACGAATGCCCGTTAGTGAGCGTCGATTCATGCTCCCGCGCTTCTGCTTCCACATTCACACGAAATATCATTCGCATCAGCCACATGGTCAGCAAAATACCGCAAATCCCAAATGGATACGCCATCGCGTAGCTCATCCCCATCTGGTCAACCAGTTCCATTGGTGTGCCCAGATCGCGCAGGATTTGTTGTCCGGCACCCAGTGCCGGGGTATTGGTGACCGCACCGGAGAAAATCCCCAGCACCACCGGCAGCGGAATGGCGAAAACTTTATGCAGGATTGCGGTGACCAGCCCACCCATGATGACAATCAGAATCGCAAACAGGTTGAGACGCAGGCCAGAAACCCGCAACGAGGCAAAGAACCCCGGTCCAACCTGAATCCCAATGGTGTAAACAAAAAGAATCAGGCCAAATTCCTGGATGAAGTGCAGCATATCACCGCTCAGCGTCACCCCAGCCTGATCAACGAAGTGGCCGACGATGATACCGCCGAATAACACGCCGCCGATGCCAAAGCCGACACCCCGCACCTTGATATTGCCGATCCATAATCCGACAACCGCCACCAACGCCAGAACGCTGACCGTCAATGCTATATCACTCATTTTTTTGTTCCCTGTGAATAACATTTCTATTTAAGTGGATTATGACTGAACCGTTCAGGCATATATGCAGGCTGGCGCACATTCTGATGCTGAAACGACGCTAAAGCGCCCTTCTGATGGGCGTTCCCCCCCCTTTTTCCTCATCAAAACCTGAAGTTGCTGAATGCTTTCTTCAGGCAATGGCATCACTACCCGAATCCGGTGTTGTCTTCGCGCACAAAAAAGCCCCGTCATTTCTGGCGGGGCAAAGGCAAGGAGCTAAATTAGCTATTTAATGCGGGGCGTTCGCTGATAGCGATACGTTGCGGTGCAACGGTTTCCGGGACATTACGGGTTAAATCGATATGCAACAACCCGTTGGTAAATGTCGCGCCGGAAACCTCCATGTTTTCAGCCAGGGTAAAGCTCAGGCTGAACGACTGGGTGACCAGTCCCTGATGCAACCATTTGGTCTCTTTTTCAGGCTGCTGCGGCGCACCCTTAACGGTCAGGCGGGTACCTTCCAACTGAATATCCAGGTCTTCCTGACGAAAACCAGCCAGCGCAAGCGTAATGCGATAGTGATTGTCGTCACTTTTTTCAATGTTATAGGGTGGGAAGCTCTGGCTTTCACCGGTGTTTTGTAACGCGTTGGCCAGTTTGTCAAAACCGATCCATTGACGCAGCAGTGGGGATAAATCGTAGTTACGCATAATCATAATCTCCTTCTAAGAAGCGAGTGATATCTGCAAATCCGTAGATTCGCATCGGCTCCCTGTCGGCAAGCCTGGGATAACAGGCCGCGCAGCGCGGCCCGACAGAATTAATTGATTTCGATACGGCGCGGTTTGTTCGCTTCCGGAATTACGCGCTCGAGATCGATGTACAGCAGACCATTGACCAGATTCGCGCCGCGAACATGGATGTTCTCAGCTAACTGGAACTTACGCTCAAAGTTGCGTTCCGCGATGCCCTGGTAAAGGTAAGTCCGTTCTTTTTGCTCGTCCGCATGCGCGCCTTTCACCACCAGCAGGTTGTCCTGTGCGGTAATTTCCAGCTCACTTTCTGCGAAACCGGCAACGGCAATGGCAATGCGGTAATGATTTTCGTCTACCAGCTCAACGTTATACGGAGGGTAGCCGCCATTACTCTGGCTCTGGTTGTTTTCCAGCAGGTTAAACAGGCGGTCGAAACCAATAGCAGAACGGTACAGCGGGGATAAATCAAAGTTACGCATAATCAATAGCTCCTGAAATCAGCGAGAATGTCATTGACCTTCCATCATGGACAGGCCGGGTAGTCAGAACACCCATCAGGCGTGTTCTTCATTTGTCTACACCATCAAAATGGGTCTGATTGCGAACTTTTCAAGCATCCCTGGCGGACTTTTTTTGCAGTTTGCTGTCTATTGCATAGACTGGGTGGGAGAGCACTAAAGGTTAAAGTGCGATAGCCGCCACAGTGCGACGTGATGAGGATGTTATTTCTGGCAAGGGATCGCTATAACTCATCAGGCAAACACCGATGATCAACAGATGAATAAATCATGATAAGAAATGTGTTGTTAACGCTGATGATGTGCAGTGGGATGGTTTTACTGAGTGGTTGCTCCAGCGTAATGTCACATACCGGTGGTAAAGAGGGAACTTATCCTGGCACCCGCGCCAGCGCCGCTATGATAGGGGATGACGATACCAATTGGGGTACTAAATCGCTGGCCATACTGGACATGCCCTTTACTGCAGTAATGGACACACTCCTGTTGCCGTGGGATCTGTTCCGCAAAGATAATTCGGTCAGATCGCGTGTCGAAAGAAGCGAGGAGAGAACACAGATAACCAACTCCGTAATCCCTCCTGCGAAAATGCCCGCCCCCTGATTACCGCCCGGTTTCTGTCATCCACAACTGACGGAAACCGTCTACCTCTTCCATCCACGCGACAAATCGACCATCAGGCGAGAAAACCACGGCATCCACAGAGGGCGGGGTACCGTGGTTCTGCGTTAAAAACGTAATGTCTCCAGTGTGCGCATCGCAGCAGGCAATGCGATTATCCAGCACAAATCCCAGCCATTTCCCTGTCGGATGCCAGTTGAACGCGGACTGAATACCCGTAGCGTGATGGGTCAACTGGCGGGGTTCACCGCCCTGAGTTGAAATCAACCACAGTTGCACAATACCCACGTCATCGCGCATCAGAAACGCAATCTCCGTCGCCTGCGGATTACAGCGCACCCAGTGGCGTGGGACAGTCGTCAGCCCGGGGAAGCGGCGTGCATGGGTAAACGTCAGTCGACGCTGGACAACCCCGCGTGGCGGGGCTGGCAGGGTTGCGTCGGTGCCTTCCAGGGGAGCCTCTCCGGGCGTTTTCCAGCCCGCCTCATCCTGCGGGAGTTCTACCAGAAACAGTTCAGGCACTTTCTCGCCGTTTTCAGACAGCGTGTCGCCGATAAACGCCAGCGCATGATTCCCCACCCAGCCCTCTTCATAGGCGCGAGAGATCTCATCGCTGCCCGGCGTGGGTTCGGGCGTCGTCTGGCTGACCAGCACGCACCAGTGACTGCCGCTGTACTCTCTTGGGTGCTGCGCCGATACCGTTACCGGTCCATAAGGCACTGCGACGCCAACGTTACGTAAATCCAGCGCCAGATCGCGTTCATGCATCACATGGTCGTTGTAGGTAAAGCTGACGAACTCGCCATTCGGGCTGAAAACGTGAACATGACTGCCGCCGCGCAGTGCACCCGGCGTGTAGGGCGAAGTGATATCCATCGCGTCCAGATTTGTCACTTCTCCCTGTTCGGCAATCACGCCGCGACGATGATGAAAGTCGTATTGCCACGTCGCGTCCGGGTTTTCAGGCCCATGAATAAATACATATTTCTCGGTCTGTGGATGCACGGTTACCACGCCGACGTGCGCCCCTTGCGTCGCGCGATAAATCACCTCCAGCTCACCGGTATGAACATTCACCCGTTCAATGGTTTCGCCGGTGAAAGAAGCCCCTGACGGACGGACGTCAAAAACCAGCCAGTGGCTGTCCGGTGTCCAGGTTCGGGTATTGGTAAGCTGATGATTACGCGGCGTAAAGGTGATTTGCTTCATGAGATGCTCGGGTCGAGAACAATTTCATCAATCATACTTCACAAGGACTTCACTTTCAGGCTTTAGCGTAGTGCCATCTTCATTTTTGCGGACAAAGAGATGGAACATTTCGACGTAGCGATTATCGGTCTCGGCCCGGCCGGCGCAGCGCTGGCGCGTAAATTGAGCGGCAGGATGCGCGTGCTTGCGCTGGATAAAAAACGGCAGTGCGGCAACGAGGGGTTCACCAAGCCCTGCGGCGGTTTACTGGCACCGGACGCGCAGCGTTCGTTTATTCGCGATGGGATCACGCTACCGGTGGACGTCATTGCCAACCCGCAGATTTTCAGCGTTAAAACGGTGGATGCCGACGCATCGTTGACGCGCAATTACCAGCGCAGCTACATCAATATCAACCGTCATGCCTTTGATTTATGGATGAAATCACTGATCCCGGATGAGGTACAGGTGTACCACGACAGCCTGTGTCGAAAAATCTGGCGAGAAGAGGGGAAGTGGCACGTGATTTTTCGTGCCGACGGTTGGGAGCAGCAGATTACCGCCCGTTATCTGGTGGGTGCCGACGGGGCAAATTCTCTGGTACGTCGCCATCTTTATCCGGACCATCAGATTCGTAAATATGTCGCCATCCAGCAGTGGTTCGCGGAACGTCATCCGGTCCCGTTTTACGCCTGCATTTTCGATAACGCCGCGACGGACTGTTACTCCTGGAGTATCAGTAAAGACGGTTATTTCATTTTTGGCGGCGCGTATCCCATGAAGGATGGCCAGGCGCGCTTCGAAGCGCTGAAAGAGAGAATGACTGCATTTCAATTCCGCTTCGGCACACCGGTAAAAAGCGAGAAATGTACCGTGCTCTTTCCGTCGCGCTGGGCGGATTTCGTCTGCGGCGAAGAAAACGCGTTTCTGATTGGCGAGGCGGCCGGATTTATCAGCGCCAGTTCACTGGAAGGGATAAGCTACGCCCTGGATAGCGCGGAGATCCTCAAGTCCGTACTGATAAAAGATGCGCCGGAGATGAACCGCGCTTACCGGAAAGCCACCCGCAAACTGCGCTGCAAGCTATATGGCAAGATCCTGAAGAGTCGCTGTTTAACTGCGCCCATATTGCGAAACGCGATTATGCGAAGCGGTATCGCGCATATCCCGCTCAGTCAGGATGACCAGCCCACCGCAACGTCTGGTGGGCTGGCAAAGGAGTATTAACCCACGCGTTTTACATCCCCCACCAGCAGGATGTAAGAGAGTGCGCCAATCAGAGCAACGACAGAGATATAGACCAGCGCAGGACCAAATCCGTAGTCTTGCGCAAGGTAGCCAATCACCAGCGGAACGGTAATCCCCCCCAGTCCGCCAACAAAGTTGAACACGCCTCCGGTCAGGCCAATGAGGCGCATTGGCGCCAGCGAAGAGACCAGCGACCAGGTGATGGAGGCAAACCCGTTGCCGAAGAACGCTATCGCCATCAGGGTCATAATCCACACCGGATCGTTGGTGTAATTTGCGCCCATAATGCAGGTAGAGATTAACAGACCGCAGATAATCGGCGTTTTACGCGCCACGCCAAGGGAGAGGCCTTTTTTCACCAATTTATCCGCCAGCCATCCGGAAAGCAGCACGCCAAAGAATGCCGCCAGGAACGGAACGGTGGTCATAAAGCCCGCCTTCAGCGCGGTAATGCCTTTTTCCTGCGTCAGGTAGTTTGGGAACCACGTCAGGAAGAACCATAACGTAGAGGTGACGGCAAACTGGCCCAGATAAACACCCACCAGCTTACGGTGAAACACCAGCTTCCAGTCTGCTTTGGTCAGCGGCTGACGCGCCTCTTTCTTAACGGGCGCATCGCCATCCACCAGGCCGCCGCCGTCACGAATATAGTCCAGTTCCGCTTTGGTGATGCTTTTGGTCAGACGAGGCGGCTGATACACCTTAAACCAGATAAGTGACCAGATAATGCCGATCCCTCCGGTGACAATGAACACCCAGTGCCAGCTCAGCATCTCCTGAATCCAGATCAGCAGCGGTGTCAGGAACGCCAGGCCGACAAACTGTCCTGAAGTATAGAAACCCACGGCGGAAGCGCGTTCCTGTTCCGGGAACCAGCTCGTCACCATGCGGTTGTTCGTTGGGAATGCCGGGGCCTCGAATATCCCGGTAATCGCACGCAGACCAATCAACGACATCAACCCGGTAGCGAACCCCTGGAAGAGGGTTGCCACCGACCAGCCGAAGATCGCGATAAAATAGGTCAGACGGGAGCCGACGCGGTCAAGGAACCAGCCCCCCGGGATCTGGCATAGCGTATACAACCAGGCAAAGGCTGAGAACACGTAGCCCATTTCTGCTTTCGTAATGCCAAACTCTTCCTGAATATGCGCCGACGCCACCGCAAGGTTGGCGCGGTCGACATAACAGATGACCACGGTAATAAAGATCATAACCAGCGTCAGGTAACGGCGACGCCCTGTTTTTGCAGCAGTAACTGGAATATCCATCGCAATCTGTCTCCAGATTTTGGGCATAGCGAAGCCGCTCACCATGCCCTGTCATTTACAGAGGGTGTAATTTTTTTTATTAAGAGAGATGTCCTAAATAATTCGTGTCGCAGGAAGGCGGCAAGATTGCAAATCCCCAGGAGCTTACATCAGTAAGTGACTGGGGTGCGCAATCGCAGCCAACGCATCTGTGGCGCGAAGTATGACGGACATCACCATTCGGCGACCGAACCGTCTTCATGACGCCACAGCGGATTACGCCAGTCCGGCGCATTTTTACTCAGCTCAATGACTTTGGCCTCATCAATATCCACGCCAAGTCCCGGCTTCATCAACGGTTTAAAGAACCCGCCTTCCATGTTGAAATCGTCTTTGTTTTTCACAAAGTCGAGCAGCTCCGCGCCCTTGTTATAGTGAATGCCCATGCTTTGTTCCTGGAACACCGCGTTGCGCGAAACAAAGTCGACGTGCAGACAGGCTGCCAGCGCGATAGGACCCAGCGGGCAGTGCGGAGCCAGCGCCACGTCATAGGCTTCCGCCATCGCGGCAATTTTGTAGCATTCCGTGATACCGCCAGCATGTGACAGGTCCGGCTGCAAAATCGCCAGCCCGCCCGCTTCCAGCACCCGTTTAAACTCGAAGCGCGAAAACATGCGTTCACCCGCGGCGATCGGAATATGGGTCTGCTCGGCCAGTTTCGGGTAGTACTCCGCCTGTTCCGCCAGTACCGGCTCTTCAATAAACAGCGGGCGATAGGGCTCCAGCTCCTTAATCAGCACTTTCGCCATTGGCGCGCTGACGCGGCCGTGGAAATCCAGACCAAACTCAATCTCGTTGCCAAAAGCCTCACGGATTTGCGCCACGGTATTCACCGCACGATCGACCGCCCGCGAGTTATCAATCACCCCCATCTCTTCGCAGCCGTTGAGCTTAAAGGTGTCAAAGCCGATATTGCGCAGCTGCTTAATGCCGTCGATCACTTCCGCAGGACGATCGCCGCCAACCCAGCTGTAGGCTTTGATTTTGTCGCGCACCAGGCCACCCATCAACTGCCAGACCGGAGCATTCAGCACTTTGCCTTTGATGTCCCACAGCGCCTGGTCGATACCGGCGATGGCGCTCATCATAATCGGGCCACCGCGATAGAAGCCTGCGCGGTACATCACCTGCCACAAATCGTTAATACGCGCCGGGTCCTGACCAATCAGGTAATCACCCAGTTCATGTACCGCCGCTTCAACGGTACGCGCGCGGCCTTCAATCACCGGCTCGCCCCAGCCGACGACGCCTTCGTCGGTTTCAATTTTCAGGAACATCCAACGCGGAGGTAAACGGTACGTGGTGAGTTTGGTTATTTTCATTTCACTGCCTCTCGATATGCCTTAACAAATGCCGCCGCCTGCTGTGCGGTGCGCGCTACTGACTGCCCTGCGCGATACAGATCGCTGCCCAGTCCCGCGCCCACACACCCGGCATTGATCCACTGCGCCAGGTTTTCTGGCGTCACGCCGCCCACGGCGAAGACCGGAACACTGGCGGGCAATACCGCTTTCAGCGCTTTGATGTAGTCCGGACCAAAGGCCGATGACGGGAAAATTTTCAGCGCCTGCGCGCCGGCGTCCAGCGCGGTAAAGGCCTCCGAGGCCGTCGCGCAGCCGGGACAGACGGTCATGCCGTAACTCACGGCACGACGAATGACTTCCGGCTGAATGTTCGGCGTAACGATCAGTTTGCAGCCCATTTTGGCGAGCCTATCAACCTGCTCTGGCTTTAAGACCGTACCTGCGCCAATCAGCGCTTTATCGCCATACGCGTCGACGACCGCCGGAATGCTTTTTTCCCACTGCGGCGAGTTGAGCGGAATTTCCACCGCGTCAAATCCGGCCTCGATCACCGCGCCAACGTGTGCGAGCGCCTCCTCGGGGGTTATACCGCGCAAAATCGCGATGAGAGGGAGATTAGTTTGCCACTGCATGAGCGATGCTCCTTATACCTGCCTGAAATGCCGTATCGCCGGACACAGCACAGACGTTACGCCCAATGGCGTGGAACGCCTGCTGGTAGCGTGACGTCAGCGCTGCACCTGCGACGAGAGTAATGGACTGCGACCCGGCGAATTGTTCACTCATGCTGGCGACTTCT
This sequence comes from Citrobacter telavivensis, assembly GCF_041807075.1. Classification (NCBI taxonomy): domain Bacteria; kingdom Pseudomonadati; phylum Pseudomonadota; class Gammaproteobacteria; order Enterobacterales; family Enterobacteriaceae; genus Citrobacter; species Citrobacter telavivensis. Next base: position 59,669 of record NZ_JBGUBF010000003.1, on the reverse strand, counting down.
GCACCAATCAACAGGCCGGAGAGAAATTCGCTGACCAGCTCGCGCGGGAGAGTTCCCAGCACGTGCGAAGCGCGAACTTCAAAAAGTTGTGGCAGAACGGCAGGCGAGGCAAGACCGCGCTCAAGCCCTGAAGCAAAGGCCCCGGAGGAGGTTTGCTGTTCTGGCAAACCCGCGCCGACCAGAGAATGATTCAGCAGCAAATGGTGTAGTTCGCCCGTCATCACGGTGCGAAAATCATGGATTTGCTGCGCATCAGCCTGCACCCATTTACAGTGCGTTCCGGGCATCACATAGACAGAAGAAGGAGAAAGCGTGCGCGCGCCGAGAAGCTGTGTCTCTTCGCCGCGCATCACATTGTGGTTATCATCGCGTGAGACACACAAGCCGGGAATGATCCAGACATTGTCGCTAACGGCGGTTAATTGCTCACCAATGGCAGAGAAATGAGCAGGAACCGGCAGATACGGGGCAATCTTCCAGCCGACGTTGCTACCCACCATCCCTGCCATCACCACCGGTGTGGCGCTGTCGCGCCAGTGCTGTGTGACATCTGCTAACACCGCTTCGGGGGACCTGCCGTTCAGACGCGTAACGCCCGCTTCTGAATGCCTGCTTTCCAGGCATTTGTCGCCCTGGTAAAGCCAGGCGCGCAAATTGGTCGATCCCCAGTCAATAGCGATGTAGCGAGATGTCATGTGATTTCCTTCAACCTTCGTGTCGAGCTGGCGATCATGGTCAGGGCCGCCTGCTCTGCCGCATTGCTATCCTGATGCCGTATCGCATCGAATAGCGCCTTATGTTCCTGGAGCGTTTTTGGCATGTTGGCTTCATCGCCCATCCAGGTCCGTTCAAATACTGCTCGCTGAAGCGAGGTGATCGCCACGCTCAGCTGTTGTAAAACCGGGTTATGCACCGACTGCAATACCGCCTCGTGATAGCGGATATCCGCTTCATTAAAGGCCTCCCGGTCCTGGTTGTTGGCGATCATGTCATTGAGCGCCGATTCAATTTCAGCCAAATCACTCGAGGTCGCACGTTCCGCTGCCCAGCGAGCAATCGCGGGTTCCACCAGGTTTCGGACTTCGCTCATCGCGCTGATTAACCGCGGGTCGTAGTCGTTTTCCAGTACCCATTGCAGTACGTCGGTATCGAGGTAATTCCACTGATTCCGCGGTGTTACAAAGGCACCGCGATAACGTTTCATTTCTATCAGCCGCTTCGCCATCAACGAGCGAAACACTTCGCGAATGATGTTGCGTGAGGTTTCAAACTCCTCACACAGCTCCGCTTCCGCAGGGAGCGCCGCACCCGGTACGTACTTGCCGCTGACAATCTGTTTGCCCAGCGTGATGACAATGCGATCGGTTTTATTGAGAGTCATGGAGAGTCCTTGTGCTCTGGAAGGTCCCCTCTACTTTACCGTTATCGCTGAAATTCGCCTCAATTTTGTAGTACTAACGTGATGTCATTCGCCATTCCCTTGCGCACAATGTAGTACAATACAAATATGTTGTACTACAATTTAGATCACAAAAACGACAATCGGTAATAAAAATGTTATGAGGAATAAACGACGGGGATAAAAAAACCCGCGATCAACGCGGGTTATGGCAAATCAACCGGGAGAAATTACTTCAGGACGTGCTGCTCAATGGCATACGCGACGCCATCTTCCAGATTCGATTTAGTGACAAAGTTGGCAACTTCTTTCACCGAGGGAATGGCATTATCCATAGCCACACCAAGACCAGCGTACTCGATCATCGCAATGTCGTTTTCCTGATCGCCAATCGCCATAATCTCCTCCGGTTTGATACCCAGCGCATCCGCCAGCGATTTTACACCAGTGCCTTTATTGACGCGTTTGTCGAGGATTTCGAGGAAGTACGGCGCACTTTTCAGCACGGTATACTTCTCTTTCACTTCCGCCGGAATACGGGCGATGGCCCGATCGAGGATCGCGGGTTCATCAATCATCATCACTTTCAGGAACTGCGTTTGCGGATCCATTTTCTCCGCTTCACAGAACACCAGAGGAATGGTCGCGACATAGGATTCATGCACGGTGTAGTAGCTGATATCGCGGTTCGCAGTATACAGCGTGGTACGATCCAGCGCGTGAAAGTGCGAACCCACCTCGCGGGAGAGTTTTTCCAGGTAGCGGTAGTCGTCATAGCTCAGCGCAGTTTGCGCAACGGTACTGCCATCGCCAGCCTTCTGCACCAGCGCACCGTTGTAGGTGATACAGTAATCGCCGGGCTGCTCCATATGCAGTTCTTTCAGATAGCTGTGCACGCCAGCATACGGACGACCGGTGGTCAGCACCACGTTGACCCCTTTTTCACGGGCGGCGGCAATCGCACGTTTAACCGCGGGTGAAATGGTGTGATCGGGCAGCAGAAGAGTGCCATCCATATCGATAGCAATGAGTTTGATAGCCATGAATTCCCCGCATTAAATGAGTCCTGACTCATGCTAACGCGATTCCGCTCAAAAAACAGTAAAAGAGTCGGGGATAAAGGGGGATAGGAAAGGGAATCAGGATTCCCCTTTTGACGATAGATTGTCGGCCTGATAAGCAACGCGCCATCAGGCATAACGCAGAATCTTGCCGGATGGCGGCGTAAAACCGCCATCCGGCCTACAGGCATGGATTAAATATCGATATTTGCCGCTTTCAGGGCGTTCTCTTCGATGAAGGCACGACGCGGTTCAACGGCGTCGCCCATCAACGTGGTGAACAACTGGTCGGCAGCAATCGCATCCTTCACGGTAACGCGCAGCATACGACGACTTTCCGGATCCATGGTGGTTTCCCACAGCTGATCCGGGTTCATCTCGCCCAGACCTTTATAACGCTGGATCGCAAGGCCGCGACGTGACTCTTTCACCAGCCAGTCCAGCGCCTGCTCGAAGCTGGTAACCGGCTGACGACGTTCGCCACGTTCAATAAACGCATCGTCTTCGATCAGGCCACGCAGTTTCTCGCCGAGTGTGCAAATACGACGGTATTCCGCACCGGTCACAAACTCATGATCCAGCGCGTAATCGGTGTCCACACCATGGGTACGCACGCGAACGATCGGTTCAAACAGATTCTGTTCCGTATTGTGCTGGATATCGAACTTCCACTGGCTACCGTGCTGTTCTTTCTCGTTCAGCTCAGTAATCAGCGTGTTCACCCAACGGGTCACTGTCTGCTCGTCAGCCAGGTTGGCTTCGGTCAGCGTCGGCTGATAAACCAGCTCTTTCAGCAGCGCTTTCGGGAAGCGACGCTCCATACGACCAATCATTTTCTGCGTAGTGTTGTACTCAGAAACCAGTTTTTCTAACGCTTCACCAGACAGTGCCGGCGCGCTGGCGTTGATGTGCAGCGTTGCGCCATCCAGCGCGATGGAGATCTGGTACTGGTCCATCGCTTCATCGTCTTTAATGTACTGTTCCTGTTTGCCTTTTTTCACCTTGTACAGCGGTGGCTGGGCAATGTACACGTGGCCGCGTTCCACAATTTCCGGCATCTGACGATAGAAGAATGTCAACAGCAGCGTACGGATGTGCGAGCCATCGACGTCCGCATCGGTCATGATGATGATGCTGTGATAGCGCAATTTATCCGGGTTGTACTCGTCACGACCAATACCACAACCGAGCGCGGTGATAAGCGTCGCCACTTCCTGGGAAGAGAGCATCTTGTCGAAGCGCGCTTTCTCTACGTTGAGGATTTTACCCTTCAGCGGCAGAATCGCCTGGTTCTTACGGTTACGCCCCTGTTTTGCAGAGCCGCCCGCGGAGTCCCCTTCCACAAGGTACAATTCAGACAGCGCCGGGTCGCGTTCCTGACAGTCCGCCAGCTTACCCGGCAGACCCGCCAGATCCAGCGCCCCTTTACGACGCGTCATTTCACGCGCGCGACGAGCCGCTTCACGGGCACGGGCCGCATCGATAATTTTGCCGACCACGATTTTGGCGTCGGAAGGGTTTTCCAGCAGGTATTCGCTCAGCAGTTCGTTCATCTGCTGTTCTACCGCCGTTTTCACCTCAGAGGAGACCAGCTTATCTTTGGTCTGGGAGGAGAATTTCGGATCCGGCACCTTCACAGACACCACGGCAATCAGACCTTCACGGGCGTCATCACCGGTGGCGCTGACTTTCGCCTTTTTGCTGTAGCCTTCTTTGTCCATGTAGGCGTTCAGGGTACGGGTCATCGCCGCACGGAAGCCAGCAAGGTGCGTACCGCCGTCACGCTGAGGAATGTTGTTGGTAAAGCAGTAGATGTTTTCCTGGAAACCGTCGTTCCACTGCAGCGCGACTTCCACGCCGATACCGTCTTTTTCGGTGGAGAAATAGAAGATATTCGGGTGGATCGGCGTTTTGTTCTTGTTCAGATACTCAACGAACGCCTTGATGCCGCCTTCATAATGGAAATGGTCTTCTTTACCATCGCGCTTGTCTTTCAGGCGAATGGAGACGCCAGAGTTCAGGAACGACAGCTCGCGCAGACGCTTCGCCAGAATCTCGTATTCGAACTCAATGACGTTAGTAAAGGTTTCATAGCTCGGCCAGAAACGCACCATCGTACCGGTTTTATCGGTATCGCCGGTCACCGCCAGCGGTGCCTGCGGGACGCCGTGCTCGTAGATCTGACGGTGGATTTTGTTATCTCGCTGGATAACCAGTTCCAGTTTCTGCGACAGGGCGTTCACTACGGAGACACCCACACCGTGCAGACCGCCGGACACTTTATAGGAGTTATCGTCGAATTTACCGCCTGCGTGCAGAACGGTCATGATCACTTCCGCCGCCGATACGCCCTCTTCCGGGTGAATACCGGTCGGGATACCGCGTCCATCATCCTGTACGGAGACAGAGTTGTCGGCATGGATGGTGACAATAATATCTTTACAGTGACCCGCGAGCGCTTCGTCGATAGCGTTATCTACCACCTCGAATACCATGTGGTGCAAACCGGTGCCGTCATCCGTATCGCCGATATACATACCCGGGCGCTTACGCACCGCATCCAGTCCTTTCAGGACTTTGATACTGGAGGAGTCATAAGAATTCGACATCAACGTTTCTCGCTCATTTAAACTTGGGTTAATCCGTTATTTTACCCTTTTCCACGGTGAACATCTTCGAATTTTTGTCCGACATGTCCAGAACGTGTTCAGCACTGATTGCGCTGACAAAGACCTGAGATTGTGTCGCTTTTAATCGACTGGCCAGCAGTCCACGACGCGCATCATCAAGTTCAGAGGCAAAATCATCTATCAGGTAGAGACACCGCCGCCCGCTCTCACGGGTGAGGAACTCCCCTTGCGCCAGACGTAAGGCGCACATTAGCAGCTTTAACTGCCCACGCGATAAGGTATCTTCCACCGGCGCACCGTCGGCGCGTATGCGGAAATCCGCTTTATGCGGGCCATGCGCGGTGTAGGTCAACATGCGGTCGCGTTCAAAACCGCGTTCCAGCACCTCGGCATAATCCGTCTCTTTCTCCCAGCCGCGCTGGAAAGAGAAGGAGAGAGAAAATTCAGGAAGAAACTGCTGGCAGGTATCCGCCATATCCTGCGCGATACCGGCGCTGTACTCCGCGCGCCAGGTGCTGATTTGTTCCGCCAGTGGGATCAGTTCTTTATCCCACGGACGCAGTTGCTCGTAACGACTCACCTGGCGCAGCGCCGCATTGCGCTGCCTGAGCAAGCGCTTAAGGTTGCTCCAGGCGGTGAAAAATCCGGCTTCATTGTGAAAGCATCCCCAATCGAGGAATGCTCTTCTGTATTTGGGGCCGCCGTTGAGTAAAGTAAACCCCTCGGGGGTAATCAGTTGCATCGGCATCAATAGCGCCAGTTCCGCCACCTTGTGACCATCGGTACCGTCAATGCGCACTTTGCTGTCACCCAGCTTATCTTTCGTTAACCCAATCGATGTTTCCCGCTCTTCGCCCTGCAACCGCCCGTGAAGCACGAACGACTCCTGTTCGTGGCGAATGACGCGACCAATCTGCAAACTGCGAAACGCACGACCGTGGCCGAGCGTATAGATAGCTTCCAGAACGCTGGTTTTACCGCTGCCGTTAGCGCCAACCAGGAAATTAAAGCCGGGAGATAACGCGAGATCCGCATTTTCGATATTGCGGAAATCTTTGATTAGAAGTCGGGATAGCGACATATCAGCTCATCATCATTCAAGGGGCGCGTCTGCCGTCAGTGCGCAAAAAGCGGAGCGTACGCGAAGTACGTGAGCATTTTGAGCACTGCCGGGAGATGAAATGGCAAGTAAACCAGCCCCTTTCAAATACTACAAGCGCATTGGCATAACAACATAAGCCGCGCTTTGTGATGCCGCATCTTCAATCTGTACGCTGGAAACAGAGTCGGTCAACATGATGCGCACGTTTTCGCACTTCAGCGCATTCAGAACATCCAGCACGTAGCTGACGTTAAAGCCGATCTCCATTTCGGTTCCCGGATAGGTGACGTCCAGAATCTCTTCGGCTTCTTCCTGCTCCGGGTTATTCGCGGTGATTTTGAGCTGATTTTCGCTCACATACAGACGCACGCCGCGGAATTTCTCGTTCGAGAGGATCGCCGCGCGGGCAAAAGCCTGCTTGAGGATATCGCAGCCGGCTTCCAGATGTTTATCCGGATTTTTCGGCAGAACGCGACGGTAATCCGGGAAGCGACCGTCCACCAGCTTAGACGTAAAGATAAAGTCGCCAACGTGCGCGCGGATATTGTTGCTGCCAATCTGCACGCGCAGCGGGTTATCGCCACCGTCGAGCATACGCATCAGTTCAATCACACCTTTACGCGGCACAATCACCGAATGGCTGGGCAGCGATTGGCCAACAGGCATAGAGCAGACCGCCAGGCGGTGACCATCGGTCGCCACGGTACGCAACTCTTCGCCCTCGGTCTCAAACAGCATGCCATTTAAGTAGTAACGCACGTCCTGATGCGCCATAGAGAACTGGGTAGCTTCAATCAGGCGCTTCATCGTTGCCTGCGGCAGGGTAAATTCTACCTCACTCTGCCAGTCATCCAGATTTGGGAAGTCGGCGGCAGGCAGCGTGGAAAGCGAAAAACGGCTGCGACCTGAACGCACCAGCATGCGATCGCCTTCCAGTTGGACAGCAATTTCTGCGCCTTCCGGCAGGCCACGGCAGATATCAAAGAACTTCCGCGCCGGGACAGTGGTTGCGCCAGGCTCATGCGGCTGAATCAACGCAACGCGGGCCACCATTTCCATTTCAAGATCGGTACCCGTCAGCGAAAGCGCACCGTCAGCTACCTGCAGCAACAGGTTGCCGAGAATAGGCAGTGTAGGACGACCACCCAGCGGGCCACTGACCTGCTGAAGCGGCTTTAATAAATGTTCACGTTCAACGGTAAATTTCATAGCGTCACGAAGATAATGTTCTGATTAAGTTTGAGAAATCTTCTTTAATATCATGGCTTTCTTCACGCAACTGCTCAATCTTACGGCAGGCATGAAGCACCGTAGTGTGGTCGCGCCCACCAAACGCATCGCCAATTTCCGGCAGACTGTGGTTAGTGAGTTCTTTCGCCAGTGCCATGGCCATCTGACGCGGACGCGCTACCGAGCGAGAACGACGCTTGGACAGCAAATCCGCAATTTTGATTTTGTAATACTCCGCCACCGTCTTCTGAATATTGTCGATAGTGACCAGTTTTTCCTGCAACGCCAGCAGATCGCGCAGCGCTTCGCGAACGAAGTCGATAGTAATCGCCCGACCGGTAAAGTTAGCGTTGGCAATCACTCGGTTCAGCGCCCCTTCCAGCTCACGCACGTTAGAGCGTAGCCGCTTGGCAATAAAGAAGGCCACTTCCCCCGGCAGACGAATGTCGTTCTCGTCGGCTTTTTTCATCAGGATCGCCACACGGGTTTCCAGTTCTGGCGGTTCGATCGCTACCGTCAGCCCCCAGCCGAAGCGGGATTTCAGACGATCCTCAACACCGTTGATCTCTTTTGGATAGCGATCCGAGGTCAAAATGATCTGCTGATTGCCTTCGAGAAGGGCGTTAAAGGTGTGGAAAAACTCTTCCTGGGATCGTTCTTTATTGGCAAAGAACTGGATGTCATCGATGAGCAGGGCGTCGACGGAACGGTAATAGCGTTTAAACTCTTCGATCGCGTTGTTTTGCAGGGCTTTTACCATGTCCTGTACAAAGCGCTCGGAGTGCATATACACCACTTTGGCATTGGGCTTGCGCGCCATAATGCCGTTCCCTACCGCGTGCAACAGGTGGGTTTTACCCAGACCGGTGCCGCCGTAAAGGAACAGCGGGTTATAGGCGCCGCCTGGGTTGTCCGCCACCTGACGCGCCGCAGCGCGTGCCAGCTGGTTAGATTTACCTTCAACGAAATTATCAAACGTGTGTTTGACGTTGACGTTAGAGCGATAGGTCGGTTCTGCTGGCGCGGGCACATTGTCCCAGCCCGAACGCGTCGAAACAGGCGCTGCGCGCTGTGGCTGCACCTGATGCGTCACCTGAGCCGGTGCGGAAACATTGTTGTGCACGGGCGTCCTCAGCGTCTGACTGACGGGTTTCGTCCCGACCTCAAAACGCAGCTGCGGAGCATCTGCACCGCAGAAGTTATTCAGCAGCCCATTGATATTGTTAAGGTACTTGTCTCTTACCCAATCGAGCACAAAACGGTTTGGCGCATACAAAGCCAGCGTGTTATCGCTCAGTTCCGCCTGCAAAGGGCGTATCCACATACTGAATTCTGTGGCTGGTAACTCATCCTGCAATCGGGCAAGACACTGCTGCCAAAGCGAAAGTGACACGGCGGACTCCACTCGAACAAAAGTCGATAAATGACAAAGGCTGAAACATTCATTGATTGTTGACGCACGTCGACTAGACCCTATGCAAAGGGTGACGTGCGAATTGCTATCTGCAATTTTAACCCGATCAGGATCCTTTGAAACGATCGGGACCGCGGATCATAGCGTAAACTGAGCAAGAGATCTTCTGTTTCTCACAGATTCTTCCTGATTTATCCACAGGCCTTCACAGGACCGGATAAGTGTAAACGATCCTGGAGAAGTGCTGCACGATTTCGCCCGCATATTGGAAAAATTAATGAGTAAAGACGCTATACTGCTAAAACGATCTCATAAAGATCCCGAGCGATCCTTGCGCTTTGTTCATCAGGCCGTATAATCTTTCCCCCGTCGCGCGATGCCCGTAACACGGTGTCAACGCTGCCTGATTTTCACGCGAAAAGGTGCGGAAAAAGGCAGGGATTTAAGCAAAGAGAATTGACTCCGGAGTGTACAATTATTACAATCCGGCCTCTTTAATCACCCACGACTTCGGCGTCCGTCATTCGAAACTCATTCGGGCATCCGTAAAAGTCATGAATTTATTCAAGTTTAGGTAGAAATCGCCATGAAACGCACTTTTCAACCGTCTGTACTGAAGCGCAACCGTTCTCACGGCTTCCGTGCTCGTATGGCTACTAAAAATGGTCGTCAGGTTCTGGCACGTCGTCGTGCTAAAGGCCGCGCTCGTCTGACCGTTTCCAAGTAATAAAGCTAACCCCTGAGTGGTTAAGCTCGCATTTCCCAGGGAGTTACGTTTGTTAACTCCCAATCATTTCACATTCGTCTTCCAGCAGCCACAACGGGCTGGCACGCCGCAAATCACCATCCTCGGCCGCCTGAATTCGCTGGGGCATCCCCGTATCGGTCTTACCGTCGCCAAGAAAAACGTTCGACGCGCTCATGAACGCAATCGGATTAAACGTCTGACGCGTGAAAGCTTTCGTCTGCGTCAACACGAGTTGCCAGCAATGGACTTCGTGGTGGTGGCGAAAAAAGGGGTTGCTGACCTCGATAACCGTGCTCTCTCGGAAGCGTTGGAAAAATTATGGCGCCGCCACTGTCGCCTGGCTCGCGGGTCCTGATAGCCCTAATCCGGGTCTATCAACGCCTGATCAGTCCGCTGCTTGGGCCGCATTGCCGTTTCACTCCAACGTGTTCAAGCTACGGAATTGAGGCATTGCGCAGGTTTGGAGTGATAAAAGGCAGTTGGTTGACGGTGAAACGCGTATTAAAATGCCACCCTTTACACCCTGGTGGTGACGATCCCGTCCCGCCCGGACCATTTGATACCAGAGAACACTAACGATGGATTCGCAACGCAATCTTTTAGTCATCGCTTTGCTGTTCGTGTCTTTCATGATCTGGCAAGCCTGGGAGCAGGATAAAAATCCTCAACCTCAGACCCAACAGACCACGCAGACAACGACCACCGCAGCGGGTAGCGCCGCCGACCAGGGCGTACCGGCCAGTGGCCAGGGGAAACTGATTACGGTTAAGACTGACGTGCTTGATCTGACCATCAACACCCGTGGTGGTGATGTGGAACAGGCCCTGCTGCCAGCTTACCCGAAAGAACTCGGTTCCAGCGAACCGTTCCAACTGCTGGAAACTACGCCGCAGTTTATCTATCAGGCTCAGAGCGGTCTGACAGGTCGTGACGGCCCGGATAACCCGGCTAACGGCCCACGTCCGCTGTACAACGTCGAAAAAGACGCCTTTGTACTGGCTGATGGTCAGAACGAGCTGCAGATCCCGATGACCTATACGGATGCCGCGGGTAATACCTTTACCAAAACGTTTGTCCTCAAACGTGGTGACTATGCGGTTAACGTGAACTACAGCGTGCAGAACGCCAGCGAGAAACCGCTGGAGATCGCCACCTTTGGTCAACTGAAGCAATCCATCAATCTGCCGTCTCATCGCGACACCGGAAGCAGCAACTTCGCACTGCATACTTTCCGTGGCGCAGCGTACTCCACGCCAGATGAGAAATATGAAAAATACAAATTTGACACCATCGCGGATAACGAAAACCTGAACGTCAATGCGAAAGACGGTTGGGTCGCGATGCTGCAACAGTATTTTGCAACGGCATGGGTGCCACGTAACGACGGTACCAACAACTTCTACACCGCGAACCTGGGCAACGGCATTGCCGCTATCGGCTATAAATCTCAGCCGGTACTGGTTCAGCCAGGCCAGTCTGGCGCGATGACCAGCACCCTGTGGGTTGGCCCGGAAATTCAGGATAAAATGGCGGCCGTTGCACCGCACCTGGATCTGACCGTAGATTACGGTTGGTTGTGGTTCATCTCTCAGCCGCTGTTCAAACTGCTGAAATGGATCCATAGCTTCGTCGGTAACTGGGGCTTCTCCATTATCATCATCACCTTTATCGTTCGTGGCATCATGTACCCGCTGACCAAAGCGCAGTACACCTCCATGGCGAAGATGCGTATGCTGCAGCCGAAGATTCAGGCAATGCGCGAGCGTCTGGGCGATGACAAACAGCGTCAGAGCCAGGAAATGATGGCCCTGTACAAGGCTGAGAAGGTTAACCCACTGGGTGGCTGCTTCCCGCTGATCATCCAGATGCCTATCTTCCTGGCGTTGTACTACATGCTGATGGGCTCCGTGGAACTGCGTCATGCGCCGTTTGCCTTGTGGATCCATGACTTATCTGCACAGGACCCGTACTACATCCTGCCGATCCTGATGGGTGTAACGATGTTCTTCATCCAGAAGATGTCGCCGACCACCGTGACCGACCCGATGCAGCAGAAGATCATGACCTTTATGCCGGTCATCTTCACCGTGTTCTTCCTGTGGTTCCCGTCAGGTCTGGTGCTGTACTACATCGTCAGCAACCTGGTGACCATTATTCAGCAGCAGCTGATTTACCGTGGTCTGGAAAAACGTGGTCTGCATAGCCGCGAGAAGAAAAAATCCTGATTCGGTTGTAGGCCGGGTAAGCGAAGCGCCACCCGGCGGAAGGAACAGTAAAAAAAGGGCGGTCATCAGACCGCCTTTTTTACATTTACGAAGAGAACTATCATGAGCCATAACGACACTATCGTCGCCCAGGCAACCCCACCGGGACGCGGTGGTGTTGGTATTCTGCGTATCTCCGGCCTGAAGGCGCGTGAGGTAGCCGAAGCCGTTCTGGGCAAGCTGCCCAAACCTCGTTACGCCGACTATCTGCCGTTTAAAGATGCCGACGGTACCGCGCTGGACCAGGGGATCGCCCTGTGGTTTCCCGGCCCTAACTCGTTTACCGGCGAAGACGTACTGGAGTTGCAGGGACACGGTGGGCCGGTCATTCTCGACCTGCTGTTAAAACGTATTCTGACGCTGCCGGGTCTGCGTATTGCCCGACCCGGCGAGTTCTCTGAACGCGCGTTTCTCAATGATAAGCTCGACTTAGCCCAGGCGGAGGCAATTGCCGACCTGATTGACGCCAGCTCTGAGCAGGCCGCGCGCTCGGCGTTGAACTCGTTACAGGGGGCGTTTTCCGCCCGCGTTAACCATCTGGTGGAAACACTCACTCACCTGCGCATCTATGTTGAAGCGGCCATCGACTTTCCGGATGAAGAGATAGACTTCCTGTCCGATGGCAAAATCGAAGCGCAGTTGAATGGCGTGATTGCCGACCTCGATGCCGTCCGCGCTGAAGCGCGTCAGGGGAGCCTACTGCGTGAAGGAATGAAGGTGGTTATTGCCGGACGCCCTAACGCCGGAAAATCGAGCCTTCTGAACGCGCTGGCGGGCCGTGAAGCCGCCATTGTTACCGACATCGCCGGTACCACGCGCGACGTGCTGCGTGAACACATCCATATCGACGGCATGCCACTGCACATTATCGACACCGCCGGTCTGCGAGAGGCCAGCGACGAAGTCGAACGTATCGGTATTGAGCGGGCCTGGCAGGAAATTGAGCAGGCGGATCGCGTGCTGTTCATGGTGGATGGTACCACCACGGATGCCGTTGACCCGACTGATATCTGGCCGGACTTCATCGCCCGTTTGCCGTCAAAACTGCCGATTACCGTGGTGCGTAACAAAGCGGATATCACCGGCGAGCCGCTGGGTATCAGCGAGGTGAATGGTCACTCACTGGTTCGCCTTTCGGCACGTACCGGTGAAGGCGTGGACGTGCTGCGTAACCATCTCAAGCAGAGCATGGGTTTCGATACTAATATGGAAGGCGGTTTCCTGGCCCGTCGTCGTCACCTGCAGGCGCTGGCAGAAGCCGCTGAGCATCTCCAGCAGGGCAAAGCTCAACTGTTAGGCGCGTGGGCGGGTGAACTACTGGCTGAAGAGCTACGTCTGGCGCAGCAAAGCTTAAGTGAGATAACCGGCGAGTTTACCTCCGACGATCTGCTGGGACGGATTTTCTCCAGCTTCTGCATCGGTAAGTAATCCCGTAGCCCCGAATTAATCGACGGTTAATTCGGGGCGTTATCGTTTTATAAGAGGATCCCTTTTTATGGAACATAAACGTTTACTTGACTGCACGGCGTCAGATTTCGCGTGCATGGATAAAGCCGCGCTGCTGTATGCAATCCGCGCCAGTGAAGGGCGTATTCTGGTCAGTGAAACTATCGCCATTACCCAACCGCTGCTCAATAACGTCACCAATGCCGAACTTGCCGCGTCGCAGGGGGCGGACATTCTGCTGATTAACATGTTCGATAGCGAAGCACCGTTGATCCAGGGAATGCCTGCCGGTACTGCACCGGATCAGACGTTGCATGAACTGCAGCGCCTGACCGGTCGCATCATTGGCGTCAACCTGGAGGCCGTCGACCCTGAGTTTGCCATTGCGCATGATGACATCTGGAAGATGAAGCCAGGCCGTGCCGCAACCGCAGAGAATGCCCGCAAACTGGTCGAGATGGGGGCGAAGATTCTGGTGCTGACGGGAAACCCTAACAACGGCGTCAGCAATCACTCTCTGGGAAAAGCCGTGAAAACGATCCGTGAAGCCGTTGGCGATAAGGCCATTATCATCACCGGTAAAATGCACGGCGCAGGCATTGTCCGGGAGAGCGGCAGCGCGATTATCAGCGAAAGTGACGTCGCCGCATTTGCGGAGCAAGGCGCAGATATTGTGCTCATACCGGCTCCGGGAACCGTGCCCGGCATGAGCCAGCAAAAGGTAGAGTCGCTGATCGCGTGTGCGCACGCGCACGGTGCGCTGGCAATGACGGCAATCGGCACCTCTCAGGAGGGCGCAGACGTCAGTACGATTCGCCAGATAGCCCTGATGAGTAAAATGGCAGGAGCGGACCTCCACCATATTGGCGATACCGGCTATATGGGGATGGCATTACCAGAAAATATCCTGGCCTATAGCGTGGCGATTCGCGGCGTCAGGCATACCTATACGCGTATCGCGCGTTCGGTGAATCGTTAACATAATATTGTAATTAGGATTTTATTGAATGATCCTTAATTAATTCAAATTTAATTTAACTGTGATTTTTATCACAGTTAAATTATTCTCTCATAGACAAATATTTTCATTCCCATAATGTAGCCTTGTGTCTAAAGAGGATAACTCATCATGATTATCTTAAGTTCATACATCATTTCAAAATGGTTTAATGTTGACAATAAAATTGTCAATCACCACCCTTAAGTTTCCCTGCCTTTATTTTGCCAGAGCATAGGCTATTCGTAGTCTGTTCATTTGGCACATTTCAAACATAGCTCAATTCCTCATTGTGGTTGCATATCGCAACGCCACGTATGCCTGTTCGTTTTTTAAAACGAAAAGACAGTCATGGCTGAAATAAATGTGGAATGAATTGTGCCGGGCATATATATGCCCGTATGTGGACGTATTGATTCAATACCGTCAAATAAATTAAAGGATTATATCATGGATAACTTTAAACATTTACCAGAACCCTTCCGCATTCGCGTTATTGAACCGGTAAAACGTACAACCAGAGATCATCGGGATAACGCAATCATTAAATCAGGAATGAACCCTTTTCTGTTGGATAGTGAAGATGTCTTTATTGACCTGCTAACCGATAGTGGTACTGGCGCAGTGACACAGAATATGCAAGCTGCAATGTTGCGTGGAGATGAAGCTTACAGCGGCAGTCGCAGTTATTATGCGCTGTCTGAAGCAGTGAAAAACATTTTCGGCTATCAATATACTATTCCAACGCACCAGGGCCGCGGTGCAGAACAAATTTATATTCCAGTATTAATCAAAAAGCGTGAGCAGGAAAAAGGGTTAGACAGAAGTAAAATGGTGGCATTCTCCAACTACTTCTTCGACACCACCCAGGGACACAGTCAAATCAACGGCTGCACCGTACGCAATGTGTATATCAAAGAGGCTTTTGATACCGGCGTTCGTTACGACTTTAAGGGAAATTTTGATCTCGATGGATTAGAGCGCGGCATTCAGGAAGTTGGCGCAAACAACGTACCGTATATTGTGGCGACCATTACAAGTAACTCTGCGGGTGGGCAACCGGTTTCATTAGCCAACCTGAAAGCCATGTATAATATCGCTAAAAAATATGATATTCCGGTGGTGATGGACTCCGCACGTTTTGCCGAGAATGCGTATTTTATCCAGAAACGCGAAGCAGAATACCGGGACTGGAGCATCGAAGAAATTACCCGCGAGACTTACAAATATGCCGATATGCTGGCAATGTCCGCGAAAAAAGATGCGATGGTGCCGATGGGTGGCTTACTGTGCGTTAAAGACGACCGCTATTTTGACGTTTATACCGAGTGCAGAACCCTGTGCGTCGTACAGGAAGGCTTCCCGACGTACGGTGGCCTGGAAGGTGGGGCAATGGAGCGCCTTGCGGTGGGCCTGGTTGATGGCATGAATCAGGACTGGCTGGCCTATCGTATCGCACAGGTACAATATTTGGTCGATGGCCTCGAAGCGATTGGTGTCACCTGCCAACAGGCTGGCGGACATGCGGCATTTGTGGATGCGGGTAAATTATTGCCGCACATTCCGGCAGAACAGTTCCCGGCTCAGGCTCTCGCTTGCGAACTTTATAGAGTGGCCGGTATTCGGGCCGTTGAAATCGGGTCATTCTTATTAGGCAGAGATCCTAAAACTGGTAAGCAGCTACCTTGTCCGGCTGAGCTCCTGCGTTTAACTATCCCCAGGGCGACATATACCCAGTCTCATATGGACTTCATTATCGAAGCCTTTGAGCATGTCAAAGAAAATGCAGTGAACATTAAAGGGCTAACCTTCACTTACGAACCTAAAGTATTACGTCACTTCACCGCTAAACTGAAAGAAGTTTAATTATAAATATTATGGGTGGTTATACGATAATAACCACCCCAGCGATAAATCCACTTCCTTTACATTGTTGCATAATTAAAATGTTATAGGCTCACTATAATTAATGAGGCATCATGGAAGAAAATTCGAACGCTAAACATTCCTCCTTTTGGGGAATTATGGTTATAGCCGGCACGGTGATTGGCGGGGGGATGTTTGCTCTCCCCGTTGATTTGTCGGGTGCATGGTTTTTTTGGGGGGCGTTTATCTTAATCATCGCCTGGTTTTCAATGTTACATTCTGGACTCTTGTTATTAGAGGCAAATTTAAATTACCCCGTTGGATCCAGTTTTAACACTATCACCAAAGATCTTATTGGCAATAAATGGAACATTGTGAGTGGATTTACAGTCGCCTTTGTTCTCTATATTCTCACTTACGCCTATATATCTGCAAATGGTGCCATTATTAGTGAAACGATCTCAATGAATATGGGATATCGCGTTAACCCCAGAATTGTCGGGATCTGCACCGCCATTTTTGTCGCCAGCGTGCTGTGGATCAGTTCACTGGCAGCCAGCCGAATCACCTCCCTGTTCCTGGGAATTAAAATCATCTCTTTTATTATCGTTTTTGGATCGTTTTTCTTCCAGGTCGATTTTTCTATATTGCGGGATACGGCAGGCCAGGCCCAAAACGACGCCTCCTATTTCCCCTATATTTTTATGGCGCTACCGGTATGTCTGGCATCATTTGGCTTTCACGGAAACATTCCCAGCCTGATCATCTGCTATGGCAAGAGAAAAGATAAATTAATAAAAAGCATTGTCTTTGGTTCTTTGCTGGCGTTGGTGATTTATCTGTTCTGGTTGTATTGCACCATGGGTAACATTTCACGGGAAAGCTTCAGTGAGATCATCGCCTCAGGCGGTAATGTTGACTCATTAGTGAAGTCATTCCTCGGTACCAGACAAAGCGGAATCATCGAATTTTGTCTGCTGGTTTTTTCAAACCTGGCCGTTGCCAGCTCCTTTTTTGGCGTGACTTTGGGGCTATTTGACTATCTTGCGGATCTGTTCAAATTCGATAACTCATCGGTAGGTCGTTTTAAAACAGTCTTGTTAACCTTCCTGCCCCCGGCGCTTTTATACTTAATCTTCCCGAACGGTTTTATCTATGGCATCGGCGGCGCAGGGCTGTGCGCAACGATATGGGCGGTGATCATCCCTGCGGTACTGGCTCTGAAAGCCCGCAAGAAATTTCCCAATAAAATGTTTACCGTCTGGGGCGGCCTCATCATTCCAACCATCGTTATCCTGTTCGGCGTAGCAGTCATTGTTTGCTGGTTTGGCAACGTCTTCCACCTCTTACCCCGATTCAGTTAACTCGCTGTATCTCCAGGCTGACATGCCGCCTCATTCAAGGCGGCATGTCCTTTCAGGAAATTGCTGTTGTCCAAACAGCAATTCGCCTTCTCCTGTATCTCCCCGTATCCTTAGCGCCACGCCAAACGATCGCCTGAGAGCAAAAGTACTGTTATTGCTAAACGGCATCACCTGTATCGTTCCGGTACTGACACCGGTTCACATCCGCTCATGCTGCGCTTTCGGTGGCAAAGCCTGTTCTTCAATAAACCGCTTTTTCCTTAGCTGACTGGCCGTAACGGCTCTCAGAATGTCGGAGATCCTCACTCTGGTGAATACTTCCTTTGTGTTGTTAAGTGAAGTGATGGGCTTTGCAAGCGGCGAAATTTGATGCTTTGGCTGCAGCTTCTGTTACAAGAGTGCAATGTTAAACACGAGGAGTAATGGAACTCCAGAGTTGGAACAGAAAATCCGCAACATATGAGTGGATATGTACAAATGAAAAAAAACATTAATTTCAGATGAATAATGTATTTAAGGAGTCATCACATATCATGCATGTCTTTTTCTCCAATTAATTACAAGCCTCATTACCCTCTGCAAAAGTAAATCTCTCCTGTTTTTGTTCCAAAAATGGATAAACTTAATATGTTTTCAATTTCATATCAGTATATATTATACCTTAATCATTCACCCACATTATCTGGATGGTGTCATTGTGAAAAAATTTATTATCTTGTACTCCTTTTTAGATTATAAAAAATGGTTTCTGGAAACATATGATTTTTCTTGCTTTTCAGAAAGTGACATCCATGAGTTTTTTAAGGAAACAGCTCCAGAGGTATATCCATGCATACCTTATTATGGTGAAAAGGATTCTGAATACCCCAGTTCGTATATCAGCATAGAATTACTTGATTATTGGGGGTTACATATCAAAAATCACTATAAGACTTGACTAATATATCTATTTGCCGTTTCCATTTTCAATATAACCCCTATTTTATTGACGGCAATTATTGATTTACAAATGAATAATCAAAAGCAGTACACCAAATAATAACCAGAGCCACATCTAATCACCTCAACTAATTATTAAACTTAGTCGTCATTTTCTGTTTGCAGATCTTGTATATATCTAGTACCCCTATACTCTTACACAGAATTCAAGTAGGTTTGGTTAACTACTTTTATTGAGAATATATAGCCATTCTCCTTCCCAATCATGATGTGATTTTTATTCCAGCCATGGATTTTTCACACGTAATATGGCTTGTATAAAAAATATTATAGGATCAGTGATATTTTCTTTCACTTGATGGCTGTTTCTGTGCACACTTCCATCCTTAACCACACCGATTAAGATTATTGGTGGTGACGTTTATATATCTGAAGCGGTGATATAAACCATTTACTTTAACCCTCAATTATTTCAAACTGATAATAATCAGAAAAAAATCTATCCAGGCCACTAAAATAGATACATCCAACCGGTCTTCTGGCAAAGAAAGCTTTTTTTGGTTAAATATTATGCATGTACTCTCAGTAGTCTTCAGAAAAAGGTAATAACTTACAATTTTAATTTGATTTTTGCATAATTTTTTATTCCTGACGGATGGTGTTGACAACAAAACAAGCGGATTATGGAAGATAGTACGGTTACGGGTTCTGCATAAAATTTTGGTATCCAATTGTTAATACAAGGAACTCAAGTCCAGCTAAACACTCTTATCAACGTCGGGATGACAAATGCAAAAGGTATTTTTGTTACCCCCTTGCGGCGACATTACTTTTAAAACGAGAATAGTGTTTAACCGGGGTTTATAAATGCAATGATTGCGTTTACAATAACATATCAATGATTTTCCTGGAGGATATAATGGAAAAAACGCTTATTACACCAGCAATTAACATGCCGATCTTTAAGCCTAAAGAAGAGATAGTCGAGTTGATTTCTTTGCTAATGCCCTGGGCACAGCCTCTCAGGAGTCATCAGATCATCACACCGGAAATTGGCGTTATACTTCATACCGAAGGTATCGTGCAACTTTCCAGTATAGAAGATGATTACATAATATGGCAAGTTCCGGCACCGAATGTTTTTTGTCTTAGTGAAGTCATAACTGGGTTGAAGATAGCCACTTATCGCAGATTCAAAAGTAAACTTTGGTTTGTGCCACGAGATAATGTATTACAAGCGTTAAATGACAAGCCTGAACACTGGGCTGCAGTTTCAACAATATTAGCATTTCAGTTAAGTGTTGCACTTTACCGAGACCGGTTAATGTCAGAAAGAAAAACGAGTGAAATTGTATGGCTGTATCTTATTCAAATAAATAATCTCCCTGAGACTGAGCGTTGTAAAATAAATGTTTGCTCCTATATTTGTGAACGAACAAAAGTATCCAAAAGTGCCGTAATGGAAGAGTTAAAAAAATTCAGAGACCGCGATTTAATATCCATTAAAAAAGGCATACTGATTGCAATTGACATAGAGGCTCAGCACAAATAGTTCACCATACAATGAGGTTTTTTGTTTCCAGCCAGAAATGAGATTAGCCATTCATTATTTTTGTATCCAATATCACTGGATTTATTTAACCTAAAATGCCTCAGAGCGAAAGGGCAATATCTTCAACGCATCGCGCATATCGTCGCAGCCCAGCAAACGCTGAGATTTATTCTCTGTTAGTTTTCTCCGCCGCATCGAAGGAACATCGCCGCGAGAATTCATTGTGAATGATTAATGTCGCGTTTGTCCTGAACGAATTCAAGGCGCTGATTGTCTACGATAACCCAAGGTCGATTTCCGAGAAACTCTCATCAGTGACGTAGGAAAGAACTGAACCATTAAACCGCTATTCTTTTCACTCATCCGGATAATGCCAGACTTCGATATATTTACCGATGGCCTTTCGATTTAACTCGCTGTGGCATGTTAGACAGAGCACTTTGTCATACGATACGGTCAGGGATTTTAAATCTCACCATGAGAAAAATACAGCCAGATCGTTATCATTTCCAGGTGACTGATGGACGTCAAAGTCATATCGGAGACATTAGCAAAGCGCCTATTGTCATCACCATAACCAACTCCACCAGCCCCCTTGTCGCCCGATCTCTGCCATTCAATGCCGCGTGCTGGAAAAACGGTTGATACCTTTCCCCCAACGCTGGCACAACCGCAGCAGCCATAGCCCGAAATTCATCTGGTTAAGAGAGAACATCAACGCCCTGTATCACGACCGGTCCTGACGCAAAAACAGCCAATATGCACCAGGAAATGTAAATGCGCGTAAGGGAGGCTGATTCAGTCGTACTTTTTGGCGATTTACTCTGTCTATAAACCGAGTAAATGTTACTCTCGTCATTATCAACGACCATTAATCATGGAGAGAAAAATGGCGACCCATTTTGCCAGAGGGATCCTGACGGAGGGACACCTGATTTCTATGCGTCTCCCGTCATCCTGCCATCATGAAGCACGAAGACTGCCAACACATCGCCAGACCCGTTTTCTGGCATCCCGAGGCCTTCTCGCCGAGCTGATGTTTATGCTGTATGGCACGCTCGAGTTACCGGAAATCGTATACAAAGCCAAAGGTAAGCCGGCGTTTCGCGATAAAAATTTGCCGAGTTTTTCCATCGCCTATGCTGGCAATATGGTCGGCGTGACGCTGACAACCGAAGGGGAATGTGGACTGGATATGGAACTCCAGCGCGCTACCCGAGGATTTATCAGCCCCCATTCTGTTGAGGTTCCGGCCTTTTCCAGCATTGAAAATCTGTGGATCAGCAAGCAAAACGATCCGGACGAAGCGCGTGCACAGATGATCACCTTGCGTCAGAGCGTCCTGAAACTGACGGGGGACGTCCGCAATGACGATCCGCGCGAGCTGCAGCTACTACCGGGTGCCGGGCGTCTGAAATGTGCACATGTTACCCAGATTGAAGCCATCTGTGATGCCGAAGACCTGCTGGTGTGGTCGGTTGCGGTTACACCAGGCATTGATAAACTTCAGCTTTGGGAGTTTGATGGTAAGCAGGGCTGGAAAAGCCTGCCTGATATCCAGACCCGTGCGAATGCGCCAACGGGTCGTCTGATGCGATTCGCGCAATTATCTGCTGCAACGTCTTATACGCATAACTGATGGAGTTACCATGTCTGAAACGTTGAATGTTGTTACGTTACTGGGAAGCCTGCGCAAAGGTTCATTTAACGGTATGGTTGCCCGTACGCTGCCGAAAATAGCCCCGGCGGGGATGGAAGTGAGTGCGTTACCGTCTATCGGTGATATCCCACTTTACGATGCCGACGTGCAACAGGAAGAAGGTTTTCCGGCAAGCGTCGAAGCACTGGCTGAACAAATTCGCAATGCCGATGGCGTGGTTATCGTCACTCCTGAATATAACTACTCGGTGCCGGGTGGCCTGAAAAATGCCATCGACTGGCTGTCGCGCCTGCCCGATCAACCGCTTTCCGGCAAACCGGTGCTTATCCAGACCAGTTCAATGGGGGCGATTGGCGGTGCACGCTGCCAGTATCACCTGCGCCAGATTCTGGTCTTCCTGGATGCGATGGTGATGAACAAGCCTGAATTTATGGGCGGAGTGATTCAGAACAAAGTGGACCCGCAGACGGGTGAAGTGATCGATCAGAGTACCCTGGACCATCTGACTGGCCAGCTCACCGCGTTTGGCGACTATATCCAGCGGGTTAAAGCCTAATAAAAAGCCCGGTGGCGCTAGCGCTTACCGGGCCGACACTCTTCTGTAGGTCAGGTAAGCGAAGCGCCACCTGACACCACAAACGACATCCCGCGCGTGAAAGCGTAAAACCATTCGACCTACGATCGCAATTTGTAGGCCGGATAAGCGCAGCGTCATCCGGCAACGGCAAGAAGTTAGTGTGCGTCGATAAACACAATCTTCAGCACAAACAACAGCGCCACAACCACCACGCACGGGCTCAGATCGCGCAGACGACCGGTACCGATTTTCATCACACAGTAAGAGATAAAGCCCAGCGCGATCCCTTCGGTAATTGAGAAGCTGAATGGCATCATCACGGCAGTGATAAACGCCGGCACGGATTCAGTAAGGTCTTCCCACTTCACGCGCGCCAGGCTGGAGGTCATTAACACACCAACGTAAATCAGCGCACCTGCAGCCGCATAGCCCGGCACCATCCCCGCCAGCGGCGACAGGAAGATAACCAACAGGAACAGCAGACCCACGATCACAGCGGTCAGGCCGGTGCGCCCACCGACAGAAACGCCGGAAGAGGACTCGATATAAGCGGTGACGGAAGAGGTACCGATAAATGCCCCGGTCACGGAGGAGACGCTATCAACAAACAGCGCCTGTTTCATGCGCGGGAATTTCCCTTTTTCATCCGCCAGACCGGCTTTGTCAGTCACGCCGATCAGTGTCCCGGAGGAGTCAAACAGGTTAACCAGCATGAAGGAGAAAATCACCCCAGCCAGACCGATGTTAAACGAGCCTGCCAGATCGACATGCCCAATCACCGACGAGACGCTCGGCGGCGCAGAGACAATACCGTTATAGTGCACATCACCCAGCATCCAGCCCAACAGCGTGGTGACGATGATAGACACCAGCACGGCAGCGTGAATGTTACGTGACGCCAGGATAGCGATGATAAAGAAACCGAGCACGCCCAACAGTACGCTGTGGGAGGTCAGATTACCGATGCTCACCAGCGTTTCAGGATTCGCGACGATCACGCCTGCGTTTTTCAGACCCATCATGCCGATGAATAAACCGATACCGCTGGTAATACCCACACGCAGACTGACCGGGATATTGGCAATCATCCAGTAACGCACGCGGAAGATAGTCAGCAGCAGCAGACCGACGGCGCCCCAGAAAATCGCCCCCATACCGACCTGCCACGACAGACCCATCGCGCCGACCACAACGAAGGCAAAGAACGCATTCAGCCCCATCGCGGGCGCCAGCGCCACCGGCAGATTAGCAAACAGACCCATCAGAATGCTGCCAAACGCGGCAATCAGACAGGTGGTCACAAAGACGGCGCTGGTGTCCATGCCAGCCACGCCCAGAATTTGCGGGTTAACAAAAACGATGTAAACCATCGTCAGGAAGGTGGTAAAACCGGCTATCACTTCGGTCCGTGCCGTCGTGCCATGTTCGCGCAGTTTAAACACGCGTTCCAGCATCCCCTGACCAGACGTCTGGGTTGTGTGTTGTTGACTCATTATCAATTTCCAAACAAGGAGGGAAAATTCGTCGCTATCCTATACCAAAATGCGACAATAGGGGGTGATTGTGAGATGTTTTTTTCATTGCATTTGCTTATACGGCAACGATTGCGTTGCACAATCAGGCAGTACGTAAACGTTAAACTAGTGAAAAGGGAAAGGCATGTCCGGAATTGAAGCGGTATTTTTCGACTGTGACGGTACGCTGGTCGACAGTGAAGTGATCTGTTCCCGCGCGTATGTCGCAATGTTCCAGGAATTCGGTATCACCCTCGATCTCGAAGAAACTTTTAAACGCTTTAAGGGCGTAAAACTCTACGAAATCATTGATATCATAAATGAGGAACATGGGGTGACGTTGGCAAAAGCCGACTTAGAACCCGTCTACCGCGCCGAGGTCGCACGCCTGTTCGACTCAGAGCTGGAAGTGATCCCTGGTGCGAATACACTGCTGGACAGTATGACGGTGCCGATGTGCGTGGTCTCTAACGGTCCGGTCAGCAAAATGCAGCACTCGCTGGGTAAACTGGGCATGCTGCACCATTTCCCGGACAAGCTGTACAGCGGTTACGATATTCAACGCTGGAAGCCCGATCCGGCGCTGATGTTCCATGCGGCAAAAGCCATGAACGTCAACGCACAGAACTGCATTCTGGTAGACGACTCTTCTGCGGGTGCACAGTCAGGAATTGATGCAGGAATGGAAGTGTTCTACTTCTGCGCCGATCCGCATAACAAACCGATCGTTCATCCGAAAGTGACAACCTTTACCAGCCTGGAACAGTTGCCAGCGTTGTGGAAGGCGCGCGGGTGGAATATTACGCGATAATAAAAAAGCCGGATGGCGTTCGCGCTTATCCGGCCTACAGGATCCATGGTTTTGTAGGGCGGGTAAGCGAAGCGCCACCCGCCAAAAAAATCACTCTTTCGGATCTTTACCCGCCAGCAGCTTATCCAGCTCATCGCCGCCCACGTGGCGGAAATCCTGACCCTTCACGAAGTAAAAGATGTATTCGCAGATATTCTGGCAGCGGTCGCCAATACGCTCGATAGAGCGTGCGCAGAACAACGCGGTCAGCACGCTGGGAATCGTACGCGAATCTTCCATCATATAGGTCATCAGTTGACGTACGATCCCTTCGTATTCCTGGTCAACTTTCTTGTCTTCACGGTAGATACGAACCGCTTCGTCCAGATCCATACGCGCAAACGCATCCAGCACGTCGTGCAGCATCTGTATGGTATGACGACCCAGTGACTCCAGGCTCACCAACAGCGGCTGGTGCTGCTGGGAGAATTTCTCCAGCGCAGTACGACAAATTTTATCCGCCACGTCGCCAATACGCTCCAGCTCGGCGATGGTTTTGATGATAGCCATCACCAGACGCAGGTCGCTCGCCGTGGGCTGACGCTTGGCGATGATGCGAACACAGGCTTCATCGATCGCCACTTCCATCATGTTGACGTGCTTATCGCCATCAACAACGCGTTTCGCCAGCTCGCTGTCCTGATTGTGCATCGCGGTAATAGCATCAGAAAGCTGCTGCTCAACCATGCCGCCCATCGTCATTACCTGAGTGCGGATGCTTTCCAGTTCGGCGTTGAACTGACCGGAAATGTGTTTATTAAGGTTTAAATTGTCCATCATTTCTCCAGATGCCCGGGCATATCAACCGTAGCGGCCAGTAATGTAATCTTCGGTTTGTTTCTTCGCGGGCTTGGTGAACAGGTCGTCCGTGTTGCTGAACTCAATCAACTCGCCCAGGTACATAAACGCCGTATGGTCGGAACAACGCGCAGCCTGCTGCATGTTGTGGGTCACGATCACCACGGTGTAATCCTGTTTCAGCTCAGTAATCAGCTCTTCGATACGACCCGTTGAGATAGGATCCAGCGCTGAACATGGCTCATCCAGCAGCAACACTTCCGGGCGAATGGCGATACCCCGCGCGATGCACAGACGCTGCTGCTGACCACCGGAGAGAGAGTACCCGCTCTGGTGCAATTTATCTTTGGTTTCGTTCCACAATGCGGCCTTGGTCAACGCCCACTGCACGCGCTCATCCATATCCGCACGGGACAGCTTCTCAAACAGACGCACGCCAAAAGCGATGTTGTCGTAGATAGACATCGGGAACGGCGTCGGCTTCTGGAACACCATCCCCACTTTGGCACGCAGCAGAGCGATATCCTGGGTGTTGGTGAGGATATTGTCACCATCCAGCAGAATTTCACCTTCCGCACGCTGTTCCGGATACAGTTCAAACATCTTGTTGAACGTACGCAGCAGCGTCGATTTACCGCAGCCAGAGGGCCCGATAAACGCCGTCACCTGATTCTTCGCGATATCCAGGTTGATGTTCTTCAGGGCATGGAATTTGCCGTAGTAGAAGTTCAAATCACGAACCTGAATCTTACCCGGAGCAGTATCAACCATACTCATTTCAATCTATTCCTCATTCGGCGTCGCATCCGCCACGCCGCAAATAATTAACCGTGTTTACTCTTGGCGAAAATAACGCGTGCCAGAATGTTCAGCAGCAGTACGCACAGCGTAATGATCAGCACCCCGGCCCACGCCAGTTGCTGCCATTCAGCAAACGGGCTCATCGCAAATTTAAAGATGGTGACCGGCAGGTTGGCGATCGGCTGCATCATGTCGGTACTCCAGAACTGGTTGGAGAGCGCAGTAAACAGCAGCGGGGCGGTTTCACCCGCGATACGCGCAATCGCCAGCAGGATACCGGTCATAATCCCGGAAACAGACGCTTTCAACGTAATCGCGGAGATCATTTTCCACTTCGGCGTCCCCAGCGCATAAGCCGCTTCACGCAGGCTGTCCGGCACCAGTTTCAACATGTTCTCGGTGGTTCGAATCACGATAGGCACCTGCAGCAGCGCCAGCGCGATTACGCCCGCCCAGCCGGAGAAGTGCTCCATCTGCGCCACCACGATGGTGTACACGAACAGACCAACCACAATAGACGGGGCGGAAAGCAGAATATCGTTGATGAAACGAATCACTTCCGCCAGCCACGATTTACGACCATATTCCGCCAGATAAATCCCGGCCATGATGCCCAACGGCGTACCAAATACGGTCGCCCAGAGGATCAACAAACCACTGCCCGCCAGGGCATTCGCCAGACCGCCACCCGCCGTGTTCGGCGGCGGCGTCATTTCGGTGAACAGCGCCAGCGACATTCCGTCGATACCGCGGGTAATGGTGGACATCAGGATCCAGACGAGCCAGAACAGGCCAAACGCCATCGTCGCCATTGAGAGCGTCAGCGCGATACGGTTTTTCATCCGGCGACGCGCCTGCATTTTGCGGCGGGATTCCGCCAGCGCTGCGGTGGTTTGCATTTCAAGCGTAGCCATTAGCGTGCCCCCTCGTTCTTCGCAAGGCGCAAAATCATAAACTTAGACGCTGCCAGCACGATGAAGGTAATCACAAACAGAATCAGCCCCAGCTCCATCAATGCCGCAACGTGCAGACCGGATTCCGCTTCCGCAAATTCATTCGCCAGCGCCGAGGTAATGCTGTTACCAGGCATATACAGCGACGCGCTGTCGAGCTGGTAAGTGTTACCGATGATAAAGGTGACCGCCATCGTTTCACCCAGAGCACGACCCAGCCCCAGCATGATGCCGCCAATCACCCCATTTTTGGTGAACGGCAGTACGATGCGCCAGATAACCTCCCAGGTGGTGCAGCCGATACCGTAGGCAGACTCTTTCATCATCACCGGCGTTTGTTCGAACACATCACGCATTACCGCTGCAATGTAGGGAATTATCATGATGGCGAGGATCACCCCTGCCGCCAGAATACCGATACCAAACGCCGGGCCGGAGAACAGCGCGCCAACAAACGGAATGTTGGAAAGGATATTCCCGACCGGTTCCTGGAAATAAGTCGCAAACAACGGCGCAAAGATAAACAGGCCCCACATGCCGTATACGATACTCGGGATAGCCGCCAGCAGTTCAATTGCGATGCCCAGCGGGCGACGCAGCCAGCCAGGCGCAAGTTCCGTCAAAAACAGGGCAATACCGAAGCTCACCGGAACGGCGATCAGCAGTGCGATAAAGGAGGTGACCAGCGTACCGTAGATCGGTACCAGCGCACCGTAGATGTCGTTTGGCGCGTCCCAGTCTTTCGTCCAGAGGAATGAGAAACCAAATTTCTCAATGCTGGGCCAGGAGGAGATGATCAGAGAGACAATAATGCCACCCAACATCAATAGCACAATCAGCGCAGCCAGTTTTACCAGCGCGCTGAAGATTTTGTCACCCTTTTTACCCGGCGGGTTAAAAGCAGGCTTGGTTGCAGCCATAAATCACTCTTTCCATTAAACGCGTTTACGAAGTTGCCCCAGCCGGATGGCGCTACGCTTATCCGGCCTACAAAGCGGGCCTACATTCACAACTGTAGGGCGGATAAGCGTAGCGCCATCCGCCAATTCGTCAAAGATATTCTGTTAGTACAGCGCTTTACCGCTGCTGTCTTTCACATTGGTCTTCCATGCCGCACGGATCTGCTCAACCACGCTGTCCGGCAGGCTGGCGTAATCCAGGTCATTAGCCTGTTTGCCGCCATTTTTGTATGCCCAGTCGAAGAATTTCAGCACTTCAGCACCCTGCTCAGGTTTCTTCTGCTCTTTGTGAACCAGGATGAAAGTGGTGGAAGTAATTGGCCACGCACCGTCACCTTTCTGGTTCGTCAGATCCTGCGCGAAGGATTTGCTCCAGTCAGCACCTTTCGCGGCGTTGGCGAAGTTCTCTTCGGTCGGGCTAACCGGTTTGCCATCAGCTGAAATCAGCTTGGTATACGCCAGGTTGTTCTGCTTAGCGTAAGCGTATTCAACGTAACCGATGGAGCCTGGCAGACGCTGTACGAACGCGGCGATACCGTCGTTACCTTTACCGCCGAGGCCTGTCGGCCAGTTAACGGTAGAGCCTGCGCCCACTTTGGTCTTCCACTCTTCGTTGACTTTTGCCAGATAGCTGGTGAAGACGAAGGAGGTACCGGAACCATCAGCACGACGCACGACGGCGATGTTCTGAGAAGGCAATTTCACGCCCGGGTTCAGTTTGGTGATGGCTTCATCATCCCACTTCTTGATTTTACCCAGGTAGATGTCACCCAGCGTTTTACCATCCAGCACCAGTTCGCCAGACTTCAGACCCGGGATGTTCACCGCCAGTACCACGCCGCCAATAACGGTCGGGAACTGGAACAGGCCTTCCTGATTCAGTTTTTCGTCAGACAGCGGCGCATCAGAGGCACCGAAATCAACGGTATTCGCTGTAATTTGTTTAACACCACCGGAGGAGCCGATACCCTGGTAGTTGACTTTACTACCGGTCTCTTTCTGATAAGTATCAGCCCATTTGGCATACACCGGCGCAGGAAAAGTTGCACCTGCACCTGTCAGACTTGCTGCTGCTAACGCAGAGAAAGCGCTCATAGATAAGGTCGCGGCGACAACAGTTGCGACAGTGGTACGCATAACTTTCATAATGTCTCCTGCAAGATTTTCGTAAATCATTGTTAAGTGGCTACGATGAGCAAAATAGGACAAACAGGTGACAGTTAAATGTACGAAATATGACAGTTTTGTGACAATGAAAATTTCAGTTAAATATAAATCATTTTTTTACTATTTATCATAAAGTTAACTAACAATATGACAATAGCTTTT
The DNA here is from genome assembly GCF_041807075.1 of Citrobacter telavivensis. NCBI lineage: Bacteria > Pseudomonadati > Pseudomonadota > Gammaproteobacteria > Enterobacterales > Enterobacteriaceae > Citrobacter > Citrobacter telavivensis. Next base: position 30,216 of record NZ_JBGUBF010000003.1, on the reverse strand, counting down.
CAGGAAAATTTTATTTCTGTGACACTGAAAAAAGTAGCTGAAGATGACGATTTGTCACATTAAAACGGCAGGAGAATTGATTAAAAACAGCGCAGAAGCAAAAAAATGCCCCGCTTTCGCAGGGCATGAACGTTTTACTCGACGGTAACCGATTTAGCCAGGTTACGCGGCTGATCTACGTCGGTGCCTTTAATCAGCGCCACGTGATAGGCCAGCAGCTGTAGCGGAACGGTGTAGAAGATCGGTGCAATCACCTCTTCCACATGCGGCATCTCAATGATGTGCATATTGTCGCTGCTGGCAAAACCGGCGTCCTGATCGGCGAAGACATACAGCTGACCACCACGGGCGCGCACTTCTTCGATGTTGGACTTCAGTTTTTCCAGCAGTTCGTTGTTCGGGGCAACAACGATAACCGGCATATCGGCATCAATCAGCGCCAGTGGGCCGTGTTTCAGTTCACCTGCCGCATAGGCTTCTGCGTGAATGTAGGAGATCTCTTTCAGCTTCAACGCGCCTTCCAGCGCGATCGGATACTGATCGCCACGGCCCAGGAACAGAGCGTGGTGCTTGTCAGAGAAATCTTCAGCCAACGCTTCAATGCGCTTGTCCTGAGAAAGCATTTGCTCGATACGGCTCGGCAGCGCCTGCAGACCATGAACGATGTCATGCTCAATGGACGCATCCAGACCTTTCAGGTGCGCCAGTTTCGCCACCAGCATCAGCAGAACGGTCAACTGAGTGGTAAACGCTTTCGTTGACGCCACGCCGATTTCCGTGCCGGCGTTGGTCATCATCGCCAGATCTGATTCACGCACCAGAGAAGACCCCGGAACGTTACAGATGGCGAGCGAGCCCAGATAGCCCAGCTCTTTCGACAAACGCAGGCCAGCCAGCGTATCTGCCGTTTCGCCAGACTGAGACAGGGTGATCATCAGGCTGTTACGGCGTACTGCTGATTTGCGGTAACGGAATTCTGAGGCGATTTCGACGTCGCACGGAATACCGGCCAGCGATTCAAACCAGTAGCGAGAAACCATCCCGGAGTTATAGGACGTCCCACACGCGATGATCTGGATATGCTCAACCTGAGACAACAGCTCGTTGGCCTTTGGTCCAAGTTCGCTTAAATCCACTTCGCCGTGGCTAATGCGCCCGGTCAGGGTGTTTTTAATCGCGTTCGGCTGCTCGTAGATCTCTTTCTGCATGTAGTGGCGATAGATACCTTTATCACCTGCGTCATATTGCAGATTAGATTCGATGTCCTGACGTTTCACGTCCGCGCCAGTTTTATCAAAAATCGCGACAGAACGACGGGTCACTTCCGCAATATCGCCTTCTTCAAGGAAGATAAAGCGACGGGTTACCGGCAGCAGTGCCAGCTGATCGGAGGCGATAAAGTTCTCGCCCATACCCAGACCGATAACCAGCGGACTACCCGAACGCGCAGCCAGCAACGTATCCGGATGACGGGTATCCATGATAACCGTACCGTACGCACCGCGCAGTTGCGGGATGGTGCGCAGCACGGCATCACGCAGCGTACCGCCCTGTTCCAGTTCCCAGTGCACTAAGTGAGCAATCACTTCGGTGTCTGTTTCTGAAACGAAGGTATAGCCGCGCGCTTTCAGTTCTTCACGCAGCGGTTCATGGTTTTCGATGATGCCGTTATGCACCACCACAATGTGTCCAGAAACATGCGGATGCGCGTTTGCTTCCGAAGGTTCGCCATGCGTAGCCCAACGGGTGTGAGCAATACCGGTGCCGCCGTGCAGCGGATGTTCTTCCGCAGCCTGAGACAGCATCTGTACTTTACCCAGACGACGCAGACGGGTCATATGCCCTTCTGCGTCCACCACGGCCAGACCAGCAGAGTCGTAACCGCGGTATTCCAGACGACGTAAACCTTCAAGAAGGATTTCAGCTACATCACGTTGCGCGATAGCGCCAACAATTCCACACATATTTTTTTATTCCGAATCAAGGCATTATGCCTGTCGTTGTCTTTCGACCTGTATGCCCGTTTTTTCGGGCGCCCCGAGCCTTGTAGAGAATGGGGTTATTTTTATAGGTACTGCTTTTGGGCGGGAGGTATATGTTTACCTCCTCAGCCGAGTTAGCCTGATGGCGGCTACGCCTTATCAGGCCTACAAAAACGTAGGGCGGGTAAACGAAGCGCACCCGCCGGGTTGTTACTTTTTCTTCACCGGACGCTTCCAGCCCTGCTTATGCACCTGTGGCACACGGCTGATGACCAGTTCATTATCAGCGACGTCACGGGTGACGGTGGTCCCCGCTGCAATGGTCACCCCATTACCCACGGTCACCGGTGCCACCAGTTGGGTATCGGATCCGACAAACACATCGTCGCCAATGATGGTTTTAAACTTGTTCGCGCCATCGTAATTGCAGGTGATCGTACCTGCGCCAATATTCACGTTATCGCCAATTTCCGCATCGCCCAGATAGGTCAGGTGACCGGCTTTCGAGCCTTTACCAAGACGCGCTTTCTTCATCTCAACGAAGTTGCCCACGTGAGCACCTTCCATCAGCTGTGCACCAGGACGCAAACGAGCGAACGGCCCAATAGTGCATGCCGCGTCCAGATGGGCATCTTCCACCACGCTGTACGGACTGATTTCACAGTCATCGCCAATGACGCTGTTTTTAATGACGCAACCCGTCCCAATCTTCACGCGATGGCCAAGCGTGACGTGACCTTCGATGATAACGTTAGTATCAATTTCGACATCTCGCCCGTGAGCGAGCGTACCGCGCAGGTCAAAACGCGCCGGATCGCGCAGCATCACGCCCGCCAGCAGCAGTTTTTCCGCTTGCTCGGACTGATAAACGCGTTCCAGACGGGAAAGTTGCAGACGGTTGTTTACACCTTCAACTTCACTCAGACGATCGGGGTGAACTGCCGCGATTTCACGACCTTCCTGATAAGCCAGCGCAATGATATCGGTGATGTAGTATTCACCCTGCGCATTGTTATTGGTCAGTTTAGACAGCCAGCGCTTCATGTCAGCGCCGTTTGCAATCAGTATCCCGGTATTGATTTCCTGGATCTGACGCTGTTCATCGCTGGCATCTTTATGCTCAATGATACCGGTCACTTTGCCGTTTTCACGCGTGATACGACCATAGCCGCTCGGATCGTCCAGCTTAACCGTGAGCAGACCAATCCCCCCCTGGGGTTTGGCATCGCGCAGGCGCTGTAAGGTTTCAATCGAGATCAGCGGGACGTCGCCGTAGAGCATTAAAATGTCTTCATCATCGCCAAAGAAAGGCGCTGCCTGCTGCATAGCGTGGCCTGTGCCCAACTGCTCCGCCTGCAACACCCAGTTCAGGTTGTCTTCTTTCAGGCTTTTTTTAAGCAGTTCGCCACCGTGGCCGTAAACGAGGTGCACCTGTGATGAACCTAATTCATTAGCAACATCAATGACATGCTGAACCATCGATTTCCCGGCAAGGGTATGCAGTACTTTTGGTAGATCGGAATACATACGTGTGCCTTTGCCTGCGGCAAGGATCACTACGCTCATCGCTTTATTCAACATACGCGTCCTGACTGTAATTTGAGAACGAATTTATACCGTTTCACGTTGAAAATACTACATTTTTTTCATCGTGAAATGGGCAGAGGATAAAACGCACAATCGCGAGTTTTCCCCAACGGAGATAGAGACATTTTCGTCCATTGCTGCGGCTTTTGTCTTCTGAAAAGTCACCTGATACCGTGATTAACACGCCAGGCCAATGTTTTTGCTCTTTTTTTGATCCATAAAGAAAGATGACGCAACAGTACAAAAATAGCAGGCAAAAAAAAACCAGCCTGAAATCAGACTGGTTTTTGTTTTTCAACCCGGTGTTACATCGCTTTTTTGGTCAACTCGATAACGCGCAGTTTCGCGATCGCTTTGGCCAGTTCCGCAGATGCCTGAGCGTAATCCACGTCACCATGAGAGCTCTTAATATGCTCTTCAGCCTTACGTTTCGCTTCCAGGGCTCTCGCTTCATCGAGATCCTGCCCGCGAATCGCGGTATCAGCCAGTACGGTCACGCTGCCAGGTTGCACTTCGAGAATGCCGCCAGACAGGTAGATAAACTCTTCATGACCGAACTGTTTAACGATGCGGATCATACCAGGCTTAATGGCGGTGAGCAGTGGGGCATGCCCAGGGAAAATCCCCAGTTCACCTTCACTACCCGTTACCTGGATTTTCTCGACCAGACCAGAGAACATTTGTTGCTCTGCGCTGACGACGTCCAGGTGGTAAGTCATTGCCATATCACCCTCCGATTAAGGCGTTAAAGTTTTTTGGCTTTTTCTACGGCTTCGTCGATAGAACCAACCATGTAGAACGCCTGCTCTGGCAGGTGGTCATACTCGCCTTCCATGATGCCTTTAAAGCCACGGATGGTGTCTTTCAGGGAAACGTATTTACCCGGAGAACCGGTGAATACTTCCGCAACGAAGAACGGCTGGGACAGGAAGCGCTGGATCTTACGCGCACGTGCTACCACCAGTTTGTCTTCTTCAGACAGTTCATCCATACCCAGGATGGCGATGATGTCTTTCAGTTCCTGATAACGTTGCAGCAGGGACTGTACGCCACGCGCGGTGTCGTAGTGTTCCTGGCCAACCACCAGTGGATCCAGCTGACGGCTGGTGGAATCCAGCGGGTCAACGGCCGGGTAGATACCCAGAGACGCGATCTGACGGCTCAGTACCACGGTTGCATCTAAGTGAGCAAAGGTGGTGGCTGGTGACGGGTCAGTCAAGTCATCCGCAGGTACATATACCGCCTGAACGGAGGTAATAGAACCGGTTTTGGTAGAGGTGATACGTTCCTGCAGAACACCCATCTCTTCCGCCAGGGTCGGCTGGTAACCTACCGCTGATGGCATACGGCCCAGCAGTGCGGAAACTTCCGTACCGGCCAGGGTGTAACGATAGATGTTATCGACAAACAGCAGTACGTCACGACCTTCGTCACGGAATTTCTCTGCCATGGTCAGACCGGTCAGCGCAACGCGCAGACGGTTTCCCGGCGGCTCGTTCATCTGGCCATATACCAGGGATACTTTATCCAGAACGTTGGAGTCGGTCATTTCGTGGTAGAAGTCGTTACCCTCACGAGTACGTTCACCTACGCCCGCAAACACAGAGTAACCGGAGTGCTCGATCGCGATGTTACGGATGAGCTCCATCATGTTTACAGTTTTACCTACACCCGCACCACCGAACAGACCGACTTTACCGCCCTTCGCAAACGGACACATCAAGTCGATAACTTTGATACCGGTTTCCAGCAGCTCCTGAGAGCTGGACAGCTCTTCATAGGACGGCGCTGCGCGGTGGATAGCCCAACGCTCTTCTTCACCGATATCGCCTTTCATGTCGATCGGGTGACCCAGGACGTTCATGATACGACCCAGGGTTGCTTTACCTACCGGGACTTCGATCGGGTGTTCGAGGTCTTTCACTTCCAGACCACGACGCAGACCGTCGGAAGAACCCATTGCGATGGTACGTACGATACCGCCGCCGAGCTGCTGCTGAACTTCCAGCACCAGACTCTCTTTACCATTCATAACCTCAAGAGCATCGTACACGCGCGGTACGGCATCCTGAGGGAATTCGACGTCAACCACGGCGCCGATTACCTGGACAATTTTTCCAGTAGCCATCTTGAATCCTCTACGAATTAACCTGGTTATACCGCGGATGCACCACCGACGATTTCGGTGAGTTCCTGAGTAATGCTGGCCTGACGAGCTTTGTTGTATACCAACTGCAGCTCTTTAATCAGGCTGCCGCCATTGTCGGTCGCGGCTTTCATCGCCACCATACGTGCGGCCTGCTCGCTGGCCAGGTTTTCTACCACGCCCTGATAAACCTGAGACTCAACGTAACGACGCAGCAGGGTATCCAGCAGCGGTTTCGGATCGGGTTCATACAGGTAATCCCAGGCTTTTTGTTTTAACTCTTCATCTTCTGATGCCGGTAATGGCAGCAGTTGAGTGAGAGTCGGAACCTGAGACATGGTGTTGATAAATTTGTTGCTGACAACGTACAGTCTGTCCAGACGACCTTCATCGTAGGCCTGCAGCATCACTTTAACCGGACCGATCAGTTCGGACAGGGAAGGGTTATCCCCCATACCGGTTACCTGAGCAACCACGTTACCACCAACGGAATTAAAGAAAGACACGCCCTTAGAGCCGATCATTGCGATATCGCACTGAACGCCTTTATCGGACCATGTTTTCATATCCGCCAGCAGCTTTTTGAACAGGTTAATGTTCAAGCCACCGCACAGACCACGGTCAGTCGACACCACCAGGTAGCCCACGCGTTTAACGTCGCGTTCTTCCAGGTACGGGTGCTTATATTCCAGATTACCATTCGCAAGGTGACCAATCACTTTGCGCATGGTCTCTGCATAAGGACGGCTGGCCGCCATGCGATCCTGCGATTTACGCATTTTGGAAGCGGCGACCATCTCCATCGCTTTAGTGATCTTCTGCGTGTTCTGGACGCTTGCGATCTTACTACGTATCTCTTTTGCGCCGGCCATGAGCTTCTCCTCAATGCCTTGCGGCCTGTCCTAAGACAAGCCGCCAGACGTTACCAGGACTGGGTTGCTTTGAAGGAATCGAGGATAGCTTTCAGCTTGCCTTCGATTTCGTCGTTATAGCCACCGGACTGGTTAATCTCTTGCATCAGCGGAGCGTGATCACGGTCGACGTAAGCCAGCAGAGCGGCTTCGAAGCTACCGATTTTCGCCAGTTCCACATCTTCGAGGTAACCGCGTTCAGCCGCAAACAGCACCACGCCCTGTTGTGCAACAGACATTGGGGCATACTGTTTCTGCTTCAGCAGTTCAGTTACTTTCTGACCGTGGCTCAGCTGCTTACGAGTAGCTTCATCCAGGTCGGAAGCGAACTGAGAAAACGCTGCCAGTTCACGATACTGTGCCAGCGCGGTACGAATACCACCGGACAGTTTCTTGATGATCTTGGTCTGCGCTGCGCCACCTACACGAGATACGGAGATACCCGGGTTAACTGCCGGACGAATACCGGAGTTGAACAGGTTGGTTTCCAGGAAGATCTGACCATCGGTAATAGAAATTACGTTGGTCGGAACGAACGCAGAAACGTCACCCGCCTGGGTTTCGATAATCGGCAGAGCGGTCAGGGAGCCGGTTTTACCTTTCACTTCACCATTGGTGAATTTCTCAACGTATTCCGCGTTAACGCGGGATGCGCGCTCCAGCAGACGGGAGTGGAGGTAAAATACGTCACCCGGGAAGGCTTCACGTCCTGGCGGACGACGGAGCAGCAGGGAAACCTGACGGTAAGCAACAGCCTGTTTAGACAGGTCATCATAAACGATCAGAGCATCTTCACCGCGGTCACGGAAGTATTCGCCCATTGCACAACCGGCATACGGCGCCAGGTATTGCAGTGCAGCAGATTCAGACGCGGTCGCCACTACAACGATGGTGTTGGCAAGTGCACCGTGTTCTTCCAGCTTACGAACCACGTTAGAAATAGTGGACGCTTTCTGGCCGATAGCCACGTACACACATTTGATGCCGGAGTCACGCTGGTTGATGATGGCATCGATTGCCATCGCGGTTTTACCGGTCTGACGGTCACCGATGATCAACTCACGCTGACCACGACCGATTGGGATCATGGCATCAACGGATTTATAACCGGTCTGCACCGGCTGATCGACGGACTGACGTTCGATTACGCCCGGTGCGATAACTTCGATTGGCGAGAAGCCATCGTTATCAACCGGACCTTTACCGTCAATCGGAGAACCCAGCGTGTTCACCACACGACCCAGCAGGCCACGGCCAACCGGAACTTCCAGAATACGCCCAGTACACTTAACCTTCATGCCTTCGGCGAGGTCAGCGTATGGACCCATCACCACTGCACCCACGGAGTCGCGCTCCAGGTTCAGTGCGATAGCGTAACGGTTACCCGGCAGGGAAATCATCTCACCCTGCATACAATCGGCCAGGCCGTGAATGCGGATAACACCGTCACTTACAGAAACAATAGTACCTTCGTTGTGAGCTTCACTCACAACATTGAACTGAGCAATGCGCTGCTTGATCAGTTCGCTGATTTCGGTGGAATTCAGTTGCATGCTCCAGTCCCCTTAAGACTGCAAGACGTCTGCAAGGCGTTCAAGACGGCCGCGTACGCTGCCATCAATGACCATATCACCCGCACGGATGATTACGCCCGCCATTACAGACTTATCGATTTTGCAATTCAGCTTAACTTTGCGTGACAGACGTTTTTCCATCGCAGCACTAATCTTCGCAAGCTGTTCTTCACTCAGTTCGTTCGCGGACGTGACTTCTACCTCAGAGATAGACTCACTCGCGGCACGCAGGTGAATAAACTGCTCAAGAACATCCGGGAGCGCGTTCAGACGGTTATTTTCAGCCATCACCTTAATCAGGTTCTGACCGTTTTCGTCCAGTTGCTCACCGCAAACTGCGATAAACGACTTAGCGAGCGTTTCCGGCGCCAGCGCGCCAGAGAGAAGCTCTGCCATTTGTTCGTTCTTAGTCACCTCAGCGGCAAACGCCAGCATGTCCTGCCAGCGCTCTACACATTGGTGTTCAACGGCAAAGTCAAAAGCTGCTTTGGCGTAGGGGCGAGCTACCGTAATAAATTCAGACATCAGCCCCTCCCTCCTTACAGTTCAGCGACAAGTTTATCCACGATGTCGCTGTTAGCAGCTTCATCCACGGAACGTTCGATGATCTTCTCGGCGCCAGCAACAGCCAGGATAGCAACTTGCTTACGCAGCTCTTCACGGGCACGTTTACGCTCGGCATCAATTTCCGCCTGCGCCTGGGCCACGATTTTAGTACGTTCCTGCTCTGCTTCCGTTTTGGCTTCGTCCAGGATCTGAGCGCGACGTTTGTTCGCCTGCTCGATGATTACCTGAGCTTCCGCCTTCGCTTTTTTCAGCTGGTCGGTCGCGCTGGCCTTTGCAAGGTCAAGATCCTTGTGTGCGCGTTCAGCAGAAGCGAGACCGTCAGCAATTTCTTTTTGACGCTTCTCGATGGCAGCCATTAACGGCGGCCATACATACTTCATGCAGAACAGAACAAACAGGACAAACGCGATGGCCTGGCCGAGGATTGTTGCGTTAAGATTCACAGCACAATGCCTCTATTTAGTTAACGTTCTGATATTGCTCTTAATTCAAGCAACGCTTACTACGCGACAGCGAACATCACGTACAGACCCAGACCTACAGCGATCATCGGGATAGCATCCACCAGACCCATAACGATAAAGAACTGAGTACGCAGCAGAGGAATCAGATCAGGTTGACGCGCTGCGCCTTCCAGGAATTTACCCCCGAGGATGCCGATACCGATCGCAGCACCGATTGCCGCCAGACCCATCATCACAGCGGCAGCCATGTACAGCAGATCCATATTCAGGTTTTCCATGACAGTCTCCAGTTTGTTTCAGTTAAAACGTAGTAGTGTTGGTAAATTAATGCTCTTCAGACGCCATCGACAGATAGACAATCGTCAGAACCATGAAGATGAAGGCTTGCAGCGTAATAATCAGGATGTGGAAAATGGCCCAGGGCACATTCAGGATCCACTGTGACCACCACGGCAACAGACCAGCAATCAGAATGAAAATCAGCTCACCGGCATACATGTTGCCGAACAGTCGCAGACCGAGAGAAACCGGTTTAGATAGCAGACTTACCCCTTCAAGGATTAAGTTGACAGGGATGAACGCCCAGTGATTGAACGGCTGCAGCGTCAACTCTTTCGTGAAGCCACCGATGCCTTTCATTTTGATGCTGTAGAACAGAATGAGGATAAATACGCCGAGCGCCATGGACAGGGTAATGTTCACGTCAGCAGACGGAACCACACGCAGTGCAGGCAGACCGAAGATATGCTCGCCGATGTACGGCAGCAAGTCGATTGGCAGTAAGTCCATCAGGTTCATCAGGAATACCCAGACGAAGATAGTCAGGGCCAGCGGTGCAATCAGCTTGCTTTTGCCATGGTACATGTCTTTCACGCTACCATGCACAAAGCCGATTACCAGCTCAATCGCGGTCTGAAACTTACCTGGTACGCCGCTGGTCGCCTTTTTGGCCACGCTGCGGAACATAAGCAGGAACAACAGACCCAGCACCACCGAGAAAAACATGGAGTCAATATTGATCGTCCAGAAGGTGGCTGGGGGGTTATACGGATCTACCAGCGAGAATGTACGCAGGTCCAGCTGAAGGTTGTTCAGGTGGTGTCCTATGTAATCCTGCGGCGTCATATTTTCTGAAGCCATGATGCCTTTTACCCTTTGTTGTTAATTACAGCCGGCGCCAGTATCTGAACCACCAGCACCAAAACCCACGTAACTATTAGCGGCAAAAATACCGCCTTGAAAACCGCCAGCGCCACCACCAGCAACATCAGCATCGCTAACACCTTGAAGGCTTCGCCGAAGGCGAATGTCCAGGCCACTCGGCCTTTAGCAGGTGTATGCGCCTGGTGACGCCAGGCAAATATCATAAACAACACGTTAGGCAGAAAGACTGCCATACCGCCGCATATTGCGGAAGTGCCCCAGAAGAGGTCTTTGAGGCTGAACAGCAATCCACTTGCTACTACCGCCAGAAACTGAATGAACAGAAGCTTACGAGCAACGTTTCGACTCAAGAGCGACACAGACATCACGTTTTTAACTCCTGCTCCCTTCGAGGTATGCCGCGTGTCGTATAAAACGTTCTTTAAGGCTTAGAGTCAAGCATCAAAAAGCGGTCAAATTATACGGTGCGCCCTCGTGATTTCAAACAATAAGTAGCTAAAAGGTGAATAAATGTTTAAATATTTTTCCCTGGCCCACATTTATGACTTTTAGCCAAACTGTGAACGATCATGCAAAACTGCAAATGGCGCGTAAACACTGGCGTTAAAGCGTGCTTCAGATCACACATTGAGCATATTCGCCCCGACGGTATTTATTTACTTGGCAAATGATGCCTTTTCAACTTTCTGATATTTAAGCCTAAAATCACTCACTCTTTTAAAAACGACTGATTACATCTCAAAAACCAACCATTGACATTTTTAATAAAAATTCAACACCGGGGAGTGGTTCTCTACCTGGATTTTTAGCAGCCTGATATTTTCAGTGTTGACTAATTTTGTCTTTAGCCAAAAACGCCACGTTGCTCTGTTGATAATAGACAGTGAACGTGGCGTTAAGTGTAACGACTTATATCAGCAAAAATGTCTCAGTGTTTTAACAACAAAAAGTCCGATTTTTTTCTATTTTTTTTGATAAATATTAAATTTTGTTTGGCTTAATCACCACCAAATGGCGTTCACCTTCCAGATGCGGTACCTGGAGTTTAATGACAGCCTCAACGCAAAACGCAGCAGGCAGCGACGCAATTTCATCTTCCGGCAACTGACCTTTCAGCGCATAAAAACGGCCTTTCTCGTCTGGCAGGTGATGACACCAGCTCACCATATCATTGAGTGACGCGAACGCCCGGCTGATCACACCATCAAACGGCGGTTCGGCGGGAAATTCTTCAACCCGGCTCTGTACCGGCGTGATGTTATCCAGTTTCAGCTCATGCTGGACCTGACGCAGGAAACGCACGCGTTTACCGAGACTGTCGAGCAGGGTGAAATGCGCTTGTGGACGCACAATGGACAACGGTATTCCTGGCAATCCCGGTCCGGTACCGACATCAATAAAACGCTCCCCCTGCAAATGCGGCGCAACGATAATGCTGTCGAGGATGTGACGAACCAGCATCTCGTTGGGATCCCGCACCGAAGTCAGGTTGTACGCTTTGTTCCATTTGTGCAGCATCTCAACATACGCAATCAGCTGATTTTTCTGGTGATCGGTAAGTGAAATGCCGGCGTCTGCCAGCAGGCGAGAGAGTTTGTTGAGCACGGTGATTACCTGTTCTACATAATTAGCCCGGTAAGCGAAACGCTACCGGGCAATATTCAACACATTAAGCGCTGCGGCGCAGCATACCCTGTTTTTTCAGCCACACCAGCAGAATGGAGATGGCCGCAGGCGTAACGCCGGAGATACGCGATGCCTGACCGATCGAAACCGGCTTGTGATCGTTCAGCTTGGCAATCACTTCGTTCGACAGGCCGGACACCTGACGGTAATCCAGCGTCGCAGGCAGCAGCGTGTTTTCATTGCGCAGCTGTTTTTCGATCTCATCCTGCTGACGTGCGATATAACCTTCGTACTTCACCTGGATTTCTACCTGCTCAGCGGCCTGCACGTCTTCCAGTGCGGGTGCAAACGGGGTCAGGGTCGTAAGCTGTGCATAGGTCATTTCCGGACGTCGCAGCAGATCTTCACCACTGGCTTCACGAGACAGCGGCGCGGTAAGGTGAGCGTTCACTTCGTTGGCTGATTCCGCCGCAGGCGTCACCCAGGTGGATTTCAGACGCTGACGTTCACGTTCGATGTTCTCCAGCTTCTCGTTGAAGCGAGCCCAGCGGGCGTCATCCACCAGCCCCAGTTCACGACCCATTTCGGTCAGACGCAGATCGGCGTTGTCTTCACGCAGCATCAGACGGTATTCAGCGCGCGAGGTGAACATGCGGTACGGCTCTTTGGTTCCCAGCGTGCACAAGTCGTCGACCAGTACGCCGAGATAGGCCTGAGAACGCGCCGGTGCCCAGCCCTCTTTGTCTGCGGACAGGCGTGCAGCGTTGAGCCCTGCAAGCAGTCCCTGCGCAGCGGCCTCTTCGTAGCCCGTCGTGCCGTTAATTTGTCCGGCAAAGAACAGGCCCTGGATGAATTTGCTTTCCAGCGTCGGCTTCAGGTCACGCGGATCGAAAAAGTCGTACTCAATGGCATAACCCGGACGGACGATTTTCGCGTTCTCCATCCCTTCCATGGAACGGACAATCTGCATCTGCACGTCGAAAGGCAGGCTGGTGGAGATCCCGTTCGGGTAAATTTCGTTAGAGGTTAGCCCTTCCGGCTCCAGGAAGATCTGGTGCTGGTTCCTGTCGGCAAAGCGCATCACTTTGTCTTCGATCGATGGGCAGTAACGCGGGCCGATCCCTTCGATCACGCCAGCATACATCGGGCTACGATCGAGGTTATTGCGGATCACGTCATGGGTTTTCTCATTGGTGTGCGTGATATAGCACGGCACCTGCTGTGGGTGTTGGGCTGCATTGCCCATGAACGAGAAGACCGGCATCGGGTTATCGCCATGTTGCTGCGCCAGCACGCTGAAATTAATCGTGCGCGCATCGATACGTGGCGGCGTGCCGGTTTTAAGACGGCTTACGCGCAGCGGCAGTTCTCGCAGGCGGCGAGAGAGTGGAATGGACGGCGGATCGCCAGCACGGCCACCGCTGTAGTTATCCAGACCAATATGAATTTTGCCGTCGAGGAATGTCCCGACGGTCAGCACCACGGCTTTGGCGCGGAACTTCAGCCCCATCTGGGTCACGGCGCCAACGACACGATCGTTTTCGACGATAAGATCTTCAACCGCCTGCTGGAAAATCATCAGGTTCGGTTGGTTCTCCAGCGCGGTACGCACCGCCTGGCGATACAGCACACGATCCGCCTGAGCACGGGTGGCGCGGACCGCGGGCCCTTTGCTCGCGTTTAGTATCCTAAACTGGATCCCCGCCTGGTCGATCGCTTTTGCCATCAGCCCGCCGAGCGCATCCACTTCTTTTACCAGGTGTCCCTTCCCAATACCGCCAATCGCCGGGTTGCAGCTCATCTGCCCCAACGTGTCGATATTGTGTGTCAAAAGCAGGGTTTGTTGACCCATACGCGCTGCGGCCATCGCGGCCTCAGTGCCTGCATGACCCCCGCCAATGATGATGACGTCAAAAGGATCCTGATAAAACATGGTAATTGCCTCGCATAACGCGGTGTGAAAATGGATTGAAGCCCGGGCGGTGGATTCTACTCAACTTTGTCGGCTTGAGAAAGACCCCGGGATCCTGGGTATTAAAAAGAAGATCTTTTTATTTAGAGATCTGTTCTATTGTGATCTCTTATTAGGATCGCCACTCGCTGTGGATAAGCCGGATCCGGGCATTAAGATCAATACGTTGGTAAGGATCATTAGCTGTGAATGATCGGTGATCCTGGTCCGTATAAGCTGGGATCAAAATGAAGGGTTATACACAACTCAAAAACTGAACAACGGTTATTCTTTGGATAACTACCGGTTAATCCAAGGTTCCTGACAGAGTTATCCACACTTAATCGCACGATCTTTACACTTATTTGAGTAAATTAATCCAGGATCCCAGCCAGGCTTCTGCCGGATCTTCCGGAATATCGTGTTCAAGGATGTTGATCTTCAGCGTTTCGCCAATCTGTTTGGCGCCTGAAAGCTTCAGTTCAGCTTCGATCTTCTCGATAGCGCCACAGAAGGTATCATATTCACGACTGCCGATACCGATCGCGCCAAAACGAACCTGCGACAGATCCGGTTTTTGCGACTGAAGATCTTCATATAAAGGAACAAGGTTATCCGGAATGTCCCCCGCGCCGTGCGTGGAGCTAATGACCAGCCAGATCCCCGTTGCAGACAGGGAGTCTAACAGCGGACCGTGCAGTGTTTCGGTTGAAAAACCGGCATCTTCCAGCTTTTCAGCCAGGTGTTCTGCAACATATTCAGCGCCGCCGAGGGTGCTGCCGCTAATAAGAGTAATGTCAGCCATACGAGCCCATCCTTTTAAAAGCCTATCCCATTAGGCTATTTTATTCGTCATTTTGGCTCCGGGCAGTGCTCGAAATCCTCACGTACTGTAGTACGCTCCGGTTTCTGTGCGCTGGCCGCAACCAAACTGATTTCAACAACTACGCCTACTGGGATAGGCTTACGAGGCTGCATTGTACGCTGTGAACGAGCTGGGATCTACCTGTGGAAAAATGTGGGATTAAAATTGGCGATCACGGCCTGATGGTACGCATGATAGGGTTTTGCAGGACGATCAACGTCTCGGTGGACTGAATTTCATCAATTGTTTGGATCTTGTTGATAAGTACATGCTGGAGCGCATCGATCGACCGGCACATGACCTTGATAAAGATGCTGTAGTGGCCGGTGGTGTAGTACGCCTCGGTGACTTCATCCAGACTCTCCAGTCTGGCCAGCGCCGAAGGGTAGTCTTTGGCGCTTTTGAGGATGATGCCGATAAAGCAGCCGACGTCGTAACCAAGTTGCTTCGGACTGACATCAATACGCGCGCCGGTAATGATCCCCGCCTGCTTCATTTTTTCTACACGGACGTGAATGGTCCCCGGACTGACGCCAAACTGTTTCGCCAGTTCGGCGTAGGCGGTACGGGCATTTTCCATTAAGGCATCCAGAATGCCGCGGTCCAGATTGTCGATCTGATAATTTTCCATAGGTTTTTCTTATGTGTATTAATGATTCACTCTATTTTAGCGGTTTATTTTAACGAATCAAAATCGAATGCGGCTTTTTGTTTGTTGATTATTGAATATTGCCCCCATTCTGTTGCTTAATCATAGGCAACAGGACGCAGGAGTAATAAAAATGAAAACCGCTTACATTGCCAAACAACGCCAAATTAGCTTCGTGAAATCTCACTTCTCTCGTCAACTGGAGGAGCGTCTGGGTCTGATTGAAGTCCAGGCACCGATCCTTAGCCGTGTAGGGGATGGCACGCAGGATAACTTGTCGGGCTGTGAAAAAGCGGTGCAGGTGAAAGTGAAAGCGCTGCCAGATGCCCAGTTTGAAGTCGTTCATTCACTGGCTAAATGGAAACGTCAAACTCTGGGACAACACGACTTCAGCGCGGGCGAAGGGCTCTACACGCACATGAAAGCCCTGCGCCCGGATGAAGATCGTCTCTCTCCGCTCCACTCGGTCTATGTCGATCAGTGGGACTGGGAACGCGTGATGGGCGACGGCGAGCGTCAATTCTCCACTCTGAAAAGCACGGTAGAGGCTATCTGGGCGGGAATTAAAGCGACCGAAGCGGCGGTAAGCAAAGAATTTGGTCTGGCACCGTTCCTGCCAGAGCAGATCCACTTTGTTCACAGCCAGGAATTACTGAGCCGTTATCCGGGTCTTGATGCAAAAGGTCGTGAACGTGCGATCGCCAAAGAGTTAGGTGCGGTCTTCCTGGTGGGGATTGGCGGCAAGCTCAGCGACGGTCACCGCCATGACGTTCGTGCGCCGGACTATGATGACTGGAGTTCTGCATCCGAACTGGGGTATGCCGGTCTGAACGGCGACATCCTGGTCTGGAACCCGGTGCTGGAAGATGCGTTCGAGCTTTCTTCCATGGGGATCCGTGTCGATGCCGATGCGCTGAAACATCAACTTCGGCTGACCGGTGATGAAGATCGCCTGAGTCTGGAATGGCACCAGGCGCTGCTGCGTGGTGAAATGCCGCAGACTATTGGCGGTGGCATTGGCCAGTCGCGTTTAACCATGCTGCTGCTGCAACTGCCGCACATTGGCCAGGTTCAGTGCGGCGTATGGCCCGCACAGGTTCGTGAAAGCGTTGCCTCTTTGCTGTAATCTTATCGCCGCCAGCGTCTGAGCAGGCGGCTTCGCATCCCGGTATCAAAGCGCCAGATATGATCGAAAATGCGCATGATGCCGGGTTTGCCATGTGCTGACATTGCCACCGCATGAAAGCGATGCTGATGGACACGCTGTAACTCCCCGACTTTACTTACCACGTCGTCAGGCAAGCGCTGGGCGATAAAATCTGAAATCACCACCGCATCAGCATCAAACCATTCCCGTCCCTGCATGCGTTCAATAATGGCGCGAAAACAGCTGGCGATGTCCGTACCGCCGCGAAATCGTTGGCTCAGAAAGCGGATAGCTTGCTCAATACCTTGCGGACCGGAAAGCTCGTAGCGCACCACTTCCGTGGAAAACAACATAATGAAGCAGCGACGGTTATCGGCAAGGGCGATGCGCATTAAGGCCAGGCAAAAGGCCTTCGCGCACTGTTCATTAAAGCCGCCCATCGAACCGGAGGTGTCTACACACACAATGAACGGTCCGCGTGGCTGTTCGTCGAAATCCTGATGAATCACAGGTCTCTCGGTTACCTTCTCGCGCCAGGCTTCACCGTGTAGACGATAAGTGAGCAACTGCTTTTCCACCAGCCGCCGGTAGAACTCATACTCCAGTTCCGTTATGCCGAGCGTGGCCAGTTCCGGCGGCAACAGACGTAAAATATCGTCACTCTGCTGTATACCGTCAACCTGCTCGGGTACCGTTGCAGGCTCGCGCACCAGCGTGCGAAAGGTCTCCATCGGTGCATCTTTTCGCGGGACGGATTTAGCTTCTCTGGAGCGGCCCAGTTGCTCAGCCAGCCGCATCAGCTCCGGCTGTTCGCTCAGGAAATCACCGTACTTCACGATCAACTGATAATCACCCCGTCTGAGCTGGCCTGCGCTCATATCCCACAGCCGACCTGCAGCGGTCTCGTTTTCCGCCAGAACCGGATCCAGTTGACCGCTCAGGGTCATTCGTTCCTGAACTTCACTGAGCAGTTGCTCACGTTCTTCTTCAAGCAACTGTTGATTGAGCGTGGTGGCCTGCACCACCAGACTTAAGCGCCAGCGCTGCAAAAAGAGCGTGTGCAGGGCGGGAGTGAATATGGCGTTACTGTCCACCAGTTGCTGTGCCTGTCCGCCATACGGTGAGTGCAGGCGGTGCAAAAGTGTCAGTATTTGCGGTAGCTGGACGATGAACTGCGGGGTGGAGAGGAGCTGGCTTTGCTGATAACACATCACCTCTTCCGTCAGCTCCGGCGGAACGCGCGCGTCCTTTAACCGACTGCGTAGCGCTTCGCGCCAGCGCGGTAGATCGTCGGTGATTGCCGCTTTCAGGCGGGGGAATTTTTCAAAAAAAACCGCCAGCTGTGGCGAGGCCAGCAGCGCGAGGATCATCTCTTCGATCATCCCCTCTTCACTGACGGCTAACATGACATTGAGCGTATCCAGTGTCAGCATTGTTGCGCCTGGCGGATCTGCTCACCCACATCCTGAAGGCTGGCCTCGATACGACCTAACCAGTCGCTATGAATAAACAGGCACTTTTGTTGCTCGCTAAAGCGGGTATGCTGCTGACGCCAGTCGTTTTCCAGCTCTTCCAGTTGCTGCTTAATCTCGCCTGGCATGGCCTCTTCCGATGAACCAGGAAGTGCCAGTCGCGTGCCCTGTAAACTGACATCACGTACCACCAGATGCTGGGCGCTATCGACTTCCATATTCAACGTCTGGGCAAATCCGATCCCGTTGAGTTTGCCGCGGATCTCGCCCCCTTTCGCCAGCCATTGCTCCAGCGCACTGCGTTCAAAAGCGATATGGATCACTTCCATATCGTGCAGTTTCAGCGGTTTTTGCAGGAGCAGCGTCAGGTTTGCTGCGGTAACCTCGGCTGGCAAATCGTAATGCGGACGGCGACTGAACATGCCCCCCTGACGCAGCACCGTAAAAGCGGTTTTATCGCTTTGCTGCTGCTGCAACTGAATGCGTCGCTGAACGATACCGCCGAGGCGCGTCAGCATTGCCTGCTGTTGCCAGGCGTGCCCGGTCATCAATATTTCGAGCTGCTGTTGCATCAGGTTCAGGCTCTGGGCGTCATACCACAGGCAATCCTTCAGCAGGATGAGATCAATAGGGGCGACAGCGTCGCGTCCGCTAAAGAAAGCGCTGGCCTGTAACAGACGAATGGCTTTTTTCCAGCGGCGGTCTGAGACGTAGGGCGCATTCGGCAGATTATCCAGTTGCTGGCGCAGTGTAAAAATCAGCTCAAAAACATGATCGGGCAGCGTAATGGCGCCAATGTCCTTCTGCCACCGGTAATACTCTTCATCGCTCACCTGTAGCGAGGCGGGAACCGGGTTTTCGCTTTCGTTATGTTGGCCGATCAGCAGGGAGCGAAAGTTGGCTTTATCCTGCACTTTGTCCAACCACAGGCGGATCAGCATACGGTCGTACAGCGCTTCCAGGCTGCTGTCTGCTTCCGGCAGTTCGTTGGAGGCCGCCACCAGCAGACGCATAGGGATTTTCTCTTCGTGCGCGCCGTTGCGAAAATGACGTTCGTTAATGGCGGTCAGCAAGGTATTGAGGATTGCCGGACCGGCTTTCCAGATCTCATCGAGAAAAACGATTTCTGCTTCAGGAAGGTAGCCTGCGGTTAAGCGTTCGTAACGACCTTCATCTTTTAGCGCCTGAATAGAGAGCGGGCCAAAAACCTCTTCCGGCGTGGAGAAACGCGTCATCAGATATTCAAAGGCGCGCGCATTCTGGAAGGCAAACTTCAGCCGGCGGGCGATTAAGCTTTTGGCTATCCCCGGAGGGCCAAGCAGGAAAACACTTTCGCCGCTCAGGGCGGCCAGCAGGCAAAGCCGGATGGCGTGACTGCGCTCATAGAGACCTTTTTCCAGCGCATTGCTCAGGCGGGAAATTCTTTCCGCTAATAAATGTGGGTGAGCCATAATAGAGTGGCGTCCTTTCATTAAATGTACTGCGTTAACAGCGAGTATAGCCGTTTCAGCTCAGAGGCTGAACTTGTCCAAGAGGCTGTTTATTTTTCTTTGAGCCAGGTTAATCTGGACTCATTTAGGGGTACGATTTTGCTTTGAATCGTGCATACTGTGCGCTTTTTGTGGGCCAAGGGACTACGCACACATTTCTTTATATATGAAAGACTAGTCTATGAGCACTGATAATAAGCAATCATTGTCTGCGGTAACCCTCGCAGCCATTGGGGTTGTCTACGGTGATATTGGTACCAGCCCACTTTATACACTTCGTGAATGTTTGTCCGGTCAGTTTGGTTTTGGCGTTGAACGCGATGCCGTTTTTGGTTTTTTGTCGCTGATTTTCTGGCTACTCATCTTTGTGGTTTCCATTAAGTATCTGACTTTCGTCATGCGTGCAGATAACGCTGGTGAAGGGGGGATCCTGACGCTGATGTCGCTGGCGGGACGTAATACCTCCGCACGAATGACCTCTATGCTGGTCATCATGGGTTTAATTGGCGGCAGCTTCTTTTATGGCGAGGTGGTGATCACCCCGGCCATCTCGGTGATGTCGGCCATTGAAGGTCTGGAGATCATCGCGCCACAACTGGATACCTGGATTGTCCCGCTGTCGATTATCGTCCTGACGCTGCTGTTTATGATTCAGAAGCACGGTACCGGGATGGTGGGGAAGTTGTTTGCGCCCATTATGCTGGCCTGGTTTTTGATTCTGGCTGTACTTGGCCTACGCAGTATTATTGCCAATCCGGAAGTGCTGCAGGCGTTGAACCCGATGTGGGCGGTGCATTTTTTCCTTGAATACAAGACCGTCTCCTTTATCGCGCTTGGCGCAGTGGTGCTGTCGATTACCGGCGTTGAAGCGTTGTATGCCGATATGGGGCATTTCGGTAAGTTCCCTATTCGCCTGGCATGGTTTACGGTGGTCCTGCCATCGCTGGTGCTCAACTACTTTGGCCAGGGGGCGCTGCTGTTAAAGCATCCGGAAGCGATAAAAAACCCGTTCTTCTTGTTGGCGCCGGACTGGGCATTGATTCCCCTGCTGATCGTTGCGGCACTGGCGACGGTGATCGCTTCACAGGCGGTAATTTCAGGCGTCTTCTCGCTGACGCGTCAGGCGGTTCGTCTGGGATATCTGTCGCCCATGCGCATCATTCATACGTCAGAAATGGAGTCCGGGCAGATCTATATTCCGTTCGTCAACTGGATGCTCTATATCGCGGTGGTGATAGTGATTGTCAGCTTCGAGCACTCCAGTAACCTGGCGGCAGCGTACGGGATCGCCGTAACCGGTACGATGGTACTGACTTCGATTCTCTCGACAACCGTGGCGCGTAAAAACTGGCACTGGAATAAGTATTTCGTGGCGCTGATCCTCGTCGCGTTCCTGTGTATCGACATTCCGCTGTTCTCGGCAAACCTCGATAAACTGCTGTCAGGCGGTTGGCTGCCGCTGTCGCTGGGGCTGGTGATGTTCACCATCATGACCACCTGGAAGAGCGAACGTTTCCGCCTGTTGCGCCGTATGCACGAGCACGGTAACTCTCTGGAGGCGATGATCGCCTCGCTGGAGAAATCTCCGCCGGTACGCGTACCGGGTACTGCGGTGTATATGTCTCGCGCGCTGAACGTGATCCCCTTTGCCCTGATGCATAACCTCAAGCACAACAAGGTGTTGCATGAGCGGGTTATCCTGCTGACGCTGCGTACTGAAGATGCGCCGTACGTGCATAACGTCCGTCGTGTGCAGATTGAGCAGTTGTCGCCGACTTTCTGGCGCGTCGTTGCCAGCTACGGCTGGCGTGAAACGCCGAATGTTGAAGAGGTCTTCCACCGCTGCGGTCTGGAAGGGTTGAGCTGCCGGATGATGGAGACGTCGTTCTTTATGTCGCACGAGTCGTTAATCGTCGGCAAGCGTCCCTGGTATTTACGTTTGCGTGGCAAACTCTATCTTCTTCTCCAGCGTAACGCCCTGCGCGCGCCCGATCAGTTTGAAATCCCGCCTAACCGCGTGATTGAACTGGGGACACAGGTCGAGATTTAATATCTGCAACACCTTCGCCCGGCGGCGCTGCGCTTTCACGGGCCTACGAAAATGGTAGGCCGGGTAAGCGCTGCGCCACCCGGCAAAAAACCTCTCCACATGCCACTCTATTTCACTTAGCGAAACGTTTCGACGGCGATCACAAATCTGTTACGTCATGATGGTTATTTGCTCACATCTCAGACTACACTAAACACCAGCGAAACGTTTCGCTAGTGGAGCAAGAAAATGAAGAAAGGCACAGTACTCAATTCAGAGATTTCATCGGTTATCTCCCGTCTGGGGCATACCGATACGCTGGTGGTGTGTGATGCAGGTTTACCCATCCCACACAGTACAACACGTATCGATATGGCATTAACCCAGGGCGTACCTTCTTTTATGCAGGTACTGGATGTGGTGACCCGTGAAATGCAGGTTGAATCGGCCATTCTCGCAACGGAAATTAAACAACATAATCCGCAACTCCACGAAACGTTGCTCAGCCACATTGAGCAACTGCAACAACACCAGGGAAACACCATAGAAATTCGTTACACCACGCATGAACAATTTAAAAAACAAACCGCAGACAGTCAGGCGGTAATTCGCAGCGGGGAGTGTTCCCCGTATGCGAATATCATTCTCTGTGCTGGCGTCACTTTCTGAGGCCGTCATGGACGCATTACTGCAACTCAAAGGGATCGATAAAGCGTTCCCTGGCGTGAAAGCGCTATCCGGCGCCGCACTCAATGTTTACCCCGGTCGCGTGATGGCGCTGGTGGGGGAAAACGGTGCCGGCAAATCCACCATGATGAAGGTGCTGACGGGCATTTATACTCGCGATGCCGGTTCACTGTTGTGGCTGGGGAAAGAAACGACCTTTAACGGTCCTAAATCATCCCAGGAAGCGGGGATCGGCATCATCCATCAGGAACTTAACCTGATCCCGCAACTTACCATTGCGGAGAATATTTTCCTCGGCCGCGAATTCGTTAACCGCTTCGGCAAAATAGACTGGAAGAAGATGTATGCCGAAGCGGACCTTCTGTTAGCTAAACTCAACCTGCGCTTTAAGAGCGACCGTCTGGTGGGTGAATTGTCGATTGGCGACCAGCAGATGGTCGAAATCGCCAAAGTGCTGAGCTTTGAGTCGAAAGTCATCATTATGGATGAGCCAACGGATGCGCTCACCGACACCGAAACCGAATCCCTGTTCCGCGTGATCCGCGAACTGAAGTCGCAGGGACGCGGTATTGTCTATATTTCTCACCGAATGAAAGAGATCTTCGAGATTTGCGATGACGTGACCGTTTTCCGGGACGGACAGTTTATTGCCGAACGTGAAGTGGCCTCACTGACCGAAGATTCGCTGATTGAGATGATGGTGGGCCGTAAGCTCGAAGAACAGTATCCGCGCCTGGATAAAGCACCGGGTGAAGTCCGCCTGAAGGTCGATAACCTGTGCGGACCAGGCGTGAACGATGTCTCTTTTACCCTGCGTAAAGGTGAAATCTTAGGGATTTCTGGTCTGATGGGGGCCGGACGTACCGAACTAATGAAAGTTCTGTATGGTGCACTGCCGCGTACCAGCGGGTATGTCACGCTCGATGGACATGAAGTGGTTGCGCGTTCCCCGCAGGACGGACTGGCAAACGGCATTGTCTATATCTCTGAAGACCGCAAGCGCGACGGTTTAGTGCTCGGCATGTCGGTGAAAGAGAATATGTCGCTGACCGCGCTGCGCTATTTCAGCCGCAGCGGCGGTAGCCTTAAGCATAAAGATGAGCAGCAGGCGGTGAGCGATTTTATTCGCCTGTTCAATGTGAAAACCCCGTCGATGGAACAGGCTATTGGTTTGCTGTCCGGGGGCAACCAGCAGAAAGTGGCGATTGCCCGTGGCCTGATGACCCGTCCTAAGGTGCTGATCCTTGATGAACCCACCCGCGGTGTGGACGTTGGGGCCAAGAAAGAAATTTATCAGTTAATTAACCAGTTTAAGGCCGACGGCCTGAGTATCATTCTGGTCTCATCTGAGATGCCAGAAGTATTAGGCATGAGCGATCGAATTATCGTCATGCATGAAGGGCATCTCGGCGGTGAATTCACTCGCGAGCAGGCCACCCAGGAAGTTCTGATGGCTGCCGCTGTGGGCAAGCTTAATCGCGTGAATCAGGAGTAAAAAAGATGACTACCCAGGCTGTTTCTGGTCGCCGTTATTTCACCAAAGCGTGGTTGATGGAGCAAAAGTCTCTCATCGCCCTGCTGGTGCTGATCGCGATTGTCTCGACGTTGAGCCCTAACTTTTTTACCGTCAATAACCTGTTCAACATTCTTCAGCAGACATCCGTGAACGCCATTATGGCGGTGGGGATGACGCTGGTTATTCTGACGTCGGGTATCGATCTGTCAGTCGGTTCCCTGCTGGCGCTCACCGGCGCGGTTGCGGCTTCAATTGTAGGGATTGAAGTTAACGCGCTGGTGGCCGTTGCAGCAGCCCTGGCATTAGGTGCCGCTGTAGGCGCAGTAACGGGCGTGATTGTGGCGAAAGGCCGTGTGCAGGCGTTTATCGCCACGCTGGTCATGATGCTGCTGCTGCGCGGCGTGACGATGGTGTACACCAACGGGAGTCCGGTTAACACGGGCTTTACCGATAACGCCGATCTGTTTGGCTGGTTCGGCATCGGCCGTCCGCTGGGTGTGCCGACGCCAGTCTGGATCATGGGGATTGTTTTCCTGGCGGCATGGTACATGTTGCACCACACTCGTCTGGGTCGCTATATCTATGCGCTGGGCGGTAACGAAGCGGCAACGCGTCTGTCCGGTATCAGCGTCAGTAAAATCAAGATTATCGTCTATTCACTGTGTGGGCTGCTGGCGTCGCTGGCCGGTATCATTGAAGTGGCGCGTCTCTCCTCTGCCCAGCCGACTGCCGGTACAGGCTATGAGCTGGATGCCATCGCGGCCGTTGTGCTGGGTGGGACCAGTCTGGCGGGCGGCAAAGGACGTATTGTTGGGACCTTGATCGGCGCATTAATTCTGGGTTTCCTCAATAATGGTTTGAATTTGTTAGGTGTTTCCTCCTATTACCAGATGATCGTCAAAGCGGTGGTGATTTTGCTGGCGGTGCTGGTAGACAACAAAAAGCAGTAACAACGACTACAGGACATCTTAAATATGAACATGAAAAAACTGGCTACCCTGGTTTCTGCTGTTGCGCTAAGCGCCACCGTGAGCGCGAACGCAATGGCGAAAGATACCATTGCGCTGGTGGTCTCTACGCTTAACAACCCGTTCTTCGTCTCGCTGAAAGATGGGGCGCAGAAAGAAGCTGATAAACTGGGTTACAACCTGGTGGTACTGGACTCCCAGAACAACCCGGCGAAAGAGTTGGCGAACGTTCAGGATTTAACCGTACGTGGTACCAAAATTCTGCTGATCAACCCGACAGATTCCGACGCGGTGGGTAACGCTGTGAAAATGGCGAACCAGGCCAATATCCCGGTCATCACCCTTGACCGTCAGGCAACCAAAGGCGACGTCGTTAGCCACATCGCGTCTGATAACGTACTGGGTGGGAAAATCGCCGGTGATTACATCGCCAAAAAAGCGGGTGAAGGTGCGAAAGTTATTGAACTGCAAGGTATTGCCGGGACTTCAGCGGCGCGTGAGCGTGGTGAAGGTTTCCAGCAGGCCGTTGCGGCACACAAATTTAACGTCCTGGCCAGCCAGCCAGCAGACTTCGACCGTACTAAAGGTCTGAACGTGATGCAGAACCTGCTGACTGCGCATCCGGACGTGCAGGCTGTCTTTGCACAGAACGATGAAATGGCACTGGGTGCGCTGCGTGCTCTGCAAACAGCAGGTAAATCTGATGTGATGGTGGTCGGATTTGACGGTACGCCTGATGGCGAAAAAGCGGTAAATGATGGCAAACTGGCTGCGACTATCGCACAGTTACCGGACCAGATCGGCGCGAAAGGCGTTGAGACGGCAGATAAGGTACTGAAAGGCGAGAAAGTTCAGGCCAAGTACCCTGTTGACCTGAAGCTGGTCATCAAGCAGTAACTGGCGATTCAGGCGACCGCGCGTTGCCTGAGGGACTAAATATAAAGAAAAGAAAGTGTGGCATACGCCACCGGGTAATACCGGTGGCTCCCTCAGATGGACACCCCGAACATGAAAACCGCAGGCAATCTTGTCGTTCTTGGCAGTATTAATGCCGACCATATCCTGAACCTTAAAACATTCCCGACGCCAGGTGAAACCGTCACCGGAAACCACTATCAGGTGGCTTTTGGCGGTAAAGGCGCGAATCAGGCGGTGGCTGCGGGTCGCAGTGGGGCGAATATTGCGTTCATTGCCTGCACGGGCGATGACGATGTTGGACGTAACATCCGCAAACAGCTTATTAGTGACAACATTGATGTCGAACCGGTCAGCGTCATCAGCGGTGATTCCACCGGCGTGGCGCTGATTTTTGTGAATGGCGACGGTGAAAACGTTATTGGTATCCATGCTGGCGCTAATGCGGCGCTTTCCCCTGCGTTAGTCGAGGCGCAGCGCGAGCGTATTGCTCAGGCATCCGCCTTGTTGATGCAACTGGAGTCGCCGATCGAAAGCGTGCTGACGGCCGCGAAAATCGCAAAGCAAAACAACACGATTGTGGCGCTGAATCCGGCTCCGGCACGTGAGTTATCTGACGAACTGCTGGCGCTGGTGGATATCATCACCCCGAACGAAACTGAAGCGGAAAAGCTGACGGGGATCCGTGTCGAAAACGATGAAGACGCGGCGAAAGCAGCCCAGGTCCTGCACGAGAAAGGCATTCATACCGTTCTGATTACGTTAGGGAGCCGGGGCGTCTGGGCCAGTGTGAATGGCGAAGGCCGCCGGGTTCCTGGATTTAAAGTTGACGCTGTCGATACTATCGCTGCGGGCGATACCTTCAACGGCGCGCTGATCACCGCTCTGCTGGAAGAAAAGCCGCTGTCTGACGCGATTCGCTTTGCCCATGCCGCTGCGGCGATTGCCGTGACCCGTAAAGGCGCGCAGCCTTCCGTGCCGTGGCGTGATGAAATTGAGGCGTTTTTAGGTCAGCAGAGGTAACGCTTGGCTACCATGAAGGATGTTGCCCGCCTGGCGGGCGTTTCCACCTCGACCGTTTCGCACGTCATTAATAAGGATCGCTTTGTCAGTGAAGCGATAACTGAAAAAGTTAATGCAGCGATCAAGTCATTAAATTACGCGCCTTCTGCGCTGGCGCGTAGCCTGAAGCTGAATCAGACGCGTACCATCGGCATGCTGATCACGGCGAGTACCAACCCTTTTTACTCCGAACTGGTACGTGGCGTTGAGCGCAGTTGTTTTGAGCGCGGCTATAGCCTGGTGTTATGCAATACCGAAGGCGATGAGCAGCGCATGAACCGTAATCTGGAAACCCTGATGCAAAAGCGGGTGGACGGCTTACTGTTGCTCTGTACCGAAACACACCAGCCGTCGCGTGAAATCATGCAGCGCTACCCCTCAATCCCTACCGTTATGATGGACTGGTCGCCTTTTGATGGTGAAGGGGATAGCGATCTTATTCAGGATAACTCGTTACTCGGTGGCGACCTGGCTACGCAGCATCTTATTGATAAAGGCTTTACTCGCATCGCCTGTATTACCGGGCCGCTTGATAAAACCCCAGCGCGGTTGCGTCTGGAAGGGTATCGCGCTGCGATGAAGCGCGCCGGGCTGGTTATCCCGGACGGTTACGAAATTACCGGTGATTTTGAATTTGGCGGTGGGTTTGAGGCCATGCAGAAACTGCTTTCTCATCAACCTCGTCCGCACGCTGTTTTTGCCGGCAACGATGCGATGGCGGTAGGTGCTTATCAGGCGTTGTATCAGGCCGGATTGCGAATTCCGCAGGATATGGCGGTGATTGGCTACGACGACATAGAACTGGCGCGTTACATGACGCCGCCGCTTACCACCATTCATCAACCAAAAGATGAACTGGGGGAATTGGCCATCGATGTGCTGATTCATCGTATGGCGCAACCCGCCCTGCAACAGCAGCGTCTGCAACTTACTCCTGTTCTGATGGCGCGGGGCTCTGTGTAGGCTTGTGTCGCTCTTTGATCAGGTTGCGACCATCTTTGGCTCTCAGCAACATGAACATCAGGGCTGACACGACAGTAATCGCGCCCATCGTAATAAAGGTGTAGTGGAACTGTTCGACCGTATTGGTTCCCTCCATCCCTTCATAGATGCGTAGTACCGCTGCGCTGATTGCCACCCCTAAACTGATGGACAACTGCTGCGTAACAGCCAGTACGCTGTTGCCGCTGCTGGCGTTGTCATCAGTCAGATCGGCCAGCGTAATCGTGTTCATCGCGGTGAATTGCGTTGACATCGCCATCCCCAGAATGAACAACGGTAGAATCAACAGCCAGACGGGCATGGCGGGGGATTGCAGAGAGAACTGCGCGATCATTAGCCCAATGAAGACAGTGATGCCCACCAGTGTGGTTCGATAACCCAGACGGCGCAGCACTTGCGTTACCATCGATTTCGCCAGTATTGAGCCCAGTGCGGTGGGCGCCATCATGCAACCGGCAATCAGCGCCGGGAAGCCAAATCCCACCTGTAACATCAGCGGCATCAGGAACGGCACACATCCCGTCCCAAGACGGGTAGCAAGGTTGCCGGAAATACCGACAGAGAAGGTGCGCGTCTTAAACAATGACAGCGATATCAGCGGAGTCGGGTGGCGTCGCGCGTGACGAACATAAGCCAGCAGTAACAGAATGCTCAACAGAATAATGGTCAGCGCTATCCAGGTGGCGACAATTTTCTCGCCAAACAACTCCATCCCGCTGGAAAAGAGGACCAGGCTCAGACCAAAAAGAAAGAAGCCGGTCATATCAAATTTGCGCCGTGGGGTAGTGAAGTTCGGCATATATTTGCGCGCATACAGAATGCCGGCGACGCCTATCGGAATATTGATCAGGAAAATCCAGTGCCAGCTGGCCCAGGTAACCAGAACGCCACCCAGTACCGGACCCAGGATGGGGCCGACCAGTCCAGGCATAGTCACAAAGTTCAGCACCGGCAGCAGTTCGCTGCGCGGGTAAGCTCTTAATAATGCCAGGCGTGCAACCGGCATCATCATTGCGCCACCAATCCCCTGAATCACGCGAAAAAGGACCAGCTCCGGTAGCGTACTCGAAAGTGCGCAGGTGAGGGAACCGAGCGTAAACAGGCTGACGGCAACCATGAATACACGTCGGGTGCCAAAGCGATCGGCCAGCCATCCACTCACCGGGATCAACATAGCAACCGTCAGGGTGTAACTGATAATCGCAGACTGCATTGCCAGGGGGGAGCGATTGAGGCTCTGGGCGATGGCGGGTAAAGCGGTATTAAGGATGGTGGCGTCCAGTGCTTGCATGAAGAAGGCCATTGCCGCTATCCACGGCAATCCAGCCATACTGCGTGCTTTTTTGTTGGTCATGCACAATCCTGGTCGTTTTCTGGACGTTCATTCGGGGCTATCAGCAGAGCCTGACAAGCCTTAAACGCACCGTCGCCGTCGCTTTGTGCAATGGCGTCGACAATGGCCTGATGCAAATCCAGCTTCACAACGGTGTTATAAGTAATTGAATTAAAGTAGGTGTGGTAGACAGAATGAAACAACGAAGCAAAAGAGGTTAAGAACGGGTTCGCGCTCATTTCGTAAATATGCTCATGCCAGGCCATATCCACTTCAATCCAGCGTTCGCGTTTAAAGTTCTTTTTCAGCGCGACCATCTCTTCCATTAATGTATTCAGGTGTGCTTTTTGCTCCGCTGTGCCAATTGTCGCTGCCAGCGAGCACGCCTGAGGCTCCAGGCTGATACGCATCACCAGAAAGTGTTCGATAACCTGCTGAAAATTTTCTTCGGTCATCCACCAGGTGAGTAATTCCTGATCGAGGAAGTTCCAGTTTGCCTGTGGCATCACGCGGGTGCCAATACGAGGGCGCGGCAACACCATCCCTTTGGCAGTTAATGTTTTGACTGCTTCCCGAACGGCGGTCCGGCTTACACCAAACTGTTCGCCCAGTTCTATTTCGCCAGGGAGAATAGTGCCAGGGGCATATTCACCTTTGAGGATCTGCTGCGCGAGCTTCTCAGCCAGAACATAGGAAAGGTTTTTTTGTGCAGCCAGCTGCTGTGCGCTTAAAGACATTACGCTTTGTCCTTTATCTTTTTCTTACTCATTAGTATGCCACCAGGAAGTGTGATTGCGGTTGCAAAAACAGCAAAACGCTTATTTTATGGCACGTTAATACCCGTTTTGGATAAATATTACGCACTCGGAAAATTATTTTAAATTTCCCCTTGTCAGCCTGAAATAACTCCCTATAATGCGCCTCCACTGACACGGAACAACGGCACGCAAGCCGCCGGGTCAGCGGGGTTCAGAGATGAACGCCCACAGAGAAAAGCGAAATAAATGCTTGACTCTGAAGCGGGAAAGCGTATTATGCACACCCCGCGCCGCTGAGAAAAAGCGAAGCGGCACTGCTCTTTAACAATTTATCAGACAATCTGTGTGGGC
>NZ_JBGUBF010000002.1:0-781181 GCF_041807075.1 Citrobacter telavivensis | reverse complement strand
GCCCACACAGATTGTCTGATAAATTGTTAAAGAGCAGTGCCGCTTCGCTTTTTCTCAGCGGCGCGGGGTGTGCATAATACGCTTTCCCGCTTCAGAGTCAAGCATTTATTTCGCTTTTCTCTGTGGGGGTTCATCACTGGTTTTCACCGGAGAACCCTGCTGACCCGGCGGCTTACGTGCCGTTGTTCCGTGTCAGTGGAGGCGCATTATAGGGAGTTATTTCAGGCTGACAAGTCAAAAATACAAAAAACTTATCAACCGCTCACTTTCCAGGCAAACAACCTCATAAACCGTCATTTTAGCCTGGTTTTTAAACAAAAATGGGCTCCGGAGAGCCCATTTATTATTTCATCAGGAATTACTGTACTGCGACAATACGATCGTTGTTTACTTCAAGACGAATCGTTTTGCCTGGAATTAACTCACCAGACAGGATTTGCTGCGCCAGTGGGTTTTCGATCTGCTGCTGGATTGCACGTTTCAACGGACGAGCCCCATACACCGGATCATAACCATTCGCGCTCAGCAGTTTCAGTGCCTCGTCGGAGATGTGGATTTCATAACCACGCTCTTCCAGACGTTTATACAGACGCTGCAGTTGGATCTGCGCAATAGATGCGATGTGTTGTTCACCCAACGGATGGAATACGACAACCTCATCTATACGGTTTATGAATTCCGGGCGGAAGTTGTGACTCACCACGCCTAACACCAGGTCTTTCATATGGCTGTAGTCCAGATCGCCGAAGCGTTCCTGAATCAGATCGGAACCCAGGTTAGAGGTCATAATAACTACCGTATTACGGAAGTCGACCGTTCTCCCCTGCCCGTCGGTCAGGCGACCATCATCCAGTACCTGCAGAAGAATGTTGAACACATCAGGATGCGCTTTTTCAACTTCATCTAACAGAATGACCGAATAAGGACGACGACGAACCGCTTCTGTCAGGTACCCCCCCTCTTCATAGCCGACATATCCCGGAGGCGCCCCTACCAGACGAGACACCGAGTGTTTCTCCATAAACTCGGACATGTCGATACGAACCATCGCATCATCGCTATCAAACATAAAGTTTGCCAGCGCTTTACAGAGCTCGGTTTTACCTACCCCGGTTGGGCCGAGGAACAGGAACGAACCGATCGGACGGTTTGGATCGGCAAGACCCGCACGACTACGACGAATCGCGTTCGATACCGCTTCTACCGCTTCGTTCTGCCCGATCACGCGGCTGTGTAACTCCTGCTCCATACGCAACAGTTTTTCGCGCTCACCTTCCAGCATTCTCGCAACCGGAATGCCGGTCCAGCGCGCCAGCACTTCGGCAATTTCCGCATCCGTCACTTTATTACGCAGCAGACGCATGGTCTTGCCTTCAGACTGGGTCGCGGCTTCCAGCTGTTTTTCCAGCTCAGGGATTTTGCCGTACTGCAGTTCGGACATCCGCGCCAGATCGCCAACACGACGAGCCTGCTCAATGGCAATCTTCGCCTGTTCCAGCTCGGCCTTAATCGTTTGTGTTCCGGAGAGCGACGCTTTTTCCGCTTTCCACTCTTCTTCTAATTCAGAGTACTGACGCTCTTTGTCGTCCAGTTCTTCGTTAAGCATGTCGAGACGTTTTTTGCTCGCCTCATCAGACTCTTTCATCAGCGCCTGCTGTTCCAGTTTGAGCTGGATAATACGGCGGTCTAGTCTGTCCAGTTCTTCCGGCTTGGAGTCAATCTGCATACGGATGCTGGATGCTGCTTCATCGATCAGGTCAATAGCTTTATCCGGCAACTGACGGTCAGCGATGTAGCGATGAGACAGCGTAGCCGCCGCAACGATTGCCGGGTCCGTAATTTGTACATGGTGATGCAGTTCATAACGTTCTTTCAGACCACGAAGAATCGCGATGGTATCTTCCACTGAAGGCTCTGCTACAAACACTTTCTGGAAACGACGTTCCAGTGCCGCATCTTTTTCGATGTACTGGCGATACTCGTCGAGCGTTGTCGCCCCTACGCAGTGTAGTTCCCCACGCGCCAGCGCCGGTTTCAGCATGTTCCCGGCATCCATTGCGCCATCCGCTTTACCCGCGCCGACCATCGTGTGCAGTTCGTCGATAAACAGGATGACATTCCCTTCCTGTTTGGCGAGATCGGTAAGTACGCCTTTTAAGCGTTCTTCAAATTCACCACGGTATTTTGCCCCTGCCACCAGCGCACCCATATCCAGCGCCAGTACGCGACGGCCTTTTAACCCTTCCGGAACTTCACCGTTAATGATCCGCTGTGCCAGCCCTTCAACAATCGCCGTTTTACCGACGCCAGGTTCACCGATTAACACCGGGTTGTTTTTAGTACGACGTTGCAGCACCTGAATGGTACGGCGGATCTCTTCGTCACGGCCGATAACCGGGTCAAGTTTGCCCTGCTCAGCACGCTCGGTCAGATCGACTGTGTATTTTTTCAAGGCCTGACGTTGGTCTTCAGCCCCCTGGTCATTCACGCTTTCACCTCCACGCATTTGTTCAATTGCCTGAGTAATATTGGCGGTTGTTGCACCAGCCGATTTCAGTAAATCGGGCAATGTACCGCGCGACTCAAGCGCCGCCAGAACGAACAGTTCTGACGAAATAAAGTTGTCCCCTCGCTTTTGCGCCAGCTTGTCGCAAAGATTCAGTACGCGCACCAAATCCTGAGACGGCTGGACGTCGCCGCCGGTGCCTTCCACCTGCGGTAAACGACTCAGCGCCTGATCGATGGCGGTGCGTAGCTGTCCGGCATTAATGCCGGCAGAGGTTAATAAAGGACGTACCGATCCCCCTTCCTGATTCAGCAAGGCGCTCATTAAATGAAGAGGTTCGATGAATTGGTTGTCGTGCCCCAGTGCGAGTGACTGGGCATCGGCAAGAGCAAGCTGGAATTTGTTAGTAAGACGATCCAGACGCATAACTCCTCCCATAACAGGTCAAATTTGCTACTGGAGATTAAATGAGGTCATCCCTCAATTATTCAAGGTTATTGACCTGAATTATGTGAAAAGAAAATTACGCGTACCGGATCGTCTTGATTCTTTAGGTTATATCAGCCAAATAAAACTTGCCATACGCCCCGTGGTCTTGTCGCGACGATAAGAGAAGAAAGTCTCATTTTCACTAAAAGTACAGCGGTCACCGCCATAAATTTGCTCAATGCCAACCTTTGCCAGGCGCTGACGCGCAAGCTGATAAATATTCGCCAGATATTTTTCACCGTGCGGCACAAAGGCTTCATGCGCGTTAGCCTCTTTGGCGATAAATGCCTCACGCACCTCTGGCCCAACTTCAAACGCGGCTGGACCAATCGCCGGGCCTAACCAGGCAAGAATGTTTTCTGGCTTGTCGACAAAACAGGCCACCGTCTCTTCCAGTACGCCTTCACATAATCCACGCCAGCCCGCATGGGCTGCCGCCACTTCAGTACCCGCCCGGTTACAGAATAATACGGGCAGACAGTCCGCCGTCATCACCGCGCAAACGGTGCCCGGCGTATTACTGTATGACGCATCCGCCCGTTTAGAGGCGTAAGGCTCGCCGGTTAGCTTCAGGACATCTTTTCCATGAACCTGCTCCAGCCAGACCGGTTTTGAAGGCAGATTGCCCGCAGCAAACAGGCGTCTGCGGTTCTCGTCGACATGCTCCGGGTTATCGCCGCAGTGGGCCCCCAGATTTAATGCATCATACGGCGGCATACTCACGCCGCCTGTACGGGTCGAACTGCAGGCCGCTACACCTTTCGGTAGAGGCCACTGCGGGACAATAAGCTCACTCATAGCCAGGCCACGTCATCCTTATGTTCTTCGAAATCCGCGCGCATCGCGTCAATCAGTTCAACCATATCCTGCGGGATTGGCGCATGCCATTCCATTTCGATACCGGAAATCGGGTGATACAAACGCAGCATAGTGGCATGCAGCGCCTGACGGTCGAATTTACGCAGCGTAGAGATAAACACATCCGACGCCCCTTTCGGCGGACGCGGACGGCCACCGTACACCTGATCGCCCACCAGCGGATGGGTGATATGCGCCATATGCACGCGGATCTGGTGCGTACGTCCGGTCTCCAGACGCAACCGCAGACGCGTGTGCACACGGAAGTGCTCCATGATGCGATAGTGCGTGACCGCGGGTTTACCCATCGGATGCACCGCCATATGGGTACGCTTCGTCGGGTGACGGCTGATAGGTTCTTCCACCGTGCCGCCTGCGGTCATATGACCGATCGCTACCGCTTCATATTCACGGGTGATCTCACGCAACTGCAGCGCTTCCACCAGACGCGTCTGCGCCGGAACGGTTTTCGCGACCACCATCAGTCCAGTGGTGTCTTTATCCAGACGATGGACAATACCCGCACGTGGAACATCAGCAATCGGCGGATAATAATGCAGTAACGCATTCAGAACCGTACCGTCCGGATTACCCGCGCCAGGGTGGACAACCAGATCGCGCGGCTTGTTGATAACAATGATGTCATCATCTTCATAAACGATATCCAGTGGGATATCCTGAGGCTCGAAGCGGATTTCTTCATCGATTTCAGCATCGATGGCGACCAGCTCTCCGCCTAACACTTTTTCTTTAGGTCTGTCGCAAAGTTTACCGTTGACCAACACGCGCCTATCAAGAATCCAATCTTTTATGCGCGATCGCGAATAATCAGGGAACATTTCGGCCAAAGCTTGATCTAAGCGTTGACCGAGTTGATTTTCGGATACTGTTGCGGTGAGTTGTACTCGTTGTGCCATATACAGCTTCTTCGTTTATCGTTGGGTTTTACGGCTTTGCCGTTTAATATAGTGTGTTATTGTAGCTGGTCTTAACCGGGAGCAGGAACAGAGAATCTCCCGTAAACATTTTGAGGAAAGTCAAAACGTCATGACGCGCATGAAATATCTGGTGGCAGCAGCCACGTTGAGCCTGTTTTTGGCGGGTTGCTCTGGTTCAAAGGAAGAGGTGCCCGATAATCCGCCTAATGAAATCTACGCGACTGCTCAGCAAAAGCTGCAGGACGGTAACTGGAAACAGGCAATAACGCAATTGGAAGCGTTGGATAACCGCTATCCATTTGGTCCCTATTCTCAGCAGGTGCAGTTAGATCTCATCTATGCCTACTACAAAAACGCCGATCTGCCGCTTGCTCAGGCTGCTATCGATCGCTTTATCCGCCTGAACCCGACGCATCCTAACATTGATTATGTCATGTATATGCGTGGTCTGACCAATATGGCGTTAGATGACAGCGCATTACAAGGATTCTTTGGTGTCGATCGTAGCGACCGCGATCCGCAGCATGCGCGAGCTGCGTTCAATGACTTTTCGAAACTGGTCCGCGGTTATCCGAACAGCCAGTACACCACCGACGCCACCAAACGTCTGGTGTTCCTGAAAGATCGCCTGGCGAAGTATGAGTACTCCGTTGCGGATTACTACACCAAGCGCGGCGCATGGGTTGCCGTGGTTAACCGTGTAGAAGGTATGCTGCGCGATTTCCCGGATACGCAGGCCACGCGTGACGCCCTGCCGCTAATGGAAAATGCCTATCGCGAAATGCAGATGACGACGCAGGCTGACAAAGTGGCGAAAATTATCGCCGCCAATAGCAGCAACACCTGATCGATTTTCATATGCAAAAACGGCAGCCCAAGGGCTGCCGTTTTTTTATCCGTTTCGCGTCAGGACGCTGATGACTTTTGCATGACGCAACCCATCAAATATGGCCTGCTTTCTGGCTTTCCTCAAGTGAAAAATCACCTCTTCCTGCGATAACTCACAAAAAGGTTCCCTTGACAAAAAGTGACAAAATAATGTGATTAAAGTCACACATTTTGACATTAGGAACGGTATGCTGGGATCACCAAGACGGGAAAGACAAGAGGTAAAATTTATGACAATGAACATTACCAGTAAACAAATGGAAATTACTCCGGCAATTCGCCAACATGTCGCAGACCGTCTCGCCAAGCTGGATAAATGGCAAACCCATCTTATTAATCCGCATATCATTCTGTCCAAGGAGCCAAAGGGTTTCGTTGCTGATGCAACCATCAATACACCGAACGGACATCTGGTCGCCAGCGCAAAACACGAAGATATGTACACCGCTATTAACGATTTGATCAACAAGCTGGAACGGCAGCTCAATAAAGTGCAGCACAAAGGCGAAGCCCGTCGTGCAACAACTTCAGTAAAAGACGCCAACTTCGTCGAAGCAGAAGAAGAGTAGTCCCTTACATTGAGTGTATCGCCAACGCGCCTTCGGGCGCGTTTTTTGTTGACAGGGTGAAAACAGTACGGGTACTTTACTCACATCGCTTAAGGAAACTGATATGAAACTCACCCCGTTCTCCTTCGCATTCTTTTTTACCTTCCCCTGAATGGGAGGCTTTCGTCGTGTGAAAAAGAATGCGAAGACGAACAATAAGGCCTCCCACACCGGGGGGCCTTTTTTATTGATAACAATAAAGGCAACACTATGACATCGGAAAACCCATTACTGGCGCTGCGCGATAAAATCAGCACGCTGGATGCAAAATTGCTGGCGTTACTGGCCGAGAGACGTGAGCTGGCGGTTGAAGTCGGTAAAGCCAAGCTCGAATCCCATCGCCCGGTACGGGATATTGACCGCGAGCGCGATCTGCTGGACAGGCTGATTACACTTGGCAAAGCGCATCATCTTGATGCCCACTACATCACCCGCCTTTTTCAGCTCATCATCGAAGATTCCGTTCTCACCCAGCAGGCGCTGCTCCAGCAACATCTGAATAAAACCAACCCGCATTCCGCGCGCGTGGCGTTCCTGGGGCCAAAAGGCTCTTACTCACATCTCGCGGCTCGTCAGTATGCTGCACGTCACTTTGAACAGTTTATTGAAAGCGGCTGTGCAAAGTTCGCTGATATTTTTAATCAGGTCGAAACCGGCCAGGCCGACTACGCGGTCGTGCCAATTGAAAACACCAGCTCCGGTGGAATTAACGATGTGTACGATCTGCTGCAACACACGACGCTGTCAATTGTGGGCGAGATGACGATCGCTATCGACCACTGCGTGCTGGTTTGCGGAACAACAGACCTGGACACCATCGAAACGGTGTACAGCCATCCGCAGCCGTTCCAGCAGTGCAGCAAGTTTCTCAGTCGTTACCCGCACTGGAAAATTGAGTACACCGAAAGCACGTCCGCCGCGATGGAAAAGGTCGCTCAGGCGAACTCTCCACGCGTTGCCGCACTCGGAAGCGAAGCGGGTGGCGTGCTGCATGGTTTACAGGTTCTGGAACGTATCGAAGCGAACCAGACGCAGAACATCACTCGCTTCATCGTGCTGGCACGTAAAGCGATCAACGTCTCCGACCAGGTACCAGCGAAAACCACACTGCTGATGGCGACAGGACAACAGGCGGGTGCTCTGGTGGAAGCGCTGCTGGTGATGCGTAATCACAATCTGATCATGACCAAACTGGAATCCCGCCCCATACACGGCAATCCCTGGGAAGAGATGTTTTATCTCGACATCCAGGCCAACCTGGAATCCCCGCAGATGCAAAAAGCGCTTAAAGAGTTGGGCGAAATTACTCGCTCCATGAAGGTGCTGGGCTGCTATCCCAGTGAGAACGTGGTGCCGGTGGATCCGAGCTGACAATCTTAATTTTCCGGATGGCGCTACGCTTATCCGGCCTACAATTCATGCGACTTTTGTAGGCCGGATAAGGCGAAGCCGCCATCCGGCATCATCCTGCCATTACTGTCGACTGTCATTCGCCTGGCGTAATAGCGTACGACTTTCGCTCTGGAAGCGCTTCGCATAGTCACCGAACCAGTGCTCCACTTTGCGGAAGCTGTCGATAAATGCTTGTTTATCCCCCTGCTCCAGCAGGCTAATCGCTTCGCCAAAACGCTTATAGTAACGCTTAATCAGCGCCAGATTGCTCTCCGAGGACATGATGATATCGGCGTAAAGCTGCGGGTCCTGGGCAAACAGTCGCCCCACCATCGCCAGTTCAAGACGATAAATCGGAGAAGAAAGTGCCAACAGTTGTTCAAGCTGCACGTTTTCTTCCGCCAGATGCAGACCATAGGCAAAGGTTGCAAAGTGGCGCAGCGCCTGAATGAACGCCATGTTCTGATCGTGCTCGACGGCGCTGATGCGGTGCAGTCGTGCGCCCCAGACCTGAATCTGCTCCAGGAACCACTGATAGGCTTCCGGATTGCGCCCGTCGCACCAGACCACCACCTGCTTTGCCAGGCTACCGCTGTCCGGACCGAACATCGGGTGCAGACCGAGCACAGGGCCGTCGTGCGCCGCCAGCATCGCCTGTAAGGGACCATTTTTCACCGACGCCAGATCGACCAGAATACAGTCAGCCGGCAAAGGCGGTAACTTGCCGATCACCGATTCCGTCAGATGGATCGGGACGCTGACGATCACCATACCGGCATCCGCGACGATCTCCTGCGCGCGATCCCAGTCATGCTGTTCGAGGATCCGCACCTGATAACCCGACAGGGTGAGCATTTTCTCGAACAACCGTCCCATCTGCCCGCCCCCGCCGACAATGACCACCGGGCGCAGAGAAGGACACAGCGTCTTAAATCCTTTATCGTTCTCGCTGGAATAGGACTCACGCATCACCCGGCGCAACACGTCTTCAATCAGATCGGGCGGTACGCCGAGCGCTTCTGCTTCTGCACGGCGCGACGCCAGCATCGAGGCTTCGCGCTCTGGTACGTAAATCGGCAGGCCAAAGCGGCTTTTGACTTCACCGACCTCAGCCACCAGTTCCAGACGGCGCGCCAGCAAATCCAGCAGCGCCTTGTCCACTTCATCAATTTGATCGCGTAATGCGGTCAACTCAGCAACCATAACGAACCTCTTAAGCCTGGCGCGCCGCCAACTGGCCGTTCAAGTCTTTGTTTATTTCACGCAGCAACGCGTCCGTCATTTCCCAACTGATGCAGGCATCGGTAACGGACACGCCGTACTTCATTTCGCTGCGCGGTTGCTCGGAGGACTGGTTGCCTTCGTGAATGTTACTTTCAATCATCAGACCGATGATTGAGCGGTTGCCATCTTTAATTTGTGCAACCACCGACTCCGCCACGGCAGGCTGACGACGGTAATCTTTATTGGAGTTACCATGACTGCAATCTACCATCAGTGACGGCCGCAGTCCCGCCTGCTCCATCTCTTTTTCGCACTGCGCGACGTCTGCCGGGCTGTAGTTAGGCGCTTTCCCACCGCGCAGGATCACATGCCCGTCCGGGTTACCCTGGGTTTGCAGTAGCGCAACCTGTCCGGCCTGGTTAATACCGACAAAACGGTGCGACTGCGCCGCAGCGCGCATGGCGTTGATCGCCGTCGCCAGGCTGCCGTCGGTGCCGTTTTTGAAACCCACCGGCATCGACAGACCCGACGCCATTTCACGGTGCGTTTGAGATTCTGTGGTGCGTGCGCCAATCGCCGACCAGCTAAACAGATCGCCCAGGTACTGTGGGCTGTTCGGATCCAGCGCTTCCGTCGCCAGCGGTAGCCCCATGTCGACCAGTTCAAGCAGCAGTTGACGCGCAATTTTCAGACCCGCTTCAACGTCAAAGGAGCCATCCATATGAGGATCGTTAATTAACCCTTTCCAGCCAACGGTGGTACGGGGTTTTTCAAAATAGACGCGCATCACCAGATAGAGGCTATCGCTGACCTCTGCGGCAAGGGCTTTAAATCGACGAGCATATTCCAGGGCCGTTTCAGGATCGTGAATGGAACACGGTCCACACACCACCAGCAGGCGCGGATCGCGACCGGCAATGATGTCAGAAATGGTTTTGCGCGACTGGCCGATTTGCGCCTCTTGCGCCAGGCTCAGCGGGAATTCCGCTTTAAGTTGTTCCGGGGTCATCAGAACCTGTTCGTCGGTAATATGTACGTTGTTCAGCGCGTCTTTTTGCATGATGGCGATCCTGTTTTAGCTCGTTTGCGATAGTTTTCCTCAGAGAGGATGACGTAACGATAACACAACGAGTAAAGATATCAATCCAAAATACGTAAACATTACGTTACAACAGTGATTTTTGTTCGATTTAATGCCTTTGTTTCCGTACAGAATAATTTACATGTGTTTATTGCGCGATCCGCTATGCTTTGAAAAAACAGGAGAACGGGCAATGACGAGAATAGTCGGTATCGCAGTCATTTTTCTGCTCAGCGGTTGTCAGATAGATCCTTACACCCACGCGCCAACATGGACCAGTACCAACTGGTATGATGCCGGCATCGAAGATGCGATTTCCGGCGTTGCCGTTAAAGATAATGAAACGCTGGCCGATACCTTTAACGATCCGGAAGTGGATCGTCCGCAATACCTCAAAGGCTATGCAGAAGGTCAACGTAAAACCTGCCAGCAAAATTTTGCCTACGCCAGAGGCGTGACGGGGAAAACTTTCCCTGCCAGTTGCGATACGGTAGAAAATGCCAGCCAGTTGCGTAAAGCATGGCAACAAGGTGCTGATGAAAATGCCAACTCAACGCGTCTGAATTAATATTTAGTCAGATTTAGCTTAAGGCTTATACGTTAATTCATAAGCTATAATGACGCTCCGCAAAAATAATGCTATTTTGCTTTAAACAAGACATGGATGTATTTTGATGACTGATAAAAGATGCTGGTGAGGAAACCGTTATGTTCGCTTCTCACCGACGCCTGATGCTGTTAATGCTTTTACTGGCAGGATCGCCAGTTTGTGCTCAGGACATCCCTGATGCGGCAAAAAACGTTCGCGCAATGGTCTCTGGCATTGTCAGCTATACGCGCTGGCCTGCCCTCTCAGGGCCGCCCAGACTGTGCATTTTCTCGTCTTCCCGGTTCGCCAGCGTATTGGGGGACAGCAGTGATACGTCACTGCCTTATCAACCCGTCATTATTAACACCGAACAAGAAGCATTAGCTGCTCGCTGTGATGGTGTTTATTTCGGCAGTGAATCTCCCACTGCTCAGGTTGAATTAACAA
Source organism: Citrobacter telavivensis (assembly GCF_041807075.1). Classification (NCBI taxonomy): domain Bacteria; kingdom Pseudomonadati; phylum Pseudomonadota; class Gammaproteobacteria; order Enterobacterales; family Enterobacteriaceae; genus Citrobacter; species Citrobacter telavivensis. The sequence continues at coordinate 770,161 of NZ_JBGUBF010000002.1, read as the reverse complement.
ATAAATATCCGTCTAAGGCGTTGTTATTAATTGCAGAACAGAATGCCGAATGCATTATTGGTAGCGCCTTTTGTCTGATTATTAACAATAATGATGTCAGATTCGCCGTTAATCTGGATTCTTTGTCGCGTAGTGGCATAAGAGTCAATCCGGATGTATTGATGCTCGCACGGAATAAAAAGCATGGATAAGGATCATTCCCCTACTACTCGTCCAACGTTTAAGCGAGCGTTGCGACGCATCAACATCACCAGCGTGATCGTGACCATGACGCTGATCTGGCTGCTGCTGTGTGTTGCCTCGGTACTGACGTTAAAACAGTATGCGCAAAAAAACCTCGAGCTCACTGCGGCGACAATGACCCACAGTCTGGAAGCCGCACTGGTATTTACCGATGATGCCGCCGCCGCAGAAACGCTGGCCGCACTTGGCCAGCAGGGGCAATTTTCCGCCGCAGAAGTGCGCGACAATAATCAGAATGTCATTGCCTCCTGGCGCTATAACGCGCAGGAGAACGACGATAAGTTGGGTGATTTTATCAGCCACTGGCTCTTTCCCTTCCCTGTCGCCCAGCCAGTCTGGCACAGCGGAGAGATTATCGGTGAAGTTCGACTTACCGCGCGTGACAGTTTAATCAGCCACTTCATCTGGCTTTCACTGGCCGTGCTCACCGGATCAATTCTGCTGGCCTCCAGTATCGCCATTTTGCTGACGCGACATCTGCACCGCGGCGTGGTTGAGGCGCTGCAAAATATCACCGACGTGGTGCACGATGTGCGTACCAACCGCAATTTCTCCCGCCGCGTCTCTGAAGAGCGGATTGAAGAGTTCCACAATTTTGCCCAGGACTTCAACAGCCTGCTGGATGAAATGGAAGAGTGGCAACTACGCTTGCAGGCCAAAAATGCGCAATTACTGCGAACGGCACTGCACGATCCGCTGACGGGTCTGGCAAACCGTGCGGCTTTTCGTAGCAGTATCAGCGCCCTGATGAACGACAATTCCGCCCGTAGCAGCTCTGCGCTCCTATTTCTCGATGGCGATAACTTCAAATTCGTGAATGATACCTGGGGGCATGCCGCAGGCGATCGCGTCCTGATTGAAGTCGCCAGACGACTGGCCGAATTTGGTGGCAACCGCCATATCCCCTATCGCCTCGGCGGAGATGAGTTTGCCGTCGTGCTTTACGGCGTACATTCAGACTATGAAGTCCAGCGAATCAGCGCCGCGCTGTCACAAGAGTTTACTCGTCCTTTTGACCTGCATAACGGGCATTTAGTCAGTATGACGCTGAGCATGGGTTACGCGCTGACCTGGGAGCACGCTTCCGCCGAGAAATTACAAGAACTGGCCGATCGCAATATGTATCAGGCTAAACATCAGCGCACCGAGCGCTCGATTAAATAAAAAAGGAATGCACACATGCTTAAGCGTCTTTTATCTCCACTCATTCTTGCCGCGCTACTGCTGGCAGGCTGTCAGGCTCCACAGGGGAAATTCACCCCTGAGCAGGTAGCGGCCATGCAATCGTACGGATTTACGGAATCGGCGGGCGACTGGTCCCTGGGGCTTTCCGACACCATTTTGTTTGATAAGAATGACTACAAGCTACGAGCGGAAAGCCAGCAGCAGATCGAGTCGATGGCCGCTCGTCTGGCCTCAGTGGGTCTGAACCATGCTCGTATGGATGGGCACACCGATAACTACGGTGAGGATAGCTACAATGAAGCCTTATCGCTCAAGCGCGCCAATGTCGTGGCTGATGCTTGGTCAGAGGGCGCGAAGATTCCGCGCACCAATCTGACCACCCAGGGATTAGGGAAAAAATATCCGATCGCCAGCAACCAGTCTGCGAAAGGTCGCGCTGAAAACCGCCGCGTCGCCGTGGTCATCAGCACGCCTTAATCCTCAGTCGACTGACTGCGTGAACACCGTACGTGATGCATGAACCCAGCGCAGCCAGTCGATCAGCATGAACAGCAGCAGACTTCCTCCCAGCACCGGCATTGCCAGTCCGAGCGCAATCGCCAACAGCACGGCGCTAACACGTCCCCGCACGCTCAACATAAGCCAACAATGAACCAGCGTCTGTGCCGGACTGGTTGATGGGCTCGCAGGGCGGCGGATCCACCACAGCCGATAGCCAATCACTATCATCAGGCATAGCCCGGCGCCAAAACCGATCAGCAGCAGTTGGTTCGGCAATCCCAGCAGAATACCCATATGAAAATCGACGCCCCAACGCGTCAACTTCGCCATTAGTGGGAAGTCGGCAAACCGCGTACGGTCAGTCACCTGCCGTGTTGCCGGATCGACAGCAATGGCGTCAACCTGAGTAGGCCAACGGCGATCGATCTCTGTCACCGTCCAGCCGTGCTGCGCATCCTTCGGCGGGCGGATTTCCAGCCGGAGTGCATTCAGTCCTGCTTGTTGCGCGGTCTGTAATACGGCATCGAACTGACGGATATCCACGCGGGTCTCAGGCATCACCATGCCGCCATGGTGGTCTGCATGCTCATCATGAAGCTGGCGAGGTCCGTGGAGTTGAGCGTTAAGCTGTGGTGTCAGCCAGCCAAACGCCGCCCGCATTTTATCCACGTTGCCGCCTGCCCACTGTGACCAGGTCAGTCCGGTTGCCGAAAATAACAGCATTCCGGCTAACAACAGCCATCCCAGCGTAACGTGCAGTCGCCGGTGGTTTTGTACCGGATTGTTCAGCCGACGACGGGGGCGCGTAAACCACCAGAGCGCGATACCGCCCAGCGCCGCCACCCACATCCAGGATGCCGCCAGTTCACTGTAAATGCGCCCGACCTCCCCCAACAGTAGCGAACGGTGGGCATAATCAATCCACTGACGCAGAGGCAGAATGCCGCTGGTGCCGTACACCGGCATATCGCCTTTGATGGCCAGGGTCACTGGATCGATAAAAATAGCCCGGTGTTCAGAGGCCGCCAGTGCAGGATCGGCAAACATGACTCGCGTTGTCTCGCCAGGTTCCAGTCCAGGGCGAACGGCGTGCAGGCGCAGGTGCCCACCGGTCACCTGCTGAGCGATAGCCACCTGTGCCGCCAGCGATTGCGGCTCTCCCTGCATCGTCCCGTTAAGTGCCTGAGCGTAAATAGCCTCTTCCAGCTGCGGCGTCGCCACATACAGCGTACCGGTCAGCGCGGCAGCAAAGATAAATGGCCCGACAAACAGGCCGATATAGAAATGAAGGCGCCGCAGCAGGGTTATCCATGCCGCGCGCGGTGTGCAGGTTGTCATACTTTTCCTCAGAAAAAGCAAAAGAGTGTCGTGACGCTTATGCGCACAATCTTATTTTCAGAAACAGGAAAGCGCAGACCTGCGCGGCGGCGCGCGAGTATCCGGATACAGCCAGGGGAAGAAGTGCCAGTGTTGAACCGTCGGACGAATGGGGTTGCATGGCACTCTGAGCAGGACGCCGCAGAGCAGAATAACCAGAGCCAGGATAAGCCCGGGAACGTGAGCCAGTAACACGCAGTAACCACAGGCTTCGCCGTGATCGACGGGCATCGGGACGGGAGGAGAATCACCGTGATGCCCGGCGTGCTTTGTCATCGAACTCATCTCATGATGCATACCCGGCATCGCACTCATCGGGTCCTTTTGCAGCGCCACGGAGATCAGCGGGGCAATAACAATCAGCAGGATCGCCAACAGCGCGAGACATGCCGCACGCTGCTGAAAACCTGACTGACGAATTTTACCCATAACACCTGCCCCACTCGCCGCAAACGAAGAGCATTGTAAATGATTTATGAACCGAAGGTTAACATCGTGAGTATTACGGAGATAAAAAAAGGGCCAGCCAACTGGCCAGCCCCTCTAACAGGATGTCGCCTGAGCGATATCTTAGTTAAGACGCTCTTTGATACGAGCAGCCTTACCAGTACGCTCACGCAGGTAGTACAGTTTAGCTTTACGAACGGCACCACGACGTTTGACAGTAATGCTGTCAACAACCGGAGAGTGAGTCTGGAAGACACGCTCAACGCCTTCGCCGTTGGAAATTTTACGAACAGTGAATGCAGAGTGCAGACCGCGGTTACGAATAGCGATAACCACGCCCTCGAATGCCTGCAGACGTTTTTTGGAACCTTCAACAACCCATACTTTCACTTCCACGGTATCACCCGGACGGAAGGAAGGTACGTCCTGCTTCATCTGCTCTTGTTCAATTTGCTTAATAATGTTGCTCATAATTTAATCTCTTATCCTGGGTAAACTGATAATCGGGGGCTTACGCCATCCCATCATGTTTATGTTGCTGTTGCGCGTGTTCCGTTTTGAACTCCGCCAGCAACCTTGCTTGCTCTTCAGTCAGAGCCAGGTTTTCCAGAAGTTCAGGTCTTCTAAGCCAGGTGCGGCCCAGCGACTGTTTCAAACGCCAGCGACGTATCTCAGCATGGTTTCCTGACAGTAACACTGCCGGGACGTCCATCTCTTCTAACACTTCAGGTCGGGTATAGTGCGGGCAGTCCAGCAATCCATCCACAAAGGAATCTTCCGTTGCCGATGCTTCATGACCCAGAACCCCCGGGATAAACCGGGAAACGGAGTCAATCAGTACCATTGCGGGTAACTCTCCACCACTGAGAACGTAATCGCCGATTGACCATTCTTCGTCAATTTCGGTTTGGATCACGCGCTCATCTATGCCTTCGTAGCGACCACATACCAGAATCAGCTTTTGATTCGTGGCCAGTTCGCTGACGCCCGCTTGATCAAGCTTGCGTCCCTGAGGTGACAGATAAATCACCTTAGCGCCTTCACCCGCCGCGCTTTTTGCTGCATGAATGGCATCCCGTAAGGGTTGTACCATCATTAACATCCCCGGTCCGCCGCCGTAAGGACGTGAGTCCACGGTACGGTGCCGGTCATGCGCGAAGTCACGAGGACTCCAGCTCTGGATGTTCAGCAGGCCATTTTTAACAGCCCGGCCAGTTACCCCGTAATCGGTAATTGCACGAAACATTTCTGGAAACAGGCTAACGATACCTATAAACACAAGCCAATCCCCATCACGCCGTCATTTACCGCTTATCCGGTGGTTTAAAAACCAGGATCCCAATCTACTTCGATAGTCCGCGTAGTGAGATCGACTTTCTTGATAACCTGCCCATCGAGGAACGGCACGAGGCGTTCCTTGATACCAAACGCATCTTTCAGGTTTGCCTTAATGACGATGACGTCATTCGATCCGGTTTCCATCATGTCGACGACTTTCCCGAGATCGTAACCTTCTGTAGTCACTACCTGGCAGCCCATCAGGTCTTTCCAGTAGTAGTCACCCTCTTCCAGTTTTGGCAGTTGCGTAGAATCCACGACAATTTCGCAATTGGTCAGTAGATTCGCAGCATCCCGATCTTCAATGCCTTTCAGCTTGATGATCAGATCCTGATTGTGGTGCTTCCAGCTTTCCAGCTGTACTTGCTGCCACTGACCCGCCTTCTGGATAAACCAGGGCTGATAGTCAAAAATGCTTTCGGCGTCTTCAGTGGAAGAAAACACTCTGAGCCAACCACGAATACCGTAAGACGATCCCATTTTCCCTAAGACAATTGGGTCCACGGGTGCTTGCGCAGTGAGTTGCTTGCTCATCATGACCACCGTGACAGATTAAGCTGCTTTGCTTACTTCTTTGATCAGCGTAGCTACGCGATCAGAAATGGTCGCGCCCTGGCCAACCCAGTGAGCGATGCGATCCAGATCCAGGCGAGTGCCTTCTTCTTTTTCGCTAGCGATTGGGTTAAAGAAGCCAACGCGCTCAATGAAGCGACCGTTACGTGCGTTACGGCTGTCAGTAACAACAACCTGGTAGAACGGACGCTTTTTAGCGCCGTGACGAGCTAAACGAATAGTTACCATAACATCCTCTTGTGTGAATAAAACAACCGGGCCCCATCGAGGAACGGAGCCCGGGTGTCATATTAAAAGCCCGAAAATTTTACTGATTTCTGGGGAAATTGCAATCAGCAGTTGAAAACTCTGTCGCAGAAGGCCGTCGGCGGTGCAGCCAGTTCGGTGCCGGCGTGCGCGCAGCCACCGGAGCGTACACGCAGTACGTGAGGATGGCGAGCACACCCCGGTGCCGAAATGGCAAATAAGCCAGGCCTATAAAGATTAACGACCGGGGAATCCGGGAGGCATCATCCCTTTCATACTTCTCATCATCTTAGCCATCCCGCCCTTCTTCATCTTCTTCATCATGCGCTGCATGTCATCGAACTGTTTCAGAAGGCGGTTAACGTCCTGCACCTGCATACCGCAACCCTGCGCGATACGGCGTTTACGGGACCCTTTGATGATTTCCGGCTTCGCGCGCTCTTTCAGCGTCATCGAGTTGATGATCGCCTCCATGCGCACCAGCACTTTGTCATCCATCTGTGACTTCACGTTGTCCGGGATCTGGCCCATGCCCGGCAGCTTGCCCATCAGGCTCGCCATGCCGCCCATGTTTTTCATCTGCCGCAACTGTTCCAGGAAATCGGTCAGGTCGAAACCATCGCCCTTTTTCAGTTTAGTCGCCAGCTTCTCAGCCTGCGCGCGGTCAACTTTACTTTCGATATCTTCGATCAGCGACAGCACGTCGCCCATGCCGAGAATACGTGACGCGATACGGTCCGGATGGAACGGCTCCAGCGCCTCGTTTTTCTCGCCAACGCCGAGGAATTTGATCGGCTTGCCGGTGATGTGGCGAATAGAGAGCGCGGCACCGCCACGGGCGTCACCGTCAACTTTGGTCAGCACCACGCCGGTCAGCGGCAGCGCTTCGTTGAACGCCTTCGCGGTATTCGCCGCATCCTGACCGGTCATCGCGTCAACCACAAACAGGGTTTCTACCGGATTGATAGAAGCATGAACCTGCTTGATTTCGTCCATCATCGCTTCGTCAACGTGCAGACGACCGGCGGTATCCACCAGCAGCACGTCGTAGAATTTGAGTTTGGCTTCTTTCAATGCCGCGTTAACGATATCGACCGGCTTCTGACCGACATCCGACGGGAAGAAATCAACGCCGACCTGCTCTGCCAGCGTCTCCAGCTGTTTGATCGCCGCCGGGCGATACACGTCGGCAGAGACCACCAGCACTTTCTTCTTGTGCTTTTCGCGCAGGAATTTACCCAGCTTACCGACGCTGGTCGTTTTACCGGCACCCTGCAGACCCGCCATCAGCACCACGGCCGGCGGCTGCGCAGCCAGATTCAGACTTTGGTTCTCTTCACCCATCGCCGCCACGAGTTCGTTACGGACAATCTTGACGAACTCCTGTCCTGGCGTCAGGCTCTTGTTGACTTCATGTCCAACCGCTTTCTCTTTTACGCGATTGATAAACTCTCGCACTACCGGCAGCGCAACGTCAGCCTCCAGCAGCGCCATGCGCACTTCGCGCAGCGTCTCTTTAACGTTGTCTTCAGTAAGGCGTCCACGGCCACTGATGTTGCGCAGCGTGCGCGACAAACGATCGGTTAAATTATCAAACATTGTCTCTCGCCTGGGGTGGAAACGGTTGGTCGCTTAAGCGACACATGAATATAAATTTGCCGCAGTATAACATGAAGCCGTCTTTGTTGTTATGCAACGGTTGGAGCCGCGGTCACGTAACGCTATACTGCTTCTCTTTCTCACTGGCCAACTGTCGACACCACTATGCCCGTTTTTGCTCTGCTCGCCCTTGTCGCCTACTCCGTCAGCCTCGCGCTGATCGTCCCCGCACTGCTGCAAAAAAACAGCGGTTGGCGGCGTATGGCCATTCTTTCTGCGGTTGTCGCGCTGGTGTGTCACGCCATCGCACTTGAAGCCCGCATTCTGCCGGGTGGCGACAGCGGACAAAACCTGAGCCTGCTGAACGTCGGCTCGCTGGTTAGCCTGATGATCTGTACGGTGATGACGATTGTCGCCTCACGCAACCGTGGCTGGCTGTTGCTGCCGGTAGTGTATACCTTCGCGCTGATCAATCTGGCCTTCGCGACCTTCATGCCAAACGAATTCATTACCCATCTCGAAGCCACGCCGGGGATGATGATCCACATCGGGCTGTCGCTGTTTTCCTATGCAACGCTCATTATCGCCGCGCTGTACGCGCTGCAACTGGCCTGGATCGACTATCAGCTTAAAAACAAAAAACTGGCGTTCAATAATGAAATGCCGCCGCTGATGAGCATTGAGCGCAAGATGTTCCACATTACGCAGATTGGCGTAGTCCTGTTGACGCTCACCCTGTGTACCGGCCTGTTTTACATGCACAATCTGTTCAGCATGGAAAATATCGACAAAGCGGTTCTCTCTATCATCGCATGGTTTGTCTATATTGTTCTGTTGTGGGGGCATTATCATGAAGGCTGGCGCGGTCGTCGTGTCGTGTGGTTTAACGTCGCGGGCGCTGGGATCCTGACGTTGGCCTATTTCGGTAGCCGGATATTGCAGCAGTTTGTCAGCTAAGCCTTAAAGGAGGCGCCCCCTGGAACACATCTCCACCACCGCGCTGATCGTCACACTGATCGTCATGGTGGTCATCTCCGCCTATTTTTCCGGTTCCGAAACCGGGATGATGACCCTGAATCGCTACCGCTTACGCCACCTGGCTAAACAGGGGAACCGTCCGGCAAAGCGCGTTGAAAAGCTACTGCGTAAACCCGATCGCCTGATAAGCCTGGTGCTGATTGGCAATAACCTGGTCAATATCCTCGCCTCGGCGCTCGGCACTATTGTCGGTATGCGTCTGTATGGCGATGCGGGTGTTGCCATCGCCACCGGCGTGTTGACCTTCGTCGTGCTGGTATTTGCCGAGGTCCTGCCGAAAACCATTGCCGCGCTGTATCCGGAAAAAGTGGCCTATCCCAGCAGCTTTCTGCTGGCTCCTTTGCAGATTCTGATGATGCCGCTGGTCTGGCTGCTCAACACCATCACCCGACTACTGATGCGCATGATGGGCATTAAAACCGATATCGTGATCAGTGGTTCGCTGAGTAAGGATGAGCTGCGCACCATCGTGAATGAATCCCGCGCACAAATCTCCCGGCGTAACCAGGACATGCTGCTGTCGGTGCTCGATCTGGAAAAGGTCAGCGTTGATGACATCATGGTGCCGCGCAGTGAAATCATCGGTATTGATATCAATGACGACTGGAAGTCTATCGTGCGTCAGTTGTCGCACTCGCCGCACGGGCGCATTGTGCTGTACCGCGATTCGCTGGATGACGCCATCAGCATGCTGCGCGTCCGCGAAGCCTGGCGGTTGATGTCGGAAAAAAAAGAGTTCACCAAAGAGACGATGCTGCGCGCCGCCGATGAGATTTACTTCGTCCCGGAGGGTACACCGCTCAGCACGCAGCTCATCAAATTTCAGCGCAATAAAAAGAAAGTCGGTCTGGTCGTCAATGAATATGGCGATATTCAGGGGCTGGTCACGGTAGAAGATATTCTCGAAGAGATTGTCGGCGACTTTACCACCTCGATGTCACCTACGCTTGCTGAAGAAGTGACGCCGCAAAATGACGGTTCGGTGATCATCGATGGCAGCGCCAACGTGCGGGAAATTAATAAAGCGTTTAACTGGCATCTACCGGAAGACGACGCGCGTACGGTAAATGGCGTGATTCTGGAGGCGCTGGAAGAGATCCCGATTGCGGGCACTCGCGTGCGCATCGGTCAATACGATATCGATATTCTCGACGTCCAGGAGAATATGATTAAACAGGTCAAAGTGTTACCCGTTAAACCGCTGCGGGAAAGCGTCGCAGAGTAACGACAACGGCCCGCGGATATTCCAACGGGCCACAGGCCGGATAAGCGTCAGCGCCATCCGGCAATACAAATAGCCGAAATATTAACCTTTCGCCTTCGCGACGGTGACCATCGCCGCGCGGATCGTACGACCGTTCAGCGTATAGCCTTTCTGCATGATACCCAGCACGTTGCCCGGCGCGATGTCTTCAGACTCGACCATCGCAATCGCCTGATGCACGTTCGGATCCAGCGCGACGTTCGTCTCGGCGATCACTTCAACGCCAAATTTGCGCACGACATCCAGCATGGATTTCAGGGTCAGTTCGATCCCTTCCACCATCGGCTTCAAATCCGGATTGGCTTTGTCCGCCACTTCCAGCGCGCGATCCAGGCTATCAATCACCGGCAGCAGTTCGTTGACGAACTTCTCGAGCGCGAACTTGTGCGCCTTCTCAATGTCCAGCTCGGTACGACGACGCAGGTTTTCCATGTCCGCTTTTATGCGCAGCACCGCATCACGTTCACGGGTCTGAGCTTCAGTAAGCTGCGCTTCCAGATTCGCAATTTTTTCATCGCGCGGATCCACCTGTTCAGCAGAAGCGTCTGGTTCAACCGCCTCAACTTCTTCATGCTGATCCATGATAATTTCTTCCGGGGCTTGCCCCTCAGGCGTTTTCTGTTCTTTACTACTCATGAATTTCTCCGCGTTTTTTTCGCATTCATCTCGCTAACTTCGCTTATTATGGGGATCAGATTCAGGGTTTCAAGGGAAGCACTCACATTGTCATCAATCTTCATCACAAGGACCTCGAAAAAATGAATAATCATTTCAAGTGTATTGGCATTGTGGGGCATCCTCGTCACCCCACGGCACTCACGACACATGAAATGCTCTACCGTTGGTTATGCACTAAAGGGTATGAGGTCATTGTCGAGCAGCAAATCGCTCACGAGTTGCAGTTGAAGAATGTGAAAATCGGCACCCTGGCGGAGATTGGTCAGCAGGCAGACCTCGCGGTCGTCGTCGGCGGCGACGGCAACATGCTCGGCGCAGCGCGCACCCTGGCACGATACGACATCAAGGTGATCGGCATCAACCGTGGCAATCTTGGCTTTCTGACGGACCTTGATCCCGATAACGCACAGCAACAACTCGCCGACGTGCTGGAAGGCCATTACGTCGCGGAAAAACGTTTTCTGCTGGAAGCGCAGGTCTGTCAGAAGGACTGTCAGAAGCGCATCAGTACCGCCATTAACGAGGTCGTGCTGCACCCCGGCAAGGTTGCGCACATGATTGAGTTTGAAGTCTACATTGACGAAAGCTTTGCCTTTTCCCAGCGTTCCGATGGTCTGATTATCTCAACGCCAACCGGTTCCACCGCCTATTCCCTGTCAGCCGGCGGGCCGATTCTGACCCCGTCACTTGACGCCATTACGCTGGTGCCGATGTTTCCGCATACCCTGTCGGCGCGTCCGCTGGTCATCAACAGCAGCAGCACCATTCGGCTACGCTTCTCGCATCGCCGTAACGATCTCGAAATCAGTTGCGACAGTCAGATCGCGCTGCCGATCCAGGAAGGTGAAGATGTGCTGATCCGTCGCTGTGATTACCACCTGAATCTGATCCACCCAAAAGATTACAGCTATTTCAATACATTAAGTACCAAGCTGGGCTGGTCAAAAAAATTATTTTAATTTAACGCCAACCTCTTTACTGTATAAAAAACCAGTTTATACTGTATGTAATTACAGTTATGGTTTTTCATACAGGAAAACAGCTATGTTGGCACAACTGACCATCAGCAATTTTGCTATCGTTCGTGAACTTGAGATCGATTTTCAGAGCGGAATGACCGTCATCACCGGTGAAACCGGGGCGGGTAAATCCATTGCAATTGATGCGCTCGGCCTGTGCCTTGGCGGTCGTGCAGAAGCCGACATGGTTCGTGCTGGCGCCAGCCGTGCCGACCTGTGCGCCCGCTTTTCGCTGAAAGACACACCTGCTGCCCAGCGCTGGCTGGAAGAAAACCAGCTTGAAGAAGGACGTGAGTGTTTACTTCGCCGCGTGATCAGTAGCGACGGGCGTTCCCGTGGCTTTATCAACGGAACGGCGGTTCCGCTCTCTCAGCTTCGCGAACTGGGGCAACGGCTTATTCAAATTCACGGCCAGCACGCGCATCAGTTGCTGACTAAAGCCGAACATCAAAAATCCCTGCTCGATGGTTACGCGAATGAATCCGGGCTGATACAAGATATAGCTGTTCGCTACCAACTCTGGCACCAGAGCTGCCGTGATTTAGCACACCACCAGCAGCAGAGCCAGGAACGTGCCGCCCGTGCAGAACTGCTGCAATATCAGCTTAAAGAGCTGAATGAATTTAACCCGCAGGCGGGTGAGTTTGAGCTGATTGATGAAGAGTACAAACGCCTGGCCAACAGCGGTCAGCTTCTCTCCACCAGCCAGAATGCGCTGTCGCTGATGGCGGACGGTGAAGACGTTAACCTGCAAAGTCAGCTGTATACCGCGAAGCAACTGGTCAGTGAACTGGTCGGTATGGACGGCAAACTCTCAGGCATTCTCGATATGCTGGAAGAGGCGACCATTCAATTAACGGAAGCCAGCGACGAATTGCGCCACTATTGCGATCGACTGGATTTAGATCCTAATCGGCTGTTCGAACTGGAACAGCGCATCTCGAAGCAAATTTCACTGGCCCGTAAACATCATGTTAGTCCGGAAGCGCTGCCGCAATATTACCAGTCATTGCTGGAGGAACAGCAGCAACTTGACGATCAGGCCGACTCACTGGAAACCCTGACCCTGTCGGTGAATAAACATCGCCAGCAGGCGCTGGAGGCGGCGAAGGCGCTGCATGAACAGCGTCAGCATTATGCACAAGAACTGAGCACTCTGATTACCGAGAGTATGCACTCACTCTCTATGCCGCACGGTCGTTTCACCATCGATGTCATGTTTGATGAGCATCATCTGAGCGAGGACGGCGCGGACCGCGTCGAGTTTAAAGTGACCACCAACCCAGGTCAGCCAATGCAGCCGATTGCCAAAGTGGCCTCCGGGGGAGAACTGTCGCGTATTGCCCTCGCGATTCAGGTGATTACCGCACGTAAGATGGAAACCCCGGCGCTAATTTTCGATGAAGTCGATGTTGGCATCAGCGGCCCAACCGCCGCAGTCGTCGGAAAATTGCTGCGTCAGCTCGGAGAATCGACCCAGGTGATGTGCGTTACCCACCTTCCGCAGGTGGCGGGATGCGGTCATCAGCACTTTTTTGTCAGCAAAGAGACGGACGGCGAAATGACCGAAACGCATATGCAACCGTTGGACAAACGCGCACGGTTGCAGGAGTTAGCGCGCCTGCTGGGCGGCAGCGAAGTGACGCGAAACACCCTCGCAAATGCGAAAGAACTGCTGGCGGCGTAAACTTTTTTGCACCTCAACGGTCAGAGTAGACAACAAAAACGCCGTCGGACCCGTAAGCAAAAGGTTTTAAAGTGGTGAAAGGTCTATTATCATCGGCATATTACATATGAGCCACGTACTGCTCGGGCCCGAAAAGGAATCAAATCACTATGCGCTGTAAAACGCTGACTGCTGCCGCAGCAGTATTATTGATGTTGACCGCAGGCTGTTCCACTCTGGAGCGAGTGGTTTACCGCCCTGATATCAACCAGGGGAACTATCTGACTGCGAACGATGTATCCAAAATTCGTGTGGGCATGACGCAACAGCAGGTTGCCTATGCGCTGGGTACGCCGATGATGTCCGATCCGTTTGGCACCAACACCTGGTTCTATGTGTTCCGTCAACAGCCGGGCCATGAAGGCGTCACGCAGCAAACGCTGACGTTGACCTTCAACAGCAGCGGCGTATTGACCAATATCGATAACAAGCCTGCGTTGACCGACAACCGATAAGCTTGTCTTCGGATAACAAAAAAAGTGCTCTGTGAGCACCTTTTTTGTTATCCGCTATTTTTTCGCCGATTTCTCTGCCCGCTGTCTGCGCAACGCTTTCGGATCGGCAATCAGTGGACGATAGATTTCAACCCGGTCGCCATCCTGTAACACATCCGCCAGCTTGACCGGACGGCTGTAGATACCGACTTTGTTTTTTGTCAGATCGATGTCCGTACGCAGTTCCAGTAACCCCGACGCGCGGATAGCCTCTTCGACCGTCGCCCCCGGCTGCAACGTCACCCGTTGCAGATACTGTTTCTCAGGCAGCGCGTAGGCCACCTCAACGACAATCTTAGGCGACACGGTAGACCTCTTTAGCACGAACCGTGAAAGCCTGCACCATATTGGATGCCAGCTCTTTGAAGATACGACCAAACGCCAGCTCGATCAGTTTGTTGGTAAACTCAAAATCGAGGTGAAACTCAATACGGCAGGCATCCGAACTCAACGGCGTAAATTTCCAGCCGCCAATCAGTTTTTTGAACGGACCGTCGACCAGTTGCATCAGGATACTCTGGTTATTGGTTAACTGATTTCTCGTGGTGAACGTCTTACTGATCCCCGCCTTAGAGACATCCACCGCAGCCGTCATCTGTCCTGGCGTAGACTCGAGAACGCGGCTGCCGGTGCAACCCGGTAAAAACTGAGGGTAGGACTGAACATCATTCACTAACTGATACATCTGTTCCGCACTGTAAGGGACTAACGCGGTTCGACTAATCTGCGGCATAGCTATTTCCATCAACAAAAATCGAACAAATAATATCATTTATCGCAAGGTAAAAAAAACGCTATCCCACAACAGGGTACAACCTTGTTCATGCTAAGATATCCCCTTGCCCCCCGAAGGATGAAATGGGGTGTTTTTCGATTCCAGATTACCTATACTGAGCGGCACTATGACGAAGAAAAAAGCACACAAACCTGGCTCAGCCACCATCGCGCTCAACAAGCGTGCGCGACACGAATACTTTATCGAAGAAGAGTTCGAAGCGGGACTCGCCCTGCAAGGGTGGGAAGTGAAATCCCTGCGCGCCGGTAAGGCCAACATCGGCGACAGCTACGTGATCCTGAAAGACGGTGAAGCTTACCTGTTCGGCGCTAACTTTACGCCAATGGCGGTGGCCTCCACGCACGTGGTATGCGATCCCACCCGTACCCGTAAACTGCTGCTGAATCAGCGTGAACTTGACTCACTGTATGGTCGCGTGAACCGTGAAGGCTACACCGTTGTCGCCCTTTCTCTGTACTGGAAAAATGCCTGGTGCAAAGTCAAAATTGGCGTAGCGAAGGGTAAGAAACAGCACGACAAGCGTTCCGATCTGAAGGATCGTGAATGGCAACTGGATAAAGCGCGCATTATGAAACATGCAGGTCGTTAAGCGCATTACTGTGTGACCTGTCTCTCTATTTGGGACGGGTCATTATTATTGACATATTGGACCTCCAAAAATATATTCTCCCCGCCTTTATTTCTATTTCTGTTGAAACATCAAAACTGCCAAGAATATATCCTCAGCCATTTTCATATTATGGACATAGCCCAATTACCCAATACTTCAAATAATTTTTTTTGACGTTTTAACATTCAGAAATAACAATACAGTTTGTGTAAGAAATCGATTATTAACCCTGCTCATATCAATCAAATAAAACCTTATAACACAGAAAGATAAGTTACCCCCTCTTGTTATGTCAGGTTGCTACGCTTCGCCTGATGGCGTAAAAAAGCATATATTTCACCCTCGCTAAACAAATCACAAATATGCCTTAAGTTGCAGGATGAGCGCTTTCTGACTATATCATCTAATACGAAAGTACCAGTGAATCACAAAAAACAAAGGGTTATTCAACACAACAGAAACCATCATCTGCGTGACCATCACATTGAAATCACCGGCGACAATTCATCGACCTGATGAACGGGATCGCTCGTCTGCTCATTTTCCTTGCCCGGTGATTTTAAAGAATTAATGCACAGAGCAAGCCATCAGGAGTGAACATATGCGTCTTCTCGCCGTTATATCCAAGTTGACGGGCGTTTCCACCAATGTTGAAGCCTCTGAAGTCACACTTAATGCCCCTTCCATTGTGAAATTATCCGCAGAGCGTAGCGATATCAGCCAACTGACTCGCGTGAATCAGGATCTGGTGATCGTCTTTACTTCTGGTGAAAAACTGACCGTTAAAAATTTCTATGTGGCGAACGACCAGGGAACCAGCCAACTGGTGCTGGAAGACAGTCACGGCGCACTGTGGTGGGTGGAAAATCCGGAAAGCGGCCTGCACTTTGAACAAATTTCAACCATTGACGATCTGCTTGTCACCGCCGGAGAATCTCACGAAGGTGAGGCTATCTGGCCGTGGGTGCTGGGTGGGGCGGTTGCCGCCGGTGGGATCGCGGCAATAGCGTCCTCGGGTGGCGGAGGCAGTAGCCATCATGATAACGACAACGGCAATCCTGATGATGGTTCCGGTAACGTTGGTACACCGGGTGAGGGTGGCGGAAATAACGGCGGCGGAGACAACGGCGGCGGCGATAACGGGACGAACCCTCCGGGAGGAGAAAACCCCACACCACCGCCTGCCCCCGTGATTACCGGCGCAGTGGATGCCGTTTCCGGCATCACCGGCGCCATTCAGGTGAACCAGACCACCAACGACAGCCAGCCGATGATTTCTGGTACCGGTGACGCGGGCTCCCTCATCACCCTCTATGATAACGGGCAGGTAATGGGAACCGTCGTCGTCGATGGACAGGGTAACTGGCACTATCAACCCGACGCGCCTCTTTCTGACGGTGAACATGTGCTGACCGCGACCGCCACAGACGAAAACGGTAGCACCAGCGCCGTCTCCGGCGATTTCACCTTTACCGTCGATACCATTGCCCCGGATGAGGTTTCCGGACTAACGGTTTCTGAAGATGGACTCTGGGTATCCGGGCTCGCAGAAGCAGGTTGCGTCGTCACGATTTTCGACAATCAACACCATATTCTTGCCTCCATTCAGGTCGATGACACCGGTCGGTTTACCGTTCGCCTCAACTCGGCACAAACCGATTCCGAGCAGCTCTATGCTGATATTTCTGACGCCGCAGGCAACGAAGGCGACGAAGCGTCCTTCTTCGGTTCCGACTCAGGTTTCCCCGATGCCCCCGTCATTACCGGCATCATTGATGATACGCAACCCACCGCCGTGACGTTAGGCAGCGGTCAGTTTACGAAGGATACCACCCCCACCCTCACGGGGACCGCGCTGCCTGGCGCGGAGGTGACCATTTACGAAAACGGTATCGCTATCGGGACGGCGAGCGCCGACGACGGCACGTGGTCGTTCGCGCTGAGCGGTGTGCCTGAAGGATTGCACAACTACACCGCCACACAGACCACAGAGGACGGCGTCAGCGGCAACACGGTGGAATTCTCGGTCACCGTGGATACCACCCCTCCGGCAGTTCCCGACGATCTGCTCGTCTCGCAGAACGGAACCGTGCTTACCGGCAGCGCCGAGGCGGGTAGTAAAGTCACGATTACAGATGCCAGCGGCACCACACTCGGCACCGTGACTGCCGATAGTGAAGGAAAATTCAGCTTCCCGCTCAATCCGGCACGGGTAAACGGTGAGGTTCTGACCGCGACCGCCACGGATAAGGCGGGAAATAACAGTCCGCCCGCCAATGCAACAGCGCCTGATACCACTCCCCCGCTGGCAGCAGGCAATCTGGATGTCTCTGAGGATGGGACAACGGTGACCGGTACCGCCGAACCCGGCACGACGGTGACGATTTACGGTAGCGACAACACCCCGCTGGGGTCTGAACTTGTTCAACCCGACGGCTCATTTACCGTCACGCTGGCCCCGCCGCAAACCAATGGCGAAATTTTAACCGCCATCGTCAAAGATCCGGCGAATCTGACCAGTCCGCCGGCGACCACCCTCGCCCCGGACACCACCCCGCCGCAGCCCGCCGGAAATCTGGAGGTTTCGGATGATGGCACCACCGTGACGGGGACAGCGGAACCCGGCAGCACGGTGACAATTCGCGATCCGGACGGCACCCCGATTGGCCATGGTCAAACCGACGGCGAAGGGAATTTCACCGTTACGCTGGACACGCCACAAACCAACGGCGAAACGCTTACCGCCACGGTGACCGATCCGGCGAATCAAAACAGCACGCCAGCCAACGTCACCGCACCGGATACCACACCGCCGCAGTCCCCCACGGCGGTCATTTCTCAGGACGGCACCGTCCTGACCGCCACCGCCGAGCCTGGCAGTACGATTACGATTAAAGACAGTAACGGGAATACGCTGGCGCAATCCGGTCCGGTCCCGGAGAGCGGCACGCTGGCGATCGCGCTTGACCCGCCGCAGGCCAATGGTGAAACGCTGAGCGTCACCGCCACGGATGCCGCGAGCAATACCAGCCTGCCGTACGAGGTCGTGGCGCCGGATATCACCGCACCGGATGCCCCGGTCGTCAGTTCGATTGTTGATGATATCGGCGCGCAGAAAGGCAATCTGGGTGACGGGCAACTTACCGATGACAATCAGCTAACCTTCAGCGGAACCGGTGAACCCGGCGCAACCATCACCATTCGGGACGGAAATATCCCGCTGGCGGGAACGGCCACTGTAGACAACAACGGCAACTGGACGCTCACCACTCCGGTGCTGGGCGACGGCGACCATACCTTCACCGTCACGGCGACTGATACCGCAAACCATACCAGCACACCGTCTGCTCCCATCACCATTACGGTCGATACCACACCGCCGGCTATTCCGCTCGTAACCCTGACGGATAACACCGGCAGCAACGTGGGTGAACTGGCGGATAACGACGTAACCGATGCAACACAGCCGGTGTTAAGCGGCAGCGGCACCGCCGGAGATATCATCACGGTGTATGACGGAACGGCGGTCATTGGTACAACAGAGGTCGATGAAAACGGTAGCTGGAGCTTTACCCCGAGCCCCGCGCTGGGCGAAGGCGATCACACGCTGAGCGTCACCGCCAGCGATCCTCTGGGCAACACCAGCGATAAATCCATCCCCATCACCATTACGGTGGATACCACCGCGCCTGATGCCCCCACGCTAACGCTGACGGATGGCGCTGATGCCCCACTGACCAACGGCCAGGCGACCAATGAAACCCAGCCCGTTCTGAGCGGCACAGGAACAGATGGCGATATCATCAGCATTTACGACAATGGCGTTCTGGTCACCACCGTCACGATAACTGACGGCACCTGGCGCTACACGTCGGATGCTCTCGATGAAGGTGACCATGTCTTTAGCCTCACCAGCACCGATCCGGCGGGCAATGTCAGCGAGCCCTCCGCACCAATCGGCATTCTGGTGGATACCACCCCACCCGCCGTGCCCAACCTGACCGTCACCGACAACGTCGGCAGCCAGACCGGCATACTCGATAATGGCCAGTATACCGATGACACGCGACCGCTGCTGAGCGGAAGCGGTACGCCTGGCGACACCATCACCATTACCCTCGACGGTGTTGAACAGTCGCCGTTGGTTATCGACAACTCCGGGAACTGGAGTTTTCAACCGACGGGCCCGCTGTCACAGGGCGATCATAACATCCGGGTGACCGCGACCGATCCTGCCGGTAACAGCAGCACCTCGCCGGAACGCATCGTGCGCGTGGATACTCAGGCTCCAGGTACGCCAACGCTGACCGTCAACGATGACGGCGGACCGTTGAACGATGGTGGACAGACCAACGATGCCACCCCGACGCTGAGTGGGACGGGCGAAACGGGCAGCATCGTCACCATTCTGAATAACGGCGTGCCGATTGGCACCGCCGAGGTCATTGATGGCGTCTGGAGTTTCACTCCGGACAGCGACCTTGTCGAAGGCAACTACAACTTTACCGTGACGGCAAAAGATGCCGCAGGCAACACCAGTCAGCCATCGGATGCGATTGGCATCACCATTGATACCCAGGTGCCCGACGCGCCGTTTATCACCTCGCCAGGCAATCCGGCAGTCACCAATCAGCCCGAGTTGCCCATTAGCGGCACCGGCGAACCCGGCAGCACCATCACCTTGTCGAATGGAGTCACGGTTATCGGCACTGCCGAAGTCGATTCCGACGGAAACTGGACGATCGTCCCGGACTCACCGCTCACCGAAGGCAATTACACGCTGACGGCAACGGCCACCGATCCGGCGGGTAACATCAGCGGACCTTCTGCCTCCATCGCGCTAAACGTCGATCTGACTAAACCGGCCGCGCCGGAGGATGTGACAATTTCTGCCGATGGCGCAACGGTCAGCGGTACGGCGGAAACCGGCAGCACGGTGACGATCCGCGACACCGACGGCAATGTCATTGGATCCGGCGTGGCGACGGACGGTACCTTCCAGATTCAGGTCACGCCTGCGCAAACGGGTCTCAATTCGCTGACCGCCACGGCGGAGGATGCTGCGGGCAACAACAGCGATCCCACTAATTTTAACGGCTCCGGCACCGGGCTGCCGGTCATCAGCGCCATCGTCGATGATACGGGTAGCGTTCAGGGCGACCTGAAGAGCGGGCAAACCACCGACGATACGCAGCCGGGACTGCGCGGTTTCTCCACGCCGAACTCGACGGTTAACATTCTGGTCGATGGTGGCGTTGTCGCATCGAACGTTCAGGTCGACGGAAACGGCAACTGGAGCTGGACATCCACCGCCGAGTTAGGCGAAGGCCCGCACACCTTCCAGGTTGTCGATAGCGGGGATAGCAGCAAATCGTCCGCCGTGGTGAACATCACTGTTGATCTCACCCCACCGACACAACCGGCGATTGGCAGCGTGACGGATGATGTCGCCCCCGGTACGGGAACGCTGACCAGCGGGCAGACGACCAACGATCCCCGCCCCACGCTGAGCGGCAACGGCACCAACGGTGAAACCATCACAATTTACGATGGCAATACGCCCCTTGGCCAGGTGCAGGTGGTTAACGGCGCGTGGAGCTTTACTCCATCCACCAGCCTGGGGGATGGCAGCCACAATCTGACCATCACCGCCACCGATGCGGCAGGAAATACCAGCCTCGCGTCGCAAGCGTTTGTGGTGGTGGTGGACACCACGCCACCGGCGGCGCCAACCATTGCCAGCGCGGTGGATGACAGCGAGCCGCAGACGGGCGTCATCAGCAACGGCGGCAGCACCAACGACACCACGCCCGACTTTAGCGGCAGCGGCGAAGAAGGCAGTACGATTACCGTCTATGACAATGGGGTAAAAATCGGCACCGCGCTGGTCACCAACGGTAGCTGGAGCTTCACCGCGCCGACGCTGGCCACCGGCTCGCACGCGATAACCGTCACCGCCACCGATGCGATGGGTAACGTCAGCGCGCCTTCTGCTGCCTGGACGGTGAACGTCGATACTACCGCGCCACGGGTTCCGGTGATTCAAAGCGTCACCGACGACACCAGCCCGGCAACCGGCGTGCTGGCGAACGGACAAAGCACCAATGATACTCAGCCAACCTTCCAGGGAACGGCGGAGCCAGGTTCTACCGTTACGCTGTATGACGGTAGTCTCGCCGTGGGCAGCGTGGTGGTGGGCACCGACGGAAGCTGGTCACTCTCTCCGGATAATCCGTTAGGCAGCGGCCCGCATAATCTGAGCGTCACGGCGACGGATGCAGCAGGTAACGAAGGCCCGTCAGCCGCGTTCTCCCTGACGGTAGATACGCAGTCGCCATCGGCTCCTGTCATCAACTCCGTTACCGATGACGTCGCCCCCAATAGCGGAACGCTGAGCAATGGCCAAAGCACCAACGACACGCGACCAACGCTTGCCGGGACCGCCGAAGCTAACAGTACCGTCAGTATTTTTGACGGCACCACGCTGCTGGGCACCGTGCAAGCCGATGGCTCAGGTGCCTGGACCTTTACGCCCGCTACCGCGCTGGGCAATGGTTCGCACACGTTCAATGTGACCGCGACGGACGCCGCGGGCAACGTCAGCCCTGGCACCGCCTTTACCGTGGTGGTTGATACCGTTGCGCCAGTTGCCCCGATCATCGTCAGCGTCACCGATAACGTGACGCCAGGAACCGGCGATCTCACCAGCGGACAAAGCACAAACGATACCCGCCCGATCGTTGCCGGCACCGGCGAGCCTGGCAGCACCATTAACGTCTACGATGGCAACGTTCTGCTGGGTACGACCACCGTGACCGAAGGCGGGAGCTGGAGCTACCGACCGGACGGTCTTTCTCAGGGGGCCCACTCGCTGAGAGTCACCGCCACCGATAGCGCGGGCAATACCGGGCCAGCGTCAACAAATTTTGCGTTGACGGTCGATACCGTTTCGCCCGGCGCGCCAGTAATCAGCAATGTGCTGGATGACGTTGGCCCGGTCACCGGCAGTCTGACCAGCGGTCAGACCACTAACGACGCGCGTCCTGGCTTCACCGGCACCGGTGAGCCGGGGGCCACGATCAGCATCGCGGACAACGGTGTTCCCCTCGCCAGCGTGACGGTCGAGGCGAACGGGACCTGGACCTTTACCCCCACCAGCGATCTGGGACAGGGGAATCATTCGCTGACCTTCACCGCGACCGATGCCGCCGGGAACGTCGGCCCATCAGCCAGCTTCGCCATCACGGTGGATACCGCCGCGCCGCTGGCACCGGTGATCGCGTCAGTGGTCGATGACAGCGCGCCGCAGACCGGCAATCTCTCGCCCAATCAGAGCACCAACGACACCCGCCCCACGCTTAACGGCACGGCGGAACCGGGCACCACGCTGACCTTTACCGATAACGGCACGGTCATTGGTAGCCTTGTTGTCGGCACGAACGGCAACTGGACCTTCACGCCAACAACCGCCTTAACCAACGGCGCGCATACCCTTGCGGTGACCGCGACCGACGCGGCGGGCAACGTCAGCCCGGCCGCCAGCTTTGGCGTCACGGTGGATACGCTGGCACCAAACGCGCCGGTGATCGCCACCATTCTTGATGATGTCAGCAACATCACGGGTCCCGTCGGCAGCGGACAAAGCACGAATGACACCCTGCCGGAACTGCGAGGGACCAGCGAACCGGGGGCATTCATCAATATCTATGACGGTGTGACGTTACTCACGCCAACGCCCATTCAGGCGGATGCCAGCGGCGCGTGGAGCTTTACCCCCACTACCGCACTGGCGGAGGGTTCACATACCTTTACCGCCAAAGCCACCGACGCGGCGGGCAACGTCAGCGCCTCGTCGGCGGCATCGACCATCGTGGTGGATACCACCCCGCCCGGCACGCCGACCAACCTGGCGGTGGTCACCAACGGCAGCCACGTCACCGGGACGGCAGAGGCTGGCAGCACCGTCACCATCACCAGCAGCAACGGCACGGTACTGGGAACCGGCGTCGCGGACGGGACCACCGGCAGCTTTAACATTCTGATTAATCCGGCGCAGGTCGGTGGAGAAACGTTGCAGGTGGTCGCCCAGGATAAAGCGGGTAACACCGGAACGTCCGGCAGCGTCATTGCACCGTTCAGTGGTCTGCCTGGCGCACCCGTTATCGCCTCGCTGACGGACGATGTAGGGTCAATAACCGGACTGGTGGCCAATGGTCAGGCCACCAATGACGCCAGGCCGCTGTTAAACGGGACGGGCCAACCGTTCTCCACCATCACGGTATACAGCGACGGTGTCTCCATTGGTAGCGCCAGCGTGGATGCGCAGGGCAACTGGTCGCTGACCCCGCAGGCCAATATCGCCGACGGGACGCACGTCCTCACCGCTACGGCCACCAATACCAACGGCACCAGTACGCTGTCATCAGGCTATACCGTCACGGTGGATACGGTCACGGCTACACCAACCGGCACCATCAGCAGCGACGGCGCCAGCATCAGCGGCACTGCCGAAGCGGGCAGTACGGTGTCCATCACCCTCAGCACGGGCTTAACGGTCACCACCACCGCCAACAGCAGCGGGAATTACACCTATACCTTTGATCGCAAACAGACCAGCGGCGAGAACATCAGCGTCAGCGCCACGGACGCCGTCGGCAACGCCTCGACCCCGACGCAGGTCACCGCCCCAACCCTGCCCATCTCGGCCAGCGATAACGTGGAGAATCTGGAGCTCACCTCAAATGCGACCGTAACCAGCGAGCAGCTCAGCGACTATGGCCTGCTGCTGGTTGGCGCGCTGGGCAATGTGGCGAACGTGTTGGGTAACGATACGGCAGCCGTTGAATTCACTATTCAGGACGGCGGCAGCGCAAATCTGGTGATCGATGCCAGCACCACCGGGGTCGTGCTCTCGCTGCTGAATACTCAGGAAGTGGCGATCCAGAAATATGACGCCGCGACCAACTCATGGACCACCGTCATCGACACCGCGCAGTCGCAGTTTGCCAATCTGCTGACGCTCGGCAGCAGCGGCGTCACGGTGAACGTGTCCGGACTGGAGGGCGGCACTTATCGGGTTCTGACTTACAATACGGCGCTACTGGCGACCGGCTCTTATACCGCACTGAACGTCAGCGTCGAAGAGACCAGCGCCGGCACCATCACCACGTCCACGCCGCAAACCGGCAACGTGCTGAATAACGACAGCGCCCCACTGGATACCGTCGTCACCACCGTCACCAACGCCAACGGACAAAGCTTTACGCTGGGGGCTGGCAGTAACGTCATTCAGGGCGTCTATGGCACGCTGACGATCAATCAGGACGGTACCTACAGTTACGCGCTGAACCCGAACAGTCCTGCCTCGGTCATTGGCCGAACGGAGAGCTTCACCTACACCATCAACGGCGGCGGCAACAGCGCGTCGGCGAAGCTGGTGATTACTCTGGGCAATGACACGCCGGCCAGCAGCGTGACCGCCGTGGATAACGTCGCCACCCTGCCCTACGACACCCATGTGGAGGCCATCAACAACGGGGCATCCTCGCAGGGCGGCTTTACGGTGGTGAACGTCAGTCTTAGCAACGTGCTGGATCTGGGCGTACTGGACAAACTGAGTAACCCGATTATTTTCGACGTCGAGCAGGGGTCAACGCGCACCATGACGCTGCAATCCTCCATTGGCGGCGTGGCGGTGGCATCCAGCTTCGATCTGTACATTTATCGCTTCAACGACGTCACCCAGCAGTTTGAGCAGTGGCGAGTGGAGAAAAACTGGTTAAACGCGCCGCTGCTGGGCGGTCAGTCCGATAAGCTGACGCTGAACCTGCCGGGCGGTGAATACCTGTTCCTGCTGAATCCGGCGTTTGGCATTACGGCGCTCACCGGCTACACCCTTAACGTGCTTGAGGACCATGTTTACAGCGTTGACAGCCTGACCACTTCCACCCAGGGCAATGTGCTGAACGACGACATCGCGCCCGTCGGTACGCTGGTGACACAGGTGAACGGTGTGGCGATTGCCGCAACCGGCACCACGACCATTGTGGGTACTTACGGCACGTTGACCATTGATGCCAAAGGTAACTACACCTACACCCTGAAAAGCGGCGTGGGCGCGGACGGTACCAAAACGCCGGACAGCTTCATCTACACGGTGAAAGCACCCAACGGGGATACCGATACCGCATCGCTCAATATCCAGCCGACCGCCCGTGGGCTGGATGCGGTGAACGATGTCAGCGATACCCTGCTGGCCACGGCGGTTCAGGACACCACAGGCTATCTGGATTCCACCGTCGGTAGCGCCAGTTGGGGGTTACTTGGCAGAACCGGTAGCGGCAGCGGCACCTTTGACGTCGCGGCGGGCACCATTCTGAAAGGTGCGGCCATCGTCTTTGATGTCTCAACGCTGGTCACGCTGGGCAACCTGACCATCAACTGGTCGATAGTGGAAAACGGCGTGATCATTCGCTCCGGCACGGTGCCGGTCGCCAACATCACGCTGGGCGGTGCCACCGTGACCGTCAATTTGAGCGGGCTGGAACTGGATGGCGGCACCTACACCCTGAATTTCACCGGCAATAACACGCTGGCAGGCGCGGCAACTATTACGCCGAAAATCACCGGCACGACGGTCGATCTGGATAACTTCGAAACCTCCGGCACGCATACCGTCACCGGCAATATTTTTGACGGCAGCGACTCCGCCGGGGCGATGGACCAGTTGAACACCGTCGATACGCGCCTGACTATCACCGGCTTTAACGGCAGTACCGCCACGCTGGATCCTTACTCCAGCGCCACCACCACCATTCAGGGCCACTACGGTTCACTGCAAATTCGCGCCGACGGTTCGTATACCTACACGCTCAACAACGGCGTGGCCCTCTCTTCGATCACGGCGAAGGAGACCTTTAGCTACACGCTGAATGACACCCACGGTCATACCGACAGCGCCACGCTGACGGTGGATATCGCCCCGCAGGTTACCAGTACCTCACAAAGCGATGTACTGGTGGGCTCGGTGTATGGCGATACGCTGATCTACAACCTGCTCAACGCCAGTGATGCCACGGGCGGTAACGGTACGGATACCTGGAAAAACTTCTCGCTGGCGCAGGGCGACAAGATTGATATCGGCGATTTGCTGGTGGGCTGGAACGGACAAACCGCGACGCTTGGCAACTATCTCAGCGTCAGCACCAGCGGCAGCAACACCATCATCTCTATTGACCGTGACGGGACAGGCAGTACTTATCACTCCACACAACTGGTGACCCTGGAGAATGTACAAACCACGCTGACGGAGCTTATCGAACAAAACCACATTGTGACCTGATAAAGGTCGCCAGAACGACCACACAACGACCCCGGGCGCACGTTCGCCCGGGGCAAAAAAAACAACGTTCAATTAGGGAAGAAAGATGGGAAAACGACCGCTTACATTCTGGTGGCTGGTGGGAAACCTGTGCGCTGTCCCCGCCATCGCTGCCGGGGAGACGCCCCGCATCGCCCCGCAACAGTGGGTTGAGCAGCAGGAACTGCCCGCACTTGATGGCCCGATGCCGCTGAGCGGCGACAGCGCCGCTCCCGGTGAACTGAGCCTCTCTCAGGCGGTCAATCGCGCCGTCACCTGGCATCCGTCGATCGCGGAAGTGGTCGGCAAACTGTACGCCCAAATCCAGCAGGTCGATGTCGCGAAAGCCAAATACTACCCGCAGGTTAACGCCGGGATGAACAACGGTTATACCAACAGCTATTCCGACAGCGGATTTAGCCCATCGCTGGTGCTGTCACTGTCGCAAATGCTCTATGACTTCGGCAAAGTCGCAAGCCAGGTACGGGCAGAAAACGCCGGCGTGGCGCAGGAACAGGCCAACGTGCTGCTCAGCATTGATACGGTTAGTCATGAAACGGCAACCGCCATTGTGCAGGTGCAGACCTGGCAACAGATGGTGGCGGTGGCAAAGGAGCAACTGGATGCCCTGAGCGCCATTGGCAGGCTGGCGAATCAGCGCAACGATGAAGGGGCCAGCTCGCTATCGGACGTGGTGCAGACCGATGCGCGTATCGAAGGCGCACGCTCCCAGCTCGTGCAATATCAGGCCAACCTTGAAAGCTCGCAGTCGACGCTCATGACCTGGCTGGGCTGGAAAAACCTCAATACCATCAGTAACGACTTCCCGCCAAAGCTGAGTCGCAGTTGCGAACTGGCACAGCCAGACGACAAGCTGGTGCCTTCCGTGCTCGCCGCCTGGGCGCAGGCTAATATCGCCCAGGCCAATCTCGACTACGCTAACGCGCAAATGACGCCAACGGTTTCGCTGGAACCAGAGGTGCGTCGCTATCTCAACGATAATTACGCCGGGCATGAGTCCGTTGACCGTACCCAGTATTCGGCGTGGGTCAAAGTGGAGATGCCCATTTATCAGGGCGGCGGCTTAACCGCCCGTCGCAACGCCGCCAGCCACGCGGTGGAATCCGCCCAGTCGGCAATCCAGCGTACCCGGCTGGACGTGCGCAAGAAGCTGCTTGCCGATCGCAGTGAAGCGATGAATCTCGTGACCTCCTTGCAGATCCAAAAGCGCCAGGAAACATTGAGCGAGCGGACGCGCGAGCTGTATCAGCAGCAGTATCTCGACCTCGGCTCCCGACCGCTGCTCGACGTGCTCAACGCCGAGCAGGAGGTCTACCAGGCGCGCTTCGCACAGTTACAGACGGAGAGCCAGTTGCATCAACTGCAGCTTAACTGCCTGTATAACACCGGTCAGATGCGCCAGGCCTTTGGTCTGGAAAACCGCACGATCCAGTCAGTGGAGATCCAGCCATGACCTACGCCGACATTCCAGGCGACGAGCGCATTACCGCGCCAGCGCTGGCCAACTGGGCGCGGGCGATGAGCCATATCGCCAGCCATTATCGTATCGCCTGTTCTCCCGGAGCGTTACAGGCAAGCGCCCCCTGGTTCAAAGATAAACCGATGCCGCAGGCGCTCAGCCAACTGGCCCGCCAGACCGGACTCTCATTTCAGCCGCTGGCCCCCACGGAACAATCGCTCACCCGCTGGCGTCTGCCGGTAGTGATCCAGCTCCAGGACGGTGAACTGGTGCTGGTTGAACAGTTCGATGGCGAAGACCAGCTTGACGTCTGTTTCATCAACGGCGAACTACAGCGCAACCGAATATCCCTGCGCGAACTGCTGCCGACGGTTCGTTTCATCATCGCCTTACGCCCGCTTTCCGCCGTGAAAGACCGCCGGGTGGATGCCTACATTTCACGTTTCAAACCCGACTGGCTAAAAAGTCTGGTGCTGAAAGATCTTCACCCTTACGGTCCGGTGATGCTGGCGGCGCTGCTGATTAACATCCTGTCGCTTTCCGGGATCATTTTCTCGATGCAGGTGTACGACCGGGTGATCCCCGCGCAGTCATGGCCGTCGCTGTACGTTCTCGCCGCTGGCGTATTGATCGCCATGCTGTTCGGTTTTCTGTTGCGACTCGCCCGCGGTCACGTCATGGATCTGTTGGGTAAACGCGCCGATATGCGGGTGTCGGATCGCGTGTTCAGCCACGCGCTGCGCCTGCGCAACAGTGCGATCCCGCGCTCCACCGGCAGCTTTATTTCACAGCTACGCGAGCTGGAGCAGATCCGTGAAATGGTCACCTCCTCGACCATCTCCACGATTGTGGATCTGCCCTTCTTTTTCCTGTTCATCGTGGTGCTGGCAATCATCGCCCCGCCGCTGGCCTGGATCGCTCCGGTCGCCGCGCTGCTGATGATCCTTCCCGGTCTGCTGCTGCAAAAAAAGCTTGCTGAGCTGGCGAATCAGTCGGCGCACGAGGCCACGCTGCGCAATGCCGTGCTGGTCGAAAGCGTTCAGGGGCTGGAGGACATCAAGCTGATGCAGGCGGAGAACCGGTTTCTGCAGCAATGGAACAGTTATATCCGCATTACCGCCGAGTCGGGACTGCGCACCCGCGAGCTGTCGCAGGGGTTGATCAACTGGGGAGTGACCGTCCAGGGACTGGTTTATGCCGCGATGGTGATGTTTGGCGCCCCGCTGGTGATTGAAGGCACCCTGACCACCGGTTCGGTGGTTGCCGCCTCGATGCTCGGTTCGAGAATGATCGCGCCAATGGGCAATCTGTGCGGCGTACTGGCGCGCTGGCAGCAGGTGAAAGCCGCCAAAAAGGGGCTGGACAGCATAATGGAACTCCCCACCGAGACCCAGCGCGATGAAACGCTGGTGCATCAGGAGATCTTTCACGGTCACTATCTGTTCGAGAACGCGCAGTTTCGCTATCACAGTGAAGACCAGCGGGTGCCGCTGCGCATTAACCGGCTGGAGATTGCCGCCGGTGAACGCATCGCGGTGCTGGGGCGCAACGGCGCGGGCAAATCAACGCTGTTACAGGCGCTGGCAGGCGGGGTGGATCTGGTCGAAGGCGACGCCCGTCTCGATAACCTCAGTCTGCCGCACATCGATATGGCGGATTTACGCCGCAATGTCGGTCTTCTCAGCCAGAACGCGCGCCTGTTTTTCGGTACGCTGCGCGAGAACCTGACGCTGGGCGCCCCGCATGCCAGCGACGACGAGATTTTTACCGTACTGGAGATTTGCGGCGCGGCCAACTTCGTGAAACGGCTGCCAAAAGGTCTCGATCACCCAATTATGGAAGGCGGCAGTGGGCTATCCGGCGGTCAGCGGCAGTCCATCATGCTCACCCGCATGCTGTTGCGCGCGCCCAATATCGTGCTGCTGGATGAGCCCACCGCCTCGCTGGATGAGCATTCCGAACGTGAGTTTATTCAGCGGCTGGGACAGTGGCTTGGCAATCGCACTCTGGTGGTTGCCACCCACCGCGTACCGGTACTTGAGCTGGTCGAACGGGTGGTGGTGCTCAAAGAGGGGCAACTGGTGATGGACGCGCCGAAAGCGCAGGCGCTGGGGCAAAGTCGAATGGCCGCGCAGGCCAACACGCGGGAGTGGAAAAATGAAAACCAGTCAGCCTGACGCAACGCCGGACGCACTCGACGACAGCCGCGAGCGCGAATTTTCGGGTGCCAGCCGCATCATCTGGCTCACCGGGATCTTGTGCCTGCTCCTCGCGGTGTGGGCATGGTTTGGCATTCTCGATGAGGTTTCGACCGGCACTGGCAAAGTGATCCCCAGCTCGCGTGAGCAGGTACTACAGTCGCTCGACGGAGGAATTCTCGCCGAGCTGATGGTGCATGAAGGCGATCAGGTACAGGCGGGACAAGTGCTGGCGAGGATGGACCCCACGCGCTCGGAGTCTAACGTCGGCGAAAGCGCCGCCCGCTATCGCGCGTCGCTGGCCTCCAGTCAACGCCTGACGGCGGAGGTGAGCGATAAGCCGCTGGTCTTTTCTGACGAGCTGAACGGCTGGCCGGATCTGCTCGCCTCGGAAACGCGGCTCTATACCAGTCGCCGCGCGCAACTCGCTGATGCGCAGTCTGAGCTCAAAGAGGCGCTGACGCTGGTGAATAAAGAGCTGGCGATCACCGAGCGACTGGCAAAAAGCGGGGCTGCCAGCCACGTCGAGGTATTGCGTTTGCAGCGGCAAAAAAGCGACATCGGCCTGAAGCTCACGGATTTGCGCTCGCAATATTACGTCCAGGCGCGCGAGGCATTGTCCAAAGCCAACGCCGAAGTGGCAATGCTGTCCGCCATCATTAAGGGACGCGAAGATTCGGTGACCCGCCTGACCATTCGCTCTCCGGTTCGCGGTATTGTGAAGAACATTCAGGTCACGACCATCGGCGGCGTGATCCCGCCAAACGGCGAAATGATGGAGATTGTGCCGGTTGACGATCATCTGCTGATTGAGACGCGCCTGTCTCCGCGCGATATCGCCTTTATCCATCCCGGTCAGCGCGCGCTGGTTAAAATCACCGCCTACGATTACGCCATTTACGGTGGCCTTGAAGGCGTGGTTGAAACCATCTCGCCGGACACCATTCAGGACAAAGTAAAACCAGAAATCTTCTACTACCGCGTCTTCATCCGTACCCATCAGGACTATTTACAAAATAAGCTGGGACGCCGCTTTTCTATCGTACCGGGTATGATTGCGACAGTGGATATAAAAACAGGTGAAAAAACCATCGTCGACTATTTAATCAAACCGTTCAATCGGGCGCGAGAAGCGCTGCGCGAGCGGTAAATCCTTGAGGATTGGGCTGGAAAGGGCTGTCACAAGTCTGTTATACTTGTCTTAACACATTGGGGCTGATTCTGGATTCGACGGGATTTGCGAAACCCAAGGTGCATGCCGAGGGGCGGTTGGCCTCGTAAAAAGCCGCAAAAAATAGTCGCAAACGACGAAAACTACGCTTTAGCAGCTTAATAACCTGCTCTGAGCCCTCTCTCCCTAGCTTCCGCTCTTAAGACGGGGATCAAAGAGAGGTCAAACCCAAAAGAGATCGCGTGGAGGCCCTGCCTGGGGTTGAAGCGTTAAAACTAATCAGGCTAGTCTGGTAGTGGCGTGTCAATCCGCAGGTGCCAGGCGAATGTAAAGACTGACTAAGCATGTAGTACCGAGGATGTAGGAATTTCGGACGCGGGTTCAACTCCCGCCAGCTCCACCAAAATTCTCCATCGGTGATTACCAGAGTCATCCGATGAAGTCCTAAGAGCCCGCACGGCGCAAGCCCTGCGGGCTTTTTTGTGCCTTCAATTTGTCCCGCGAAGTCCGAAGAGAACTCATTAAATCCGAACCTTTTAGGCCCATTGATAGGCCCAACGAAAAGAACTATTGTTTTCGTTGGGCCTAAACGCATAGAGACTCCCCAAGGCAAGAAAAACCAAGCCGTTAATTGATACGGAAATCAAAGCCGCCAAACCTAAAGATGCCGATTACCAGCTATATGATGGTGACGGGCTTACTCTGTTAATCAAGTCCAGCGGCAGTAAGCTCTGGCAGTTCCGTTACCGCAACTGATGCAGACGATGCGAACTACCAGCATTAATCTGTCAACCAGGTGCCTGTTTATGTGGCAGCTTCTCACTTTGGTGCAATACCCAATAGTGCATTCACAATCGTGATCATTAGCTTAATCATTTGTTGTTTCTCCTGAATATAGTACTGATAAATTTCAGTAGTAATTCAGGATAATCATATCTATTCATATCGTTTCCTTACTTCGTTGTTTAATATACTTCCATGACATAACCATACTGATTTACCTTTAATGAACTTGTATTCAGCATGTAGATGTACCAAATCCAATACATCACCATCCAGTTCCCATTGAACGATTTCTTTATATTCAAATGTTGGCTTATTGATGAATGAATACCCCATGAAATAACTACATTCATCCTTGTACCCGCTCTTTCTGAATTCCCTTGCTAGATTTCTATAAGATGAATATTGCCCTTCCCACTGACTGGACTGATTTTATGATCCTCATGATATTTCAATTAGGTATCACCAAAGCAAAGCAGTTCAAGAAAGTGATTGCGGCATTGAAAAAGAATAACTGGAAAGAAGCAATCGTTCAGGTACGTGATTCTAACTGGTACAGACAAACACCAACGCGTGTTAATGATATGTTCAGTATTTTAACCAATGGCTATGTTTTAATATCATGTTGATATTACAACCATTTTAAGGGAAGTTATTATACTTCCCTTAATACACATTTTAAGAAACTTGCAAACTATTCATATAAGGTACATATTCATTTTATTCAATAGGCAAATTGTGCTGTTTTAGGAAAGTTAGCTTATCCCAGTAGCCTCTTTGAAATAAAATTTTATTGTTTACTATGTGAAAAAAACCGCAACCTCTCAAACCTAATGGGTCACGCCACTCTAAAATTGCCCATTGTCCATCTTCGAAAATGTTTTCAACGATACAAACCATTTCTGGGAAAGAAAAATCCTGTTCAAACATTTTCTTTATAGCCTCTTTCCCAATAACGGGCTCATTGGCAACCTGATGGTTTATTGCATTATCATCATATAGTTCTGAAATAATTTCTATATCTGCATTATTAAATGCGTCAACCCATTGGCAAACTATTTCCTTTGGCTTCATGTAATTTTCCTCCAAACCTGTAAATATTCCCTTTGCTGTAACATGGCATCAAAAACTTGTCAAGTTCAACATTAATTTAAAACAGAGCCTAACCAATTCGTGATCGGTAAAGGGAACCCATACGAATTCCCTTTTTTTAAGCTGTCTTGATTTTTTTAACTGAATCGCATAGAGATGACTCATTACAGGAAAAAAAAGGATGTTACCAGCGACCCTGACAAAGCCAAAAACCAGGCAAGTCGCTCTGGAAAGTATTTATCAGGTCCTGTCGCACTTCGTGCCTGCAATCAGAAAAGCGACGCAGGGCAAACCCGTCGACACTACGCTGCCCCTGCAATCACCTACTCCACTGTTCGGTGTATCTTCTTGTACCGATGGTGCCGTAAAATCAACTCAGCCAGGTCATCTTCCACCGCATAAAAATAGGCCTCCGGCACATCGAGCACCGCCGCTATCTTGCGCACCAGCCGAAAATCGGGCGCATGAACTTCGTTCTCATATGAACTTATACGAGCACTTGCCGACTCTTCATCCAGCCCGGCGCGCACGCCGAGCTCTGCTTGTTTCAGGCCTGCATTAATTCTGGCAATTTTTAATCGCTTACCCATCACAGCGTTGACCCAGCCTCTGTTCAGAAACCAGAATTATCGCTCTCCCTGTCGGGTCAATCTTCAAGTTTAACCATACTAATTCAATGGATACTTGAATTTATATGAACTCAGTAACAGTTTTTAAGAACCAAACACCCCATCATGATGCGGCCAAACCGGCATCGTAACGCCGGGGCATTACGCCCCGCGCCGTGCGTGACAGAACGCATTACCGCGCCCCCCCGACATGGAGAGTTGTTTATGCCTGTTGAATTACATTTGCCCGCCACTCAGACGGCAGCAGGAGGGCATCCGCTGAAAATCGCGCCTGCTACCTGTCTTATACATTTCACCCTCACCGTAAAAACCGGGCCGCCACGCCCCGCGCGCAAAAGCCAATAACGGTTTAAGCGTTTCACCGTTTCATTACGTTCCAAAAATTAACAGGTTCAACGATGCCTGCGGCCCCTCCTTCGCGTCGTCCAGCCTGCCATACATCACACATAAGGGAATTAACGATGGAAATCAGTAAAATGTTTCTCAAAAACAATGATGTTATCACTGACGATAATCTGGCCTGTTCCGGGCTGGATGAGCCGCATGAACGCTATTTTGGTGCAGTCAGTGCGCCAATTATCCAGACCAGCCTGTTTGTACAGAAAAACTACCAGGCCTACTGCGATGATATGCAGCATGAAGCCGAGCGCTATATTTATTCGCGCGGGTTAAATCCGACGGTACAGATGGTGGAGGATAAGCTGGCAAAGCTCGAACGCGGCGAGACCTGCCGCTGCTTTGCTTCGGGAATGGGCGCCATCAGCGCGGTGTTAATGGCGAACCTCAACAGCGCTGATCACATCATTCTGGTCAACAACGTCTACGGCCCGGCTCAGGCATTAGTCCGGCAGATGGCGGAAAAATTCGGCGTGAAATACGATATTGTGCTGGATGGTACGCTGGAGAGTATCGCCCGCAATATCACCCCCGCCACCCGGATGATTTATACCGAATCGCCCGGCACCATGACGATGAACATTGTCGACCTGAAAGCCATCGCCGCGCTTGCCAGGGCGCATAACATCACCACCGTTATCGATAACACCTGGGCCACGCCACTGTTCCAGAAGCCATTGACGCTCGGCTTCGATATCGTCATTCACTCCTGCACCAAATATCTCGGCGGTCACAGCGATTTAATTGCCGGCGCGGTGATTACCTCCCACGAACGTATGACCGCGATCCGTGACTTCTCCCACCAGTTGCTGGGCGCGGTATTGTCGCCGTTCGCCGCCTGGTTGTTGTTACGTGGGCTGCGCACGCTGCCGGTGCGGATGCCTCGCCACCAGGACAATACGCTACAGGTGATTGAGTACCTGAAAACCCGCCCCGAAGTGGAAAATATCCGCCACCCCAGCATGGCAACCCCGGAGCAGCAGTTCATTATCCGCCAGCAGATGTACGGTTTCTCTGGTCTCTTCTCCTTTGAAATTCGCGGCGGGAATTTCGAAACGGTGAAACGGTTTATCGACGCCTGCCGGGTGTTTAAGGTCGGCTGTAGCTGGGGTGGGTACGAAAGTTTGATTATCTCCCCCAACCGGGGCTACAACGAGCCAGCGCTCGCTGCCGACAATATCGCTTCCGGCCTGATACGACTGTCTATAGGCCAGGAAAGCCCGGCACTGCTGATTGCCGACCTGGACGCCGCCTTCGCCGCCATCGCAGATATGTCTAAAGGAGAGGAATGATGGATGCCAGGAAAGTACCGTCATTCAGCTCCGCTCTGTGCCTGTTGGCGGTGATATTTTTTATCTTTGCCACCGGTATCGGCCTGCTGAATTATCCGGTCGAATTCACGTTACTTTGCATCACTATCGTTACCTGCTTCTACGCCCGTTACTACGGCGGAAGCTGGGCAGACGTGATGAAATCGCTGGTTGGGAAAATCAAGGATGCGGTGCCTGCGATCCTGATCTTGTTGTCCATCGGAATGCTGATTGGTTGCTGGATGGTCTCCGGTACCATTCCACTGATGGTT
The DNA here is from genome assembly GCF_041807075.1 of Citrobacter telavivensis. NCBI lineage: Bacteria > Pseudomonadati > Pseudomonadota > Gammaproteobacteria > Enterobacterales > Enterobacteriaceae > Citrobacter > Citrobacter telavivensis. The sequence goes on along the minus strand of NZ_JBGUBF010000002.1, from coordinate 734,337 downwards.
TATTACGGGCTGGCCGCCATCAATCCGGCATACCTGTACCTGACAGCATTTCTGGTTACCGTCTGCATCTCCACGTTTACCGGCACCTCATGGGGGACGGCGGGCACCATCGGCGTGGCGCTAATGGCAGTCGCCTCGGCGATGGATGTATCACTGCCGGTGACCGCTGGAGCGGTGATATCAGGGGCCTATTTCGGCGACAAACTCTCGCCGCTCTCCGACACCACCAACATGGCCGCCATTGCTGCCGGGGCCGACCTGTACCAGAGTATCCGCAATATGCTCTATACCGCGCTGCCGGCTTTTGCGGTTGCCTGCTGCGGATTTTACGCCCTGGGCAGTCACCTTGACGGCGGCACTGGTGAACAGATGGCGGCAATTGCGGTAATGAAATCAGCGTTGTCGCAGTTGTTCTGGCTGAATCCGCTGCTGCTTTGTCCTGCGTTGCTGGTGTTTGTCGGGGCTATCAAAAAATGGGATTCGGTGATTGTGCTGGTTGCCTCGGCGCTGTCCGGCATCGTGCTGGCGGTGCTGTTTCAGGAGATCGCGCTCACCGACATTATCGCTGCCGCCATCAATGGTTTTAAATCGGACATGCTGCCCGGCCTGCACGGGATGGCGCTGGATGAGGCGACGGGGCGCAACATCAACGTACTGCTCAACCGGGGCGGCATGTACTCGATGACCGGTCCGATAGTGGTGATGCTGTGCGCGTTTATGTTCGCCTCGGCGCTGGACGTGTCGGGGGCGCTGGCGGTCATTCTCAGAAGCCTGGTGAAAAAGCTTAATACCATCACCCGCACCCTCCTCGCGACCATGCTGACCAGTTCTATCCTGGTAGCCTGCACCGGCAATGCGGTGATCAGCTTCTTTATCGTCAAGAGCATGTATGACCCCTGCTATAAGGAGAAAAACCTCCATATGGTCAACATGTCACGCGCCATGGAGTCCGGAGCCACGCTGCTGGAAGGGCTGTTTCCGTGGACGATATCGGGGATGTTTATGGCGAAAACCCTCGGCGTAGCGACGATGGATTACGCGCCGTATGTGCTGTTTAACCTGTCATGCCTGATGATAGCCATCATATTTGCCATCATTCCTCGCTGGACGAGTTTTGGCACCCGGTATGTGGCGACACCGGTATAACTAACACACGGCCTGTACATCAGGCCGTTACCATCGACCTCTGACAAAGCAAAAACCTGCCGTCTCACTCGCCCCGTTTTGGTTGACTGCGACAATCCTGTAAACAACGAAACTCAGGTAACGGCAAAACGGATTGCAGATTTTACGCCATCAGAAGGACGTCATCGGAACAGTGCATACCGGCTAATTCAGGCAGAAACTGTTTATCAAACGCATTAGTGTTCGTTTGGGCGAAGGTATTCACCAGGGGAGAGAGAGGAATATTCATTCCTGAACGCGCCAGATAATAAGATAGCATGTGCATAGCTTCAGGATATTCATTCTTTATGAATTCAACTAAAAAATGCTGATAATGTGCAAATTCGAACACTCTGCTGACATTTAATTTAGCTAAGGAATAATAGTAATGCACATAGACCGTTTTCGTTTGCATACCTAATATCCTGCCTATTAGTCTATAATTTAATCCGAGACAGACCAGATACATTATGCTGGCTTGCCTGTCAGTTAACTTTGGAGCGGAAAATGCGTAGTGCTCGTTATCAGTCTGCACAATCTTTAAAATCGCACTCAAATAATTGATAACATGTCTTGCTGAGTAGGTTATATTGCAGGATGGATACCCGGAAATGCAACTTAGGGTCTTATGATTACCTTTTAACACAACCACGGGTATATCAGGGTATTGATGGCTCAACAGGTACAGCGTGTTTATATTAGTTTTAGCCAACGCGGGCGTACTGAAGTCCAGCAGAACAGCCGTTGGTAATTCCTCCTTAAAGAAGTTGCTTAAATCGATAGTATCAGGGGATACTATCAACCTTCTGCAATCACCCAGCGAACGTAAAGCAAAGTGTAAATAAACATTCTCAGTAAACAAAAAATAACACATTACAACCTCATCATACAATATAGTCAGTTGTCCTGATATTATTATCAAGCAGACAATAAATAATTAAGAAATAATTTGCTCGGCATTCCTGCGTTTCCCAGCAACCCCGTTTTTTTTGTTCGTGTATAAAATACTCACTAAATTTTCCCTGACATAATAACCTTTAGACTCAACCCGCATAATAAAATCTTCGGTTACGCCTACAGAGTTTAACTTCATTTTTAGTGCGTTCATCACCTGCCATAAGCGTTGATTGGATGAACTTAATCCGTGGTTATCCCAGACATTTAACAGAATATCAGAATTGCTAATGATATTCCCTTTTGCATTTTCCAGCAGGTAGACTAACAGATGAAACATTGTTTCCCTGAGAATGACAGGGGAATATCGGTGGGAACGAATATTTTTATCCACATTGACCAGCATTCTTTTGTCAATGTTAAAATAGACATCTGGTTCAATATAATAGCCAAATATAGTTTTATCCATAGCATCCATCTCTATAAAGTACTGATTAACGCATTGTGATGTACTGGCAAGCATATTCCCTTACTTTTTATGCGTATTCTCATTAAAAACAATTAGGTTGGCAAATAAGTGAGACACCTTTCAAATCATGAAGTTAAAACACTACCAGAGAACCAAATGTCAGATTTTTATGCTATAACAGGTCAATAGCATTCTGTTCAGTTCGGATTAATAATCCCAAAGTGATTTACTGCAAGCATTGACCATTTAAAAAAACGCTCAACCATAATTGATCTATTTGCCGGCATTTTTAGCATTATCAACTATTCAGATTCACCATTACAAGATAACCATATGATTAACAATGATTTTTATCCTAAGGGCATCTTCTCACAGCAAGCCATCAATCTATTGGCGAGACTTATATTAGTGGTTTATTATCAGTAAAAACAATGAATTATAGCTTTCATGTGCATAGGGTCCCTCCATGCTAAACCGGTACATCCTTGACGTCTGATTGCGTTCCATCCCGACAAGCATCAGTTAGTATCCCACGATAGTTCGAACCTCGCATTTACCCTCAATGTTCCGACAAGTCGTTGCCTCCAGCTTTTACTTGAGCGGCGCTATGAGCTGATAGCTCAAAATGATTTTTTTCCCTTATGCCTGGGAAAATGGGGCGCATCAATGCCCGTAAGTACGCTTTTTGACCCTATATTAAAAGAGATGTTGCCCAGTTATTTCTTTTATCATCATTCAGAAAGCACTATTACCGTTTATCCAGAAGGTGATGGTGGATATCTGACTGGAAACAATCCGTATACCTATTTATACTGCATTAAATAGTAGAATGTCTGTGTTGCACAAACCGCCAAAAACGATGCACGTCGTATAAGGAAAAGCCCTCTTCATTTTCAGGATAGCTGAAAAAGGTCATGCGCCTCCGATCGCCCTATGTGATAACGGAAACAACGGAAGGCTTCCGCTACATGACCTGACGGTCGTTCTGTTTATTTATTGTAAAATATCAGTTAAAATTAATTATTATATTTTCATCCTGAATTCATAATTAAAAAAAATACAAAATGCTGATTTACCCAGAGATATGATATCTCATGCGAAAAAATGGTAATTTCAGACAAATACATCAACAGATGGGCTACCCAGTCGATAAAGCCTTAATCAATCTCTGCAAAAAACGAGATCGCAATATTTTATGCTGATGATATTGAGATTTCGCTACTCATTTGTATAAAAAAAACAATTTCGCTAGCATTCTGGTATTGGAAACCTCAACTTTTCACTTAATTAATATTGATTAAGGAAAGGTTTAATCCAATGAGGATTAAGGTGTTACCGATATCGTTTTAAGAATGACATGGACACTTGTTTATATTGCTTACATTAGTGAACATCGTTTGATGAGTGCCCACGCGCGCATCGAACGATAATCAGATGTAACGTGCTCTATTACAAGGCAAACATGGAATGTACGAAATATAAATCAACATGGAGTTACTATGAATAAATATCTTCTGGCATCCGTTATTGCATTGAGTGTAAGCAGCGGGATTGCCCAGGCTGCTGACGGCACAATTACGTTTAATGGCGTTGTCACCAGTTCGGCATGCACATCGATTGCGTCTGTTACTGCCGACAGTGTTGCAACGGGAACGCCAGTTTCCGCCACGTTGACGCTGCCAAACGTCACCGCGTCGACCCTGAACGCCGCAGCCGGAACTTACGCCGGGCAGACCCCATTCTCCATCCAGCTTACCGGATGCGAAGCAACGGTGGCACTGAATAACGTACGCGCACTGTTCACAACAACCAGCGCAAACGGAGGGGCAATCACCAATACTGCAGCAACGACCCCTGCAGCAAACGTTGCGATCGCCATTATGCGACAAGATGGAACAACACAAATCGACGTGAACGGCGGATCGGCAAGCGATCCAGGTGCAGCCTTACCGGCAAGCGGCTCACCTGGGCCTGTAACGCTGAATTATCAGGCAGCGTACAAATCCCTGAGCACAGGGGTGACGTCAGGTAACGTAACCGGTGTTGCTGACTTCGTTATCTCTTATTTTTAATTTTTAGAAAACCTGTACCCGATTATATAAACCACCATAACATAATTCGTCGTGGTGGTTATTTATCAGCTTAGTAAAAAAAGAAAACGACCATGGCCGTTCACAGTATTTTTATTACTCCCAACTCCATTTTATCTGTGCTGGCAGTTTCGATTTTGTTGTCGTTTTCCTCATGTATCAGTGCAGAGGAAAACGACAGTGAATTTGAGAGTGAATTTTTGCGCCAGGATAAGAATGGTGCGACACCCGATATATTTCTTTATAAAAATACGCTGGCACCTGGTAAAAAAAAGGTTGAGGTGGTCGTGAACGATCGCGTAACGGATATTTACGAGATCAACTTTATCCCTCAGGCGACAGACAAGCTGGTTGTTCCCTGCCTGAATCGTCATCTGTTAAACGAATTAGGCGTGAAAACAGAGCTTTATGATGACTGGCAAACGCCAGAAAAAGAGCCGCCATCGGACGGGAGCTGTGAAGATTTAGCGCAGCGGATTCCTGCGGCTACTGTATTCTACGACGACGCACACCAGCAGCTCAGACTGACTCTGCCGCAGGAAGCCATAAACAGCTCACGCTTTCAAATGATCTCACCGACAGAGTGGGATGACGGCACCCCGGCATTACGCACCGCTTACAATGGCTATTTTTATAACACCCGCCAAAAAAGCACCAATAATGAAGGGAATGACAGAAGTTCTAATAATAACGCTTTTGTCAGTCTTAATAGTATCGCCAGCGCGGGTGCATGGCGAATTTATAGCTTTGATACATTTAATAAGAATAGCCATGAAGGCTGGAAAACGAACCACGACAGGCTGTATGCCGAACGCAATATTATCGCATTACAATCCAAAATCTCTGCCGGGGATATCTATACCTATACGCCCAGCAGCATTATGGGCGTTATTCCGCTGCGCGGTTTCACCCTCGGCACCAATGAAAGAATGCTGCTGGAATCACAGTTCAGCTATGCGCCGGTCATCAGAGGCGTCGCCCGCACCAACGCACGTCTCGTGGTGCGCCAGCGTGGCAATATTATTTACAGTAAAACCCTGACGCCCGGTGCTTTTGCCATTGACGACCTGTATTCCGGGCAGGTCGGTGCCGATCTGGACGTCACGGTTGAAGAAACTGACGGTACAGAGCAGAAATTCACCGTACCGTATACCGCACTGCCAAATATGATCCGCCCCGGCGCCTTTCGTTATAGCCTGTCGATGGGGGAATATCGCGACAGCCAGTCTGATAAGCCATTAATGGCAGCGCTGAGCATTGAGCGTGGATTTGAAGCGCTTACGCTGAATGTCTCAAGCCTCGGGTCAGAGCAGTATCAGTCTCTGGCGATGGGGGCGGCGTGGAATATCGGTAATATCGGCGCGTTTTCGTTAGATCTCGCCCAGGCGCGTTATCGCTATGATTACGCCACCAGCACCCATGACACCAGCACCCAAAACGGTAGCGCGGTTCGTTTGTTATATGCAAAACAGTTTGATCAGACCGATACCGGCCTGCGTATTTTAGGCTATCAGTATCGTTCAGAACATTTTCTGTCTTTCTCTGAGTTTACTGGCCGAAATAATCACTCGGGGTATGACGATGACAGCGATTATGAAACAGGAGATAGCCTGTGGAATAAGCGCCGTCGCAGTCGACTTGAGGTCAATATCAACCAGGGCCTGCAAGACCATGGCAGTCTTTATCTTTCGCTGAGCCAGGATCGCTATTATGGCACGTCTGAAAAGAGCACCTCAGCGTCTGCCGGTTATGGTTTTATGCTGGGTTCCGCCAGCGTCAACCTGGCATATACCTACAGCAAAAATGGCAGCGGCGACAATGACAACTCGCTCAATCTCGGCGTCAGCATCCCCTTACGCTGGGGCGAACGTGAGAGTAACTATAACTCGGTGAGTTATAACCTGACGCGCAATAAAGATAACCGCTACAGCCAGTCAGTCGGGATTTCCGGCGGGCAACAGGACAGCCCCCTGTCTTATGGCATTAATGTGCAGCGGGATACCAATAATAACCTCAGTGAGTCGGCGTCATTATCCCATAACGCCAGTTTTGCCACCCTGAACTCGTCGGTCAGCCACAGTAATTATGCAGACCAGTTTTCAGCCGGCATTGCCGGTGGTGTGGTGGTGTACCGAGGCGGTCTGCTGCTCGCTCAAAGAATGGGTGACACTATCGGCATTGTGGAAACGGATGATGCGCCTGATATCGGCGTCTCCAGTAATAACAATGTCAGAACCGACCGCTGGGGGCGTGCCGTCGTGACGTATCTCAGTCCTTATCGCTATAACACCGTCAGTTTAGACACCCAAAATGCACCGAATGTGGAACTTAAGGAGTCGACGAAGAAAGTGGTACCGACCGAGGGCGCGGTGGTGCTGCTCCGTTTTGCTACGCGAAGCGGGCGTCGCGCAATGGTGGTGATTAAGAGCCCGCACACGATTCCCGTCGGCGCAATGGTCACCGTTGAAGGTCAACGTGAAGAAGCCGGCATTGTGGGTAATAACGGACTGGCTTATTTGACGGGACTGGATGCACGCAAAGATGAACATCTGATGGTGAACTGGGGGCGTGATAAGCAGTGTCAGTTTACGTTACCAAAATTAAATACCGATAAACCTGAATCGCAGTGGCACCAGAAAATTACGGTGAATTGCCAGTAATAAGCAGGGCGTTGTCAGCACCTGTTCAATACATTATCCAAGAGAGTAGAATTATGTTGTTAAAGACCATTAAACATTCACTGTTAATCAGCGCTGCATTGAGCTTTTTAATTCCGGTACACAGCTGGAGTGCCGTTCGTCCGCAACTGACGCGTATTGTGGCTTACGCAGACGATAAAGAAACCCCTGTTGAGATCGTTAATGAAAGCCAGGAACCGTATCTGGTTCAGTCATGGCTGGAAGATTTAAAGGGTAATGAAAATAACCTGCCTTTAGTATTAACCCCGCCCGTGATGAAACTCACCGGAAAACAGCAAGGAAAATTACGTCTGGTTGTTTTACCGGGAGAAATTCCACAAAACCGGGAATCGGTATACTGGTTATCGATACAGGAAATTCCCCCGAAAGCCAAAGACAGTGAGAATAACAAACTGGTCCTCGCGATTCGCAGTCGATTAAAAATATTCGTCCGCCCGAAAGGACTGGACAGCGGTAAGGCGACGGATGCGGTGAAATCGCTGACCTGGAGCGTTGAACGCGATGGCGGTACGGTCTGGCTGAAAGCAACGAACCCCACCCCTTACTACATTAGCTTCGGTCAACTGTCCCTGAAGGCAGGCGGCGTAAGCGAAACCCGGCTGGAAGACAAAACCGAAATGCCCGCGCCAATGAGCAGCCAGCGGTATAGCGTGCCAAAGGGGTTAATCGGCAAGTCTGCCACCCTCACCTACAGCGCAATTAATGATTTTGGCGGTGAAACCGGCGTACTGACGATTGAGGTACGGTTATGAGAACCAGATTAATAAATACCGTTGTTGTCATCGTTCTGGGGGCTGGTGCGGGGAATATTCGGGCAATTACGCTTAACCTGACGCAAATACCTACCTGGCCATCGAATGGAGCCCCTGCTGCTAATTGTAGCTTCAGTTACCCAACGCTGCAGCCCCTGTCTCAGCAGCGCACCCTGTTAGTGGATAATAGTCTACCTAACGGTAGTGTACTCTATAGTTGGGGATATAATGATTTTGCGCCGGGTTTCATCACGATGTGCAATACCGCGACGACGGTTAATACAGATGTTATAAGTACCCGGCCAGGTGGTAGCGATCCAGAATCATATTTTAATACATCGCTCTACTTCCTGGGAAAATGGTCCAATAATTACCATGATTATTATTGGCTTACCAATAACCCCGGGATTGGCTTGAAATTATACGTTACGCCAACGACAATAAATGCCCAGAATACAGGGTATCCAATTGGTGGCATGACATCCCAGGTTATGATAACAGGAAATAGTCCAGCACAAGTTGGGCAAGAATACACCATCTTGCTACAAAATTATAATTGGGTACAACCCTCGTTCAAATCAAAAGTACTTATAGCATCTCCAGGTTTTCAACACCATATGGGGGCTGATATTAATTATGTCTCATACTCTGTACGTGGCGAGTTAGTTAAAATCGGAAATGTTCAACCTTCAAGCAATTTATCTATTAGCAGTGGTTCACTTTCTCATACGCATTCAATACGGGTAGCAGGATCTTCTAATACCGCTACAACATCTTTGGATGTACCGACTATTTTCGGAGCGGGTGGAATAACGATTGCTGCCCCGGCCTGCCGATTGAGAGGAGCAACTGATTATCAGGTAAACCTGGAGCGCTGGACCGATGTGGCAGGCAGAAATACGGGCATTTTACCCGCTTACGGTGCCATAAAGCCGATCAATCTTAATATTGAATGTTCTGGAAAAGTGAATAACGTGAAATTTAGCTTTCAGGATGCTGGCTCAGTTGGATTACTGAACCAAAATATCTCTGTGTATGACAATGGGGGTCAGTTTATTGAAGGGTTAGAAGTTGAGATGTCTTATAACGGTAGCCGGATTGATGTCAATAGCACCGCCTCTCCCTCCCCCAGTTATCCTGTCAGTACGGGTAGCAAAGGACAGGTTAAATCAAATGCTGAAGATCTCAGTTATAACAGTCAGGATACGGCGCAGTTTGGTGCGCGGTTTGTCCAGCGCGGTGCCATTAAACGTAATGGTGCCAGCTATACAGGACCGGTGACGGGACAAGTTAATATGACAGTCACCTATGAGTAATGTCGTCCAGGGCCCAGTTTCTGGCAATGAGCAAATCGTCAGTTTACCGCTGTATCAACGCGACGGACCTTCCACGCCCGATTCCGCTTTGGCCCTGGCGGGGGGTCGACGCAATCTCACTCCCTGGTCGTATCCCTATGATACGAATCAGGTTCGCTATTTATTCACATCATAAATAAAAGATAAGTTATCCGAAAACGGACTTTCCGGAGTTTTTGACTTGTATTCAGTTATTCAATACGTATTATCAGAAGGAATAAAAGCATTCTATGTTTACTTATCATCATTAATATTTACTTATCACCATCAATAAAAGTACAACAACACATTATTTCTAAACTAACCAAAATATCAAACGGTTGTTACGTTAAGGATAAAACATGTACGTTCTGGCATTGGTTTTTGCGCTTACCGGCAACAATACAAAAAGCGAAGTCATTGGCGCCTTTACCCATTACTCGGAATGCGAAGCGGCTTCGCAGGCCTATTCATCAAAAACAAAATGCTATTTTCTTGACCCGCAAAAAGGGATGCAGGAGGTGAACGCTTCCGATACGCGTCATTCAAATTGAAATAGTCCACCTACTCAACGATTACCTTTACTTTAGGTTTTGATAAGATAATTTTTATCAGTTCGGTGAAGTTGACCGGTTTAAAAAAATAGTAACCCTGCTGGAAGGTAATATTGTTGCGGTTCAGGTAGTCAACCTGCTCTTTCGTTTCCACCCCCTCGGCAACAATACTTAACGACAGTTTTCGCGCCAGATCCAGCACACAATCCAGGATCCGGGTTGAATCTTCTTCTGTGTTAACCCGTGCAACAAAGCTTTGATCGATCTTGATATAATCAATGTGCAAATCGTGAAGATATGAAAGCCCCGAATACCCGGTACCAAAATCATCCAGTGCGATAACAAAACCATTTTCATGAAGAACATTAAGCGTTTGTACCAGATGTTCATCAACATGCAAAGGTTCGCGCTCCGTCACCTCAATGACCAGGTTCAGATCTTTTCGCCTGAAACTTTCCTTGTATTTCAGGCATTCTGCTACAAATGACGGAGAAGAAATATGGGAGGCGCTCACGTTTATTCCGACATGAAAACCTTCCGGCAGTTTGCTGGCAATCGCGTTCATATTCGCGGCAACCTGGCTCATCAACCCCTGGGTGAGCGGAATAATCAGCCCCGATTTTTCTGCCACCGGGATAAAGGATGCCGGGGAAATATATCCCGCAGTGGGATGTTTCCATCTTGCCAGTACTTCTACCCCTCGCAGCGTTCCTTCTCTGCCATTCACCACCGGCTGGTAAAAAGGAACAATTTCCCCTTTATTTATGGCCCTGCGCAGCGTTTCTTCCGGGGTGGTGCTTCTGTTTAAATACCGTTCGAGAGCATACCCTGCGAGACACGATATCAGCGCAATAAAAACGATAATGCCCATTCCCTGGCTGATGAGTCTGTGCAAACTAAATAGCGAAGGTTGGTTATATCTTACCGCGAAGGGATAATGGCCAGACTTTACGTAGCCAAAATTCCGCTCTGACTCACTTACCTTAACCACATCCCCCGACAATCCCAGCACCACGCTGCCGACCCTAAGCGCGTAGCTCACCCCTTTCAGCGGCGTACGCAATGTGTCACGAATATGTTGATCGCTGATGGTGACTACAATTCGCTTTTCGGCGAGCGGCGTCTGGTACAACAGAACAGGTTGTTTGTTGACGGTATTTTTTGCCGACGCGAGCAACAGTGTGCTGTCGGGAACCTGCGGAAGATGCGTAAGCAACATGCGATTACCCGGTAGCGACGAACACCATATCTCTCCCTGGCGAAAGATAAAGATAGTCCTGAGATGGGGCTGTAACGCCGCCTCCATGCCAAGCAGATACTGACTTTCCTGGTCGCAGCCTTTCAAGGCGACATTGCTGGCCGTACGGGTGGCACGACTCGCTTCATCAAGAATGACATTGACATCACTCACCACATACCGCGCACCCGCAAGGCTGTCAGCTCTGGCCGAATACCAGAGCTGCGCGTTAAGAATTAAAACGCCAAAAACAAAGAGCAACACGGTAACGATAATGGGGGGAAGAATGTTACGCATTGTCAGCCCCGGACGAGAGATAAGTTATTACAATGCCATTTACCCGCTTAACGTCACGAGTCTAAAAAGCATGGTAGAAAGAACGAGAATTGACCATAGTCGCGACGATATTTATTTCTCACCGCCAGGATAATTCTGCGTGATGCGTTCCCGGCATAACGCATGGAAAAAAAATGATATTTCCTGCTTACAGTTTTTTCCTAAAGCCAGCGCCTCGTTCAGCTGTCATGCTTAATCACGCTAATAACGAATAATGTTAAGCGAGGATATTATGAAAAAGACCATGATCGCATTATCTGCACTTCTGCTGGCTTCACCTGTTTTTGCTGCAACCACACACGCAACGGATAATGATGTGGCTGCCGCGCATGAAAATGCGAATACCGCAAAAGAAAAACTGCACCAGGCACAGAATCAGGGTGAAGAGCAACGACTGAAAGCAAAACATACCGCCGAAGGTAAAAGCGATAGTTTAAGCAGTAAAGTCAGTGAAGGTTCGCAGAAAACCTGGAATAAAACCAAAGAAGGCACCGAGAAAGGCTGGAACGCCACGAAAGAAGGGACTGAAAAGGGCTGGAATAAGACCAAAGAAGGCGCCGCCGCCGTTGAGAAAAAAATCAGCGAATAATCCTGACGTTCATCAGGCAAAAAGCCGCGTAAGCGGCTTTTTGCTTGTTATCCGTTTACCGGGCTGAACTTACCGCTGTCGTTCATCCCCGGAGGGGCGATAAAACGCGTTAACGTTGCCCCCCGACCACCGCCTCAACCCGTTCCTGTAGATAGGGAAAGAACGGATTCGAGGTGACACGCATTAACGTATCCAGCCCCACCAGCAGCGTGGCGGTCTCTCCGCGCAGCGCTATCGTACCGATGCTCACCCCATAACGATTCAACGCATCCGGCTTCAACCCGTACAAAGAATCGGTCAGTGGAAACGGCACCGCCACATGCGACAGCGAATACATCTCCTGTGGCCAGGCTTCCCGTAACGGCTGAATCTGCACTTCACGCGTTCCGGCGAGCGTGTCACGCGCCACCACGGTCACGGTTTCCGCCGTGGCGTTGGTCACCACCGTCGTGCGGTAAGCACGCGGTACGGACGGCAACAGCGTCGCCGCGGCGGTATAAGACGCACTACGCAGCAGTGGTCGCAGGTTAGCAGCCTGATTGATATCAAACAGCACCAGTTCGCTGCCGTTTGGCCCCAGATAGCGATACAGCGAATCCACTACCGCCTGGGTGCTGACGGTAGAATCCATCACCGACTGGAAGGTCAGCACCGGAGGAAGATCGTGAAGTCGCGTATTCTGCGCATCCAGCACGATTTGCTGCTGTAACGCTTTGGTCAGCAAATAAGACTGCCGCGCCGCATTAACCGGAAACGAATTGTATTTGAAGGGGTTATATTCTGGCGTGACGTTAAGCCACGCGGCTTTGGCAAAGGCAGGGAACAGCGCCGGCAGTCCCGCCAGTCCGGCAAAACGGGCAAATGACGTGACGCCAATCATCGGCGATAGCAGCACCAGCTGACGCGGGCGTCGCAGCGCGTCGTCGTCCAGACTGTCCAGCGTGTATTTCAGCGCCAGCGCGCCACCGTTAGAGTACCCCACCAGATGTAGCGGCACTTCGGTACCCGCCAGTCGCGTCGCCTCACGAACCGCCAGCCGCGTCGCGGCCAGCCACGCTTCCCAGTCGACCGCCGTTAATGCACCAGGCGCAGTACCGTGTCCGGGCAGGCGCGGCACCACGGCGATGAATCCCTGCCGCTGGTAGATCTGCGCTAAATATTTCAGGCTATAGGGCGAATCGGTCAGGCCGTGCAGCATCACGGCAACGCCGCGCGGTTTACCTTGCGGCATCAGCACGAATGAGCGGTTCCCGTTGGGGGTAAATTGCGCCGGATAAACCCGGCTGCCCGACCAGAAACGGTTGATCGGCGTCTGCTCATCCGCGCTCAGCTTATCGCCCACCTGTTTTTGCAGATCGGCAAACAGCATCTCTTCCTGCGCCTGATACTGTGCAAACGTGGCATTGTCCAGCGCCGCCGCGCTCATCTCATTCCCGTGCCAGGTGTGCCAGAGATGAAGGTCCGGTCCGCTCTCCGTCTGATACACCCGCACGCCCAGGAAAACAATCAGTACCACCAGCAGCGTCAGCACCACGTGTTTGACCAGCGCCAACAGGCCGGAACTCACCCACTTCACCCGACGAAAGAGGTTTTTAATCAACATGTTTATCCCAAGCCCCGCTCATCAGACGCACCACAACCCGCGTTAGTGTAGGCTAAGCGGCGGTTTCCTCAACCTTTTCTTCCCTTTTCTCACGGTAATCATCCCGATATCCCTGCATTTAGCAGTGTTAAATGTTTGTTGCTTTTGATCACAAAAAAGAAACAAAAAGCTCATTTTGTGCGCGTTTATTAAAAATGTAGATATTTTTAATTTATGGCTACGAAATGAGCTTCGCCATGTTTCCCTGACCATCTACTGAGAGGATCGATTCTGATGAATGCACTGACTGCCGTTAAACCGAACGCTGAAGATCCAGGCCAGCACGACAGCAGATTTACGCTGAAACCGTCGGCCCAGTCTCCGCGTCTGCTGGAGCTGACCTTTTCTGCCCGAACGACGGAACACTTTCTTCAGCAGGTCGCGCAGTGGCCGGTGCAGGCGCTGGAATATAAGTCGTTCCTGCGCTTCAAAGTGGGCCAGATCCTCGACAGTCTGTGCGACAACCAGTTGCAACCGCTGCTGCTGAAAACGCTGCTCGATCGTGCAGAAGGCGCGTTGTTGATCAACGCGGAAGGCATCGATGACGTGGCGCAGGCTGACGAGATGGTCAAACTGGCAACCGCGGTGGCGCATCTGGTTGGGCGCTCCAACTTTGACGCCATGAGTGGTCAGTACTATGCGCGCTTCGTGGTGAAAAATGTCGATAACTCAGACAGCTATCTGCGCCAGCCGCACCGCGTCATGGAGTTGCATAACGACGGTACTTACGTCGAAGAAATCACCGATTATGTGCTGATGATGAAGATCGACGAGCAGAACATGACCGGCGGCAACTCGCTGCTGCTGCATCTCGACGACTGGGAACATCTCGACAAGTACTTCAGCCATCCCCTGGCTCGTCGTCCAATGCGCTTCGCCGCGCCGCCCAGCAAGAACGTCAGCCATGATGTGTTCCACCCGGTGTTTGACGTCGACCAACAGGGCCGCCCGGTCATGCGCTACATCGACCAGTTCGTGCAACCGAAAGATTTTGAGGAAGGCGTCTGGCTGAGTGACCTGTCCGATGCGCTGGAAACCAGCAAAAGCATCCTGTCCGTTCCGGTATCGGTGGGCAAATTCCTGCTGATTAACAACCTGTTCTGGCTGCACGGTCGCGATCGCTTTACCTCGCACCCGGACCTGCGCCGCGAACTGATGCGCCAGCGCGGCTACTTCGCTTATTCCACCCACCACTACCAGACTCACCAGTAAGCGTGAAGGAACAAGCGGATGTATGATTTTGTGATTATTGGCGGCGGCATTATTGGCATGTCGACCGCCATGCAGTTAATTGACGTTTATCCGGACGCCCGAATCGCGCTGCTGGAAAAAGAGTCTGGCCCGGCCTGTCACCAGACGGGCCACAACAGCGGCGTGATCCACGCCGGGGTCTATTACACCCCCGGCAGTCTGAAGGCGCAGTTTTGTCTCGCCGGCAACCGCGCGACCAAAGCCTTTTGCGATCAAAACGGCATCCGCTACGACACCTGCGGCAAGATGCTGGTCGCCACCTCTGAGCAGGAAATGGGCCGGATGCGCGCCCTGTGGGATCGCACCGCGGCCAACGGCCTGGAGCGCGAGTGGCTGAATGCGCAGGAACTGCGCGAGCGCGAACCAAACATTACCGGACTCGGCGGCATTTTTGTGCCGTCCAGCGGGATTGTCAGCTACCGCGACGTGACGGAAGCAATGGCGAAAATCTTCCAGGCCAGAGGCGGCGAGATTATCTACAACGCCGACGTCAGCGCCCTGAAAGAACACGCCTCGGGCGTGGTGGTGCATACCCGCCAGGGGCAGGAATTTAGTGGCGCAACGCTGATTACCTGCTCCGGGCTGATGGCCGACCGGCTGGTAAAAATGCTCGGCATCGAACCGGGTTTTATCATCTGCCCGTTCCGTGGCGAATACTTCCGTCTGGCCGCGGAACACAACCAGATAGTCAACCATCTGATCTACCCGATCCCCGATCCGGCAATGCCGTTTCTTGGCGTTCATCTTACCCGCATGATCGACGGCAGCGTCACGGTCGGGCCGAACGCCGTACTGGCGTTTAAGCGCGAAGGCTATCGCAAGCAGGACTTTTCGCTCAGTGACACGCTGGAGATCCTCGGTTCTGCCGGCATTCGTCGGGTCCTGCAAAACAACCTGCGCGCAGGCCTTAGCGAAATGAAAAACTCGCTGTGCAAAAGTGGCTATCTGCGGCTGGTGCAAAAGTACTGCCCGAGCCTGACGCTAAGCGATCTGCAACCGTGGCCCGCAGGCGTCCGCGCGCAGGCGGTCTCGCCGGACGGCAAGCTGATCGATGATTTTTTGTTTGTCACCACCCCGCGATCGATCCACACCTGCAACGCCCCCTCCCCGGCGGCGACGTCGGCGATCCCCATCGGCGCACACATCGTCAGCCAGGTACAGACGCTGCTGGCAAGCCAGAGCAATCCCGGACGCACGCTGCGTGCGGCACGTAGCGTGGACACCTTACACGCCGCCTTCACCCGTTCACCTTTTTAAGACAGGAAGCCATCATGCAACTTAACGATCCGACGTTGTTCCGTCAGCAGGCCTTGATCGACGGCCAGTGGCGCGATGCCGATAGCGGCGACGTCATTGCGGTGACCAACCCAGCCAACGGCGAGACGCTGGGCAGCGTACCGAAAATGGGCAGCGCGGAGACCCGCAAAGCCATTGAGGCCGCTAACCGCGCGCTACCCGCCTGGCGCGACCTCACCGCCAAAGAACGGGCAAACATTCTGCGTCGCTGGTTCAATCTGATGATGGAACATCAGGACGATCTCGCCCGCCTGATGACCCTTGAACAGGGTAAGCCGCTGGCGGAAGCCAAAGGGGAAATCAGCTATGCCGCCTCTTTTATTGAGTGGTTTGCCGAAGAGGGCAAACGTATTTATGGCGACACCATTCCCGGACACCAGGCCGACAAACGCCTGATCGTCATTAAGCAGCCCATTGGCGTTACTGCCGCCATTACGCCGTGGAACTTTCCTTCGGCGATGATCACCCGCAAAGCGGGTCCGGCACTGGCGGCAGGCTGCACGATGGTGCTTAAACCCGCCAGCCAGACGCCGTTCTCCGCGCTGGCGCTGGCGGAACTGGCAAATCGCGCCGGGATCCCGGCGGGCGTATTCAGCGTCGTCACCGGTTCGGCGGGCGCAGTTGGCAACGAACTGACCGGCAACCCACTGGTGCGCAAACTGTCGTTCACCGGCTCGACGGAGATTGGCCGCCAGTTGATGGAACAGTGCGCCAAAGACATCAAAAAGGTCTCCCTGGAGCTGGGGGGTAACGCGCCGTTTATCGTCTTTGACGATGCCGACCTGGATAAAGCAGTAGAAGGCGCGCTGGCTTCAAAGTTTCGCAACGCCGGGCAGACCTGCGTCTGCGCCAACCGTCTGTATGTGCAGGACGGCGTTTACGAGCGCTTCGCTGAGAAACTGCAACAGGCAGTGAACAAACTGCGCCTCGGCGACGGTCTGGCTCCTGAGGTGACCACCGGCCCGCTGATTGATGAGAAAGCAGTCGCCAAAGTGCAGGAGCACATCGCCGACGCGCTGGAAAAAGGTGCCCGGGTGATTAGCGGTGGAAAACCACACGCGCTGGGCGGCAATTTCTTCCAGCCAACCATCCTGGTGGACGTGCCTGACAACGCGAAGGTCGCCAAAGAAGAGACCTTCGGCCCGCTGGCACCACTGTTTCGCTTTAGTGATGAAGCCGACGTCATCAGGCAGGCCAACGACACCGAATTTGGTCTGGCGGCCTATTTCTATGCCCGTGATTTAAGCCGCGTCTTTCGCGTTGGCGAGGCGCTGGAGTACGGCATCGTCGGCATTAACACCGGCATTATCTCGAACGAAGTCGCGCCGTTTGGCGGGATCAAAGCCTCCGGTCTTGGCCGCGAAGGTTCCAAATACGGCATCGAAGATTACTTAGAAATCAAATATCTGTGCATCGGCCTTTAATAAAAAAATCGACTGGAGAACACCTGATGAGCACCAATAACGAATTAATGCAGCGTCGCAGCAACGCCGTTCCGCGTGGCGTAGGACAGATCCACCCTATCTTTGCCGAGCGTGCGGAAAACTGTCGGGTCTGGGACGTGGAAGGCCGTGAGTTCCTGGATTTTGCCGGCGGTATCGCGGTGCTGAACACCGGACACCTGCATCCGCAGATCGTCTCGGCGGTCGAAGAACAGCTGAAAAAGCTGTCTCATACCTGCTTCCAGGTGTTGGCCTATGAGCCGTATCTACAGCTGTGCGAGATAATGAACCAGAAAGTGCCGGGCGACTTCGCCAAGAAAACCCTGCTGGTCACCACCGGTTCTGAAGCCGTGGAAAACGCGGTGAAGATAGCCCGCGCCGCCACCAAACGGTCGGGAACCATCGCCTTTAGCGGCGCGTACCACGGTCGCACCCACTACACCCTGTCGCTGACCGGGAAAGTGAACCCGTACTCAGCCGGCATGGGACTGATGCCCGGCCACGTCTATCGCGCCCTCTACCCCTGCGCCCTGCACGGCATTAGCGAAGACGACGCTATCGCCAGCATTCACCGCATCTTCAAAAATGATGCCGCGCCGGAAGATATCGCCGCCATCGTGATTGAACCGGTACAGGGCGAAGGCGGCTTTTACGCCGCCTCGCCAGCCTTTATGCAGCGCCTGCGCGCAATTTGCGACGAACACGGAATCATGCTGATTGCCGATGAAGTGCAGAGCGGCGCGGGTCGTACCGGCACACTGTTCGCGATGGAGCAGATGGGCGTGGCGCCGGACATCACGACTTTCGCCAAGTCTATCGCCGGGGGCTTCCCGCTGGCGGGCGTGACCGGACGCGCGGAGGTGATGGACGCCATCCCGCCGGGTGGGCTGGGCGGCACCTATGCCGGCAACCCGATTGCCTGCGCCGCCGCGCTGGCGGTGCTGAATATTTTCGAGCAGGAAAATCTGCTGCAAAAAGCCAACGAGCTCGGCGAAACCCTGCGCAACGGCCTGTTGGCGATTGCCGAAACGCATCGTGAAATCGGCGATGTCCGTGGGCTGGGGGCGATGATCGCTATTGAGCTGTTTGAAGACGGCGACCACAACAAGCCGGACGCGAAACTGACGGCAGAGATCGTCGCTCGCGCCCGCGACAAAGGGCTGATCCTGCTCTCCTGCGGGCCGTACTACAACGTGCTGCGCATCCTTGTTCCGCTCACCATTGAAGATGCGCAAATCCGTCAGGGTCTGGAGATCATCGCCCAGTGCTTTGACGAGGCTAAGCAACGTTAACCCTTGCAGCCAATTGCCGGATGGCGCTTCGCTTATCCGGCCTACTCTGTAGGCATGGTTTGTAGGCCGGATAAGGCGCAGTCACCATCCGGCTTACAGCGTCGGCATGGTTTGTAGGCCGGATAAGGCGCAGCCGCCATCCGGCTTACAGAGTCGGCGTGGTTTGTGGGCCGGATAAGGCGCAGCCGCCATCCGGCTTACAGAGTCGGCATGGTTTGTGGGCCGGATAAGGCGCAGCCGCCATCCGGCTTACAGAGTCGGCGTGGTTTGTGAGCCGGATAAGGCGCAGCCGCCATCCGGCTTACAGAGTCGGCATGGTTTGTAGGCCGGATAAGGCACAGCCGCCATCCGGCAAACGGCTCAATAACAATAAAGAGGTCATAAGATGGGGCAACTGTCGCAATCACATGATTTAGGGGGCGGGCTGAAATCACGCCACGTCACCATGCTGTCTATTGCCGGGGTTATCGGCGCAAGTCTGTTTGTGGGTTCCAGCGTGGCGATAGCCCAGGCCGGACCCGCGGTCCTGCTGGCCTATCTGTTCGCCGGGCTACTGGTGGTGATGATCATGCGGATGCTGGCCGAAATGGCCGTCGCCACGCCGGACACCGGTTCCTTTTCCACCTACGCCGATAAAGCGATCGGGCGATGGGCGGGCTACACCATCGGCTGGTTGTACTGGTGGTTCTGGGTGCTGGTGATCCCGCTTGAAGCGAATATCGCCGCAATCATCCTCAACTCCTGGTTTCCCGGTGTCCCGATCTGGCTGTTCTCGCTGGTTATCACGCTGGCGTTAACCGGCAGTAATTTGCTGAGCGTCAAAAACTACGGTGAGTTTGAGTTCTGGCTGGCGCTGTGCAAAGTGATTGCCATCCTCGCCTTTATCGCCCTCGGTGCGGCGGCGATCGGCGGCGTTTACCCTTACGCTGAAGTCAGCGGTATCTCGCGCTTGTGGGATCACGGCGGCTTTATGCCAAACGGTTTTGGTGCCGTGCTGAGCGCGATGCTTATCACCATGTTTTCATTTATGGGGGCTGAGATTGTCACCATTGCCGCCGCCGAATCCGACACGCCGGATAAGCATATCGTCCGCGCCACCAACTCGGTGATCTGGCGTATTTCAATCTTCTATCTGTGCTCGATCTTTGTTGTCGTTGCCCTGATCCCGTGGAACATGCCGGGACTAAAAGAGGTCGGCTCCTATCAATCGGTGCTGGAACTGCTGCATATTCCGCATGCCAAACTGATCATGGACTGTGTGATCCTGCTGTCGGTAACCAGCTGCCTGAACTCCGCGCTGTATACCGCGTCACGGATGCTCTACTCGCTGAGCCGCCGTGGTGACGCGCCGGCGATTATGGGCAAAATCAATCGTAGCAAAACGCCTTACGTGGCGGTGTTGCTCTCGACCGGCGCGGCATTTTTAACCGTGGTCGTGAACTATTACGCCCCGGCAAAAGTGTTTAAGTTCCTGATCGACAGCTCCGGCGCCATCGCCCTGCTGGTGTATCTGGTGATCGCCATTTCCCAGTTGCGGATGCGCAAAATCCTGCTGGCGGAAGGCGGCGAGCTCAAACTGAAAATGTGGCTCTATCCGTGGCTGACCTGGCTGGTCATTGGCTTTATCAGTTTTGTGCTGATTGTGATGCTCTTTCGCCCGGCGCAACAGCTGGAAGTCATTTCCACAGGGCTGCTGGGACTGGGAATTATTTGTACCGTGCCGATTATGTCGCGCTGGAAAAAACTGGTATTGTGGCAAAAGGCACCGCTGCAAAATACCCGTTAAATGATTTCCCGGCGCAGGCCGGGAACAGGATTCAGGAGTAAGACCATGACCGCCATTTCCCATCCGACGGCCATAGATGGATACCGCTGGCTGAAGAACGACATTATCCGCGGTGTTTATCAACCTGATGAAAAACTGCGCATGAGCTTATTAACCTCACGCTATTCTCTTGGCGTTGGACCGCTCAGAGAGGCGCTTTCTCATCTGGTGGCGGAACGGCTGGTCACGGTCGTGAATCAGAAAGGGTATCGGGTGGCGTCTATGTCAGAGCAGGAACTGCTCGATATTTTCGACGCCCGCGCCAACATGGAAGCGATGCTGGTGAGTCTGGCGATTGAACGGGGCGGTGACGAATGGGAAGCCGAGATCCTCGCCCGCGCCCATATGCTCAGCAAGCTTGAGGCCAGCGACGCCAGTGAACATCTGCTGGATGAGTGGGATTTACGCCATCAGGCATACCACACCGCTATCGTTGCCGGATGCGGTTCGCAGTATCTACTGCAAATGCGCGAACGGCTGTTCGATCTCGCGGCACGCTATCGGTTTATCTGGCTGCGAAAAACGGTGTTGTCGGTTGAAATGCTGGAGGATAAACACGTTCAGCATCAGACGCTAACAGAGGCAATTCTGGCGCGCGATGCGGCACGCGCCAGTGAACTGATGCGTCAACATTTGCTGACGCCGATTCCTATTATCCAGCAGGCCATGGCCGGTAAACTGCTGGCAGAGAAATCCTGACTACGCTTATTCTTCCGGAATACGCAGAACCTGCCCGGGATAAATTTTATCCGGACTTTTAAGCATCGGCTTATTCGCCTCAAAGATTTTATTATACAGGTTGGCATTACCGTAAACCTGCTTCGAAATAGCGCTCAGCGTATCGCCGGATTTCACCGTATAAAACTGACTCTCGGCGGCAGGCACGTCGGTTTTAACCTGATCCTCCACGCTGGCAATTCCGGAAATATTCCCGACCGCAATCAGGATCTTTTCTTTTGCTTCCTGGCTTAATCCGTCGCCTGTCACCGTTGCCTTGCCATCAGCAACTTGTACATTGACCTTGTCGGCATCCGGAATACCGGTTTTATTCAGGTGGTCCTGCACCTTTTTTGCTAAATCGTCTTTATCGTGATTGCCGGTTACTGCATCCCACAGTTTTTCCCCGGCGTCTTTTACAAAGTTGAAAAGTCCCATATCCACCTCGATCATTGACAATAAACACTCACGAAGTGTAGCAGAAAGTTTCGCTTAAAATTCTGACTGCGAGGCGACAGGCGTGGCCCGATAACGTCGCGCTATCGGGCTGTCGGATGATGGTTAAGAAAGCGTTGAAGGACGGGTTTGCACCCAGAACGCGTGAATCAGACCCGGGATATACCCCAGCAGGGTCAAAATGATATTAAGGATGAACGCCCAACCGAACCCTTTACCCAACAGGACGCCCAGCGGGGGCAGAACGATCGTAAAAACAATTCTCCAGAAACCCATACACACTCCAAAAAGAAAAATTACTTATTGTTTAAAAAGAGATTTTATCTCTAAGCGTAGTGAGCTTAGCGGAGATCGCCAGTCTCCTCTCGCGCTTTTACCCTCTTTTACGCTCTTTACGCTGGCATGCGTTTCGTTTTTATTTTAGAATTTACTTAATTTAGCAAAACCTAAAATACATATGAGCGAACTTGAACAACTTCAGGCCAGCGCTGAACAGGCGGCGGCCCTGCTGAAAGCAATGAGCAATCCTAAGCGACTGCTGATCCTGTGTATGCTTTGCGGCTCACCGGGTACCAGCGCGGGCGATCTGGCTCGCGCCACCGGACTAAGCCCGTCGGCCACCTCACAGCATCTGGCGAAAATGCGCGAAGAAGGTCTGATTGACAGCCAGCGCGATGCCCAGCGCATCCTCTATTCCATTAAAAATGCAGCGGTGAATTCACTCATTGCCACATTGAAAAACGTCTATTGTCCATAAGGAGTGAACATGACCATCGGGACGATTTCCCCGCGCGACGCAAAGGCCCGTATCGAGCAAGGCGCCAGACTGATTGATATTCGCGATGCCGACGAATACCTGCGTGAGCATATTCCGCAGGCTCAGCTCGCGCCGCTGTCTGCTCTGGAACAAGGGGGCTTTCCTGCCAGGCTGCGGGGTGAGCTCGTTATCTTCCATTGTCAGTCCGGGAAACGGACGCAAAACAACGCGGCTAAATTGCAGGTGCTTGTCGCGCCAGCAGAAGCTTTGCTGCTGGAAGGGGGAATTGACGGTTGGAAAGCGGCGGGTTTGCCCACAGCGGAAGATAAATCACAGCCGCTTCCACTGATGCGTCAG
This sequence comes from Citrobacter telavivensis, assembly GCF_041807075.1. Lineage (NCBI taxonomy): Bacteria > Pseudomonadati > Pseudomonadota > Gammaproteobacteria > Enterobacterales > Enterobacteriaceae > Citrobacter > Citrobacter telavivensis. Next base: position 711,184 of record NZ_JBGUBF010000002.1, on the reverse strand, counting down.
GTACAAATTGCGGCAGGCGGACTGGCGTTACTGGGCGTAGTACTGGGGTACAGCGTTAGCAGTGGTTTCTTTCTGCTCAGTGGGTTCGTGGGTGCGGGACTCCTGTTTGCCGGACTGACAGGCTTTTGTGGAATGGCGAGACTGCTCGACAAAATGCCGTGGAACCGTCGTCCTCAATAAAGCGGGAAACACCGTGGGAAATAAGCGGTGAGGATAACCTCACCGCCCGGATAATTAGATCAGAAAATCGTCCAGAGATTTACCTGCCGCCAGTGCCTGAGCAATCGCTTTAGGTGTACGCCCCTGGCCGGTCCAGGTTTTGCTTTCCCCATTAAGATCGGTATAACGATATTTTGCCGGACGCGGTTGGCGTTTTTTACCCGTCCGCGTGGTCGCGACTTCACCACCGAATAACTCTTCCGGACTAATTCCGTCAGCCTTCATCATCTCCAGCAAGGTATTAATTTTCTCCTGCTGTTCAGCGCGCTGACGCTGTAACCGTTCTTCTTCTTCACGTCTTTCTTTAGTGACGACCCTGAATTTCTCCAGCATTTCTTCAAGAACGTCAATGGAGAATTCGCGAGCCATGGCGCGTAGTGAACGGATATTATTTAAGTTCTGTAACATCAAATTCATAGTAATTAAAACCCTTTAACGCTAAAAACAAAGTATTACACCGGGTAGTGTATTCTATTATTAGAGCGTTTTCCAGACCCTGTGATATAACCAGGAGAATACCGACATCCTGCGGCAAGAATATAGTTTACTTAATCCTGAATAATATCCAGACTCATTTTTTCATTCCCCTCTAAATAACCTTCATGTCGGTTCGTTGAGCATTGAGTGGAGGTTCTTACCACACCGGGAAGTTCTCCAACCAGCGAATAAACATAACACATTGATTTTTAATCACTTAAATTACATCAGCAACAAAAACTCTATGCAGCACAAAAATCAGGCGGTTACAGAGTATTTTATCGACAAAAAGCGTAAAAATAAAAATATTTCACTAGTTGATAGTTACAATGCAGCAATATACTCTATAATCAAGCAAAAACACCACGCTAAATCACTAAGTTAAACTCATTTAACGGCGACTTTATCCCTTTTTACAAGGAGCATTAGCATGTTCTCACCACAGTCACGCTTGCGTCATGCTGTAGCAGACACGTTCGCGATGGTTGTTTATTGTTCTGTCGTGAACATGTTGATCGAGATATTCCTCTCCGGAATGAGCTTTGAGCAATCACTTTCTTCCAGACTGGTCGCCATTCCGGTCAACATTCTGATCGCCTGGCCCTACGGAATGTATCGCGATCTCTTTATGAAAGCGTCGCGTAAAGTGGGTTCTGCGGGATGGGTAAAAAACCTGGCGGACGTGCTGGCTTATGTCACCTTCCAGTCCCCGGTTTATGTCGCAATTCTGCTAACGGTAGGCGCTGACTGGCATCAAATTACCGCCGCAGTCAGTTCTAATATTGTGATATCAATGCTGATGGGGGCGGTATATGGCTATTTCCTGGATTACTGCCGCCGCCTGTTCAGAGTGAGCCGCTACCAGCAGGTCAAAGCCTGAAATCACTCCGCGACTGGCGATGCCAGTCGCTTAATTAATTCGCTTCGCCAAACAGTCCATTCAAATAGCGCTCAAGCGCGATACGCGAACTAAAGCCGTGGGGAATACCATAGTGTTCGTGCGTTTCCCCGGCTAAATAAAGCGGAAAATGCTGATAATGGTCGCAGGTTTTAATATCAGTTGCCGGTTCTGCCAGCGATGAACTGCGCTCTTTTAATGTCGGATGGATCACCAGCGCGGTGCGTCCCATACGCGCTTCACGATTAACATAGACGTAATTCTCTCCACGTCGATAACCGTACGTTTTCTGTGTCACCACATCGACGGTAAACCCCACTTTTTCAAGTACGCGCGCCACCTCGTCAGGTCGTAAATACATATTTTTTCCTCGTTATCTTTTACTGCGGGCTTACCTTACCTGATTCAGCATTAGCAACGCTTTCAGAAAAGTCCATAAACGCGCAATAACGCCGTGAACTGCCTCAGAAGTTAAAAATATCGACTAAACTGAAAGTCACATCGAAATCACTGGAGGATCATATGTTTAACAGACCGAACCGAAACGATGTAGATGATGGCGTGCAGGATATTCACAATGACGTCAATCAATTGGCCGATAGTCTGGAAGCCGTCCTGAAGTCATGGGGCAGCGATGCGAAGGATGAAGCGGATGCCGCACGGCGTAAAGCGCAGGCGCTGCTGAAAGAGACGCGGGCAAAAATGCATGGCCGCACGCGCGTGCAGCAAGCCGCCCGGGATGCCGTAGGCTGCGCCGATACGTTTGTACGCGACAAGCCCTGGTGTAGCATCGGTACGGCAGCGGCGGTGGGGATCTTCGTCGGCGCGCTGCTGAGCCTTCGTCGCTAATTGTGAAGCGCGTGCCGGATGGCGCTCATGCTTATCCGGCACACCGATGCCCGTCTAAAGATCGGCCTGAATTGCCCGCCGTAACCGCGTTGCTACCTGACTCGCCATTTCTGCAGAAGCGATGTTTGTGAACGACAGCAGTATCCCTCCCTGCCCGGCGGATTTCACCCGCCAGCGGCTTAAGGCCTGAACCGCCAGACCCGCCTCGTTGGCTTTGCGCACCGGCGCAGTATCATCACCGTCAACCGCAATCACCAGTTGTATCCCGCCCTGTTGGGGCACAACCTGAAACCCCTGTTCGCCGAGCGCCTGTTCAATCCATTGTCTTCGCTGCGCATAGTGCTGACGCATTTTTTTCAGGTGCCGCCAGAAATGACCATCGCGGATAAAATCCGCCAGCGTTTGCTGCCAGAGTAGCGGCACGCTACAAGCCATCCGTATCGCCTGCTGACGAAAGCATCCCACCTGGTTTATCGGCACCACCAGCCACGCACAGCGCAATGCGGGGAACAACGACTTGCTGAACGTACCGGCGTAAATCACCCGCTGTGGCGCATCAAGACTTTTCAGCGGCGGCAGCGGTTTGCCGTGGTAACGAAACTCACTGTCGTAATCATCCTCAACGATCCACGCCTGAGACTGTGATGCCCACTCAAGGAGTTGATGACGCCGGGATAGCGACAGCGCGACGCCAAGCGGACTTTGATGAGCCGGAGTGAGCAGCGCAAAACGCGCATCCGGATAGTCGCGGATCCCAACCTCCACATTCAGCCCGTCGTCATCGACCGGGACCGGCAGCAGCGCGACGTTTTCCTGCTCAATGACCGGACGGATCAGCGGGAAGCCGGGATCTTCAATCCACATGCCATCGCCCGGTGTCGCCAGCGAACGCAGGATGAGGGTCATTGAAGCCGCATAGCCGGAAGTGATGAAAATCTGCTCAGGCAGACATTCAATACTGCGCGACACGCGCAGATAGTCCACGATCGCCTGGCGCAACGCGGCTTCACCGCACACGTCACCGAGCGCCAGATCAAAACGCGTCTGTGTGCGCAATCGTCGCCCCATCACCCGCGCCCAGACGTCTCGCGGAAAGAGATCCAGCGCGGGAAGTCCCATCTGAAAAGGTTGAGGGACCGTACTTTCCCCGGCAAATACCACCGGTTCACTAAGCGCCTGTTCTGGCTGCAGCTGTGCGCTGACAAACGTTCCCGCCTGCCCTCTCCGCTCAAGCCAGCCCTGCGCCACCAGCTCCATATAGGCGTTTTCCACCGTCGAACGCGAAATGCCCAGCTCCTGCGACCAGGTACGGCTGGATGGCAGTCTGGCACCGGGCTTGAGTTCCCCACGTTCAATGGCGATTTTTAACTGGCGGGCAATTTGCTTATAGCGCGGCATATGGTCTGCTTTTTTCATAAAAATATGGCTCTCTTATGCAGTCCATTATAGTGCTACATTGCCGGCCATCAACACGAGGAGATGCACAATGACGACGTTACGCCAGCCCTACTATGAACTCAGCCCTGAAGTCTATAACGCCCTGGTACAGGCGAAAACGGCACTGGAAAACAGCGCGCTGGATACCACGCTAATGGAGTTGATTTACCTGCGTATTTCGCAGATCAACGGCTGCGCGTTTTGTCTGGAGATGCACAGCAAGGCGCTGCGTAAATCGGGCGTCGCGCAAAGTAAACTGGACGCGCTGGCCGGTTGGCGGGTCAGCCATCATTTCAGCGAGCTGGAGCACGCGGCGCTGGCGTGGGCGGAATCGGTGACCGACATCGCCAGAACCCATGCCGAAGATGACGTTTATCTGCCGCTGCTCGCGCATTTTAGCGCTCGCGAAATTAGCGACCTGACCTTTGCTGTCGGCCTGATGAACTGCTTTAACCGCCTGGCCGTTGGAATGCGGATGTAATCTGACGATTTATCACCATAAATTCCCGCTCCCCGCCGGGCTCATCGGTGGGGAGTAATCAATCTATAATTCCCATATCTTGTATGGTTGAAACTTTTTTCAACTACATCTAGTATTCTCTCTATCAGTACACACCCAACCCGACGCGACTTATCGCGCCGTTCTCTCATTTTAAATGGAAATACGAATCATGCGCATTACTATTTACACTCGAAATGATTGTGTTCAATGCCACGCCACCAAACGGGCGATGGAAAGCCGTGGATTTGAATTTGAGATGGTGAACGTCGATCTGGTGCCCGACGCGGCGGATATCCTGCGTGCACAAGGTTTTCGTCAATTGCCGGTCGTCATTGCCGGTGAGACCAGTTGGTCTGGGTTTCGGCCGGATATGATCAACCGCCTGCATCCTGAATCCCGGGTGGCCAGCGCATGAACCCGCTCGTCTACTTCTCCAGCAGCTCCGAAAATACGCACCGTTTTATGCAGCGTCTGGGGCTGCCCGCCGTTCGCATTCCGCTGAATGAACGCGAACGGATCCGGGTAGACGAACCTTACATTCTGGTGGTGCCCTCTTACGGGGGCGGGGGCACGGCTGGCGCGGTCCCGCGACAGGTGATTCGCTTTTTAAATGATGCCCACAACCGGGCGTTAATTCGCGGCGTTATTGCCTCTGGCAATCGTAACTTCGGCGAGGCGTACGGTCGCGCAGGAGAAGTGATCGCCCAAAAATGCGCCGTGCCCTGGCTCTATCGTTTTGAGCTGATGGGAACACCCGCCGACATCGACAACGTTCGAAAAGGAGTAAGCGAATTTTGGCAACGACAACCGCAGAACGCGTAATGCAGGAATCGCTGGATTACCATGCGCTGAACGCCATGCTGAATCTGTACGATAAAGCAGGTCGTATTCAGTTTGATAAAGACAGGCAGGCAGTTGACGCCTTTTTTACCGCTCACGTTCACCCTCACTCCGTCACGTTTAGCAGTCAGGAGGAACGCCTGCAAACGCTGGTGCGCGAAGGGTATTACGACGAAAGCGTTCTGACTCGCTACGATCGCGCTTTCGTGGTGACGCTGTTTGCCCGCGCCCACGCCAGCGGTTTTCGTTTCCAGACCTTCCTCGGAGCCTGGAAGTTTTACACCAGCTACACGCTGAAAACCTTTGACGGTAAACGCTACCTGGAACACTTTGAAGACCGGGTGGTGATGGTGGCGCTGACGCTCGCGCAGGGCGATGAAGTGTTGGCGTCACAGTTGACCGATGAGATGCTCTCGAGGCGTTTCCAGCCCGCCACGCCCACCTTCTTAAACTGCGGAAAACAGCAGCGCGGCGAACTTGTTTCCTGTTTTCTGCTGCGTATTGAAGACAACATGGAGTCGATTGGCCGGGCGGTGAACTCCGCGCTTCAGCTTTCTAAACGCGGCGGCGGCGTGGCGTTTTTACTCTCTAACCTGCGCGAAGCGGGCGCGCCTATCAAGCGCATCGAAAACCAGTCCTCCGGGGTGATCCCGGTGATGAAGATGCTGGAAGATGCCTTTTCCTATGCGAATCAACTTGGCGCGCGTCAGGGAGCGGGGGCGGTTTATTTGCACGCGCACCATCCGGATATTCTGCGCTTTCTCGATACCAAACGCGAAAACGCCGACGAAAAGATCCGCATCAAGACGCTCTCCCTGGGCGTGGTGATCCCGGACGTCACTTTCCGTCTGGCCAAAGAGAATGCGCAGATGGCGCTGTTTTCGCCCTATGACGTCGAGCGTCTTTACGGTAAACCCTTTGGCGATATCGCGATAAGCGAACGGTACGACGAACTGGTTGCCGACGAGCGGGTGCGCAAAAAATACATTAACGCCCGCGACTTTTTCCAGACACTGGCAGAAATTCAGTTCGAATCCGGCTATCCCTACATCATGTATGAGGATACGGTGAATCGCGCCAACCCCATTGCGGGCCGCATCAATATGAGCAACCTGTGTTCGGAAATTTTGCAGGTCAACAGCGCCTCCACCTACGATGAGAACCTTGACTACGCGCAGACCGGGCAGGATATCTCCTGCAATCTCGGCTCGCTGAATATTGCCCACACCATGGATTCCCCGGACTTTGGTCGGACGGTGGAAACGGCGATTCGTGGGCTGACGGCGGTGTCGGACATGAGCCATATTCGCAGCGTCCCGTCGATTGCCGCCGGCAATGCCGCCTCTCACGCCATCGGGCTGGGACAAATGAATCTGCACGGCTATCTGGCGCGTGAAGGCATCGCTTATGGTTCGCCAGAAGGACTGGATTTCACCAATCTCTACTTTTACACCATTACCTGGCATGCGCTGCATACGTCGATGCGGCTGGCGCGTGAGCGTGGGCAGACCTTTGACGGATTTGCGCAGTCTCGCTACGCCAGCGGCGAGTTTTTCACGCAGTATCTGGAACAGAGCTGGACGCCGAAAACCGAGAAAGTCCGTGCGCTATTTGCCCGTAGCGGCATCACGCTGCCGACGCGCGAAATGTGGCTGTACCTGCGCGACGAGGTGATGCGCTATGGCATCTACAACCAGAATTTACAGGCGGTGCCGCCGACGGGTTCAATCTCTTATATCAATCATGCGACATCGAGCATTCACCCGATTGTCTCGAAAGTGGAGATTCGCAAAGAGGGCAAGACCGGGCGCGTCTATTATCCTGCCCCGTTCATGACCAATGAGAATCTGGACATGTACCAGGACGCCTACGAAATCGGCGCGGAGAAAATCATTGATACCTATGCTGAAGCCACTAAACACGTCGATCAGGGCCTGTCGCTGACGCTGTTTTTCCCCGATACCGCCACCACCCGCGATATCAACAAGGCGCAGATCTATGCCTGGCGAAAAGGCATTAAGTCGCTGTATTACATTCGGTTGCGCCAACTGGCGCTGGAAGGCACTGAAATTGAAGGCTGCGTCTCGTGCGCACTGTAAGGAGAGCGGTATGACATTATCACGCGTGAGCGCCATCAACTGGAATAAGATTCAGGATGACAAGGATCTGGAAGTATGGAACCGCCTGACCAGCAACTTCTGGCTGCCGGAAAAAGTGCCGTTGTCTAACGATATTCCGGCGTGGCAAGGCCTGAGCACCGCCGAGCAGCAGCTTACCATCCGCGTCTTTACCGGGTTGACGCTGCTCGACACCATCCAGAACATCGCCGGCGCTCCATCGCTGATGGCGGATTCGCTGACGCCGCACGAGGAGGCGGTGCTGTCGAACATCTGTTTTATGGAAGCGGTGCACGCCCGCTCCTACAGTTCCATCTTCTCTACGCTGTGCCAGACTAAAGATGTCGACGCCGCCTACGCCTGGAGTGAGGAAAATGCGCCGTTACAGCAGAAGGCACAAATTATCCTCGCACATTACGCCAGCGACGACCCCTTAAAGAAAAAGATTGCCAGCGTGTTTCTGGAATCCTTCCTGTTTTATTCCGGTTTCTGGCTGCCGATGTATTTCTCCAGCCGTGGCAAGCTCACCAACACCGCCGATCTGATCCGGCTGATCATTCGTGACGAAGCGGTTCATGGTTATTACATTGGTTATAAGTACCAGAAAGGACTGGAAAAACTGTCTCAATCCCGACGTGATGAGCTGAAGGATTTTGCTCTCGAACTGCTGATGGAGCTGTACGATAACGAAGTCCGTTATGCCGAAGAACTGTATGCCAACACCGGTTGGGCTGAGGATGTTAACGCGTTCCTCTGTTACAACGCCAACAAGGCGTTAATGAACCTGGGCTACGAGGCGCTGTTCCCGGCGGAAATGGCGGAGGTGAACCCGGCGATCCTGGCTGCGCTTTCGCCCAATGCCGACGAAAACCACGACTTTTTCTCTGGCTCGGGGTCGTCATATGTGATGGGTAAAGCCGTCGAAACGGAAGACGAAGACTGGAATTTTTAACGCAAATTAATATGGGGAATATCACTACAATAATGACGTTAATATTTTAAGCAGATCACGTTTTTATCACCCAACTATTTCAGGGTGATCTACACTCAATAGCTGTTGCCATATTCGCCTGAATTTTCGAAATTCAGGCGCCTTTCCAGTGGTCCTTACAAAAAATATTCACCGGCCGTGGTTTGCTCTCAGCCCTTATATCATGGGAAGTCCCGGCAATTTGCCTTCTACCCTATTTAGCCTCATTTCACATTCAGGGTTGTCTCAGATTCTCAGTATGTTAGGGTAGAAAAAGGTGACTATTTCTATCAGGTAACATATCGATATATATAAATAACAGGAATCTTTCTATTGCATGGCAATTAAATTAGAAGTTAAGAATCTATACAAAGTATTTGGAGAGCATCCGCAGCGCGCCTTCAAATATATTGAAAAAGGACTTTCAAAAGAACAAATTCTGGAAAAAACAGGGCTATCGCTTGGCGTTAAAGACGCCAGTCTGGCCATTGAAGAAGGCGAGATATTTGTCATCATGGGATTATCCGGTTCGGGTAAATCCACAATGGTACGCCTTCTCAATCGCCTGATTGAACCCACCCGTGGACAGGTACTGATCGACGGCGTTGATATCGCAAAAATATCGGATGCCGAACTCCGCGAGGTGCGCAGAAAAAAGATTGCGATGGTTTTCCAGTCATTTGCGCTCATGCCGCACATGACCGTTCTGGACAATACGGCATTCGGCATGGAATTAGCCGGCGTAAGCGCTGAGGAACGTCGCGAAAAAGCGCTGGACGCCCTGCGTCAGGTGGGACTTGAGAATTACGCCCACGGCTATCCGGATGAACTTTCCGGCGGGATGCGTCAGCGTGTCGGGCTCGCCCGTGCATTAGCCATTAACCCTGACATCTTATTAATGGATGAAGCCTTCTCCGCGCTTGATCCCTTAATTCGTACCGAGATGCAGGATGAACTGGTAAAACTGCAGGCGAAACATCAGCGAACCGTGGTCTTTATTTCCCACGATCTCGATGAAGCGATGCGTATTGGCGACCGAATTGCCATTATGCAGAATGGTGAAGTGGTTCAGGTCGGTACACCGGATGAAATTTTGAATAATCCGGCGAACGATTATGTCCGCACCTTCTTCCGTGGCGTCGATATTAGCCAGGTCTTTAGCGCGAAAGATATTGCCCGCCGTAGCCCGGTCGGACTGATTCGTAAAACGCCGGGCTTTGGCCCCCGTTCTGCCCTGAAATTATTGCAGGATGAAGACCGGGAATACGGTTACGTCATCGAACGCGGCAATAAGTTTGTTGGTGTGGTCTCCATTGACTCATTAAAGGCGGCATTAGCCCAGGCCCAGGGCATGGAAGGGGCGCTGATCGACGCGCCATTGGCCGTGGATGCGCAAACCCCGCTTAGCGAGTTGCTCTCTCATGTCGGACAAGCGCCGTGCGCGGTGCCGGTTGTCGATGAGGAACAACAGTATGTCGGCATTATTTCAAAACGCATGCTGCTACAGGCTTTAGATCGCGAGGGGACAAACAATGGCTGATCAATCCAATCCGTGGGATACCGCACCGGCGGCCGATAGCGCCGCACAATCCGCTGACGCCTGGGGCACGCCGTCAGGGACGCCTGCCGATAGCGGCAGCGCAGACTGGCTGACCAGCGCGCCTGCGCCTGCACCAGAACATTTCAATATTATGGATCCGTTCCATAAAACGCTGATCCCGCTCGACAGTTGGGTTACCGAAGGAATTGACTGGGTAGTCACCCATTTTCGACCTCTCTTCCAGGGCATTCGTGTGCCGGTGGATTATATCCTTAACGGTTTCCAGCAACTGCTGCTGGGAATGCCGGCTCCGGTGGCGATTCTCATTTTCGCGCTGATCGCCTGGCAGATTTCCGGCGTCGGGATGGGCGTGGCGACGCTGATTTCCCTGATTGCGATCGGCGCTATCGGTGCCTGGTCGCAGGCGATGATTACGCTGGCACTGGTGTTGACCGCCCTGCTGTTCTGCGTGGTGATCGGCCTGCCGATGGGGATCTGGCTGGCACGCAGTCCACGGGCGGCGAAGATCGTTCGTCCGCTGCTCGACGCCATGCAGACGACGCCGGCGTTCGTCTATCTGGTACCGATTGTGATGTTGTTCGGTATCGGTAACGTGCCGGGAGTAGTCGTGACGATCATCTTTGCGCTGCCGCCGATTGTGCGTCTGACGATCCTCGGGATTAACCAGGTTCCAGCCGATCTGATCGAAGCGTCACGTTCGTTCGGGGCCAGCCCGCGTCAGATGCTGTTCAAAGTTCAGCTACCGCTGGCGATGCCAACCATTATGGCGGGGGTCAACCAGACGCTCATGCTCGCCCTCTCGATGGTGGTGATCGCCTCCATGATTGCCGTCGGTGGCCTGGGCCAGATGGTATTGCGCGGTATCGGTCGTCTCGACATGGGACTGGCTACCGTCGGTGGGGTCGGCATTGTGATCCTCGCCATCATTCTGGACCGTCTGACTCAGGCCGTGGGTCGCGACTCCCGTAGTCGGGGTAATCGTCGCTGGTACACCACCGGCCCCATTGGGCTCATCACGCGCCCTTTCACTAAGTAATTCACCTGTTGCCCGGTGGCGCTGCGCTTACCGGGCCTACACTCATGAACTTACACAAAATCATTCATGTTGCATCGAGGCGGCAAACGAAGGTATCCCCAGGAGCGTACACGCAGTACGTGACTGGGGTGCATGAGTGCAGCCAACAAAGAGGCAATCTGAAGGATGAAGTGTAATAAGGAACAACGATGCGACAGAAGATGATTATTGCCACAGCGTTTGCCACCCTTGTCTCTACCAGCGCTTTCGCTGCCGACCTGCCAGGCAAAGGCATTACCGTCCAACCGGTACAGAGCACCATCACCGAAGAAACCTTCCAGACGCTGCTGGTGAGCCGCGCACTGGAGAAACTGGGTTATACCGTCAACAAACCGAGCGAAGTCGATTATAACGTGGGCTACACCTCTATTGCTTCCGGCGATGCCACCTTTACCGCCGTGAACTGGCAGCCGCTGCACGATGATATGTATTCTGCGGCAGGCGGGGACAAAAAGTTCTGGCGCGAAGGCACGTTTGTCACCGGCGCCGCGCAAGGTTATCTGATCGATAAGAAAACCGCTGAGCAGTACAAAATCACCAATATCGCCCAGTTGAAAGACCCCAAAATCGCCAAAATCTTCGACACCAATGGCGATGGTAAAGCGGATATGATGGGCTGCTCGCCGGGCTGGGGTTGTGAAGCGGTGATTAACCACCAGAACAAAGCGTTTGATCTGGAAAAAACCGTCGACGTCAGCCACGGTAACTATGCAGCGATGATGGCCGATACCATCACCCGCTTTAAAGAAGGCAAGCCAATCCTCTATTACACCTGGACGCCTTACTGGGTGAGCGACGTGATGAAGCCGGGCAAAGATGTGGTCTGGTTGCAGGTGCCGTTCTCCTCGCTGCCGGGCGAACAGAAAGATATCGATACCAAACTGCCGAATGGCGCGAACTATGGTTTCCCGGTAAACACCATGCACATCGTTGCCAACAAAGCCTGGGCTGAGAAAAACCCGGCGGCGGCGAAACTGTTTGCCATCATGAAACTGCCGCTGGCGGACATCAACGCGCAGAACGCGATGATGCATGACGGTAAAGCGTCGGAAGCTGACGTACAGGGTCACGTTGATGGCTGGATCAAAGCCCACCAGCAGCAGTTCGACGGTTGGGTGAACGACGCGCTGGCTGCGCAGAAGTAATCCCCTCCTGAATGCCGGATGGCGCGCGATGCGCTTATCCGGCCTACTCTACTCCCTACTCCCTACTCCCTACTCCCTACTCCCTACTGCCCCTTGACCGCACAATCCGGCACGCAACAAATCCCCCGCATTCATAAATGTCCGCTATGATTGATTCCCTAAGAAATCATCACCTGACTCACGATTGCGAACATAATGACAAAAACCTCTCACGGGCTGAGCCCAGCACTGATCGTTCTTATGTCTGTGGCAACCGGTCTGGCCGTCGCCAGCAACTACTATGCACAGCCGCTGCTCGATACCATCGCACGCAACTTCTCGCTTTCCGCCAGCTCGGCCGGGTTTATCGTCACCGCAGCGCAACTGGGCTACGCCGCCGGTTTGCTGTTGCTGGTTCCACTTGGCGATATGTTTGAACGCCGGACGCTGATCGTCTCCATGACGCTGCTGGCGGCGGGCGGGATGCTCATTACCGCCAGCAGTCAGTCGCTGGCGATGATGCTCCTCGGCACGGCGCTGACCGGGCTCTTTTCCGTGGTAGCACAGATACTGGTGCCGCTGGCGGCGACGCTTGCCACACCCGATAAACGCGGCAAAGTGGTAGGAACCATTATGAGCGGACTGCTGCTGGGCATTCTCCTGGCGCGTACCGTGGCGGGCCTGCTGGCGAATCTCGGCGGCTGGCGTACCGTCTTTTGGGTTGCCTCCATATTGATGGCGCTGATGGCTGTCGCCCTGTGGCGCGGCTTGCCAAAGGTGAAGTCCGACACCCATCTGAACTACCCGCAACTGCTGGGTTCCGTATTCAGTCTGTTTACCCGCGATAAACTGCTGCGCACACGTGCGCTACTGGGCTGCCTGACCTTCGCCAACTTCAGCATTCTCTGGACCTCAATGGCCTTTTTACTCGCCGCCCCGCCGTTTAACTATTCCGAAGGGATGATTGGCCTGTTTGGGCTGGCGGGTGCCGCTGGCGCGCTCGGCGCACGTCCGGCTGGCGGTCTTGCGGATAAGGGGCATTCTCATCTCACCACGACCTGGGGCCTGCTGCTACTGCTGCTCTCCTGGTTAGCTATCTGGTTGGGACACGCCTCGGTACTGGCGCTGATTGTCGGGATCCTGGTACTGGACCTTACCGTTCAGGGGGTTCACATCACTAACCAGACGGTGATTTATCGTCTTTATCCGCAGGCGCGAAACCGCCTGACCGCAGGGTATATGACCAGTTACTTTATCGGCGGGGCCGCAGGGTCGTTAATCTCCGCCTCGGCCTGGCAGCATGCCGGATGGCTGGGCGTTTGTCTGGCGGGGTCGACCGTTGCCGTACTGAACCTACTGGTCTGGTGGCGAGGATTTCACCGACAAGAAGCCGCTATTTAAACGCTCAGCAAGCGTTTGCGCTCGTTTGGGCTCCTGAGGGTGTTAAGGAGCCCCCCAGTCTGTTAAGGTGATAGGGATTATTAACCCTGATAATTTTAACATTGGTGATAACGCGCAAAATTCTATGGAAAGGCCCGCTTCTCTGCCCAATACCCCTCCGGCGACCTGTGCGGAAGGATTCAAAGACAGTTTACCCATCGTCATCAGTTATATTCCTGTTGCCTTTGCATTTGGTCTCAATGCCACCCGTCTCGGGTTTAGCCCGCTTGAAAGCGTATTTTTTTCCTGCATTATTTATGCCGGTGCCAGCCAGTTCGTTATCACAACCATGCTCGCCGCAGGCAGTACATTATGGGTTGCCGCCCTGACCGTCATGGCGATGGATGTACGCCATGTCTTATACGGCCCTTCCCTGCGCAGTCGTATCGCCCAAAAACTCAGTAAACCGAAAACCGCCTTATGGGCTTTTGGCCTCACTGACGAAGTCTTTGCCGCGGCCACCGCAAAGCTGGTACGGGATAACCGTCGCTGGAGCGAAAACTGGATGATCGGCATTGCATTTTGCTCCTGGGCTTCATGGGTGCTGGGAACAGTAATCGGCGCCTTTTCCGGCAGCGGTTTATTGAAAGGATTCCCGGCGGTCGAAGCGGCGCTCGGGTTTATGCTGCCCGCGCTGTTTATGAGTTTTCTGCTGGCGTCATTCCAGCGTAAACAGTCCCTGTGCGTGACCGCCGCACTCGCTGGCGCACTGGCGGGCGTGACGCTATTTTCCATCCCCGCCGCGATTCTTGCGGGGATTGTGTGCGGCTGTCTGACCGCGCTGATCCAGGCTTTCTGGCAAGGGGTTCCCGATGCGCTATGAGGTACTGCTACTCGGGTTGCTGGTCGGCTGTGTGAATTATGGGTTTCGCTATTTACCGCTGCGTCTGAAGATGGGAAATACTCGTCCGGGCAAGCGAGGCGCAACCGGCGTACTACTCGACACCATCGGCATAGCATCAATTTGCGCCCTGCTGGTTGTGTCAACCGCCCCTGAGGTAATGCACGACGCCAGTCGCTTCGTGCCGACGCTCGTGGGTTTTGCTGTACTGGGTGCAAGTTTTTATAAAACGCGCAGCATCATTGTTCCCACGCTATTAAGTGCTCTGGCCTATGGATTAGCGTGGAAAATGCTGGCGGTTTTATAGGATACAAGAATCATTTTAATTTAATAATACATTTACTTTATTTGTCACTGTCGTTACTATATCGGCTGAAATTAATGAGGTCATGCCCAAATGGATAGTTCGTTTACGCCCATTGAACAAATGCTAAAATTTCGCGCCAGCCGCCACGAGGATTTTCCTTATCAGGAAATTCTGCTGACTCGTCTTTGCATGCATATGCAAGGAAAGCTGCTGGATAATCGCAATAAAATGCTGAAAGCTCAAGGGATTAACGAGACGTTGTTTATGGCGTTGATTACGCTGGAGTCTCAGGAAAACCACAGCATTCAGCCTTCTGAACTGAGCTGTGCCCTGGGGTCATCGCGTACTAACGCGACACGTATCGCTGATGAGCTGGAAAAGCGCGGTTGGATCGAGCGCCGTGAAAGCGACAACGATCGTCGTTGCCTGCATCTGCAGTTAACCGATAAAGGCCATGCTTTTTTGCGCGAGGTATTACCACCGCAGCATAACTGCCTGCATCAACTCTGGTCTGCACTGAGTACCGCAGAAAAAGACCAGCTTGAGCACATCACCCGTAAGCTTCTGACGCGTCTCGATCAGATGGACCAGGATGGTGCTATCCTTGAGGCGCTGAGCTAACGCGTCGACTCGCTCAATAATCCAGATTAAGAAAGAAAACTGACTGGCCAGCACCTGAACGTGCTGGCCTTTCTGGTAAACAGCTCGGCCCAGCCGACGAAAAAATAAGATCGTGGAGAACAACATGAGCGCAAATGCGGAGACTCAAACCCCGCAGCAACCGGTTAAGAAGAAAAGCAAACGTAAAAGTACGCTACTCCTCCTGACCTTGCTCTTTATCATTATTGCCGTGGCATATGGGATCTATTGGTTTTTGGTACTGCGTCATGTCGAAGAGACCGATGATGCGTACGTGGCAGGGAACCAGGTTCAAATCATGGCACAGGTATCCGGCAGCGTGACGAAAGTCTGGGCGGATAACACTGACTTTGTTAAACAGGGTGACGTTCTCGTCACGCTCGATCAGACGGATGCCAGACAGGCATTTGAAAAAGCGAAGACCGCGCTGGCCTCCAGCGTTCGTCAGACGCATCAGTTAATGATCAACAGCAAACAGTTGCAGGCGAACATTGAGGTGCAGAAAACTGCCCTCGCCCAGGCGCAAAGCGATTTTAACCGTCGCGTACCGCTCGGCAACGCTAACCTGATCGGCCGCGAAGAACTGCAACACGCGCGTGATGCCGTGGCCAGCGCGCAGGCACAGCTTGATGTTGCCATTCAGCAATACAACGCGAATCAGGCGATGATTCTGGACAGCAAACTCGAAGATCAGCCTGCCGTCCAACAGGCCGCCACCGAAGTGCGTAACGCCTGGCTGGCGCTGGAACGAACCAAAATCGTCAGTCCAATGACCGGCTACGTTTCTCGTCGCGCCGTGCAGCCTGGCGCACAGATCAGCCCTACGACGCCGCTGATGGCCGTGGTTCCGGCCACCAATCTGTGGGTCGACGCTAACTTCAAAGAGACGCAGCTTGCCCATATGCGTATCGGCCAACCGGCCACGGTCATCAGTGATATCTACGGCGATGACGTTAAATACACCGGTAAAGTGGTGGGTCTTGATATGGGGACCGGCAGCGCCTTCTCTCTGCTGCCCGCACAGAACGCGACCGGTAACTGGATCAAAGTGGTTCAGCGACTGCCCGTGCGTATCGAACTGGACGCCCAGCAGTTGGCGCAGCATCCGCTGCGGATTGGTTTATCGACGCTCGTCACCGTCGATACCGCGAATCGCGACGGTCAGGTGCTGGCCAGCCAGGTTCGCACCACGCCGGTGTCTGAGAGTAACGCCCGTGAAATCAGCCTTGCCCCGGTCAACAAGCTGATCGAAGAGATTGTGCAGGCCAACGCAGGCTAATCTGAGGTGCGTGTGATGCAACAGCAAAAACCGCTGGAGGGCGCGCAGCTCGTCATTATGACGATTGCGCTGTCGCTGGCGACATTCATGCAGGTGCTGGACTCCACCATTGCTAACGTGGCGATCCCCACTATCGCCGGGAACCTGGGCTCATCGCTGAGCCAGGGGACGTGGGTGATCACCTCTTTCGGGGTGGCGAACGCCATCTCGATTCCCATCACCGGTTGGCTGGCAAAGCGCGTCGGGGAAGTGAAGCTGTTCATGTGGTCAACGGTGGCGTTTGCCATTGCCTCATGGGCGTGCGGTGTCTCCAACAGCCTGAACATGCTGATCTTCTTCCGTGTCGTTCAGGGGGTGGTCGCCGGGCCGCTGATCCCGCTTTCGCAAAGTCTGCTGCTCAATAACTACCCGCCCGCGAAGCGCTCCATTGCGCTGGCGCTGTGGTCAATGACGGTGATCGTCGCGCCGATTTGCGGCCCGATTCTGGGCGGCTATATCAGCGATAACTATCACTGGGGCTGGATCTTCTTTATCAACGTGCCAATCGGTATTGTGGTGGTTTTGATGACGCTGCAAACCCTGCGCGGTCGCGAAACGCGTACCGAACAGCGACGGATTGATGCCATCGGGCTGGCGCTGCTGGTGATTGGTATTGGTAGCTTGCAGATTATGCTCGACCGGGGGAAAGAGCTGGACTGGTTCGCCTCGCAGGAAATCGTCATTCTGACCGTGGTGGCGGTGGTCGCCATTAGCTTCCTGATTGTCTGGGAGCTCACCGACGACAACCCCATTGTCGATCTCTCGCTCTTTAAGTCGCGAAACTTTACCATCGGCTGTTTGTGTATCAGTCTGGCCTATATGCTGTACTTCGGGGCGATTGTTCTGCTGCCGCAGCTCTTGCAGGAGGTCTACGGCTATACCGCGACGTGGGCAGGTCTGGCGTCCGCACCGGTGGGGATCATTCCGGTGATCCTGTCGCCGATTATTGGCCGCTTTGCCCATAAGCTGGATATGCGCAGGCTGGTGACGTTCAGCTTTATTATGTACGCCGTCTGCTTTTACTGGCGTGCGTGGACGTTTGAACCGGGAATGGACTTCGGCGCGTCTGCCTGGCCGCAGTTTATTCAGGGTTTCGCGGTGGCGTGCTTCTTTATGCCGCTGACGACCATCACGCTGTCTGGCTTACCGCCAGAACGCCTGGCGGCAGCATCGAGTTTGTCTAACTTTACGCGAACGCTGGCGGGGTCAATCGGGACATCGATTACGACCACCATGTGGACCAACCGGGAGTCGATGCACCACGCGCAGTTAACCGAGTCGGTGAATCCGTATAACCCGAACGCGCAGGCAATGTACGATCAGCTACAGGGACTGGGCATGACGCAGCAGCAGGCGTCAGGCTGGATAGCTCAGCAGATCACCAATCAGGGGCTGATTATTTCGGCTAACGAGATCTTCTGGATGTCGGCGGGGATCTTCCTCGTACTGCTCGGTCTGGTCTGGTTCGCTAAACCCCCGTTTGGTGCGGGCGGTGGCGGCGGTGGCGCGCACTAGGTAATAGTGATAAAAAAGCCCGTTCAGTTGAACGGGCTTTTTTTGTCAGTCATCACACAACTAGATGTGCAGTTCCTGCAACTTCTCTTTCGGCAGCGCCAGCTCTTCATTGCTGTTGACGCGAACGTCGTGTTCCAGGATATGACGCGCAATGTCCTGTGCTTCGCTCAGTGAGTGCATCTGATACGTGCCGCACTGGTAGACGTTCAGTTCCGGGATCTGGTTCTGGTCCTGAACTTTTAGCACGTCGGCCATCGCCGCTTTCCAGGCATCGGCTACGCGCTGCTCGTCAGGCGTCCCAATCAGGCTCATATAGAAACCGGTACGGCAGCCCATCGGGGAGATATCGATAATCTCGACACCATTGCCGTTGAGGTGATTACGCATAAAGCCTGCAAACAGATGCTCCAGCGTGTGAATCCCTTTTTCCGGCATCACTTCTTTGTTTGGAATGCAGAAACGCAGATCAAACACGGTAATGGCGTCGCCATGCGGGGTGTTCATCGTTTTCGCCACGCGCACTGCAGGTGCTTCCATCCGGGTATGATCGACAGTGAAGCTATCTAACAACGGCATTTAGCCACCTCCGATAATTTTTTTAAAATAAACTGAACTCTTCGTTCCGGTGCGAGTCTGAGTATATGAAAGACGCGCATTTGTTATCATCATCCCTGTTTTCAGAGATGAAATTTTGGCCACTCACGAGTGGCCTTTTTCTTTTCTGTCAGGCCTGTTTTTCCAGCCAGCGGTCAAACGGCTCGGTATCTGCCGCTTCAACCTCACGCTGGCGACGTTTTGAAGCGTCACGTTCAGCCACAAAGTCTTCTTCCTGCAATATTTCCAGCGGCTCTTCACGCAACAGATTGCGATAAGCTTCGCCCAGCGCCTTGCCCGTACCGCCAATGCCTGTATCAAGCATAGACCGCAGAATACGTGCAGAGAACGTCAATTCCGGATTATCAAAACAGGCGACCAGTTCGTCGCAGACTTTCTGATAATCCTCTCCCCCGTGGATGCTGTCCAGCGTTTGCGCCACGCGTTTCAGATCGCGGAACAAATCTTTGCCCACTTCAGGCAACGGGAACTGCGCGGTTTCACAACCGATGCCTAACGTCAGACCCGGCTTACGCCCTTCCAGAATCACTCGATTCCAGTTGGTACGCGTACACAATAGCTCGCTGCTGCTCATTTCCGGCGCATCGGCCAGCACGCACCAGACCATAAACAGGTCAAGGAAGCGCACCTGCTGCTCGTCCACGCCGATTGGCGAGAACGGGTTGATATCCAGCGAGCGGACTTCGATGTACTCGATACCGCCGCGCAGAAGCGCATCTGAAGGCGACTCACCGCTACGCGTAACGCGTTTCGGACGAATTGGCGCGTACAGTTCATTTTCAATCTGCAGCACGTTGCTGTTGATTTGCAAACGCTTACCGTCTTTTTCCAGCCCGACCGCCGCATACTCTTCAGAAGGCGTTTTAATCGCCCGCTTCAATCCTGCCACATATTCGTAGAGATCGTTAAACGTAATACCGAGATTGCTTTGCGACTTATTGGTATAACCCAGATCGCTCAGACGCAACGAGGTCGCGTAGGGCAGGTAGTACATCCCACAGTCGGTTTTCTCAAATGGCAGCGTGGTCGGTTTACCCTGCAGGAAGGAAGAGCAAATCGCCGGGGACGCGCCAAACAAATAAGGAATGACCCAACCGAAGCGGTAATAGTTGCGGATCAGGCGGAAATAGCCGGCAGAGATTTTCTCTTTTGCCTCTTCGCCTTCCACAATGCCGCACTTCGCCTGCCAGAATGCCATCGGCAGCGAGAAGTTATAGTGTACGCCGGAGATGGTTTGCATTAGCGCACCGTAACGGTTTTTCAACCCTTCACGGTACAGCGTTTTCATGCGACCAATATTCGAGGTGCCGTATTGCGCCAGTTCAATGTCCTGGCCTTCAGCAATATAGCAAGGCATACTCAGCGGCCACATACGTTCATCGCCCATATTTCTGGCAGTATAACGATGCAGGTCACGCATGAAGGTCAGCATATGCTGGATATCGCCGTCTACTGGCGTAATAAACTCCAGCAGCGCTTCAGCGAAATCCGTGGTTATCCATTTATGCGTCAGCGCTGAGCCTAACGCTTCAGGATGCCCCGTTGTCGCCAACGTGCCATCCGCATTCACGCGCAATGTTTCGCGCTCCAGCCCGCGCTGAATCCCCTGTAATGCCTGAGGATGCTTTTCCAGCCAGGCCAGTGCCTGTGATACGTCCGGGATCAAATCGACCTCCCGCCTGTCAAAATCGTATTAATTAGCATAATTGTAGTGGTTACCCTAAAGGCTAATCCCCAGGCACAATTAGTGCCACCAGGTAATGCCCTGAACGGTAGCCGCCGCGACAACAATATAGCGCAGCGCTTTACCAAGGCATAAAAAAAAGAGTACCGGCCCCCACGAGAGGCGCATCCATCCCGCTAACAGGCACAGTAAATCACCCACAACCGGCATCCAGCTTAATAATAGTGTGACCGCACCATAGCGTTTAAGCCAGCCTGCGGCTTTCTCCTGCCAGCGCGATGTCTTGCGCAGCGGAAAGAAACGCCCAAGGATAACGTTAGTTAACCCTCCAAGGCTATTACCCATTGTTGCTGTTAAGACTAAGACCCAGGGATGACTGAGCCCGGCCAGTAACATGGCAACCAAAACGATTTCCGAGTTGCCGGGCAACAGCGTAGCGCTGAGAAAACTGCTGGCGAACAATGAAAGGAGCGACAGTCCGTCACTCACAAGTGTCGAACGTCCACCGCATCCATTCCGGCGGCGCGTGCGGCCTGGATACCAAAATCAGCATCTTCGAATACCACGCACTGCGCCGGGGGCACACCCATACGTTCTGCACAGAGCAGGAAAGTATCTGGCGCAGGTTTATGGTGCTGAACATGATCGGCGGCAACGACGGCATCAAAATAGCGACGTAGCCCCAGATGGGCCAGCAGCGCCTCTGCGATCGCGCTTTCGCTGCCGGTTCCGACGGACATCGGGCGACGACCATGCCACGCTTTCACCACCTCAATCAGCGGCAGCGGCTCGACGCTGTCGAGAAGCATGATTTTTACCGCGTCGGTTTTTTCACGGGCTAACGCGTGGGGATCGAGATCCGCATGATTCAGCTCAATGATGGACTGCGCAATGCGCCATGTGGCTGAGCCGTTAAGGGCAATCATCGCCTGAAGATCAAAGTGCATACCGTAACGACCTAATACTTCAACCCACGCCTTACGGTGCGTCGGTTCAGTATCCAGAAGGGTACCATCCATATCGAAAATCAGACCCGCATAACGTTCGTACATAGCACTCTCACCCGGCAAATAAACAGACGTTACTTTATCGTAATTGCTGGATTTTGTCGCTGACGACGATGCTGAGGATTGTTCAGGGTGTTAATGCAGAGGGGATAAAGAGAGAAGATGGTGCATCCGGGAGGATGACTCGGCAAAGCCTCGCCCTTCGGGCCGTTGCTGGGGCAACGTTATCCCCCTGGTGCTTGCGATACTCTCGCAGACCATGAAACAACGAACGAGCTGTTATCCGGGAGAAAATGGTGCATCCGGGAGGATTCGAACCTCCGACCGCTCGGTTCGTAGCCGAGTACTCTATCCAGCTGAGCTACGGATGCATCGGGAAATGTATTTTACTGCCGATGTTGATACTGCATAAAATCGGTATCAAGCAAGAGATGGTGCATCCGGGAGGATTCGAACCTCCGACCGCTCGGTTCGTAGCCGAGTACTCTATCCAGCTGAGCTACGGATGCATCGGAAAACGTATTTTACTGCCGATATTGATACTGCATAAAAGCGGTATCAAGTAAGAGATGGTGCATCCGGGAGGATTCGAACCTCCGACCGCTCGGTTCGTAGCCGAGTACTCTATCCAGCTGAGCTACGGATGCATCGGGAAACTTACTTTACTGCAGATTTTGATACCGCGACTAAAGCCGTATCAAGTAAGAGATGGTGCATCCGGGAGGATTCGAACCTCCGACCGCTCGGTTCGTAGCCGAGTACTCTATCCAGCTGAGCTACGGATGCAAATGGCGGTGAGGCGGGGATTCGAACCCCGGATGCAGCTTTTGACCGCATACTCCCTTAGCAGGGGAGCGCCTTCAGCCTCTCGGCCACCTCACCACACGCCTCTTACGAGTGCTTCGAAGAACTTGTTTCTGCTCATCGTCGCTGCGTGGCGCACATATTACTTTCTGGGACTTATAAGTCAAACAATTTTTCCTGAGCTTTTATCGTTTGCACACTTCACGTTCAATTAGTCTGCAAAAACGGCAAAAAGAGTGTTTTATCAACAGATAAATTGGTCTCTGGGGCTACTGACTACCACAATGAAAAAGCCCTACGACTGCAGGAGAGTGACGCGGAACGGGAAAAAGAGTCACAACATAACGAAAAAGAGAGGGATTTACGAAGACGTCAGGTTGCGCCTCACCCGGTCAGGTGAGACGCGGAAACCTTAGTAACTGGACTGCTGGGATTTTTCAGCCTGGATACGCTGGTAGATCTCTTCACGATGGACAGAAACTTCTTTCGGGGCGTTTACGCCGATGCGTACCTGGTTGCCCTTCACCCCTAAAACTGTCACGGTGACCTCATCTCCAATCATGAGGGTCTCACCAACTCGACGAGTCAGAATCAGCATTCTTTGCTCCTTGAAAGATTAAAAGAGTCGGGTCTCTCTGTATCCCGGCATTATCCATCATATAACGCCAAAAAGTAAGCGATGACAAACACATTACATGTAAGCAGTCACGGCATCACATTCTGTTAAACCTAAGTTTAGCCGATATACACAACTTCAACCTGACTTTATCGTTGTCGACAACGTTGATGCAAACGCCGCGGAATGCTTATCCACGGCATCGGCTAACGCTTACACACTTCATCCTTCAGGCTGTCTCAGCATTGGCTACGCACATTCCCCCGGTCACGAACTACCTGTTCACTTCCGGGGGTTTATTCGCTTTCCGCCCTGACGCAGCTTGAATGATTTTGTGTAACTATTTTATAGTTTTGCGCTGACCCAGGCTTGCACACTGGCTAACGCCGCAGGCAGAGCAGACGCATCCGTACCACCGGCTTGCGCCATGTCCGGACGACCACCACCCTTACCGCCCACCTGCTGAGCGACCATACCGACCAGTTCCCCTGCTTTGACACGATCGGTCACGTCCTTAGACACGCCCGCAATCAGAGAAACCTTACCTTCAGCTGCCGTTGCCAGCACGATAATTGTCGACCCCAGTTGATTTTTCAGATCATCAACCATGGTACGTAACATTTTCGGCTCAACACCTGCAAGCTCACTCACCAACAGCTTAACGCCATTGATATCAACCGCTTTGCTGGAAAGATTTGCACTTTCCTGCGCGGCAGCCTGTTCTTTCAACTGCTGAAGCTCTTTCTCGAGCTGACGAGTACGTTCCAGTACTGAACGTACTTTGTCGCCCAGGTTCTGGCTATCGCCCTTCAACAGCTGTGCGATATCGGTTAAGCGATCGCTTTCTGCATGCACAGTCGCAATAGCGCCCTCACCCGTTACCGCTTCAATACGACGAACCCCTGCCGCCGTCCCGGACTCGGAGATGATACGGAACAGACCGATATCCCCCGTACGGCTGGCGTGAGTCCCGCCACACAGTTCGGTAGAGAAATCACCCATGCTCAGTACACGAACGCGTTCGTCATATTTCTCGCCGAACAGCGCCATTGCGCCTTTTGCTTTCGCCGCTTCCAAATCCATCACGTTGGTTTCAACCGGCAGGTTGCGACGAATTTGCGCATTTACCAGGTCTTCAACCGCACGGATTTCCGCAGGTTTCATCGCTTCATTATGTGAGAAGTCGAAACGCAGTACTTTGTCGTTGACCAGCGAGCCTTTCTGCGCCACGTGCGTGCCCAGAATCTGGCGTAGCGCCGCATGCATCAGGTGCGTGGCGGAGTGGTTCAGACGAATACGCGCACGACGCGCTTCATCTACGTCAGCCTGAACCGCGTCGCCCACTTTCAGAGAGCCCGCAGACAGTTTGCCGAGGTGACCAATCGCCTGGCCATATTTTTGCGTATCGCTTACGGCAAAGGTAAAGCCCGCGCCTTTCAGTTCACCTTTATCGCCAACCTGACCACCGGATTCCGCATAGAATGGGGTCTGATCCAGTACGACAACGGCTTCCTGACCGGCACTAATGGCATCCACCGCTTTACCATCGACGAACAGCGCGGTCACTTTGCCATTCAGTTCCAGATGGTCGTAACCTTTAAATTCAGAGGCGCTATCAACGCGGATCATCGCGTTATAGTCCGCGCCAAAACCGCTGGCCTCACGGGCGCGACGGCGCTGCTCTTCCATGGCGGCTTCAAAGCCGTCTTCATCCACTTTGATGTTGCGCTCGCGGCAAACGTCCGCCGTCAGGTCAACCGGGAAACCGTAGGTATCGTACAGACGGAATGCCGTTTCGCCGTCCAGCGTATCACCTGACAGTTTCGCCAGTTCTTCATCCAGCAGTGCCAGGCCACGCTCCAGCGTACGGGCAAACTGCTCTTCTTCAGTTTTCAGTACTTGCTCAACCTGAGCCTGCTGACGCTTCAGTTCTTCGCCCGCCGATCCCATGACGTCAACCAGTGGACCCACCAGTTTGTAGAAGAAGGTCTCTTTCGCGCCCAGCATGTTGCCATGACGTACCGCGCGACGAATGATGCGACGCAGGACATAGCCCCGGTTTTCGTTCGACGGAACCACGCCATCGGCAATCAGGAACGCACAGGAACGAATGTGGTCCGCAATCACACGCAGCGACTTGTTGCTCAGATCGGTCGCACCGGTCACTTTCGCTACCGCTTCAATCAGCGTACGGAACAGGTCAATTTCGTAGTTGGAGTTGACGTGTTGCAGCACAGCCGCAATACGTTCCAGCCCCATACCGGTATCGACGGAAGGCTTCGGCAGCGGCTCCATCGTACCGTCAGCCTGACGGTTGAACTGCATAAAGACGATATTCCAGATCTCAATGTAGCGATCGCCGTCTTCTTCCGGGCTTCCCGGAGGACCACCCCAGATGTGATCGCCATGATCGTAGAAAATCTCGGTGCACGGACCGCATGGACCGGTATCGCCCATCTGCCAGAAGTTGTCCGACGCATAGGCCGCACCTTTGTTATCGCCGATGCGGATAATGCGCTCGCGAGGGATACCCACTTCTTTTTCCCAGATTTCATAGGCTTCATCGTCTGTTTCATAGACGGTCACCCACAGACGCTCTTTCGGCAGGGCAAACCAGTTCTCACCGGTCAGCAGTTCCCACGCGTATTGAATGGCGTCATGTTTGAAATAGTCGCCGAAGCTGAAGTTGCCCAGCATTTCGAAGAAGGTATGGTGACGTGCAGTGTAACCAACATTTTCCAGATCGTTGTGCTTACCACCCGCGCGCACGCAGCGCTGTGACGTGGTTGCGCGGGAATAATTACGCTTGTCGAGCCCAAGGAAAACGTCCTTGAACTGGTTCATCCCGGCGTTGGTAAACAACAAAGTGGGGTCATTGTTCGGAACCAGGGAGCTGCTGGCAACTACCTGATGTCCCTTACTATGGAAAAAGTCGAGAAACGCCTGACGGATCTCAGCGGTGCTCTTGCTCATAATTATCCTGAAATCAAGCTACACTTCATCTTTCAAACCGCCTCTGCGTTGGCTGCGATCGTTCCCCAGTCACTGACTCCAGTAAGCGCCAGGGGATTCACTCACTTACCGCCTTGATGCAGCTTGAATGATTTTGTGTATTTAAGGAATATTCGTTACGGACGCAGGTCGTCATATGACAACCATCACCCGAACGGAAAAAGTGGGAATAAGATAAGTTTTCTTTACGGGGAAGTAAAATCCCGTATGCGCTCAATCGTCAAAATTTCGCCATATTTCCTGAATATCCTCCATCAGATACCCGCGATAAAGCAAAAACCGCTGTATCTTAACCTTTTCCGAAAATGCGCCTGGCAGCGGTTCACCGTATTTGCGAGTCGCCTGGTCACGCGCGAGGGCGCACCAGTCAACGTCACATTCCCGCATCGCTTTTTCAGTCGATTCACGGGCAATCCCCTTTTGATTCAACTCCTGTCGGATGCGCGCCGGACCATACCCCTTACGGCTGCGACTGGCGATAAAACGGGAGATAAATCTGTCATCATCAAGATAATGATGCTCGTAGCACCAGGCGATCACCCGGTCATAATCTTCTGCCGTGGCATCAATCTCTTCCGGCCCGTTTTTCCCCATCACCGGGGCGGCAAGCTTACGTCGTAACTCTTGTTCGCTGTGATCGCGAACCGCGAGGATACGTACTGCGCGATCTAACAGCCGGGAATACGCAGGTCGGCGCGGTGTGGGTTCACTCATAACAACCTTCGAAATCAGAAATGCAAAAAGGGCCGCATCAATGCAGCCCTTGAGTGTAATTCAACTTTTTGCCGGATGGCAGTTTTGCGTTATCCGCACGGGGGACACCTGACGATTAAAAATCTTCGTTGGTTTCCGCAACGCCTTCACCATCATCAACGGTGAAAGCGGGTTTGTCATCCTGGTTATTGAGCAGCATTTCACGAACTTTCTTCTCAATTTCCTTCGCGGTAGCCGGGTTGTCTTTCAGCCAGGCAGTTGCATTCGCTTTACCCTGACCAATTTTCTCACCGTTGTAGCTGTACCATGCACCCGCTTTCTCGATCAGCTTCTCTTTCACGCCCAGGTCAACCAGTTCGCCATAGAAGTTGATACCTTCACCGTAAAGGATCTGGAATTCAGCCTGTTTAAACGGTGCTGCGATTTTGTTTTTCACCACCTTCACGCGGGTTTCGCTGCCCACCACGTTATCGCCCTCTTTCACCGCGCCGATACGGCGGATGTCCAGACGAACAGACGCGTAGAATTTCAGTGCGTTACCACCGGTAGTGGTTTCCGGGTTACCGAACATCACACCAATTTTCATACGGATCTGGTTGATGAAGATCAGCAGCGTGTTGGACTGCTTCAGGTTACCGGCCAGTTTACGCATCGCCTGGCTCATCATACGTGCTGCGAGACCCATATGAGAGTCACCGATTTCGCCTTCGATTTCCGCTTTCGGCGTCAACGCCGCCACGGAGTCGACAACGATAACGTCAACGGCACCAGAACGTGCCAGCGCATCACAGATTTCCAGCGCCTGTTCACCGGTGTCCGGCTGAGAACAGAGCAGATTGTCGATATCAACACCCAGCTTACGCGCATAGATAGGATCCAGCGCATGTTCTGCATCGATAAACGCACAGGTTTTACCTTCGCGCTGCGCAGCGGCAATCACCTGCAGCGTCAGCGTAGTTTTACCGGAAGACTCCGGCCCGTAGATTTCGACGATACGGCCCATCGGCAGACCGCCTGCGCCCAGCGCAATATCCAGTGAAAGCGAACCGGTGGAGATGGTTTCCACGTCCATAGAACGGTCTTCACCCAGGCGCATGATGGAGCCTTTACCGAATTGCTTTTCGATCTGGCCCAGCGCTGCCGCCAACGCTTTCTGTTTGTTTTCGTCGATAGCCATTAATTACTCCTGTCATGCCAGCTGAAGCCGGATAGTGATTCTGTACTGTTGTCGCAATTATACTGTATGGTCATACAGTATCAAGTGTTTTGTAGAAATTGTTGCCACAGGGTTTGCAACGCATAAACCGTGGCTTGTCGACGCACCGCATCACGGTCGCCGCTAAAGCATTCCCGACGGGTAATCCCTTCTCCGCGCACGCTCGCGAAGGCGAACCAGACCGTGCCGACCGGTTTCTCTTCGCTGCCGCCATCCGGCCCGGCAATCCCGCTGATGGAAACGGCAAAATCAGCGCGTGCCGCTTTCAGTGCGCCAATCGCCATCTCAACCACCACCGGCTCACTGACCGCGCCATGCTGTACCAGCGTCTCTTCACGCACGCCTATCATCTGCGATTTCGCTTCGTTACTGTACGTGACAAAACCGCGATCGAACCAGGCGGAGCTGCCGGCAATGTCGGTAATGGCTTTCGCCACCCAACCGCCGGTGCAGGACTCTGCGGTGGTCACGGTCGCACCGCGCGCTTTCAGCGCCAGCCCAACCTGTTCACTTAACTGCATCAGTTCACTGTCAGTCATATCAGCCTCTGTCAGTTAAAAAATATGCCGGACAAGATAGCACTTTCCCGACAGAGATGGGGATGGAGTAACCATTTTACGAGTCGTATTCCGAAAAAACTCCAGCCTCTCACTTATGCAGGTAAACCCGTGCTTAAAAACGATAGAGTGAAGTTCAATTTTGCATGGATGAAGAGAGTACATGATGTCATTAGGCAAAAAGGAAGTTCCCCTTCAGCAACAGTTGAAACAACACCATCAACTACGGTTATGGCTCATCATTGGCGGCGTATGTTCTTTAGTGATGGGGGCGCTGAACATTATATCGGCCGGATATATTGAACCTTATGATGGCGGCCAAATTATCTTAGGCCTGGGATGCCTTGGCTACAGCCTGACAATATCAAAGAAGATATCCCTGCTGCGTGCAGAGAATCGGTCGAAAAAACAGTGATAGTACCAGCAGAGGGAAGCCCGTGCTCCCCTCTGTAAGCGCAGATTACTGCACGCGCGCCAGCGCCACCGCCTGACCCAACTGCCACACCGCCATCGCATAATGGGTGCTGTGGTTGTAGCGGGTAATGGCATAGAAGTTCGGCAGGCCGTACCAGTACTGGTAACCGGTGCCGATATCCAGGCGCAACAGGCTCACCTGCTGATGGTTGCCCAGCGGTTGTTGCGGCGTTAATCCGGCTGCCGCCAGTTGAGAAGGACTGTACTGTGTTTTAAAACCATTCGCCAGTCCCGGTGCCTGACCGTTCACCATCACCGCCACCGTGTCGTCCTTCACCCAACCGTGTGCTTTGAAGTAATTCGCCACGCTGCCGATGGCATCGACCGGATCCCACAGGTTGATGTGGCCGTCGCCATTGAAATCCACCGCGTACTCTTTATAGGACGACGGCATGAACTGTCCGTACCCCATCGCGCCAGCAAAGGAACCTTTCAGATCTAACGGATCGTCCTGTTCGTTACGCGCCATCAGCAGGAACGTCTCCAGTTCGCCAGAGAAGTACTCCGCACGACGTGGATAGTTAAACGACAGCGTCGCCAGCGCATCCAGAATGCGCGTTTTTCCCATCACGCGACCCCAGCGAGTTTCCACGCCGATAATGCCCACGACGATCTCCGGCGGAACGCCATAAACCTGCCAGGCGCGGTTCAGCGCGTCTTCATATTGATTCCAGAACGCCACGCCGTTTTGCACGTTATCTGGCGTGATGAACTGTTTGCGGTAGCGCAGCCATGCGCCGTTAGGCCCCGCTGGCGGCTGCGTGGTGGGCGCCTGCCTGTCCATCAGACGTAAAACGTAATCCAGACGCTTCGCCTGCGACAAAATCTCCTGCAACTGCTGACGATTGAAACCGTGCTTGTTCACCATCTTATCGATGAACTGCTGCGCATTTGGGTTGTTGGCAAAATCACCGCCCATCTGCATAACGTTGTGCTGGGGCTCAAGCAGGAAACCGCCGGAAGGCGTCCCCGTTGTCGTTTGAGGTTCTTGAGGTTTCGGTTTGCTACTACAGGCAGCAAGTAACACAAACAGGGGAAGTAATGCTACATAACGACGCTTGAACATGAGACATCCATTAAACAGATTCAGCCAGAGAGAAGTATGGTAAAGCATCCCCCGCCATACAAGGAAGCGCCAGACGCGCTCCGTCACACAATTTACGTATCGCTCTCCATGAGTTGATCGTCAGCACATTCTTTCCTTCGCGCAAAAACTTTCAATTTAAAATATTTTACTTTCATTTTGAGATCAAAATAACACTTTTATTGCTTTCAATCTGATTAAAATAAGTCACCCATTCGCAAGATAACTAAAAATCCCTACAGGAGAGAACAATGATCGAAACCATTACACATGGAGCAGAGTGGTTCATCGGGCTGTTCCAGAAAGGTGGAGAGGTGTTTACCGGGATGGTCACCGGTATTCTTCCACTGCTGATCAGCCTGCTGGTCATCATGAATGCGCTAATCAACTTTATCGGCCAACAGCGGATCGAACGCTTCGCCCAGCGCTGTGCCGGGAACCCATTATCCCGTTACCTGATTCTGCCCTTTATTGGCACGTTTGTGTTTTGTAACCCCATGACCCTGAGTCTGGGCCGCTTTATGCCAGAGAAATATAAGCCCAGCTACTACGCGGCAGCCTCTTACAGCTGTCACTCGATGAACGGCCTGTTCCCACATATCAACCCCGGCGAACTGTTCGTTTATCTCGGTATTGCCAGCGGCCTGACCACGTTAGGTCTCCCACTCGGCCCGCTGGCAGTGAGCTACCTGCTGGTCGGTCTGGTCACCAACTTCTTTCGTGGCTGGGTCACGGACCTCACGACCTCCATCTTTGAGAAAAAGATGGGTATCCAACTTGAGCAGAAAGTCCACCTTGCAGGAGCAGCATCATGACGCGTATTCGTATTGAAAAAGGGACTGGCGGCTGGGGTGGCCCGTTGGAGCTGGACGTGGTCGCCGGCAAGAAAATTGTCTATATCACCGCAGGCACGCGCCCGGCGATTGTCGACAAACTGGCGCAGTTAACCGGCTGGCAGGCTGTCGACGGCTTTAAAGAGGGCGAACCGCCGGAAGACGAAATTGGCGTCGCCATCATCGACTGTGGCGGGACGCTGCGCTGCGGGATCTATCCCAAACGCCGTATCCCGACAGTGAACATTCACTCAACCGGGAAATCCGGACCGCTTGCCCAGTACATCGTCGAAGACATCTATGTCTCTGGCGTCAGGGAAGACAACATTACCGTGGTGGGCGACGCGTCTGCCACAGCACAGCCGCAACAGCAACCGGCAAGTACCACCGCCGGACGCGATTACGATGCCAGCAAAAAGATCACGGAACAAAGCGATGGCCTGCTGGCGAAAGTCGGAATGGGAATGGGGTCGGCGGTGGCCGTGCTGTTCCAGTCGGGTCGCGACACCATTGATACAGTACTGAAAACCATTCTCCCCTTCATGGCATTCGTCTCGGCGCTTATCGGCATCATCATGGCCTCGGGTCTTGGCGACTGGATCGCCCACGGCCTGGTGCCGCTTGCCAGCCATCCGCTGGGCCTGGTGACGCTGGCGCTGATTTGTTCGTTCCCGCTGCTGTCGCCGTTCCTCGGCCCTGGCGCGGTCATTGCGCAGGTTATCGGCGTCCTGATCGGCGTGCAAATTGGTCTGGGCAACATCCCGCCACACCTGGCGCTGCCCGCGCTGTTTGCCATCAACGCCCAGGCGGCCTGTGACTTTATCCCGGTCGGTCTTTCACTGGCAGAAGCGCGTCAGGACACGGTTCGCGTCGGCGTACCGTCAGTACTGGTGAGCCGTTTCCTGACCGGCGCGCCTACCGTTCTCATCGCCTGGTTTGTTTCCGGCTTTATTTATCAATAAGAGGTTCAGACATGACCGTTATTTATCAGACCACCATCACCCGTATCGGACAGAGCGCACCGGATGCCCTCTGTGACCAGATGCTGATTACCTTTCGTGAAGGCGCGCCTGCGGATATCGAGGAGTTTTGCTTTATCCATTGTCATGGCGAACTGAACGGCCCGTTGCAACCCGGTGCGCAGTTCGAACTGGGTCAGCATCATTATCCGGTCACCGCCGTCGGCAGCGTGGCCGAACAGAATTTACG
This sequence comes from Citrobacter telavivensis, assembly GCF_041807075.1. NCBI lineage: Bacteria > Pseudomonadati > Pseudomonadota > Gammaproteobacteria > Enterobacterales > Enterobacteriaceae > Citrobacter > Citrobacter telavivensis. The sequence goes on along the minus strand of NZ_JBGUBF010000002.1, from coordinate 679,230 downwards.
TGAACTGGGGCATATCACCCTGCGCTTCGATGGACAGAGCGAAGCGGAATTTCCCGGCACCGTGCACGTTGCGGGGCCTGTACCGGACGACATCGCGCCGGGCTGTATTTTGAAGTTTGTCGCTTAAGGAGAGAAAAATGAATCAGGTTGCCGTTGTCATTGGTGGAGGACAGACCCTGGGGGCGTTCCTTTGCCGTGGGCTTGCAGCAGAAGGGTATCGCGTTGCGGTTGTAGATATTCAGAGCGATAAAGCCGCGAACGTCGCACAGGAGATTAACGCAGAATTTGGCGAAGGCATGGCCTACGGTTTTGGTGCCGACGCCACCAGCGAACAGAGCGTACTCGCACTCTCTCGCGGCGTGGATGAAATTTTTGGCCGCGTGGATCTGCTGGTTTACAGCGCGGGTATCGCCAAAGCGGCATTTATCAGTGACTTCCAGCTCGGCGATTTTGACCGCTCGCTGCAGGTGAATCTAGTGGGCTACTTCCTCTGCGCGCGTGAATTCTCCCGTCTGATGATCCGCGATGGTATTCAGGGACGCATTATTCAGATCAACTCCAAATCCGGTAAAGTGGGCAGCAAACACAACTCCGGCTACAGCGCAGCGAAGTTTGGCGGCGTGGGGTTAACGCAGTCGCTGGCGTTGGATCTGGCGGAATATGGCATCACCGTGCATTCGCTGATGCTTGGCAACCTGCTGAAATCACCGATGTTCCAGTCGCTGCTGCCGCAGTACGCCACCAAGTTGGGTATTGAACCTGACGAAGTGGAGCAGTATTACATTGATAAGGTTCCGCTGAAGCGTGGCTGCGACTATCAGGATGTGCTGAACATGTTGTTATTCTATGCCAGCCAGAAAGCGTCGTACTGCACCGGACAGTCAATCAATGTGACTGGCGGTCAGGTGATGTTCTAATGGGTGTCGCCCGGTGACGCTATGCTTGCCGGGCTTACCCGTAGGCCGGATAAGGTGAAACCGCCATCCGGCAAAATAAAAGGAGCACAACATGGTATCCGCACTCGTTACCGTCGCCGTCATTGCCTGGTGCGCGCAACTGGCGCTGGGGTACTGGCAAATATCGCGCTTTAACAAAGCGTTTGACCAACTTTGCCTACAAGGACATGTCGGCGTGGGGCGTTCGGGAGGACGTTTTAAACCGCGCGTCGTTGTCGCCGTCGCACTCGATGACGATCGGCGGGTCACCGATACGTTGTTTATGAAAGGTCTCACCGTATTCGCCAGACCTGGCAAAATCGACGCCATTCAGGGCAAACATCTTAATGAATTACAGCCTGATGTGATCTTTCCCCATGATCCGTTGTCGCAGAATGCACTATCATTGGCGCTTAGTTTGAAACATGGGTAATTTCGTTGTGAATGCTTATAGCTTGCGAAATTATCATTTCGCAAATTTAATTCAGGGTAATTACACCAATGAAACCTCGTCAGCGTCAGGCCGCTATTCTTGAGCATCTGCAAAAGCAGGGGAAATGCTCAGTAGAAGAACTGGCCCAGTACTTTGACACCACGGGCACAACCATTCGCAAAGACCTTGTCGTCCTGGAAAATGCCGAAACCGTCATTCGTACCTATGGCGGCGTGATGTTAAATAAAGAGGAGTCCGATCCGCCTATCGATCACAAAACGCTGATCAATACGCTCAAGAAAGAACGTATTGCTGAAGCAGCCGTCCGCTTTATCCACGATGGCGACTCCATCATTCTGGATGCCGGGAGCACCGTACTACAAATGGTGCCGATGCTTACCCGCTTTAGTAATATCACCGTCATGACCAACAGCCTGCATATTGTCAACGCGCTGTCCGAGTTAGACAACGAACAAACCATCCTGATGCCCGGCGGCACGTTCCGTAAAAAATCGGCCTCATTTCACGGACAGCTCGCGGAAAACGCCTTTGAGCAGTTTAGTTTTGATAAACTCTTCATGGGCACCGACGGCATTGATCTCAGTGCTGGCGTGACCACTTTTAATGAGGTCTACACCGTCAGCAAAGCGATGTGCAACGCCGCTCGCGAAGTGATCCTGATGGCGGACTCATCCAAGTTTGGTCGCAAGAGTCCGAATGTTGTGTGCAGTCTGGAAAGCGTCGACAAACTGATTACCGACGCGGGTATTGATCCCGCATTTCGTCAGGCGCTGGAAGAGAAAGGGATTGAAGTGATTATAACCGGAGAAACCAATGAGTGATGCACTACTGAACGCGGGCCGCCAGACGTTAATGCTGGAATTACAGGAAGCAAGCCGTTTGCCGGAACGTCTGGGCGATGATTTTATCCGTGCCGCCAATATCATTATCCACTGCGAAGGCAAAGTGATTGTCTCGGGTATCGGCAAGTCGGGTCATATTGGTAAGAAAATCGCCGCGACGCTCGCCAGTACCGGCACTCCGGCCTTTTTTGTTCATCCTGCCGAAGCGCTGCATGGCGATCTGGGGATGATCGAAAGCCGCGACGTGATGTTGTTCATCTCCTATTCCGGTGGCGCAAAAGAGCTGGATCTCATCATCCCTCGCCTGGAAGATAAGTCCATCGCCCTGCTGGCCATGACCGGCAAACCCAATTCACCGCTGGGTCTGGCGGCGAAGGCCGTGCTGGATATTTCCGTCGAGCGCGAAGCCTGCCCGATGCACCTGGCACCGACGTCCAGCACCGTCAATACCCTGATGATGGGCGACGCGCTGGCAATGGCGGTCATGCAGGCGCGCGGTTTCAATGAAGAAGATTTTGCTCGCTCGCATCCGGCCGGTGCGCTGGGCGCGCGTTTACTCAATAAAGTGCATCACCTGATGCGCCGCGACGATGCCGTCCCGCAGGTTCAACTCGCCACCAGCGTGATGGACGCGATGCTGGAGTTAAGCCGTACCGGTCTGGGTCTGGTCGCCGTTTGCGACGAGCAGATGCAGGTGAAAGGCGTCTTTACCGACGGTGACCTGCGTCGCTGGCTGGTTGGCGGCGGCGCGCTCACCACGCCGGTCAATGAAGCCATGACCCACAACGGCATCACCTTACAGTCAGAAAGCCGGGCGATTGATGCCAAAGAGATTCTGATGAAGCGCAAAATCACCGCCGCACCGGTGGTGGATGAAACCGGTAAACTCACCGGCGCCATCAACCTACAGGATTTCTACCAGGCCGGAATTATCTAATCCTTCAGCCCAAGACGCTTCGCCAGCCGGTGCAGGTTGGCGACGTCCGTTTCAAGCGCCCGCGCGCTGGCCGCCCAGTTGTGATTATTTTGCGCCAGCGCCTGGCGAATCATTTCCCGCTGGAAAGCCTCCGTCGCGTCACGCAAATTGTGATTGCGCGGGATATCCGCCGCCACTTCCGGCTGCGACGTCATCGCCTCCTCCTGTAACGCGAAATGCGGCACTTCCAGTACGATGTCGTCTCTGGCCCGGGTCGCCCGCGCCAGCACCACCGCCCGATGAATGGCATGTTCCAGCTCACGCACATTACCCGGCCAGCCGTAATTCAACAGATGGCTGCGCGCGCCCGAACTGAGCACTACGCGGGAAAGCCCCAGCCGTAGTCGGCACTGCTCGCAAAAATAGCCCGCCAGCAGCACCACATCCTCACCGCGTTCTCGTAGCGGAGGAACGGAAAGCGGGAACACGCTCAGGCGATGAAACAGATCGGCACGAAAACGTCCCGCCAGCACCTCTTCGCGCAGACTGCGGTTGGTCGCCGCCAGCACGCGCACATCCACGCGCAAACTGCGGTCGTCGCCGACACGCTGAATATCGCCGTACTGCAACACGCGAAGCAGTTTCGCCTGCAGCGCCAGCGACAGCTCCCCAATTTCGTCAAGAAACAGCGTGCCGTTATCGGCCATTTCAAACTTGCCACTGCGGTTGCTGATGGCCCCGGTAAACGCCCCTTTCACATGACCAAACAGTTCACTCTCCGCCACACTTTCCGGCAGTGCGGCACAGTTCAGATAGACCAGCGGATTGACCGCACGAGGTGAACCTTCGTGAATCGCCTTCGCCACCAGCTCTTTCCCGGTGCCGGTTTCGCCGCTGATTAACACATTGAGATCGGAGCCTGCCACAATCTCGATCTCTTTTTTCAACTGCATCATGTTCGGCGAGAGGCCAATCAGCTGCGTCTCTTTTACCTGTTCGAAATCGATACCCGAACCTGGCAGCATATTCTGGCGTTCCAGTTGTTCAATCAGCAGCGCATTGTTGAGCGCACCGGCGGCCAGCGCGGCGATCAGCCGTAACTCTTCATCACTGAAAACATCAAACTGGTCTGGCGCCATACCGTCGAGCGTCAGCGCACCAATCAGGTTCTGCCCGGCAAAAAGCGGCAGCCCAATGCAGGCGTGCACTTTCAGGCTCTCCTGCCCCGGGATCAGCCCGTCATACGGATCGGGCAGGGAACTGTCCGCTGGAAAGCGCACCACGTCGCCGGCGCGGGCGATGGCCTCCAGTCGGGGATGCCCTTCCAGCGTAAAACGCCTGCCGAGCACATCGCGAGCAAGACCGTCAATCGCCAGCGGGATAAACTGGCGCGCCTCATAGCGCAGTAGCGCTGAGGCGTCGCATTCCAGTACCTGACGCAGCGTGGTAATCAGACGTTGAAACCGATCCTGATGACCCACTCCGCGCTGTAATTCAATGGCGATACCCGCCAGCACATCAACGGAAAAACTCATGGTGTCCTCACTGTCATTTTGACAATTCATGGTGTCATATTGACTGTGTCATGGATAGTCTTTTTGACTACCATTTAATGAGTATAGAAACAACATTTTATTGTAAATCAACAAATTAAAAAGTTGGCACGTGGCCTGCAATATGCAAAGCAACTTACTTTGAACAACGCTGAATTAATTGAGGTTGCTATGTCTATTCTGGTTAAAAATAACATTCATTGGGTTGGCCAACGTGACTGGGAAGTGCGTGATTTCCACGGAACTGAATACAAAACGCTGCGCGGCAGCAGCTACAACAGCTATCTCATCCGTGAAGAAAAAAATGTTCTGATCGATACCGTCGATCATAAATTCAGCCGCGAATTTGTGCAGAACCTGCGTAATGAAATTGACCTCGCAGATATCGATTACATCATTATCAACCATGCGGAAGAAGATCACGCCGGGGCGCTGACCGAACTGATGATGCAGATCCCGGATACGCCCATCTACTGCACCGCCAACGCCATTGACTCGATTACCGGCCACCACCACCATCCGGAGTGGAACTTTAACGTCGTGAAAACCGGCGATACGCTGGATATCGGCAACGGCAAGCAGCTGATCTTCGTGGAAACCCCGATGCTGCACTGGCCGGACAGCATGATGACCTACATGACCGGCGATGCCGTCCTGTTCAGTAACGACGCTTTCGGTCAGCACTACTGTGACGAACGTCTGTTTAACGATGAAGTGGATCAAACCGAACTGTTCGAGCAGTGCCAGCGCTATTACGCCAACATCCTGACCCCGTTCAGCCGACTGGTGACGCCAAAAATTAGCGAAATCCTCGGCTTCAACCTGCCGGTGGATATGATTGCCACCTCTCACGGTGTGGTCTGGCGCGATAATCCCACCCAGATTGTTGAGTTATATCTGAAATGGGCGGCGGACTATCAGGAAGACAGGATCACGATTTTCTACGACACCATGTCCAATAACACCCGCATGATGGCGGATGCGATTGCCCAGGGGATTAACGAAGTCGACCCGAGCGTGGCGGTGAAAATTTTTAATGTCGCCCGCAGCGATAAAAATGAAATCCTGACCAACGTCTTCCGCTCGAAAGGCGTGCTGGTCGGCACCTCCACGATGAACAACGTGATGATGCCGAAAATCGCCGGTCTGGTGGAAGAGATGACCGGACTGCGTTTTCGTAACAAACGCGCCAGCGCCTTTGGCTCCCACGGCTGGAGCGGCGGTGCGGTTGACCGCTTATCCACCCGTTTACAGGATGCCGGTTTTGAAATGTCCCTGAGCCTGAAGGCTAAATGGCGCCCGGATCTGGATGCGCTGGATCTGTGCCGTCAGCACGGTCGCGACATCGCGCGTCAGTGGGCGCTCGCGCCGCTGCCGGAAGTGACAGTGAAAGCGACGGCGAAAGACGAAGCGTGCGCCTGCGCCGCCGCAGCGGCAGCCGACCTCGGTCCGTGCATGCAGTGCAGCGTGTGCCAGTGGATTTACGATCCGGCAAAAGGTGAACCGTTGCAGGACGTTGCGCCGGGTACGCCGTGGAGCGACGTACCAGACAACTTCCTGTGCCCGGAATGTTCATTAGGCAAAGACGTCTTCGACGTGCTGGCAACGGAGGCAAAATGAGCCGGGGAATCGTCATCATTGGTTCGGGCTTCGCCGCCCGCCAGTTAGTTAAAAACATTCGCAAGCAGGACGCGGATGTCCCGTTAACCCTGATTGCGGCTGACAGCATGGATGAGTACAACAAACCCGATCTCAGCCATGTGATAAGCCAGGCGCAGCACGCCGACGATCTCACCCGCCAGTCGGCGGGAGAATTTGCCGAACAATTCAGTCTGCGTCTCTTTCCCCACACCTGGGTCACCGACGTTGATGCCGATGCCCACGTGGTGAAAAGCCAGGATAAGCAATGGCAATATGACAAACTGGTGCTGGCCACGGGCGCTGCGGCCGTTGTTCCCCCGATAGCAGGACGTGAGTTAATGCTCACATTGAACAGTCAGCAGGAGTTCCGCGCCGGTGAAACACAGTTGCGCGACGCCCAACGGGTGCTCATTGTCGGCGGCGGATTGATTGGTACAGAGCTGGCGATGGATTTCTGTCGCGCGGGTAAAGCGGTCACGTTGATTGATAATGCCGCCAGCCTTCTCGCCTCGCTGATGCCACCAGAAGTGAGCAGTCGCTTACAGCATCGCCTTACCGATATGGGCGTGCATCTGCTGCTGAAATCATCGTTGCAGGGGCTGGAGAAAACCGCATCCGGCATTCGCGCAACGTTCGATAGTCAGCGCAGCATTGACGTCGATGCGGTGATTGCCGCCACCGGCCTGCGTCCGGAAACGGCGCTGGCGCGTCGCGCCGGTTTAACGCTCAATCGCGGCGTTTGTGTTGACAGCTACCTGCAAACCAGCAACCCGGATATTTATGCTCTCGGTGACTGCGCAGAGATTAACGGTCAGGTACTGCCGTTCCTGCAGCCGATTCAGCTCAGCGCCATGTATCTGGCGAAAAACCTGCTCGGCGGCAGCGCGCCGCTGAAGTTGCCCGCCATGTTAGTCAAAATCAAAACGCCGGAACTGCCGCTGCACCTGGCAGGGGAAACCCAGCGTCGCGATCTGAACTGGCACATTGCCGCAGAACCTGACGGGATGGTCGCCAAAGGGGTGAACGCTGAAGGACAACTCTGCGCCTTCGTGGTGAGCGAAGACAGGATGAAGGAGGCTTTCGCCCTGTTGAAAACGCTGCCCGTGTAAATGACGTGGCGCCGGATGGCGGCTACGCCTTATCCGGCCTACGGGATGTTACGCGTTGTAACGCTATTCGTCGCCATCCGTCCTGTCACTGTCAGCGTATAAATGACGTGGTGTCCGGTCTACGGCACGTGACGCTTTGTAGGCCGGATAAGACGCTACGCGTCGCCATCCGGCATATCACGATGGTTCAGCCAGCGCGCGGCGGCAATCACCCCCTGCCCCAGCGACAGTCCGCCGTCGCCGGCCGGTAACTGCTGCGGGAACAACAGCGTGAAATCCGCCAGATAAAAAGCCAGACGCGCCGACAGTAACCGGTTGTGCATCACCCCACCGCCAAACACCAGCGTGTCGATACCACGCGCGGTGGCCTGTTCACGCATCATCGCCGCAAACCCTTGCGCCAGCGCATCGTGGAAGGCCCATGCGCGTTCGGCCGGCGTTGCCTGCCAGTTCAGCCACTGCGACCAGAAGATCGCCAGATCCAGTTGATTACCCGACAGCGGCAACGTCACCGGGTGTTTAACGCCCGCGCATTGCGACGCCTGCGCCTCCAACGTGCAGGCGGCCTCACCTTCATAGCTGAGCGATTCTGGCGCGCAGTTCAGCGCTGCGGCAACCGCATCAAACAGACGCCCACAGGACGAGGCCAGCGGTGCGTTAATCCCGCGCTCAATCGCCCGCGCCAGCACGCTCCAGTTCTGCCGCTGCACGCCGGCGGTTTCCGGATAGCGCTGCCAGTCCGGCACAAAACGCAGACACTGCGCTAACAGGTTACGCCAGGGCTGCTTCGCGGCGAGATCGCCACCGGCAAGCGCCACGGCGGGCAGCCCTCCAAGGTGCTCGCACTCACGGTAGTTCACCCGCAGACACTCTGCGCCCCACAGCGCGCCCGCTTCCCCCATTCCGATGCCGTCCAGCGTCAGGGCGATGACATCGCCACCGACCAGCGGCCAGCCGTGTTCAGCCAGACAGGCCGCAGCATGGGCATGATGATGCAACACACTTTCTGTCGGCAGGCTCATCTCGCTGGCCCACTGGCTGGAGACGTATCCTGGATGGGCATCGCAAACAAGGCGCTGCGGCGTGAAGTCATAGATATTCTGGATCAACCGCAGCGCGTCACGCCACTGATGCTGGATCCCGTCGTCGCTGAGATCGCCAAGATGCTGGCTGATCACCGCCTGCTCACCGCGCACCAGGCAGAAGGTGTTTTTCAAATCCGCCCCCAGACAAAGCATCGGCGGCACGTCGCGAAAACCCGGCGGCAGCGCCAGCGCGTCCGGGACATATCCCCGCGAGCGACGCAGCATTTCGCCGCTTTGACGCACCACGGAATCGTCCATGCGCTGCACGATGTCGCGATTGTGCAACAGGAAACCCCCGGCAATATCCTGTAAATCCTCAAGCGCCTGTTCGTTGCTGATGGCCGGAGGTTTGCCACTGAGATTGCCGGAGGTCATCACCAGCGGCCCCTTCAGTTCCTGGAGCAGGAGATGCTGCAGCGGATTGGCGGGCAGCATCACGCCAACTTCTGCAAGCCCAGGGGCAATACCGTCACACAGCGAGGAAACATGCTGTTTATCCACCAGCACAATCGGCGCGGCGGGTGTTTTCAGCAGCCGACTTGCCGCATCTGGCAAGCCGCTGTCATCGGGCAGCATCACCGCCAGCGGTTTTGCTGGACGGCGCTTACGCGCGCGAAGGGTTGCTACCGCATCGCCGTTTCGCGCATCGCAGGCCAGATGAAACCCGCCGATGCCCTTAACCGCGATAATGCCCCCCGCCTTCAGCATCTCAACCGCAGCCTGCAATGCCGCGTCCTTTTCCGCCTGTCGTCCGCCGCTCAACCAGCTCAGATGCGGACCACACGCCGGGCAAGCCACCGGCTGGGCGTGAAAACGACGATCATACGGGTCGCGGTACTCCTTATCGCATTGCGGACAGAGCGGAAATGACGCCATCACGGTAAACGGACGGTCGTAGGGCATCGCCCGGATAATGGTAAAACGCGGGCCGCAGTGGGTACAGTTGATAAACGGATAGCGATAACGCCGCTCACCGGGCGTGTTCATTTCAGCAAGACATTCCGGGCAGGTGGCGGCATCGGGCACAATCTGGGTGTTCATCGTGCCGCCCGCGCTCTGGCGGATGCTGAACTCGGTGGGCTGCTGTCCCCAGTGAAATGGCTCACTCTCCACGCTGTCGATACGCGCCAGCGGCGGACAGTGCTGATGCAGTTCAGCGATAAACGTGGTGGGTTCTTCCAGCAGGCGAACGACGACGCCATCACCGTCATTACAGACATCGCCGTGCAATTGCAGTTGCTGCGCCAGTTGCCAGACAAAGGGGCGAAAGCCGACGCCCTGCACTTTGCCGCGAATACGTAGCTGTACGCCGGAGTGATTGTTTAGTGCCATTAAGTCGTTTCCGCAGTCATCTATCCCGGTTTACCTGATGGCGCTACGCTTATCAGGCCTACGGGGATGCGAACAGTAGGCCGGATAAGATGCGTGAGCATCGCCATCCGGCATAAGTACTACCGTATTTTACGCGGATTTTCAGGGATTAGAAAAGCAGCGATGCAGAGGACTCCAGCGCCGCGCGACGACGTTTTTCTGCGCTGAGTTGCTCGAGCTTATTGCGATCAACACAAATCAGGGCGTGCGTCGGGCAGGCTTCCATACAGGCCGGACCGGCGTCACGGTGATGGCAGAGATCGCACTTGTTAGCTTCTGCTTTTTCCGCCCGCACGTTCAGGCCTGCGCCGCTATTACGCACGACCGGACGCACCACCACTTCCATTGCCCCATACGGGCAGGCCACCACGCAGGTTTTACAGCCAATGCAACGTTCCTGCATGACGTGGACAAAGCCTTTATCACGGCTGATGGCACCGTTCGGACAAACGTTCGCACACGGCGCGTCCTCACACTGGCGGCACAGCGTCGCCGTCGAGACATTGACGCCTTTTATCACATGGATACGAGGTAAAAAGGTTTCAGGGGTCAGTGACGCGCAGTCCTGGTTTTCCTGATGGGAGACCACGCAGGCCACTTCACAGGTACGGCAACCAATGCACTTATTGGCGTCTGCAATGATGAAACGGTTCATCAAACTCTCCAGCAATGACAGATAATGTGCCGAAACATTCACAAATCATGCCAGTTTTTATCTTGCTGTAATTTAACGATATTTAAAAACGAAGGGCGACCATTGCGGTGTCATCGTCACGAATGACGATGACGGATGACAATTTTTACCGCGCCGTGACAGGCGCAACGGAATCGCGGCGGATCAGCGTGCCGGTGAAGCTTTTCGGTGGCGTAAACGCCCCGCCGTCCAGCATGAAGATGAGTCGACCAATGGTCTCCTGAATCATCTCCGTCACTGGAATTTTGACGCTGGAGAGCGCCGGTATGGTGTAGGGTGCCATTGCGATATCGTCAAAACCGATCACCGACACCTGCGATGGCACAACCAGTCCTTTGTCATGCAACTGTTTGATGGCCCCAATCGCCATGTCGTCATTGCTGGCCACCAGCGCGCTGAACGTCGCGTTACGTGAAAGCAGCGTGTCCACCCCCGCCGCACCGCAGGCAGGCGTCCATTTGCCTTTGACGATCAGCTCGTCATTGACGGCGATGCCGTGTCGGGTCAGCGCCTCTTTGTATCCCGACAGGCGTTCAACCCCGGTAGGAGAGTCCATTGAGCCGGTAATAAAGGCAATCTGTTGATGGCCTGCGGCAATCAGTTCCGCCACGGCGTTAAAACTGGTTTGCTTTTGATCGCACCAGACGCAGTGGCTGCTGTTTTTTCGTAACCGGCGGTTAAGCACCATAATCGGCTGCGAGTGGCTGTCGATAATTTTATCGATCTCATCCACGCTGAGAAAACGCGGGTAGATCATGATGGCGTCGCAGCGCAAGTCCAGCAGATACTGGATCGCCTGGCACTCTTCTTCGGCGCTTTGCTTACCATCGGCAAGCAGCAACTGACGACCTTTGTCTTCCGCCATCCGCGCGGTGTGAAACAGTAATTCGCTGAAATAGACGCCGTGGTAGAGGGTGTTAGTCACCACCAGGCCCAGCGTCTGACTGGTTTTCGCCGCAAGGCTACGCGCCAGCAGATTAGGCCGATAGCCGCTCTCTTCAATCGCCTGAAATACGCGATCCTTCGTCTCCTGGCTGACGTAGCCATTCCCTGAAAGCACCCTGGAGACCGTCGCCTTCGACACTCCGGCCCGCTGCGCTACCTCCAGCATCGTCGTCATTTTGCAAATTCCTTACGTTTTGATGGCGGGAAGTTTACTTCAGTGCAGCAGGAATTGCAGCGTTTTGTCCACGACTCCCGCCTCCTCACCATCACCGTTATCAGGTTATAGTGGATTACTTTCGGTTATTTACCTGATCTATTAACAAGCGGTTTCTTTTATCTATTAGTGCGAAAAATTAACCGTTACACGCGTTTCTGATTTATTTGTATTTCCGAACGGAGAATACTGCAGAAGTTTTATATTTCTGTTTGGTGCTGATTAGATACATATAATGAATGAATAAGGAGTGTTCATATGGCCGGGGTAATTTACCTCACGCTAGAAGGTGAGCAACAAGGGCTGATATCCTCCGGATGCCTGAGTCTGGCATCTGTCGGTAATAAGGCGCAAATTGCGCATAGCGATCAAATATTTATTTTCACCCTGGCACATACCCTTACGCGTGAACAAAATGTGAATCACCACAACGTTTCGATTATTAAACCGATTGATAAATCGTCCCCGCTGTTAGCGAAAGCTATTTCAGAGAATGAATCCCTCAGTTGCACCTTTGATTTTTACCGAACGGACAGAACCGGCTGCAACGAACGCTATTACCAGATAAAACTGGCCGATGCGCACATTGCCGAAATTGATCTTCACGTTCCTCACAATATTCACCACGAAGGAGAGGAGGTACAGGAGAGGATCTCTTTCACCTATAAGTCCATTAGCTGGGAACATTGTGTAGCAGGCACCAGCACCTACAGCCTGTGGGAAGAGCGGATTTTCTGACAACGTATCATCAGGAGAAGCAAGGATGAGATATGGACAAGGACTCAGAGGGAGTTCATGGGCTGACTCAATAGGAGATATTCTGCGCGGTCAGCAGCCCATCAACCAACTGGTACCCAACCACCCTTACATTGACACACTTCCCCATATGGAGGAGCTGTTAGCCAAAAATACGCGCTACATCATGTTATTTACGCTACAGGAAGCCAGAGGCATCCTGAGCGATCTCATCGGTAAAGCCGACGATTTTTTCTCGTACAAACTGGGCGGCGGTAACCTCAAAGATATCTGGGATGGCGCGTATACGGCCAGGGATTTCACGACATACCTTAATGAAGCCAATCAACTGGCGTTCAATTTTAAAGGTTTAGGCATCGCCGCGACAACCTGTAAATACAATGGCGAGTCTTACATTAAAATCACCGGCTACCCCAGTCTGCGACGTATTCTTAATGGAACCCGTTATAAAGCACAAAACCTGCAGTTACTGGATCTGGGTATCGGCTGGCGAGGAGTGGCTTATAACATTGTCAAAGGCGTGAAATTCTGTGTTTATTTTTCTCTCGCCTTTCGAGCTATAGAGTTGATATTCAAAAAAGAGTACACCCTTGTCGATTTCTTCGGTGACGTGATTATGGACACGGCGAAGACGCTGGTTTCTGCTGTAGTGGCTGGGATAGCAGGGGTTGGATTAGTAACTTTTCTACCCGTTATAGTCACAACCGGTGCAGTTATCCTGATAGGGATCCTTTTAAATGCAGAATTAAATACCCTTGACTATCAACATCACTGGTCTGCTGATCTAAAAAAAACAATTAGGGAAGCCATAATCCAACAAGAAAAAATAACTCATTGGAATGAAGAACATTTCCCTAAAAACCTCCTTCCTCTTTATAACCTACATAATTAATGAAAAATATGAAAAGATACTGCATTACTTTATTGAAACAAATAGGTCTGCGCCTTGGAATTATGACAGTTGCTGCATTAATGTGCGGGCTCATCGTGCTAGCGGTCAACCTACCTTTTCATGATATGATTTTCATTACTAAAAGTCATGAATATTTTTGGTTCGATGGCAGACGCATTGCATGTTTATCCGCAGTGCCATTATTAACATATTGCATTGTCATGTCATTTTTTGCAATTTTCTCCAAAACGCATCGTTCCCCAAAAAAACTAGATATTTTTGGTGACATATTTGCTATAAGTTGCATGGCACTTTTTATACTACTTAATATAGCCACCCTGCTTTTTTATTTCTACATCATGTTATCTTCCCCTTTCAAACCTTGTGAAATACCCGAATTAAAAAGCTATTATGTCATTAATAATAAGATTTGTTCCAAGATTGATACGCATGGTTTTTATTAGCTTCATTTTGGGAATAAATACCTCCTGCACATTCACTCATTATACCAACAGAGGGTGCCCCATGACATGTTCGAGAAAATAAAGCCTAGTTTAAGTCACATAAGCTAATGCGCAGCATGCCTTTATATTATCATCTTCATAACTGAGAAAAAAAATGAAAAAAGAGAACACATTGTCGCAACGATTAACACTAACGCTTGCAAGAATTTTCTCCATTGCTGTGCTCAGTGCGATGCTGTACTTTGACTTTCACATCCCCTATAAAGAACTGCTGCTGTTATTTAGTCATAGCGATCATTTCTGGTTCAGCGGAAGGCATATTGCACTATGCTCATTTGCACCTGCATGTATTTTTACAATCATTTATATGGCAATCACTCTGTTTTTCATTAACTATGAACCTTCAAATAAAATGACTTATTGTGTAAATATTTTTGGATTAATCTCACTCGTTATATTTATTTTAATAAATGCATTCTCAATAATTTTTTATCTTTATATTGGGGTTTCATCTCCTTACAAACAATGTCAGGAACCAACATTAAAAAATTACTATGTGACAGACTACAGCATTTGCGAGCATCTTGAGAAAAGACTCTTTTATTAATCAGATTGTGATAATGACATTTGCCTTGAAAGCCTGTGCATTTCATCGTGACAGAATTTTAAGTATTTCATCTACAATACACTCATCTTCCTCACGGTCGATAGTGCGAAACTGGGACATGAAATTTTATTTTTTAGTATCCATAATTGAGAAAAATATGAACGCAAAACTAGCATTTACTCTAAAAAAAGCACTAAAAATAACAGGAGGAATTATCTGTGTTATGATACTTTGCATTTTGCTATTCAGTATAATGGATATACCATACCACGACTTGTCATTAATACTCAGTAATAGCGATTATTTTTGGTTCAATGGCAGAAGCCTCTCTATTCTTTCCACATCCCCAGCATACATCTTTGCAATAATATATATTACAATAACAATATTCATTACAGATTATGAGCCATCAAAAAACATGACTTATAGAGTTAATCTATTTGGATTCACTCTTCTCGCTGCTTTCTTTTTAATAAATGTACTATCTTTATTTCTGTATTTTTACATATCATTCTTCACGTACTACAAACCCTGCCAGGAACTCGAAGTTCAAGATTATTACGTGAGAAATAATAATATTTGCAATAACATTGAAAAAAACAAATCACACCAGAAACATTCTTCTTATTTATAATCACCATAACTGAGGGAATATATGAGAAAAAGTAACCCAACCACTTTTGACAGAATAAAAATACGAATGGCCTGTATATTCACCATTACCATCCTCAGTATTTTTGTATTTTTCACTCTCAATCTGCCCTGGCGATATCTGCTTCTCTTCTTTACCAGCAGTAATTATTTCTGGTTCAATGGGAAGGTCATTGCACTGGCCTGCACATCGCCAATGTTTATCTATGTCATTTTATATTCTTTTCTTGCATTGTTTTCAAAAAATAATGAACCACCTAAGAGATTTCAAAAATATGCAACAATGATTGCAATCCTATTTTTCTCTCTTTTCATTTTATTAAATATTATATCGCTTATTATTTACTTGTACATTGCCATGTTTACAGCTTATGAACCTTGCCAGAATCCAACATTAAAAAATTACTACGTGACGGATAACAACATTTGTCAGCACTTTGAAAAAAGGATTCTCTATTAGTAGGCCACTCGTTTCCGGGAAGACTGAGTACATTCGGTGCGTTATAGCAGTTGTTACTCTGCTATCTCTTCTATTGCTGAACATCGCATCTTTGTTTTTTTACTTATATATTACTCTATTTACTCCTTATAAACATTGTAAAGAAATAGCGATCGAACATTACTTTGTGACTCCCCCTGATATTTGCCATAAGATTAATACTCATGGTTTTTCTGAATAGCATCATGGACTAAATTATATCACCTGCGCGCATCTCACCAGACCAGAAAAACGTCACGCTGTTTCTGGCGCAGGTTGTCGTCTCGTCAAACCATAATTTGACGATGATCACAAAAACAAAATTAACACCTCACATCACTTGTTTCATATTTTGAATCTATTCATGATTTTGTGGAACCGGTTTCTCATCAACGTTTCATCACCGACGATCGTTCAGGCGAGCGAGCGGCAAAATAAAACGTACCCTACTGATAAAACAGGATAAAAATCCTATGTCCAAGAATTATGCAGCGCTGGCGCGCGCCGTGGTGACGGCTCTGGGCGGCGTCGACAACATCACCGCAGTGACACACTGCATGACGCGTCTGCGTTTCGTCGTGAAAGATGACGCACTGGTCGACAGCGCCACGCTCAAAACTCTCAGCGGCGTACTCGGCGTGGTTCGCAGCGACAACCAGTGTCAGGTCATCATCGGCAATACCGTCTCCCAGGCGTATCGGGAAGTCGTCAGCCTGCTGCCGGGCGATATGCAACCAGCCGAACCCGTCGACAAACCGAAGCTGACGCTAAAACGCATTGGCGCGGGGATCCTGGATGCGCTGATCGGCACCATGTCACCGCTGATCCCGGCGATTATCGGTGGATCAATGCTCAAACTGTTGGCGATGATCCTTGAAATGACCGGCGTGCTGGAAAAAGGCTCTTCCACCTTAACGATCCTGACCGTGATCGGCGATGGTGCCTTCTTCTTCCTGCCGTTAATGGTGGCTGCCTCCGCGGCGATTAAATTCAAAACCAACATGTCGCTGGCGATCGCCATTGCCGGGGTGCTGGTGCATCCGAGCTTTATCGATCTGATGGCGAAAGCGGCACAGGGCGAGCACGTTGAATTCGCGCTGATCCCGGTCACCGCGGTGAAATATACCTATACGGTTATTCCGGCGCTGGTCATGACATGGTGTTTGTCATATATCGAACGCTGGGTGGATCGCATTACGCCCGCGGTCACCAAAAACTTCCTGAAACCCATGCTGATCGTACTGATCGCCGCACCGCTTGCCATCGTCCTGATTGGGCCAATTGGCATCTGGATCGGTAGCGCAATTTCCGCGCTGGTCTATACCATTCACGGCTATCTCGGCTGGCTGTCTGTCGCCATTATGGGCGCACTGTGGCCGCTGCTGGTGATGACCGGGATGCACCGCGTCTTTACGCCGACCATCATCCAGACCATCGCCGAAACGGGTAAAGAAGGGATGGTAATGCCGTCCGAAATTGGTGCCAACCTGTCGCTCGGCGGCTCCTCGCTGGCGGTTGCCTGGAAAACGAAAAACCCGGAACTGCGCCAGACCGCACTGGCAGCGGCGGCCTCGGCCATCATGGCGGGGATTTCAGAACCCGCCCTCTACGGTGTGGCGGTACGCCTGAAACGTCCGCTGATTGCGAGTCTTATCAGCGGCTTCATCTGTGGCGCCGTCGCTGGTATGGCCGGGCTCGCCAGCCACTCAATGGCGGCACCGGGCCTGTTTACCAGCGTTCAGTTTTTCGATCCGGCCAACCCAATGACCATCGTCTGGGTGTTCGGCGTCATGGCGCTGGCGGTCGTGTTGTCGTTTGTCCTGACGCTGCTGCTGGGCTTTGAGGATATCCCCGTCGAGGATGCGGCCGCACAGGCACGAAAAAATCAGGCTGCACAACCGTCCGCGGTAAAAGGCGCCAGCGTCTGACTGTTATTCACTGAGGTTTATTATGGTTGTATTTCCGCAAGGATTTTTATGGGGTGGCGCACTGGCCGCCAACCAGTCTGAAGGCGCATACCGGGAGGGCGGCAAAGGGTTGACCACCGTCGATATGATCCCGCACGGCGAGCATCGCATGCCGGTCAAGCTGGGACTGGAAAAACGCTTCCAACTGCGGAATGACGAATTTTATCCAAGCCATCAGGCGATCGATTTTTACCATCGCTATAAAGACGATATCGCTCTGATGGCGGAAATGGGTTTCACCGTTTTTCGCACTTCCATTGCCTGGAGCCGCCTCTATCCCAACGGCGATGAACTGACGCCGAATGAGGAAGGCATCGCGTTCTATCGCGCGGTATTTGCCGAATGCAAAAAGTACGGTATTGAACCGCTGGTGACGCTGTGCCACTTCGATGTACCGATGCATCTGGTCACCGAATACGGCTCCTGGCGTAACCGCAAAATGGTGGAATTTTTCACTCGCTATGCGCGTACCTGTTTTGAAGCCTTCGACGGTCTGGTGAAATACTGGCTGACCTTCAACGAAATCAACATCATGCTGCACAGTCCGTTCTCCGGTGCGGGGCTGGTGTTTGAAGAGGGGGAAAATCAGGATCAGGTGAAGTATCAGGCCGCGCACCATGAGTTGATTGCCAGCGCGCTGGCGACGAAAATCGCCCATGAGGTAAACCCGCAGAACCTGGTGGGCTGCATGCTGGCGGGGGGGAATTTTTATCCGTATTCCTGCAAGCCGGAAGACGTCTGGACAGCACTGGAAAAAGATCGTGAAAACCTGTTCTTCATTGACGTGCAGGCGCGTGGGGCATATCCGGCTTACTCTGCTCGTGTATTCCGCGAGAAAGGCGTGGTAATAGAGAAAGCCCCGGAAGATGACGCGATCCTGAAAAATACCGTTGATTTTGTCTCTTTCAGCTATTACGCGTCGCGCTGCGCGTCGGCTGAGATGAATACAAAGAACACCAGTGCCGCAAACGTGGTGAAGTCGCTTCACAACCCGTACCTTCAGGTAAGCGACTGGGGTTGGGGAATAGACCCGCTTGGCCTGCGCATCACAATGAACATGATGTACGACCGCTATCAGAAACCGCTGTTTCTGGTGGAAAACGGTCTTGGGGCAAAAGATGAAATCGATGCCGACGGCAACATTAATGACGATTATCGCATCAGCTATCTGCGCGAACATATCCGGGCCATGGCTGACGCCATTGAGGATGGCGTGCCGCTGATGGGTTACACCACCTGGGGCTGTATTGATCTGGTGGCCGCGTCAACGGGGGAAATGAGCAAACGATATGGATTCGTCTATGTCGACCGCGATGATGCCGGAAACGGTACGCTTGCACGAACCCGTAAAAAATCGTTCTGGTGGTATAAAAAAGTGATCGCCAGCAACGGACAGGATCTGACCTAAACAAGATGCCGGATGGCGCTCTCGCTGTCCGGCCTCTACCGGTTCTCCCTCCCTTTCCCGTTACATCATTTGCATTCTGTTTCCGCTATCTCCCTTCCAGTTTCCGGTTTGCCCTTCCCCTCTTTTACTGGCATTTTATACAGGTATATTCTTCTACCCGTGGGCAACAAGGAATCGTTTATGACTATTGAGACTGACAGTCCTGAAGTCGCTATCAGCAGGCCCTTTCGTCGTTTAAAGGTGAGCTATGTCAGAAAGCGCCATGAAGATCCAAAAACCGGCAACACGCGCCGCTATAGCCGGCATGCGTCGTTAACCATTAACGGCGACTGGCTGGAACAGGCCGGTTTTCCTACCGGCACCATCGTCAATGTGGCGGTGATGCAGGGGAAATTAGTGATTGAACAGGTGAAAGAAGAACGGGCCGGATGAGGCCAAACCGTCATCCGGCATGAACATCACGACGCGTCCAGTTCCGCGAAACCGCCGTGGCCTTCCCAACCGTTGAGACGCTGGTAAACGGTGTCGACGGCATCCTTAATCGGCTGAGTCATGGGATAATAAAATCCGACAATATCCGGCTGAATACCGAGGAAGATCACCTCACCGACGTCTTCTTTGAGCTGATCGACCAGATAGTTCAGCGGCATATTATGGGTCGTCATCATGAACATTTCGGCGATATCGTCAGGATCAATGATGCGGATTTCGCCGGGATTCAGCCCCATATCGGTAGCATCCACGATCAGCAGACGATCCGGGCGCAGTTCACGAATGGCCACGATATCATTTTCCGGCGCACTGCCTCCGTCGATGACCACCCAGTTGCCCTTCGCCTGCGCCGTACATTTTTCTGCCAGCAGCGGACCCGCGCCGTCATCCCCCATCATGCTGTTGCCAACACACAGTAAAACGTCAGTCACGATGTCTCCTCACCATCAGGTAGATGGCGCTCTCCTGGTGAATATCGTGCAGCATGCCGAGCATCTGTTTACTCCATGCCTGCTGCTCCGGAGTTTGTACGACAAGCGCCCGATCGAACGCGTGCGCCAGCATTTGCACATGGTTAAAATCGATGACGATCTCCCCGTACTTCGGCACCCCTTCCATCTTTCGACGGGCCTCGCTCCCCTCTTCCAGCGTGGCAATCCACGTCAGATAGGCGTCCCACGGGCAGGTCAGCGCCGCTTCAAGACAGTCGATGATCCCAAGATGATGGCCAATCGCCAGGCTGTAATAGACAACCTGCTGCGCCTCTGCGGGTGCCGCATTGTTCTCATCAATAAACTTACGGCTCAGTTGACTGAACACCACCGTTTCACTCATCGGATACGCGCCTCTTCAACAACCTGATTCAGATGCGAAACGATCTCAGTAAGACGTGGGTCGCTTTCCGCTTCCAGCCAGCGCGCCACCTGATGTTCACCCTGACCTAACTGTCGCAGGTAGTCATCAGCAATCTGTCGCCCGTAGCGATAGCCCGCCAGACGACGTGCTTCGCGATCAATCTTCACGCGCAGCGGTTGCACCATTTCCGGGTGCAGAATTTCCGCAGGCTGTTCATCCAGTTCGCCTGGGGCGCGAGCATGAATTTTCTGCTCCAGCAGGCCCAGCGCCATCGCGAAACCGTACAGCGTAGCCGCAGGCGTCGGCGGGCATCCTGGAATATACACATCCACCGGCACAATTTTGTCGGTGCCGCCCCAGACGCAGTACAGGTCGTGGAAGATGCCACCGCTGTTGCCGCAAGCGCCGTAAGAGATACAGATTTTCGGATCGGGTGCTGACTGCCAGGCACGCAGCGCCGGAGAGCGCATCGCGCGGGTGACCGCGCCGGTGAACAGCAGAATGTCCGCATGACGCGGCGACGGTACGACTTTGATACCGAAGCGTTCGGCATCGAACAGCGGTGACAACGTTGCAAAAATTTCAATTTCGCAACCGTTACAGCCGCCGCAGTCCACGCGGTAAACATACGCTGAACGCTTGATGTTCTTCAGCAATGACGCCTTCATGCTGGCGATGGACTCATCCACCGTCATCGGTACCGGAATACCGTTTGCGTCACGCGGGCCTAATAAATTGCTCATCAGCTGGCCTCTTTCATATGGCGAGTCAGTTCAATACGGTCGGACGGCACCAGACACTTCTGGCGCTTGCAGTCCGGGCAGGTCTCAAAGCTTTCGCGGTGATGCTCCGCGCGGCTGTCGCCGTTGTGCCTGAGCAGCGCAATGGCGTAATCAATCTCTTTCTGGACGGCGAAAGGACGATGGCACACGCGACAGTTGCACAGCGCAAAACGAGACTGCTGGAGGAAATCTTCTTTCTTCCACACCGCCAGTTCGTACTCCTGAGAAAGCTTAATCGCCGCCGTCGGGCACACTTCTTCGCAGCGGGCGCAGAAAATGCAGCGCCCAAGGTTGAACTGCCAGGCCAGTTCGCCACGGGCCAGATCGGTTTCCACCGTCAGCGCATTCGACGGACAGGCATTCACGCAGGCCGCGCAGCCAATACACTGCTGCGGATAATGCTCCGGCTTGCCGCGGAAGTTTTTATCAACCGCAATCGGCTCCAGCGGATAAGACGAAGTCGGCGCGCCGGTCTTGATGACTTTTTTGATAAAGGTAAACATGGCGATTCCTTATTTCAGCGGCGAGTTTTTACGCTCAATGCTGTAGCGCTCAAGTTCTTTATATGGCACGACTTTGCTCTTCTTCTTACGCACATCCACCACGGTCATGCGGTCGGTACAAGAATAGCAAGGGTCAAGGCTACCGATAATCAGCGGTGCATCAGAAACGGTGTTGCCGCGCAGCATGTAGCGCAGGGTTGGCCAGTTGGCATAAGTCGCCGCACGACAGCGCCAGCGGTACAGCTTCTGGTTGTCGCCGGTCATACTCCAGTGGATATCATCACCGCGCGGCGCTTCGGAGAAGCCCAGAGCAAAGCGATGCGGAATGTAGGTAAAGCCTTCTACCATCAGCGGACCGCCAGGCAGGTTGTCCAGACCGAAGTCGATCATATTCAGCGCGGTATACACTTCGTTGATACGCACCTTCAGGCGCGAGATAACATCACAACCCTGTTCGCTGTGAACCGTCATCGGCAGCAGGCCGTAACCGACAAACGGGTGATCGGCGCGGGTGTCACGGGCGTGACCGCTGGCGCGAACCATCGGCCCAACGTTACTGAAATCACGCGCGATTTCCGGATCCAGACGACCAATACCCACGGTGCGCTGTTCCATGTTCGGTGTGCTGAGTAACATATCCACCAGTTCCTGCACGTCGCGACGCATCTGCTGCGCCAGTTGGCGGGTCTGGATCATGTCCTCTTTCAGCAGATCGCGACGAATCCCGCCGATCAGGTTCAGACCGTAGGTTTTCCGCGCCCCGGTCAGGATCTCCGCCATCTTCATGGAGGTTTCACGCACGCGGAAGAACTGCATAAAACCGGAGTCGAAGCCGGTGAAATGACAGGCCAGACCGAGGTTCAGCAGGTGGGAGTGCAGACGCTCCACCTCCAGCAGAATGGCGCGGATCATCTGCGCGCGTTCCGGCACCACAATGCCCATCGCGTTTTCAACCGAGGTGGTATACGCGGTGCTGTGGGCAAAGCCGCAGATACCGCAGACGCGATCCGACAGGAAGGTGACTTCGTTGTAACCCATCCGGGTTTCCGCCAGTTTCTCCATGCCGCGGTGGACATAGAACAGGCGATAATCGGCGTCGATAATATTTTCGCCGTCAACGAACAGGCGGAAGTGTCCCGGCTCATCCGAAGTGACGTGCAGCGGGCCAATCGGCACCACGTTGTTTTTCTTGTCGCCCAGTTCGTTGATGAACTGATAAGTCTCGGCATCGGTGGTCGGTGCCGGGCGCTGACGGTAATCCATGCTGTCTTTACGCAGCGGATAGAGTTCATCCGGCCAGTCATCCGGTAACACCAGACGGCGTTCGTCCGGCAAACCGACCGGGATCAGACCGTACATATCGCGCACTTCGCGCTCGCCCCACACCGCCGCAGGCACGCGCGGCGTAACGGACGGGTATTCCGGCTTGTTCGGGTCGACCTCAACACGCACCGTTACCCAGCATTTGGTGCCCTGCTCCATCGACAGTACGTAGTACACGGCGTAGTAACCGCACAACTGGCGTTCATCGTTGCCGAACAGCACAGAGAGCCACCCACCCTGCTTGTAGTACAGGAATTCGACCACTTCCGGCAGATAATTGACCTTCACAGTGATCGTCAGCTGATCCCTGGTCTGCCAGGCTTCGTCCAGCACCACGCCAGGAAACGCCTGGTGCAGTGCAGCAAGGTATTGTTGACCTAATTTTTCTTCAGACATGCTCAAACTCTCTTAAATCACGCCACCAGCAAGGAGACGAACGCTAAAAACGCAAACCCAAAACCGGCCCAGGTCACGCGTGAAGTGGCGCAAAAACGCAGACGCGCCATGCTGTTTTCGAACAGGGCAATCACCAGCACACCGACGAGCAGCTTGACGATGGCAATCACCAGCGCCAGCAGCAGTCCCCCCATGCTGAACGCTTCCATCTGTCCCCACGGCAGGAACACGCCGACAAACATTTGCAGTACCACCAGCTGTTTCAGGCTAATGCCCCACTTCAGCACCGCAAAACCGCTGCCGCTGTATTCGGTCAACGGTCCTTCCTGCAACTCCTGTTCGGCTTCTGCCAGATCGAACGGCAGTTTGCCCATTTCGATAAAGGTGGCGAAGGCGCAGGCGCACAGCGCCAGAATCAGCGGAATACTGTGGGCCGTCGGCCAGTGGTAGATCGTATCGGTGATATTGCTGATATGGGTGGAACCGGCCACCTGCGCGGCGACCCACAAACCCAGCAGCAGGATCGGCTCAACCAGCACGCCGAGCATCGCTTCACGGCTGGCACCGATCGCGGTGAACGGGCTACCGGTATCCAGACCGGCAATGGAAAAGAAGAAACGGGCGATGGCGAACAGGTAAATCAGGGTTATCAAATCGCCCAGTTGCGGCAGCGGAGAGCCAACGGTCACCACCGGCAGCGCGGTCGCGATAGTCAGCATCACGCCGACCATCACAAACGGCGTCAGGCGAAAGACCCACCCGGCGTCCGCTGGCGCGACGCTCTGGCGGCCCAGCAGTTTGATAATGTCACGATATTCCTGCAACACGCCCGGACCGCGGCGATTGTGCAGACGGGCACGTGCCACGCGGGTCACGCCGGATAGCAGCGGCGCGGCGGCAAACAACACCAGCGCCTGAATTAACGGATATAAAACACTCATTCTCAGGCTCCTCGTGAAACCACAATCACCACCAGCACGGCCAGCTCAATCAGTGCCAGACGACGGAACAGAACCGGCACAGCCGCGCTCTGCCAGCCCGGAACCCACGCTACCGGGTTAAGCCACTTCCGCAGTTTGAGGACCGGAGCAAAAGCGTCTTTCACCGGCATCGCGAAACCGTGCGCGGTAATCACCATCGACTGCTCGTGATCGTAGCCGCAGACCCATGCCGTACCGCGTGAGCGCGACGGCAGACGGTTACCTTTGAACATCGCCATGATGATGAACGGCAGCAGCGGACAGGCGATCAACAGCAGTGTGATCATCGGCTGCGAAACGGTGGTATTGGCGGTTTCCAGCGGCAGAGGGACGGCGGTCGCCAGCAGCGGCAGCAGCCACGGCGCGGCAACACCGCCCAGCACACAGCAAATCGCCAACGCCACGACGCTGATGCCCATCAGGATCGGCGCACAGCAGGCGTTTTCCGCCTCTTTCGTGCGCGGCGCGCCGAGGAAGATGACGCCATACACTTTCGCCATACACATCACCGCCAGCGCACCGGTGATCGCCAGTCCAACCGCCAGTAATGGTCCCAGCAGACGACCAATAAACGCGCCGCTGTTGCCCAGTTTGAAGAAAGACTGATAGATAACCCACTCACCGGCGAAGCCGTTCAGCGGCGGCAGTGCGGCCATCGCCATCAGCCCGACCAACATAGCGATAGAAATCACCGGCATGCGTTTGCCGATGCCGCCCAGCTTTTCGATATCGCGATGTCCGGTACGAAACCAGATGCTGCCCGCACCGAGGAACAGTACGCTTTTGAACAGGCTATGGTTCACCAGGTGGTAGAGACCGCCGGTCAGGCCAAGGGCAATCAGCGCCGGTTGATTGAGGGCAATCCCGGTCACGCCTGCGCCCAGACCGAGCAGAATAATGCCGATGTTTTCCAGGGTGTGATACGCCAGCAGACGCTGAATATTGTGCTCCATCAGCGCATACAGACCGCCGACAAACGCGGTGATCATGCCGAGTATCAGCAGCAGCACGCCCCACCACAGCGGCGCATTACCGCCAATCAGCGATAAAGAGAGAATACCCAGCAGACCGACCTTCATCACTACGGTGGAGAACAGAGCGGCCGCCGGTGCGCTGGCATTCGCATGTGCCTGTGGTACCCAGCCGTGCAGTGGAATGATCCCCGCCAGCAGACCAAAACCCGCCACGCCGAGCAGCCAGATGTCGGAGCCCAGCGGCAGTTCCTGCGTGCGCAGATCGAGCAGACGCAGCTCCAGGGTGCCATAGCGCTGCCACGCCAGATAGCAGGCAATCGCCAGCAGCAGCGTACCGAGACGTCCCAGCGCAAACCACAGCTTGCCTTCTTTGCTACAACCGGTCAGGAACACGGCGCACAGCGCCATAATTTCCGCCATCACCACCAGCGTGCCGAGATTACTGGCAGCAACGGCGCACACCGCCGCCGCCATCAGCAGATTCACCAACAGGCCGTTCGCTTTGACCTGCGGATGGCGATGCCAGTCGATGTTGTACAGGCTGACGAACAGCCCGCACAGCCCTAACGTAATCAGCCAGATGGCATTCAGCGGGGTGATTTGCACGCCGTGACCGATAAACGGCATCACGCCGCTCACGGCGACAGCGTTGATCAGTACGGTGAAACCCGCCGCCGCGGTGCACAGACTGCCAACCGCGCCGCCCACGCCGGCGACCCAGCCGCTCAGCGCTTTATGAAAAGAGAACAGAAATGCCAGGACGGCGGCGGCGGCAAACCAGGCCACGCCGCTTACGATCAGTGAAATTGCGCTCATTTTGCATCCCCACTCTGAGCCTGCTGAAACAAGGAGAGATCGCCGAAGTCGGTATTAAACGTCAGCTCACGTTTGCGTTTGCTGGCGCGGGCGATATCCATGTTGTTCACCAGATGCAGGGCTTTGGTTGGACACATCCGCACGCAGGCCGGGCCTTGTTCATCAAAGCTGCACAGGTCGCATTTCACCGCAATGGCGCGCACGCCCGGAACCCAGTCCAGCAGTGTGCTGACGCGAGCCGGTGCCGGCGGCGCAGGCGGGGCTTTCGGGGTATTGGCATTGGCCGGGATATGCAGCGGACGGCTGCCGGAAAATTCGATCGCGCCAAACGGACAGGCGATGCCGCACAGTTTGCAGCTCACGCACAAGCTTTCATTGAGCTGCACAGCGCCATCCACCCGGTTAATGGCGTTGACCGGACATACGGTGGCGCAGGGGGCATCTTCACAGTGGTGGCAAAGCTGCGGCGCAGATTCTTTTTCATTCAGCATCACTTTCAGGCGCGGCATAGACTGCAAGCCGTGCTGGCGATGCGTCTCTGAACAGGCGGCCTCACAGGTGTGGCAGCCGATACAGAGCGTGGAGTCAGCAATTACAAAACGATTCACCAGGCATTCCTCAGGTGATAGTCATTTTTGACGAAAACATGCCGATGAAATGTCAGTATCGACACTTATCGACACGTCTGTCCCTCAAATCGTCGTGACAACCGATGACACGACGTCACAACGCAAAACGCCGCGTTCAGGCCGCCGGGTTTTGTCCCGCCACCAGTTGGCTCAGATTGATCGGCGATCCGCTCTCAACGGCGGTATACAGTCGGTCATAGACGCTGGAGATTTTATCGAGATAGTGTTCCAGCACCTGCTCGCGGTCACGGTTGCTGACCCGCTCGTCCACTTTGCCGTCAATGCTCAATTGCGCCTGTGCAATCCGTTGTTTATCTTCGCCATCTTTTGTTTCGACGTAATACTCGATGGTGTGGCTGTTGAAGCCATCCGCCATCGTGACGGTGATACGAAAGTGTTCGAACAGCACGAAGCAGAGATCTTTATCCGGCGCGCAGCTCATCGCATGATGCAGACGCGCTTTCGACAGGGTGATCCCCTGAACCAGCGAGTTACAGTAAATATGCCACTGGTCCTGTAGGCGACGATGCCGCTGCGCGATGTAATCGGCTTTTTCGCTTATTTCCCAAATAGTCATGTCAGGTTACCCGTTTAACAGAGATAGCCTGCCATAAGCATTTTCCATGCCAGTTTTTAACTAATTGTTTTTTCATGAATTTAAAAATAAATGACGGATGTCGACGTCCAGATGACATGTCATTTCGTCATCATCGTCATCGGCTAACGCACGCAATTTTCAGGCTGGCATAGTTATTGCTTAACCCTGCCCATAACATCGGGAGGTGACATGCACGAAATTACCCTTTGCCAGCGGGCGCTGGAATTGATCGAACAACAGGCCGTCGCGCACGGCGCAAAACGGATAACTGGGGTCTGGCTCAAAATTGGCGCATTTTCTTGCGTAGAAACCAGCGCTCTCTCCTTTTGTTTTGATCTGGTATGCCGTGGCACCGTTGCGGAAGGTTGTAAACTGCACCTCGAGGAACAAGAAGCCGAATGCTGGTGTGAATCCTGTCAGCAATACGTCACCTTACTCACCCAGCGCGTACGCCGTTGTCCGCAATGCAATAGCGACACGCTGCAGATCGTGGCTGATGACGGATTACAGATTCGACGAATAGAAATAGATCAGGAGTGAGCGATGTGTACAACATGTGGTTGCGCTGAAGGCAACCTTTATATAGAGGGTGATGAGCATAACCCTCATTCCGCGTTTCGCAGCGCGCCTTTTGCCCCGGCAGCTCGCCCGGCACTGAATATTACTGGCATCAAAACGTCCGAATTCACCCCGAGCCAGACTGAAGAAGGCGATCTGCACTACGGTCACGGTGAAGCCGGAACCCACGCGCCAGGTATGAGCCAGCGTCGTATGCTGGAAGTGGAAATCGACGTGCTGGATAAGAACAACCGGCTGGCTGAGCGCAACCGCGCCCGCTTCGCCGCGCGCCAGCAGTTGGTGCTCAACCTCGTCTCCAGTCCAGGCTCCGGTAAAACGACCCTGCTCACCGAAACGTTGATGAAGCTGAAAGACAGCGTGCCGTGTGCCGTTATTGAAGGCGACCAGCAGACGGTCAACGATGCGGCGCGCATTCGTGCCACCGGCACGCCAGCCATTCAGGTCAACACCGGCAAAGGCTGTCACCTTGACGCGCAGATGATTGCCGATGCCGCGCCACGTCTGCCGCTGGCAGACCACGGTATTCTGTTTATCGAAAACGTCGGCAATCTCGTCTGCCCGGCGAGCTTTGATCTCGGCGAACGCCATAAAGTGGCAGTGCTTTCTGTCACTGAAGGCGAAGACAAGCCGCTGAAATACCCGCATATGTTCGCTGCCGCCTCGCTGATGCTGCTCAACAAAGTCGACCTGCTGCCGTACCTGAATTTCGACGTTGAGAAGTGCATTGCCAGCGCCCGGGAAGTCAACCCGGACATCGAGATCATCCTGATTTCCGCCACCAGCGGCGAAGGGATGGATCTGTGGCTGAACTGGCTGGAGGCACAGCGATGTGCATAGGCGTTCCCGGCCAAATCCGCACCATTGAAGGTAACCTGGCGAAAGTCGACGTTTGCGGTATTCAGCGCGACGTCGATCTGACGCTGGTCGGCAGTTGCGATGAGCACGGTGAACCCCGTCTAAACCAGTGGGTACTGGTCCACGTCGGTTTTGCCATGAGCGTGATTAACGAAGCCGAAGCGCGCGACACGCTCGATGCGTTCCAGAACATGTTTGATGTTGAGCCTGACGTCGGCGCTCTGCTGTATGGCGAGGGGAAATAATGCGTTTTGTTGATGAATACCGCGCGCCGGAACAGGTGATGCAACTGATTGAGCACCTGCGTGAACGTGCCGCGCATCTGCCGTACACCGCCGAACGTCCGCTGCGCATTATGGAAGTTTGTGGCGGTCATACGCACGCCATCTTTAAATTCGGCCTCGACCAGTTGCTCCCCGAAAACGTGGAGTTCATCCACGGCCCGGGCTGTCCGGTCTGCGTGTTGCCAATGGGGCGTATCGACAGTTGCGTGGAAATTGCCAGCCATCCGGAGGTGATTTTCTGTACCTTTGGCGACGCCATGCGCGTGCCGGGGAAACAGGGATCGCTGTTACAGGCGAAATCGCGCGGTGCGGACATTCGCATTGTCTACTCGCCGATGGATGCGCTCAAACTGGCGCAGGAAAACCCGACGCGCAAAGTCGTTTTCTTCGGTCTCGGCTTTGAAACCACCATGCCGACGACCGCCATTACCCTGCAACAGGCGAAACTGCGCGACGTGCAGAACTTTTACTTCTTCTGCCAGCACATCACGCTCATTCCGACCCTGCGCAGTCTGCTGGAACAGCCCGACAACGGCATCGACGCGTTCCTCGCGCCAGGCCACGTCAGCATGGTTATCGGCACTGAAGCCTATCATTTTATTGCCAGTGAATTTCATCGTCCGCTGGTGGTCGCAGGATTCGAACCCCTTGATCTACTGCAAGGCGTCCTGATGCTGGTTGAGCAGAAAATAGCGGCCCACAGTCAGGTCGAAAATCAGTACCGCCGCGTGGTGCCCGATGCCGGTAACCTGTTGGCGCAACAGGCTATTGCCGAGGTATTTTGCGTTACTGGCGACAGTGAGTGGCGCGGCCTGGGGGTGATTGAATCGTCCGGTGTGCATTTGACGCCCGATTACCAGCGTTTTGATGCCGAAGCGCATTTCCGCCCGGCCCCCCAACAGGTTTACGACGATCCGCGTGCCCGCTGCGGCGAAGTGCTGACCGGGAAATGTAAACCGCATCAGTGCCCGCTGTTTGGCAAGACCTGTAATCCAGAGACCGCCTTCGGCGCGCTGATGGTCTCTTCAGAAGGCGCATGCGCCGCCTGGTATCAGTATCGTCAGCAGGAGTGTGAAGCATGAACAGCGTACAACTCGCCCACGGCAGTGGCGGTCAGGCCATGCAGCAGCTGATTAACAGCCTGTTTATGGAAGCCTTTGCCAACCCGTGGCTGGCGGAACAGGAAGATCAGGCGCGGCTTGAACTGGCGCAACTGGTCGCAGAAGGCGATCGGTTAGCCTTCTCCACTGACAGCTATGTCATTGATCCGCTGTTCTTCCCCGGCGGTAATATCGGCAAGCTGGCGATCTGCGGTACCGCCAACGACGTCGCCGTCAGCGGCGCGATCCCTCGCTATCTCTCCTGCGGTTTTATCCTCGAAGAAGGGCTGCCGATGGAGACGCTGAAAAGCGTGGTGAGCAGCATGGCCGCCACCGCGCGCGAGGCTAACATTGCAATCGTCACCGGCGATACCAAAGTCGTTCAGCGCGGCGCGGCGGACAAACTGTTTATTAATACCGCGGGCATGGGGGCGATCCCGGCCAATATTCACTGGGGCGCACAAACCCTGAGTGCAGGTGATGTGCTGCTGGTCAGCGGGACGCTGGGCGATCACGGGGCAACCATTCTTAATCTGCGTGAACAACTGGGGCTGGACGGTGAACTGGTCAGCGATTGCGCGGTATTGACACCGCTGATTCAGTCGCTGCGCGATATCCCCGGCGTGAAAGCTCTGCGCGACGCGACGCGTGGCGGCGTGAACGCGGTCGCCCACGAGTTTGCAGCTGCCAGTGGTTGCGGGATTGAGCTGTCCGAATCCGCACTTCCCGTGAAGCCCGCCGTTCGTGGAGTCTGTGAACTGTTGGGTCTGGATGCGCTTAATTTCGCTAACGAAGGCAAACTGGTGATTGCGGTTAAACGTCAGGCGGCAGAGCAGGTGTTGGCTGCCTTGCATGCCCATCCGCTGGGGCGCGATGCGGCACTGATTGGCGACGTCGTCGAACGTAAAGGTGTGCGTCTGGCCGGTCTTTACGGCGTGAAGCGCACACTGGATTTACCGCATGCCGAACCTCTGCCGCGTATTTGTTAATTCTGTCATTATGCCGGATGGCGGCTTCGCCTTATCCGGCCTACACCCGCTTTTGAACCGTAGGCCGGATAAGGCTATTTTGCCGCCATCCGGCGGAAGTCAAGTATATCTATCTATAATTTAGTTTCTTTTTTGCACCGCGCAGCGGTACTTTCCTGGAAAAGCAATATGTCGTATACACCGATGAGCGATCTCGGGCAGCAAGGATTGTTCGACATCACTCGCACATTGTTACAGCAGCCCGACCTGCAATCGCTAAGTGAGGCGCTTTCGCAACTGGTAAAGCGCTCGGCGCTTGCCGACAGCGCGGCAATTGTACTGTGGCAAGCGCAAACGCAGCGCGCGTCGTATTACGTCACGCGCGATAACGGTAATCCCGTCGTTTACGAAGACGAAACCGTATTGGCCCACGGCCCGGTCCGCCGTATTCTTTCCCGACCCGATGCCTTGCACTGCAATTATCACGAATTTACGGAAACCTGGCCGCAGCTGGCCTGCGGCGGACTTTATACTCCATTTGGTCACTACTGCCTGCTGCCGCTAGCGGCGGATGGGCGCATTTTTGGCGGCTGTGAATTCATCCGCAATGAAGACCGCCCCTGGAGCGAAAAAGAGTACGAGCGGCTGCAAACCTTCACGCAGATAGTTGGCGTGGTGGCGGAGCAAATTCAGTGCCGGGTCACGAACAACGTCGATTACGATCTCTTGTGCCGCGAACGCGACAACTTTCGCATTCTGGTCGCCATCACCAACGCCGTGCTCTCCCGGCTCGACATGGACGAACTGGTCAGTGAAGTCGCCAAAGAGATCCACCACTATTTCAATATCGACGACATCAGCATTGTCCTTCGCAGCCACCGCAAAAATAAGCTCAGCATTTACTCCACCCACTACCTCGATGAAAATCATCCGGCGCACGAACAGAGCGAAGTGGATGAAGCTGGCACCCTGACGGAGCGGGTGTTTAAAAGCAAAGAGATGCTGCTGATTAACCTGAACGAACGGGATGCGCTGGCCCCCTATGAACGCATGCTGTTCAATACGTGGGGCAACCAGATCCAGACGCTGTGCCTGCTGCCGCTGAAGTCGGGCAATACCATGCTCGGCGTGCTCAAGCTGGCGCAGTGTGAAGAAAAAGTGTTCACCACCGCCAACCTGAACCTGCTGCGCCAGATTGCCGAGCGCGTGGCCATCGCCGTGGATAACGCCCTCGCCTATCAGGAAATTCATCGACTGAAAGAGCGACTGGTGGATGAAAACCTGGCGCTCACCGAACAGCTTAATAATGTCGACAGCGAATTTGGCGAAATCATCGGGCGCAGCGAAGCAATGTACAGCGTGCTCAAGCAGGTCGAGATGGTGGCCCAGAGCGACAGCACCGTGCTGATCCTTGGGGAAACCGGCACGGGGAAAGAGCTAATTGCCCGTGCTATCCATAATCTGAGCGGGCGTAACGCGCGCCGGATGGTGAAGATGAACTGTGCCGCCATGCCCGCCGGACTGCTGGAAAGCGATCTGTTCGGCCACGAACGCGGCGCTTTCACCGGTGCCAGCGCGCAGCGCATTGGCCGCTTTGAGCTGGCGGATAAAAGTTCACTATTCCTGGATGAAGTCGGCGACATGCCGCTGGAGTTACAGCCGAAGCTTCTGCGCGTCTTACAGGAACAGGAATTTGAGCGTCTGGGCAGCAATAAGCTGATCCAGACCGACGTGCGTCTGATCGCCGCCACTAACCGCGATCTCAAAAAAATGGTCGACGATCGCGAGTTTCGCAGCGATCTCTACTACCGCCTCAACGTTTTTCCGATCCAGCTTCCGCCGCTGCGCGAACGCCCGGAGGATATCCCTCTGTTGGTGAAAGCGTTCACCTTTAAAATCGCTCGCCGCCTGGGACGTAACATTGACAGTATCCCGGCGGAAACGCTGCGCATCCTCAGTAATATGGAGTGGCCTGGCAACGTGCGTGAACTGGAAAACGTGGTTGAGCGCGCCGTTCTGCTGACGCGGGGAAGCGTACTGCAACTCTCACTTCCGGATGTTGGCATGCTCTCACCGGACGTCCCCCCTGTCGCAACGGAAGTCGCGCAGGAAGGCGAGGACGAGTATCAGCTCATCATGCGGGTGCTGAAAGAGACCAATGGTGTGGTCGCAGGTCCGAAAGGGGCGGCTCAGCGCCTCGGACTCAAGCGTACAACGCTGCTGTCGCGCATGAAGCGCTTAGGGATTGATAAGGATGCATTAGTGTAAGTCGTTCAGGCTATACTCTGTGAAACATAAACAAAAGGAGGCAACATGGCGGTATCAGCACGTAATCAATTGACCGGTACGGTTAGCGCAGTCGCAACAGGGGCAGTGAATGACGAAGTTGAGTTGACCCTGGCTGGCGGTGCAAAACTGGTCGCCATCGTCACCCACAGCAGCCAGCAGGCGCTGGGTCTGGTGAAAGGCAAAGACGCCATTGCGTTGATCAAAGCGCCGTGGGTCACTCTGGCAACAGAAGATTGTGGTCTGAAATTTTCAGCCCGCAACCAGTTCGTCGGTAGCGTTTCTCAGGTCACTGAAGGCGCGGTCAATGCCACTGTCCACATCAAAACCGACGCCGGATTTGAGATTGTGGCAGTCGTCACCAATGAAAGTCAGCAAGAGATGAAACTGAGCCAGGGCAGCCGCGTGATCGCGCTGATTAAAGCCTCAGCGATTCTGATTGCCACCAAAGCGTAATTCTGGTGCCCGATAACGTCATGCTGTCGGGCTTACCAACGCCCTACTTCTTGCGCTGATATTTTTCCGGTAATGCCGGCACGGGGCGTTTATCGTCGATAAGATGACGAACGGTTAAAATCGGGTGACGCCAGAGCATTCTCGGCCCCGCCCAGCGCATGATCTGCTTCATCTCTTCACGTTTTGCAGGCTGATAGCAGTGTACTGGACACTGTTTACAGGCGGGTTTCTCCTCACCAAAGACGCACTTATCCAGACGCTTTTGCGCATAGGCGAACAGCGCGTCGTAGTGCCCCGACTCGTCGGAAGCCTGCGGACACTGGCTCTCGTACAGCGCGATCATCTTTTTAATCGTCAGTTTTTCGCGAGCGATACGCTTGCCGGACATGATGCGCCCTCCACAACATTAAGGTGTATTTATTCTACAACTTAAATTCTCGCGACACTATCACCCGAAGGTGACATCTCCCCCACCGCTCAAATAAGAATTATTTTCATTTAACACTATCTTTATATATGCCTTGTGCTATATAACATAGCAAAGGCTATATTTGATGGATAATTAACCACTTTTTTAGGAGGGATACTATGTCACATCTTCCCCGTCTGACGTCGTCTCTGCTGGCTGGCGTACTGGTCATCTTTGCGCTGTCACCGGCTTACGCCAGAGAGAAACTCAACGTCGTTACCACCTTCACTATCATTGCCGACATGGCGAAAAACGTGGCGGGCGAGGCGGCAAATGTCAGTTCGATCACCAAACCTGGCGCAGAAATTCATGAGTATCAGCCCACTCCGGGTGACATTAAGCGGGCACAGGGTGCGCAACTGATCCTCTCTAACGGCCTGAATCTGGAACTGTGGTTTGCCCGCTTCTATCAGAATTTGTCGGGCGTACCGGACGTGACGGTGTCTGACGGGGTGAAACCGATGGGTATCAGCGAAGGTCCGTATAACGGAAAACCTAACCCCCACGCCTGGATGTCTGCAGAAAATGCAATTATCTACGTCGACAATATTCGCGACGCGCTGGCGAAATACGATCCGGATAACGCCGCGGTTTACCAGAAAAATGCCGAACGTTATAAAGCGCAAATTCACCAGACGCTGGCCCCTCTCCATGCCGCGCTGGCAAAGATCCCTGCCGATAAACGCTGGCTGGTGACCAGTGAGGGGGCGTTCTCCTATCTTGCCCGCGATAACGATCTGAAAGAGCTGTACCTCTGGCCGATCAACGCCGATCAGCAGGGAACGCCGAGACAGGTGCGTAAAGTCATCGATGCGATAAGACAACATCAGATCCCCACCGTGTTCAGCGAAAGCACCGTCTCGGATAAACCGGCTCGCCAGGTCGCCCGGGAGTCCGGTGCACATTACGGCGGCGTGCTGTATGTCGATTCGCTGAGCGCCGCCGATGGCCCCGTGCCCACCTATCTCGACCTGTTGCGGGTCACTACCGAGACCATCGTCAGCGGCATTAACGACGGTCTGAGGAACCAGAAATGAGTCAATCGGCGATTACCGTGAATCAGGTGACGGTGACGTATCGCAATGGTCATACCGCGCTACGCGATGCCACCTTTCAGGTGCCCGGCGGCTCTATTGCCGCGCTGGTAGGGGTTAACGGATCGGGAAAATCGACGCTGTTCAAGGCGTTAATGGGCTTTGTCCGTCTGGCGGACGGCGAGATATCTATCCTGCAACTGCCGGTGAATAACGCGCTGAAACAGAATCTTATTGCTTACGTGCCGCAGTCAGAAGAGGTCGACTGGTCATTTCCGGTGCTGGTGGAGGACGTGGTAATGATGGGTCGCTACGGGCATATGGGCTGGTTGCGTCGCCCAAAGGCAGCGGATCGAGCCAGCGTCGACGCTGCGCTGGCGCGGGTGGACATGCTGGAATACCGCCACCGGCAGATTGGTGAGCTTTCCGGCGGGCAGAAAAAACGCGTCTTTCTCGCCAGAGCCATTGCCCAGGACGGCCAGGTGATTCTGCTGGATGAGCCCTTTACCGGTGTCGACGTCAAAACCGAAGCCCGCATTATTGCGCTGTTACGCGAGTTGCGCGATGAGGGGCGCACCATGCTGGTCTCCACCCATAATCTCGGTTCAGTCACCGAGTTCTGCGATTATACGGTGATGATCAAAGGCACCGTACTGGCAAGCGGCCCAACCGATACGACCTTTACCGCCGAAAACCTTGAGCTGGCATTCAGCGGCGTTTTACGCCACGTCGCGCTCAGCGGCGGCGAAGAACACATCATTACCGATGACGAACGTCCGTTTATTTCCCGGCGTACGGCAGGCAGCGGAGAATCATCATGAACTGGCTGACGGAACCCTTTGGCTATCAGTACATGCTCAATGCGATGTGGGTTTCAGCGATGGTTGGCGGCCTGTGCGCCTTTCTCTCGTGCTATTTAATGCTCAAAGGCTGGTCGCTGATTGGCGATGCGCTTTCGCACTCCATCGTGCCAGGCGTTGCCGGGGCGTACATGCTCGGCTTACCTTTTTCGCTCGGCGCCTTCCTCTCCGGTGGTCTGGCGGCAGGCAGTATGTTGTTTCTGAACCAGCGCTCGCGGCTGAAAGAGGACGCCATTATTGGCCTGATCTTCTCGTCATTCTTTGGCATTGGGCTGTTTATGGTGTCGCTCAACCCGATGTCGGTAAATATTCAGACCATCATTCTCGGCAACGTGTTGGCGATCGCGCCGGAAGATATTGTGCAACTGGCCATTATTGGCGCGGTTTCCCTGCTCATCCTGCTGCTGAAGTGGAAGGATCTGATGGTCACCTTTTTTGATGAAAACCACGCCCGCTCGATTGGCCTGAATCCGGATCGCCTGAAGCTGCTGTTTTTCACCCTGCTGTCGGTGTCCACCGTGGCTGCGCTACAAACGGTGGGCGCCTTTCTGGTGATCTGCCTGGTGGTGACGCCCGGCGCAACGGCCTGGCTGCTGACCGATCGCTTCCCGCGCCTTCTTATCATTGCCGTTGCGATTGGCAGTGTAACCAGTTTCTTCGGTGCCTGGCTCAGTTACTGGCTGGACGGCGCTACCGGCGGGATCATCGTGGTGCTGCAAACGCTGCTGTTCCTGTTAGCGTTCGTTTTCGCCCCCAAACACGGCCTGCTGGCGAACCGTCGTCGTGCACGTCGTAAGGAGCCGTCATGTTCCTGAGCATCCTGCTGGAACCTTTTCAGTTCAACTTTATGATCAATGCACTGACCGTATCGACCATTGTCGCAGTTCCCTGCGCGCTGCTGTCGGTATTTCTGGTGCTGAAAGGCTGGGCACTCATGGGCGATGCCATGAGCCACGCCGTCTTTCCGGGAATTGTACTGGCGTATATCGTCGGCATTCCGCTGGCGATTGGCGCGTTTATCGCCGGCCTGTTCTGCGCTGTCGCCACCGGGTATCTCGACGACAACAGTCGGATCAAACGCGACACCATCATGGGGATTGTCTTTTCCGGAATGTTTGGCGCCGGACTGGTGCTGTATGTCTCTATCCAGTCAGAGGTCCATCTCGACCATATCTTATTTGGCGACATGCTGGGGATTTCGCTCAGCGATATTGGGCAAACGGCGCTCATCGCGCTCGGAATTGCGCTAGTCATCGTCTTCAAATGGAAAGATCTGCTGCTTCACGCCTTCGATCCACATCAGGCAAAGGCCTGCGGTCTTAACACGACGCTGTTGCACTACGGATTACTCTGCATGATTGCGCTGACCATCGTGGCGACGCTGAAATCGGTGGGGATCATTTTGTCGATTTCCCTGCTGATAGCCCCTGGCGCGATTGCCGTTCTCCTCACCCGACGCTTTGCCCACGCACTGCTGTTGGCAACCGGGCTGTCGGTAGTCACCTCATTTTTGGGCGTTTATCTGTCGTTTTTCCTCGACAGCGCCCCCGCTCCCACGATCGTGGTGCTGTTTACCCTTATCTTTATCGTTGCGTTTGTTTTTGCCACATTACGCGACCGGCGCTCGGAATTGCGACAACAACAATCGGTGTAAAATTCTGAAACGGAAGAAGGATCGAGAAGTCGGCGATCCTGGCTTTCCCTGAAATGCGTATCTCCGCTATCATGTGCCCCTAATGTGATAACAACGAAAACTAAAAGTATCGCAACCCATTTACATTCAGGGAACTGGACACAACTCCATGAGTACAATCGATAATCTCGACGCCCAT
This sequence comes from Citrobacter telavivensis, assembly GCF_041807075.1. NCBI lineage: Bacteria > Pseudomonadati > Pseudomonadota > Gammaproteobacteria > Enterobacterales > Enterobacteriaceae > Citrobacter > Citrobacter telavivensis. The sequence continues at coordinate 641,177 of NZ_JBGUBF010000002.1, read as the reverse complement.
ACCCCAATGATGCAGCAGTATCTCAAGCTGAAAGCCCAGCACCCGGAGATCCTGCTTTTCTATCGCATGGGCGACTTTTACGAACTCTTTTACGACGATGCAAAACGGGCGTCGCAACTGCTCGACATTTCGCTGACCAAGCGCGGCGCATCCGCAGGCGAACCTATCCCGATGGCGGGCATTCCCCATCACGCGGTTGAAAACTACCTCGCCAAGCTGGTGAATCAGGGTGAATCCGTCGCCATTTGTGAGCAGATAGGCGATCCCGCCACCAGCAAAGGGCCTGTTGAGCGTAAAGTCGTTCGTATTGTCACTCCAGGTACCATCAGCGATGAAGCCCTGTTACAGGAGCGCCAGGACAACCTGCTGGCTGCCATCTGGCAGGACAGCAAAGGCTACGGTTATGCCACGCTGGATATCAGCTCCGGACGTTTTCGCGTGAGCGAACCGGCCGATCGGGAAACAATGGCAGCCGAACTGCAGCGTACCAATCCGGCGGAACTGCTGTACGCCGAAGACTTCGCTGAGATGGCGCTGATTGAAGGCCGTCGTGGATTACGACGTCGCCCGCTGTGGGAATTTGAAATTGATACTGCCCGTCAGCAGTTGAATTTGCAGTTTGGTACCCGCGATCTCATTGGCTTTGGCGTTGAAAACGCGCCGCGCGGGCTTTGCGCTGCCGGCTGCCTGTTGCAATACGTCAAGGACACGCAACGCACTTCCCTGCCGCATATTCGTTCTATCACCATGGAGCGCCAGCAGGACAGCATCATCATGGATGCCGCGACGCGCCGCAATCTGGAGATTACCCAGAACCTGGCAGGCGGCGTAGAGAACACGCTGGCCTCCGTGCTCGACTGTACCGTAACGCCGATGGGCAGCCGTATGCTCAAACGCTGGCTGCACATGCCGGTACGTGACACGAAAATCCTGACTGAACGCCAACAGACTATCGGCTCGCTACAGGATGCGACCAGCGAACTACAGCCGGTGTTGCGTCAGGTAGGCGATCTGGAACGTATTCTTGCGCGTCTGGCACTGCGCACCGCCCGTCCTCGCGATCTCGCCCGCATGCGCCACGCCTTCCAGCAGTTGCCGGAACTGCGTGCGCAACTGGAATCGGTGGACAGCGCCCCCGTACAGATGCTGCGCGAGAAAATGGGCGAATTCACCGAACTGCGGGAACTGCTGGAACGTGCGGTCGTTGACGCGCCACCGGTACTGGTCCGTGACGGCGGCGTTATCGCACCAGGCTACAACGAAGAACTCGATGAGTGGCGCGCGCTGGCAGACGGTGCGACCGACTATCTCGACAGGCTGGAAATTCGCGAACGTGAGCGTACCGGACTGGACACGCTGAAAGTCGGCTTTAACGCAGTACACGGTTATTACATCCAGATCAGCCGTGGGCAGAGCCACCTCGCGCCAATCAACTACGTTCGTCGCCAGACGCTGAAAAACGCCGAGCGCTACATCATCCCGGAACTCAAAGAGTACGAAGACAAAGTCCTGACCTCCAAGGGCAAAGCGCTGGCGCTGGAAAAACAGCTCTATGATGAACTGTTCGACCTGCTGCTGCCCCATCTGGCGGATCTGCAACAGAGCGCCAGTGCGCTGGCGGAACTCGACGTACTGGTGAACCTGGCCGAGCGCGCATATACGCTGAACTACACCTGTCCGACCTTTAGCGATAAACCGGGTATTCGGATTACCGAAGGTCGCCATCCGGTAGTGGAACAGGTGCTAAATGAGCCGTTTATTGCCAATCCGCTGGACCTCTCACCGCAGCGCAGAATGCTGATCATTACCGGGCCAAATATGGGCGGTAAAAGTACCTACATGCGCCAGACCGCGCTGATTGCAATGCTGGCCTATATCGGCAGCTACGTGCCGGCGCAGAAGGTAGAGATTGGTCCTATCGATCGCATCTTTACCCGCGTGGGCGCAGCGGACGATCTGGCCTCCGGGCGCTCCACCTTCATGGTAGAGATGACCGAAACGGCCAACATTCTGCACAACGCTACCGAGAACAGTCTGGTGTTGATGGATGAGATTGGCCGCGGGACGTCGACTTACGACGGCCTGTCGCTGGCGTGGGCGTGCGCGGAAAATCTGGCGAATAAGATCAAAGCGCTGACGCTGTTCGCGACGCACTATTTCGAGCTGACACAACTGCCGGAGAAAATGGAAGGCGTTGCCAACGTGCATCTGGATGCCCTGGAGCACGGCGATACCATCGCCTTTATGCACAGCGTTCAGGATGGTGCGGCCAGTAAGAGTTACGGCCTGGCGGTCGCGGCGCTGGCGGGCGTTCCGAAAGAGGTGATCAAACGAGCGCGGCAGAAACTACGCGAGCTGGAAAGCATTTCGCCAAACGCGGCGGCAACGCAGGTGGATGGCACGCAGATGTCGCTGCTGTCCGTCCCTGAAGAGACCTCTCCCGCTGTTGAAGCCCTGGAAAATCTCGATCCGGATTCCCTGTCGCCCCGTCAGGCGCTGGAGTGGATCTATCGTCTGAAAAGTCTGGTGTAAGAGAAATGCCCGATGACGCTTTGCGTATCGGGCCTGCACACTCACGGTACTGTACTTTCGTAGGCCGGATAAGGCGTCAGCCGCCATCCGGCACTCCGTTAACGTTTATCTTCCGCCAGCAGCGGAGGAATACTCGGCACCATCGGCGCGTCATCAATATCTTTTTGCGTCATGCGAAACGCCTGCGGATAATGTTCGCGGCTGGTGCGGCGCAGCGGTTCCGTATTACGCCAGGTATAAAGGCAGTGCTGGCACTGATACACCGTCCAGACATCTTTCACCGGCGATGTTGCCATCACTTCAATATGTTCATCAGCACAACGTGGGCAAATCATCTTCTTCTCCTTATTTGCGTGCGGCCAGCATCGAGGTCAGTTTTTCAGCCCAGGCTTTGGTTTCCGGTAAATCCACCACCGGCTGGCTATAGTGACCACGGTTGTCTGGTGCGACTGGCGTGGTGGCATCGATAATCAGTTTGTCGGTGATCCCCGCAGGGCTTGAACCAGGATCCAGTTCCAGTACCGACATATTCGGTAGCTGAACCAGGTCACCCGCCGGGTTCACTTTCGAAGAGAGCGCCCACATCACCTGCGGCAGGTTGAACGGGTCAACATCTTCATCAACCATGATGACCATCTTCACGTAACCCAGGCCATGCGGCGTGGTCATCGCACGCAGGCCCACTGCGCGGGCAAAGCCACCGTAGCGTTTTTTGGTGGAGATAATCGCCAGCAGGCCGTGGGTGTACATCGCGTTAACCGCCTGCACTTCCGGAAATTCCGCTTTCAGTTGCTGATACAGCGGCACGCAGGTGGCCGGCCCCATCAGATAGTCGATTTCCGTCCACGGCATACCCAGATAAAGCGATTCAAAAATCGGTTTGCTGCGATACGAAACCTTATCGATACGCACCACCGTCATATTGCGACCACCGGAATAGTGACCGGTGAACTCGCCAAACGGCCCTTCGATTTCGCGTTTGCGGCTTTCAATCACCCCTTCCAGGATCACCTCCGATCCCCACGGCACATCAAACCCGGTCAACGGTGCGGTGGCGATGGGATACGGGCTTTCACGCAGCGCACCCGCCATCTCATATTCGGACTGATCGTATTTCAGCGGCGTTGCGCCCATCAGCGTGATGATAGGATCGTTGCCCAGCGTGATGGCGATCGGCAGGTCCTCGCCGCGCTCTTCCGCCTTATGCAGATGCAGCGCGATATCGTGCATCGGTACCGGCTGCAGGCCCAGCTTACGCTTGCCCTTCACTTCCATCCGATAGATACCCACGTTCTGTTTACCGAAGTTGTCCGGGTCAAGCGGATCGCGGGAGACCACACAGGCTTTATCCAGGTAAAACCCACCATCCCCATCGTTCAGGCGAAACAGAGGCAGAAGGTCGAACAGATTAATCTCTTCGCCATTGACGCTGTTTTCCGCCCATGGCGGATTCGCGCGACGCTCCGGGGCTACCGGGAACTTATCCCAGCGACGGATAAACTCATCAATCTGCTTTTTCACCGGCGTATTCGGTGGCAAGCCCAACGAAATGGCATGATTTTGCCAGGATCCGATGGTGTTCATCGCCACGCGCGCATCGGTGAAGCCGCGAATATTGTCGAACCAGAGTGCCGGCGCACCGTCGCCAATACGGCCAGTGGCGTTGGCGGCTGCCGCCAGATCCGGTTCTGCATTCACCTCTTCACTGATTTTCAGCAGTTGCCCCTGGTCGTCGAGCGCCTGCAAAAAGCTGCGCAAATCATCAAATGCCATTATTCATTCTCCTGTGAAAAATTTTGTGCCTGTGACAACCCCTGCCAGCGACGTGCGTGCGGATGCTCCAGCGCAAACTGGTCCAGGATGCGGGCCACAATGTGTTGTGTAATATCATCAACGGTTTGTGGATGGTTGTAGAAAGCGGGCATCGGCGGCACCATTGCCACACCCATACGAGAAAGCGCGAGCATGTTTTCGAGATGAATCGTGCTGAGCGGCATTTCACGCGGCACCAGCACCAGTTTGCGCCCTTCTTTCAGCACTACGTCGGCGGCGCGTCCCACCAGGCCTTCGGCGTAGCCGGCGCGAATTCCGGCCAACGTTTTCATACTGCAGGGGATAACGATCATGCCGTCGGTGCGAAACGAACCTGACGAAATCGTCGCCGCCTGATCCGCCGGGCTGTGGCAATAATCCGCCAGTCCAGCGACATCGCGCGCGCAGTATGGCGTTTCCAGTTCAATGGTCGTTTTGGCCCACTTCGACATCACCAGATGCGTTTCCACATCCGGCATTTTTTGCAATGCCTGCAACAGCGCCACGCCCAGCGGCGCTCCCGTTGCCCCCGTCATCCCCACAATCAATCTCATCCATCACTCCATAAATTGTTCGTATACGAACGTTTTATCTAAATTACCCCTATAAAACCGCAGCGACAAGATCGCCCACTCTTTTTCGCACGTATAGCTTAAGCTTTCCTCGTTAAAAAACGCGACGTTACCCGTTATGATAGGAGACACGATTTTTAGCCTGGAGTTTTCATGGAGTTACGGAATAAAGCGTTTCACCTGTTACGCCAGCTTTTTCAGCAACATACGGCGCGTTGGCAGCACGAGTTGCCGGATCTCACTAAACCGCAATACGCAGTGATGCGTGCCATTGCGGAACGTCCCGGCATTGAACAGGTTAATCTGATGGAGGCCGCCGTCAGTACCAAAGCGACGCTGGCTGAAATGCTGAGCCGGATGGAAAAACGCGGGCTGGTGAGGCGTGAGAACGATCCGCTGGATAAACGTCGCCGCTTCGTTTATCTGACCACGGAGGGAGAAGCCCTGCTGAAAGTATGCATGCCGCTGGGAAACCAGGTGGATGAGGAATTTCTGGGACGGTTGAATGACGAGGAACGTGCGCAATTCGCCCTGTTAATCAAGAAAATGATGCCCGATTGACGAACCTGAGTATGCATGAAAATGCACCCGTCTGCTTTCACCTGCGAAACCACAGCAAAAAAGCCAGAAAGAAAAAGGCCAGCCTCAAAGAGGCTGGCCTTTCTTGTTAGAACAGTACTTACTCGCGGAACAGCGCTTCGATATTCAGCCCCTGAGTCTGCAGGATTTCACGCAGACGGCGCAGGCCTTCAACCTGAATCTGACGAACACGTTCACGAGTCAGACCGATTTCACGGCCTACATCTTCCAGTGTCGCCGCTTCATAACCCAGCAGACCGAAACGACGTGCCAGCACTTCACGCTGTTTGGCGTTCAGTTCGAACAGCCATTTGACGATGCTCTGTTTCATATCGTCATCTTGCGTGGTGTCTTCCGGACCGTTCTCTTTCTCATCGGCCAGGATATCCAGCAACGCTTTTTCGGAATCGCCACCCAACGGGGTGTCTACCGAGGTAATGCGCTCGTTAAGACGAAGCATACGGCTAACGTCATCAACCGGCTTATCCAGTTGCTCTGCAATTTCTTCCGCGCTGGGTTCGTGGTCCAGTTTATGGGACAACTCACGCGCGGTACGCAGATAGACGTTCAGCTCTTTAACGATGTGAATCGGCAGTCGAATAGTACGGGTTTGGTTCATGATAGCCCGTTCAATCGTCTGGCGAATCCACCAGGTTGCGTATGTTGAGAAGCGGAACCCGCGTTCCGGGTCAAACTTCTCGACGGCACGGATAAGCCCCAGATTGCCCTCTTCAATCAGATCCAGCAGCGCCAGACCACGATTGCCATAACGGCGGGCAATTTTCACCACCAGACGCAGGTTACTTTCAATCATCCGACGGCGAGAGGCGACATCTCCACGCAGTGCGCGACGCGCAAAATACACTTCTTCTTCGGCCGTTAACAGTGGCGAATAACCAATCTCACCAAGGTAAAGCTGAGTCGCGTCCAACACACGCTGTGTGGCCCCCTGCGATAACAGCTCTTCTTCAGCCAAATCGTTATCACTGGGTTCCTCTTCAACTAAGGCTTTTTCGTCAAAAACCTCAACTCCGTTCTCATCAAACTCCGCATCTTCATTTAAATCATGAACTTTCAGCGTATTCTGACTCATAAGGTGGCTCCTACCCGTGATCCCTTGACGGAACTAGCAAGTGTCAGCCTGGTTCCGCCGCTTTATCGCTGCGGTAAATAACGCAGCGGGTTTACGGATTTCCCCTTGTAACGAATTTCAAAATGCAAACGTGTAGAACTGGTTCCGGTGCTACCCATCGTCGCTATTTTTTGTCCTGCCTTCACTTCTTGTTGTTCCCGGACCAGCATTGTATCGTTATGAGCGTAGGCACTCAGGTAATCATCGTTGTGTTTGATGATAATAAGATTACCGTAACCGCGCAGAGCGTTACCGGCATAGACCACGCGCCCATCGGCGGTCGCGATAATAGCCTGTCCCTTACTGCCCGCAATGTCGATCCCTTTATTGCCTCCCTCGGAAGCCCCAAAGTTCTCGATCACTTTGCCGTCAGTCGGCCAGCGCCATGTGGAGATTGGCGAACTGGTAGACGAACTGCTTGCTGTCGATTCGGTTGCACTAACTGCTGGAGCCGTTACAGGCGCTGTGACGACTGTCCCAGCAGGCTTGTTGTTCGGCAACATTTTGTTAGCACTTTGTTCACCTGAATCCTCAGAATACGTAATTGTCGGTTTAGACGCAACAGCAACGGCGGAATTTTGTGCAGGCCTGGTCACAACTCCTTGCTCTGCTGCATCGGCCCGGGTGATCGCATTACCACCGGTAATTGGCGCACCTGATGCGTTACCTACCTGTAGCGTTTGTCCGACGTTCAGGCCATACGGTGCCTGGACATTGTTGCGCTGCGCCAGGTCACGGAAATCGTTCCCGGTTATCCAGGCGATGTAAAAAAGCGTGTCGCCTTTTTTAACGGTGTAGGTGCTGCCGCCGCTGTAGCTACCTTTCGGAATGTTCCCATACTGGCGGTTGTAGACAATTCGTCCGTTTTCCATCTGCACGGGTTGCTCGGCTACCGGCTGAACGTGCGTCGGTTGCGTCGTCGGGCGCTGCACCGGTTGAATTTGTGGTGTCTGCGAGGCGGATGACGACGTCCCCATCTTCGGTGGCGGCGTGATCAGCATACCGGAACTGGTATTCGCCGGGGCATTACCATTGACTGAGCTTACCGGCGCAGGCGGATTCGATGAATTTGAACAACCCGCCAGCCATAGCGAAACCAGTGACAGTGCCGCAATGCGGCTAACGGTGAATTTTGGGCTTCCCGCGCTCATTTATCCCCCAGGAAAAATTGGTTAACAACCAGTGACGTATAATCGTGCAGACAGCAAATGGGCACTGGAAAATGTGACCACGATACGCTGACCCGTTCCAAAAACTCCAGGAAAACTCCAGGTATTCGGAACCGCGTCTTACGCGAGTTCCCCTTTTACTAAGGGAACAAAACGTACCGCCTCCACGGTGTCGATAATAAATTCGCCGCCCCGACGACGCACCCGTTTCAGAAACTGATGCTCATCCCCCACGGGCAAGACGAGAATGCCGCCTTCATCCAGTTGCGTCATCAACGCGGTCGGAATTTCCGGCGGAGCTGCCGTCACAATAATAGCGTCAAATGGCGCGCGTGCCTGCCAGCCTTGCCATCCATCACCGTGACGAGTTGAAACATTGTGTAAATCGAGCTGCTTCAGACGGCGACGCGCCTGCCATTGCAGACCTTTAATGCGTTCGACGGAACAAACCTGCTGTACCAGATGCGCCAGTATCGCCGTCTGATACCCGGAACCGGTGCCAATTTCCAGCACCCGCGACTGCGGGGTCAGTTCGAGCAGTTCGGTCATTCGCGCCACCATGTACGGTTGCGAAATCGTCTGTCCCTGACCTATCGGCAACGCGATATTGTCCCAGGCCTTATGTTCAAACGCTTCATCAATAAATTTCTCACGCGGCACCGCGGCCAGGGCATTAAGCACCTGCTCATCGCGAATCCCCTGCGCGCGCAATTGTTCAAGAAGCGTCTGTACGCGTCTGCTTACCATTGCGTGCCAACTCCCACGCTATCTAACCAGTCGGAAACCACATCATGCGCGCTGTGCGCGGTTAAATCCACATGCAACGGCGTAATGGACACGTAACCTTCATCTACGGCCGCAAAATCGGTATCAGGCCCGGCGTCGCATTTATCGCCCGGTGGGCCAATCCAGTACAACGTGTTACCGCGCGGATCTTCCTGCGGGATCACTTTGTCTGCCGGATGACGGCTACCGCAGCGCGTCACGCGGATGCCTTTGATCTGCTCCAGCGGTAAGTCGGGCACGTTGATGTTGAGGATCCGCCCGGTACGCAGCGGTTCCCGACGCAGTGCGCGTAAGATCCGACAGGTGATGGCCGCAGCAGTCTCGTAATGCTGATGTCCGTCTAACGATACGGCAAGCGCAGGAAAACCAAGATGACGCCCTTCCATCGCCGCCGCGACGGTGCCGGAATAAATAACGTCATCCCCCAGGTTAGGGCCGGCGTTAATTCCTGACACCACAATATCTGGACGCGGACGCATGAGCGCATTGACGCCCAGATAAACACAGTCGGTGGGTGTCCCCATCTGCACGGCGATGTCGCCGTTATCAAAGGTAAACGTCCGGAGAGAAGATTCAAGCGTCAGCGAGTTTGACGCGCCACTGCGGTTCCGATCCGGGGCGACGACCTGTACGTCAGCAAACTCCCGCAGGGCTTTTGCCAGCGTTTGTATACCGGGCGCGTGGACCCCATCATCGTTACTCAGCAATATGCGCATAATCACCCATTGTGTTGATCAGTTCCCTCACAACGCTGGTGGCGAAGCTCCCCGCGGGCAGCCAAAAACGTAACTCAACAGTGACATCATCCCACCAGTTCCAGCTTAATTGCTGCGGATAGAGCAGCATCGCTCTTCGCGAAGCCTCGACTTTTTCGCGCAACAGCAGTGACTGCAACTCGCACTCTTCGGCAATCGCGGACTGTTCGAACGCCAGCGCATCCCGCTGGGTTCCCCACTCGCCGCTGCCGGGAAGCGAAGCCGTCACCATCAATTCTTTTTCATCGACACGACGCTGTAATTCCGCCAATTCTTCTTGCGTGGCGACAAACCAGCTTCCGCGTCCCGCTAATTGTAGCGCATCGCCGTCAACAACTTGATTAAAGTCTGTTTTTTTCAGACGCTCGCTGACAATTTGATTAAACAACGCACTGCGGGCCGCCGACAACCAAAAACTGCGTTTATTGCGATCCCGCACAGGCGCATCGCTTTGCGCCCAGCGCAGCGCGCCTTGCAGATTGCTGCCGCCAATGCCAAAACGCTGAGCGCCAAAATAGTTTGGTACACCGCCGGTGTTTATCGCCTGTAGACGAGATTCTACCTCGTCACGATGGCTGACTTCGCGCAGCACCAGCGTGAACGCATTGCCTTTCAGCGCGCCTAAACGTAGCTTGCGTTTGTGACGCGCGTATTCCAGCACCTTGCAGCCTTCAAGCTGGAAAGCGCTCAGGTCGGGCATTTCTTTGCCCGGTACGCGCGCGCATAGCCACTGTTCAGTGACCGCATGCTTATCCTTTTGCCCGGCGAAGCTCACTTCGCGGACATGAATTTTCAGAAACTTCGCCAGCGCGTCGGCGACAAAACGGGTATTACAGCCGCTTTTAAGAATACGCACCAGAATGTGCTCACCTTCGCCATCCGGTTCGAAACCTAAATCTTCGACCACCACAAAATCTTCCGGACTGGCTTTCAGCAACCCAGTGCTTTGCGGTTTTCCGTGGAGATACGTGAGATTATCAAACTCTGTCATTTCGCGGCCTTAATGAGTAACGCCACCGCTTCGCAGGCAATCCCTTCCCCACGCCCGGTAAAACCGAGTTTTTCAGTGGTGGTTGCTTTCACGTTCACATCATCCATGTGACAACCGAGATCTTCAGCAATAAACACGCGCATTTGCGGAATGTGCGGCAGCATCTTCGGTGCCTGAGCAATAATAGTCACATCAACGTTGCCCAGGGCGTAGCCTTTGGCCTGGATCCGACGCCAGGCTTCACGCAGCAACTCGCGACTGTCCGCGCCTTTAAACGCCGGATCGGTATCCGGAAACAGCTTGCCAATGTCACCCAGCGCCGCCGCGCCAAGCAGCGCGTCGGTGAGCGCATGCAGCGCAACATCGCCATCAGAATGCGCCAGCAGCCCCTTTTCATACGGGATGCGCACGCCACCAATGATAATTGGGCCTTCACCGCCAAAGGCGTGTACGTCAAAACCGTGTCCAATTCGCATTATGCATCCTCCAGATGGATTGTTCGGGTCAGATAAAATTCAGCCAGCGCTAAATCTTCCGGACGCGTCACTTTGATGTTATCAGCTCGTCCTTCAACAAGCTGTGGATGGAAGCCGCAATATTCCAGCGCCGACGCTTCATCGGTGATGGTCGCACCTTCATTCAGCGCACGCGTCAGGCAGTCATGCAGCAGTTCACGAGGGAAAAATTGCGGCGTCAGCGCATGCCATAAATCGTTGCGTTCAACGGTATGGGCGATAGCCGTTTTGCCCGGCTCCGCGCGTTTCATGGTGTCGCGCACCGGTACGGCGAGGATCCCGCCGGTGCGGCTGGTTTCGCTAATCGCCAGCAGGCGCGCTAAATCATCCTGATGCAGACAGGGACGCGCCGCATCATGCACCAGCACCCATTCAGCGTTTCCGGCGGCCTGTAATCCAGCCAGCACGGAGTCTGCCCGTTCATTTCCCCCGTCCACGACGGTAATGTGCGGATGCTGCGCCAGAGGAAGTTGAGCAAAGCGGCTGTCGCCAGGGCTGATAGCGATGATCACGCGGGTCACCCGGGGATGCGCCAGCAGCGCAGAGACCGAGTGTTCGAGAATGGTTTTATTACCGACTGAGAGATATTGCTTCGGACATTCCGTTTGCATACGGCGGCCAAATCCGGCCGCCGGCACCACGGCGCAAACATCCAAAAAAGTGGCTGCCATGTGATTTCCTGGGCTGGTTTAACGAGTATTTTGCCCCGCAGTTTGCGCGCGTTTAGACGCGTCGGGCACCAGACGATAAAACGTTTCGCCCGGCTTAGTCATGCTGAGTTCGTTGCGTGCACGCTCCTCGATAGCCTCCTGACCGCCATTGAGATCGTCAATTTCGGCAAAGAGCTGATCGTTACGTGCTTTAAGTTTGGCGTTTGTCGCCTGCTGCGCCGCCACGTCATCATTGACGCGACTGTAATCATGTATGCCGTTCTTACCGAACCACAGCGAATACTGTAGCCAGACCAGTAAAGCCAGCAACAGCAGCGTTAGTTTACCCATCCTGCCCCCTGAAAAACGGCATCATCCTCCCATACTTCCGCAAACGACACGACGTTTGCGGGCGGGAAAGCCGCAACAACGCGGGCAAATGTACCACAATTGCCCTTTATAACGTATACCCAGAACCCTGAGAACATCATCTCATTGTTAGTTACGGTTTGAATTATGGACAGTGGTCGCGCTTTAGCCCAGCAGCCACATAAACAGCGCGCCGAACATCGCGCAAACGGTCAGCAGGGTTATGACAATGCTGTAGCGCAATTTGCCGTTGAGCAGGGAATGCAGCGCGATACCCACGACGACCGCAACGGGCATCAGCGCCAGGAAGAAAGGCCAGGTGTAGATGAAGAAAAACAATGTGTTAGGGCCATACACCAGAAAGGGGATCCCCAACGCCAGCAGCCATGACACGAAACCCACCACGGCGCCCGGCAGCGACCAGGTGGTTTCGTCATCAGTAGCAAACGCGTCTGTCGTTGTGAGTGTGATGTTCTGGCTATCGCGCATATTAAATCCTGTAACCTTGACTGACTGTACACACAAGTCAGGTGTCTCAGGATCTGATAATATCGCTCTGTCTGAGCAGGTCTAATAATTGGGCGACCAAATTTGTTACTAATTGTTCGCCATTAAGATGAACCTCAGGCGATTCAGGCGCTTCGTATACGGAATCAATTCCGGTGAAATTGCGCAACTCGCCAGCGCGCGCTTTTTTATATAACCCTTTCGGATCGCGGGCTTCGCAGATTTCCAGCGGCGTATCCACGAACACTTCAATGAAGCGTCCCTCACCGACGCGCTCACGTACCATCTGCCGCTCCGCGCGGTACGGAGAAATGAACGCCGTCAGCACCACCAGACCGGCATCCGCCATCAGGTTTGCCACTTCGCCCACGCGACGGATGTTCTCTTTACGATCGGCATCGCTGAACCCCAGATCGCTGCACAGGCCGTGGCGAACGTTATCGCCATCCAGCAGATAGGTACTGACGCCCAGTTGATGCAGCGCCTCTTCCAGCGCCCCGGCGATCGACGATTTACCGGACCCCGACAGCCCGGTAAACCACAGCACAACACCACGATGACCGTGGTGTTGCTCGCGCTGTTGCGGCGTGACGGGATGGGCATGCCAGACGATGTTTTCGTCATGCTGCGCCATTATTTCCCTCCCAGCAGATCGCGAGCGCCCCAGTGCGGGAAGTGACGACGCACCAGCGCATTCAGCTCCAGCTCAAAGGCGCTGAATTCTGACGGCGCAGCGGTCTCCTGCACAATCGGTTCGCGGACCATACCGGCACCCACGGTGACGTTACTCAGACGATCAATAAAAATCAGCCCGCCGGTCACCGGGTTCTGCTGATAAGAATCCAGTACCAGCGGCTCATCAAAGGTCAGATTCACCAGACCAATGCCGTTCAGCGGCAGATTGTCCACCTCACGCTGCGTCAGATTGTTGATATCCACCTGATACTGCACGTTATCAACGCGCGCACGGGTCTTTTTGCCCGCGATTTTGATTTCGTAACTTTGTCCCGGCGCCAGCGGCTGTTCCGCCATCCAGACCACATCGACAGCAGCGTGCTGTACCGCCGGCAGGCTTTCATCCGCCGCCAGCAGCAGATCGCCACGGCTGATATCAATCTCGTCTTTCAGAACAAGGGTAATGGCTTCACCGGCAAAGGCTTCATCCAGATCGCCATCAAAGGTGACGATCCGCGCCACGCTGGATTCCACGCCGGATGGCAGCACCTTCACGCGCTGTCCCACCTTAACGCGACCAGAGGCCAATGTGCCGGAATAGCCCCGAAAATCGAGGTTCGGACGGTTTACGTACTGCACAGGGAAGCGCATTGGCTGGCTGTCGACCACACGCTGGATCTCAACCGTCTCCAGCACTTCCAGTAAGGTCGGGCCGCTGTACCACGGCATGCTGGTGCTCTGGGAGGCCACGTTGTCACCTTCCAGCGCAGAAAGTGGCACAAAGCGGATATCCAGATTGCCCGGCAACTGTTCAGCAAAGGTCAGATAATCTTCGCGAATGCGTGCAAAAGTCTCTTCGCTGTAGTCGACCAGATCCATTTTGTTGATCGCCACCACCAGGTGTTTGATCCCCAGCAGCGTTGAGATGAAGCTGTGACGACGAGTCTGATCCAGCACGCCTTTACGGGCGTCGATCAGCAGGATCGCCAGATCGCAGGTTGATGCGCCGGTCGCCATATTGCGGGTGTATTGCTCATGCCCGGGGGTATCGGCAATGATAAATTTACGCTTCTCGGTAGAGAAATAGCGATACGCCACGTCAATGGTAATCCCCTGCTCGCGCTCGGCCTGCAGGCCATCCACCAGCAGCGCCAGATCCAGCTTCTCTCCCTGCGTGCCGTGGCGTTTACTGTCGTTGTGCAGCGATGACAACTGATCTTCATAAATCTGACGCGTATCGTGCAGCAGGCGACCGATCAGCGTACTTTTGCCGTCATCCACGCTGCCGCAGGTTAAAAAGCGCAGCAGACTTTTATGTTGTTGGGCGACCATCCAGGCTTCGACGCCGCCTTCATTGGCGATTTGTTGTGCAAGTGTGGTGTTCATGGCGGCTCCTTAGAAATACCCCTGACGTTTCTTCAGCTCCATAGAGCCCGCCTGGTCGCGGTCAATCACGCGGCCCTGACGTTCACTGGTGGTCGAGACCAGCATCTCTTCAATAATTTCCGGCAGCGTTTGCGCGTTTGACTCCACGGCGCCGGTCAGCGGCCAGCAGCCGAGGGTACGGAAACGAACCATCCGTTTTTTGATCATCTCGCCGGGCTGCAGGTCGATGCGATCGTCATCGATCATCATTAACATGCCATCGCGCTCCAGTACCGGGCGCTCTGCCGCCAGATACAGCGGGACGATCTCAATGTTTTCCAGCCAGATGTACTGCCAGATATCCTGTTCGGTCCAGTTGGAGAGCGGGAAAACGCGGATGCTTTCGCCTTTGTTAATCTGCCCGTTGTAGTTGTGCCACAGTTCAGGACGCTGGTTTTTAGGGTCCCAGCGGTGAAAGCGGTCGCGGAAGGAGTAGATGCGCTCTTTCGCCCGCGACTTTTCTTCATCGCGACGCGCGCCGCCAAATGCGGCGTCAAAACCGTATTTGTTCAGCGCCTGCTTCAGTCCTTCTGTTTTCATGATGTCGGTGTGCTTGGCGCTGCCGTGGACAAACGGGTTGATGCCCATCGCCACCCCTTCCGGGTTTTTATGCACCAGCAGCTCGCAGCCGTACGCTTTGGCAGTACGATCGCGGAATTCATACATCTCGCGGAACTTCCAGCCGGTATCGACATGCAGCAACGGGAACGGCAACGACCCCGGATAGAATGCCTTACGGGCAAGATGCAGCATGACGCTGGAATCCTTGCCGATGGAGTACAGCATTACCGGGTTAGAGAATTCAGCCGCCACCTCGCGAATGATGTGGATGCTTTCGGCCTCCAGCTGTCGCAGGTGGGTGAGTCGTTTTTGGTCCATAACCGTTCCTTTACAATACCGCGAATGTCGAGCACGTCAGATAACCCGACTATAGGGAGCGCAGGAGAACGAATGAAATTACGAATTGGAATGAGTAGTTCCTCAAAGGAATAACGATCTGGCAAAGCAAATATCAAAAAGTGCTTAACCCGCCGGAATTCGGGCATTTAAGAGCAAATGAAATTGTCTTAGCGAGGTCACCGTTTCATACTAGATGGATTAAAATTTTTGCTTTGTATTCAGGGTTTCCCCCGCTGGCTATTAAGGATTCACTATGTTTTCCGCAACGCGCCGTCTTTCTGCTCTCCTGGCGCTCGGCGTATGCTTTATTGTCCCCGCTCAGGCGTCATCCCCAAAACCGGGCGATTTTGCGACAACGCAGACCCGTCATATTGCGACCGTTTTCCCGGGAAGGATGACCGGTTCCCCGGCAGAAATGTTGTCTGCCGACTATTTACGCCAGCAGTTTGAGCAAATGGGCTATCGCAGCGATATCCGCACGTTCAACAGTCGCTACATTTATACCGCTAAAAATAACCGCAAAAACTGGCATAACGTGACCGGCAGTACCGTCATTGCCGCTCATGAAGGCAAAGCCCCGCAGCAGATTATTATCATGGCGCATCTGGACACCTACGCCCCGCAAAGTGACACCGATACCGATGCAAATCTTGGCGGTCTGACACTGCAAGGTGTGGATGATAACGCCGCCGGACTGGGCGTTATGCTCGAACTGGCAGAACGCCTGAAAAATGTGCCTACCGAATACGGTATTCGCTTTATTGCCACCAGCGGCGAGGAAGAGGGAAAACTGGGGGCCGAAAACCTGCTCAAACGCATGAGCGCGGCCGAGAAGAAAAACACACTGTTGGTGATTAATCTCGATAACCTGATCGTCGGCGATAAGTTGTATTTTAATAGTGGGCAAAATACCCCGGAAGCCGTGCGCAAATTAACCCGCGACCGGGCATTAGCTCTCGCGCGCAGTCATGGTATTGTCGCTACCACTAATCCTGGCCTGAATAAGGATTATCCAAAAGGCACCGGTTGTTGCAACGACGCAGAGGTTTTCGATAAAGCGGGAATTTCGGTGCTTTCCGTCGAGGCGACGAACTGGAATCTCGGCAAGAAAGATGGTTACCAACAGCGCGCCAAAACCGCCTCTTTCCCGGCAGGAAATAGCTGGCACGACGTACGTCTGGATAATCAACAGCATATTGATAAAGCCCTGCCTGGACGTATTGAACATCGCAATCGCGACGTCATGCGCATTATGCTGCCGCTGGTGAAAGAATTAGCGAAAGCGAGCTAATCATACGGCCGGATAAAGCGATATTGCTATCCGGCAAAAGACGCGAAGAGTGACACCATTCTGAGCGTCGTTTATTTCCATTACGCTCTTTTATAATAAATTATTGGATGCCCATGGACTGCTTCATTTGTACCAGCGCAGCAGCGCCTTGTTTACAGCCAGCATCCTGATTTTCAGCCGGTAATCCTGCGAGTTGCTTCTTAGCCTCCTCCAGTTGAGGTTTCATTGCTTCCATCTGCTGTTTAGCCTGATCGCTGGTTTTTGATGCCTGAACAATCAACGCATCAACATCATCAAAGTATTGCTGACAAGTATCAGTAATTGCTGCAAAAGAAGAACCAGACACCAGAGTTAGCATCGCAACAAAAAAAATCTTTTTCATTTAGTTAATCCCTCAGTTTTAAATTGACGTCACTGCCTCCGGCAATAACGTCACCAAGGGTAAAACAAAGCGATTTATAAAACAGCCCGGGATAATATTTTCAGATTTTTATTTTAGCCTTCGTGCAGTCCGCACTCACGCTTCAACCCAAAGAAACGTGTCTCTTCTTCTGCCATGCCGGGTTCCCATTTGCGCGTGGTATGTGTATCCCCCACGGAAAGATAGCCCTGATCCCACAACGGGTGATACTTCAGCCCGTGCTTTTGCAGGTACTGATAAACCGTGCGGTTATCCCAGTCGATAATTGGCAGCACTTTAAAGACCCCACGCTGGATAGCCAGCACGGGCAGATGCGCACGACTACCGGACTGTTCGCGACGCAACCCCGCAAACCAGGTGTGCGCATTGAGTTCCTGCAGCGCCCGGTTCATCGGTTCGACTTTGTTGATCTCATTGTATTTCTCGATGCCTTCCACGCCCTGCTCCCACAGTTTGCCATAACGCGCTTCCTGCCAGGCGGCGCTTTCGGGGGCGCGATAAACCTTCAGATTCAGTTTGAGCTTGTCCGTTAACTCATCAATAAACTGGTAGGTTTCCGGGAAAAGATAGCCGGTATCGGTCAGGATCACCGGGATATCCGGGCGGATCTGATTGACCAGATGCAGACTCACCGCCGCCTGAATCCCGAAGCTTGATGAGAGGACGTATTCGCCAGGCAAATTCTCCAGCGCCCAGGCTACGCGCCCCTCAGCGTCAAGTTTTTCCAGTTGGCTGTTGGTTTCAGCCAGTGCCATCACGCGCTCCACTTTCGGCAGCGCGTTCAGAGCGTGTAGATCGAGTCTGGACATAGGTTCCTCACTGTTTGACTGCCTGATGGCGCTTCGCTTATCAGGCCTGCAACGGCTTTGCCTGATGGCGCTTCGCTTATCAGGCCTACAACGGCCACCGGGCGTCTACAAAATCCGTAGGCCGGATAAGGTGTTCACGCCGCCATCCGGCAATAAGACGTTATTCCCAGAAATCCCGGGCAGGATCGAGCACCGGGCGAATAATGCCCGCACGCACCGTAAAGTCGCCGAAGCCTTCACCCGCTTCTCGCTCTTTCGCCCAGCGCCCAATCAGTTCGTCCAGCGAGTCGAGAATTTCCGGTTCGGTGATGTTCTCTTTGAACATCCGCGGGATACGCGTGCCGATTCGGTTACCGCCAAGATGCAGGTTGTAGCGTCCCGGCGCTTTCCCGACCAGCCCGACTTCTGCCAGCATCGCGCGGCCGCAGCCGTTCGGGCAACCCGTCACACGCATCACGATATGCTCGTCACTGACATGATGCTTCGCCATCAAACCATCAATTTTATCGATAAACGTCGGCAGGAAGCGCTCGGCCTCCGCCATCGCCAGCGGACAGGTTGGGAAAGACACGCAGGCCATGGAGTTTTCACGCTGTGGCGTCACCGTGTTCATCAGGCCGCTCTCTTGCGCGATCTTCTCAATCTTCGCCTTCTGGCTCTCCGGAACACCCGCGATAATCAGATTCTGATTCGCGGTAATACGAAACTCGCCTTTATGGATTTTCGAAATCTCCAGCAGGCCCGTTTTCAGCGGACGTCCCGGATAATCGAGAATTCGACCATTTTCGATAAACAGCGTCAGATGCCATTTATTGTCGATGCCCTTCACCCAGCCAATACGATCGCCACGACCGGTAAATTCGTACGGACGAATCGGTTCGAATTTGATGCCGGCACGACGTTCCACCTCCGCTTTGAACGTCTCGACTCCCACGCGTTCCAGCGTATATTTGGTTTTCGCATTTTTACGGTCAGTACGGTTACCCCAGTCACGCTGCGTGGTGACAACGGCTTCTGCCACGGCCAGCGTGTGCTCCAGCGGCAGATAGCCAAATTCGCTCGCCGTACGGGCGTAGGTTTTCTTGTTACCGTGCTCGATGGAAAGACCGCCGCCCACCAACAGGTTAAAGCCCACCAGCTTGCCATTTTCCGCAACCGCGACAAAGTTCATGTCGTTAGCATGCAGATCGATATCGTTCTGCGGCGGGATCACCACCGTGGTTTTGAACTTACGCGGCAGATAGGTCTGACCGAGGATCGGCTCCTCATCGGTGGTCGCGACTTTTTCCTGATCGAGCCAAATTTCAGCATAGGCGCGGGTACGCGGCAGCAGATGCTCGGATATCTTTTTCGCCCACTCGTAAGCTTCGGCATGCAGCTCTGACTCGTACGGGTTCGAGGTACACAGCACGTTACGGTTCATGTCGTTGGCGGTTGCCAGCGCGTCCAGCCCAACGGAGTGCAGCATCTGGTGCACCGGCTTCACGTTCTTCTTCAGGATCCCGTGGAACTGGAACGTCTGCCGGTTGGTCAGGCGAATGCTGCCATAAATGGTGTTGTCATGGGCAAACTTATCAATCGCCTGCCACTGTTTGGTGGTGATGACACCGCCCGGCAGACGGCAGCGAAGCAGCATCGCGTGACGCGGCTCCAGCTTCTGTTCTGCACGCTCGGCGCGGATATCACGGTCATCCTGCTGGTACATGCCGTGAAAACGGATCAGCAGGAAGTTATCACCTTTAAAACCGCCGGTGAGACCGTCATTCAGATCCTCAGCAATGGTGCCGCGCAGATAGTTGCTTTCCAGCTTCATGCGCTCGGCGTCCGTCAGTTTACCTTCGACCACCAGGGGCCCTGGATGTTTTTCGCTCATTAGTAGACATCTCGCTGATAACGGCGCTCAACGCGCAGCTCACTTAAAAATTCATCCGCTGATTCCGCGTCCATCGCGCCGAATTCAGCAATCACTTCCAGCAATGCCTGCTCAACGTCTTTCGCCATGCGATTAGCGTCGCCGCAGACATAAATATGCGCACCGTCATTAATCCAGCGCCACAGTTCTGCGCCCTGTTCGCGCAGTTTGTCTTGTACGTACACTTTTTCTTTTTGATCTCGTGACCAGGCGAGATCGATACGGCTCAGTACGCCCTCTTTGACATAACGCTGCCATTCCACCTGGTAGAGGAAATCTTCGGTAAAGTGGGGATTGCCAAAAAACAGCCAGTTTTTACCTGATGCTTCATCAGCGGCGCGCTGCTGCATGAAGGCGCGGAACGGCGCGATGCCCGTACCCGGACCAATCATAATCACCGGCGTTTCAGGGTTCGTCGGCAGACGGAAGTTATCGTTATGTTCGATGAACACACGCACTTCGCCCTCTTCTTCAACGCGATCGGCGAGGAAGCTGGATGCGCCGCCGGCACGCGCGCGACCTTCCACTTCATAACGTACCGCACCGACGGTGATGTGCACTTCGTTCTCCACTTCAGCCTGAGACGACGCAATAGAGTAAAGGCGCGGCGTCAACGGACGTAACAGGTCGACCAACGCCTGTGCATCCAGCTGTGCTGGCGAAAAACGCAGCATATCGACAACCGGCGTTGTCGTCGCATAATGCTGCAACTGTGCCCTGTCGCCAACCAGCGGCAACAGCGATTCACTGCGCGTTAAGGTGGCATAGTTTTCAACGATATTGGCGGTATTGACGGTCAGTTCGACATGCCACTGTAACGCGTCGGACAGCGACAGAGACTGGCCATTGACCGTAACGGGCTCATCACCTTTCAGCCAGACCAGTTCCACCATCTCTTTCACCAGCGCAGGATCGTTCTGATACCAGACGCCCAGCGCGTCGCCAGGCTGGTAGCGCAGACCCGACTCACCGAGATCGATTTCAATATGGCGAACATCTTTCTCTGAATCACGGCCGGTGATTTTTTGATTCACGGACAACGCCGCGCTCAACGGCGCTTCTTTGGTATACGGGCTGGAATGGATCTCATTCACCGCTCCGCTGGCAATCGACGGAGTCTGTGTCGCAACCGGCGCACGTGATTTCAACACCTCAACCACACGGGTACGCCACTCGGCGGCGGCGGCCTGGTATTCCACATCGGCGTCAACGCGATCCAGCAAACGCTCACCGCCAAGTTCCGCCAGTTTGCTGTCAAAATCTTTGCCTGACTGACAGAAAAACTCGTATGACGTATCACCCAGACCAAAAATAGCAAATGCCGTGTTTTCGAGCTTCGGCGCTTTTTTAGAGAACAGGAACTTATGCAGCGCGACGGCTTCTTCCGGCGGCTCGCCTTCACCCTGTGTAGACGTGACGACAACCAGCAGTTTCTCATTGGCGATTTGTTTGAATTTGTAGTCGCCTGCGTTCACCAGCGTGACGCTGAGCTTTGCCGCCAGCAGGTCGTCACGCAGCGCTTCTGCCACACGACGCGCATTGCCCGTTTGTGACGCGGAGATCAATGTGATGCCCGGCATTTCAGCAACGGGGGCCGGCGTCGCAACGGTCGCGCCGGGTTGCTGATTCAGCGTGCCCCAGAAATAGCCAGAAACCCATGCAAGCTGCATGGGCGTGAGATCGGTAGTGGCCGCCTGAAGGCGGGCCAGTTGCTCCGGGTTCAGCGGAAGCAAAGCGGAAGGTGGGGCCTGTGTCGTCATGCGTCGTTATGTTCCAGTAAGCAAAGCGGATTTAAGCAATAAAACCCAAACTGAAGATAAGGGTAACGGCGGTGATAGTAACAATTAAAGAAGGGATGGAAATAACAAATAACCAAATGGACTAACCTGTTTTAGTTCTAGTTATTAACAACAAAAACGATTAAATAACCACATGAAATATATGAAGTTATCTCCTATAAAGTTGATGAATGACGTAATCTGCGACGGAAAGCCGTTTTAGTTAATGATAAAAAATGTACTTTCCGGTACCCTACGGCGGTTTTTTGCCTGACTGAGAGTTTAAGATGACCACCACCCTGTTTAAAGATTTCACCTTCGAAGCCGCTCACCATCTGCCCCATGTTCCTGAAGGGCATAAATGTGGCCGTCTGCACGGACACTCCTTTATGGTGCGCCTTGAAGTCACCGGTGAAGTCTGTCCACATACAGGCTGGATTATCGATTTCGCCGAATTAAAAGCCGCGTTCAAGCCAACTTACGACAGGCTCGATCATTACTACCTGAACGACATTCCCGGTCTGGAAAATCCGACCAGCGAAGTGCTGGCAAAATGGATTTGGGATCAGGTCAAACCGTCACTCCCCCTGTTGAGCGCGGTGATGGTGAAAGAAACCTGTACGGCGGGCTGCGTCTATCGCGGCGAGTAAATGTTTCGTCTTGCCGGATGGCGACGCGAAACGTCTTATCCGGCCTACAGATAAGCCCGACAGGTTAACCCGCCGGGCTTTTTATCAGGCAATATTCAGGTATTTGTGCGTCTGCATCGACAGGCGCCAGTTGCGCGCGATGCAGGTTTCGATGCACAGGCGTGTGGCATCCTCTTTCTGACTGATGGGTTGCAGCGCAATCACTCGCGGTTTGTCGTCACTCAGCGTGGCAAGCAGTTCGTCCAGCGCTTCAATGTCACGCACGCGACCGACCGGATGTTTAATCTCATTCGCGCGTTCCAGGGCCTGTGAGAGAACGTCATAACCACCACGCATGTTCACCTTCGGCGAAACGGTCACCCAGGTATTGGGTGTGCAGCGCACTTCATGCGTACCGCTGGTCTCTATCTGGCAGCTGAATCCATTTTTTTCCAGCAAATCAGTAAGTGGCATCAGGTCATGGATACAGGGCTCGCCGCCGGTAATCACCACATGACGCGCGGTGTACCCTTGTCGACTAATCACGGCCAGCAGATCTTCGCTGTTCGCCGCGCCCCATTTATCGCTCTCTTTGGTTTTCGCCAGGATGCTGTACAGGGAGACTTCCCGATCCTCAAGCTTATCCCAGGTGTGTTTGGTATCGCACCAGGCACAGCCGACCGGGCATCCCTGTAAACGAATAAAAATGGCGGGGACGCCGGTAAAGTAACCCTCACCTTGCAGGGTCTGGAACATCTCGTTAATCGGGTACTGCATAGCGTTCTCTGTTAAAGGGATAATCTGTAATTATCGCAGATTTCGTCTTCCTGGTCATGCGCAGCGGCTGCGCTAACCGCAGGCATAAAAAAACCCGCCGAAGCGGGTTTTTCAGAGCATAAAGCGGCAGTAATAAATTACTGGCCTTTGATCTCTTTACGACCGTTGTACGGTGCTTTTTCACCCAGCGCTTCTTCGATACGAATCAGCTGGTTGTATTTAGCAACGCGGTCAGAACGGCTCATAGAACCGGTTTTGATCTGGCCTGCAGCGGTACCAACAGCCAGGTCAGCGATGGTTGCATCTTCAGTTTCACCGGAACGGTGAGAGATGACAGCCGTGTAGCCAGCGTCTTTCGCCATCTTGATTGCAGCCAGCGTTTCGGTCAGAGAACCGATCTGGTTGAATTTGATCAGGATGGAGTTAACGATGCCTTTCTCGATACCTTCTTTCAGGATCTTGGTGTTGGTTACGAACAGATCGTCACCAACCAGCTGGATTTTGTCGCCCAGTACTTTGGTCTGGTAAGCAAAACCATCCCAGTCAGACTCGTCCAGACCGTCTTCGATAGAAACGATCGGGTACTGTTTGGTCAGGTCTTCCAGGAAGTGAGTGAATTCTTCAGAGGTGAACGCTTTGTTGCCTTCGCCCGCCAGAACGTATTTACCGTCTTTGTAGAATTCAGAGGCTGCACAGTCCATCGCCAGAGTGATGTCTTTGCCCAGCTCGTAACCTGCTGCTTTAACCGCTTCAGCGATAACAGCCAGCGCTTCTGCGTTAGAACCCAGGTTCGGCGCGTAGCCACCTTCGTCACCCACAGCCGTGTTCATGCCTTTCGCTTTCAGAACTTTAGCCAGGTTATGGAACACTTCAGAACCCATACGTACGGCTTCTTTCAGGGTTTTCGCGCCAACCGGCTGAATCATGAATTCCTGGATGTCGACGTTGTTGTCAGCGTGCTCACCACCGTTGATGATGTTCATCATCGGAACCGGCATGGAGTATTTGCCCGGAGTACCGTTCAGCTCAGCGATGTGCTCGTACAGCGGCATGCCTTTAGCGGCAGCAGCAGCTTTGGCGTTTGCCAGAGACACAGCCAGGATGGCGTTTGCACCGAAGTTGGATTTATTTTCAGTACCGTCCAGGTCGATCATGATTTTGTCGATGCCAGCCTGATCTTTGGCATCTTTGCCAAGGATTGCCTGAGCAATCGGGCCGTTAACCGCGCCAACAGCTTTCAGTACGCCTTTACCCATGAAGCGGGATTTGTCGCCATCGCGCAGTTCCAGCGCTTCGCGGGAACCCGTAGAAGCACCTGACGGAGCTGCTGCCATACCGACGAAACCACCTTCCAGGTGTACTTCGGCTTCAACAGTCGGGTTACCACGGGAGTCGATGATTTCACGACCGATGACTTTAACGATTTTGGACATTAGGTTTTCCTCAGTACAAGTTAAACTAAAACTCCAGACAAACAACGCGTACCTTTGGTACGCGTTGCCGTTCTAACTTTTTTACTTCTTACTTCGCCTGACGCTTCTGATGCTCGCTGGCGGCTTTCACAAAGCCAGCAAACAGCGGATGTCCATCACGTGGCGTGGAAGTAAATTCCGGATGGAACTGACAGGCCACGAACCACGGATGATTCGGTACCTCAATGATCTCGACCAACTGATCATCACCGGAACGGCCTGCAACACGCAGACCCGCAGCTTCAATCTGTTTCAACAGCATATTGTTGACTTCGTAACGATGGCGATGACGCTCAACAATGGTCGGTGCGCCGTACAGTTGACGAACCAGACTATCGTCGCCAAGCTGACACTGCTGCGCGCCCAGACGCATCGTGCCGCCGAGATCGCTCTTCTCAGTACGAACCTCAACGTTGCCTTCTTCGTCACGCCATTCGGTAATCAGCGCCACAACCGGGTACTTACAGTCTGGCACAAATTCCGTCGAGTTGGCGTTGTCCATACCGGCGACATTACGCGCAAACTCAATCAACGCAACCTGCATACCCAGGCAAATGCCCAGATAAGGAATATTGTTCTCACGCGCATAGCGTGCAGTGGCGATCTTCCCTTCCACACCACGGTAGCCAAAGCCGCCAGGGATCAGGATAGCGTCCAAATCTTTCAGGATTTCGACACCACGCGTTTCAACATCCTGCGAATCGATAAGCTTAATGTTGACGGTCACACGATTTTTCAGACCACCGTGTTTCAGCGCTTCGATAACGGACTTGTAGGCATCCGGCAGTTCGATGTACTTGCCCACCATGCCGATAGTCACTTCGCCCGCCGGATTCGCTTCTTCATAAATAACCTGTTCCCATTCAGACAGGTTAGCTTCCGGACAGTTCAAGCTGAATCGTTTACAAATATAATCGTCCAGGCCCTGCGATTTCAACAGGCCTGGAATTTTATAAATGGAATCGACATCTTTCATTGAAATAACGGCTTTTTCCGGCACGTTACAGAACAATGCAATTTTTGCGCGCTCATTTGCCGGAACGGTGCGATCGGAACGACAAATCAGAACATCAGGCTGAATACCGATGGACAGCAGTTCTTTCACAGAGTGCTGGGTCGGTTTGGTTTTAACTTCACCCGCGGCGGCCAGGTAAGGCACCAGGGTCAGGTGCATGAACAGCGCGTGTTCACGACCGATATCAACCGCCAGTTGTCGAATCGCTTCAAGGAACGGCAGAGATTCGATATCACCGACGGTGCCACCGATTTCAACCAGGACAACGTCATGGCCTTCGCCGCCTTCCAGCACGCGTTCTTTGATAGCGTTGGTGATGTGCGGGATAACCTGTACGGTCGCCCCCAGATAGTCGCCACGACGCTCTTTGCGCAGAACGTCAGAGTAGATACGACCCGTAGTGAAGTTGTTGCGGCGGCTCATTTTGGTGCGAATGAAACGCTCGTAATGACCCAGGTCCAGGTCGGTTTCAGCGCCGTCTTCGGTAACGAACACTTCCCCGTGTTGGATTGGGCTCATGGTACCCGGATCGACGTTAATATACGGATCCAGTTTCATGATGGTCACGTTGAGGCCACGGGCTTCAAGAATGGCTGCGAGGGAGGCTGCGGCAATGCCTTTACCCAGAGAGGATACGACCCCGCCGGTCACAAAAATATAGTTCGTTGTCATGCTGAACCTGAGAAGTTAGGGTGAAACGATGGAATAACCAGGACGGGAAAGTAGTATACCCGAACATGACGTACGCCACAAACTTTCATTATCCCTCCTCTTCGTCAGCTCACATTTAACATCGGGAGTGAGAAAATAGCCCCTTTGGGGTAAATGTTTTTGACGCAAATCAAGAGCTTGTTATTTAAAAAATCACACAAAACGCCCTTGACCGCTCAAACTCCTTAGAGATCAATTTCCTGCCGTTTTACCTGCTGCCAGACTTCTTCCATGGTTTCCAGATCAACCCCCGTCATTTCCAGGCCCCGTGCCGCCACAATCCGCTCGACCTCACGAAAACGCCGCTCGAACTTTTCGTTGGCTTTTTGCAGGGCGGTCTCCGCTTTGGTGCCTAAGTGACGGGCCATATTGACAGTGGCAAAGAGCAAATCGCCCATTTCCTCTTCCAGTTTAGCCTGGTCGACCACGACCTGCCGTGCCTCGTGCATGACCTCGTCAATCTCTTCGTACACCTTGTCAACCACCGGGCCCAGCGTCGTCCAGTCAAAGCCAACATTCGAACAACGCTTCTGGATTTTCTGTGCCCGCATTAACGCCGGTAAGCTACGCGGAATATCATCAAGGGCAGAATGCTGCGCCTTTTGCGCCCGTTCGCCGGTTTTAATTTGCTCCCAACGAGCCAGCACTTCGCTGCTGTTATGAGCCTGAGCATCGGCAAAAACGTGCGGATGTCGGCGCTCCAGTTTGTCACTGATGGCGGCACAAATGTCATTGAAATCAAAGCGCCCCTCTTCCTGGGCTATCTGCGCGTAAAACACCACCTGGAACAACAGGTCGCCCAGTTCACCGCGTAGATCGTCAAAATCTTCACGAGAAATCGCGTCGAGTACTTCGTAGGTTTCTTCAAGGGTGTAGGGGGCAAGCGTGGCGAAAGTCTGTTCGTTATCCCACGGACAGCCGGTTTCCGGGTCGCGCAGGCGCTGCATGATGCCAAGCAGGCGGTCAATTTGAGTCATTGGAACATCCTGAAAAATAGGCCCGATAAGCGAAACGTCATCGGGCATTCTGATATTGCCGGATGACGGCTAACGCCTTATCCGGCCTACAAATAATTAATTGCCGTGCAAACGACGCGCGTCAATCACATCGGGGACCTGATTCAGCTTGCTGAGCACGCGTCCCAGCACCTGCAGGTTATAGATTTCAATCGTCATGTCGATGGTGGCGAGCTGCTGTTTGGTATCGCTGCGGCTGGCAACGCCAAGCACGTTGACCTTCTCGTTCGCCAGAATCGTCGTGATATCACGCAGTAAGCCGCTGCGATCGTTGGCCTGTACGCGCACCACCAGCGAGTATCCCGCCGAGTAACTTTCGCCCCAGACGGCCTCCACGAGGCGCTCTGGCGCATGCGCGCGCAGTTCGACCAACTGCTCACAGTCTGCCCGATGGACAGAAATCCCGCGCCCCTGGGTGATGAACCCGACAATCTCATCGCCCGGAATCGGCTGGCAGCAACGGGCAATGTGATGCATCAGGTTGCCGACCCCTTCCACAACCACGCGACCATCATCTTTACGGCGGTTCTGCGGGGAATGCGTTTTCTGCTGAAGCTGCTTCAGCGCGGCGGCATCCTCTTCGGCGGCGCTCGGTTTGTTGAACTGCGATTGCAGGAAATTCACCATCTGATTCAGACGGATATCTCCACCGCCAATCGCCGCCAGCAACTCCTCCAGTTCGTTAAAGTTGTAGCGCGGCAGCAGGTGCTTTTCCGCTTCTTTCAGGCTGATCCCCAAATGCGACAGCTCATCATCCAGAATCTGCCGTCCGGCAAGGATGTTCTTGTCCCGATCCTGTTTACGGAACCAGGCGTGAATTTTCGAGCGCCCACGGCTGGTCGTCACATAGCCCAGATTCGGGTTCAGCCAGTCACGACTGGGGTTTGGCTGTTTCTGGGTGATAATTTCGATCTGATCGCCCATTTGCAACTGATAGGTGAACGGTACGATGCGCCCACCGATTTTCGCCCCAATGCAACGATGCCCTACGTCGCTGTGAATGTGATACGCAAAATCGAGCGGCGTGGAGCCGGCGGGCAGATCCACCACATCGCCTTTCGGCGTAAAGACGTAGACCCGGTCGTCAAAGACCTGACTGCGTACTTCGTCGAGCATCTCGCCGGAGTCCGCCATCTCTTCCTGCCAGGCGATCAGCTTACGCAGCCAGGCAATGCGGTCCTCATGACCTGAACGCGCCCCGCCCGCGACCGCGCCTTCTTTGTACTTCCAGTGCGCGGCAACGCCCAGTTCGGCGTCCTCGTGCATCTGCTTAGTGCGAATCTGGATCTCAACCGTTTTGCCGCCCGGCCCCAATACCACGGTATGAATCGACTGATAGCCATTCGGTTTCGGGTTGGCAACGTAGTCGTCAAACTCATCCGGCAGATGGCGATAGTGGGTGTGCACAATCCCCAGCGCAGCGTAGCAGTCCTGCAAACGCTCGGCGACAATACGTACGGCGCGGACATCAAACAGCTCATCAAACGCCAGATGCTTTTTCTGCATTTTTCGCCAGATGCTGTAGATGTGTTTCGGGCGTCCGTACACTTCCGCCTTCACGCCTTCGGTTTTCATTTCCGATCGCAGATGACCGACGAACTCTTCGATGTAATGCTCCCTGTCGATACGTCGTTCGTGCAGCAGTTTGGCAATGCGTTTGTACTCGGCGGGATGCAGATAGCGGAAGCAATAATCTTCCAGTTCCCATTTCAACTGGCCGATACCTAATCGGTTCGCCAGCGGGGCGTAGATGTTGGTGCACTCTTTCGCCGCCAGTACGCGTTCATCTTCCGGCGCGTCTTTCACCTCGCGCAGATGGGCAATGCGTTCGGCGAGTTTAATGACCACGCAGCGGAAGTCGTCGACCATCGCCAGCAGCATCCGCCGCACGTTATCGACCTGCTCTGAGGAGACGGAATCGGTATGGGTCGCTTTCAGTTGGCGAATGGCCGCCATGTCACGCACGCCGTGAATCAGGTTGACGATAGACTTACCTACGCTTTCCTGCAGGGTATCTTCGCTAACGACATTGGCATCTGCCAGAGGGAACAGCAGCGCAGCCCGCAGCGTGTCGATATCCATACTCAGCGTTGAGAGGATTTCCACCATCTCCACGCCACGCCACAGCAGCAGTTCCGCATCCGGATGCCCCTGTGTCTGTTGCAGGCAATACGCCCAGGTTTCGGCTAAGCGTTCACATGACTGCTGGCTGGTGATCCCAAGACTTTCGATCCATTTTTTCGGGTCAAATTCCCCAGCTTTATTTAGATGTGCACTTCTTACCGCAACCATTGTCCTCTCCTTAAGGGACGTGACCTGTCGAAGTCGACAAGTCGTGATTCATTATGAATGCTCAAACAACACCATTGACTCCAGGTGTCCCGTGTGGGGGAACATGTCGAGCATCGCCAGCCGCTGAATTTGGTATCCTGCGCGTAATAACGCCTCGCTATCACGCGCCAGCGTGGCAGGATTACAGGATACATAAACAATGCGGCCAGGCTGCAATTTTATAATATGTTGCATTACGCCTGCAGCTCCTGCACGCGCAGGGTCGAGCAAGACTTTATCAAAACCGTTTTTGGCCCACGGCTGTCGGGTAACATCCTCTTCAAGATTTTCATGAAAGAATGTCACATTGTGTAATTCATTTTGTTGGGCGTTTTCGCGCCCTTTCTCCACCAGCGCAGGCACGCCTTCCACCCCGACGACGCTTGCCGCTCGGGTTGCCAGCGGAAGCGTGAAATTACCCATCCCACAAAAGAGATCCAACACGCGATCGCCAGGCTGTACGTCCAGCCACGCCAGCGCACTGGCCACCATTTTCTGGTTCACCCCTTCATTGACCTGAATAAAATCACGCGGGCTGAAGTTTAAGCGTAGTCCGTTTGACTCATACCAGGGCGTCTGACCAGATACCGTTTCCAGTATCTCGCTTTGCGGCGCCAGATACAGAGACAGTCCCTTTGAATGCGAAAAGCGTTCCAGTTTTTCGTTATCCTGCACAGTAAGTGGCGCGGTATGGCGCAGTATCATCAGCGCGCCGCTGCCCGCCTGCACCAGTTCTACGTGTCCCAGATGGCGTATTCCCTGCAGGCTACTGAGGCATGCCCTGAGTTCGGGCAGCAACGCTTCAAGTTGGGGCACCAAAATGGGGCACTGTCTGATGTCGACGATGTCGTTGGACGCCGCCTTGCGAAACCCCATCTGGAACTGCTGGGTTTTCGGCTGGAAGTTGAGACTTAACCGCGCGCGACGACGATAGCCCCACGGCGCATCGGCGATCGTCTCAGTGACATCGTGGTTCATCAGGCGCGACAGCGCGGCACTTTTACTGCGCTGTTGCAGTTCGATACTGGCATGCTGTTGCTGGCAGCCGCCGCAAATGCCAAAGTGTGGACAGCGCGGCGTTACGCGATCCGGACTATCATTCAAACGGCGCTTAACCTGGGCTTTCGCGTACTGTTTTTTATCTTCGGTGATCGCCACGTCCGCACTTTCCTGCGGCAGCAAACCGGGGATAAACAGCGTCTTTCCGTTGTGCCGTGCAATGCCCTGACCAAAAGCATCGAGGTCATTGACGGTAACGGTTATGATCTGGCGCGTCGTCACGCGCCGTTTTGCAGAGTAGAATTGCGCCATCGACGAGATTGTTCTCAATTTAACAGTGTGACCCTAATTGTCCCATAACGGAACTCCATGACCAACTACAGCCTGCGCGCTCGCATGATGATTCTGATCCTGGCCCCAACCGTACTTATTGGTTTACTGCTCAGTATCTTTTTTGTTGTGCATCGCTACCACGACTTGCAGCGTCAACTGGAAGATGCCGGTGCCAGTATCATCGAGCCTCTCGCGGTTTCTACCGAATACGGAATGAACCTGCAAAACCGCGAATCCATCGGCCAACTCATCAGCGTTCTACATCGCCGCCACTCTGATATCGTGCGGGCGATTTCAGTCTACGATGAGGGTAATCACCTCTTCGTCACCTCGAATTTCAATCTCAACCCGTCGGAAATGCAGTTGCCCCCGGGCTCACCGTTTCCGCGCCGACTGAACGTTGAGCGTCATGGTGATATTTTAATCCTGCGAACACCGATCGTTTCGGAAAGTTATTCGCTGGACGAATCCCCAGCCACTGACGCAAAAAACGCGGGTAATATGTTGGGATATGTGGCGCTTGAGCTCGATCTCAAGTCGGTCCGCTTACAACAGTATAAAGAAATCTTCATCTCCTCCGTCATGATGCTGTTCTGTATCGGCATTGCGCTAATCTTTGGCTGGCGTCTGATGCGCGACGTGACGGGGCCGATTCGCAACATGGTCAATACGGTTGACCGTATCCGACGAGGGCAACTCGACAGCCGCGTCGAGGGTTTTATGCTCGGCGAGCTGGATATGTTGAAAAACGGCATTAACTCGATGGCCATGTCGCTCGCCGCCTATCATGAAGAGATGCAGCACAATATCGATCAGGCCACCTCCGATTTGCGTGAAACGCTCGAACAGATGGAGATCCAGAACGTCGAGCTGGACCTGGCGAAAAAACGCGCGCAGGAAGCCGCGCGCATCAAATCTGAGTTTCTGGCCAACATGTCCCATGAGCTACGTACTCCGCTGAATGGCGTGATCGGCTTTACGCGCCTGACGCTGAAAACCGAACTGAATACCACGCAGCGCGATCACCTGAATACCATCGAGCGGTCGGCCAATAATCTGCTGGCGATCATCAATGACGTCCTGGATTTCTCCAAGCTGGAAGCGGGTAAACTCATTCTCGAAAGCATTCCCTTTGCGCTTCGCAATACGCTCGATGAAGTGGTGACGCTGCTGGCGCATTCGTCGCACGACAAAGGGCTGGAGCTGACGCTCAATATTAAGAATGACGTACCGGATAATGTGATTGGCGACCCACTGCGTTTACAGCAGGTGATCACCAATCTGGTCGGCAACGCGATCAAATTCACCGAGAGCGGCAACATCGACATTCTGGTGGAGAAGCGCTCGTTGAGTAACACCAAAGTGCAGATCGAAGTGCAGATCCGCGATACCGGCATCGGCATCCCTGAACGCGATCAGTCGCGCCTGTTCCAGGCTTTCCGTCAGGCCGATGCCAGTATTTCCCGTCGCCACGGCGGCACCGGGCTGGGACTGGTGATCACGCAGAAACTGGTCAACGAGATGGGGGGCGATATCTCCTTCCACAGTCAGCCGCATCGCGGTTCAACCTTCTGGTTCCATATCAATCTCGATCTGAATCCGAATGTGATCAGCGACGGTCCGGCCACCGCTTGCCTGGCCGGTAAACGCATTGCCTACATCGAGCCGAATGCCGCCGCCGCGCAATGCACGCTGGATATTCTCAGCGAAACGCCGCTGGACGTGGTCTACAGCCCAACGTTTTCCGCGCTGACCGTTGAGCATTACGACTTTATGCTGCTCGGCGTTGCCGTCACCTTCAAAGAGCCGCTGACGATGCAGCACGAGCGGCTAATACAGGCGACCAAAATGACCGATTTCCTGATGCTGGCGCTGCCGTGCCACGCTCAGGTGAATGCCGAAAAACTCAAGCAGGACGGCGTTGCCAGCTGTCTGCTAAAACCCCTGACCTCTACGCGTCTGCTGCCAGCACTGGTGGATTTGTGTCGTCAAAACCACCACGAAAGCATGCTGACATCAGACGAAAGTAAAATCGCCATGACCGTCATGGCGGTCGATGATAATCCGGCGAACCTGAAGCTGATTGGCGCACTGTTGGACGATCTGGTTCAACACGTTGAGCTGTGTGATAGCGGCCAGCAGGCGGTAGATCGCGCGAAGCAAATGCAGTTTGATCTGATCCTGATGGATATTCAGATGCCGGATATGGATGGCATTCGGGCCTGCGAACTGATCCACCAGCTTCCGCATCAACAGCAAACCCCGGTAATTGCCGTCACGGCGCACGCGATGGCGGGTCAGAAAGAAAAATTACTGAGTGCCGGAATGAATGACTACCTGGCAAAACCGATCGAAGAAGAGAAGCTGTGTAACCTGCTGCAACGCTATAAACCTGGCGCAAGCGCCCCGACGCGCCAGGTCGGTGCAGAAACGATCGAACCGATCTTCAACCCGAACGCCACGCTGGACTGGCAACTGGCGCTGCGCCAGGCCGCCGGGAAACCGGATCTGGCACGGGATATGCTGCAAATGCTGATCGATTTTCTGCCGGAAGTGCGTAATAAAATTGAAGAGCAACTGGTGGGTGAAAACCCGCAAGGCTTAATCGACCTGATTCATAAACTGCATGGTAGTTGCGGCTATAGCGGCGTACCGCGCATGAAAAATCTGTGTCAGTTGCTGGAAAATCAGTTACGAGAAGGCACGTCAGAAGAGGATCTGGAACCCGAGTTTCTGGAACTGCTTGACGAGATGGATAACGTAGCGCGTGAAGCGCGCAAATGGCTGTTATAGGCCGGACAGGCATCGCGCCATCCGGCCTGCCGATCGCTTCAGCGTAGCGTCTGTCCCATTTTGAGCGTCGCCGCAACGTTGCGCGCGGTCATGCGCACGTTCTCTGCGGCGTTCTTCAACGCATCGTCCAGCGTACAAATGGTATAAATCACGCTAAATACGGCATCAAGTCCATGCTCATGGACAATGCCGACATCGGCCGTCAGGCTGCCGGCAATACCGATCACCGGTTTGTTGTAGCGTTTCGCCACCTTCGCCACGCCTACCGGAACTTTACCGTGGATAGTCTGGCTGTCGATGCGCCCTTCCCCGGTGATCACCAAATCGGCATCGGCAACGCACTCATCCAGTTGCAGCGCATCGGTGACAATCTCAATCCCGCGCCGCAGTTGCGCTCCGCAAAACGCGTACAGCGCCGCCCCCATACCGCCTGCCGCGCCGCCGCCTGCCAGTTCAAGGACATCCACCTCCAGGTCACGGGCAATAATCTGCGCATAATGCGCCAGTGCCGTATCCAGACGATCGATTGTCTCGGCCGTTGCACCTTTCTGTGGGCCAAACACGGCCGACGCCCCCTCTTTTCCGATCAACGGATTGGTCACATCACACGCCACTTCAATACGGCATGCGGCAAGACGCGGATCCAACCGACTGATATCGATCTGTGCAAGCGCGTCGAGCGCCGCACCCCCCTTACCAATTTCATTCTGTTGGGCATCCAGCAATTTTGCCCCTAACGCCTGCACCATGCCTGCGCCGCCGTCATTGGTCGCACTACCGCCGAGCCCGATAATAATATGGTCTACGCCCGCATCCAGCGCATGACGAATCAACTCCCCGGTTCCCCAGGAGGTTGTCTTTAATGGATCGCGTAACGCGACAGGCACCTGCTCCAGACCGCTGGCCGCCGCCATCTCAATGAAAGCCGTGCGCTCGTCACCGGATAAACCATAAAACGCGGTGACCGGTTCCCCAAGAGGGCCCGTAACATCGACTTCAACAATGCGTCCCGTCGTCGCCTCAACCATGGCTTCGACCGTTCCTTCCCCCCCATCAGCAACCGGAAGTTTTACGTAATCCGCATCGGGCCAGATTTCACGAAAACCTTGCTCAATGGCGTTCGCCACCTCGAGAGCACTCAAACTTTCCTTATACGAGTCCGGTGCGATCACTATTTTCATAAGCCGTCCTTACGCATGTTGACTCAGCTAAGCATACACCCGGTTTACAGATAAAAAATAACCGGTCCTTTTGGGACCGGTGTCTATCTTAACGAACCATGCACGGACGTTTGTTATCGAACGTCCAGTTCGGGATCAGATACTGCATCCCCATCGCGTCATCGCGCGCGCCCAACCCATGCTTCTGATACAACTCATGGGCTTTCATCACCTGGTCCATATCCAGCTCAACGCCCAGGCCCGGTTTCGCCGGTACCTGCACCATGCCGCCTTTAATTTCAAACGGCTCTTTAGTCAGGCGCTGGTTGCCTTCCTGCCAGATCCAGTGGGTATCGATCGCCGTGATCTTGCCCGGAGCCGCTGCCGCGACGTGGGTGAACATCGCCAGTGAAACGTCAAAGTGGTTGTTGGAGTGTGAACCCCAGGTCAGACCGAACTCATGGCACATCTGCGCGACGCGTACAGAGCCCTGCATCGTCCAGAAATGCGGGTCAGCCAGCGGAATATCCACCGACTGCAACGACAACGTATGACCCATCTGACGCCAGTCGGTGGCGATCATGTTTGTCGCCGTCGGCAAACCGGTAGCGCGACGGAACTCCGCCATCACCTCACGACCTGAGAAGCCCTGCTCAGCACCGCACGGATCTTCCGCGTAGGCCAGCGAACCCTTCAGGTACTTCCCGATTTTGATCGCTTCATTCAGCGACCATGCGCCGTTGGGATCCAGCGTGACGCGCGCCTGCGGGAAGCGTTTTGCCAGCGCCACAATGGATTCTGCCTCTTCTTCCCCTGCCAGCACGCCGCCTTTCAGTTTGAAGTCGTTGAAACCGTATTTTTCGTATGCGGCTTCAGCCAGACGGACGACCGCATCGGGCGTCATCGCCTCTTCATGACGCAGACGATACCAGTCGCACTTCTCATCGGGCTGGCTCTGATACGGCAACGGCGTGGCGTTGCGGTTACCGACGAAGAACAGATAACCCAGCATTTCCACTTCATTACGCTGTTGACCGTCGCCCAACAGAGAAGCCACGTTAACGCCCAGATGCTGTCCCAACAGATCCAGCAGCGCAGCTTCAATCCCGGTGACGACGTGGATGGTGGTACGCAGGTCAAACGTTTGCAGGCCGCGACCGCCTGAGTCACGATCGGCAAAGGTATTACGTACCGCATTCAGCACGTTTTTGTACTCGCCAAGCCGTTGACCCACCACCAGTGGGATCGCCTCTTCCAGCGTCTTACGAATTTTCTCGCCGCCGGGGATTTCACCAACGCCAGTATGACCCGAATTATCTTTGATAATCACAATATTACGCGTAAAGAATGGCGCATGCGCACCGCTCAGGTTCATCAGCATACTGTCGTGTCCCGCAACCGGGATAATCTGCATGGCCGTAACCACTGGGGTGGTAAATTGTGCGTTCATTATTGAGTCCTTATACAAAATCAGTGACGGCCGAAAACGGGACGTTTACGGTCAAAAGTCCAGCCGGGGATCAGATACTGCATAGGCCCTGCGTCATTTCGCGCGCCGCCCGGCAGTTTTTTATAAGCTTCATGTGCCTTCTGCACTTGATCCCAGTCCAGTTCAACACCCAGTCCAGGCGCGTCGGGAACAGCAATTTTTCCGTTTTTAATCTCAAGGGGATTTTTCGTCAGGCGACAATCGCCCTCCTGCCAGATCCAGTGCGTGTCGATGGCCGTCGGTTTACCCGGCGCCGCGGCGCCAACGTGGGTAAACATCGCCAGTGAAATATCAAAGTGGTTGTTAGAGTGACAACCCCAGGTCAGCCCCCAGTCGTCGCACAACTGTGCCACCCGCACCGCACCGGAAAGTGTCCAGAAATGCGGATCGGCAAGCGGGATGTCGACAGCATTGAGCATCACCGCATGACCCATTTCACGCCAGTTGGTGGCGATCATGTTCGTCGCCACCGGCAACCCCGTGGCCCGGCGAAATTCCGCCATCACTTCGCGACCGGAGAATCCCTGCTCTGCGCCGCACGGATCTTCTGCATACGTGAGCACATCGTTCAGCCCTTTACACAGCGTGATGGCCTCATCAAGCAGCCAGGCACCGTTGGGATCAACGGTAATCCGCGCATCCGGAAAACGTTTTTTCAGCGCACGGGCGGTGTCTATCTCTTGCTCGCCAGGCAGCACGCCGCCTTTGAGTTTGAAATCTTTAAAGCCGTAGCGATCCTGTGAGGCTTCCGCCAGGCGAACCACGGCATCGCTGTTCAACGCTTCCTGATGACGCAGGTGATACCAGTCGTGATTGCCCGGGGTGGTCTCCAGATAGGGCAGATCGGTTTTTGTGCGATCGCCGATGTAGAAGAGATATCCGAGCACGGTCACCGCATCGCGCTGTTTGCCAGGCCCCAACAGTTCACAGACCGGTACGTTGAGTGCTTTGCCCAACAGATCAAGCAGGGCTGCTTCCAGCGCGGCTACCGCGTTTACGCGCAGTTCGAAGGTCCATGCGCCGTTACCAAAGGTATCAAAGTCAGCGGCCTGATTGCCTTTGTGCACCTGCTGAACCACTTTGTTCAGTCGGGCCACTTCCTGACCGAGCACCATCGGGATGGCATCCACCAGCGTCTGGTAGATCACCTCACCGCCCGGTGCTTCACCTACGCCGGTGTTACCGGCGTTATCGGTGAGGACCACGATGTTGCGGGTAAAGTACGCGTTATGCGCGCCGCCAATATTGAGAAGCATACTGTCATGTCCGGCGACCGGAATGACCTTCATGTCCGTGATAACGGGACTGGATTGTGTCGTCATGATAGTTGTCCTGCGACAGGTTTCAGTTCGATACGCTTAATATCACCCACCAGCACCAGATAGCTCAGTACCGCCACCAGTGCATGCACGCCCACATAGATCAGCGCGCCGTTAAAGGAGCCCGTCGTGCCGACGATATAGCCAATCGCAATGGGCGTTACGATACCGGAGATGTTGCCGAACATGTTGAACAGACCGCCGCTCAGGCCGCTGATCTCTTTCGGTGCGGTATCGGCCATCACCGCCCAGCCCAGCGCACCGATGCCCTTGCCAAAGAACGCCAGCGCCATGAAACCGATGATCATCCACTCGACGTTAACGTAGTTACAGAACACCATCACCATCGACAACAGCATCCCCATCACGATAGGCGTTTTACGCGCAATGTTCAGCGAGCCGGTCCGACGCATCAGCCAGTCGGAGATAATGCCGCCCAGCACTCCGCCGACAAATCCGCACACGGCCGGAACCGAAGCCACGAAGCCCGCTTTCAGGATCGACATGCCGCGAGCCTGCACCAGATAAACCGGGAACCAGGTGATGAAGAAGTAAGTCAGCGCGTTGATGCAGTACTGGCCGATGTATACGCCGATCATCATGCGGGAACCCAGCAACTGCTTGATCTGCCCCCACCGCACGCTAAACGGCACTTTGGCCTTGGTGTCTTTCTGATCCATGTTGATCAGCGCACCGCCTTCTGCAATATATTCCAGCTCTTTCTTGTTCACACCTGGATGCTGGTTTGGTTCGTGGATCACTTTCAGCCAGATAAAGCTGATAACAATCCCGAGGCCGCCCATAAAGAAGAACACGTGCGACCAACCCACTTCATGCGTCAGCCAGCCCATGATCGGGGCGAAAATAACGGTGGCAAAGTACTGTGCAGAGTTAAAGATTGCGACTGCCGTTCCCCTCTCCTGCGCCGGGAACCAGGCCGCGACAATGCGACTGTTGCCGGGGAAGGACGGCGCCTCCGCCAGACCGACAAGGAAGCGCAGAGTAAACAGCGCAACGATAATGCCGAATCCGCTGAAGATATCGACGAAGCCCTGTAACAGGGTAAACATGGACCAGATGAAGATGGACCAGAAGTAAACGCGTTTGGAACCAAAACGGTCCAGCAGCCAGCCGCCCGGGATCTGCCCGATAACGTAGGCCCATGAGAACGCAGAGAAAACGTAACCCATACCGACGGGATCCAGACCAATGTCTTTGGCCATCTCCGAACCGGCAATGGATAAGGTGGCGCGGTCGCCATAGTTGAAGGAGGTGACGATAAACAACATCACCACTATCCAGTAGCGAGCATTTGTGCGTTTTTCCGCACTGCTCGCAGCCTGACTTAATGAACTCATTGTTGCACTCCTGAATTTTCGCGTTAGTCACGCTCACTCTGAACAGCACAACTGGTAGGGGATCAGAGGTGACGTTTCGTGTTTTTTTGCAGCTTTTATTAGGTCGTTCGCCTTGCTAACTGCATTTTTTTATAACTGGCAGGAGAAGTATAAAAAGCACCAGGTTCTTGCTCACCGTGCAAGAACCCAACATTTAGACAACGTATCACTTATGTTTATGGCAAAAGCCCAGGGTGATGGAAGCGACTTCACGGAAATGAAAACATATAACGGAAATCGCGCAGGGCTTACGTGGAAAAGGCAGGAGTGTGAAACAGGTCGCTTGACCCTATGAAAACGCCCCTAAAAACCCTTCAATAGCGAAGGCTTTTAGGGGCGTTTGCCCGAGGCTAACACGATTCAGTATTGGGTAGACTAGAGACAGGTCGTTCCCGTGCCTGGCGTCACAAGGGAGTCCCTCCCGGTAGGGGGAGGGTTAACTCTCAGGGTAAGAGTGTGCCCCAATGTTCAACCCAGGGATTGGATTCGCTTTCGGGCTCCGGGTGCTCACTGGCATCAATCAGCAACATTTCCCCCACGCGCTGTGCGCTTTGTTCCTGCAACAGGGCGTCAAACTGTTTACCGCCATTGCAGAAATTGACGTAGCTGCTGTCACCCAACGCAATCACGCCGTACCGCAGATTGGGCTGAAAACCCAGTTGGTCTTTGATCCCCTGAAACAGCGGCACAATGCTGTCAGGTAAATCGCCCTGCCCGGTCGTGGAGGTGACCACCAGCGCGATTTTGTCCTGATATTCCTGCCAGTCAGTCAGTTCAGGATCTTCAAAAACAGTCGCTTTGTGCCCCTGTGCCGTCAGGATCGCTTCGGCCTCTTCGGCAACCAGTAGCGCATTGCCATACATCGTCCCGACAAAAATCCCAATTTCCGCCATGCTTAATTACTCCCTGGATGAAGAACTTATGCCTTCATCCTGACCTGCTGGCTCACTTAACTCAACCCTTTCATTCTTAGGGAGAAGTCCCTGCCAGCCAAACTGTGATAGTGCCTGCATCCAGACCGTATCCAGCCCGGCATGAATCGTCAACGATTCACCGGTAAACGGGTGCGTCAGCGAAAGCTGGCTGGCGTGCAGCATCAGCCGGTTGCAGGAAAAATGTTCCACCGCGCTGCGGTTCTGCCGTAAATCGCCATGCTTGCTGTCGCCAATAATCGGATGGCGCAGGTGCGCCAGATGGCGTCTGAGCTGATGCTTGCGTCCTGTTTGCGGATCCAGTTCCACCAGTCCGTAACGCGTCGTCGGATAACGCCCGGTCGCCACAGGCATTTCAACGGTGGCGAGGCCGCGATAATGGGTCACCGCAGGCTGCGGATCCTTGTTTTCACGGGCAAACTTATCGGCGATTTTATCCAGCTCTTCCACCAGCGGATAATCGAGTACCGCCTCCTCCATTAGCCATCCGCGGACAATAGCGTGATAGCGTTTTTGGATCTGATGTTGCTCAAACTGCTGTGCGAGGCGGCGCCCGGCTTCGCTGGATAGGCCCATCAGCAGCACGCCGGAGGTTGGTCTGTCGAGGCGATGGGCGGTAAACACGTGCTGACCAATCTGGTCACGCACCGTCTGCATCACCACCACTTTTTCGTCGCGATCCAGCCAACTGCGGTGCACCAGCCAGCCGGAGGGTTTGTTGACCGCAACCAGCCACTCGTCCTGATACAAAATCTCCAGCATCAGGATTCATCTTGCGCAAAAAGCGCATCCAGTGCCTGCAACGCCTCCAGCAGGATTTCACGCTGCGGATGATCGGCGGTCAGCGCCATTTCGTAGTAGGGTGCGACGGCAAACGCCTCTGGCAGCGGCTGCGCGCTGTCCAGTAAAGCATGCATACGAGGGATCAGAACCCATTGCAGCCACTCAAGCGGTGCCATCGTATCCATACAAAACGGTTGGGTACTGGAAAACAGGTGGGCTTCGGGTTCATCCATCCGCCAGTGTTGATGCTCACGCAGCAGCGCTTCAAGTGCGTGGAGCTGCTGACGCACACGGTCATGAGTCGTCATGAAAGTCACCTCAATGATGAAAAATCTGGCGCGAAGGATACCACCAGTAAAAAAAGAAACAAAAAAAGGGAGCACTGTAAAAACAGTGCTCCCGGTTCGTTTCGCAGCATTCCAGCTACTTTTCGTGCTCCCTGCTCATCCGTGACAACTTTTCCTGTGGTCTTGCGACCTGTTGTTCATCCTGAACATTTGCGTCCTGCACACACCACCCCGATGTGATGACTTCATCCTGAAGCGTCCTGGCCATCCTGACCCACCGACTATCCTGACCGGCTCTCGTTCTCCTTCCTGGAGGTGTCCTTTAACGCGCTCCTGCGTTTTCCTCTTCACTTCATCCTGAAGCCTTTCCCTGTAACACCGTCCTGGTGTGTCCTGCCGAAGTGCCATCATCCTGATGTTCACTTCGTTGTGCGACTCCTTGTCGACGTAGATAGAATCGCCTTTTTCACGCCGTCTTACAAGGTGCTTATAGGCAATGCCTTAAGGAAAATTTCATATGAAAGTTGACAGGAAATGATTAACTTGCTGATTTATTGGGAAATTGGCTATTTTTGTTTCGCAATGTCTTCTGTTATCACCTGGCGATCTCCTACAGGGCTTGTAAGAGATCTCTCACACGCTGATGGGGTAAATGGATTACAGAAGAGGCTTAAGCCGCGTAAGGAAATCCGCAAGAGAAGGCGCCAGAACGGAACGATTACGGGTTCCCAGCGTTTCTTTGATCACTTCACCGGACAGATTGCAGAGTGAAATCACCTCCAGTTCATTGTCCAGCGTGGCAATAAAAAGGGTCGGTGACAGTTTCAAACGTTTCTGCGTCACCAGATGACCAATCAGGTTCTCCTGAACCCGTCTGAAATCATCCGCGCTCCAGGTCTGCAACAGCGTCAGCGTTTCACTGGCCAACTGTGCACGCATGTCCCCGGCAAACTGCGTGGTATAAAATGCATGAAGGGCTGGTTGTATCACAATATCGAAGGCACGTTCAACCGCGTTTACATTCTGTTCACCTTCAAACGGCTGCGGTTGCCAATAAACGGCATCACGGGTTGTAGAAATAATGCACGGAGAAGGCACCCCGTACAGCTCTTCGCTCATAGGCCAGCTTGCGTGTTTTTCGTGCCATTCGTTGCAGTAGCGCGTCGTAAAGTCCTTCAGGGCCAGAGCTGTCTGTTCGTCCACCGGTTTCTCTCTTCATAAAAGCCAGGATACACTTGACGCATAGTGTATCTGGTTTATGACGGTGAAACATGTCTTCTTATGAAAACCATCAGGCTCTTGACGGCCTGACGCTCGGTAAATCAACCGATTACCGGGATCTTTACGACCCCAGCCTGCTACAGGGCGTACCCCGCAGTTTGAATCGCGACCCGCTGGGATTAAAAGCAGGCAGTCTGCCGTTTCACGGTGCCGATATCTGGACGCTGTATGAACTGTCATGGCTGAATGCCAGAGGATTACCGCAGGTGGCGGTAGGCCATGTTGAACTGGATTACACCAGCGTTAATTTGATTGAATCCAAAAGCTTTAAGCTGTACCTGAACAGCTTCAACCAGACGCGGTTTGATTCCTGGGAGGCGGTACAACAGACGCTGGAAAACGATCTGCGCGCCTGTGCCAAAGGGGATGTGACCGTGGCATTGTACCGTCTCGACGAACTGGAAGGACAACCTGTCGCGCATTTTCACGGCACCTGCATTGATTTTCAAGACATCGACATCGACAACTACCAGTTCACCACTGACTCTCTGCAGTCCGCCGCCAGCGGGGAAAAAGTAGTGGAAGAGACGCTGGTAAGCCATTTGTTGAAATCAAACTGCCTGATCACCCATCAGCCGGACTGGGGCTCCATACAAATTCAGTATCGTGGACGTAAAATTGACAGAGAGAAGTTGCTCCGTTATCTGGTTTCTTTCCGTCATCATAACGAGTTCCACGAGCAGTGCGTGGAACGCATTTTCAATGACCTGCTACGCTTCTGCCAGCCAGAGAAACTGAGTGTTTATGCACGCTATACACGCCGTGGCGGTCTGGATATTAATCCGTGGCGAAGCAACACCAACTTCGTTCCGGCAACCGGCAGATTAGTTCGACAGTGAATTATTTCACCATTTTGCGCGCCGGATTCCACGCGCAAGGTTGTGAAAGGTCATAAGCCAGGGCTATTGTAATCTACAGGGAATGACGTTTTGCGTCCCATAAGGAGTTTACTTGATTACACATATTAGCCCGCTTGGCTCAATGGACATGTTGTCGCAGCTGGAAGTCGATATGCTTAAACGCACGGCCAGCAGCGATCTGTATCAACTGTTTCGTAACTGTTCGCTTGCCGTTTTAAACTCCGGCAGTCTGACTGACAACAGCAAAGAGCTGCTGTCCCGCTTTGAAAGTTTCGACATTAACGTGCTGCGTCGCGAACGCGGCGTGAAGCTGGAACTGATCAACCCGCCAGAAGATGCATTCGTTGATGGTCGTATCATCCGCGCCCTACAGGCAAACCTGTTTGCTGTACTGCGCGACATTCTGTTTGTTAATGGTCAGATTCATAACGCGGGTCGTTTCCAGCATCTGGATCTCGAAAGCTCCGTGCATATTACTAACCTGGTGTTCTCTATTTTGCGTAATGCCAGAGCGCTGCACGTGGGCGAAGCGCCAAACATGGTTGTCTGCTGGGGTGGCCA
The DNA here is from genome assembly GCF_041807075.1 of Citrobacter telavivensis. Classification (NCBI taxonomy): domain Bacteria; kingdom Pseudomonadati; phylum Pseudomonadota; class Gammaproteobacteria; order Enterobacterales; family Enterobacteriaceae; genus Citrobacter; species Citrobacter telavivensis. The sequence continues at coordinate 597,452 of NZ_JBGUBF010000002.1, read as the reverse complement.
CTCCATTAATGAAAACGAATACCTGTACGCCCGACGCGTCGGGACGCAGTTAGGTCTGCGCGAGCTAAACATCTGCACCGGCTGCGGACCCGGTGCGATGGAAGCACCCATGAAAGGCGCGGCGGTGGGTCATGCTCAGCAGCGTTATAAAGACAGCCGTTTTATTGGGATGACCGAACCGTCGATTATCGCCGCTGAACCACCGAACCCGCTGGTTAACGAGCTGATCATCATGCCGGACATTGAAAAACGTCTGGAAGCTTTCGTGCGTATCGCCCACGGCATTATCATCTTCCCGGGCGGTGTGGGAACGGCAGAAGAGCTGCTGTATCTGCTGGGGATCCTGATGAACCCGGCGAACAAAGATCAGGTTCTGCCGCTCATCCTGACCGGCCCGAAAGAGAGTGCCGACTACTTCCGCGTGCTGGATGAGTTCATCGTGCATACGCTGGGAGAAGCCGCGCGCGCGCATTACCGCATTATCATTGATGACGCGGCAGAAGTGGCGCGTCTGATGAAAAAAGCGATGCCGCTGGTCAAAGAGAACCGTCGTGACACCGGTGACGCCTACAGCTTCAACTGGTCGATTCGTATCACGCCGGATCTGCAAATGCCGTTCGAACCGTCCCACGAGAACATGGCCAACCTGAAGCTGTATCCCGACCAACCGGTTGAGGTGCTGGCAGCAGACCTGCGTCGCGCCTTCTCCGGGATTGTGGCGGGTAACGTCAAGGAAATGGGCATCCGCGCCATTGAAGAGTTTGGCCCATACAAAATCCATGGCGACAGTGAAATGATGCGTCGCATGGACGATCTCCTGCAAGGTTTTGTCGCGCAGCACCGTATGAAGCTACCCGGCACCGCCTATATCCCCTGCTACGAAATCAGCGCCTGACGCGTAAAGCGTTTCATGAACCGGGAGCGGCTACTGCCTCTCCCGTTTTTTTTATAATTACCAAAGAGATAACGTCTTTACTTTATTAAGGTAGCTAATACATCATACAAAAATTATCGCAACGCAAACGATTACCCACCTAATGCAACCGCGTTTTATCAGCCAAAATTCAACTTAGTCATCACAAACCACCAAAAACAACGCTTTTTACAACGCAACCTCCGCATCTACCTCGCAATACTTTCAGCCGATATGTCGTTAATGCTAGCCTTCGCGCGCGTAAATTCGCTTTGATGTTTTTTTAACAGACTAATGATCCAAACATATCCCTGTTAGAAGTGGATTATTGCATTTGGGATCGCGATCACTGATAGATTCATTAGTTAAATGTATCTTTCTGCCCGCAAATTACTACGGTTAAAAATTTTATAAAAATCGTCATTGCAAGAATTTCGTTTTACTGTCAGGAATTTTTTCCTGATTTTTAGCTTCCTCCAGGAGAAACAGATGGAAACCATTCAAACCAGCACGATTGCTTCGACTGAAACACGAAGCGCATGGCGCAAGACTGATACCATGTGGATGCTGGGCCTTTATGGCACGGCTATCGGTGCGGGCGTATTGTTCCTGCCAATCAACGCAGGTGTCGGCGGTATGATCCCGCTGATCATCATGGCAATTATCGCCTTCCCGATGACCTTCTTCGCCCACCGTGGTCTGACTCGCTTCGTACTGTCCGGCAAAAACCCGGGCGAAGACATTACAGAAGTGGTTGAAGAGCACTTTGGCGTTGGTGCAGGTAAACTGATTACCCTGCTCTACTTCTTCGCGATCTATCCAATTCTGTTGGTTTACAGCGTCGCGATTACCAACACCGTTGAAAGCTTCATGACCCACCAGTTACAAATGACTGCGCCGCCGCGTGCGATTCTGTCGCTGATTCTGATTGTCGGTATGATGACCATCGTCCGCTTCGGTGAGCAGATGATCGTGAAGGCGATGAGTATCCTGGTGTTCCCGTTTGTTGCGGCGCTGATGCTGCTGGCGGTGTACCTGATCCCTCAGTGGAGCGGTGCGGCGCTGGAAACCTTGTCCTTTGACACTGCCGCGTCAACCGGCAACGGCCTGTGGATGACGCTGTGGCTGGCAATTCCGGTGATGGTTTTCTCCTTCAACCACTCTCCGATCATCTCCTCTTTCGCAGTGGCGAAACGTGAAGAATACGGTCAGGGTGCTGAGAAGAAATGTTCCAAAATTCTGGCCTGCGCACACATCATGATGGTGTTGACCGTTATGTTCTTCGTCTTCAGCTGCGTACTGAGCCTGACGCCGGCAGACCTGGCGGCGGCAAAAGCACAGAACATCTCAATTCTGTCTTATCTGGCGAACCACTTTAACGTCTCGTTCATCGAATGGATGGCGCCAATTATCGCCATTATCGCTATCACTAAATCCTTCCTCGGCCACTACCTGGGCGCGCGTGAAGGCTTTAACGGTATGGTGATTAAGTCTCTGCGCGGCAAAGGCAAGTCCATTGAAATCAACAAACTGAACAAAATCACTGCGCTGTTCATGCTGGTAACAACCTGGATTGTCGCCACCCTGAACCCGAGCATCCTCGGTATGATTGAAACCCTGGGCGGTCCAATCATCGCGATGATCCTGTTCCTGATGCCGATGTACGCTATCCAGAAAGTACCGGCAATGCGTAAATACAGCGGTCACATCAGCAACGTGTTCGTTGTCGTGATGGGTCTGATTGCTATCTCCGCGATTTTCTACTCCCTGTTCAGCTAAGTTTTTTAGCGCCGCTTTCGGGCGGCGCTTCCTCCCTGATATAACCGCAATGGATGCCCTATGATTAGCGTATTCGATATTTTCAAAATCGGCATTGGCCCCTCCAGTTCACATACCGTTGGACCAATGAAAGCCGGCAAACAATTCACGGATGACCTGATTGCCCGCAATATTCTGACGGATGTCACCCGCGTCGTGGTGGATGTGTATGGCTCCCTGTCGCTGACGGGTAAAGGCCACCACACTGATATCGCGATTATCATGGGTCTGGCGGGAAATCTGCCGGATACCGTCGACATCGACGCCATCCCGGGCTTTATCCAGGATGTGAACACCCACGGGCGGCTGCTGCTGGCGAATGGGCAGCATGAAGTCGAATTCCCGGTTGATAAGTGCATGAATTTCCATGCTGATAACCTGTCTCTGCACGAGAACGGGATGCGCATTACCGCGCTGGCGGGCGATAACGTTCTCTACAGCCAGACTTACTACTCTATTGGCGGTGGTTTCATCGTTGATGAAGAACATTTCGGTTTACCGAACAGTGCGCCGGTCAACGTACCGTATCCGTACAAATCGGCTGCCGATCTGCAGAAACACTGCCAGGAAACCGGGCTTTCTCTTTCCGGCCTGATGATGCAAAACGAACTGGCATTGCACAGCAAAGAAGAGCTGGAACAGCACTTTGCTAACGTCTGGGACGTGATGCGCGGCGGCATTGAGCGCGGCATCACCACCGAAGGCGTACTGCCAGGAAAACTGCGCGTACCACGCCGTGCTGCGGCGCTGCGTCGTATGCTGGTAAGCAGTGACAAAACCACCACCGATCCGATGGCGGTTGTTGACTGGATCAACATGTTCGCGCTGGCGGTGAATGAAGAGAACGCCGCTGGCGGGCGCGTGGTTACCGCACCAACGAACGGTGCCTGCGGTATCGTGCCGGCCGTCCTCGCCTACTACGACAAATTCATCCGCGAAGTGAATGCTAACTCGTTGGCGCGCTATATGCTGGTCGCCAGCGCGATTGGCTCACTGTACAAGATGAATGCCTCCATTTCCGGCGCGGAAGTGGGCTGTCAGGGTGAAGTCGGCGTGGCCTGTTCGATGGCGGCGGCCGGTCTGGCAGAACTGCTGGGCGGCAGTCCGACGCAGGTGTGTATTGCAGCGGAAATCGGCATGGAACATAACCTCGGTCTGACCTGCGACCCGGTTGCGGGCCAGGTTCAGGTACCGTGCATCGAGCGTAACGCGATTGCTTCCGTCAAAGCGGTCAACGCGGCGCGTATGGCGCTGCGTCGCACCAGTGAACCGCGCGTCTGCCTCGATAAAGTCATCGAAACCATGTATGAAACCGGCAAAGACATGAATGCCAAGTATCGCGAAACCTCTCGCGGCGGCCTGGCCATGAAGATTGTCACCTGCGATTAAGACCTGCCTGTAGGCCGGATAAGGCACATGCGCCTTATCCGGCTTTGTTTTCCCTAATGGCGCTACGCTTATCAGACCTACGGACTGACTCCTGACATTAGCCACAATTTGCGGTGAATGTTACCCTATACGCTGACTGGTAAGGGAGAACACCGTGGCTGTCCATCTGCTCATCGTCGACGCGCTCAATTTAATTCGCCGGATCCACGCCGTTCAGGGGTCGCCCTGCGCGCAGACCTGTCTGCACGCGCTTGATCAGTTGATTGTCCACAGTCAGCCCACCCACGCCGTGGCGGTGTTTGATGATGAAGCGCGGAGCAGCGGCTGGCGTCATCAACGCCTTCCGGACTACAAAGCCGGTCGCCCCCCCATGCCTGACGAACTGCACAATGAGATGCCCGCCCTGCGTGCTGCCTTCGAGCAGCGAGGCGTCGCGTGTTGGGTGTCGAGCGGCAATGAAGCCGACGACCTGGCAGCAACGCTGGCGGTAAAAGTTGCGCAAGCGGGCCATCAGGCCACCATCGTATCGACTGACAAAGGCTATTGTCAGTTGCTCTCCCCAACCTTACGCATTCGTGATTACTTTCAGAAGCGTTGGCTGGATGCGCCGTTCATCGAAAAAGAGTTTGGCGTTCAACCGCAGCAATTGCCGGATTACTGGGGACTGGCGGGGATCAGCAGTTCAAAAGTGCCAGGCGTCGCCGGTATTGGCCCGAAAAGCGCAACCCAACTGTTGGTGCAGTTTCAGACGCTGGAAGGTCTCTACGCGCATCTGGATGAGGTGCCGGATAAATGGCGCAAGAAACTGGAAGCTCACCAGGAGATGGCATTCCTGTGCCGTGATATCGCGCGTTTGCAAACCGATTTGCATCTTGACGGTAACCTGCAACAGTTACGCCTGACGCGGTAGTGTTAGGGCCTGATGGCGCAGACCGTCCGACCCGACACACAAACAGCGACGGACTCTCCGCCGCTTATTCTTCGATGCGTAATCCGTAAGTTTTAAACTTCTCCAGCACAACGGCGATCTCTTCATCGGATAACACCGGCACCGGATCCACCACCGCCAGCGTCTTCATATAGAGTTGCGCCAGCACTTCTACTTCATGTGCCAGCCACAGCGCCTTTTGCAGATTCGCCTCACAGGCAATTAAACCGTGATGTTGCAACAGCGTGGCTTTGCGATTTTTCAGTGCCACGACGACATGTTCAGAGAGCTCGCGGGTTCCGAAGGTAGCATAAGGCGCGCAGGGAACAGAATTTCCCCCCGCCGCCGCAATCATATAATGGATTGCCGGAATAGGTCGGTTGAGAATAGACACCGCAGTACAGTAAATGGCGTGATTATGCACAACCGCATTCGCCTCCGGGCGAGTCTGATAAGCCGCCAGATGAAAACGCCATTCGCTGGACGGTAATTTCCCCTCTTCGTATTTGCCGTCGTTATCCACGTAGACAATCATCTGTTCGGTCATTCGCTCATAAGGGATACCGCTCGGGGTAATCAGCATACCGCCCTGATAACGCGCGCTCACATTTCCCGCGGTCCCCTGGTTTAAACCCAGGCGCGTCATTTCCAGACAGGTTTCGATAATTTCTCGAGATAAACGAGTTCTTTCCATCTCAGTTCTCCGGGGTAATCGGTTCAATGACTGATAACGCTCTTTTTGTCGCGCGTATTATTTTTGTCTTAAGCGCTTAATTAATTTCATTTCCACTTTTACCGTCTCATGGACGGGACGATCTTCAATGGCATTGAGCATCATCGCGAAGGCTTTTTCCGCCCAGGCATTCTCGTCCTGCTGCATTGACCACACGTTATTGGACAGAAATCCCAGCATCGGATGTTCGTCGAACGTGCCGATATTGATCTCGGGTGGAATGACGCCAAAACGGTCGCGGATGGCTCTTACCGCGCCTTCCAGCACCGGTAACGACGAGGCGATAAACGCCTGTGGGCATCCCACTTCGTCGATCAGCGCCTGCATGATCTGGTATCCCCCTTCCGGGGTGTTCACCGGTCCTTCACGCACCCAGTCGCGGTGATGAATCCCTTTTTTACTGAGCGCATTCAGATAGCCCGACAGACGATCGCTGATACTCGGCAAACCGGTGTCGCCGACCAGAAACCAGATCGGCAGCTTTCCTGCATCCAGTAGATTTTGGGTTAATTGTTCACCGCCTGAAATATTGTGACTTTCCACCAGCGCGTTATCCGTGTACTTAAAATCACGGTCCAGCAATACCATCGGTTTTCTCACCTGACGTAAATGATGCTGCTGGTTTTCTAACGTCGACGGGACAATAAACAGGCCGTCCACATTACGGGCAATTAAAGCCTTCGTTATTTTGTTTTCGTAATCGACATCATCATAGGTACAGCTAATCATCAACTGGTAACCGGAGCGGCGACAGCGCTGCTCCAGTTTCTCCGCCAGCGTGGCAAAGAAGACGTTAGAAATATTCGGTACGATAAGACCCAGCGTATCCGTTTTATTCAGCTTCAGACTGCGGGCGGAATGGTTAATCACATAACCATATCGCTCAACATATTCATTAATACGCGTTTGCGTTTTGAGGCTGATTCGATACTGTTCAGCTTTTCCGTTTAGCACCAGTCTCACGGTTGTCACCGATAAATTCAGGTCGCTGGCTATCTGTTCTACTGTTTTAGCCATATATGTGCCCCAGTCACCGTCCACGCGTCAATTGACAATCATAAAAGCATTTTACACTTTTGTCTTACCGCATCAGTCGGTTAAGCGCACGCTGTTGATCTCACCAGCTAAGCGGGGGCGCAGACGCCGCCCCCTGCCTGTTTATTTCTTGCCGAAAGGATGTAACAGCTTGTCAATTTCTGGCGTATTGATGTTCTGAGCGCTGACGAATTTCACCGGGATATCGATCTCTTTCGCGACCGTTTGCCCGGACAGCGCGGCATTCAGGGTTTTGATCCCCTGATAACCAATCTGATAAGCGTCCTGGACGACAAAGCCCTGGATAACCCCGGTGTTGAGGAAGTTAATAATGGCTTCGGTGCTGTCGAAACCAATGACTTTCACCTTCCCTTTCAGATTCTGACTGTCGATAGCGTTAGCGACGCCCAGCGTTGAGCCTTCATTGGTGCCATAGATCCCAGCCAGATCGGGGTTGGCCTGAATCATATCAATGGTCTTATCCATCGCTTTTTGCGGATCGCCATCACTGTACTGCACGGGCAGCACCTTGATATCCGGATACTTTTCCTTCATGCGGGCAATAAACCCTTCCGAGCGCTCAATCGCCGATGACGTTCCGGCGACGTGAGCGATAATGCCGACCTTACCTTTATTATTCACCTGTGCCGCCAGCGCATCCGCCGCTTCAGCGCCAGCTTTACGGTTATTGGTCGCGACAAAGCTGACTGGAATATCGGAGTTCACGCCAGAGTCAAAGGTGACAACCTTGATGCCACGTGAATTTGCCGTTTCCACCAGCGGAGCAAGCGCATTCGCATCCAGCGCGGCCAGCAGCAGGCCGTTCGGTTTTTGCGCCATGGCGTTTTCAACCAGCTGAATTTGTTCCGCAATCTGGGTTTCGTCCGCCGGTCCGACATAGCTGGTTTTATCGCCCAACTCTTTCGCCGCCGCTTCCGTCCCCATTTTCACGGTTTGCCAGAATTCATGCTGGAAACCTTTACTGATGACCGGAAGGTTCAAATCTTTCGCTAACGCGCTGGACGTGATGCACGCCAGCAGGGATAACGCGTAGACAAAATGCCTGGTTTTCATTGTGGTACTCCGTTGTAAGTGTGTCACCCTTAACGTCAGGGTCAGTGTTCCCCGTGACTGCCGGGAGCGTAAATCAACGAATCTTTTTGCGTAATGTATCGAGATAGACGGCGGCGACGACCACAACCCCCATCGCCACCATTTGCCAGAACTGGGAGACTCCCATCAGGTTCAGGCCATTTTTCAATACGCTCATAATGAATGCGCCAATGATGGTGCCGCCGATGGTGCCAATCCCGCCCATCAGACTGGTGCCGCCGATCACCACTGCCGCGATGGCTTCCAGTTCATAACCAACACCGACCGTTGGCTGACCGGAGTTCAGGCGCGAGGCCAGAATCACCCCGGCAATGCCAGTTAACAGCCCGCAAAAGGCATAGACAAAAATTTTGACGCGCTGGACTTTGATCCCGGAAAGGTGCGCCGCCACTTCATTACTGCCCACGGCATAGACGTAGCGACCAATCACCGTTTTCTTGAGGATGTAACCAGCGACCAGGGCGACAATCACCAGATAGAACACCGGATACGGCAGCACATCGAATAAACGTCCCTGCGCCAGCAATTTAAAGGTGGGGTAATCGGCAAAATAGATGGCGCGACCGTCGGTCATCACCATGTTGATTCCCCTGACGGACATCATCAGGCCCAGCGTGGCGATGAACGGCGGGATCGTCATTTTGGTCACCAGCAAACCGTTCACGTAGCCGCATAATCCCCCGGCCAGCACGCCGGCCAAAATGCAGACCGGCAGGGGCAGTCCGAGTGTCGCGCAGATGCCCACCGCAACGCCGGAAAACGCCACCACTGACCCTAAGGAGAGGTCGATTCCTGCCGTAATAATCACAAACGTGACGCCAATGGCCATAATGCCGATAACCGACGTTTGCAGCGCAATCGTCATAATATTTTCGGTATTAAAGAAAAACGGCGAACTGAAACTGAAGAAGACAACCAAAATAATCAAACTGAACAGCGGCGCAAGGCGCATTAAAAGTTCTTTATTAATTTTTATTTTCTTATTATTGCTGTCTGAAGAGGTTACAGAGATGGTCATGATTTAATCCTCTAACGTCGCATATTGCATGATTTTTTCCTGGGTGGCGTTATCAGCAGTTAATTCTCCGGTAATACGACCACTGCGCATGACTAAGATACGATCGCACATGCCCAGAACCTCCGGTAATTCCGAGGAAATCATAATGATCGACTTCCCTTTCGCCACAAGACGATTCATTAATTCATAGATTTCTAATTTTGCGCCAACATCAATTCCCCGGGTAGGCTCATCAAAAATAAGAATATCGGTATCTTTACACACCCAGCGGGCAATAATTATTTTTTGCTGATTTCCCCCACTCAGATTCAGGGCCGCCTGTTCAAGGTGCGGCGTTTTAATTCTGAGCGCCCTGACCTGTTCTTCACTTGTTTGCTGGCAGCGTTTCGAATCAACGTTACCAAAACGGTCGGCGTATTCAGGGTAATTCCCCAACATGATATTGCGCTCAACGGATAAATTAAGCGCCAGCCCCTCTTTTTTGCGATCTTCGGTTAAATAGCTAATACCTTGCGCAATGGCGTCAGAAATACTCTTTATCACAATGACCTTGCCGTTCAGCGTAATGGTCCCACTGTCGATAGGATCGGCGCCAAAAATGGCCCGCGCCAATTCCGTACGCCCGGCGCCCATCAAACCGGCAAAACCCAGGATCTCTCCCCGATTCAACGTAAAGTCGATATTATTGAGAACGCCTTTGCGCGTAAGGCCGCTGACTTCCAGCACCGGTTCCTGATGTGCCCGCGCTTCGCGGCGAGGATAGATGTTTCCCAATTCACGCCCGACCATCATCGCAATCAGGTCGCTTATCTTCACGTTTTCATAATCAACGGTATCAATGTACTGGCCGTCGCGCATGACCGTCGCGCGATCGGCAATCAGCGCCAGTTCTTCCAGACGATGCGAGATGTAGACAATCCCGGTCCCCTGTGCTTTAAGCAACCGGGTCACCTGGAATAAACTTTCTATTTCCGTTTCCGTCAGCGCCGCCGTAGGTTCATCCATAATCAGGATTTTGGCATTGACGGATATCGCTTTCGCGATTTCCACCATCTGCTGTTGTGCCACCGTCAGGTCTGCCACCAGCGTTTCTGGCGAAATATTCAGGTTTAATTTCTGCAAAATCTCGCTTGCCGCCTGTCGCTGTTGCTTTTCATCCAGTCGCCAACGGTTATTTTTACAAAACTCTCTGCCAATAAAGATATTTTCTTCCACGGTTAATTCCGGAAAGAGATTAAATTCCTGATGAATAATAGTGATCCCGGCATTTTGCGCACTAAGAGGATCGCTGAATGACACAGGACGATCCTCAAATATAATATCCCCTTCATCCGGTTGATAAACACCGGATAAAATTTTCATTAGCGTGGACTTTCCTGCACCATTTTCGCCTAATAGCGCATGCACTTCGCCTTTGCGAAGAGTAAAGTTCACATTGCTCAACGCTAATACGCCGGGAAAGCGTTTGGTAATATGATTCATCTGTAAAAATGTTTCGGACATTGCTGCTTTCCTCAATAATCAGAAACTGCAGGCAGTGAATCAGGCGAAGTGCATTCTCAGGGAGCGAGCGTCACCATGAATGTGAAGACTTCCTGAAAACACGTATACGTCACGTCGATATGTTGCCAGATATTGCTAACTCGAGTTAGCGATTTGCCCTTTTAAAGCTATTTTAGCCACCAAAAATAGCCAAATCATTTGGGTTAAAACTGTGATACCGGACAGACATTTATTTCTAATTATTTGATTTTAAATATTTTAATAAATTTGACTGCCTCTGAATTATTTGATGCAGATCGAATTTTAACCACTTCTCGTGAAGCCACTCACAATCCCATCAGAAAAAAGTTGTGTAAAAAACACACCAATATCTAAGCTAACTCGAGTTAGCAATTTTATCTGTTTCAGCCGCCTGCTGCGCTGGTGCTCTTTTCATCCGCCTGAGCAGCGCGCCAATACGTGAGATGAGGAACCCCGAATGAAGAAGATCAGCCTACCGAAAATTGGTATTCGTCCGGTCATTGATGGACGCCGAATGGGCGTTCGTGAATCACTGGAAGCACAGACGATGAATATGGCAAAGGCGACTGCAGCCCTGCTGGCGGAGAAGTTGCGCTACGCCTGCGGCACGCCGGTTGAATGTGTTATTGCCGACACCTGTATTGCCGGAATGGCGGAATCCGCCGCCTGTGAGGAAAAATTCAGTCGTCAGAATGTCGGTCTGACGATCACCGTGACGCCGTGCTGGTGCTACGGTAGCGAAACCATCGATATGGATCCTCTACGTCCGAAAGCCATCTGGGGCTTTAATGGCACCGAACGCCCGGGCGCGGTTTACCTGGCTGCGGCGCTGGCGGCGCATAGCCAAAAGGGGATCCCTGCGTTCTCCATCTACGGCAAGGATGTACAGGATGCCGGCGATACGTCTATCCCGGACGATGTTGAGGAAAAACTGCTGCGCTTCGCCCGGGCAGGACTCGCCGTCGCCAGCATGAAGGGCAAAAGCTACCTCTCTCTGGGCGGGGTGTCGATGGGGATCGCCGGTTCCATCGTCGATCATCACTTCTTTGAGTCCTGGCTGGGGATGAAGGTCCAGTCCGTCGATATGACCGAGTTGCGTCGTCGCATCGATCAAAAAATCTATGACGAAGCTGAACTGGAAATGGCGCTGGCATGGGCGGATAAACACTTCCGCTATGGCGAAGATAAAAATGCTAAACAGTATCAGCGTAACGCCGAACAAAGCCGGGCGATCCTGCGGGAAAGCCTGCTGATGGCAATGTGCATTCGCGACATGATGCAAGGGAACCCTAAGCTGGCAGAAAAGGGACGCGTGGAAGAGTCACTCGGCTATAACGCGATTGCCGCGGGCTTTCAGGGGCAACGTCACTGGACCGATCAATACCCCAACGGCGATACCGCCGAAGCGTTGCTGAACAGTTCGTTTGACTGGAACGGCGTGCGCGAACCGTTTGTAGTCGCCACCGAAAACGACAGTCTGAACGGCGTCGCCATGCTGCTTGGACATCAGTTGACCGGCACCGCACAGGTCTTTGCCGATGTGCGTACCTACTGGTCGCCAGAAGCGGTTGAACGTGTGACGGGTCAAGCGCTGACCGGACGTGCAGAACACGGCATTATCCATCTGATCAACTCCGGTTCCGCCGCGCTGGATGGTACCTGTAAACAGCGCGACAGCGAAGGAAAACCGACGGTGAAACCGCACTGGGAGGTGACACAGCAGGAGGCTGACGCCTGCCTGGCGGCCACCGAGTGGTGTCCGGCTATCCATGAATATTTCCGCGGCGGCGGCTATTCATCACGCTTCCTGACCGAAGGCGGCGTACCGTTCACCATGACCCGCGTGAACATCATCAAAGGTCTGGGGCCGGTACTGCAAATTGCAGAGGGCTGGAGCGTCGAACTGCCGAAAGCGGTGCATGACACCCTCGACAAACGCACCGATTCCAGTTGGCCCACCACCTGGTTTGCACCACGCCTTACCGGTAAAGGACCATTCTCCGACGTCTATTCCGTGATGGCTAACTGGGGCGCGAACCACGGCGTCCTGACCGTCGGGCACGTCGGCGCAGACTTTATCACCCTCGCCGCCATGCTGCGCATTCCGGTCTGCATGCACAACGTGGAAGAAGCGAAAATTTACCGCCCCTCCGCCTGGGCCGCGCACGGTATGGATACAGAAGGCCAGGATTACCGCGCCTGTCAGAACTACGGGCCACTGTATAAACGTTAAGCATTGCGCAATTGCCTGATGGCGACGCTGAGACAGCTTATCCTGCCTACGGGTAAACAACGTGTAGACAGGATAAGCGCAGTGCCATCCGGCAACGGGAGTCATAATGAAAAATGAAATCATCCTGGTTCTCGACTGCGGCGCAACAAACGTGCGGGCCATTGCCGTCGACCGTCAGGGACACATTGTCGCCCGTGCTGCGGTTGCCAATGCCAGCGAGATTGCCGTAGAAAACAGTGCCTGGCACCAATGGTCGCTGGATGCCATCCTGCAACGTTTTGCACAATGCTGCCAGAAACTATCCGCTGAACTCTCGACCTGTCGGATCCGCGGCATCACGGTCACCACTTTCGGCGTTGACGGCGCGCTGGTCGATGAACGCGGCGAGTTACTCTACCCCATCATCAGTTGGAAATGCCCACGCACCGCCTCGGTGATGGAAAACATCCGTCGTTTTATGTCGCCGCGTCAACTTCAGACCCTTTCCGGCGTCGGCGCATTTAGCTTCAACACGCTGTACAAGCTGATATGGCTTAAAGAAAATTATCCACAGCTGCTGGAGCGGGCCCACGCCTGGCTGTTTATCTCTTCACTCATTAATCATCGTCTGACCGGCGAATTCACCACTGACATCACCATGGCTGGCACCAGCCAGATGCTGGATATCCAGCAGCGGGATTTCAGTACCGATATTTTACAGGCCACAGGACTGCCGCGACGGCTCTTCCCGCGACTTGTAGAGGCGGGTGAACAGACAGGTTCGCTACAGCCTGCTATGGCAACGATACTCGGTCTCCCGCCGGGAATTCCCGTGATCTCCGCCGGACATGATACCCAGTTTGCGCTGTTTGGCGCCGGCGCGGAGCAAGACGAACCGGTTCTCTCTTCCGGCACGTGGGAGATCCTGATGGTGCGTAGCGCGAGGGTTGATACGTCGCTATTGAGCGGACATGCGGGTTCAACCTGTGAACTGGACAGCCAGTCAGGACTTTATAATCCTGGCATGCAGTGGCTTGCTTCCGGCGTACTTGAATGGGTGCGCAAGCTACTGTGGACACCCGAAACCCCCTGGCAAACGTTGATTGCACAAGCGCAAGCGATTCCTGCCGGGTCCGATGGCGTGCAGATGCAGTGCGAACTGCTCTCTTCTGCAAACGCAGGCTGGCGAGGCGTTACGCTCAATACCACCCGCGCGCATTTCTATCGCGCGGCGCTGGAAGGATTAACGGAGCAACTGCGACATAACCTGCATACGCTGGAAAAAATTGGTCAATTCAGCGCGACGGAACTGCTGTTGGTCGGCGGCGGGAGCCGCAATGCGCTGTGGAATCAGATCAAGGCCAATACTCTTGAGATCCCTATCAAGGTGCTGGATGACGCGGAAACCACCGTTGCCGGCGCGGCGATGTACGGTTGGTATGGCATCGGCGTGTTTTCCAGTCCGCAGCAGGCCAGAGAACAGGTGCGCTACCAGTACCGTTATTTCTATCCCCGCACAGAGTAAAGGAATATATATGCTTAAAACCATTTCTCCTCTCATCTCGCCGGATCTGCTTAAAATTCTGGCGCAAATGGGGCACGGCGATGAAATTATTTTCTCAGACGCGCACTTCCCGGCGCACAGCATGGGACCGCAGGTGATCCGTGCCGATGGTCTCAGCGTCAGCGACCTGCTGCGAGCCGTGATCCCGCTGTTTGAGCTCGACAGCTATGCGCCACCGCTGGTCATGATGGCTGCCGTCGAAGGCGACACGCTCGACCCGCGCGTTGAAGCGCGCTATCGCGATGCACTTTCCGCACAGACGCCGTGTCCGGAGATTACTCGTATCGATCGCTTCGCCTTCTACGAGCGTGCGCAAAAGGCTTTTGCGATTGTCATCACCGGCGAGTGCGCAAAGTACGGGAATATTCTTTTAAAAAAAGGGGTAACACCGTAATCTCAATCGCGGTTGGGGCATTTGATTGAGAGGTGATAAGAGATGAAAGCGGCACGTCAGCAGGCGATCGTGGAACTGCTCAGTCAGTATAAAAGCCTGACCACGGAGACACTGGCCGTTCAGCTCAGCGTCAGTAAAGAGACCATCCGCCGCGATCTCAGCGAACTGCAGATTCAAGGCAAAATACTGCGCAACCACGGGCGCGCAAAAAGGATCCTGCGGGAAAATCCGGACAGCGGCGATCCCTTTCATATGCGCCTGAAGAGCCATTACGCGCATAAAGCCGATATCGCCAGAAAGGCGTTGAGCTGGATTGAAGAAGGCATGGTCATTGCGCTGGATGCCAGTTCTACCTGTTGGTATCTGGCTCGGCAACTGCCGGATATCAATATACAGGTCTTTACCAACAGCCAGCCCATTTGCCAGGAACTCGGTAAGCGCCAGCATATTCAACTCATCAGTTCCGGCGGCAGACTCGAGCGCAAGCATGGTTGTTACGTCAATCCTGCGCTCATTTCGCAGCTCAAATCCCTTGAGATCGACCTGTTTATTTTTTCCTGCGAAGGGATCGACGGCGGCGGCGCACTATGGGATTCCAGCACCTTTAACGCCGATTTCAAATCGGTCCTGTTGAAACGCGCGTCGCAGTCGCTATTGCTGATCGATAAGAGTAAATTCAATCGCTCAGGAGAAGCCCGACTCGGGCATCTGGATGACGTAACGCATATTGTGTCGGACAGTACGTCGATGTAATCAGATCATCACATTCAACAAATAAAAGTCATTACTCTCGCTACAGTGGCAATGTCCCTGACAATATCATCTAACGCGTTAGAAACAATCATAAGAATAATTAACCATAAAATTATTATTTAACATATTAAATTAAAATAGTTCATTAACTCAACTCCCCCTGTAAAATACAAAGCAAGAAAAAAACATTAAAAACACATAAAGATAACAATCTTCTTTTTGATTTCAACCCCAGATCTTGTGGGTTCAACAGAGGTAATTGCCTGGCGTGTGGAATGGTTGTCGGAAGGTGAAATACGCCTTCATCTCCCCGATGAAACGATTTCCGTCAATATTGCTCTTCGCTGACAAGACGAGATAAATAATTAAGTCATTAGACCGAAATTATAACACGTCACCCTTTTCTTCACATCATCAGTTTCAATCAATGAAATTCAGGTAAAAGTTGAGTTTTTACTGTGTCATAGTAACGTGGTACTTACGCATTGATCTGCTGGATAAAAGAATGATTTCTCAGAGTGTGCTGACTTTACGTGGGTAAGACAGATGCTGAGCCAACCAGAGCGGTTGGCTCAGACAGGATTACTGATCTACAGGACCACAGCCACCAATAATCTTAGAAATAGAAATTGCCGGGTGTAACAAATAATCGTAATCACAATTTTTTTGTTTGTTATAGACACTACCTGTGCAACCAGAAATCACAGAGATAGCAATAGCAAGCAGAGAGAATTTAATTACCTTTGACATGTTGTCTCCTTGGTATAATAATGCCAACCTAATGTTTTTAGCCATTAAGCTCTGGAAATTTAACTTGCCATATCATGGCATTTAACGTTACGTTTTCTTCAGAACATCAAAAAATGCATAGTACTACTATTATTCACATTCAATACAATGTCTGTTTTTCGGCCAGGTAACAAATCTGACCGGGAAAACGTATAATCATTATTATCAGCAAGATCTGACGAACGCAATACATAAAAGAAAATTAGGACAATATAAACATTATCGACTTTATATTTTTTTGGACGTTTATATGACCATCAGTCTAATAACATTCCTTGATGGATACATGAATATCTTATTCCATGGCAACATTCAGTGTTTTGTCCATTCAAAACTACACAAACCAGCGTTTTATCTTTAAAGTATTAATTATGCATGCCAAAGTAAATAATTAGCTTTTTAATGATATTAATATTGATGTATCCCCTTCTCAGGCCGGATTAATGCTGATGAAAATAAGAAATACTGATGGGAAGAACAGCGCCTGACGGCGCTGTGGTTACTCTTGCAAAAGACAAAAGCAGACGCTAGCGCTCGTCGCGACGCCCACCTACCGCTGCCCACAGGCGGCGGACGTGCACCGTCACTTCTTCACGGTCATGATACAGCTGACGCGCCTGAATCTGCGCATTCACGCCGTGCTCGTCGAGTTGCGCCTGGATATAGGCCAGGTTCTGCGAAACCTCTTCGTAGCGTTTTTTCATCGGCAACTTGAGGTTAAAGATGGTTTCCCGGCACCAGCCGTTGACCAGCCACTGCGCCATCAGCGCCGCCACTTTCGCCGGCTTCTCAACCATGTCGCACACCATCCACGAGATGTTGTTGCGGTTGGGGCGATACCTGAAGCCGTCTTCGCGAAGCCAGGTGACCTGCCCGGTATCCATCAGGCTTTGCGCCATCGGGCCGTTATCGACTGAATACACCCACATATTGCGTTTGACCAGTTGATAGGTCCAGCCGCCGGGGCAGGCCCCTAAATCCACCGCGTACATCCCGTTTGCCAGACGCTCATCCCACTCATCTTGCGGAATAAACACGTGCAGCGCTTCTTCCAGCTTCAGCGTCGAGCGGCTTGGCGCATCGGCCGGGAACTTCAGGCGTGGAATGCCCATATAGTACGGCGAGTTGTTACTGGCCCAGGAGTAGCCGGTATAGCAGCAGCCTGGCGCAATAAAGAAGACGTGCACTACCGGGCGCTTCGGCGTCTCATAATTCGTCAGAACGCCAGCGTCGCGCAGCGCGGCTCGCAGGGGTACCGTAAATTTGCGGCAGAACTTCATCAGCTCTTTGCTTTCATTCGTATCCGCCACTTCCACGCGCAAATCGCCGCCCTTCTCCACTACGCCCTGCAACATGCCAACAATCGGCGTAATGCGGTCTTCCGGTGGCAGGTGCTGGAGCAATTCGCCGACCACAAACCACTGACGGGCAAAAATCAGTGAACTGAACGGCAGCTCGCTGATAATTTTTTCGGCGTCTTCTGCCTGATAGCACTCATAGATGACATAGCCCGCGTTCTCTTTGACGCGAGCAAAACCGAAAAGCTCCCGACGCCCTGCTTTGTCGGTAATTTCGGCGGCACACTCTTTTTCAAAGCCCGGGCGACACAACAACACAACCTTATTCATGAACTACGCCCTTACGCTTCAAACGGATGGCGCCGATTAACATCAGCACCCAACCTGCCAGGAAGCTGACGCCGCCGACAGGGGTAACAAACGCCCACAGGCGCAGATGAGACAGCGCCAGGCAATACAGGCTACCGCTAAACAGCACCGTGCCCAGGGCAAGAAAAACACTACTCCAGTAAAACCAGATGCTGATCCGGCGTTGCATCGCCACCGCCAGCCCGAAGATAGCCAGCGTATGAAACGCCTGATATTGCAGGCCGGTCTGGATCCAGCCCATTTCAACCACACCGAGGGTTTTGCTCAGGACATGCGCACCGAAAGCCCCCAGAGCGACATAAATAAAGCCACTGATCGCGGCAAAAATCAGCATAAAACGGCTGGTCATGGTAATACCCTAAGTAAGTTATTGTTCGTAACGAAAGCGGAATTTCTCTTGTTCCGTGGCCGCTTTCGCCAGTATCCACTGACGGAACGCGGCTATTTTACCCAGTTCTGCCTGACTGTCATGACAAACCAGATAAAATGCATTTTTACTGACCAGCACATCATTAAACGGGCAGACGAGTCGTCCCGCCTCAATTTCTGACTGCGCCATCACGTTATTCGCCAGCGCCACACCCTGTCCGTGGATAGCGGCCTGCAGCACCATCGCGCTATGGCTAAAGATAGGCCCTTGCTGGACGTTGATGTGATTCAGCCCCAACTGTCGCGTATAGGTTTGCCAGTCACGACGTGAGGCATCATGCAGCAAAGTATGCGAAGCCAAATCCGCGGGTGATTTCAGGGGCTTATCCCCCGTCAGCAGCAGCGGCGAGCACACCGGCAGCAGATACTCGGCGTACAATTTTTCTACGCGTAGCCCAGGCCAGTTGCCGCGGCCATAAAAAATCGCCACGTCGACGTCGTCCGCCAGTTTATCTTCCTGACGGTCCACCGCCTGGATCCTGACATCAATTCCCGGATAAGCTGAGTTAAAGCTAGAGAGTCGTGGCACCAGCCACTGAATCGCAAAACTGGGCAATAAACTGACCGTTAGCGCCCCTTTTGCACTCCGCGCCTGAAGTTTACGCGTCGCTTCGGTTAATTGCGAAAAAATCTCTTTTATGTCGAGGAAGTAGCTCTGCCCTTCTTCGGTAAGAAGAAGAGAACGGTTGCGTCGACGAAACAGCTTCAGCCCCAAAAAATCCTCAAGTGACTTGATTTGGTGGCTTACTGCGGCCTGCGTCACAAAAAGCTCTTCTGCTGCGCGGGTGAAGCTCAGATGCCGTGCGGCGGCATCAAAAACACGTAATGCGTTCAGAGGTGGAAGTCGTTTTGACATGGCTTTTAAACTTTGATGTTAAAAGAATTTAACAATTAAGCTACACTATGTAACCTATTAGTTTTTTTAATCTGAGCCATTATAATTTGTCCGTTGAGGAACTACCAGCAAATACCTATAGTGGCGGCACTTCCTGAGCCGGAACGAAAAGTTTTATCGGAATGCGTGTTCTGGTGGGCTTTTGGCTTACGGTTGTGATGTTGTGTTGTTGTGTTTGCAATTGGTCTGCGATTCAGACCACGGTAGCAACGCTACCCTTTTTCACTTCCTGTACATTTACCCTGTCTGTCCATAGTGATTAATGTAGCACCGCCAATTTGCGGTGCTTTTTTTTACCTGATATCTGGCGACTACTGATCCAACTCGACCATCTCTTTCACATCGGTACGATTGATCTGCTGTTTGTTGCCATTAGCGTCCTTGTACGAAATCATCCCGGTTTCATCATCGGTTTTCGGCTTACCGTCCGCAACGATGCTACGACCATCATTGGTGTGCATCACATAGTTCGGACCGGAACAGGCGCTCAGGGCAAAAGTCAGCATACATGCAGAGATAATTGCGGCAGTCTTTTTCATCTTCTTCTCCTTAAAGCTGTTTATGCTATTTAAAACGTACTCCGTAACAGGCATAAATATTTACCTAACATAATTCAGCATAAGCTACTGGTCTGATTTCGCCACAACATCCAGAGTATTCCTGGTGGCCGCACAATCCTTGAATCAGCGACCAATTTGCGCCACGATCGGATCACTGAATCGAGGAATACCATGAACGCTTTCAATCCCGCGCAGTTTCGCGCGCAATTTCCCGCATTAGCTGACGCGGGCGTCTATCTTGATAGCGCCGCGACGGCCCTCAAACCACAGGCCGTTATTGAGGCGACCCGACAGTTCTATAGTCTGAGTGCCGGCAACGTCCACCGCAGTCAGTTTGCCGAAGCCCAGCGCCTGACCGCGCGCTATGAGGCCGCGCGGGAAAAGGTGGCGCGTTTGCTGAACGCGCCTGATGACAAAACCATCGTCTGGACCCGTGGCACCACGGAGGCCATCAACATGGTGGCGCAGAGCTATGCCCGCCCTCGCCTGCAACCGGGTGATGAGATTATCGTCAGCGTCGCGGAGCACCATGCGAACCTTGTGCCGTGGCTGATGGTCGCGGAGCAAACCGGGGCAAAAGTGGTCAAGCTACCGCTCAATACCCAGCACCTGCCTGATGTCGAACGCCTGCCGGAAATTATCACCCCGCGTAGCCGAATTCTCGCACTAGGGCAGATGTCGAACGTTACCGGCGGCTGCCCGGACTTAGCCCGAGCCATTACGCTCGCCCATGCCGCTGACATGGTGGTGATGGTGGATGGCGCGCAGGGGGCGGTCCATTTCCCGGCGGATGTTCAGGCGCTCGATATCGACTTCTACGCCTTCTCCGGACATAAGCTGTACGGACCAACCGGCATCGGCGTGCTTTTCGGCAAACCAGCGTTGCTGGCAGCCATGTCGCCCTGGCTTGGTGGCGGTAAGATGATCAACGAAGTCAGTTTCGAGGGCTTCACTACTCAAGCCGCACCGTGGAAGCTGGAAGCGGGTACTCCTAACGTCGCTGGCGTGATTGGCATGAGCGCCGCGCTGGAGTGGCTGGCCGACATTGATATCATCCAGGCGGAAAGCTGGAGTCGCGGGCTGGCCACGCTGGCGGAAGAGGCGCTGGCTCAGCGTCCGGGGTTCCGTTCGTTTCGCTGTCAGGACTCCAGTCTGCTGGCCTTTGATTTTGCCGGGGTTCACCATAGCGATATGGTCACCCTGCTGGCGGAGTATGGCATCGCACTGCGTGCCGGTCAGCACTGCGCGCAGCCGCTGCTGGCTGAACTTGGCGTCACAGGTACGCTACGCGCCTCATTTGCGCCGTATAATACCCAAAGTGATGTGGATGCGCTGGTCAACGCTGTTGATCGCGCACTGGAAATACTGGTGGATTAATGACTAGCCCAATGTTTGCCGGACACCCGTTCGGCACAACCATAACCGAAGAGACGTTGCGCCATACCTTTCTCCCGCTAACCCAGTGGGAAGACAAATATCGTCAGTTGATCCTGCTCGGTAAACAGCTTCCGGCATTACCCGACTATCTCAAAGCGCAGGCCAAAGAGATTGCTGGCTGCGAAAATCGCGTCTGGCTGGGATATACATGCTCTGAAAAGGGCACGCTACACTTTTTCGGCGACAGTGAAGGTCGCATCGTGCGCGGACTGCTGGCGGTATTGCTGACCGCCGCAGAAGGGAAAACGCCGGCGGAACTTCTGGCCCATTCGCCGCTGGCGTTGTTTGATGAGCTGGGGCTACGAACTCAGCTCAGCGCGTCGCGCGGCCAGGGCCTGGCCGCGTTGAACGAGGCAGTCATTAATGCGGCTCATTCCGCCGGATGACGACGCTGAAGCGTTTTATCCGGCCTACCCCTGGCGTGCCGCTTTTGCCATCATCTTTTTCAACGCATGGGATACTGCCACGAAACCGAACGTGGCGGTGACCATCGTTGCCGCGCCGAAGCCCGACGCACAGTCCATCCGCTTTGGTCCTTCTGCCGTCGCCTTTATGGCGCAGACGCTACCGTCTGACTGCGGATACACCAGCGCTTCCGTTGAAAACACACAGTCGACGCCGAGTTTGCCTTTACTGTTTTTCACTACGCCAAAATCGCTTTTCAGCCGTTCGCGCAGTTTTGCCGCCAGCGGATCCTGAATGGTTTTCGCCAGATCGACGACCTGAATCTGCGTAGGATCGATCTGACCACCCGCACCACCGGTGGTCACTAACGGGATCTTATTGCGTCGACAGTAGGCAATCAGCGCCGCTTTTGGCCGTACGCTGTCAATGGCATCAATGACATAGCTGAATCCCGCGTTCAAATATTCCGCGACGTTATCCGGCGTAACAAAGTCATCGACTACCGTCACCCGGCACTCGGGGTTGATCAGGCGAATACGCTCGGCCATCACTTCCGCCTTTGCCAGCCCGACATTGTCGCGCAGCGCATGGATCTGGCGGTTGGTGTTCGTCACGCAGACGTCATCCATATCGATAAGCGTAATCGCGCCGATCCCGGTTCGCGCCAGCGCTTCCGCCGCCCAGGAGCCGACGCCGCCGATCCCAACCACGCAGATATGCGCATCGGCAAACAGCTGTAGCGCTTTTTCACCATACAGACGCGCGGTGCCGCCAAAACGCTGACGCCAGGCATCACTAATTACAACAGACATAACACCTCAAATTCATTAATACCGAACGGTATGACTGCCTGATGGCGGCTACGCCTTATCAGGCCTACCCGATGATGTAGGCCGGATAAGCGAAGCGCCATCCGGCGACTAGCCGCTAAACACGTTACCCGCGCCAGGCATCACTTATTACAACAGACATAACACCTCAAATTCATTAATACCGAGCAGTATGACTGCCTGATGGCGGCTGCGCCTTATCAGGCCTACCCGATGATGTAGGCCGGATAAGCGAAGCGCCATCCGGCGACTAGCCGCTAAACACGTTACCCGCGCCAGGCGCGCTCTTCAGTACCCATACGCGACCATAGTGATTATACCAGCCCGCGCGGTGTCCGGCGTCCGGTCCAATGCCCTGGTAAATATCGAAGTGCTGACCTTTAATCGCCCCACCGACATCCAGCGCCACCATCAGACGCAGCTCATACTGACCGTTAAATTTCCCGTTGTTGTCCAGCAGCGGAACTTCTGCGAGCAACGTCGTGCCCGCCGGGATAATACTGCGGTCAGACGCCACCGACGCGCGGCCAATCAGCGGTACCGCACTGGCCCCTTTCACCGGGGCAAAAGATTGCGGTTTAAAGAAGACGAATGACGGGTTCTGCTCAAGCAATTCACGCACTTGTGCTTCGCTGTGCGTTTCGCCCCAGTGGCGAATCGCCTGCATCGACATATCTTCTCTCTTCACTTCACCGCGATCGATCAGCACTTTGCCAATACTGCGGTAGGCGTGACCGTTTTTCCCGGCATAGCTAAAGAAGTTCAGCGGGGAACCGTCGCCAAAGTCGATATAGCCGCTGCCCTGCACGTCCATAATGAAGTTATCCATCAGGGAGTTACTGTACGCCAGGATATAGCTGTCGCTCAGCGCACCGGAGTAGATCTCGGCGCGTGACGGCAGACGACCTCGCTTCGGCGGCATACGATAGATAGGATACTGGAACTCGCCCTGGCGCGTATGACGTGCCTGAATCACTGGCGTGTAGTAACCGGTAAACTGCACGTTGCCGTAGTTATCAGCGCCTTCCATCTGCCAGGCGTCAAGGCCAAACTGGCGCATGGTGCGCGTATCGCCCCCGGCGCGCAGCCAGTCTTGTACGGCGTTATAAACGTTGCTTTGATTACCGTACAGGCGCGGAGAAGCGCTGCGGATCTGATTGACCTGTTCGGCAAAATCGCCGGCGTTGATCGGTGCGCCGATGGCATCCGGCTGGTTCACCAGTGAGAAAGGCTGGGTAAACTTCCCGTCTTTATACTGCTGCCCGCGATCGGTTGGTTTAGAGGAACAGGCAGCCAGCATTGCAACTACCGCGCCCACGAGAAGGTAACTGACCCAACGTCCTTTCATTGTTCTCTTCTTTTAGCTGTAAATCATGCGCAATGAAGATAACAAACCCGGCCCGCTAATGAAACGAGCACCGCTGCCCTGACGCAAATTTTGCACATTATTTAAACTGAAATGCCTTGTTTTTGTTCATTTTCATCCCGAAACCGTGATCAAGGTGAAAAAAGGGTTGCATGAAAATGCGAGCAGAGTATAGTGCGCATCCACGGACGCGGGGTGGAGCAGCCTGGTAGCTCGTCGGGCTCATAACCCGAAGGTCGTCGGTTCAAATCCGGCCCCCGCAACCAATTAAAATTTGATGCAGTAAAGCTTTTGCATAGTCGTTCGAATCACAGGAAAGCCAAGGCTCATGTGGTTAGAAATGCGCAGCAGAAAGACGGACGCGGGGTGGAGCAGCCTGGTAGCTCGTCGGGCTCATAACCCGAAGGTCGTCGGTTCAAATCCGGCCCCCGCAACCAATCAAATTTGATGCAGTAAAGCTTCTGCATAGTCGTTCGAATCACAGGAAAGCCAACGCTTATGTGGTTTGAAATGCACAGCAGAAAGACGGACGCGGGGTGGAGCAGCCTGGTAGCTCGTCGGGCTCATAACCCGAAGGTCGTCGGTTCAAATCCGGCCCCCGCAACCAACATCAAACACCTTAACGGGTGTTTTTTTGTTTCTGCGGTCCAGAAAAAAAGCGCTTTTCAGCGCTTTTTATTATCCTCTTCTCGCCAGCGTCGCCCCATCGGCGAAGTACGCTTTGATCCCTGCCAGAATCGACTCCGCCACTTCCTGCTGGAAGGTTGCCGTTTTCAGCTTCCGTTCTTCTTCGATATTACTGATAAACGCCGTTTCGACGAGAATCGATGGGATATCCGGCGCTTTCAGCACCGCAAACCCGGCCTGTTCCACCTGATTTTTATGCAGATTGTTAATCCTGCCGAGCTTGTTGAGCACCGCTTTACCAAATTTCAGGCTATCGGCAATGGTCAGCGATTGCACCATATCGAACATGGTGTGGTCGACATAGCGGTCGCCGCTTTTACTTACGCCACCGATCAAATCCGAGGCGTTCTGCGTCTGCGCCAGATATTTCGCCGCCGTACTGGTTGCCCCTTTGGTCGACAGCGCAAACACGGATGAACCGCTGGGTTGTCGACTGGTGAAGGCGTCCGCATGAATCGAGACAAAGAGATCCGCACGCTGCTTCTGGGCTTTCGCCACGCGCACCTTCAGCGGAATGAAGATATCTTCATTACGCGTCATGTAGACCTTCATGTTGCCTTCTTTCTCGATCAAAGCCCGCAGTCGCCGGGCAATCTGCAACACCACGTCTTTCTCACGCGTGTTGTACTTACCAATGGCGCCAGAATCTTCACCGCCATGCCCCGGATCGAGCATGATCACAATCGGGCGATCGCGACCGGCTTTACCTGGCTGCGGGCCACTTTGCGCGGGGGGAACCTGCTTATCGAGATCGCCTTTGTTGTAATCTTCCAGCAGCGCCAGCAGCGGATCCTGCATATCCTGCGCATTGGCCGGATAGAGATCCATCACCAGACGTTCTTTAAAGCCTGCCACCGGTGCCAGTGCAAACAGCTGCGGCTTCACATCTTGCTTCAGTTCAAACACCATACGTACGGTCTGTGGATCGAACTGCCCCACGCGAGCCGACTTGATATAAGGATCGTCGGGGCGAATTTGCGCCGCCATACCTTTCAGCACGGAATTCAGGTTCACACCTTCAATATCCACCACCACGCGCTCAGGATTGCTCAGCGCAAACTGCTTGTACTTCAGCTGTTGATTCGATTCCACCGTCACACGGGTGTAACTGGATGCTGGCCAAATACGAACCGCAACGACCTGACTGACCGCAGCCAGACCGACCTGACTGACGCTCAATAGCCACATGGCGCCCGCCCCTTGCAGTAAACGACGGCGGCTGATAGGTGGATTGGATCCTGACATGCTTCTCCCGAGCAAAATAAAACGTAATGGTGATGAGATACTAAACGTCTAAATTGACCGGAAACTTTAACGAATGACGCATAATCTGTCATCTATAAAAGGGTAAACATTGTTATTGTATTCACGGTATTACTGAGAAAAAACTTTGTCAGGGTCAAAATTTGCACTTGCGCGCGGCGGAAAAACAGAATAAAAATACACTAATTACGAATAATCATGCAATGAGGATATGCCGTGGTGAAGGAACGTAGAACCGAACTGGTACAGGGATTCCGCCATTCTGTTCCCTATATCAATACCCATCGGGGAAAAACGTTTGTCATTATGCTCGGCGGCGAAGCCATTGAGCATGAAAACTTTTCCAGCATCGTCAATGACATTGGGCTTCTACACAGCCTCGGCATTCGCCTGGTGGTGGTCTATGGCGCGCGTCCGCAAATCGACGCCAACCTCGTCACCCACCACCATGAACCGATGTATCACAAAAATACCCGCGTCACTGACGCCAAAACGCTGGAGCTGGTTAAGCAGGCAGCGGGCACTTTGCAACTGGATATCACCGCTCGTCTGTCGATGAGCCTGAACAATACGCCACTGCAGGGCGCGCATATCAACGTGGTCAGCGGCAACTTTATCATTGCGCAGCCGCTGGGCGTTGATGATGGTGTGGATTACTGCCACAGCGGGCGTATCCGTCGTATCGATGAAGAGGCGATCCATCGTCAACTGGACAGCGGTGCCATTGTGCTGATGGGTCCCGTCGCGGTGTCTGTCACCGGCGAAAGCTTTAACCTGACGTCGGAAGAGATCGCCACGCAGTTGGCTATCAAGCTGAAAGCCGAAAAGATGATCGGCTTTTGCTCCTCGCAGGGGGTGACCAATGATGATGGCGATATCGTCTCTGAATTGTTCCCAAATGAAGCACAGGCGCGCGTAGAAGCACAGGAAGAAAAAGGCGATTACAACTCGGGTACCGTACGCTTCCTGCGTGGCGCGGTAAAAGCCTGCCGGAGCGGGGTCCGTCGCTGTCACCTGATCAGCTATCAGGAAGATGGCGCGCTGTTGCAGGAACTGTTCTCGCGCGACGGTATCGGGACGCAAATTGTGATGGAGAGCGCCGAGCAGATCCGCCGCGCCACCATTAACGATATCGGTGGGATCCTGGAGCTGATCCGCCCGCTGGAGCAGCAGGGTATTCTGGTGCGTCGTTCGCGCGAACAGCTGGAGATGGAGATCGACAAATTCACCATTATTCAGCGCGATAACATGACCATCGCCTGTGCCGCGCTGTATCCCTTCCCGGAAGAGAAGATTGGTGAAATGGCCTGCGTGGCTGTCCATCCTGACTACCGCAGTTCTTCAAGAGGAGAAGTGTTGCTGGAGCGAATCGCCGCCCAGGCGAAGCTGATTGGTTTGAGCAAGCTGTTCGTCCTGACGACCCGCAGTATTCACTGGTTCCAGGAGCGCGGCTTCACGCCCGTGGATATTGACCTGCTGCCAGAAAGCAAGAAAGAGATGTACAACTATCAGCGGAAATCCAAAGTGCTGATGGCCGATCTGGGTTAGCGGTTATTGAATGGCCGGATGGCGGCGTAAACGTCTTATCCGGCCAATCGTCATGAACTCAGCGTAGGCCGGATAAGCGCAAGCGCCATCCGGCAACCTGTCATTTAAACAACGTCGACAGCCCGCTGCGACGTTCGGTACGGGTCGCAACCGCACTGCCAAGAATGCGTTCATCAGCATACAGCGACAGGCGGCGACGTGCGCGGGTGACAGCGGTATACACTAACTCCCTTGTTACCACCGGCGTACGCTGCGTGGGTAACACCAGCGCGGCATGATCGAACTCTGAGCCCTGCGATTTGTGCACCGTCATCGCCCAGGTGGTTTCATGCTCCGGCAGACGACTGGGCTGTACAGATTTAATACTGCCATCCGGCATCGCAAACCAGACCCGTAATCCTTGCCCACGATCGAGCGCCACGCCGATATCGCCGTTAAACAATCCCAGCGCGCTGTCGTTACGGGCAATCATTACGGGTCGCCCTTCATACCAGCGGGAATGGGGAAGACGATGAATTTTACGCTTTTGCTGCATAGCCAGTTCGATGCGTTCATTCAGTCCGCTCACGCCAAACGGCCCTTCACGCAGCGCACACAGCAGCTGGAATTCATTGAATGCCTGAATGATTAACGACGGCTCCGCGCGCGCCTGAAGCAACGTCAGGTAGTGTCCGTAACCTGTCAGCGCGTCTTCAAGCATGGCGGTATAATCTTCACTGCTCTCCAGCGTCCGTTTATCGATATCGCTGAAGCCCTGCTGGAAAACGCCGTTTATCGCGGCCTTATCGCCACGGTTGATCGCCGCAGCCAGTTGTCCGATGCCGGAATCACGACCAAAACGATAGCTTTTTTGCAGCAGGCAGAGACTGTCCCGCAGCGTGGAGGCCTCGTTGCCCACGCCTGCCGGAACGGGCATCCCCGTCAGGCGAGCCAGCTGCTGCGCCCGTTCTGGGGTATAGCCCGCATTCACCCAGGCGCAGATATCGCCCAGCACCGCCCCCGCCTCAACCGAGGCGAGCTGGTCGCGATCGCCGAGGAAAATGACGCGCCCGTGCGGTGGCAATGCATCTATCAGTCGCGACATCATCGGCAGGTCGATCATCGACGCCTCATCCACCACCAGCACATCCAGATGCAACGGATTGCCTGCGTGATGACGTAAGCGCTGGCTGCCAGGCTGAGCGCCCAACAGTCGGTGTAAGGTGCTGGCATCATCCGGGATGCGTTTCTTTTGTTCATCCGTCAGCGGCAACTGGCGCAGCGCCTTGCCTAAGGACTCAGTCAGACGCGCGGCGGCTTTGCCCGTCGGTGCCGCCAGGCGAATACGGCAACGCTCGCCTTCCGCCATCTGGATCAGCGCCGCCAGCAGTTTCGCCACGGTCGTTGTTTTCCCCGTACCCGGCCCGCCGGAAATCACCGAAATGCGGCGGGTCAGCGCCACCGCAGCGGCAACTTTTTGCCAGTTGATTTCGTTTGTTGTCGGGAACAGCGCTTCCAGCGTTTGCGTCAGTAAGGCTTCATCTACCGCAATGGGTCGATTCACCTCGCTAAAGAAACGGGCGACCGTGCGTTCGTTGCGCCACATCCGGTTCAGATACAGCCGATCGCCGTGGAGGATCATCGGCGATGGCCGCTCTCCACGACTGACGGCGTCCGATGCGAGCAGACATTCCGCCCAGTCAGTCGGTTCACCTGTCTCACTCAGGCAGGCTGCCAGCAGAGGAGGCAGGTCAGCCCCCATCGTCAGTCGGGCGAGCGGTAAACAAACGTGCCCTTCTCCGGCATCCCGGCTGAGTAACGCCGCTGCCAGCGTGACGGCAGGTTCATGTTCGCCGGTCACCGCCAGCGCGAATTGCGCATCCAGAGGGCGCAGTTGCTTCTGCTCGACGGCCTCAAGCAATCGCTTTTGTAGCGTCACGATGCGTCCTCCAGTGCCACACCGGCAAACATCTCGTCCATCCGGGCAATCAGCTCCTCAGACGGGCGGGTGGTGTAAATCCCCTGCTGCGGCTGTTCGCTGTCCACACCGCGCAGGAACAGATAAATCACGCCGCCAAAATGGCGCTCGTAGTCGTAATCCGCAATGCGATGGCGCAAATATCGGTGCAGCGCGAGGGTATAGAGCTGATACTGCAAATCATAGCGATGCGCCTGCATTGCCGTCGCCATCGCCTGTGGGGTGTAAGCCGAGCTGTTTTCACCCAGCCAGTTCGATTTGTAATCCAGCAGGTAATAGCGCCCGTTGTGACGAAACACCAGATCGATAAAGCCCTTGAGCATCCCGCGAACCTGGGCGAACTCCAGCGGCGGGCAGCCCGCCGAAAGCGGGTCAAACTGACGGATCAGCGCATCCAGCCTCTCCGCGATAAGCGGTTGGCTAATGGGCAGATAAAACTCCATCTCGACCTGTTTTTCACGCGCAGACAGTTGGCTCAGGCTGATGCCGGTCTCATTAAGCGGCGCATGGAGAATGGCCGTCACCCACGCGGTAATCACCGGCCCCCAACCGGCGTCATAACCGCCAAGGGCCAGTTTGTCCTGCACCCAGGCAGCCTCTACCGGTTGGGTAAAATCGAGATCTTCAAACAGGCTGTGTAAAAACGTCCCCGGCGACGCACCGCGCGGAAACTGGTGCGGCGTCAGTTCAGGTTCCTCAACCACCTCACCGACGCCTGTCGCATCGATGTCCAGTCGCGGCATGAGATCCTGCGCAATACCATGACCGCGCTGTTGCAGGCCAGAATAACTGGTCACCCGCCAACTGTCGCCAGGCGTTCGTTGTACTCGTCGGGCATTCAGCGACGCCCCGCTCGCCGCAGTGACGGGCAACGGCTCCATGCTGACCGCTTCCGGGACACGACAGATGATGTTCTCATCGCAGACCGCCTCTATCGCCGCGCGTAGCCCGGCGGCATCCATCGGTTCGCCCTTTTGCAGCAGACGCCCCAGCGCGCTCTGATGCACATCGGTATCGCCCTTTTTATCGCCCCGACGACGCACCAGAGGGGCGACGCCCAGACTACAGTGCCAGACTGAACGGGTCAGCGCCACGTACAGTAAACGCAGATCTTCCGCCAACCGTTCGGCTTCTGCCAGCGCCACGCTTTCGTCCGCTTCGCTCAGATCCAGTACCGCTTCAAACGAGTTGCGATCGTGATAAAACGCCTGATCCTGAATGCGGAAATGGGTGATAAACGGCAGCCAGACCAGAGGATACTCCAACCCTTTTGACTTATGGATAGTGACGATTTGCACCAGATGGTTATCGCTTTCCAGGCGCATTTGCTGGCTGGAGGCGTTGCTGTCAGGCTCAAGAATATGCTGCGAAAGCCAGCGTACCAGTGCATGTTCGCTTTCCAGTTGCGATGCCGCCTCCTGCAACAGCTCGCTAATGTGCAAAATATCGGTCAGGCGACGTTCGCCCCCCGCCGTCGCCAGCAGGTTTTCCGCAATCTTTCGCGTCGACATCAGCGCGCGCAGCATCGGCATCACGCCCCGTTTCTGCCAGATCTGGCGGTAGCCGACAAACTCTTCGACCACCTGATCCCAGGCATTCTCATTGTCGTTGAGCATGTCAATGTCGCGCGCGTTCAACCCCATCATGGAGGTTGCCAGTGCGCTACGCAGCGTATTTTCCTTTTCCGGTGCCATCACCGCCTGTAAAACCCAGAGCATCTCCTGCGCTTCCAGCGTTTCAAACACGCTGTCGCGGTTGGAAAGATACACGGAAGGGATCGCCAGATGCGTCAGGGCATCGCGTACCAGCGCCGCTTCCTGACGGCTACGTACCAGCACGCTAATATCCGCCGCACTCACCGGACGCGCATCCTTGCCGTTGAAAAGTATCGCCTCACCGCTCAACCCGGCCTTCAGCCAGTCGCGGATCTGCGCGGCGCACACCTGCGCCATATAGCTTTGATAATCCCCTACTCCGCAGCTTTCCCCTTCCATCAGCCACATCGTCATCGCGGGCTGAGTTTCGCCATGAAATTCAAAACGCAGCGACTGATTTTTATCGGCGTATTTCACCGGCTGAAACGGGATCTCGCGGAACATAAAGGCATCGTCCATCAGGCTGAACAGCCTGTTGACGCTGTTCACCATGCCCGGCGCGGAACGCCAGTTGGTGTCGAGGGTATAGTGCGCGCTGACCTCACCGCGGGCCTTCATATAGGTAAAAATATCCGCGCCGCGAAACGCATAAATCGCCTGCTTCGGGTCGCCTATCAGCAACAGCGCGGTGTCCGGCTGATGCTGCCAGATGCGACGGAAAATGCGGTATTGTTGCGGATCGGTATCCTGGAACTCATCGATCATCGCCACCGGGAAGCGGGCTCGAATCGCCGCTGCCAGCGCATCGCCGCTTTCACTGCGCAGCGCACCATCCAGTCGACTGAGCATATCGTCAAATCCCAGCTCACCCCGGCGACGTTTTTCTTTCGCCACCGTCTCACGGATCTCCGCCAGCGCACGGGTGATCAGCAGATCTCTGAGGGTCAAAGGTTCTGACAGCAGTTCATCTATCGCGACAAACAGCGGATGCTGCGGCACAGCGCCGCCTTCTTTGGTGCGATCCTCAAGAAAACGCTGCGAGAATTTCTCCAGTGCCTCTGGCAACTGGTAGCTTTGCGTCCCGGACTGAGCCCAGACGCTGATCTTCTCGATCCATTTACCCTGGTTGCCACGATTAAATTTACGCCGGTCGATGTCTGAGGCTTCCATCAATCCCTCAAGCTCACCCACCGCGTCACACCACTGTTGTTTAAGCGCGTTGATTCGCTGCACGATCTGTTGATGACGGGACGCCAGCGTTTCATCATCCGGCGGTGGCGCTTTGATGACCGGCGCTTCCCCTTGCAGGTAGCGGTTAATATCTGCCAGCAGCGCCTGCGGTCCTTTCCACGTTTCAAACACTACCTGGGCAATGTCACGTGATAAGGGGTAACAGTGTCGACGCCAGAAATCCGCGCAGGCCTGGTAGCGCAGCAGAGATTCATCTTCGATCAACTGTTGCTCAAACAACATGCCGGATTCGAAGGCATTCAGACTCAGCATGCGCTGACAAAAACCGTGGATGGTGAACACCGCCGCCTCATCCATCTGTCTCTCGGCGAGCAGCAGCCACTGAGCCGCCTGTTTTTTATCGTCGATCTCGTCCAACAGACGGGCATAAAGGGGATTGTCGGTCGATTCGCGCAGACAGGCTATCCGCAGCTCATGAATATTACTGCGGATGCGACCACGCAACTCGTCGGTGGCGGCCTCGGTAAAGGTCACCACCAGCAGTTCTTCAACGGTCAGGGGACGGGGAAAGGCAGTGGAACCACCAAGTCCGAGGAGCAGACGCAGATAGAGCGCCGCGATAGTAAAGGTTTTGCCGGTGCCCGCAGAGGCTTCAATCAGGCGCTCGCCCGTGAGGGGCAAGCGCAGGGGATCAAGGGACTCGGCGACATCATTCATTCTGTTCTCTCACCAGGGGCAAAGTTTGCTGCAACGCGCTGACGTTGTCCCACACTTTCCAGCCTTCCGGGTGCACATAGTGTGGCTTCCCGTTTTGACCACCGGAAATCTGCGACAGTACCGCCATGCCTTGCGGCTCTACCACCGCCTGATGGAAGAAATCAGCAAGTTTTTGCGGCGTCAGCTGTTTTATCTGAGCCACAATTTTATCACGTGAATCGAATCGCATATTACCGCGATCGAAATCTTTGCTTAATTTCGATGCCTCTTCGCCCAGCGTTTGCGGTGCCTGCAACATCTGCGCGACGATAGCCTGCTTAATCTGGGCAAACTCTTCCGGTTTCATCGCCCGCAGCTTCTCCTCCGCCGTGGGGAAAAACGCCTTGTAGCGCTCCCAAAGATATGACGGCTGTTTATCGCTGCTTTGCAGCAGGAAGCCCATCCCCCACTGGCGTCCGACGCTCATCGGGAAGGCGAACACCGCATATCCTAACTGCTCTTCCGTACGCAGTTGATTGTAGAACCACGGCTGAACAATCTGGCCCAGCATGGCGCTGTAGGCCGCGCTGGCATACTCATCATAGCCGGTGGGAACAAATACCGCCGCCAGTGCAGAGTCGGTGCTGCTGCCCGCTTTTTCAAAAATGATCGACTGCTTCTTATCCACCAGCACATCTTTGTTGCGGCACCATTCGGAACCGTTCGCGCCAAGCTGTTTCTGGATATCCCGCGCCATCGTTGTGACCTGCGCTTCGCTCATGTTGCCAATTGCCAGGAATTCCGGACGGGCACCCGATTTTAACGCTTCACGGTAGGCCATCACCTCTTTCAGGGTGATCGACGGCAGCAGCGCGCGCCGCTCATCGCGCGAGAAATAGGGCACCTGAGAGATCATCTGCACCGGCATAATCGCCTGCTCGTAAGCTTTCCCTTTCTCGGCGGAATCCATCATCTGGCTATACCAGGATTTCGCCTGCTCAAGCTGCTCTTCGGTTGCGGTGTAGCTGAAGTAGCCTTCAAGCAATGCCTGGAAAAGCTGCGGTAGACGCTGTGTGTAGCCGTCAGCGTTGAGCATTAAGCCATTGTTGGCGTTGGTTGAAAAACCGATGCCACCCACTGCCGCTTGATTACTTAACTGGTCGAGCGCAATCCCCGCCAGATAGTCGTTCAGCGCAAACATGACCTGGTTTTTGGCGCTGTCCATCGCCTGCGGATTACGCAGAATGACGCTCACGTCCGCCTTTGGTTCGCTGGCAAAATGTTGGCTCGAGGTGTACACCACGCGCAGATCAGGCTTATCCACGATCAGCGCCGGACGGTCATATTTCTTTTCCGGTTTAATCAGCGTGAAATCGTCAGGAATATAGGGGTTCAGTTCCGGCAGAGACAGCGCAATACCCTGCGCTTTTTTCTGCCAGTCGCTGAAGGTCTGCTTGCTGATTTTATTGACCTGATAAGGGGCATCAACAAAGTAAGCGGTTTTGTTGTGCGGTTCTTTCGGGCTGATGTACCAGATACGCGCATTTTGCGGCGTCATCATCTCCAGACGCGCCTGAATCGCTTTCGCATCGTACCGATCGGCGATGTTCACCGCATCCAGCGTATGCGCCACCGGCACGCGGATCATGGTATCCGCCAGCCATTCGACGTAGTCCATATCACGGGTGATCGACGGATAACGGAAGTCGAGATCAAGCACATGCGACAGCTCGTCAAAGTAGCGTTTATCCACGCCCTTATCACGTAACAGATTGAGATAGCTGAAAATAGCCGCGACAACCTCTTCGCGATTCGCCAGGCCTTTATCGGTCAGCGTGGCGGAAATGGCTAACACACCGCTGTTGCCGTTGACCACCGGATCGGAATCCGCGCGAATACCTTCCACCAGCCCTTGTTTTTGCAGCCAGTCAGAAAGCGTACCCGGACTACGGTTGCCAATCAGATAAGTGATCAGCTCGTCGGTTTTACTGCGAAACTGCGCGCTGTTGTTGTCAATTCGGAACTCAACGCGCAGCACTTTACGCGGCAGCGCAGGAACGTAATGGATAATGACACCCTTCTGCGCATCGGTGACAACCGGAACGGTAATTTCCGGCTTTTCGATATTCTTGTTTGGCACCCGCCCAAAGGTCTCTGCAGCAATCTTTGCCAGGTCCGGCAAAGGCTTATTGCTGTAGATAACCGCTTTCATCAGATTGGCGGAGTAATACTTGCTGTGAAAATCGCGCAATGCCTGCTGCACCGGGTTACCCGGTTTGTCTTTTAAGGTTTCCAGATTACCACCGGAAAAACGTGAACCTGGATGCGCCGGGTTGATGGTTTCCGCACTCACCTGCGCCATCCGCATACCGTCACGGGTGCGCGCCATCGTCAGCTCTGCGTTTACCGCATTGCGCTCACGATCGGCATATTTTTTATCCAGCAGCGGTTCGGCAATGGCATCGGCCAGACGATCAACAGCACCGGTAAGCGCGTCGTTCTCCACTTCCAGGTAGAACGCGGTACGGTACGGAGCGGTACTGGCATTGTGGCTGCCGCCGTGCAATTTCAGGTATTCCGCCAGGCTGTCGGCCTGTGGGTACTTTTTCGATCCCATCAGACACATGTGCTCAAGATAATGTGCCAGTCCCTGATGCGCATCGGGATCTTCCAGCGACCCCACGGGTACCACCAGCGCAGAAAGCGATTTCACCGCTTGCGGGTCGGATACCAGTAATACCACCATGCCATTATCCAGACGAATGGCCTGATACTGGCGGGTATCTTTGTCGCTTTTACGGATGGTTTCCGCAATGGGCTGCCAACCGGTGTCTGCCTGACTTAAGGGCGCCCAAAAGGCGACCAACAACAGTAACGCTTTGAACCAGGTGCTGCGGGGCATTCAAGAACCTCATCATTAACTTTCTTTCTGCGCAAAGACATGTTGGATGCTTCTCTGAGCAGGGCAACGCATCATAAAGGAAGCATCAAAATTGCGCAATTTTTATACAATCATCACGACTGATTAAATCTGAAAAGCGGAAGCAGGTAACGTTGTGACTGCAAAATAATGGCCTCCAGGGTCTCGGAGTCCAGTTGCCGCCACAGGCGCTGATACCAGATATCCTCGCCTTCGCCACGCACGACCATGTTGCCTTCGTAAGCCTGCATAAACTTCACGCGGGCTTTTTGTCGCGTATCATCGTCATCTAACATGGCATCATTTGCCGCGTCATAACAGGTTTTTATCCACGCGCCGCCGCTTTCCGGAAGCACCAGCAGCGGTGCGGACATTCCTTCGCGATATCCGTCAATCAGTTGCGCCAGGTAACCCAATGCCTGCTCTTTTTCCAGCGGTGGGAAACGCCACTCTCCGTCTTTTCGCAAAAACAGCCGGCTTTCACCTTTTCCCCCGCAGGCACAATAGACAAGGTGTTCGAGCCAAAGTTGCACGCCTTGTGAAATGCTGATTAACGAAGGCCGCCAGCGCAGCAGCCCATCTTCCTGCACCTGCGGTAGCCACCCGGTCAACTGTACGCCGTTACAGTGCAGATCGACCTCCAGACTTTGGCTCGGCTGACGGCAGGCCACGATCCTGTCCGCCAGCGTCTGCATTTCCTGATGCTGAACTTCCCAGAGGATCTCGCCATAAGCCCCATACGGCAGATCCCCCGCCGCGCGGAAGCGACGGAACAGACGTTCGGCATCCTCCTGTTCGACCAGTGCATTCAGTAACTGCTGGTTGAGCTGATAGCGGGTTAGTCCTTCCAGGGTAAATGGTTCGGTATCCGGGATTTCACTCTCTTCGGAGCGGAAATTGACCTGCAAGCGCTGCTGAAAAAACGCCCGTACTGGATGCGCCCAGAAACGTTGCAGCGTTTCCAGACTCAGCATCTCTGGCATGTCAAAGGCCAACGGCTGCACAAAATCGCTATGGGCCTCTCCACAACGGCTTGCCGCAGGCAACCACTCGCTGGCGTAGCTCTGCTGCTCGCCGGGCAGGAAATTTTGCGCATCGAACGGCATACGGGTATGCAGTCGGGTGATATGCGCTTTGACCCGTTTCTCGCTCTCATCGCTGGTCAATGCTTCGTCACCCGGCAAATAGTGGCTTTGTCCGATGTAATCGAGCAGTTCCTGAACCAGCACGGAAGGGAAGCGTTCGCTGTTATCCTGGATCGAGCGCCCGATGTAGCTGATGTAAAGCGACTGCTGGGCAGAAATTAAGGCCTCAAGGAACAGATAACGGTCGTCATCACGACGACTGCGATCCCCACGCATCGGTTTCTGGTTCATGAGATCAAAGCCGAGCGGCGCAAGCTGGCGCGGATAGACACCGTCGTTCATTCCCAGCAGGCAGACGACTTTGAAGGGAATAGAACGCATCGGCATCAGAGTACAGATGTTCACCGGCCCGGCTAAAAAACGCTGGCTAATCCGCTCCTGATCCAACCGCTGCGCCAGCTCATCGCGCAGCAGTGACAGGGGGACCGCGTCGTCATATTCAGCCTTCAATCCTTCGGCGATCATCGCCTGCCACTGTTGCTCGATAAGCGTCATGGCCGCCTCGGTTTCAGTGTCCGGCAGGAAGAAGTCGTTGAGCATCTCACGACACACCGGCAGCCACTCTTCCAGCGGACGCTCCTGTGCCAAACTACGACGCCAGAGATTAAGCTGCATCAGTAATGACGCCAGATGCCCCACCAGCTCGGCGATCAGCCCGCTGGACTCATCATAAGGCAGAACGGACTGCCACTCGCCCAGCGCACTTTCCATGGCATAGCCCAATAGCATACGCGTGAGGCCAAATTGCCACGTATGCTGTCCCGTTGCCGGAAGTTCCAGCTCCCGCACGTTGTCATCATCAATTCCCCAGCGAATGCCCGACTCATTGACCCACAGTCGCAAATAGCGCAGCCCTTCTTCGTTGATATTGAAGCGCGCCGCCAGCACCGGGACATCCAGCAGCGCCAGCACATCCTCAGAAATAAAGCGACTGTCAGGCAGTGACAGCAGGCTGATGAACGCCTGCAATACCGGATGCGACTGACGCGCCCGGCGGTCGGAAATGGCATAAGGCAGATAACGCTCTGCAGGGGCGCTGCCAAAGACCGCCTGAATAAACGGGCTATAACTGTCGATATTCGCCACCATCACGATGATGTCGCGCGGGGTGAGCGTTGGGTCCGCTTCCAGCATCGCCAGCAGACGATCGTGGAGGATTTCAACTTCACGCTGTGGGCTATGACAGACGTGAAAGGTGACGCTGGTGTCATCCGGGTCAAGGCGTCGCTTATTATCGCTGCGCGAATACTCTTCCAGGCTCACCCCCGCCACTGCACGGTTTTCCAGCTCAAGGATATCGGCCTGAATGTTATGCAGCAGGTTATCCGGGGTCACATCGACAAACGCATCAAGCTCCTGGCTGTTTTCCAGTTCTGAGAGCAGATAAATATAGTCGCGTCCCAGTTTCCCCCACGAGGCCAGCATCGGGTTACCGACATCCTGTTCACCATCGCCGTTAAACAAACTTTCGGCATTCGAATTGTCACGGAACAGGGGTAAATGCCGGTCTTCAAAACTATGTCGCCGCTGACGCGCCAGCAGCTTTGCCAGATACGCCGGGTCTTTTATATCGCCCCAGTAGTAGCGGCAGGGATTGGTGAAGAGCAGATGAATGTCGATATGTTTGCCGAGCGCCTGCAATGCCTGTAGGTACACGGGCGGCAACGCGGAGATCCCGCAGATAAACACACGGGAAGGGAGGCCTGGCGGGCAGGTATCGGCGTTTTCGAGAGTCTGGATAAACCGTTGATAGAGATTAGCACGATGCCAGCGCGGCTGACCCAGCGTATCGGTGTACTCCACCAACGCTTTCCACAGCGACGCCTGCCAGCATTGCGCCTCGCCTAACCCCTCGACTGTTCGCCCCGCTTCCCACTGCGTTAGCCATTCCGGTCGATACACCAGGTACTGATCGAAAAGATCCGCCGCGCGCGACGACAGCTGAAACAGCTTACGCTTGTCGGTATCGTCCGTCAGATAGTGGCGTAAAAGCGCAAAGTCGTCATGATCCAGCAGTCGCGGGAGCAGCGTCATCAACTTCCAGCTCATGCTTTGTTTGTTGAAGGCGCTCTCTTTGGGGATCTCCGGCAGTACGCGGACGAACATATCCCAGATAAAGCTTGCCGGGAGCGGGAATTCTATGTTGGCGGCAATACCAAATTTCTGCGAAAGGGTCATCTGTAACCACTGCGCCATCCCGGTACTCTGCACCAGGATCATTTCTGGCTCAAAGGGATCGTCCAGCCGTTCGCGCTCGACGATGAACTCCATCAATGCTTCCAGCACATCCAGACGGTTTGAGTGGTAGACCCTTAACATAGAGACTCCTGGCAACTAACGGTTTGGGCAGTGCAGGCGCGTCATTTTCCCCTGCCTGCCCTGAGGTGAAGATAGCGTAACGCTGATGCTGACACATCCCGCCTGCGTTGTCTGCATCCGGTTAACCTGCCAGTTAACAGGTGGCGAAAACGAATGCAGTTGCGTCTGCTGCCAGCCCTGCCGCCAGAGCTGAAGATACTGACCTCTGATGAAAAAACTGTTCATCAACGCGCGCTGATACCCGGAAAGCGCCGTCACCACCATCACCATGAGGACCATTGCCAGTATCACTTCCGGCAAGCTAAACCCACGCTGTCGGCTCAGGGGATCTGGCATAATGCGGCCTCCCGTAGCGGACAGAAATCGCTCCAGCCATGAGGAGAAAAAATAACGAATTCCTCCTTTTGTTCGCCTTCTCGCCATACGGACGTTCCCTGATAGTTGGCAATAAGCAAAGCGCGACTGTCAGCGAGTCTGCGCAGGCAAACAGCAACATTGTCCTCTCCATAGTACCGACACGGTTTATCGGAGTTTACTGACCATTGCTGCATCCTGCCCCACTCCATGGCTGACTGCACGACAGCCTGGCGCTGCAAAGCCTGACTTTCTATCACCACCCGCGAAGCAAAACTGCTCTGCTGCTGATTAACGCCCTGCAACAGGAGGCTACCGAGGACCAACAGCATCAGAACCAGCGCCAGAGAGGAAACGCCCCGCTCGCGATTCATAAATTAAAGCCGCTGACGCTGTAGCGCGCGTCAACCACGGTTTGCGGATCTGCCCGACTACTGCCGCGCAGATGTAAGGTCAGTTCGGGTGCAAAGCCCGCGATATCCTGGCGCGTGACCTCAAATGCCGTAATCTGCACAACATCAGGATCGGTCATTTTATCCCATCCTTTCCCGCCGCACGTTTTCGCGCCGCGCTGCGTCTCCAGCACGTTGTCATTCAGGCGAAATCCGGTTTGTTCAGCCTCCTTTACCGGCTCGTTTTCCCAGATACCATTCGCGTTTGCGTCCCACTGTACGATAATGCACTGGCCCGCCTCGGCAATGTTTACCCCTTCGCCACGACAACTACCGTGACAATATCCCGCGCGTTGAAGGTGCTTCGCGACGGTATACACCCGCTGCCACACGTCATCCTCCAGCGCGAGTTTGCGGGTCTGCTGCAAAATATCGCGCTGTAACGCCGGTAAAAACCGGGCAGCCCCCAACAACAGTACGCTACTGATTGCCATCGCAATCAGTACCTCAAGCAGAGAAAAACCACGCTCACTCACCGACAGCCCTGGGTATCGTCGCGTTCGCACAGGCGAATGCGTCCCCAGGGCGAAACCACCACTCGCCACTCTCCTGCCGTATTTTTCAGGCGAATATTCCCCGGCCACGCGGTATTGCGTTGACCATAAAACGCCAGCGAGGCGGTGATCCCGACGAGATCGACATCGCGCCAGAGCGGCACAAAAACGAGCGCAGAGCGCGGCGTACAGGTATTTCGTGAGGCTGTCGAACTGACAAGACACCATGACGCGTCCTCCCTGATGGCGGTAATGATGTGGTCGCGGTTATGCCAGTTGGCGTCCTCCCGTAGCTGCAGCAAGAAATCGCGCAGCTGACAGGCGGTCTGCCAGAGATGTTGCTGTTGCTGCCACTGCTGCCAGCCGTAGAGACCTGTTGCGCTCAGGCTGACAATAATAAGCATCGCGACCAGCGTTTCGATGAGCGTATAGCCCTGCTGTGTATTCATGGCGGCAGTATGACGCGTCGGGAAGTTAAAACGAGGCGAGAATTCAGGTTTTTCGGCGCGTTACGAGGGAAATTTCCTCTGTTGCAGCTGGTTGCAACATTTCAGGAATCCACGCCGAAAAACCAGCATCTGGATAAAAAAAACCGACGCACGGAGGCGTCGGCTATGACAGGATAAGGCCAGTTTAGATAGCAACCGGCGCTTTAATCCCCGGATGCGGGTCGTAACCTTCGATTTCAAAATCGTCGAAGCGGTAGTCGAAGAGAGAATCGGGTTTACGTTTGATCACTAGCTTCGGCAGCGCGCGCGGTTCGCGAGTCAGTTGCAGGTGCGTCTGCTCCATGTGGTTGCTGTACAGATGCGTGTCACCACCGGTCCAGACGAAATCGCCAACCTCCAGATCGCACTGTTGCGCCATCATGTGTACCAGCAGCGCGTAGCTGGCGATGTTAAACGGCAGGCCGAGGAACACGTCGCAGGAGCGCTGATACAGTTGGCAGGAGAGCTTGCCGTTCGCGACATAGAACTGGAAAAACGCGTGGCACGGCGCCAGCGCCATTTTGTCCAGTTCACCGACGTTCCACGCCGAAACGATAATACGGCGCGAATCGGGATCATTTTTCAACTGGTTCAGCACGGTCGTGATCTGGTCAATGTGGCGACCATCCGGCGTCGGCCAGGCACGCCACTGTTTGCCGTACACCGGGCCCAGATTGCCGTTTTCATCCGCCCATTCGTCCCAGATGGTGACGTTATTTTCGTGCAGATAGGCCACGTTGGTGTCACCTTGCAGGAACCACAGCAGTTCATGGATGATGGAGCGCAGGTGGCAACGTTTTGTCGTCACCAGCGGGAATCCGTCCTGCAGGTTAAAACGCATCTGATGACCAAAAATGGAAAGCGTTCCGGTTCCGGTGCGGTCGTTTTTCTGTGTGCCTTCATCCAGCACTTTTTGCATCAGTTCTAAATACTGTTTCATGGTTCCTCAGGAAACGTGTTGCTGTGGACGACGGCGATAGGCCCACACCATCATGACAACACCAGCGACAATCATCGGAATCGAGAGGATCTGTCCCATGCTGATGTACTGTACCCATTCGCCGGTGAACTGCTGATCCGGCTGACGGAAGAATTCAACGATGATACGAAACGCGCCGTAGCCAATCAAAAACAGCCCGGAGACGGACCCCATCGGACGCGGTTTACGAATAAACAGGTTAAGAATGATAAACAGCACTACCCCCTCCAGCGCCATCTCATAGAGTTGAGACGCGTGGCGCGGCAAGGAGCCGTAGGTATCGAAAATGGATTGCCATTGCGGGTTGGTTTGCAGCAGCAGAATATCTTCGGTGCGTGACCCAGGGAACAGCATGGAGTAAGAGAAATTCGGGTCGACACGGCCCCACAGTTCGCCGTTGATAAAGTTGCCCAGACGCCCGGCACCCAGGCCAAATGGGATCAGCGGAGCAATGAAATCAGAGACCTGGAAGAAACTGCGCTTCGTGCGTTTGGCGAAAATAATCATCACCAGAATCACGCCAATCAGGCCACCGTGGAAGGACATGCCCCCGTCCCAGACGCGGAACAGGTAGAGCGGATTATCCAGGAACAGCGGGAAGTTATAGAACAGTACGTAGCCAATACGCCCACCGAGGAAGACCCCGAGGAAACCTGCATAGAGTAAGTTTTCGACTTCATTCTTCGTCCAGCCACTGCCAGGGCGATTGGCACGACGCGTCGCCAGCCACATCGCGAAAATGAAGCCCACCAGATACATTAAGCCGTACCAACGAAGTGCAACGGGCCCAATTGAGAAAATGACCGGATCGAATTCCGGAAAATGCAGATAGCTACTGGTCATCTGTCACCACAAGTTCTTGTTATTCCGCTGAAAAGACTCAGCGAGCGATATGCGCACCCACTGCTTACAGGCGCTCCAAAGGAGCGAATGATAGCATAAGGGGGTTAACGAGGCTGCGCAGAAGATGTAAAAGATCTGTATAGCGCTTTTACATCCCTCCACGGATCAGACCACCCATCCCGCGACGCTCCATAAACGCCGCCACCTGATGGCGCACTTCCGTTGCCAGTTGCGCCTCAAGGCTACGCTGGGCAAGCGTTTTTGCCTCTTCGTAATCAATGCGGCGCAGCAGGTATTTCACGCGCGCCACGGAGCGACCGTTCATTGAGAGATGGCGGAAACCCAGCCCAATCAGGATGGTCACGCACATCGGATCGCCCGCCATTTCGCCACACACGCGCAGGTCGATATCGCTGCGCTCGGCTTCCTGCGCAATCATCGACAGCGCACGTAACATCCCCGGATGCAGGCTGTCGTAGATGCTGGCGACGCGCGTATTGTTGCGATCCACTGCCAGCACGTACTGAGTCAGATCGTTCGTGCCGACGGAGATAAAATCGATACGACTTGCCAGATTCGGCAGCATAAAGACCATCGACGGCACTTCGAGCATGATGCCGATACGCGGTTTCGGGATCGCGTAACCGATCATCTCTTCCACTTCACGCCCGGCACGTTCAATCAGGCGGCGCGCTTCATCCACCTCATCAATACTGGTTACCATCGGCAGCAGAATACTCAGGTTGCCTGTCGCCGCATTGGCGCGCAGCATGGCGCGGACCTGGACAAGGAAGATCTCTGGCTGGTCGAGCGTAATGCGGATCCCTCGCCAACCCAGGCAGGGATTCTCCTCGCTGATCGGCATGTACGGCAACTGTTTGTCCGCGCCAACGTCCAGCGTTCGTAGCGTCACTGGCTTGTCGTTAAACATCTGCAACATACCCTGATACTGCGCCACTTGCTCCTCTTCAGAAGGAAAACCGCTTTGCAGCATAAAGGGAATTTCGGTGCGATACAGGCCAATACCGTCGATACGACTGCCCAGCTTTTCTTCATGCTCCGGGCTGAGCCCCGCGTTCAGCATGACCTTGACCCGCTCGCCGCTTTTCAGCTGTGCAGGTAAATTGACGTCATCTTCCGCCAGACGGCTAAGCTCGTTTTCTTCACTGATAAGCCGCTGATATTCCTGGATCAATACCGGTTCAGGATCGACCAGCAACTCACCGCGATAGCCATCCACCACCAGCGTACGCCGGTGCAGTACAGACGGCTGGATATCAGCCCCCATCACGGTGGGAATGCCCAACGCACGCACCATAATGGCAGCATGGGAGTTGGCCGCCCCGTCGCGAACCACAACACCCGCCAGTCGGTCCTGCGGCAGTTCCGCCAGCGTCGTGGCAGAGAGTTCGTCAGCCACCAGCACGAAGCGTTCTGGCCAGGCATTTGGCCCTTGTACGGAATCATCAAGATGAAACAGCAGTCGCTGACCCAGCGCACGCAGATCGCCCGCACGCTCTTTGAGGTAGTTGTCGCTCAGCGCGGCAAACTGTTCGGCAAACTTTTCGATGATCGTTTTGACCGCCCACTCTGCCACCGAACCGTTATCGACTTCGGTAAACAGTTCGCGTCGCAGTCGGGCGTCGGAGAGCAGGTGCGAATAGAGATCGAATATCGCAGCGGTCTCTTTCTGCGCGCCTGCGGCAAACCGCTTGCTGTAACGGCGAAACTCATTTGCCGCCTCTTCCAGCGCACCGGTCAGGCGCTCACG
This sequence comes from Citrobacter telavivensis, assembly GCF_041807075.1. Classification (NCBI taxonomy): domain Bacteria; kingdom Pseudomonadati; phylum Pseudomonadota; class Gammaproteobacteria; order Enterobacterales; family Enterobacteriaceae; genus Citrobacter; species Citrobacter telavivensis. Next base: position 552,978 of record NZ_JBGUBF010000002.1, on the reverse strand, counting down.
CTCCAGAGCAGGATCCAGCGTCGAGGCCTGATACACCTGCTCCATCAGCGGCAGCGTCGCGTCCTGCCAGCCTTCTGCGATCGCCACGCCCGGTGCCGCCGGTAACGCACGAATACGCGTCTGGCGATACTGGCCGAACAGGGCGGTAAGCTGAGATTGTGACAGGATCGCCGCCATCTGCGTGGCGAGCGTCACGAGGAAAGATTCTTCGCTTTCGTCATACTGGCGCAGTTCACGCTGCTGTACAACGAGGACGCCCAGCAGTTGACGACGCTGAATGATCGGCACCCCGAGGAAGGCACGGAAGCGCTCTTCTTTTACCGAGGGGATATATTTAAAACTGGGATGTTTTTGCGCATCGGCAAGGTTGATAGGTTCCGCCAGCCTGCCAACCAGGCCGACGATACCTTCATCAAACGCGAGTGCGACAGTGCGACCGCGCGGTTTTTTAAGCCCCCGCGTCGCCATGAGGTAATAACAACGCCGGTCATGATCGGCCAGATAAACCGAGCAGACCTCTGTATCCATCGCAAGACAGATGTCAGTAACCAGAATATTCAGCGCTTCATTAAGACGCGGAGCACTGGCCACCTTTTCGACTATTTCGCGCAGGCGGGTGAGCATAATTTGCGTGGCTTAACCTCTTTTACGTCGATAAGCAGGTGTACTTTGCGGCTTCGGCGTCGTTTCCTGAAGCGCCATCACAACACTTGCGAACTCTTTCATCACCCTGCGGTAGACATCGCGTTTAAATGAAACCACTTGCCGGACCGGGTACCAGTAACTTACCCAACGCCAGCCGTCGAACTCAGGAGTGCTGCTGGTTTGCATATTGATTTCCGCGTCCCCGCTCATCAACTGCAAAAGAAACCACTTTTGTTTCTGGCCGATACATACCGGCTTTGTATCCCAACGCACCAAACGTTTTGGTAACTTGTAACGCAACCAGTTGCGAGTAGAGGCAAGGATTCGCACATCTTTACGGCTTAACCCTACTTCTTCAAACAGTTCCCGGTACATCGCCTGTTCTGCTGATTCTCCTGGGTTTATCCCACCCTGTGGGAACTGCCAGGAGTGCTGACCAAACCGCCGGGCCCACATCACCTGCCCCTGACGATTACAAATTACGATACCTACATTTGGGCGGTAGCCATCGTCATCAATCACCGGACTACCTCAATATAAACCTTATATGAGAATGATTGTTTCACACTCCTGACAGACGGTAAACCACTGAGTTAAGACGGTGTGCATCTAATAACAATTGAATAACTCACAGTTAAAGACAAAGTTATAAACAGACACTCACCCATATGGGCGATTTTATTCACCTTTTCTGTGGATAGAGTTGTGAAGAAGTACGGAATTACTCCGGGAAAAACCGGTACAGTTTGAATAAACTGCCGACAGGGTGAAAAAAATCTTTTCTTATATTCATGAGGTTACTTGGTCATCCCACCTGTTATCAGGCAAAAAAGTGACAAGTATCACACTGACGATCCTCAGGCTGATGAAAGATCGAACAGCGCCGACTTTATCCACAGATTGTGCCAATAAGTTAAACACAAATTGTGTAAAAATTCGATTTTCGTCGCACGTCAAGGCTGTAAATGGAAACAGTAGTCGGGGTTTTTCACAGTTATCCCATCTTTCTGTGGATAACATGGTGTAAGATCCTGTTTATTTTCAGTGACCAGAAATGGAAAACCCATTCTGGTGTTGCGCAACACGTGATGCCGTAAACTAAAAATCAATATAAATCATGGCATTGGATATCGCATGTGGAAAACGATAAACTTCTTTTCCACGGTATAAAATCATTGTTTATTTTTTCACCTAAGGTATGACGCCATGTCCGGACTCCATCCTTTACGCTTTCCGCCGGAATCTGAAGCCCTTCTGCTCCAGCAGGCGCAGCAGCTTTCGGGCTATTCGTTAGGCGAACTGGCTGCGCTGGCGGGCATTGTTGCGCCGAAAGATCTCAAGCGGGACAAAGGCTGGATCGGCGTGTTGCTGGAACTCTGGCTGGGCGCCAGCGCCGGAAGTAAGCCTGAGCAGGATTTCGCCGCACTCGGCGTTGAGTTGAAAACCATTCCTGTGGACAGCCTTGGGCGCCCGCTCGAAACCACCTTTGTCTGCGTCGCGCCGCTGACGGGAAACAGTGGCGTAACGTGGGAAACCAGCCACGTGCGGCACAAACTGAAGCGAGTGCTGTGGATCCCGGTGGAAGGCGAGCGCAGCATTCCCCTCGCACAACGGCGGGTGGGTTCGCCGGTGCTGTGGAGTCCCGATGAAGAAGAAGACCGTCAGTTGCGTCTGGACTGGGAAGAGTTAATGGACATGATTGTGCTCGGTCAGGTTGAACGCATTACCGCCCGGCATGGCGAATTTTTACAACTGAGACCAAAGGCGGCAAACGCCAAAGCGCTCACCGAGGCCATCGGCGCCCAGGGCGAGCCAATACTGACGTTGCCGCGTGGTTTTTATCTGAAAAAGAACTTCACACGCGCCCTGCTGGAACGCCACTTTTTGTTACAGCAGCGTTAGACTTTCGCCTGGTGCCCCGGAAGCATATAATTAGCGCTTCTTTTTTTTGGCAGGACTTTGTTCAATGTTATTTGCATGGATAACCGATCCTAACGCCTGGCTTGCGCTCGGTACGCTGACGCTGCTGGAGATCGTGCTTGGGATCGATAATATTATTTTCCTCTCTCTGGTGGTTGCAAAACTCCCGACTGCGCAACGCGCACATGCCCGACGTCTGGGTCTTGCGGCGGCGATGATCATGCGTCTGGCGCTGCTGGCCTCCATCGCTTGGGTGACCCGGCTGACCAATCCGCTGTTTGACGTGTTTGGTGAGGCCATTTCCGCCCGCGACCTGATCCTTCTGCTCGGCGGATTGTTCCTGATCTGGAAAGCGAGTAAGGAGATCCACGAATCCATTGAAGGTGAAGAAGAAGGGATGAACATGCGCGTCACCTCCTTCCTGGGAGCAATCGTGCAAATCATGCTGCTCGACATCATCTTCAGCCTGGACTCGGTGATCACGGCGGTCGGTTTGTCCGATCATCTGTTCATTATGATGGCGGCGGTGGTGATTGCCGTTGGCGTAATGATGTTTGCAGCACGTCCTATTGGCGAGTTTGTCGACCGACACCCGTCCGTGAAGATGCTGGCGCTGTCGTTCCTGATTCTGGTGGGCTTCACCCTGATTCTGGAAAGTTTCGATGTTCACGTGCCGAAGGGTTACATCTATTTCGCCATGTTCTTCTCGATTGCGGTCGAGAGCCTGAACCTGTTGCGAAACAAAAAAAACCCGTTGTAATTGCCTTTTTCGCTCCCGGTGGGGAGCGAAATTCTTTCCTTTTCCCCTCTCAGTTTAAGATTTTCCTGCTTTTCCTGCCCATAACGTCAGGTTATTACTAGACTATTATCAGACGCAGGCCACGTGAGGATAAATGGATGAAAAAATGGGCAGTGATAATTTCCGCAGTTGGACTGGCTTTTGCTGTTTCCGGCTGTAGTAGCGACTATGTGATGGCGACCAAAGATGGTCGGATGATCCTGACCGACGGGAAACCCGAGATTGACGATGATACCGGTCTGGTGAGCTACCACGACCAGCAGGGCAACGCCATGCAAATTAACCGTGACGAGGTTTCTCAGATCATTGAACGTTGAGGGTTGAGGTCAGCCACGCTGCTGGCCTTAACAATTTTTCTTCCCTTTTTCCCTTCCCTCAGCCATTTTTATAATCCTTATGTCGTGATTATAAAAAGGAAACGGCTATGCAATATCACCGTATACCCCACAGCTCGCTTGAAGTTAGTACACTGGGGCTGGGCACAATGACGTTTGGTGAACAAAATAGCGAAGCCGACGCACATGCACAGCTCAACTATGCCGTCGCCAACGGCATTAACCTGATCGACGTGGCCGAAATGTACCCGGTCCCGCCGCGCCCGGAAACCCAGGGGCTCACCGAAACTTACGTCGGAAACTGGCTGGCCAAACATGGCAACCGTGAAAAACTGATTGTCGCCTCCAAGGTCAGCGGCCCGTCGCGTAATAACGACAACAGCATTCGTCCGAACCAGGCACTGGATCGTAAGAACATCCGCGAAGCGCTGCACGACAGCCTGAAGCGTCTGCAAACCGATTATCTGGATCTCTACCAGGTTCACTGGCCGCAGCGCCCGACCAACTGTTTTGGCAAGCTCGGTTACAGCTGGACCGATGCCGCGCCGGTGGTGTCGCTGCTGGATACGCTGGATGCGCTGGCCGAGTTTCAGCGCGCGGGTAAGATTCGCTACATCGGCGTCTCAAATGAAACGGCCTTTGGCGTGATGCGCTATCTGCACCTGGCGGATAAACATGACCTGCCGCGCATTGTCACCATCCAGAACCCTTACAGTCTGGTCAACCGCAGTTTTGAAGTGGGACTGGCGGAAGTGAGCCAGTACGAAGGCGTCGAACTGCTGGCCTATTCCTGTCTGGGATTTGGCACGCTGACCGGTAAATACCTGAACGGCGCGAAACCGGCCGGGGCGCGCAATACGCTGTTTAGTCGTTTTACCCGCTACAGCGGCGAGCAGACGCAAAAAGCCGTGGCCGCGTATGTGGAGATAGCCAGACGCCATAACCTCAGTCCGGCGCAGATGGCGCTGGCATTCGTTCGTCGTCAGCCGTTTGTTGCCAGTACGCTGCTTGGCGCCACCACCATGGAACAACTGAAAACCAACGTTGAGAGCTTACATCTGGAGTTAAGCGAAGAGGTGTTGGCAGAGATTGAAGCGGTGCATCAGGTTTACACCTATCCTGCACCGTAACAGAAGCGCGCCGGAGGAATTCCGGCGCGTTGATTACGCCTGACGGCGCTGCCAGATCCACAGCGCCGCAATGGCCAGCGCGAACAGACCGCCAAAACCGATACCCACGGCAATGACCGGGATCCCTACCCATACCGCCAGCGAGTAGAGCCCCAGCATCAACAGCATCGCACTGTTCTCACCGAGGTTCTGTACCGCAATCGCATTACCCGCGCCGACGCTCTTCTTTCCGCGCTCCTGCAACAGCGCATTCAGTGGAACCACAAAGAAGCCGCCCAGCACACCAATCAGCATCAGCAGCGCATAGGCAGGCAGCAGCGCGTGTTGCAGAGAAAAAATCAGCACGACGACGCCAATCAGGATCCCCGCAGGCATGCAACGCACCACCGTATCCAGCGTCACCAGTCTGGCAGCGGCACCCGCCCCGACCACAATACCGACCGCGACCATCGCGTTAAGATAGGTTGGCGTGGCGTTATCGGTAATGCCTAACGCCACCGGCACCCACAGCACCAGCAGGAAACGCAGCGTCACTCCCGCGCCCCAGAACAGACTGGTGCCCACCAGCGAGAAACGTGTTTCGCCGTTGCGCCACAGTGAAACACAGGCGCAGAAGAAACTGCGGGTCATTTTTGCCAGATGCCAGGACTGCCCAGGACGCGCGGCGGCCAGTTTGGGAATAGAGAGGTTTGCCACCACGGCACCGGCGTAGGCCAGCGCACAGGCAACCAGTGCGGCAATGACATGCCAGTCGGCCAGCACCCCACCGGCCACCGAGCCAAGCAGGATCGCCGCAATGGTGGATGCTTCCATCAGACCGTTGGCTTTCACCAGCTTATCGCCAGTGGTCAGTTCACCCAGAATGCCGTATTTGGCCGGTGAGTAAGCCGCCGCGCCAACGCCCACCAGCGTATAGCCGAGAAACGGATTGAAGCCAAAGCAGATGCTTGCCGCCCCCAGCAGTTTAAGGCCGTTGGCGAACATCATCACCCGACCTTTGGCAAAGCTGTCAGCGACCTGCCCCACAAATGGCGCAAACAGGATGTAAGCGCCCACAAACACCATTTGCAGAATCGGCTGACTCCAGTCCGGATAGAACTGTTCCTTCAGCAGCGCCAGCGTGGCAAACAGCAGGGCGTTATCGCCAAACGCCGAGAGAAACTGCGCCGCGATAACCGACATCATCCCTTTCGACCAGACAGAGGTATTGGTATGTACTGACTCAGGCATTTTGTTTTTCCGGATTATCAACCCAGCTTTTCAGCGTAACGAAATCCGGCTTACCGCTGCCGAGTAACGGGAGTTGTTTCAGGTAACGGATATCGCGCGGCACCGCCAGTTCAGGGATGCCGTGCGCGCGGGCGTACTGCTGTAAAACGTCACGCGTCAGTTCGCTATCGGTGGTAAAGAGCACCAGCGCTTCGCCTTTGCTGGCATCACTCTTGATAGCCGTTGCATGCATTTTCTCCGGCGACACACCAAGCGCCAGTTGCTCCACCATCTCCAGCGAGACCATCTCACCGGCAATTTTCGCAAAGCGCTTGGCACGTCCCTGAATCTGCACGAATCCCTGTTCATCAAAGCGCACGATATCTCCGGTGTCATACCAGCCGCGCTCCAGTTCTCCCGCAGCGTTTTCCGCCACCGGCACTTCCAACACGCCCGGTTTTTCCACGCGCAGGTAACCGTTCATGATGTTTGGCCCTTTCAGTTGCAAACGTCCTCCCTCTTCAATGCCGGGGATCGCCAGCAGGCGCGCGTCCATGCCGGGCAGGATCCGCCCTACGGTTCCAGGCTTCGCTGCCATCGGGACGTTAATCGAGACTACAGGCGCACATTCCGTCACGCCGTAACCTTCGAGAATGCGCAGACCAAACTTGTCCTGCCAGAGCTGTTTTGTACTCTCCTGGAGTTTCTCCGCTCCCGCCACCACATAGCGCAGGCGATAGAAATCATACGGATTGGCAAAGCGCGCATAGTTCCCGAGAAACGTGGAGGTGCCGAACAGCACCGTGCAGTTCCGGTCGTAAACCAGTTCCGGCACAATGCGATAATGCAACGGACTGGGATAGAGGAACACTTCAGCGCCGGTGAGTAACGGCGTAAACAGCCCTACCGTCAGGCCGAAGGAGTGAAACAGCGGCAGCGCCGACATAAAGCGGTCATTGGCGGTGAAGTCAGCAATGGTTTTGATCTGCTCGACATTGGCCAGCAGGCTCTTGTGGCTATGTACCACGCCCTTTGGATGGCCTTCAGAGCCTGAGGTAAAAAGGATCACCGCCGCTTCTTCCGGCTGCTGTTTGACCTGCGCCCGATGCGGCATCAGCAGGTGCGCAAAGATCCACAGCTTGTCTGCGGTGGTCACATCAGCTTTGAGATCTTCCAGATAGACCCAGCGAACCTGCGTCAGTTGCTCCGGCAAGTGCCAGAGTTTGCCTTTATCCAGGAACTGACGGGAGGTAAAAATGGTTTTGATTTCCGCGGCGGTGATGGCGCTGGTCAGCCCTTTGACGCCCGCAGTGTAGTTCATCATTGCCGGGATACGACGGCGAGAAACCGCGCCGAAAATCACTGCCGCGCTGATGGCGGCATTCGGCAGCATCAGGCCAATTTTTTCGCCCTCTGCGCTGTATTTTTCCAGAATACGCCCGACAAACAGCGTCTTAGTAAGCAACTGTCGGTAGCTGTCCGGCTTGAAGTTGATGTCTTCGATACAGTGCTTGCCCGCGCCATAGCGGTACTTCGCCGCCAGGAGCGATTCATACAGCGTTTCGCGCGGGCGCACCGCCATTCGCGCTTCCATCATTTTTTGATGCAGCATTTCGCCAGCAATTTTACGACGGTCGCGCGCGCGCGGCGCGTCTGGCATAGGCAGACGGGTTGGCGGCAAAACATGCAGATGGATCTGCGGGAAGAAGCGACGTTTCACCAGCCCTTTCAGGCGGCTAAAATGGGTGAGCTCTGCCCCTTCAATCCGTACCGGCACCAGCGTCGCGCCGGATTTCGCGGCGACAAATCCGGCACCGTCGTAGATTTTCATTAGCGAGCCGCTCACCGATATGCGTCCTTCCGGGAAAATCACTACCGGACGACCCTGCTCGATCAGGCGAACCAGATGTTTAATCGCCATCGGCTTCGTCGGGTCGAGCGGCACAAAATCAATCAGCGAGGTTAACCAGCGCATGTACCACTGCTGGCTAATTGAGGTGTAGACCGCGAACACCGGGCGTACCGGCAGAAACAACGCCAGCAGAATACCGTCGATAAAAGAAACGTGGTTAGGGGTGATTACGACGCGCTCTCCCTGTAACGCCTGCATATCCCCCGTCACGCGTACCCGGTAGAGCACACGGCACAGGTTACGGAAAAAGCCAAATAACATTTCAACTCCCTTTGCGCACGATTCGGTAAAATAATGGTGGCAGATTACACGAACAAGGCAACAGGAGCGACAGTAAAGTCGGGGCGAAAAAAAACCTGCGCATCCGCGCAGGTTGGTGCAAGAGACAGAGTACGAAGAGCGTACCGAATAATCTCACCAATCAATACCTCTGGGATCTTGATTGTGGTCGGTACGTGACCGCTTCGCCAGCGAGAAAACGCAAAGGAATGAAGGGAAATGCAACCAGTTGTGTAAATTATCGCTTACTGTTACAGATTGCGGAAATCGCAAAAAAAAACCTGCGCAACTGGCGCAGGTTGGTGTAATGCGTGTGCTCAACCCGAAAGTTGACTTCACCTATCAATACCTCTGGGATCTCAACTTTATCAAGCCGCCAGGAAACGTCGCCAGCGAACAATCGCAACAGCCCTTCGCAAAGTGTAACTAATGGTTTGCATCTTTCGATTTTTGTCTTAATTCCGAGGGTGTTGCTCACATTTGCCGCGTCGTAACAGGCAATCTGCTTGAACCAGCAGACGTTTTCCGTAACACTGACAGAATGTAAGCGTTTACCCACAATAGGTACTGTCATGGCGACCATAAAGGATGTAGCCCGACTGGCTGGTGTATCAGTCGCCACCGTTTCCCGCGTCATCAACCATTCCCCCAAAGCCAGCGAGGCGTCACGCCTGGCGGTAACCAGTGCGATGGAGTCGCTCAGCTACCATCCCAACGCCAACGCGCGCGCCCTGGCGCAGCAGTCCACCGAGACCATAGGTCTGGTGGTTGGCGATGTTTCCGACCCTTTTTTCGGCGCGATGGTGAAAGCCGTGGAGCAGGTCTCCTATAACACGGGGAATTTTTTACTGATTGGCAACGGCTACCATAATGAACAAAAAGAGCGCCAGGCGATCGAGCAACTCATTCGTCACCGCTGCGCAGCGCTCGTCGTTCACGCCAAGATGATCCCGGATGCCGATCTGGCGTCATTAATGAAGCAAATGCCCGGCATGGTGCTGATCAACCGGATCCTGCCCGGTTTCGAACAACGCTGTGTGGCGCTGGATGACCGCTACGGCGCCTGGCTGGCGACCCGTCATCTGATCCAACAGGGCCACACCCGCATTGGCTATCTCTGCTCGAATCATTCTATTTCGGATGCGGAAGATCGCCTCAAAGGCTATTACGATGCCCTTGAAGAGAGCCATCTCCCGGTTAACGATCGCCTTGTGACGTTTGGCGAGCCGGATGAGAGCGGCGGGGAGCAGGCGATGACCGAACTGCTGGGTCGGGGCAGAAACTTCACTGCAGTAGCCTGTTATAACGACTCCATGGCCGCAGGCGCAATGGGCGTGCTGAATGATAACGGCGTGGACGTCCCGGCGGAAATTTCGCTTATCGGCTTTGATGATGTGCTGGTTTCGCGTTACGTTCGCCCGCGGCTGACCACCGTGCGTTATCCCATCGTGACGATGGCGACGCAGGCCGCAGAACTGGCGCTCGCGCTGGCGGAAAAACGTCCGCTGCCGGATGTCACCCATGTCTTCAGCCCTACGCTGGTCCGTCGCCATTCCGTGACGACGCCAGTGGAGTCGGGCAATGCGTCATCAAACGAGTAATCAGGAACGCGTCATGATAACAATGCTGGATGTTTCCCGTCGTGCCGGTGTCTCGAAAGCCACCGTTTCTCGCGTGCTGAACGGCACCGGTCAGGTTAAGGAGAGTACACGTCAGAAAGTGTTTAAGGCTATGCAGGCGCTGGACTATCGCCCAAACTTTCTGGCCCGATCGCTGGCGAACCGGACCAGCAACAGCATTGGACTGGTCGTATCGACCTTTGATGGCTTCTACTTTGGCCGCCTGCTACAGCAGGCCTCGCGGCAGACTGAATCTCATGGCAAGCAGTTGATTGTCACCGATGGTCACGATACGCCAGAGCGCGAACAGGAAGCGGTGCAGATGCTGGCCGACCGGCAGTGTGACGCCATCATTCTCTACACCCGTTATATGAGCGAAAAGGCGATCCTGGCGCTGGCGGATTCGATTACGATGCCGTTGATTATCATCAACCGCGACGTCAGCCTCGCCCGTGAACGCGCCATCTTTTTTGAACAGGAAGATGCGGCATTTCAGGCGGTGGATTACCTGATTTCTCAGGGACACCGCGAGATTGCCTGTATTACCGTGCCGGGACACACGCCGACCGGGAAGTCGCGTCTGATGGGCTACCGTAAGGCGCTGGAGAAAAATGGCATCGACTGGGATCCGGCGAAGGTAAAGTATGGCGATTCCAGCATGACGCGCGGCTATGACGCCTGTAACGAACTGCTGCGGGAAGGGGTAACGTTCAGCGCCCTGTTCGCCTGTAACGACGATATGGCGCTGGGCGCATCGAAAGCCCTGCACCAGGCCGGACTTAACATTCCGCAGGATGTGTCGCTGTTTGGGTTTGACGATGCGCCGAGTGCGAAATGGCTTGAGCCAGGACTGTCGACGGTTTATCTCCCCATCGACACGATGATCACCACCGCCATTGACCAGGCAATTCGCATGGTCAATGGTGAAGAGGTTGAACCGATCCCGCCCTTTACCGGCACGCTGGTCCTGCGCGATTCGGTAACCACCGGGCCGTATTTTAACATATAAATCGTAATGTTATCTGCGCGACGCAATGCCTGATGGCGCTTCGCTTATCAGGCCTACAAACGACGGTACCTCCGCAGGCCGGATAAGCCGCAGCCCGACAAGAAATTAAAACACTTCCAGCGCTAACAGTTCTTCAATGGTCTGGCGACGGCGAATCAGTCGCGCCTGACCGTTGTCAAATAACACTTCCGGCAACAGCGGACGGCTGTTGTAGTTCGACGACATCGACGCACCGTATGCGCCGGTATCATGCAGCACCAGATAATCTCCCGGTGCCACCACCGGCAGCGCACGCGTCTCCACCTTGCCTCCCTCCTGCTGGGTAAAGACGTCGCCCGATTCACACAGTGGTCCTGCGACGACCGTATCGACCTGCGGTGCCTTCTCCAGCGAGCGGCCATCCGCCGCCAGCGCGGTAATATGGTGATAACTGCCGTACATCGCCGGGCGCATCAGATCGTTAAAACCCGCATCCACCAGCACGAAATGACGACTGCCCATCTGCTTCACGCTGCGTACCTGGGTAACCAGTACGCCTGACTGAGCGACGAGAAAACGTCCAGGCTCAATTTCCAGCTTCACGTGATGCCCCAGATGACGGGCGATCTGCTCGCGCGCGGCGTTCCACAAGCCAAAGTAATGCCGGGTGTCCACCGCCTCTTCGTCATCGTGATAAGGAATCGACAGGCCGCCACCGGCGGAAATGGCCTCCAGATCCTGACCAAAATCAAGCACCTGACTCACCATCGCGCCACACACCTGCTCCAGATGTTCATAGTCAACGCCTGAACCAATGTGCATGTGAATACCGACCAGTTTCAACTGATGGCGCTGCATCACCGCCAGCGCCTGCGGCAAATCGGTATGCCAGATGCCATGTTTACTGTTTTCGCCACCGGTATTGGTTTTCTGGCTGTGACCATGACCAAAACCTGGATTAACGCGCAGCCAGACGCGATGGCCCGGCGAAACCTGTCCAAGCTGATCGAGCATATCGACAGAGCCGGCATTGACCGGAATGCGCAATTCGCTGACGCGTGCCAGCGTGGCGCTATCAATCACATCGGCGGTAAAAACGATGTCATCCGGCTGCGCTTGCGGATCGTATCCCGCCGCCAGCGCACGCTCGATTTCGCCTAATGACACAGAGTCCACTTTGACGCCCTGCTCACGCATTAAACGCAGAATATGAATATTGGAGCAGGCTTTCTGCGCGAAGCGCACCACATCAAACTGCTGCAGTGCCGCAATCTGGCGACGAACGATCTGCGCGTCGTAAACCCAGACCGGACAGCCAAATTCAGCCGGCAACCTGAGCAGGTTTTCCGCAGTGAGATCGGTATCGGTGCAATACAGTGAATGAGGCATAACGGACTCCGGACATGACGTTTTTTATCATTACGCCACAGTGCGAAGAGAATAAAAAATATCGTTTTATATCGACTCTATGCAAAAATGATATGGGTTGAATCAAACGAGGTGACTATGGCTGCCGTTAACTTACGTCATATTGAAATTTTTCATGCGGTCATGACCGCCGGAAACCTGACTGAAGCCGCGCGACTGCTGCATACGTCACAGCCCACCGTCAGTCGCGAACTGGCGCGATTTGAAAAAGTGCTGGGATTAACGCTGTTTGAACGCACGCGCGGTCGCCTGCATCCGACGGTCCAGGGGTTACGTCTGTTTGAAGAGGTTCAGCGATCCTGGTACGGGCTGGATCGAATTGTCAGCGCGGCGGAAAGCCTGCGGGAGTTTCGCCAGGGAGAGTTGTCGATTGTCTGTCTGCCGGTCTTTTCGCAGTCGCTGCTGCCTGCGTTGATTCAGCCGTTTCTCGCCCGCTACCCGGACGTCAGCCTGAACATCGTGCCTCAGGAGTCACCGCTGCTGGAAGAGTGGCTTTCCGCCCAGCGTCACGATCTGGGGTTAACAGAGACGCTGCATACGCCTGCCGGAACGCAACGTACGGAACTCTTCTCGCTCGATGAAGTCTGCGTGCTGCCGCCGGGGCATCCGTTGGCGGAAAAACCGGTATTAACGCCGCAGGATTTTCAGGGGGAGAACTACATCAGCCTGTCGCGCACGGACAGTTACCGGAAGCTACTGGACGCGTTGTTTAATGAGCACGACGTTAAACGGCGAATGGTCGTGGAGACCCACAGCGCGGCGTCAGTGTGCGCAATGGTGCGCGCCGGCGTTGGTCTTTCAGTCGTAAACCCGTTCACCGCGCTGGATTATGCGGCGAGCGGCGTGGTCGTGCGCCGTTTCAGTATTTCCGTGCCGTTTACCGTCAGCCTGGTTCGTCCGGTCCACCGCCCCGCTTCCGCACTGGTCGAGGCCTTCAGCGATCATCTGCAAACCCGCCATCACCTTCTGGTGACGGCGCTGGAGCAGATCCTCGGACCGGTTACGACAGCATAAACGTCACGGCGTCTGCGGCATGGATCGCGGCGGTGTCGAACACGGGAATTGGACTGCGCTCTACCGGTACCAACAGGCCAATCTCGGTGCAGCCAAAAATGACGCCCTCTGCACCCTGCGCCGCGAGGTCTTCAATCACCTCGACATAGTACTGGCGCGAGGTCTCGGTAAAGTGTCCCAGGCAAAGCTCATCAAAGATAATCTGGTTGATCTTCGCCCGAGCCTGCGCATCTGGCACCAGGCTCTCAATAGCAAACTGCTGTTCCAGACGACCGCGATAAAAATCCTGCTCCATGGTGTAACGCGTTCCCAGCAGTGCAACCCGGCGCATTCCCTGCGAGGAGATGACGCGACCGGTTGCATCGGCAATATGTAGAAAAGGCAGCGAGCAGCGCGATTCAATGGCTTCCGCCACTTTGTGCATCGTGTTGGTACATAAGACGATCCCTTCCGCCCCCGCCTGCTGCAGCCCGATCGCGGCTTGCGCAAGTATCTCTCCGGCTTTGTCCCACTCACCGCGACTCTGACACGCTTCGATCTCATGGAAGTCAACGCTGTGCAGCAGCAGGCTCGCAGAATGAAGCCCACCCAGTTGCTGTTTGATCCCTTCATTAATTAACCGGTAGTACGGGATCGTCGATTCCCAACTCATGCCGCCTAACAAGCCGATCGTCTTCATTACCTGCTCCTTCATCAGTGATTTACAGCAGTGAAGCAAACTTGTGATCAAGTTTCCAGTTCATTCGATCTGCCGTTTTCTTTATCGCGTGCCTGAGTTAGCTTGAATGAAACATTGTTTCAAACACTAACAGGATCCCGCATGTTTGTTTTCCATAACGAGACGACGCTTGAAGATCTGGGCAATGGCGTCACCCGCCGCATCCTCGCGCATAATGGCAACATGATGGCCGTTGAGGTGAATTTCGAACAAGGGGCGATCGGCCCGCTGCATCATCATCCTCATGAACAACTGACCTATGTATTATCCGGTGAATTTGAATTTACCATCGGTGACGAGAAGCAGGTGGTACGCGCAGGGGATACGTTATATAAGCAACCGGATATTGTGCACGGCTGTGTCTGCCTGAAACCGGGAACCCTGCTGGATACTTTTACACCGGTTCGCGAGGATTTTCTCAACACCTGATTTCATCAATAAAAAACCCTGCGCGATGGCAGGGTTTTTTCGATAAACGGGGGCGAATTAACGTGCCAGCCAGCCACCGTCAACAGCCACGGTGTAGCCGTTGATGTAATCCGATGCGCTGGATGCCAGGAACACCACCGGTCCCATCAGATCGCTCGGCAGACCCCAACGGCCAGCCGGGATGCGGTCGAGGATTTCAGCGCTACGCTGTTCATCGGCACGCAGCTGCTGGGTATTGTTGGTTGCCATGTAACCCGGTGCGATCGCGTTGACGTTGATATTGTGCTTCGCCCATTCGTTCGCCATCAGACGGGTTACCCCCATTACGCCGCTTTTGGAAGCCGTGTAAGACGGGACGCGGATACCGCCCTGGAAGGAGAGCATGGAAGCGATATTGATGATTTTGCCGCCGTTACCCTGCGCGATGAAATGTTTTGCCGCCGCCTGAGACATAAAGAACACGCTCTTGATGTTCAGGTTCATCACGTCATCCCAGTCTTTTTCGCTGAAATTGATCGCATCTTCGCGACGGATCAGGCCCGCGTTGTTAACCAGAATATCGATATGACCAAACTCAGCAACCGCACGCTCCAGCAGCGCCGGGATCCCGTCGATCTGACGCAGGTCAGCGGTCAGGCTCAAAAAGCGACGGCCCAGTGCGGTCACTCGCTCGATGGTTTCGGTCGGTTCAACGATGTTAATCCCGACGATATCGCAGCCGGCTTCCGCCAGACCGAGCGCCATGCCCTGGCCCAGACCCGTGTCACAACCGGTCACGACAGCGACTTTACCTTCGAGAGAGAATGCATTCAAAATCATTGTAAATCCTTAGTTTTTCATACCTGTCACGGACAGGCGTTATGAGCGCCCGCGACTAGCGCAGATCTTTCACCGCAACGTGGTCCATGTCATCAAAGACCTGGTTTTCACCGACCATGCCCCAAATGAAGGTATAGGCTTTGGTCCCCACCCCGGAGTGGATCGACCAGCTTGGCGAAATGACCGCCTGTTCATTGTGCATCACGATATGACGCGTTTCCTGAGGCTGCCCCATCATATGGAAGACACAGGTGTCTTCTTCCATATTGAAATAGAAGTACACTTCCATGCGGCGTTCATGGGTGTGGCACGGCATAGTGTTCCACAGGTTGCCCGGCGCCAGTTCGGTAAGGCCCATGCTCAGTTGGCAGGTCTCCAGCACATCCGGCACGAAATATTTATTGATGGTGCGACGGTTACTGGTGAGATTGTCGCCTAACGTCACGGGCGCAACATCGGCAGGCGTCACTTTTTTGGTTGGGTAGGTGGTATGAGCCGGCGCGCAGTTGTAGTAGAACTTGGCTGGCGTCGCGCTATCCACGCTGGCGAAGACCACTTCTTTTGCCCCTTTGCCGACATACAGCGCGTCGCGGTGGCCGATTTCATAGCACTGACCGTCGACGGTGATGGTGCCTGCGCCGCCGATGTTGATCACACCCAGTTCGCGACGTTCCAGGAAATAGGTCACACCGAGTTGTTTACCGACTTCGCCGCCGACGGAGACCGTTTTTGCCACCGGCATAATGCCGCCGACGATGATGCGGTCAATGTGGCTGTAAACCATTGTGTATTCGTCAGCCACGAACACTTTCTCAACCAAAAACTCCTTGCGTAGCCCCTGGGTATCCAGTGTTTTGGCGTGCGCGCTGTGAATACTTTGTCTTACGTCCACATTTACCTCCAGTGATGTACTGAGCGGGAATTCCTCGACGGAGAGCGAAACGCTGTTCCGTTTTACGTTATGCGCCCATGATAGTCCTCCAGGAACCCGTTTTCAATTACAAATAAAACATCGTTTCACTTTTTCTGCATCTTATTGTCAAAAGTGTAATTCCGATCACGATCGATTCATTCCATGATTAAGCGCAGGGGTAAAATCGTATAGTAAAACAAAGAAATAGGATTTAACCCCGAGTCTGCGACACCCCCACTCCCAGGCAAACCGCTGTAAGTTCATTCGATTAGTTCATCTGTCTGATGCTAATAATGAAGGGAATACAAAACAAAACGCAGTAATGCCGTCACGATTTCTCGCACGGCATAACGGCTATGAATGGAATGTAGAGGGAGAGAAAAAAGGGGAGTTAATCGCGTTCGATGGCTAATGCTACGCCTTGCCCACCGCCAATGCACAGCGTCGCCAGACCTTTGCGGGCATTGCGTTTGACCATTTCGTGAACCAGAGAAACCAGAATACGACAGCCGGAAGCGCCAATCGGATGTCCAAGGGCAATCGCGCCGCCGTTGACGTTCACCCGGCGCTCGTCCCACTCCAGCATTTTGCCCACGGAAAGCGCCTGGGCGGCAAACGCCTCATTCGCTTCAATGAGATCCACATCGGCCAACTGCCAGCCGACCCGCTCCAGACAGCGACGAGTAGCATACACGGGGGCAATGCCCATCAGAGCAGGATCTACGCCGACGCTGGCAAAAGCGCGGATGCGAGCCAGCACGGGCAAATCCAGCTCCTGCGCTTTGGACTCACTCATCATCATCACCGCCGCCGCGCCATCATTAATCGAAGAAGCATTGCCGGCGGTCACCGACCCAGACAGTTCGAAGGCCGGATCCAGCCGCGCCAGACCTTCTGCGCTGGCATCGGTTCGCGGCTGCTCGTCAGTATCCACCATCACGGTTTGCCCATTACGCTGGGTGGCAACCGGAACAATTTCCGCTTTAAAGCGACCGGCATCGATGGCCGCTCGCGCCTTTTGCTGCGAACTGAGGGCATACGCATCCTGCAGTTCCCGGCTGATGCCGTATTCACGCGCCAGATTCTCGGCGGTCACGCCCATGTGGTAATCATTGAAGGCATCCCACAGGCCATCGTGCACCAGGCTGTCGACCAGTTGACTGTTGCCCAACTGCGCGCCGGTTCGGCTGTCGGTGAGGACATGCGGCGCACGGCTCATGTTCTCTTGCCCACCCGCAATCACAATGTCCGCTTCGCCACACTGGATCGCCTGCGTGGCAAGATGCAGCGCTTTAAGCCCTGAGCCACAAACGTCGTTGATGGTGATAGCAGAAACGGTATTCGGTAATCCCCCTTTGATTGCTGACTGACGCGCCGGGTTTTGTCCCGCCCCCGCCGTCAGCACCTGCCCGAGGATCACTTCATCAACGGCATGCGCCTTCACGCCGCTGGCTTCAATCAACGCTTTGACCACCATACTGCCCAATTCCACGGCAGAATGACGTGCCAGCGTCCCCTGAAAACAACCAATTGGCGTACGCAACGCCCCGACTATCACCACCTCTTTCATTACGACCTCAGCGCAAAATAACACCGCAATAGTAGAGGATTGTTAAAAATAGTTATCTTGATTGTTTAAGAAAAGTGAGTTTTATCACAAAGGAAATCGTTATAACGCCCCGCGGCCTGGGACACTGCCTTGCTGTAAATGGTATCTCAGCCAGTTCCCCGCCGCGCCGGGCGGTGATTTTTTGTTCCAGAGCAGATCGATAGCAATCGCTTTGGGCCATCCCGGAACATCGAGTTGCATCAGTGGTTTTTCCGCCGCAAATTCCTCCACCAACGCACAGGGGAGCGCACACCAGCCAAAACCCTGTACTGCCATACTCAACAACAGCAAATAGTTCGGCGCGGACCACACCGGACCACGGGCAAGCGGAGCGCCACGATCGATGTAGGTGTTAAGGCGCAACTCACGCCAGACGTGCAGCTGATCCCATTGCAGTTTCTTCTCTTTCGCCAGAGGATGGGAAGCGGCAACGTAGAGCCCCATCCACGTTTGCATTGGCAAGCGCGTCGCACCGATATCCGTGGGATAGTGGTCCCTGGCTTCAATCAAACCGACCTGCGCCCGCTCTTTTTGCAACAGATCGATGACGTCCACATCCTCACCAATCAGACATTCAAACTCGGTATGCGGAAACTGGCGATCAAACTGCACCATCAGTTCCTCCAGCACATCGGGGTGCAGGGTGTCGGAGAGCACAAACGTCAGGCGCGCTTCGGTTTCTCCGGCCAGCGAAAGCGCTACCTCATCGAGACGCTCGCTGGCCGAGAGAATCGCCTGAACGTAGACGAGCACTTTCTTTCCTTCTTCCGTCAGCACCGGCTGACGCGAGGAACGGTCAAAAAGTTGAACGCCAAGATCGGCTTCAAGATGGGCAATCGCCGTACTAATGGTGGACTGGCTTTTACGCAGTCTGCGTGCTGCAGCCGAGAAAGACCCACAGGAAACGGTCTCGACAAATGCGGTTAAAGCTTCAGGTGAGTAACGCATAAACTATCTACTTTATCGATGGATACTATCTTTTAGATATCATATAAAGCGATAAAATACCCTCTATTCCGTTATCCGGGCGTTTTTAATAAAGGTAAGTTATGCAACACAATGCGGTTCAACGTCGTTCGTTACTGGAGCGTGTCTTCCACGCCGTCTGTTTTGAAGGGATTGCCACGGCGATCCTGGCACCGACCACGGCCTGGTTAATGCAGCGATCGGTGCTGGAAATGGGCGGACTGACGATCCTGCTGGCGACCACGGCGATGATCTGGAACATCATCTACAACGCGCTGTTTGACCGTTTCTGGCCTTCACATCTGGTGAAGCGAACGGCGAAAGTGCGTGCATTTCACGCGCTGGGGTTTGAAAGCGGCTTTATCGTCATTGGCGTGAGTATCGTGGCGTACGTGCT
Source organism: Citrobacter telavivensis (assembly GCF_041807075.1). Lineage (NCBI taxonomy): Bacteria > Pseudomonadati > Pseudomonadota > Gammaproteobacteria > Enterobacterales > Enterobacteriaceae > Citrobacter > Citrobacter telavivensis. The sequence goes on along the minus strand of NZ_JBGUBF010000002.1, from coordinate 533,849 downwards.
AAACGTTAGCCTGATACAGGCCTTTACGCTGGAGATTGGCTTCTTCCTGTTCTTCCTGCCCTACACCATGTTCTACAACTGGGCTTACGACACGTTACGCGTACGCGTTATGAAGCGTCGCGAACAGCGCGTGACTGCCTGATAATTCACACATTTGCCGGAATCACCTGGGTTCCGGCAAGGCCCGTTGCCACCCCTTCTCCCGTTCAGTCCTCACGCCCGCCCGCTCATTTATGGTAAATTGCGCTTCTTTTTGTTTATTTTATAGTTGATACGTTCAAGAAATGTCGAAAATTTGGTCAAAAGAAGAGACGCTCTGGAGCTTTGCGTTATATGGGACTGCCGTTGGCGCAGGAACCCTGTTTCTCCCCATCCAGCTTGGCTCCGCGGGCGCGATGGTATTGTTTGTCACCGCCCTGGCCTCCTGGCCTCTCACATACTGGCCGCACAGAGCCTTATGTCAGTTCATTCTCTCGTCTAAAACCTCCGCAGGAGAAGGGATCACCGGCGCGGTGACACATTATTATGGTAAGAAGATCGGCAGCCTCATCACCACGCTGTACTTTGTTGCCTTTTTTGTTGTGGTTCTGATTTATGCCGTCGCCATAACCAACTCCCTGACAGAGCAGTTAGCCCGGTATCTTGAGATTAGCCTGGGCATCCGCATGGGCGTCAGCCTCGGTGTGGTGTTAACCCTGAACCTGATTTTCCTGATGGGCCGCCATGCGACCATTCGGGTGATGGGATTTTTGGTGTTCCCGCTGATCGCTTACTTCTTATTTCTCTCGCTGTATCTGACCGGCAGTTGGCAACCCTCGTTGCTCACCGGACAAATGGCGTTCGATCAGCACACCCTGCGTCAGGTCTGGATATCGATTCCGGTGATGGTTTTTGCTTTTAGCCATACGCCTATTATCTCCACGTTTGCCATCGACAGACGTGAGAAATATGGCGAGCTGGCCATGGGTAAATGCAAAAAAATCATGAAGGTAGCCTATCTGATTATCTGCTTAAGCGTGCTGTTCTTCGTCTTTAGCTGCCTGTTATCGATTCCGCCGTCGTATATCGAAGCCGCCAAAAATGAGGGCGTCACTATCCTTTCGGCCTTATCCATGATGCCTGCCGCCCCGGCGTGGCTCTCTGTTTCGGGTATCATCGTCGCCGTGGTGGCAATGTCGAAATCCTTTCTCGGCACCTACTTTGGCGTTATCGAAGGGGCAACCGAGGTGGTCAAAACCGGTCTGCAACAGGTTGGTGTGAAGAAAAGCCGGGCCTTTAACCGCGCCCTGTCCATCATGCTGGTGTCAGCTATCACCTTTATTGTCTGCTGCATCAACCCGAATGCCATCTCGATGATTTACGCCATCAGCGGACCGCTCATCGCCATGATTTTGTTCATTATGCCGACCCTGTCGACATACCTGATCCCGGCGTTAAAACCGTACCGTTCTCCAGGTAATCTGATCACCCTGATTGTCGGCCTGCTCTGCGTGTCCGTGATGTTTCTCGGCTAATGCTGGAGTAAACGGCTCGTCCGGGCCGTTTACTCAATACTGCGACACAGCAGCGAAGGGGCGCCTACCGTCGTAAAGACCCACCCTTCCTGATAACGTTTAATCAATAGCGAAAAAGAAGCGCGCTCGGAGAGATAGAGCGAGGGCAGTGACCGGTATCCTTTTTTCGCCTCTAAATTATCACTCGGAAACCGCACGAGGTTATTGCTGCTAATAACATAGTTGTCCCGCACCTTGTAATAAGTGAAATAGATAATCCGGCTAATTTTATAATTATCAGCTTCCGGCGTATGCAAATCGCCGGTGATTGTGACTATCCCCTGGTTATTCTGCATCTGGTAGGCGACGTCTCCCCGGAACTCCTCATTATTAATTTCCCATACCACGCGCCCCTGGCAATCAATCCCACTTTTGCCTTTATGTGAATACCAATAACCTGCGCCTGCCAATATCACTACTACAACCAGTAAAATGAATACTACTATTTTAATTTTTATCATTAATCGAGTACCACGTCGTACATTTGGTCTGAGGGTTTTCCCTTATATCTAACTGACAGGCGACTGCCGCAATATTTTTCGCGCTGTTCATTCCCGAGAGATACACATATTTATGGTTCTGACAGATATCCGGGTGTCTTGTCAGGAATGTTGCATAGCGAGTATTTAGCGTACTATTGCCTTTCAGTAACAAGGTACAGGATGAAAAGGAGGTGGTATCAACAATAGCATAGGAAGAAAACAGCGATTCTGCCGTCGGATATAACAAACCAAAAGAAAGGCCGACACCGATCAGCAATACCGACAGTAAAACGGCACCCACCATTAGCGTTTCCCTTGAAGGCCGCATTTTGAGCGGAGGTGCCGTCAGCGCGGGTGATGTTGGCTCCTCCCCGATCATGCTCTCTCCCGCATTATCAACCGATTCCATCTCCGTACGTTGAATTTCCGCGGTCATCATCATACCGCGCCGGGCAACGGTTTTAATCAGATCGCGCGGCAACCCGACTTCAGTTAACGCATTTCTGAGCGTGAGCACCGTCTGATATAACGTATTGACGGAGGTGATAGTGTTTTTATCCCCCCAGCCCACCTCTACGAGCTGAGTTTGTGGAATAACAACCCCACAATTTGTAAGGAGATATAAAAGAATGAAACTCGCAGGGTTTTGAAGAATGACCGTTTTTTGCGTATTTTTATTTGTCAGCGTTCTGTCACCCGGGTGAAAGTCAACCAGGTTATTAATTGTGTATAATGTTGTGTGCGTGTACTTCTCAAACACGGTGTGCATTCTCGCATTTACTTGATGAATGACATGCTACAAAAATCTTATACAGAGATCACCAAATATATAATAGATATGTCAGTGCGGTCATAGCTCAAAAATAAAATTTCTTATAAATCAATACACTTCCAGCTGAAAAAGATCATGTATTCTTAATTAAGACCATTTTAGATGCTTTATCACTCAGCACTCATTATTATTGTTTCACGTTTAAAAAACGGACAAACAGATAAATAGCATTACTTAATAAAAGACAAAAGCATTGTTACAATTGTTTCAGACAATTTAACATAAGTTCAACTTTTTGCCATTAATGCCATTTAGCGATAAAACTTAAACATTTTTGCAATATAGATTTTCCTGGTGGTTGTTACAAAATTCCTGGAGGCGTTTTTTCATGCTTCGCCCGTTGGAGAATGACCCCGATAGAAACCTGAATTGATACAGAGGCAACGCCCTAACAAAAGTCACGATTAAGAATAATAGCAATAAATAAATTTTCGGATTTTCTCTCTATCAAAGTTGCATTTTGTTGAGTATTGACATGTTTTAAAACGGATGAAATTATGAAATCATCTACGGATAGGGAGGCTCTCAATATGGGGCTGGACGTTAAATTAAAGAATTTGACATGCAGCAGTTGTACCTTGCATTGTAAAATAATGCCCGAAAAATCACCCCGCTTACAGTATTGTGCCAATGCTTGCTTTTGCATGTGGCCAGAAGAAAGCATTTATTTTAATAAGGGGGTCATTGAAGGGATTTTAAATAATAATCACAACGCCAGACTTAGTGGCTATATTTTTGTAGATTTCTCTATCAGCTTTTTACGCCTGTTTTTGGATATAGAGTGGATAGAATATCTCGCAAGCACGCGCATGGGCATTATTTTGATAAGCGATCGCAACATGCAGTCGCTCGCCAACTACTGGCGTAAAAAACATCCTGCGATTTCCGCCATCATTTACCACGATGACGGACTGGATGTCGCCAATGAGAAGATCCGCCAGGTGTTTATCGGACGGCATTTGTCGTTCACCAAAGGGAATACGTTGACGCAGATGGAGTTCACCATTCTGGGCCATATGGTTGCAGGCAGCAATCCGCACCAGATCGCTCAACTGTTGGACATGGATATCCGCAGCATCTACGCCTACAAGCAAAGAATTGAAAAAAGAATGGGTGGACGAATCAATTCGTTGTTTATTCACTCGCATCCGGTTTCTGGCGATAAGTCATCTTATCCGCTGTTGCTTAAAGAGACGGATGGTACAGCAGTGCATTTGCAAAGACGCAGATGAGTCCGACAACAGGGAACGAAATGGACAAGGTATATAAAGTGGGATACTACGAAGAAGAAACGCGCGCGCTGAGTGCGATATTGTTATCGCTCTTTACGGCACGTAATGAGCTCGCCTTTGGAGAGTTGGAGCGCTCTCTGCAAAAACTCGCCTTTCCACCTGCCGTGCGCAAGTTATGCGAAGAGGCGTTGCAAAGTCATAGTGAAGACGAAACCGATCGAACGAATGCCCGGGCGGTCTGCTGCCTGTTGCATGCGCTGGAATCCATTAGTGGCTATAAGCACGTTGAGCGCTATATTTCCCAGCGGAATCAGGCTGTAGTGTATTGCTAAGACACAGAGTCGGGACAACGTTCCCGGCTATTTTATATAGGAATCCAGAACCTTAAGAACCACGTCCAGATCCTCTTCTCGCTTCTCTTCATCACTCTGATGAACGATATGCTCGGTCAGATGCCCTTTGATCACTTCCCGCATTAATCCATTTACCGCCCCGCGTATCGCGGCGATCTGCTGCAACACAGCGGCACACTCATGGGGTTCGTCGAGCATTTTCTTCAGCGCAACGACCTGTCCCTGAATTTTGCTGGTTCGGGCTTTTAGTTTCTGTTTATCCCGGATGGTATGTGACATCGCAACACCTCATTAACATAAATCGTTGTGGATTATAGCATTACGCTGCTACTGGGGGGTAGTATTTGGTACTGGGGGGGAGTAGAATCTGGCAAAACAGGCAACTAAGAATCATTATCATGGGCGAATTTTCAACACTTCTTCAGCAAGGTAACGCGTGGTTTTTTATTCCCAGCGCGATTCTTCTCGGCGTGCTGCATGGACTGGAGCCCGGCCACTCGAAGACGATGATGGCGGCATTTATCATCGCCATTAAAGGGACCATCAAACAGGCGGTGATGCTGGGACTGGCGGCAACGCTCTCCCATACCGCCGTGGTCTGGCTGATTGCTCTCGGCGGCATGTATATCAGTCGGGCGTTTACCGCAGAGTCCGTGGAGCCCTGGCTGCAACTGATTTCCGCATTTATTATTCTGGGCACTGCGACCTGGATGTTCTGGCGGACGTGGCAGGGTGAGCGAAACTGGCTCACCGATATGCAGCATGACGACCACAGCCATGCCCCTCATCACGACCATGACCACGATCATCATGCTCACGATCATCATGACCACCACGAACACGCGCATCACGATCGCGAGCATCAGCACAATCACAACGTTCTGGCGGAACTGTCGGAAGGGTCGAAAGCCTGGCAGGACGCCCACGAGCGCGCGCATGCCAGTGATATTCAGCGCCGTTTTCACGGCAAAGAGGTGACCAATGGGCAAATCTTGCTGTTCGGTCTGACAGGTGGGCTGATCCCCTGCCCCGCAGCGATTACCGTGCTGCTGATTTGTATCCAGTTGAAAGCCTTTACTCTCGGTGCAACGATGGTGCTCTGCTTTAGTCTGGGACTGGCTATAACGCTGGTGACGGTCGGCGTGGGTGCGGCAGTTAGCGTCCACCAGGTCGCCAAACGCTGGAGTGGATTCAACGCACTGGCAAGAAAAGCGCCCTATTTTTCCAGCCTGCTAATCGGTCTGGTCGGCCTTTATATGGGCATTCATGGCTACATGGGGATTGTTCACGCTTCCTGAAAATACGTTTCTGACGCACAGCGCCTGTCGCTGTGCTCACTCATCTTTCCAAAAAAACCTCATTTTTCTCGTTGTGAAGATAAGGGTTTGTCAGCGCAAAAGAATCAACGCGTACCGCATGGCACAAATTGCTGGTGAAAAAATTGTCAAAAGTCATCTCTTTCAGGGTCTGACACCACGATTTTTGCCATGAACCTGGCAAAAATGACGCGACATCAATTGCAGAGGAAAAAATTTTTTCTTGTTTTTTGATGTTGAGCAGTCCGCGATTACTGGAACCCTCGACATTAAGCTTCCAGAAACAACTCTGTAATCAAATAAAATTCTCATCCCTGAATGTCATCAGCAAAATAATTAGCACGGTGCACTATTCATTTTTCTTTATGTATAGCGTGTGAATTTTCCTGGTCCGGGAACCTGTCAGGCGGGAATACGCTTTTCACCCGGCGAAACACTTCAACAATAATCATCTAATAATCTAAAATTCCTAATAAAGCTACTGCCGATCTATTTCCAGATTTTAATAGACTCAACCTATCACCAGTAATCTATCTGTTCGTTTTAAACGATTTTCCTCTTTATGGATATTCTCGGTAATATCCACGCAGACAAATTAACTGATTAACCAGGGTGAATTTATTCTCGCTACGAAAATATAATCATTGCCGTTACGATATTCCTGATACAGGAAGCATTCACCTTTTAAGAAAATCACCAATTATTTTATTTTGTCCCCATTCCCGCACAGAGCCATCGCGATAAATGTCCCTGCGCATGGAAGAACCCTGTCCCGCAGGGTAAATCAACACGACTGAAAAAAATGGAGTTTATATTATGACCTTAAATCGTGCCTTCCTTTCGGCGCTGATGGCCTCTGCGCTCTTTTCCACGAATGCACTCGCCTCTGACAACACCATTACGTTTATGGGTGAAGTGAGTGACGAGACCTGTTCAATATCGGTAAATGGCTCTGATGCCTCTCCGGTGGTATTGTTGCCGACCGTGACGGCCACCGAACTGAATGCCAATCAGGTGGCTGGCGCGACGACATTTGATGTTGGTGTGAGCAACTGTACCGGCTCACCTTCTGGCGTGCAGATCTCAACGGTCTTCGTTGGCAACAACATCAGTTCAGCCACCGGGAACCTCGGCAGCACGGGTTCTGCGACAGATGTGGAGATCCAAATCCTCGATACCAGCGGCGATGAAATTGACTTCCGCAGCGCCTTTACCGGTACCGGCGACCTCTCTCTCGCCGCTAACAAGGACTCCGCGAGCGCGACCTATAAAGCTCAGTATTACAGCGGTGGTGCCGCCACCACCGGTACGGTGCTGGCCTCACTGCAATACGCCGTTTCTTATCAGTAAAAGTAGTCCTGGCGGGAATGAACTCCCGCCACCCACCTTCAGGGAAAATACAATGCGAACTTCTCATCGTTATCGTCCGTTTATTTCAGGTTGCCTGTTTCTCTTTTTTAGCGCCTGCTGTAGCCACGTGAATGCCAGTATTACGATGACAGGAACGCGTATTATTTATAATGGTGCAGCGAAATCTACCGATGTGCATCTGAAAAATAAAGATGCCATTCCCTATGTTGTCCAGAGCTGGTTCGATAACGGCAATATGGCCGATGGTCCGGATAAATCTGCGCAGGTTCCGTTTATTGCCACACCTCCGGCATTTCGTATTCAGTCTGGAGAAGGGCAAATCATTCGTATTGTTTACACCAGGGGGAAAGCATTACCTCAGGACAGGGAATCGCTGGTCTATTTTAATTTCATGCAGATCCCGCCCGCCAATGCCGGACAATCCGCGACCCACACAGAAAAACAAAACAGTCTGCTGATTATGTTGCGCAATCGGGTCAAACTTTTTTATCGCCCGGCAGGTCTCGTCGGCGATCCGCAAAAAATGCTGGAAAATCTGCAGGTCAAACGTATTAGCGGAAATAAAGAACTGGCGATAAGCATAAAAAATAACCAGCCTTATTTTGTCACGGTCGCGGTCCTGCAACCCGGTCGCTCATCGGAAATTCTGCACCCCAAAAACGACATGATTTCGCCCTTTGCCAGCGAAACGTTTCACTTTCCGCGTACCTCTGGCGCTGACGCACAGCGCGTACGCGTTACCTTGATCAACGATCAGGGAGCACGCATCAGTGCCGACTATCCGCTATAACGTCGTCGCGCCCCTGATAGGCCTGGCGTTAGCCCCGGCGACGGCGTGCGCGGAATATTACTTTGACCCGGCGCTTTTGCAGGGTTCCGATGTGGGTAAGTCACTGGATCTGGATCGCTTTAATCAGCGAGATGACGCGCTTTCAACGGGCAACTATGTGCTCGACGTCTATCTCAATAACCAGTTGATTCGTCACCAGGAGTCAATCACGCTGGTAAAACCAGAAGGCAACAATGCGCGGGTTCAGCCCTGTCTGTCACCTGAACTGATTGCCGCCAGTGCTATTCGTACAACGCAAAATTCTACGCCCGACGCGTGTCTGCCAATTGACAGTCTGGGACAGAAAATCAACTGGGAAGTGGATTTAAGCACGTTACGCCTGAACATGGTGATTCCTCAGGCGGGGCTATTGCATTCGCCAAGAGGCTTCATTCCGGTATCCGAATGGGATGCCGGTGAAACCGCGCTGTTTCTGCGCCACAACACCAATTTTTACCACACCGAAAACACGGACAGCCATCTGCGCTATGACTATCTGTGGAGCAATATCAACGGTGGGATCAACCTTGGCCTCTGGCAGGTTCGTCATCAGGGTAACCTGCGCTACGCCGATGACAATCAGACGGGAGGTCACTACAAATACAATGCGGTCGCCACCTCGGTACAACGGCCTTTGCCGCAGCTGGACAGCATCATTGCCTTCGGTGATAACTACACCAACAGCAGTCTGTTTGGCAGTCTGTCATTCAACGGCGTCAAGCTCAGCACCGATCAGCGCATGTGGCCGCAGGGAAAACGGGGCTATGCGCCGGAAGTGCGCGGCGTCGCCACCACAACGTCCCATGTCGTTGTGCGCCAGCAGGGAAAAGTCATCTACGAGACCACTGTCGCGCCTGGTGCCTTCGTCATTAACGATCTGTACAACACCCGCGGTCAGGGCGATCTGACGGTCGATGTGATTGACGCCAACGGACAGGTATCGCGCTTTACCGTCCCCTACTCTGCCGTACCAGACTCGATTCGTCCCGGTAACTGGAACTACGAGCTGGCGATGGGCTACGTTCGTCAGTACTACAGCGTGGAAAATAAGTTTATAGAAGGTGTGTTGCAGCGCGGGATGAGCAACGTGCTGACGGCCAACATGGGGTCGCGACTGGCGGATAATTATCAGGCCATTCTCGCGGGCGGCGTGCTGGCGACCTCTGTCGGCGCCTTCGGTCTGAACACGGTATTTTCCAGCGCCCGTGTAGAAAATGACGAGAAGCAACAGGGCTGGCGCGTCGAGGCGAGTTACAGTAAAACCTTCACCACCGGAACCAACCTGGTCCTCGCGGCGTATCGCTATTCCACCAGCGGCTATCGCGATTTGCAGGACGTACTCGGCGTGCGTCGCCAGGAAAAAAGCGGCACCACCTACTACTCCGACACGCTCAATCAGCGGAACAACTTCTCGGCGACCCTCAGCCAGCCGATGGGCAACTGGGGCATGCTGAGCTTTACCGGCAGCACGTCGGATTACTACAACAACGCCTCACGCATCACTCAACTACAGCTCGGCTACAGCAATAGCTGGCGGGATATCAGCTTCAATGTCAGCGCCGCACGCCAGCGTAGCACTTACTCCAGCCGCTACTTCAGCAGCGTCAACGATCGCGATTTCGATAATGAGAACCAGCGCAAATACACCGAAAACACCGTGTCGCTGGGGATGTCGATTCCGTTCGACTTTGGCTCCAGCCGTTCGCAGATCAATCTGGACATGAACCGCAGTCGCGACAGCCGGACGGCAACGGTCGGGATGAGTGGGACAACGGGCGAGAAAAGTACCACCTCGTGGGCGCTCTACAGCGGTATTGAGCACAACAATGACAGCGGCGACAGCTCAACCTGGGGCGGTAATCTTGAACGCCGCACCTCCGTCGGTGCCTTCCGCGCCTGGGCTTCCCGGGGTGACAGCTATCAGCAGTACGGGTTGGGCATGTCCGGTACGCTGGTCGCCCATCGCGGCGGAATTACCGCTGGCCCGTATACCAGCGACACCTTCGCACTGGTAGAGGCCCCGGGCGCGCGCGGTGCGACGATACGTAATGGTCAGGGCGCGACGGTAGACCGTTTCGGCTACGCGATCCTCCCGTCCCTAACGCCCTATCGCTATAACACCATCAGTCTCGACAGCCAGAATATGGCCGATGACGTCGAACTTCAGGGCGGCAGCAAGCGCCTTGTCCCCTATGCAGGGGCGATTTCCCGCGTGACGTTCAAGACCACTCACGGCAAAGCGACGTTGATCAATACCACCCTGCCCGACGGCAGTCTGCCGCCGATGGGCGCGGACGTCACGGACGGCAACGGTGACGACGTGGGCATCATGGGTCAGGGCGGCCAAATCTACGCCCGAATCGCCGCGCAGTCCGGCGTGCTGTTTGTTAAGTGGGGCAAAAATGCCGCTCAGCGGTGCCAGGTCTGGTATCAATTGCCGACGACGAGCGACACGCCGTTGTATCAACTCACGCTACCTTGTCGCCAGGAATGATGACTCATGAAATTATCCTCTGTCCTCCCGCTACTGCTGGTCGCTGTCGTACTGACACCGCCCGCATGGTCTGCCTGTAAAAGGGTGACCTCAGCCAACGACCTGTCGCAGGTGGCAAAAGACGCAGGCTACGTCGGCGCCAGTTGGGGTGGCGTTGGCGATAGCGAAGTAAAAGGCAAACTGGGATTGCCCGGCGTCATCACCTTAAGCAGCGGCACCGGCTTTCAGAGTGAAGGCACGCTGCTCGCCAGCTCAACGGCCAGCTTTGTGCCTAACGGCCGCACCCAGGGCGTCAACGCCAACCAAATCTATTTCCGCTGTGATGTCGCAGAAATCGGCAAAGTGTATGAGTATTACGCCACCAACGGCGATGACGCCTGGGGCGGCAGAGAAGCGGTTGCGGGTATTGAAGGCGCGTACTACACCTACGTCAAAAACGTGGCGCTCCGACTGACGAACCTGAAAACCGGGCAATACTACTCGCGCTACTGGAAAACACGCCTCATCCCTGAAAGCGAGATGTTTAATGACGGGACCTATATTTACATCCCGGGCAGCGCCTTCAGCGATGTTTTCGTTGAGCTTTTTCGGGTTGATGACGCGTCGAAAGGCGTGAACGGTTCAAATCGCTATGGCTATACCTACGCGGGGCCGGCGGGCTATATCGCCTTTCACGGCGGTGGCATGAGTTCCGGACTCTTTGACGGCGCAGACAGCAGAACCAATTACGACGGCTGGGGTGCCATGCAGTGGCCAGGCGGCTGGACGCTCACCAGTCAAAGTTACTTTGTGCGCGGCGCCGCCTGTCGGATCGACGACTATCCCGCCATCGTCCGCCTGCCGCCGATTAGCGTCGGTGAACTGAGCGGCGGCGGCACGGCGCAGACGCCCTTTAACATTACCGTCGAATGCGAAACCGGTGCGATTTCCAGTACTGCGGTCTCGACCACCAGCAAAGCGAATGTGGCGATGGGGTTTCTGGTGAATAACCTGACGGCGGCGAATGCGGCGAACCAGTTAGGGCTCAAGACCGGATCGGGGGCCTGGACCTGGCTGCTCGATAACCATTACGGCGCCAGCGGCGTGGCGTCCGGCGTAGGCATTCGTATTTACAGCGAAAAACTGGGCGGCAGCGCCATCAACCTGTTGCCGAATCTGACGGCGACCGCGACGGGCAACGCCGGAGGGTGGTATGGCTATGCCGATTTAACCAGTAAAACCTCAAGCGGTTCGACCGAATTTTACAACGGTGAATTCACCGCCTCGCTGGAAGCAATTCCTGGCGAAGCCATTACAGCAGGATCGGTTTATGCACAACTTCAGGTGGTGGTTAGCTTTCAGTAGCGCGTTGCTACTGAACGTTCTGCCGTTCTCCAGCCACGCGGTAGTGAATAGCGAAGTGACCCGAGTGATTTTTAATGCCGGTGACAAAAGCACGTCGCTGGCGCTGATTAATTCCCCGCAGCAGCCGGCACTGGTTCAGGTCTGGACCGATACGGGCAATCCGTCGAGCCAGCCCAACGAGGAGACGACGCCCGTCATCGCGCTGCCGCCGGTGTTTAAAATGCAGCCCGGCGAGCTGCGCAGCATTACGCTGCAACTCACCGACACCGCCGCCCTGCCGCGCGATCGTGAAGCGCTTTACTGGCTGAATGTGTATCAAATTCCCCCCATGACGCAGACCGATGCGCAGGCGGCACAAAAAGTGGTACTGCCATTACGCATCCGCATGAAGCTGTTTATCCGTCCGCAGGGCATTGGCGCGCTCCAGGAAAGCGACGCAGAAAAGCTGCGCGTGACGTATGCTGGACCACAGAATCAGTTGCAAATAACCAACCCTACCCCGTGGCATATCACGCTGGCCGGAATAAGCTGTGAAGCCGGCAGTGCAAGCGGCGTCATGATCGCACCGCTTTCTACTGTCCCGGTACCGCTACAGGGACGTGGTGCGCCGTGTTCGTCGATCCGCTATGACGCGATCAACGATCACGGCACTGCCTGGCACTACGAAAAAACCATCTCGTCGCAACCGTAGCGGGCTCTCCCCCGTTTAGCGTGCGACGCTTCCCCACACCAGTTGTCCCTTATGGAACGTGGCGCGTCGTGGTGAAATACGTGCAACCGTCTCGGCAGAACAGGAGGCGTCCACCAGCACAAAGCTGGCGTCATCCTGCGCTTTCGGCCAGACACGCTCACCTTTCTCGTTCAACGGCAGCACGTTACCTGTCGCAAGGAACAGCGCGCGGGAAAGGCTTTGTTCATTGGGACGGATATAGAGCTGGGCGTAAAGGTTAGCCTTCTCCAGCATGTCGCCCAGACCGTAAGGCGACCAGTGGTCGATCACGCTGTCCGTGCCGGTCATCACCATCACGCCGCTATCGTGCAACTGCTTAAGCGGCATATGCAGCGTGCCAATCGGCACCGTTGACGCGATGGATATTTGCTGTGCCGCCATGCGTGCGGCAATCTCATCAACCTGCTGTGCATTCATCGTCGCCAGCGCAAAGGCGTGGCTGATGGTCAGCTTGCCCTTCAGTTGCGGCGTTTTCTCAACCGTTTCAACCATATACTTCACCGCCGCGACGCCCGCCGGGCTGGTTTCATGCAGATGGATGTCCACGCCCTTGTTATAATCGAGAGCGATCTGGAACATAGTATCGAGAGATTTTTCCATCGCGCCGTCGACGTTAGTCGGATCCAGCCCGCCGACATAGTGCGCGCCGGCCTGCATCGCTTCACGCATCAAGGGTTCTGATTTCGATAACAACAGGCCGTGCTGCGGGAACGCCACGATTTCACAATCGAAGCCCGTTTTACGCCGTGCCAGTACCGCCTGTAAATTCTCGAGATTTTTGAGGCCAGAGACCGGTTCGATATTACAGTGGCTGCGCGCCACGGTGGTCCCTTTCGACTGCAGCAGGTCGATCAGCTTTTCGGCATGTTCCTGCGTATAGGGCTGCAGTTCTGGCAACAGTTTTTGCTCAAGTTTGATCATGTCCTGAATGGTCGTGCCTGCCGGACGGTTCAGCGAACGCCACGGCCCGCCGTAGAACGTTTTATCGAGGTGGATGTGCATGTCGCGCGTGGTCGGCAGCATCAGTTTGCCGCCCGCATCGTAATGCGGCAGCGTGGCGTCCGGATGACTTTTGTTGTCGCGCAGCGCGACAATTTTGCCCGCCTGAATCTCCACGGTTTGCAGCGTCGTACGCGTGTGAACCGCGACCGAGCCCTCATAGTCAAAGCCCGTCTCAAGCAGGACGTTGTCGAGGTAGTAATGGGTATCGTTAATCGTCATAGTGCCTCTGGCGTCACAGGTTGCTGCACCAGAGGTTGCCGCATAGGCGACCGGCGCACCAGCACTCAATAGCGCGGCGGCGGTGACCATCTTCCCGCTCTGGCTCAAAAACTCACGGCGGCTTTTGTTTTCCTTCATCGTTGCTTCCTGTTATGAATGGACGATATGGGTGCCCGTCTCGCCGCGAATGGCCGCAGGCAAGCACTCAGGCGTAGTGATGATGACGCGTTTGCCGCCATGCTGGAGGAAAGCCAGGCTGGCGATAATTTTTGGCAGCATACTGCCCGGCGGGAAGTGACCTTCCTGCATATAACGGGTCATCGTAGGGATGTCGACCCAGTCCAGCGCCTGCTGTTCGGGTTTGCCAAAGTGAATGCACACCTTCTCAACGCCGGTGGTGACAACCAGAATGTCCGCCTGAATCTCGCGCGCCAGCAGCGCGGTAGAGAGATCTTTATCGATAACCGCATCGACGCTCTGATAATCGCCCTGCTCGCCACGCACCACCGGGATCCCGCCGCCGCCCGCGCCAATAACGACAAAGCCCTTCTGAGTCAGTGCCTTAATCGCTTCCGACTCAACAATGCGCTTCGGTTCAGGTGACGCGACAACCCGACGGTAGCCGCGCCCGGAATCTTCCACAAACCGCCAGCCAGGGTTAACCCGCTGTAATTCATCGCGCTGGGCTTCGCTAAAGAACGCACCGATGGGTTTAGTGGGATGGGTAAATCCCGGATCGTTTTTATCCACCTCCACCTGGGTGACGACGGTGACGGCTTTCTGCTCGCCGCGCTTCGCCAGTCGGTTATTCAGCGCCTGCTGGATCAGATAGCCAATTCCCCCCTGCGTATCGGCAACACAGTTTGCCAGCGGCGTCAGCGGTAGCCCTTCACGTTCATGAGCGATCTCCGCACGGCGCAAATCCAGTCCAACCTGCGGGCCGTTGCCGTGGGTCAGCACAATATTGTAGTCCGATGCCAGCATCTCCAGTACGGTATCGGCGACGGCTTTCACCGCCTCGGCCTGATGTTCAACCGACTGGCTGGCGTTATCTTTGATAATGCTGTTGCCACCAATGGCAACGACCACAAGTTCTTTCATCGTGTAGGTTTCCGGTACAGAGTGTGATGGGATTATTGTGTGTGTTGAGAAAGAACCCCCGGCTCAGAAAGCGCCGGGGAGTGAGTGGTTATGCGCCGTAGCGTTCGCACCAGCTCAGGATCGCTTTTTCGAAGCAGGCAAACGGCGGGTGGACAATCCCGGCGCCAATCATGCCGATACCGGCATCTTTATGCGCAATCGCGGTGTTGATCACCGGCAGAATGCCGCTGCTACCGACGCGGGTAATGTCGATCGCCGTCGGTATCCCCATAAAGCCCAGTAACGGAATGGTGACGTTCGGGTTTTCGCCCAACGTGATTTCACGCATCTGTCGGGAGAAATCGACCGCCTCTTCCACCGTTCCGCCGACCAGTGCAACGATAGCCGGTGCCGTGGCCATCGCAAAACCGCCGATGCCGTAGGTTTCGGTAATCGCACTGTCGCCGATATCCAGTCCAGAGTCTTCCGGCTTGTACCCTGCGAACATGGGGCCAATCACCTGCTGTGCCGGACCGGTAAACCACTGACCCGGCAGGCCGCTAACCCGTAGCCCAAACTCCACGCCGTTACGTGCCATCGTGGTTACCACCGTGCTGTATTCGATACCGTGCGCCGCGTCCATTGCCGCTTTACACAGCGCCATCCACGTCGGGCCGGAGAAGTAGTCGCTGCTGGCAACAAAGTCGAACACTTCACGCTGTTGTTCAACCGGGTAACCGGCCTGAATGATGCCCGGCGTCAGCGCCTGAATCAGCAGCGTAGTGCCCGCGTTGTTACGGTTGTGGCACTCATCGCCCATATGCAGCGCCTGTGCCAGCATTAAGCGTAGATCGATTTCACCGATAATCTTCATCGCATCGCGCAGCATGGGCCCCTGCACGTCACGCATCCAGTTCAGACGGTCGATCACGCTCTGGTCGTTGGCTCCCATACGCAGGATCTTCGCCATCTGCTCACTCATGTTGGTGTACGCAATGTTGCCGTAAGTTTTGTTTTCGACAATGTGCATAAACATGGAAGCAGAAGTGACACCCGCCATCGAACCGACGCAGTCATGCTCGTGGCACGGCGAGAAGATAATCTCACCGGAGGCCGCCAGCTCAGCGGCTTCATCAATATCTTTTGCCAGCCCTTCAAATACCAGCGCGCCGGTGACCGCGCCTTTCATCGCGCCGCACATTTTTTCCCATGTAACGGGCGGACCGGCGTGGAGAATGGTTTTCGACGTCATGCCCGGCACAACGTTGATCGCCTGATCAAAACCAATCAGCACCGGATGTGACTGAATGATCCGCTCCAGCGCCTGCTGGTTCGCCGCGGCGATTTTCTCCGCCAGCGGCGAATCGGCAATGCTGTCCAGCGCCTTCACCACCTGCATGTTGCCCTGGCCCGGCGGCGTCCAGTCAAGTTGGGTGACATCGACATGCTGTTTTTTCAGATCGTCGCTAAACATTGCGATACCCACGTTGATGACGTTCAGCGGTTGGGTAAACAGTGACTGGCTCATCAGGCTTCCTCCCCTTTGCAGATAAATTCACGCGCCAACAGACCGGTATTGGTGCTGCTGCTTGCCAGGATCACGCCCGCGTCGCTCAGCATCTGGCTCTGTTTTTCCAGCGACGGGGCATCGAGATCGGTGCCTAACACATAGGCGAGGATCGTAAGCTCACGCCCCTCAGCGGCGGCGATCGCTCTCGCCTCTTTGATCGCATCGATCGTGGAACCAACCGGATCCTCGTGCGAGCCAAAGCCAAGCACAAAATCCATCACGATCACACCCACTTGCGGATCTTTGGCCTCCTGCAGCAGACGGCTGATACGGTTGGTGGGGTCGATCATCGGGTGCGGCTTACCGTTGGTGAAGTCGTCATCGCCAAAGTCGAGGAAGGTGTGCTTAACGCTGCGATTCAGATCCGCCAGGCGGAAGGCCGGATCGGGCTGAATATTGCTGTAGACGTCGCCATGTTTTTCCATCACCGCAAACATGGTTTCATCACACAGCGTGCCGCCGCAGAACAGACCGCGAATGTACTTCTGTTGCGGGGTCAGACGCGCGCGCACTTCGGCAATCAGCGTCTCGTTCAGCGAATGCAGGTTTAACGATGCTTTCTTCACGCCGCTCAACAGCACCGCTTTCAGTGCCGCCTCTTCCGTCCCGCGAGCATACTGCAGACCCTGCTCGTCAGCTGGCGGTTCTGCTCGCCCAAGGAAGCAGGCCACGACGGGCTTACGGCAGGCACGCGCACGCTCCAGTACCTTACGCGCGACTGCCGGGGCAGGCGGTTTTGAGATCAGCGCGATGATTTCCGTTTCCGGGTCATCTTCCAGCATTGCGATGGCGTCCAGCATCATCAGGCCGCCGATTTTCTCACTCAGATCGCGTCCGCCGGTGCCAATCAGTTGCGAGATGCCGCCGCCAAATTCATGAATGCGTACGCTCAGTTCCTGGCTACCGGTCCCCGAGGCGCCCACAATGCCAATGTTGCCGCGACGGACCGCATTGCCAAAGCACAGTGCAGCACCGTTGATGATCGCCGTACCGCAGTCCGGCCCCATCATGAGCAACCCTTTTTCGTGCGCCAGCTGTTTGAGCGACAGTTCGTCTTCAACAGAGACGTTGTCAGAAAACAGCATCACGTGCAGATCGTTTTGCAACGCCTGGCGCGCTTCACGGGCAGCAAACAGGCCGTTAACCGAAATCACCGCCAGATTGCTGTCCGGAATATGCTTTTTCGCACTGGCCAGCGTGGCATAACGCGCTTCGTGCGAGCCGCTTTCCGCTTTTTTGCTGAACAACGCCTCAATGGCCGCCAGCGTCCGATCGTTGTCTGCGCCGTCTTTGCCGTTAATCACAATCATCAGGTCGCCGTTTTTCGCCTCAGCCAACTCCGGCGTCAACAACCCCAGATTTTTTAGCACCCCTTTGTTCATCTCGGTCGCCATCGCCACAAACGCCTGATCGACGCCGTCGAGTTTATTGGCGCGGGTGGAAATGGACATAAGCGACACGGAATCAAAATAGGTATTCTTTTTAATGACTATCTTAACTGACATAATTCCCTCCATATATTTGGCTCAGCGCGCAGGCATCCGCCATGCCATACAGCATGTCGCAACCGGAACTTGAGCCAATATTTTTAATATTGGCAATAGACTGGATAGAAAAGCCGTTGGGTTCATTAATCATGCAGCGAATAAACCCGGCAATATTTTCGCGATAACGTTGTTCAAATGCCGCTTCCAGCGTAATCGCGCTAAGCAGCGTGGTATTTTCCCTGCCCAATTGCAGCGCCGAACAAAATGCCTCCTTGTATTTTTCCGCCGGATGACCAGCAATAAATAAAATAATGCTCAGGCCAACCAGATAATCGTCTGCGGAGGGCGTCAGGCCAATACCTAACCCCATCATCTGGATTACCGCGGGCGCAATTTCGGTTCCTTTTCGCATTGCACGTAATAACGTATTTCGTCGACGCTGTAGTTCGTGGCAAATTGCCTGATAAAATGGATTATCTCCGCGCCAGAGAAATAATGTCTCATTCTCCCGTAACTGTTGATGGATAAGTTCGCTCCACCGTTGCCAGGGAATTTGCCGGAACCTTTCGGGACTCAGCTGCAGTTTCGGCATGTGCCAGTCATGACAGGATGTCTTGTCTATCCATTTATCATCACCCACCGTTATTCCCGAAGGATGAAACTGAACCAACTCACCAGGCCGGAACAGGCCGTCAAAGTGGGTGAGTGCTAACCGGGCGCTATTGGGCGCGTTGTCATACTCTTCACACAGCAGCGTCAGTAGTTGGTGCTGTGCCGGGAGATACAGATTGACCGCCCGGGAAAAGACCTGTTCGACCCGCCCACTACCGCGTTCGCAGAGAAAGCCCGCATCCGCAGTTAGCGCTTGCACACACCGCCGTTGTGGGGTGTCGATAACGTTTCTCCTTCGTCAGGCTCCTGCGGCAATCAGCAATTGGGCGATCGCCTCAAAGCCTTTTTCCCGTGCCAGTTCCAGCGGCGTTTTACCGTATTTATCGGTCATATGTGGACTGGCCCCCTTTTCCAGCAGTAAGGCAACTATCGCCTGCTGCGTAGCACCGCCGTCATTCAGCACAATGGCTTCCAGTAGCGGCGTCCAGCCAACAAAGTTAGTGTGATTCACATTAATCGTTGTCTGCGTGAGTAGCTCGTTGACGATATCAAGATGGCCTTTTTCACAGGCGGGCGTTAATCCCACGCCGCCAAAACGCGTTAATCGATTAAGATCGGGGCTGGCCGGTAAAATTAAGCGTAAAAGAGTGAGATCGTTATTCAGACAGCTCAGTAGAAAAGGATTTAAACAGGTCTGATCCTGCTGATTAATATCCGCGCCTGCGCTCATTAACGCCGTAACACAGTCATATTTTTTATGCAGGCTCGCCAGAATAATGGCCGTCTGCCCCTGGCGGTTACAGGTATTCACATCCACTCCCTGCGCCAGACAGGCGGTTAATTTCTCCACATCCCCTTGCTGAGCAGCCATTAGGTAGTCTGTCATCAGACTGGTATTTGTCATGATCATTCCCCTGATTTTTGTGGCTGTATCTGATGGACTGAGAATAGCAACGAAATTTATAGAAAAGAACCCGCTTAAATTTTATTCGCCATAAGCGGATTAATTATTGAATGGTTTTTAACAATCCGCACAGACTGTGCTGTAGTGCACCCTTTATTTCTTTGCTGCTATTCCCCTTAACTCAATCGGGTTTTCTTTCTATATAGTTGCTGGACGAAACCACTCTATCCAGACGTTAATAACGGGAGATAAAGATGAACGGACTCACCGCAACAGGCATTACTGTCGGCATTTGTGCAGGTCTCTGGCAGATGGTGTCCTCGAGGGTTGGGCTGGCTCCAGGCTGGGAATTACTGGGCACCATTGGCTTTGTCGCGTTTTGCAGCTTCTATGCTGCCGGAGGGAGCAAGGCGGGGTTTGTGAAAAGCCTGTTTGTGAACTACACCGGTGCCGTCTGGGCCTTTCTGGCGGCGCTGGCCTCCGGATGGCTGGCTTCCGCGAGCGGGCTTTCTTCGTTCTGGGCAGGTGTGGTCATGACCGTACCGTTTTCCGCCGTCATCGTCTGGCAGGGGCGCTTCTGGTTAACCTCGTTTATTCCTGGCGGCTTCCTTGGCATGACGCTGTTTTTCGCCACCGGGCTGAACTGGACGGTGACGCTACTGGGCTTTTTAGCCGGGAACTGCGTGGGTTTCATCTCGGAGTACACCGGGCGGAAACTGAGTGAATCCACGTCGAAAAACCG
Organism: Citrobacter telavivensis; assembly: GCF_041807075.1. Lineage (NCBI taxonomy): Bacteria > Pseudomonadati > Pseudomonadota > Gammaproteobacteria > Enterobacterales > Enterobacteriaceae > Citrobacter > Citrobacter telavivensis. The sequence continues at coordinate 513,697 of NZ_JBGUBF010000002.1, read as the reverse complement.
TGCCTGAGCCCGACTCAGGTATTAAAAGTTATTCAAAAGTGATTGCTCAATGGCAAGCCCAGCCAATACAGTCATCTCCGGGGAGACGCGACGACCGCCGATCGGAACAGGAACCAGTGCATGAATTCAATTTTTACGGAAGAAAACCTGTTGGCCTTTACCACAGCCGCTCGTTTTGGCAGTTTCAGCAAGGCGGCGGAGGAGCTGGGCCTGACGACTTCAGCCATCAGCTATACGATCAAACGAATGGAGGCGGGTCTTGATGTGGTGCTGTTTACCCGCAATACCCGCAGTATTGAACTCACCGAGTCGGGGCGCTACTTTTTTCGCAAGGCCACCGACCTGCTAAACGACTTTCACGCCATTAAGCGCAGCATTGATACCATCGCGCAGGGCATTGAGGCGCGGGTGCGTATTTGCATTAATCAGCTCTTGTATACGCCAAAACATACCGCGCGATTGCTCCAGGTGCTGAAGAAGCAGTTTCCGACCTGCCAGATTACGGTCACCACCGAAGTGTATAACGGCGTCTGGGACTCCATCATCAACAACCAGGCCAACATTGCCATCGGCGCGCCCGACACGCTGCTGGACGGCGGCGGTATTGATTACACTGAAATTGGCGCCATTCGCTGGGCATTTGCGATCGCACCGGATCACCCGCTGGCTTTCATGCCAGAGCCGATCGCCGAAAGCCAGTTGCGCCTCTACCCGAATATCATGGTGGAAGATACCGCGCATACCATTAATAAAAAGGTGGGCTGGTTGCTGCATGGTCAGGAATCGATTCTCGTGCCGGATTTCAATACCAAATGCCAGTGTCAGATCCTCGGTGCAGGAATTGGCTTTCTACCGGACTACATGGTGCATGAAGCGATGGAAGATTCGCTGCTGGTCACGCGGCAGATCCATAATCCACGTCAGGATTCGCGGATGCTGCTCGCCACCCAGCACTCCGCCACCGGTCAGGTGACCCAGTGGATCAAAAAGGAGTTTGGACCGCAGGGGATATTAACCGGTATCTATGAGGATTTACTGCATCGGGAAGGGTAAATTTAGCCGGACTGCTCAGGCGCATTGTCCGGCATGTTATCAGGCCCGAATATCGTCATACTCACGCGTTTTATCAAACTCGTGTTTGGCAAACGGACAAAGAGGGATAACTTTGCGATTCTCGCGGCGCATTTTCTCCACCACTTTCGCCACCAGCTGTTTTCCGACGCCTTGTCCTTTCAGACTGGCATCGACATCAGTATGCTCAATAATGCTTAAATGTTCACCGGTCGGAACAAAAACAATTTCAGCGACCTGATTCCCCTGCGCATCATTGACATAGAATTTATTGTGGCCTTCCCGTATTTCCATCTTTCCCTCGCTTTATTTATGACGATATTGCAGCGCCCCGCTTGGGCAGGTATCGATAACCCTGGTCACCGTTGAAACATCAACTTCATCAGGCATGATCCACGGTTTGCGTTTCAGATTGAAAAGGTTAGCACTACCGCGTACACAATTTCCGGAGTGCTGGCAAATCGACGTATTGAAGTAAACATCGATTTTCTCGCCGGTATAGACGCGGTAACCCGCATCCTCAAGTTGCTTATCCATGACATTGCCTCATTTTTGTTTATCCCTTAAGCATAGCGTGTGAATGTCCCCGTTACGATTTTAATGTTAGATGAGTAAATACTCACCTTTCCCTTATCACTAAGGATAAAAAACCAGTTATGGAGATATTTAAGACTTTATATTATGCATTTCACAGTATTTAAGGTTATTCGTTCTAATTGACTATTTAATGCTGTGTCGGCATAATATTTTATTCAAATAAATGATTTAAAAACCCTTGTTTTCATTAAAAAAATACTAATCAAGAAGCGTGATTACATAAAGGGAAGATTGTCTGATGATGAATCTTAAATCAACGTGTTGAAACAGATTCCTACTCTTTTTTTTTCCACGCAGTTGATAGTCAGACAGTCGAAATGACGTATTTATAAGCAGAAAGTCATCGACTAACGCCATTTGGGATAGAATACCAGCAGGAGTCACTACAAAATGAACATGACAAGTACAATATATTTATCCGCTTCTCCAGTCCAACGCCTGATAATCAAACTAACCGTTTGATCTTTTTGACATAAAACCAACATTTGCGCAATACGGCAGTAATCAATCTGAGTTTAATCATTGAAATGCTCAGACGATTACACTACCGGATTAAACATAGCGGCAGAAACCACTAATTTTGTTAACAAAATTCCTTATTGTCTATATACATATGTGAAACTATAGAACAAAAACATTAGTTTCATAAATCAAACGGCTTACTGTGTTCGCACATAGTATATGTAATACTATGTTCAGAGTTTTCTACACTTAAGTCTCTACTCTTTATAACTTTCGCACATCGTGAACCTATATGTACTGGATTATTAACGATAATATTGAATTCAGACCTGACAATAAAAAGTTAATTTCTGTGACTAATCCAGAAATTAACGTCGTTTTGACAACGCCTGCCAGCCGTTGTCTGCTTTTGCTGCTTGAGGCTTCGCCGGACGTGGTCACTCAGCAGGAGTTTTTCAAAAAGGTGTGGGAAGATGAAGGAATGCTGGTTCCAGCAAACACCCTTTATCAGAATATCTCTATTGTCCGTCGTGGCCTACGCGCCGTCGGTGAGACCGACCGAATCCTGGTCGCCACGGTACCGCGCAAAGGATTTCAAATCGACAAAAGCGTTAAAATCGCCCGCGTTGCGGCAGATCAGGCTGATGAAGTGGTTTCTGAAACCCTACAGGGTGAGGATGAACTGGATATCGAGTACCACGCTGACGCTGACGCTGAGCCGGAGTTTACACCGGAAGAAACTGCACTTCCTGCCCATACGGTAACGGAGAGTAAGCGCAGCAGATTGCCCCTCTTCGTCGGTATCATCGCCATGGCAACGGCATTTTTCATCGGTGCAATCGGCATGAACTTTGCCTGGCACTTTAGTGATACGAAGCCTTTCTTCGCTGGCTATACCTTCGTCGAGCAGGACAAAGGCTGTCATTTCTATATCACGGATGACAGCCACGATAATAAAAACAGTTATGCACGCTTCAAGACGTTGATTTTGGGTTCTGGCCTCGATTGCGAAAAGTATCCCTGGGTGTACTTTCCGCTGTCACAAACGTCTCCCGGATTAGCCGTTCTTGTCTGTCGCAAGAATTACCTGAAATCAGCCATTCCGGGTTGTATCACACTCTCTTTTCGTGGAGTAGGAAGTGAGTAAAAAAACGATCATGATGATGAGTGCGGTGTTTTTACTCGCGGGTGTGCTCATCGGCGCGATATACAATGTTCTTATGGCTAAACATTACGATAAACAGGAATGTTCGATGTCGCTGGTGGTGTTTCATAAAAACGCGCGCGCAAATATTACGCTGAATTACATGTATTCCCTGAAGAATCAGAACGGCATCGTGGCCGTCAGCGGGACCTACATTGAAGATAACAAACTTAAAGGACGGATCAGACGAGATGTCGCCTATAACTGGACAGAAAACCAGGATTCGTATCACTTACACTCAACCAGAATCAATAAGTTCGAAATCATCGAGACGTTACCGGATGCGTTATTAGCCAATATTCTGCCTGATTTCTACGTCTATCCCGATAAGAATGTGAGTTACTCTATTCTCAATCAGGGCGTCCACGGGTTCCTGTTTACCATCGGAAAACGCCCCCTGCTGTACTGCGCCCGCTAAACGGAATACCACCGTCAGCTCTGGGCTTAACAGGGCTGACGTTTTTTACAAAAACATCGTCTCTTCCAGTAAATTATCTTTGATTAGCAGCAGATCGTGGACCCTGTGGCCCCCCAATTTCTTGCACGCGAGATTGCGATAGGTGTATACCCGTTTCGGAGGCAACGCCAATGATTCGGCAATCAGGTTAATATCTTTTCCCTGCAGCGATTCACAAATAATCATTTTCTCGACGCGATTGAGAATATGATTCCGGATAACCTGCCGCTTTTCCATGCTCGCCAGACGCGTAATAATCATCGTCAGTGCCAGCAGGGACTGTCGGGCACTGACAATCATGTCAGCATCAAACACCAGTGCGCTGCGCTCAGAATTTAGTATAATCAGCAACTTGCATTTTTTGTTGAGACGGGATATTTCCCTGGCACAACTTTTGTTGAACAGATTGAGATGCAAAATCACGGTATCGTCGAAAGTGAGTTTTTCTACAGGCAAGTGGTGCATGGTTTCTTTCACAATTTCCAGGTTGGCCTCTTTTGCCAACAAGACTATCCCGTCCTGCAAAAAGTTATTGTTGCTTATAATATATATCGTCATCGCTTTTACTTCCGTATTAATAATCCATTTAACTTGCCGTTTATTTCCGTTCTGCTATATCATCTGGCGCGGTATTAAAACTATATTAGGAAATAATTGAATACCTCAATTAAAAAGTCTTAACTGACATGATTTCCCTAACTTATTGAAAATATAGATTTTAGTTTGAATTCTTAAACATTCTTAAATGGATGATAACTCGTCTCTTTCTGTATTCTGTCTTTTTCTCTATGCTATGTTGTGCCACTAGCGCACAGGCAGATGGGATGGGGGGAAAAAAATGACCAGGCGTATCGATTACCTGATTGAGAAATATCACTTCACTGAAATCAACGAGTCGCCGCGTATTACCAGCCAATGGCAGGAGGTTCTGGCGGAGTGCCAACAAGAGAACGCTGGCGTTGAAGAACGACTGCGTATTGCGCTGCTCAACGTCGATTACGTGACCAGCTTCGAACTGCCCTTTCGTTTACTGCTCACCCGCACCCCGCAACTGATCGATAAACTACGGAAAGAGTTTGCCCTCACCCAAAAAAACGTCCTGATTAATGATAAACGCCGTGGGCAGGTTTACAGCATCAGTGCCGATCTCAGTCGCGTCCCCGATGCCTTTCGTTATCGTCTGTCGTCGCGTATTCGCCGTATGGATGAGGAAACGATTACCACGGCCCCCTATCAGCAGGTAGCCAGTCAGACAAAACACCCCGAAGAACGGCTTCGCCTGGCGCTGGAGAGCGGTTTGCAGGTTAACGCCCTGGATGGGCTGTTCTGGTTGGGGATCCAGCGAATTGCCGCAGATATACAGCGGCTCCGCGCATCGGGGATGCCTGTTCAGGCGTCGGATGTCGAGGTGTTCGATTCACTGACCGGGACGCACAGAACCGTGACGGCATACCATCTTTAACCCGTTGTCAGTTCCTGAAAGCGGGATAAAAAAAGCGCTCGCGCCTGCCGTGGCATCAGCGGATTGACGGTCAGCCGCGTCGTGGGCGACACGCCTGCCAGCATCGGCCAGTCATTTCCGGGATCCAACTTGAGATCGCGCCGCTCAGTCGCCAGCACCATCAGATCCACCTGCTTGATCACCTTGCTCGGCGTGAGAGGAAGATGAAAACGCTGACGAATGGCGTTGTCCAGCCGCGCTTCAATCTCTTTGTACTCAGGAAGCAAACGCTTTAGCGGCGAGGGAAGATCCTGGCAATAGGCCTCAGCGGCATCGTGCAGCAGCGCTTCAAGCGCAAACTCTGGCGGTGTTAACTGGCTGCACAGAACCACGTGCTGGGCGACGCTGTAAAATTCAGGCACATGTCCGGCAAAGCGACAGATGTTCGACAGTGCCACAGCGATGTCTTCAATCACGATATGTTCCGGTCGAATATCGCTGTAGTCAATGTGTTGCCCGGTTAAGGTGGCGATAAATTTCATCCGTTCTCCTGTTTCCTTACCGTTTTTGCCCGCGTCAGCGGTGCCAGGACATCCCTGAAGACACTACGTACTTACATTTATCCTGTAAATATCTTTTAACGCTCATCGCACGCCTTCCCAGGGAACTCAACGCTGAGAAGGCGTTTGGCTGATGGGCTGTCACTGCCTTAATTCTGGCTCGCCGTCCACTTGGAAACGGGCGGCGTATACGTCGCAAAATACTCAACAATTTCCGGCAAGGAATTGGAGAAAAACAGCATATCCACGTAGCTATGCTTCATAAAACCTTCATCGGCCATCTTCTGTACCATGGCCTGCAACGGTTGGTAAAAATCGTTCATGTTATAAAACGCGCAGGGCTTGTTATGGATGCCCAGTTGTCCCCACGTCCACTGCTCAAAAATCTCTTCCAGGGTGCCAGCCCCGCCGGGTAAGGCGATAAAAGCAGAAGACAGCGCAGCCATGCGATCTTTACGCTGGTGCATATTCTCAACGACCTGCAAATCTGTCAGCCCGGTATGCGCAATTTCACGTTCAAGCAAAGACACGGGGATCACCCCCGTCACGTGCCCACCGTGTTGCAGGGCAGAATCCGCCACGGCCCCCATCAATCCAACCCGACCACCACCAAAAACAATACCCAGTCCAGCCTGGGCCAGAAAGGTTCCGGCTTCGCGCGCGGCCTGCATGTAAACAGGAGAATGGCCTTCAGATGAACCGCAAAAAATACCGATAGACTTCATATCATTTCCTTCAGTCATCACCCAATCCGTAAATCTTCAGTAACGCAATGTCGGAACAGCATAATTCAAAGGGACGCAATACACTATGTCAGACTGAAAAAAGAAAGTACCGATCATGTGAGTTCCAGTAATTACCAAAATGAGGCGTAATGTCAGCAGCAATACAATATCAGAAAACAGCGCTGTCTCTTTAGAACGCTACCCGTAAACACCTTTGTCCGGACAAGAGTAATTTCAAGCGTTATTATTCCGCCGCTCACGTTTTATTTGTCGCAAAATATTTCATCACATTTGTATTCTAATTTTACCACCCGCCCCTGTCAGTCAAATATACCCGTATCATTGCACCTTTCGCATGATAAACCGGGAGCATTTCGCTCCCGGTTAAATACCCGGCACATCTCTTAACGCGGTTGTCATACCTATTATGACTATTCTCTCTGTGGTTTTTGCAGTATTGTTTAGTCATTGTTGTGGTTCTACAGTGAATGCTAGCGAGGTTGTTATGTTGTTCTCCGCCTTCAGCGAAGTCCCTCGCACATCATTCAGGATGTTCCAGAATGGACTCGATCTTAGAGCAGCAATAAATTTTTTTGATTCAGCAAGATAACCCCGAACACAAGATAAGAGGAGGCTACCAGTCGATAATGGCACGACGCTATGACGTAACAACATACAGCCATTTTCATTATCCGGTTAAGTCTTTCTGTGACGTAGCGGTGTTGTATACGATTTACGCCTACCGTGCTGTACTAATAAATAATGAGCTAAAACCGGATAAGACCATTGGATTAATGGGAATCAGCAGAATGAGTGCACACCTGCAATCAAAAGGGAACCTAATGAAAAACAGCGCAGATAATAAGAAGAGGAATTTTTTGACTCAAAATGAAATAGAGTCGCTTCTCAAAGCAGCAAATACCGGACCAAACGCTACCCGCAATTACTGTCTGACATTACTGTGTTTTATTCATGGATTTCGCGCCAGTGAAATCTGTCGCCTGCAAATTTCAGATATTGATATCAAATCACGATGCATTTATATTCACCGTCTGAAAAAGGGGTTTTCGACAACGCATCCATTATTAAGTGAAGAAATTCAGGCATTAAAGAACTGGCTGGTTATTCGTGCCGCCTATCCCGATTCCAACAGTGAGTGGTTATTTTTATCAAGAAAAGGGAATCCTCTTTCTCGCCAACAGTTTTATCAAATCATTTCAGCCTCGGGCGATCACGCAGGACTCCCGCTTGAAATTCATCCACATATGCTTCGTCACTCTTGCGGTTTTGCGTTAGCCAATATGGGGATCGACACCCGTCTCATCCAGGATTACCTGGGGCACCGTAACATTCGCCATACCGTCTGGTACACTGCCAGTAATGCAGGTCGATTTTACGGTATCTGGGATGACGCTAAACTCAAACAGCATAATGCTATTTCACTGTGACATTTTCAACGCCATGGATGGTGTTAAAAAACAACCCCGTGGCTTACGAGACATTAATAATATTTAACCTTATGTTTATTATGCTTATTATTCACGCATATCTTTATTTGCATTAAAATTAAACAATTTTATTATATCCCTGTAATTAACAATGATATGTCTTTTACCAAAGTTAACGTTTCAGCAAACAAACCTTCGCGGGAATCACTACCGTCTGTAACTATTTTTCTTTTAAATTTATACACCTGACTTTGTCTACCACAGACGCTATTGTCGCACCTGATAAAATCAATAAAAATAAGATTTATCATGTAGCAATAATAGCTGCGTGTGTAAAAGTGATGTAATCACAAACTGTGATTAATCCCCTAAATATAATATGCCTTTAACATCGCAGATTATTTTTTAATCGCATGATGTTGGCTACAGGCGTTCACTATCAGAAACATATTTCAGGAGTAATGTATTGTGAATCGACGTCGTTATCTTACCGGCAAAGAAGTACACGCTATGATGTTGGCCGCCCGGCATGGCGCGACCGGGGAGCGAGATTATTGCCTTATTTTACTGGCATTCCGTCACGGTATGCGCATCAGTGAACTCCTCGATCTGCATTACCGCGACTTCGATCTTAACGAGGGACGAATCAATATCCGTCGACTAAAAAACGGTTTTTCCACCATCCATCCACTGCGTTTTGATGAGCGTGAGGCCGTTGAACGCTGGAGTCAGGCGCGAGCAGACTGGAGAGGCGCAAGCCGGACTGACGCCGTGTTTATCTCCCGCCGGGGGACACCGCTTTCTCGCCAACAAGCGTATCGTATTATTCGGGCTGCAGGTATTGATGCCGGAACCGTCACCCATACCCATCCCCATATGTTACGTCACGCCTGCGGTTATGAACTTGCCGAAAGGGGGGCAGATACGCGCCTGATTCAGGATTATCTTGGCCACCGTAATATTCGCCATACCGTCCGTTACACCGCCAGCAACGCCGCACGTTTTGCCGGATTATGGGAGAGGAGCAGTCTGTTAGAAGTCATTTCACAGGAGAAAAAGAAATAAGATAACTTATTGATATAGAAAGGGAAGTCTTTGCATGAATAGGTCAATTGGGGCCAAACTGTTTATATCATAAAAAAAATGCGTAAAGCTTTGCAACTAACAAGTTGAGCATTATCAAAAATCACTAATTATCTCGTTGATTAGAATAGCATTATCCTCAGTATTTTTTCTCACTCACCTCCGCGTTTAAAGACTTTTGGGATTTCTCCCTCTGAACTCTGCCCTGTATCCGCCCGCCTGTTAAAAATCACAATGCAGTTTTTTGTATTTATAAAACACAAAAACAAAACATAAAAATCCGATAAATGAAACAACAAGAGCCATTTCAAGACATTTATCCCAATGAGTCAAAATGGCCCCAATTGTCTCATTCGTTGGGCGAAAACTGTGCAGAACCGGCAGTCGTACCATTCTGTTGAAACATGGAATGCCTGGAAGGCATAACGACTGCCCATTTGGGTTCGTTATATCGATATTGTTTAAAGGAAAACAGCATGAAAATTAAAACACTGGCTATCGTTGCTATGTCAGCTCTGTCTCTGGCTTCCGCGGCGGCTCTGGCCGATACCACCACGGTAAACGGCGGTACAGTGCATTTTAAAGGGGAAGTCGTTAACGCCGCCTGCGCCGTCGATGCCGGTTCTGTCGATCAAACCGTACAGCTTGGTCAGGTTCGCTCGGCAAAACTGGCGACGGCGGGCAGTACCAGTTCTTCCGTCGGTTTCAACATTCAGCTTGATGACTGTGATACCAGCGTATCAACCAAAGCCTCTGTGGCGTTCTCTGGCACGGCGATTGATACCACCAATAACACCGTACTGGCGTTGCAGAGCTCCGCAGCCGGTAGCGCCACCAACGTTGGCGTCCAGATCCTCGACAACAAAGGCACCCCACTGGCACTGGACGGCGCAACCTTTAGCGCCGCGACAACCCTGAACGATGGCACCAACATCATCCCGTTCCAGGCCCGTTACTTTGCAACGGGCGCAGCAACAGCCGGTACTGCTAACGCTGACGCCACCTTCAAAGTTCAATACCAGTAATTCATCAGGCAGGGAAGCGAATGAGGCCAGGACGGCCTGTTATCCGCAATGGGACTGAGGTGATAACGATGAACAGGATGAAATCAGGACTGCTGATGCTTTTACTCCCCGCCTGCGCGCTGGCTGGAAACAAGTGGAATGTCACGTTGCCCAGCGGAAGCATGCGTTTTCAGGGCGTCATCATTGCCGAATCCTGCCGTGTTGAGGCAGGCGATCGTCAGATGACCGTGCAAATGGGGCAGATCAGCAGCAATCGATTTCATGCGGCAGGGGAAGATGCCAACCCTGTCCCTTTCGACATTCATCTCCAGGAGTGCAATACAGCCGTAAGCCAACGTGTCGGGGTGACGTTTCATGGCATTGCCGATGGGAAAAACCCCGATGTCCTCTCCGTGGGGGAAGGGCCAGGGATCGCCACCGGTATTGGGATAGCGTTATTTGATCAAGAAGGCAGCCAACTTCCTCTTAACCTTCCACCGGTTAGCGGATCGCGCCTCTACAGCGGGCCAACCACACTGCATTTCGTAGCGAAATATCGTTCTACCGGACGTCAGGTCACCGGAGGAACCGCCAACGCACAGGCCTGGTTCTCTTTGACCTACCAGTAATTAACCCGCAGAGATATCGGATACAGGAAATAACGGTGAGAACAACAGGGGTAAACATGAAAAAAACACGCACAATGATGCGCCGTCTGCTGGCAGGCGTGCTGCTGGTAACCGCTATGGGATCCTTCACCCAGGCCGAAGCGGGCGTGGCGCTGGGCGCGACTCGGGTGATTTATCCGGCGGGTCAAAAACAGGTGCAACTGGCGGTCACCAACAATGATGACAACAGTACGTATCTGCTCCAGTCATGGGTTGAAAATGCCGAGGGCGTCAAAGACGGACGCTTTGTCGTTACCCCGCCACTGTTTGCCATGCAGGGAAAAAAAGAGAACACCTTGCGTATTCTCGATGCGACCAATAATCAGTTGCCCCAGGACCGGGAAAGTCTGTTCTGGATGAATGTCAAAGCGATCCCGTCGATGGACAAATCGAAGCTCAGCGACAACACCCTACAGTTGGCCATTATCAGCCGCATTAAGCTGTATTACCGTCCGGCCGGACTCGCACTGTCGCCGGATCAGGCCCCCGAAAAACTCACCTTTCGCCGTAGCGCAGGCTCGCTGACGTTGATCAATCCAACGCCGTACTACCTGACGGTGACTGAACTCAGCGCGGGCACCCGAACGCTGGAAAATGCACTCGTCCCACCGATGGGCGAAACCCGCGTGGCATTACCCGCCGATGCAGGCAGCGAAATTACCTATAAGACCATTAATGACTATGGCGCGCTGACGCCGCGCATGAAAGGCGCAATGTAATAACGCACGGGGAAACCAGCGTCATCCCTGAATAAAAAAAGAACTGACAGCCGGGCGATCTCGAACCGGAGGGACTAATGTCATATCTGAAATTTGGACTCGACCGTTTGAGCTCCCGCCGTATACGGCAGTACGCGCCACGTTTGGCAGGCATCATTGCGCAGACAGCCCTTGCCCTTCTGCTCGTTTTGCAGACATTTTCCGCGCGGGCAGAGCTCTATTTTAACCCGCGTTTTCTGGCGGACGATCCATCTGCCGTCGCGGATCTTTCCGGTTTTGAGAAAGGGCATGAGTTGCCCCCCGGCACGTACCGCGTCGATATCTGGCTGAATGACGGGTATATGACCACCCGCGATGTCACCTTCCATGCCAGCGAAAACAGTCACGAACTGGCTCCTTGCCTGACGCGTGGACAACTCGCGGCGATGGGGCTTAACACCGCATCAGTGAATGGAATGGATGCGCTGGCGACCGACGCCTGCGTTCCGTTAACGGAGATGATTAAAGACGCTACCGCACGTTTAGACGTGGGGCAACAGCAGTTGCACCTGACTATCCCTCAGGCGTTTATGGGTAATCAGGCGCGGGGCTATATCCCGCCGGAACAATGGGATAACGGTATTACGGCAGGGTTACTGAACTACAACTTCACAGGTAACACTGTCCAGAACGACATCGGCGGCAGCAGCAATTATGCGTATCTGAACCTGCAAAGTGGGCTTAACCTTGGTGCGTGGCGTCTGCGTGACAATACCACGTGGAGCTACAGTAGCGGCGGTGGATCTTCTGGTAATGACAACACATGGCAGCACGTCAATACCTGGCTGGAACGGGATATCACGCCGTTACGCTCGCGCCTGACGCTCGGCGATAGCTATACCAACGGCGATGTCTTTGACGGTATTAACTTTCGCGGCGCGCAACTCGCCTCTGATGACAATATGCTGCCGGACAGCCAGAAAGGTTTCGCCCCGGTGATCCACGGTATTGCCCGCGGTACGGCACAGGTCTCCATTAAACAAAACGGCTATGAGATCTATCACAGCACGGTACCGCCCGGCCCCTTCACCATTAGCGATCTTTATGCCGCAGGTAACGGTGGCGATCTGCAGGTCACCATCAAGGAAACCGACGGCAGCAGCCAGAATTTCACCGTTCCTTACTCCTCGGTTCCGGTGCTGCAACGTGAAGGCCATACCCGTTATGCCGTCACCGCCGGAGAGTACCGTAGCGGTAACGATCAGCAGGAAGAACCGACGTTCTTTCAGAGCACAGTGCTCCACGGCCTTCCGGCAGGCTGGACCCTGTACGGCGGCACTCAACTGGCGGACCGCTACCGCGCCTTCAATCTGGGGGTGGGGAAAAATATGGGGGTGTTGGGGGCGCTGTCGGTTGATGTCACTCAGGCCAATGCCACCCTGCCCGATGACAGCAAACATCAGGGGCAGTCGGTACGTTTTCTCTATAACAAATCACTGAGCGACGTTGGCACGAACATCCAGTTGGTGGGCTATCGCTACTCCACACGCGGTTATTTTAGCTTTGCCGATACCACTTACCGTCGTATGAGCGGCTATAGCGTTGAAACGCAGGATGGGGTCATTCAGGTACAGCCAAAATTCACGGATTACTACAACCTCGCCTATAACAAGCGCGGCAAAGTGCAGGTGAGTCTGACCCAACAGTTAGGCCGCACCGCCACGCTCTATCTGAGTGGAAGCCACCAGACATACTGGGGCACCGACAGCGCCGACGAACAGTTGCAGGCTGGGTTGAACACCGCCATCGACGATATCAACTGGACACTGAGTTACAGCCTGACCAAAAACGCCTGGCAGGAGGGGCGCGATCAGATGCTCGCGATTAACGTCAATATCCCCTTCAGCCACTGGTTGCGATCGGACAGCCAGTCCGTCTGGCGACACGCCAGCGCCAGCTACAGCATGTCGAACGACCTTAACGGTCGAATGACCAACCTGGCGGGGCTGTATGGCACCTTGCTGGAAGACAATAACCTCAGCTACAGCGTGCAAACCGGCTATGCGGGCGGCGGTGAAGGTAACAGCGGCAGCACAGGCTATGCCGCGTTGAACTACCGCAGCAGTTACGGCAACGCCAACGTCGGTTACAGCCGTAGTGACGGTCTCAAACAGCTCTATTACGGGATGAGCGGTGGCGTACTGGCGCATGCTAACGGCGTCACGCTGAGCCAACCGCTCAATGACACGGTGGTGTTAATAAAAGCACCGGGCGCTGAGGGTGTGAAAGTCGAAAACCAGACCGGAGTCCGTACCGACTGGCGGGGTTACGCCGTCCTGCCTTACGCCACCGAATACCGCGAAAACCGGGTTGCGCTGAATACCAATACGCTCGCTGACAACGTTGATCTCGATGATGCCGTCATCAGCGTCGTACCCACGCACGGTGCGATCGTCCGTGCAGAATTTAATGCCCATGTCGGGATGAAACTGCTGATGACGCTAATCCACAACGGCAAACCGGTTCCGTTTGGCGCAATGGTCACCTCTGACAGCAATAAAAGCGGCAGCATCGTCGCCGATAACGGTCTGGTTTATCTGAGCGGCATGCCGCTGGCGGGAAAGGTGCAGGTGAAATGGGGGAACGCTGCGAGCGCCAGTTGCGTGGCGGATTACCGCCTGACCGCAGAGAACCAGCAACAACGACTCATTCAGCTCACGGCGGAGTGCCGCTAAGGACATGATGATGAAAAAACGTCTTTATCTGCTGGGTGTCGTTTTCTCACTGGCTGCCGCTAACGCGCTTGCCGCCGACAGCACCATTACGATCAGCGGGTATGTCAGGGATAACGCCTGTGCGGTGGCGGGCGAATCCAAAGATTTTACTGTCGATCTACTGGATAACGCAGCAAAACAGTTCAGCCGCGTCGGGGCGACCACGCCTCCCGTCCCGTTCCGTATTGTGCTCTCCCCCTGCGGCAGTTCAGTCACTGCGGTGAAGGTCGGTTTTATCGGTATTGCTGATAATGACAACACCCATTTATTGCAACTCGACAGCGGAAACTCGGCGGCGGCCGGAATGGGGATCCAGATCCTCAACGGACAGCAGACGGAGCTGCCCCTCAATGCCGGATCATCCACCCTACCCTGGACCACCCTGACGCCCGGCCAGACCAACACGCTGAACTTTTATGCCCGCCTGATGGCGACGCAGGTGCCCGTCACGCCAGGACACGTTAATGCAACAGCGACATTCACTCTTGAATTTCAGTAAGCGGAGGCTCTGATGAGATGGTTTCAACCCGGCTGGCTACTGGCTGTAATACTGGCAGCCCCCTCAACGCTACAGGCAGCCGACGTGACAATTACCGTGAACGGAAAAGTGGTAGCGAAACCGTGCACGGTATCCACCACCAATGCCACCGTCGAGCTTGGCGATCTCTACACCTTCAGTCTGGTCTCGGCCGGCTCCACCTCCGCGTGGCATACCGTGGCGCTCGATCTGAGCAACTGTCCGGTCGGTACGTCCCGCGTTACAGCCAGCTTCAGCGGTACGGCCGACAGTACCGGCTATTACAAAAATCAGGGGAGCGCCGGAAATATCCAGCTTGAACTCCAGGATGACAGCGGTAACCGACTGAACACCGGCGCGACAAAGTCTGTTCAGGTGGATGACGCCACGCAGGCTACCCGTTTTCCTTTACAGGTCAGAGCGATATCCGTCAATGGCGGCGCAACCCAGGGAACGATCCAGGCTGTGATTAACGTGACCTACACCTATGCCTGACCAGGAGAGTATGTTAATGAAAAAAATCATCACCCTGTTGACGACGTTGCTACTGTTGGGCTGGTCGGTCAATGCCTGGTCCTTCGCCTGCAAAACCGCTAGCGGGGCGACAATTCCTATTGGCGGCGGCAGCGCTAATGTCTATGTCGACCTCGCACCGGCGGTGAACGTCGGGCAAAACCTGGTCGTCGATCTCTCAACGCAGATTTTTTGTCATAACGATTATCCTGAAACCATAACCGACTATGTCACTCTCCAGCAGGGATCCGCTTACGGCGGCGTGTTAGCGAGTTTTTCCGGCACCGTAAAATACAACGGTTCCAGCTACCCGTTTCCCACCACCAGCGAAACCGCGCGGATGATCTATGACTCGAAAATCGATAAACCCTGGCCGACCGTACTGTATCTGACGCCGATCAGTTCTGCCGGCGGCGTGGCGATAAGCACCGGAACGCTTATTGCCAAACTGATTCTCCGCCAGACCAACAGCAAAGACAGCGATGACTTTCAGTTCGTCTGGAACATCTACGCCAACAACAATGTGGTCATTCCTACCGGCGGCTGCGACGTCTCCGCCCGCGACGTGACGGTGACCCTGCCTGACTACCCTGGCTCCATGCCCATCCCTCTGACCGTTTACTGCGCGCAAAGCCAGAAACTGGCGTATTACCTCTCGGGAACCACGGCGGATTCCGCCAGTTCAATCTTCACCAATACCGCATCGTCCTCTCCGGCATTGGGCATTGGCGTCCAACTCACGCGCAACGGCAGTGTCGTCCCCACCAACAGCACCGTGTCATTAGGGACGGTCAGCACCTCTGCCGTGAGCCTCGGCTTAACGGCCAATTACGCGCGAACCAGCGGACAGGTTACGGCGGGAAATGTTCAGTCAATCATCGGGGTGACGTTTGTTTATCAGTAATACGGGAAGCCCCACGATGGACTACATTCTGTCGCCCTGCCCCTATGCTGGCGAAGGACTCGCAAGGATGATGGCGTCAGACCGCCAGCAGTTGACGCAACTGGACGCACAGTCGCTGGATATTTCGGCGCTTCCCGCCCTGGCGCCAGCACGCCGAATCGTGGTGTTTCTTCCTGACGATCCCCTTGGGTTGCTCACGACGCTGCAGCAAGCGGCGGTTTTGCTGGACCAGTCCGCCGCTCCCCTGCCGATGCTAATCCTTAGCCGCTGTCCTGACCGTTGGTTGTGGCACACGCTGGGGCATCTTGTTACCCGTCGCAGTCTGCTTAGCGAAATCCGGGTCGCCGCCTCCGACTTGCCAACTCGCTGCATTGCGGCACAGCTGCGCGGGCATGGATTTCAGGAAGCCCCTTTTCTGATGCAACGAGCAGAAAAAGCGAGGCTGGTTTATGGCAAACCGGCGGTTGGCCTCAGCAAAACTGAACTAAACGCCATTCTGGATTTATTACATGGATACAACATTATGGAGCGGGCACAACAGCAGGGTATCAGCCAAAAAACGCTTTATAACCAGAGGACATCAGGACTCAAAAAGATGGCAGAACATCACCCAAAACTGGCAGCACATTTTCCCGGCAATCCGGAAACCCGGCAGAACAGAAGCGGCATCAATCCGCTATCCCCCTTCGAACGTGAATTCATCCATGCCATCCATTGCCGACAACTCTTTCCGGTATTTCAACCGATTGTTGATAGCACCCATCGATTACAGGGTGTGGAAATTCTCTCACGCTGGCGTCGCAATGGAACGGTCCTGCAACCCGGCGAATTTTTGCCGCAGATACGCGCCGAATACGCCTGGCAGGTACTGACTGCGTTTGTTTTGCAGGAAGCCATACAGCGAATCAACCAGCATCCCGGGGCGTTTTATTTCTCACTGAACATCCCTGCCGCCATCGCCGGTCATGAATGCCTTCCGCGAATGCTGGAAACCGCAAAACAGCAGTTGCATTCGCCGCAGCGAACGGAGAGGCTGGTACTGGAATTTGCTGAAACCATCGATGTCAGTCAAAGAGGGAAAACCGCCGCGAACATCGACAAATTAAAACAGCTCGGCTTTCGTATTATGCTGGATGACTGCTTTTCACAAGGCAGCGTGATGTTTCCGGTCAGGCAGATCCAGTTTAGCGAATATAAGCTGGACAGGGGCATTATCAATGATATGCAACGCGATCCACACGCACTGGCGCTGATAAAAAGCCTGAACTATTACTGTATGCTGACAGGCAGTCGCTGCGTTGCCGAAGGGGTGGACAGTGCAGAGAAATTTGCGATATTAAAAGCCCTAGGTATCGATCGCTTTCAGGGATATCTCATCTCCCCGCCGGTAGGCGGGAATATGCTCGAAACGTTTATGGGCAACGCCATATCATTCTGATCAAACATGCTTTTCGCCTGCACGATAGCGAACGGGCATCAAATCAGACCTTTTCAGGCGGTAAACAGACTCGTCAAGAGGACAGAAAATATCGACTGTTGTGGGATAAGTCCATTTTGTCAGGCAACGAGGCAGGTTATACTTATTCAAACACTCATCTCAGAGGCAGCAGCTGGCGTGAAGGATATGTATTACAGCGATGAAGGGATCAATGCGTTAATCCAGAACGAACTGAATACGTTCATTAAGGACTACAAAAATACGGTCTACGCATATGCGATCATGAACAAGAAAGATCCCTCGCAAATGCAGATTATCAATAATAATCCTGAGTGGTTTGATATCTATCTTGAAAGAAAATATCAGTTTATTGACCCTGTTATTATTAGGGCATTAAGCAGCGTTGAGGATTTTTTCTGGGAGAACAAGGTTTTGCTGGCAAGTGGTTATAATCTTACCCGCATTTTCAGTGAAAGTTCTGAACACAATATTTTTCAGGGCCAAACGTTTCCCCTGCATGACTATCTGAATAATCTTGTCGTGTTGTCCATCATCAGCCAGAAGGATTCGGGTATTGAGATGGAAACCTGTCGTGCACATTTCATGCATTTTCTCATTCAGTTACATCAGAAGACACTCGATCTCTACAGTAAAGTTCATCAAAAAAAGAACGTTTTTTTGTCACCGCGTGAACGGCAGATTTTGAAATGGGTCAGTGCAGGTAAAACGTACGCAGAAGTCTCGGTTATTTTATCAATTGCTGAGCGAACCGTGAAATTTCATATGGGTAATGCGATGAAGAAGCTGGGCGTGAACAACGCCAGACATGCGGTAAAACTCGGAATGGAGCTCAGATTACTGGATAACTGAACTCCGTGCGCAATTACATACGGCGAAGTTGTTGAAGTATCTCGCGGAGCCAGTGGCTGTCCTTGTCTTTACTGATGATGCTTTCGACCGCGCTTTCACTTGCCGGCATAAAAATATAGTAGATAGTTTCACCTTTCTCAGAAAGACCTTTCTGAATCACGTCTATTTTCCAGTTAGCATGACGAAATATGGCATACATGCCGCGACTGGCAACGGCGTACATACCCCGATACTGTTTTTTCATGCAGTAGATGATCATCGCGAGGAACAGTGCCTTACTGGCTGGCATCCCGCGAAGATTCCCGGAATCACGTCTGGCTTTATCTAAAAACAGGCGACTCACTTCGCAACAGGGAATATCCGTGGGAAGGGCGATATTATCAAAGTACTCATGGAATATTTCGCTGATCATCGTCGGTTGCGTGGCGTCGATAAATCGGGCGCCGCACAGGATCTCTCCCCCATGCATGCCTAAAAGGTAAGTCGTGTTTTCGTTATCAAATTGATCCTTTTCCAGGCCATCAATACATTCCACTTTCCAGTCGAGTCGCTCACGAAATGTTCGGTTTCGCAGCCTGTAGAGTTCAGTGGCAAAACCTGACGGCAACTTATCGCGATCAAGCAAAAAAAACTCAACAAAAGAGTTCATTTATTCATTCCTGATAATAACATTCCGAAATTATTATCCCCTGTCTTTTAGGACAGCTTTTTTTTAGGGCGGGTCTTCCTTATACTTAAAAAATACCTGACTAATAGCGCTCGCGGCGCATACTAGTCAGGCGGTCAAAGACCAACGTAACACCAGGGATAAATCCACCCGAGATTATCTAACATTTAGTCCCTCGGGTACAGAATGCAATAAGCACTTAATCAATAAAAAACCATTAAAATACGACAAATATCAAATATTCACCTTTATTATATTGCCCCTTGTATTTTCAAGGGGTAATATTTAGGGTCGCATTAATTCAAAAATTCAGTACAGTCCTGCCTTGTTTCAGTCCCTTGTCATCACGACGCTCAATCTTTCCTTATACCACCTTCCGGCGACAAATCCGCTCAATGCCAACGTCATCGCTACTTTCAGTAAGAAAACAACGGCTTGCCGGTGAGTCGCCATGAAAGGCAATTCTGCCCTGTTGACGATCCCCATCCAGGCAACGCGTGGTAAAAATGACCACCAAACAATTTCGCAATAATTCTCAGCGGAGCATCGTTTATTCCTAACGCCGTTTGTCCCTTTATACAGAAGAAACACCTCTCTCTTCTCTCTCGGGTCAACCGCACGTTCCGATGGTGCTGATGGCTCAGTCTGGCATCCCTCTGCTAATTTGACGGCGACCAGTGCGCTGTCAGGATTGTCGTCCACGCGTCGGATAACGACAGCCCCCGTATTCCCACAAATTATTTATGGGTTAAAGGTTATATCCCCCTCATCTACGGCAGTGAAAAGGCTGTATTATCCGTGACGATTTATATATTGACGAATTTCAATCTCAACAGATCCACGGTGAGGTTTCTCTCAAATGGAGTAACCAACACGCTATCGGATAGCTAAACTTCATTTGGTCCGCACTTTAACATAAAGTGCTATTTTTTCTTTCTGATACCCTTCAAATTCTTGCAATAATGGCTTAATGTATGGAATAAATTCTTATTTTACTCGTGTAAGAGAATAGTTCCATTTGCATATATTGCATGAAATCATCGCAAATCACGCTTGCTTTAAATATAAGAATTTTACCCTTTACGGTATTTTACCCACACGCATTATAGGCTCATTTCAATAGCAGAACTATTGACATCACGTAATATTGACTTTACTTTTCATAAAAGTCATACATATGAAAAATTGATTAGTAACGTGTCAAATAGTCTTACTTTATATTGTTCCCCCTTAAGGACAGGAGATGGTTCTATTTTCAAAAAAATATTTACCTGGTGCGTCAGGTGTTTCTGTGACTCTTTTTTCTCAGTATCCCGTCCCCCAGACGTTCTGTATTACATTCGACTGTTTAAAGGAATTGGGTCCGGGAACCGATTTACCTGTGCTCATTGAGACGTATATGTCACCCGCGAGCACCAGGATAATTACCAAAAACACGACAACACTCTCCTGTGTCTGGCAAAGGAATACCGATACGTTCTCTGTTCATGACGAGGGCCTGACGATCAATAGTCCGGGCATGGAACCTTTGAATACGCCTCTCCCACTGGAAAAATTGTTTTACACGGATAGTTTTTTAACATCTTTTGGAAAAATCTCAGACGTGTATAGAAACCTAACAAATGAATGAGAACGACTTGGGAGAATTTATATATGAATGCGTATTTGAAAAAACAGATTCATTGTATTAGTTGTGAGACGTCATGTCTTATTTCCCCAGAGAAGAGCGTCTGTTCTCTGTATTGTGACCATACTCAATTCGCAGTATGGCCGGAGGTGAATATTTATTTTAAAAATGGGGTCATTGAGAAGTTTTTAATGAAGTATAAAAATCATTTGCCGCGTGGTTTTATCTTTATCGACTTCTCCTTTGCTAACCTGAGATATTTTGTTAAATCGGATTGGGTTGATTACCTGATCGGTACAAAAATGTACATTATCCTGATCGCCGATAAAAAAATGAGTTCCTTAGCGAATTACTGGCTTGTCAATCGTCAGGAAATCAGAGGCGTTATTTACTCCTGTGATAGAGAAGATGCCATTGAACAAAAAATCAAGCGATTATTCAGAGGTGAGTTAGCCAATCGCCGGATGGGAGAAACGCTGAATCGGGCTGAGTATTCCCTGCTGGCTCATTTTATTGCTGGCAGAGGGTTTAAAGAAATCATCGAACTTGATCAACTCAAACCCAAAGAAGTCTATGTCAGAAAATTACGTCTGGAAAATAAATTTGGCTGTCGAACCAATGCTATTTTCTGTCAGATTGCGGGGCAATGACCTGTCATTCACAGCGGCTCAGAAATAGCGCCCCCCGCGTATGGTACTTTCCGTTCCCCTGTGTGCTTTGGATACCATTCTGCTTGCGTAATGGCTGTGATTCCCCTTCCTCTGTATTGGTTACAGAATGTCATGGGTTACTGGATTTTCTGCTCAACATCGAAACGCAGAGCAACCTGATCGGCTTGCAGGCATTCAGGCTGTAATCGTGTATCGGCGAAGAACAGAGATATAACCCTCCCCCGACGGCCAGAAGCGACGTCGGGGGGTATTCCATTCGCTTCTCATTCGGATGAATAATCACGCAGAACGTGCGCAACGCGGATTCGGTAAAACGAAAATATCGACTCCCTTCCTTCCATTTGCGCGGCCCGATGTTTCATGTTGTTTTTCCACACCGTAACGGCGTCTTCACTCTCCCACCACGACAGCGATAAAATCCGCCCCTCCTTGCTCAAACTTCTGAAACGCTCAATTGAGATGAAACCCTCAATATTAACGAGTTCCGTCCTGAGTTCAGCGGCGAGTTGTAAATATCGTTCCTGCTGAGCGGGCACCGCATCCGCTTCAAAAATCACTGCAATCATAGCAACCTCCGGCATAAGCACTTCCGCTACTTTAGAGGGTAATTGCGGGCAATACTTCGCTGGAGACCGAATGATGAAGGATTGGGGTTATGTAAATATCAGGCGATACTGCTGACACGAATGCATTGAGGCCAAAATCGCGCAGGGACAATACATTTACTTACTGTTTTTGAAAGGCAGTCCCGCCCGGAAGAAGTCCTCCTTGTTTTTACAGATAACTTAATCAATTGAAATTTAAAGAATAAAATATCCTCAGTAAAATACCGCACCTTATTGTTATTATTTTGTTAAATTGCTCCGGTCATTTATTACTGATATTATATATTTTGTTCAATTTCTCAGGGAAAGCCCATGCTGCAACACGAGAGTATCAGCCATAAAGTGTATGAGTTGCTGAAGCAGGAGATCATTTCTAACCAGTTGGAACCTGGTGCCCGACTGATTGTGAATACCCTCAGTAAGCGTTTTGGGATCAGCGGTATCCCGGTTCGTGAGGCGCTCTTTCGTCTGGCCGCTGAGAAACTGATAGTTCTTGAGCATAACAAAGGGTTTCGTGTCGCCCCAAAACCGGATGCACAGGATATTTACCAGTGGCAGCAAGCGCGTCTGCTTATTGAGCCTGAAATTGCGGAAATGGTGCTTAAAAATATTACCCGTGCTGAAATTATACATCTTCGGGAATTGAATCAGGCGATGCGCTCGCAACAGTACGGACCACGCTATGAACAGTACAGTTCTTTTATCAACCTGAACGCTGAGTTCCATAATTATATTGTTCAGGCAACACGTAATGATCTTATCATCGAAATGTACCGTACCTTAAACTATGGCCCCCAGGTTGGCCGTTTCCATGAATCCAGAGGGGTGCCTGATATCAATTTATTGTGTGATGAACACGATGAAATTATCAACACTATTGAATCTGCTGATGTAGAGGGGTATCGCCAGCGTTCCCGTGACCATATTATCTTAGGTTTTGATCGCCAGATTTCATACAGTACTGGTCATTGAAAACGCCGCGTCATCGCGGCATTTTGATTTATTCCAGACGAAATTTTCTATGATTCTCTTTGACTGCCAAAACGATGTCCTCCGTTGAGAGGCCGTCTATCAGGCCATTGCGAATAATTGCAGAAGACGTATCCTGGAATGAAATATAGCCATGATATTTTGGGCGAAGATAAGCTTGGGTTACTGTCTCAAGCGTGCCGGAAAAAAAATGGTGAGTCAGATCGTTAGCGCGTTTATCTTTCCACGCTAAGATATTGGCTGGTTGCCCGCCGTTTTCCACGACAAGTGTTTTCTGCATCTCTTCAGACACATATGTCATGATATGCCGGATAAGTTCTGGGGTCGGAGTACAACGCGAAGACACCGCCAGACCGGTTCCCCCTAACACGGACCCATGCACTGTCGAATCGCCACAATGAGGAGTGTTATAGAATTTCACTCGCCTGCCGCTATCCGGTGTACTGAAATTAATATATCCAAAAATAGCCGGGCACAAATCAAAGGTCCCTTTGGCCATTTCATCCAGCAAACCAATCGGATTAAGCGATGTTAGGGCTTTATTTTGACGACGATAAAGAGCCTGCATAATGTGCAGTGCCTGGATTGCGGTTCTTGTATCGAGAACGAAACAGTGGCCTTCAAACAGCTTTCCTCCTAACGACTGGCAAATGGAGAAGAAAGTCAGCAAAGCATGAGGCCCTCCCAGTGATAACGCAACCCGCCCTTCATGCTCCTGGCTAAGCAACAGCACATCATCCCAACTCACCGGCGCGATACCGATATTGCTATCGGCAAGCGCGCAAACCTGGGATGCAGCATCCACCGGAATTGCCCAGTGTTTCCCTTTGTACTGGTAGCTGTCCCAGGAATCGCCGGTACTGGTCTCACGCAGGTAAGCCATTTGTTCAGATGTCAGGAGATCTTCAAGTGGCCACAGGCACTTTTTCTCAACAGCCTCGCCAATACCCGGATTATCTACAATTAGCAGGTCGTATTTTTCTGCCAGGTCATCGATAGGATGTGACTCAAAACCTTCCAGTTTCTGGATGTCCCACTCAACCTTCAGCGTTTCATCTGCTTTTGCCCATGCCTGTAGTGGACGATAACCTCGCGGATGATCCCATGTTAACCCCTTGAAGTAATTCATTTTAACCTCTTGATTTGTCGACATTCTGTTCATGAACGCCGCTCATCTTATCGGCTTGAAGTTGTTCAAATATCGATCGTCATCACAATTTATTAAATATTATATATAATATCTAATGCTCTTCATCTAACGTAAAAGACATCAACAGAGCCGCCCGATGGCGGTAATAAATGACAACGGATAAGCGAGGTAGCTATATGTCAATTCTTAAAGGGTATCGGGTACTGGATTGTTCAATCGCCATGGCGGGCCCGTTTGCGGCTTTACGTATGGGAGATATGGGAGCAGACGTCATTAAAGTGGAGCCCACAACGGGGGAATGGCAGCGCCATACTTCAGCCGGGGGTGCCTACGGTAATATCATCAACACGTCTTTCCTTTCCCTGAACCGCAATAAGCGAAGTCTGGCGGTGAACCTGAAGGATGAGGAAGGTAAGGCTCTGCTTTACAAGCTGGTAGAAACCGCTGATGTGTTTATCCAGAATTATCGTCCGGGAGTGGCCACCCGTCTTGGCGTGGATTACGACACGCTGAAAGAAATAAAACCCGATCTGATCTATGTATCGATGTCAGGTTATGGCGAGACTGGCCCGTACTCGAAACGCCCTGGTCAGGATCTGCTGCTGCAGTCGCTAAGCGGCGCGATGCTGAGCTCCGGAGTAGATGACACCCCGCCACAGCCTGCCGGACAATATCTGGTTGATGCTATTACTGCCTATACTGCCTTTGAAGGCGCACTGGCGGCATTGCTGCATCGTGAACGTACGGGTGAAGGCCAACTGGTACAGATCAACATGCTCGATGCGATCATTGCGAATCAGATGCAGGAAATGACGGTATTTACCCAAGGGCTCAAACCTCAACGCCGCAGCGAAGAGCCGCATGGCCACTGCTATATCCGTGCACCTTATGGTGTATTCAGAACGAAAGACAGTTTTATTACCCTGGTCACTCCTCACCTGCCCACTCTGGGTAAAATTCTGGGCGTGCCGGAATTTGAAACGATGGAAGATGAAGTGGATGGTCATACTCTACCTCAGCGTGATTTCATTTTTCGCGTAACCCGTGAAAAACTCGTGGAGCGGACAACCCAGGAGTGGCGTGACATCTTTGATGCTGAGGGCCTCTGGAGCAGTGAAGTCTATGGCTATGAGGATGTGGTTAACGATCCTCAGGTTATTCATAACGAAGCCTTTATTGAGTATGACCACCCAAGCGAAGGCAAAGTGAAAACACCGGGCTTTGCCATTAAATTCAGTAAAACCCCTTCTTCCCTTCAACGTCCGACGCCTTTTGTGGGCCAACATACCGATGAAATCCTGCGTGAGCTGGGCTACAGCGAACGGGATATTGCCTCCCTGAAAGAAACCGGCACAGTAACCCGTACTAATGGAGAAAAAATCAATGGCTGAACTCAGTTTTGCACTTGATCCGAACGTGCAGTTTTCACTTGAAAACAGAGTGGCAATCATCACTCTGAACCGTCCGGAAAAGTTAAATGCGATCACGCCGTCGATGTCCGTTACCATTACGAAAATTGCGGCCTTCTGTAATGAATCACCGGATGTACGTGTCGTGATCCTGACGGCAAACGGTCCTAAAGCATTCTGCTGTGGCAGCGATATTAAAGAACTGGATACCTATCACTCCCCCTGGGCTCACCGTATGAAGAGTGACCATTGCGACGCCATTGCCGAGATAAACAAACCCACTATCTGTGCTATTAACGGCTATGCGCTGGGTGGAGGACTCGAGCTGTCATTGTGCTGTGATATCCGCGTCAGCACCCGTAACGCGTTGTTCGGAGCCCCTGAAATTAAACTCGGCTGGGTTGGCGGCGGTGGGATGGCGGTATATCTCAACAAAACGATTGGTGCATCGCGAGCCTCAAGAATGCTGTACACCGGAGATCCCATTGACGCTGAAACAGGATGCGCGTGGGGGATTGTTGACGAACTGTTTGATTCCCAGGAAGAGATGCTGGTTGCAGTGAACAAACTGGCGATAACTATCAGCGAGAGGCCCCCAATCGCTGCCCAGACAGCCAAATTAAATATGCGCGCAGCCGGCAATATGCCGCTCGATCAGGCCGTCCGTTACGAAAGGGATCTCCGTACTATCTGCTTCTATACCGATGATGCCCGCGAAGGCAAAGCGGCATTTAAAGAAAAACGCGCTCCGCAATTCCGCGGGGAATGACGCCATATTTGAGTCCGTACATGACGGGCTCGCATTTCCAGTCTTTATTTTATACACGCCTCTCAATTACATAATGTAATGAGCGAACTCCACCATTTTAATTAAGGGGAAACCAGATGAGTACTCAGAAAAAATCAATGAAGGGTGTCGCCGCAGCCTCTTTAGTGGGATCCGCACTGGAATGGTTTGACTACTTTTTGTATGGCACTGCAGCTGCTCTGGTCTTCAATGAAATCATGTTCCCGAAAGGGGATCATTTCGTCTCAACCATTCTGGCATTTTCAACGTTAGCGCTTGGTTTTGTGGTTCGTCCGTTCGGGGCGATTTATTTCGGCCAACTCGGTGACAAAATAGGACGGAAAAAAGTCCTGGTAATCACGCTACTGCTGATGGGATCGGCTACCACCTTAATTGGTTTCGTACCCACTTATGATTCTGTCGGAGTATGGGCGCCGATCATGCTGGTCTGTCTGCGGCTGATTCAGGGATTTGGCGCTGGGGCTGAATTTGGCGGTGCGGCAATTCTGACTGCGGAAAGTGCTCCGGTCAATCGGCGAGGGTTTTACTCATCATTCCCGGGTGTAGGCGTTTATATCGGCCTGCTTTTGTCCGCTGGCACCTTCGCTATCCTGACTCAATTTCCGAAAGAAATTTTCCTTGGTTGGGCCTGGCGAATTCCATTTTTATTCAGTGCACTGCTGGTTGTTGTGGCTTTGATTATCCGCATGAAGCTTTCTGAGACAGCCGCGTTCGAGAAACTGGCCAAGTCCGGATCGGTCAGTAAAAGCCCGCTACGCGACCTGGTAAAAACGGAGAAGAAAAGCCTGTTTGTCGTGGCTGGCTCTCAGGTCGCCCAGAGTGGTGTCAGTTACGTCTACCAGACCTTTGTTATTGCTTATATTGTCGGGACGCTACATATGGCACCTTCGGTCGGCCCAGTTGCTGTGGCGGTCGCGGCTGCCTTCGCCATGTTTACCACCCCCATGTTTGGAGCTTTATCTGATAAATGGGGTCGTAAAGCCATCTACATGTTTGGTGCCGTTTTCTCAGCACTTTTTGCGTTCCCATTTTTCTGGCTGGTAAATACTGGAACCACATGGGGAGTGATCGTTGCCATGACGATGGGTGTCGGTATCGGCGTTGCCGCGATGTTGGGAACCCAGGGCGCGTTTTTCTCTGAAGTGTTTCCGTCCAGGGTCCGTTTCAGCGGATTATCTCTGGGCCGCGAAATCAGTGCGGCTGCCTCTGGCGGCATCGCGCCGCTCGCTGCGGTTCTGCTTTCCGGTATGGCGGACGGCGCATCCTGGCCTGTCGCATGCCTGGCTGTAGCGATGAGCATCATCACGATGGTTGCTGTGTGGTTTGCCCCCGAAACTCACAAGTTAGACCTCACTCACGTTGCCAGTAATGAGGTAAAAAAAACGACCGATAACGCAGGCGCGTTTCATCAAGTGAACTCAAAGAGCTCCGTATAAATTGTTTTAATATTCTAAGGTTGAATTAAAAGGCCGGGGTTATTATTTATCCGGCCTTTTCAAAACCTGTGTCAGGGTTTCATTTTCACCATGAAAACTCGTTTCATAACGACACATCCGCATCCGAATCGAGCTTACTGTAAAACCCTTGCTCCAGTTTCGTTTCCAGTATCGACCGGACTTCAATCGCCAGATGTTTATAAAACTCAGACAGTTCGTCGTCCTTACACAACAGGACAATTTTGCGCCGCTCTTTACGGTTGTTGATACGGATGATCTTCAGCGAGTCGGTAAACGTGGGAATGGTGGTCATAAACAGCGGCGTGGTCAGCGTCCATCCATAACCGTAGGAAATAAGTTTCAGAATGTCATCAGCATTGTCCATTTCAAACTGTATGGATGGAGACAGGTTATTCCATTTCAGCCAGTTGAGCGTCTGGATGCCGGTTGGCGTACTGGGGGTGTAGGCGATGTAGTTCCTGTTTTTACACAACTCTTCCAGTCGCGTCTCCGACCAGGCTTTGGGGCAAACGCACAGAAACTCTTCCTCAATCAACGGGTACATTCTGACGTTAGGCGGCATCTCAGTATGCAGCATGGTGATTGCCAGGTTAATGCTGCCTGTATTCAGTGCGGAAAGCAGTCCCGATGCCGTACCGGTAACCTGAAAAATATGTTTTACCTGCGGTTGCAGGAACTTAAGGATATCCAGCCCAATGGATTTACCGATCGAATCAACAAAACCAATTTTCAAATGTGAAATATGCCCGTGACTGATCGCGTTAATATGTTCCTGCAAATAAATGCCGCTATCGATAATCTTTTTCCCCAGCGGATACAGCGCTTGCCCGGCTATCGTCATCTGAATGGGTCGCTGTGAGCGGTTAATCACATCTGTCTTTAGGCCATTTTCCAGATTCGCTATCTGCTGAGAAATCGAGGATTGAGTCAGGTTGAGCTTCTTTGCCGCAGCGGTAAATGAACCGGTCTCAATCACCGCTAAAAACGCCTGTAACTGCTTAAAATCGAAGTTAATGTCCTTCATCCCCGCCTCTACTATTACATTTTTTAATAATGAGTATTTATCTTTTCAATGGTTTTTTTTCTTTGAGCCACTTCAAATTATCTGTACAGCCAGCAAATTAAGGTAGCGACACACCTTAATACAGGAAGAGAGATAACGATGCGTGAAGAAAAGGATCTATTAGGAACTTTAATGGTGCCGGATGACGCCTACTACGGTATTCAAACGCAACGGGCGGTACTGAATTTTTCAGTATCGGGACAAACGGCCGGCGATATTCCGCATTTCCTGTGGTCTATCGCCGCGATCAAACAAGCGGCGGCTCAGGCGAACGCGCAAATTGGCGCGTTGGAACCGCGGAAAGCCGCCGTCATCGTGACGGCGTCGCAGGAGGTGATGAACGGAAATTTTGCTGCCCATTTCCCGATTGATGTTTTTCAGGGCGGTGGCGGCACCTCGACCAACATGAACATGAATGAAGTCGTCGCTAACCGCGCGAATGAACTTCTCACCGGCGCACGGGGATATGACGCGATTCACCCGAACACGCACGTCAATATGGGACAGTCAACTAACGACGTCATTCCTGCGGCAATGAAAATGACCAGCCGCATGAATATTAAACATTTGCTCGTGCAACTGGAAAAACTGGAAGCCGTGTTAGCGGACAAAAGCCGTCTGTTTGCCGACAAGGTGAAGTTAGGCCGCACCTGCCTTCAGGATGCGGTGCCAATGACGTTTGGTCAGCAGTTTGGCGCGTATCGCACACAGGTCAGCAGACTCAAAGAAAAGCTGACCGAGGTTAACGAAGAGGCGTTGTGTTTACCCCTGGGGGCGACGGCGATCGGCACGGGGTTATCCACACATGAGGGATATCTTCCGGCCGTTTATCAGTGGCTGGAAACCCTCACAGGCGAAAAATATCGACCAGAAACGGATTTCTTCGATGGTCTGCAACACGGTGATTTTTATATTGAATTCTCCGCACAGCTCAAAAAAATCGCCGCCTTTCTCTCCAAAATGGCAACCGATTTTCGTATTCAGGGTTCAGGACCGCGCGCAGGCTTTAATGAAATTATCGTTCCGGCCGTGCAACCGGGCTCGTCCATCATGCCGGGCAAAATCAACCCGGTGATGCCCGAACTGATGAATCAGATTGCGTATCAGGTGATAGGTAATGACGTCACGGTGACCATGGCCGTTGAGGGTGGCGAGCTTGACCTGAACGTGTGGGAACCTGTACTGCTGAAGGCGCTTTTCGAATCCTGTTCGTTACTGAGTCGAGGGATACCGTTATTCATCGATAAATGCCTGAAAGATATTGCGATCAATGAAGAAGTGAGCGCTCGCTACGCCGAGGAAAGTACGGCGCTGGCCACCGTCGTGGCAACGCTGTTTGGTTATCAGGTGGGATCGCGAATTGCAAAAGCCGCGTATCAACAACAGTGCAGCGTAAAGCAGGTCGTGCTGGCAGAAAAACTGCTGACGCCGGAACAGGCGGACTATTTGCTTGATCCGATGAATATGACCGACCCGCAAAAAAGTACGGCAGCGATTAAACGCTATCAAACAGAAATGAATATGTCGTAATCATCTGTTTTCGAGAAATAAGCGTTAACTGCAGGTAATGAATATTCACTATTCATTACCTCGCCACCTCGTTGCCGATAAATAAAATATAACAAAGAGCAGGTTAAATATATGGTGATATTACATGTCGTTTTATTGCTGGGAACCATCATGCTTGCCGCCCGCTGGGGCGGAATTGGCGTCGGGTTTGCCGGCGGGATCGGATTAGCGATTTCGGTATTTATCTTTGGCGTTCCAGCGGGATCTCCGCCTGTCGACGTGATGCTCATTATTCTGTCGACCATTGTGGCACTTTCGGCCATGCAACAGGCCGGTGGAATGGATTATCTCGTCACCCTGACAGAAAAGTTATTACGTCATCATCCTGGCTATCTTAATATTCTCGCCCCCACCGTGACCTTTATTTTGACGGTACTTTCCGGTACCGGTTATACCGCGATGTCGGTGATGAACGTGATTCAGGAAGTGGCGAAAGATAATGGTATCCGGCCCAGCCAGCCACTGAGCTCTGCGGTTGTGGCGTCACAATTGGGGATTACCGCCTCCCCGATCTCTGCCGCCACGGCTATCATGTACGGCACTGTTGAAGTGATGGGCGTCAGTTTCGGCGATGCAATGCTGGTTATCCTGCCCACCGCGTTATTCGCCATGCTGATCGCGGCGTTTATTGCCAGCAGACAGGGCGCAAAACTGGCCGACGATCCTGTGTGTCAAAAAATCATGCAGGAGAATAAAATTGTACTGAATAAACATACCCACCGCCCGATTCCCGCTGGTGGAAAATCTTCGGTTGCTATATTCCTGGCTGGTGTTGTCTTTGTGGTGTGTATGCTGCTATTTAAATCGCTTATCGGGCATACCATCAACTCCCGCGACTTAATCATTATTACGATGTTTGTCGTGTCCACCATCATTATTTTTACCTGCAAGCTGGACATGAAAGAGCTGAAGAACTCACCGATATTTAAATCAGGTGCGGAATCGCTGGTAGTCGTTTTAGGGATTGTCTGGTTAAGCAGCACGCTTATCGGTGCCCATATTGATGAAATCAAAATGGAAGCCAGTGACATATTGCGCACCTGGCCGGTCTTATTAGCAGCCGTATTTTTCTGTACCAGCGCGATGCTGTTCAGCCAGGGGGCAACCAGCGCATTACTGATGCCTATCGCCGCGTCTATCGGCATTAGCGCAGATGCCATATTAGCCAGTTTTGTCGCAGTCAGCGCACTCTATATCACGAATATTTATCCGACAACCGCGTTTGCGATAGCCACTGATGATACGGGATCGTTTCTCAGTTCACGCTGGAATGGCTCAAGGATCATTAATCATCCCTTCTTCCTGCCGGGATGTTTGTCGATTATTTTCTCGGTACCGTTTGGCTTTTTACTGGCACAGCTAATTTTGTAATGGCAAATACGGAATGCTCTGCCGTTGGCGGCTTTCTCCCTACGGCATCGCAAACGTAGCCGCATTAAATGTGTCCTGATTAACAATCCGCTCAGAACAGGTTGACGTTAACCTGTTCTGATGTGCATTCGCCTGTTAGTTACTGGTATGTCATCGTAAAAGACAGGACGCCATTCGCCGCCCCGGTGGTGATGCGCTCGCCCGTCTGGTAGTAACGCGCCTTAAGCGGTACCGAAAATCCGCCTCCCGTGCCTGATGCCCCAACCGCAACATCTGAGCCCAGCCTCATCGGCTGATTGTCATAAAGCAGTTGGATCCCGACCCCTGTGGCGGCGTTACTCCCACTGGTCGTATTGATAACGCCTTTCGTTGCGTCATAAATATCGCCTTCCATCCTGACGCTGACCGCCGTTCCGGCATTGCAGGTCATCGGCAGACTGAATGACTGGGTATATGTCTCTCCCGGCGTCGTGCCTTTGCCATTAAAGGCGTTTTTATCGACCTCTTTCATATCGACAGGGATTGATGCTGTGGTGAGTTTGCAGGCCGGCGTGGTCACCGTGAACGCATTGATATTGACTGCGGCCTCTGGGGATTGCCAGAGCAGCGAGTTATTCAGCAATACCAACGACCCCACCGTTCTTGCCGATATCGTCCCAGACCCCGTCTCCGTCGCCGTTTTATAAAACGTCACCGTGACTGACCCATTTAATCCGGGGCTTATCATTCCCGTGGTATTTTGACACAGTTGAGCGGTGTTAATATCCCCTCGAATAGTATTCGACCCGGTGACGGTGGCATTCCCTCCGGCACACTTTGCCGTTGTAGCGGAAATAGCATAGCCAATACCGTTAACGTTGGTTTTATAAACGCGTACTCCATTAACCATCGAATCGAAGGTACCAATCGCCTTTACGCCAAACGTTTGATTGGAAATGACCCCTGCCTGTGAATCAAAACAACTGAACGCATTCACTGTCGGGGTCATTATCTGCGTACCAATAACGGCCCCCACCGGCAGATCCCTGGAGATAGTGATATTCTGTGGCGATAATGTTGTTGATGGTGTGACCGTCGAACAATCCCACGCCAGCACGGTACGTGAAAACAGTCCCAGAGCCACCAACAGTAAACTCACAATAATTCGATTCATCTTACTCTCCACTTACCTGCACTCCGCGGTGACGTTATGCGTTTTGTCAGAAACCTGCGCAATCTGATAACTTGCCTGACAACTTTCCCCAGCCCAGTTCACCACCACGGAGCCTTTTTCCGGTGCACCGCTAAACCAAACTCGCTGACGATCGTCAACAATTCCTTCTGGCGTATTGTCGCGATTGTTTATCTTTGCCGTCGCCCCAAACGGAATCGTTTTACCCGTCAATTGCAGCATGATCCGGTAGCCGGTAACGGTCGGGAAGTCAGCCAGCGCCAGCGCACCTTTTGTGGGTATGACCGTGCGCGTGTCATTCAACACATCGGTATTGTTATTCAAAGCGTCGGTATTTAACGTCAGACTGTTCTGCCGATATGGCGAAACGTATGGCACAACGGCAAAACCTTTACTGTCCGTGTAAATGCCGCTGTTATTCGCCACTTTTGCATCTGCCGCGTTCTCGGCCCTCACCAACGCCATCGTCTCGCCAAGAGGCTGAGTCGCAGAGACGCCATACGGATGAACCACCAGCCCCCCCATCGCACCAACCGACACCTGTCGGTTATCGCGAGAGTAGTTATAACCAAGCTGATATTCACCGTGACGCCCCTTATAATTTGCCGACGCACTGCCCGTCACATCTGACCTCTTACTGTTGTATCCCTGCTGGACGTTCCAGCTCAGATTTCTGTCTTCCAGCGCGGAACCTGACAGCCCTACCTGTGAAGTGGCATCGCCTTTTTTATTCGCGTTTGCCGAAATCGTCATCCAGCTATTTGGCAAGAATCGTGAGAACGGAATCTGCATCGTAAAAGAGACGATATGATCATTGTCGTTGTGCCAGGGACCACGGGAATAGCTGTAGTTCAGGCCATAATTAATATTGTTAATACTGGTGTTGTAACCCAGGCTGACGTTACGTTCGCTATCGCCGCCCCAGTAATCCTGGTGCCAGGCCGAAAGGTTGAGATTCCCGAAATCACCGAGCTGCTGGTTCAGCGTCACCTGTGCCTTACTGCGTTTGTTACGCTGATAGCGCCAGTCATTTCCTTCCAGAGCGTTATCACTCGCCATCCGGTATTTATTCACATCGCCATTCGCTTCCTGAAAATCATGAAAACCGGAAGAGGAATACCGATACCCCATCAGACTCAGCGAGGTGCCCGTGGTTGAAAAATCTTTGGCGTACTGCGCACGAAGCGAGATACCGCCTTCCGTTTTGCCTGGCATCTGCGTATGTGCAAAGGTGGTGTCAAAAGAAAACGAACCAAAATCACCCAATCCTTTGCCGATACCGACTGCCGCAGCCTGGTAATCCCCCGACGCCAGCGTGCCGCCGTAGAGCGTGGTGTCCCACGGCAACCCGTAACGCATCGTGGCCTGAAGGAATTCCGGTTCCTTATCCGTGCTGTTTGACGCACGATATTTCCCCGCGGCCAACGCATATTTAAACTGGCCTTCACGCTGCATGATCGGCACAGCCGAAAATGGCTGAATAAACTGATGTACCGAACCATCGGCTTCACGCACAGCCACGGTAAGATCGCCGCTAGCGGCTGTAGGATAGAGATCGTCAATCACAAACGGTCCCGGCGGAACATAAGACTGCCAGATAATATTCCCGCCCTGACGAATGGTGACTTGTGCGTTACTTTGCGCAATACCACGGACCACAGGCGCAAATCCACGTACGCTTTCCGGTAGCATGGTGTCATCCGAATAAATTTGCGCGCCGCGGAAATGAACACTGTCGAATACGCCGGCCTGTGTATAACCATCACCCATACTGAACTGACTTTTCAGCACTTTAATGTCACGCTCCAGTGAAGTGCTGAGGGTGTTCCAGCGACCGTCCCCTTGGTTATTGTTATACGTCGAGTAATTACGCAACCGCCAGGGACCGACGTTAATCCCACTACGCAGGTTCAGATAGCTGTCATTACGCGAATCTCCCTTGCCATGGCTATTGGCAGCAGAGAAGTTGTAATTCAGGAACAACATATTCAGTCCGTCGTCCCACTGTTCCGGTGAGACTGAACCGCGCGGATCGCGCTGCATATATTCTTGCGGTACTGAAATCTCCAGCCGCATCCTGTCAAACTGAAAATTGAGTTGGCTTCCAGGGAGTAACTCACCAATATTATCGATGGTTGCGGAATCCGCCATACTCATCCAGTCAGGCTGTGCATTATGCTTCACACCCCATTTCACGAAATCGGCGTAAGTTAACGATGGCGTCAATTCACTCGCTTTACCCAGAAAGGTGATATCACGAGATTCGATATAATTTCCGTTCAGATAGACATCAACGTGATAAACACCGGGAACCTGTCCGTCAGTTCTGCTGAAACGAGAGATATCAATATCACGTGGGATATTTCCTCGGGTTTCAATAAAGTCTGGTGAAAAATAATCCTCAGCTAACACAGTTGAAGCATGTGTAATCAGATAGACCAGGATTGATAATTTTGTTAACGTTGCAAAACCTGAGACCGCATTGAGATGGAGCATAAGTAATTAACCTACATTTTAACTTTTTGTTCAGTCGTGACGCCTCCAAAATCATTAATCGCACGCCATGATACCTCTCCGCCTGTTATCCCCGACAGTGGTAGCGTTACTGTTTGAAATGGTAATACCATTGGAGGTTTTGTTATCGTTCTGCCGTTCACCTTTACTTCATTAAGCGATACGCTATAAGGCGTTGGATTATTGACAGTCAACTTTCCGCCCTCGCGCGAAAAAATTAACTGCTGGTACGCTAATGACGGATCGCCCTTTAATCCCGCGGGACGATAAAATAGCTTCATTTTACTTTTTACTGCGATCAATAATTCATTTTTCGCATCCGGCGAGGATGAAGGAATCGCTTTAATATTCAACCAGTAAACGCTTTCCCTGTCCGAAGGTAAGTGGTTTTCTGCCAGCATGACGCGAACGGAATTCTGTGAATTTGGGTTTAATTTAAACAAGGGTGGTGTCGTGGTAAATTCGCTTCCACTGTCATCACCATTTTCACTTTTACTCACCCATGACTGGATTAAATACGGTTTATTGTCCGGGTTTTTCACGCTTATTGTGGCCTGACTGGCATTACTATTATAAACAAGACGCGTACCGCCTATTTCAACACCACTGACTGCCGCTGTTGAGACCAATATCATCCCCACAGCAAGCGTTTTATATAATTGCTGAAACATGAGAGTTCCTGATTGATTACTCAGGGCCACTGGTGGCCCTGCTTTTACTGATAAGTCACGGTGAAGGACGTTGACGCGTTTGCCGTCCCCGCGCCGACAGTCCCCGTGGCCATATATTTCGCGAAATAGGTCAACGTATTGTTGACGTCTTCCAACAACGTCACGTTAGCCGAGGAAGAGCCTACCGGGATCAATGTGGCGCTGTCCTGTTCATAGATAGCGACGCCGACATTCGTCGCCGTTTGCCCCGTGGTCAACGCCAGAATCGAAGGAT
The DNA here is from genome assembly GCF_041807075.1 of Citrobacter telavivensis. Classification (NCBI taxonomy): domain Bacteria; kingdom Pseudomonadati; phylum Pseudomonadota; class Gammaproteobacteria; order Enterobacterales; family Enterobacteriaceae; genus Citrobacter; species Citrobacter telavivensis. The sequence goes on along the minus strand of NZ_JBGUBF010000002.1, from coordinate 477,246 downwards.
TCGCCGTGTTAGTGGCACCGTCAAACCGAATGCTGGCGCTGCTCACACTCGCCGGGCAGGATTTCAGCACAATATTGAAGCGCTTGGCTGCCGCGGTTGCGCCATTCCCGCCAGAAAATGCCGCCGTTGAGACGGTACCCAACTCAACAGGTTGTGCAATCGCAGAAGGATCAACCACGCACGCCGTTCCCGTAATCGTTCCGGTAAAGTTAATTACGCCATCGGCTGCATTGGCTGCTTGCAGAGTAGAAAGCGATAAAATCGCGGAAATCAGTGCAATTTTTTTCATATATAAATCCAGATAGTTAAGTTAATAAGTAATTAAAAGCATGGATGTTAAAAATAATTATTCCCGCGTTCACCTCCTCTGTATATTATCGCCCCTGACATTAATGCAACAATTTATGCAAGGCCAGATTCATGAGTACACTGTTTGCACATCCTTATTCGCGCGATATTGCGATACAGAGACACTCGATTACCGAGTTGAAGTTTAAATATTAAACTGCGACGATGTGCATAAAACGTCTTCATCGACATGCCCAATAACTTACCAATCTCATTCGCATCCATTCCTTTTTGCATGCAAGCAAGAACCTCATTTTCCCGGAATGAAAGTGTGTATTTCACCCGATAAGCATACCGAGGGTCATTGACAAACAGGCACGAGAGAATTTCGTTTATCCGGCGTTTCTTATCAATAAAGGTAATATCGCTCAAATGGTTCAAAGCATAGTAGTCTAGATCATTAGTGATAAATGCAATGATTTTCCTACCAGGCGACAAATACTCAGTACTCCGTTGAAAACTAGACTCATCAACATCGACTATATAGTAATTTTCATCAATCAACTCTGGCGTTAACAACGCACTTATGCCGACAATAAAAAAATAATCATCAGAAAAAACAGAGTCTGATAATTTCATAAAACTTCCCTTTTCGACACGTCCTGTTTGCTTTTTTAACGTCAGTAAGCCACTTCATGTTTCGCTGTAAAATTTACAGAAAATAATTCAGCATGACATCACAAAAGTCGTGGATTTCGTCAGAAAACATAAAAACGATCGTTTCTACTATCTTTTCATCATCAAAAGAACAACGATCCACATTTAACTATTTTAACCAATACAAAAACCCACACAGAAGAACAAAATAAGAATTAAACACTGACTACATGGATAGGTTTGGTTTAATGATCCGAGCATGTTTGATAGCTGAAACTTGTAATAAACAAAAACATGGATTTTTCTTAGGAAATATACCAGGTTTAATTAACTAATTTTATTCTGTTGGAACAGGGCTTATTTTACCTGGTTAACACTGGAGCAACATCAGCGGTGCCTTATTATTCTGTCAGGCACCGCCTACACGTGTAGGAAGGGGAATTAGGGCGTGAACTTCTCGATTGCGAGCTCCAGTTCGTCCAGCAGCGTCTGGATATGCTCAAGCTCACCAGACAGTGCTGTGGCGGTAATAGCATCCGGGAGTTTATCCTCCAAAGACTGTGCAGCCGTCATCAAGGTCTCAACCCCCAATAGCTGGGCGGTCCCGTTAATGCGATGAATATGATGTTTCACCAGACGATAATCACCAGACTCACTGGCTTTATGAGCCGCGGTTAAATCGCAGCGATTTTCTACCTGCGCATCTTTTAATGCGCGAAGCATCAATGCCCGATTCCCTTGCGCCAGCATCGCCAGTCTTTCGAGATCAAATACGGTGTCGTGGGCGTCACTCACACCGGAGAGCAAATGAGAAAGCTGCGACAGCGTGATCGGTTTGAAAAGACAGGCATTCATACCCGCCGACAAACAACGTTCGCGCTCGTGTTCCTGCGCCGTTGCCGTGAGCCCCCAGATAACAAGCGTCGTATTAAATTTTCTAACCTGGCGGGCAAGCTCAATACCCTCCATAACCGGCATATTGAGATCGGTAATCAACAAGTCGTAATCTCTTTGCTGAAGATAATGTAATGCGGTCTCTCCGTTGTCGGCTTCATCCGCCATGATGCCCAGTGTTGCCAGTTGACGCTTGAGGAGTAATCGGCTGAAAGGAAGGTCATCAGCGATTAATACCCGGAGCGTTCCTTGAAATGCTGGCAGAGGCGAGTCAACGTCCGCAACGGTGGGCGTGATATCAAACGACGTCTGGATTGGCAGGCTCAACGTCACGGTCGTTCCCCGATTGAGCTCACTTTGCAGTTCGATTGTTCCTCCCATTTGCTTCAGTAATGCCCGACTGATTGCTAATCCAAGCCCCGAACCACGATGATGCACTCCCGCTTTTCCCTGGCTAAAAGCGGTGAATAAACGACGCTGTTCTTCTTCGCTCATCCCCGGCCCGGAATCACTCACCGAGATCACCAGCGTTTGCTCATGCTTCTCCGCTGAAATTCGCACATCACCGCGTTCGGTAAATTTCACCGCATTACCGATAATATTGGTCAGAACCTGCCCCAGTAATTGTGGATCCAGTCGCATCGCTTCACGTGCATCTAAACGAGAATCGTAATGCAGCGCGATCCCTTTTTGCGCCGCCAGCGCGCTAAATAGCGCAATGTTGTCTTGTACCAGACCGTCCGGATATTTCCATTGAGGGACAACCTCTAACAAACCCGATTCGATCTTCTCCAGATCGAGGATCTCGCCGATAAGTTTTAATAACGAACGTGAGGCTTGAGCAGCCTGGTCCACTGACGCTTTATCTTCCGGGCTAAACTTCGCAGGAGAAAGTTGCAGTAATTCAAGAAATCCCATAATGGCGCTTACCGGGGTTCGTATCTCATGGCTCATATGAGAAAGAAATTCTCTCTTCTCCTCATTAGCCCTGAGAGCCCTGTTCCGTTCCTCTTTGAGTAAGCGTTGAGAACGTTTTCTGACACGGACTTCCCGCACCAGATAGACTGCCCATAATAAGGTGCTGAGTACCAGTAACGAGGCTAACGTAGCTACCAGATAAAAAGGCCTGTTGTATAACTCCCAGGTATCTATTTTGACATCCGGCAGACGGATCCATTTACTGACTATCTGCAGGACCTCTTTTTGTGGAATATCATCTAACGCTTTATCCAGAATTTGCCGTAGCTCCGGTTCAGAGCGGGGCACCGCAAAACTAATTGCCGCAGGATCTTCTCCTGTAAGCGGTATCCAGGAAAGCTGATCGGGATAGTAATGTTCACTCAGATAACGCGCGGTCAGTTGATTCGAAATGGCGGCATCCACTTTTCCTGTTGCGACCAGATTCAACGCCACGCTGGAATTTTCCACCTCTTCCCACAGAATGCCTGAATATTGCGCCTTCAGTTTGGTCAGTAAAGTGTGATCGGCGCTTATTGCCACATGATTACCGGGTCGCAGCGCATGTTCTTTACTTTCCTCTTTTCTGATCACGGCAACGAATTGTGTGGTGATAAAGGGGTGAGTAAAAGAGAGATAATTTTCCCGGCTGAGATCATAGGTTGCCGCCTGCACAATATGCCAGTTACCTTTCTTCATCTCAGCGATCATCTCTTTATTCGATTTGACGACAACCGTCTCAAACTGAATACCCGTTTGCAGGCCAATCAAGTTAAGGATGTCGCCAACAATACCTCGCGTCTGCTGGCTGCCATCAACCATCGTGTAGGGGGCAAACCAGGGATTGATAATCACACGTAGCGTTTTGTGATTATTCAACCACTGCTTTTCGCGTGGCGTCAGGTTCAGGGGTTCAATCAGGAAGGAGAGATTGCTTTTATCAATCATCGACTGGGCAATTTGCCCATGGATATTTTCATCAATTGCGCTAAGCGTATTGTTCACAATTTCCCGCAACCGTTGCTGTGCGGGTAAAAATAAAAAGTAGCTCTTTCTTTGCGGTGCAGGCCAGTACTTTACCGTTGTCAGCGCAAGACTGAACTCCTGGGAAAGCCAGGTACTGGTCGTGAGTGAATCACCGAAAAACCAGGTATTGCGTCCATTATTAACGGAATTCAGCGCCTCCTGATAGCTGTTATAGTTATTTATCTCGGCATCGGGAAAGGACTGGCGGATAAAATCGTCATCCGGATAGTGGTTAACAATCGCCACACTCGTACGTTGCGCGCTCTGCAACGGCGCCATAACGTTGCCAAGGGAAGTCACTAAATTTGGCCAGGAATGAATCAGTGGCAGAGAAACCTGAATACCTGCTTCACTCCAGGATTGACTCTCCAGCCCGGTTAACACCATATCGACTTCGCCCTTTTTTAGCGCGTCGACAGCGTCCGTTTGCCCCGGAAATACCATCACACTGATTCGTGTATTAAGGGAATGTTGAATCAATGCCAGATAGTCAGCATTCATTCCCCGATAACGTCCCGTCAGCGTTGTCAGAACAAGCGGTGGCTGACCGGGTTCATAAACGCCGACCCGGAGTATTTTTTTCTGTTGCAGCCAGCGTTTGTCATCCTCACTCAGATAAACCGGTACAGGCGTTATATAATTGAATCCTGATAGTTCCAGCTCAACGGGCGGTTTTTGCTGTGCGTAAACGGTGCGTCCACCTACAGATAAAACAATGAACACCACTATCAGCCATTTATTCATCATCATGTCAGCTTATTTTGGTGAGCAAAAGAGAGCAGTTCGATTAATGATTTACAACCGAGTTTTTCCATCAGTCGCGTTTTATAAGTACTGACGGTTTTACCACTAATATGCATCGCCTCACCGATTTGCGAATTGTCCAGACCGTTAAGCACATGTCCCATGACTTTCATCTCTTGTGCTGAGAGGGACTCCAGACGCTGCGAATCGGTAAGGATTTCGGAGGCTTTTTCGTAGAAAAATGGAAAATAGGTATACCCATTCTGCGCGGCATTAATAGCCGCCAGAATGTTATCCATGTTCTGCTTTTTACTGATAAACGCGTTCGCCCCCGCCTGCGCGCAACGTTTGCTGAAGTAACGATCGTTTTTCGCTGAGACGACAATTAACACACCGCAATAGCGTTCCGATCTGAGCCTTTCCACCAGTTCGACGCCATTGATGCCGGGGATCTCAACGTCAATAACGACAATATCCGCTGTCGTTTTTACCAGACTCTTCAACGCAATCGCACCGTCTTCATACTCTCCGAGAACCGTAATGTGATCTTTTTCCAGCACACCGCGAATAGCCATACGCGCCAGAGGATGATCGTCCACAATAATTGCCGTGCGGGAACGCATTCCACTCATAATTCCCCCGAAGACCATGATGCATAAACACGCTATGTCACTAAGAATAGCGTAAACGATACGGCAGATTATCCCCTACATTACCCTTTGTCATGAGGAGTCATTCACTGTTTTCGTCAGTTCCCCGCTCTGTTCAGCTGAATATATTTAAAAATAAGGTATCGGATGCTCACGCATACGCGATCGCGATGACTGCGGCTTTCGCATGCCGGGAAGCATGCCGTTGTATTGACTCTCGTTACAAGAACGGAGGGCGAAATTACCGGCAACATTAAAACCAGACGGAAACAGACGGGGGGTTTCATGCCCACGCTTCCTGCCGCATTATGCAAGAAACGCATAGCGCGAAACATTCTTGCATTTTCCCCATATCCCCATGACTGATAAGGTCATTGAGTTCGGGCCACTTCTGGCCTGTCGCGACAAACACACATCATCAAAAAAATAACGGGGTTCGCTATGGCGCAACAAGGGGAACAGGCGGCGCTGCCGCTTGCAACAGAAAAAGTCGGACTTAAAGGGTATCTGGCATTTTTTCTGACCATCATTTTCTTTTCCGGCGTATTTTCCGGAACGGAAGGTTGGTGGCGTGTTTTTGATTTTACCGTGCTGAACGGTTCATTTGGCCAAATCGCGAATGGGGCTGGACAAACGTCTGTAACCTTCCGGGGGGCGGGTGGTACTGGCGCAAAAGATGGTTTTCTTTTCGCACTGGAGCTCGCGCCATCAGTCATTTTGTCACTGGGCATTATTTCTATCACCGACGGTCTTGGCGGATTGCGTGCGGCTCAACAACTGATGACGCCAATCCTGAAGCCGCTGCTTGGCATTCCGGGCATCTGCTCGCTGGCGCTCATCGCGAACTTACAAAATACCGATGCGGCTGCGGGTATGACAAAAGAACTGGCGCAGGATGGCGAAATCACTGAGCGTGATAAAGTCATTTTTGCGGCATACCAGACCAGCGGTAGCGCGATTATTACCAACTATTTTTCCTCTGGCGTCGCCGTCTTCGCATTTCTGGGAACGTCTGTTATCGTCCCGCTGGCCGTCATTCTGGTGTTTAAATTTGTCGGTGCCAATCTGCTACGTCTGTGGATCAATTTTGAAGAACGCCGTAACCCAACGCAAGGAGCACAAGCATGACCACTCAGGTTCGCAAAAATGTCATGGACATGTTTATCGACGGTGCCCGCCGCGGCTTTACTATTGCCACCACTAACCTGCTGCCAAACGTGGTCATGGCGTTCGTCATTATTCAGGCGCTGAAAATTACCGGTTTACTCGACTGGGTTGGACACATTTGCCAACCGATCATGGCGCTGTGGGGGCTTCCTGGTGAAGCGGCCACCGTGCTGTTAGCGTCGCTAATGAGCATGGGCGGCGCGGTAGGCGTTTCCGCCAGTCTGCTCACGGCGGGGGCATTAAATGGTCACGACGTCACGGTTCTGCTCCCGGCGATATACCTGATGGGTAACCCAGTGCAGAACGTAGGCCGCTGCCTCGGTACCGCCGAAGTGAATGCCAAATATTATCCCCACATCATTGCAGTGTGCGCCATCAACGCATTGCTGTCGATTTGGGTTATGCAACTCATTGTTTAAAAGGGAATTACCATGCCTGATTTATCCTTTGCAGAATTTACGTTGCTGCAGGGCGCACACCTTTACACTCCTGAAGATCAGGGGATTTGCGACGTGTTTCTCGCCAACGGCAAGATTATTGCCGTAGCACGCGATATCTCTCCTCAGATCGTGCCGGATTGTAAGGTTATCAATCTCAAGGGACGGATTCTGTGTCCTGGCTTTATCGATCAGCATGTTCACCTGATTGGCGGCGGCGGCGAGGCCGGCCCCACAACCCGAACGCCAGAAGTCAGGTTGAGCAGACTGACCGAAGCCGGGGTCACGACCGTCATTGGCCTACTCGGCACCGACTCCGTGACTCGTCATCCGGAATCACTGCTGGCAAAAACCCGGGCACTGAATGAAGAAGGGATCACCGCCTGGATGTTAACCGGCGCTTATCATGTCCCTTCACCAACGATCACCGGTTCCGTAGAAAAAGATGTGGCGCTGATCGACCGCGTCATCGGCGTAAAATGCGCCGTCTCTGACCACCGCTCTGCCGCCCCTGGCGATTATCAACTGGCAAACATGGCCGCTGAATCCCGCGTGGGTGGCCTGCTGGGCGGCAAACCGGGGGTCAGCGTGTTCCATATGGGCGACAGCAAAAAGGGGCTCAAACCGCTGTACGACATTCTGGAAAATAGCGATGTGCCGATGAGCAAGCTGCTTCCCACCCACGTTAACCGCAATGAGGCGCTGTTCGAAGAAGCGCTGGCCTTTGCTCTCAAAGGCGGCACCATCGATATCACCAGCGGTATTCCCGATCCGGTCGCACCGGCTGAGGGTGTGGCTCGGGCAGTGAAAGCCGGTATACCGCTTGCCCGGATAACAGTCAGTTCTGATGGTAATGGTAGCCAGCCGTTGTTTGATGATGCCGGAAAACTCACCGGAATTGGCGTGGCGGGCTTCGAGAGTTTGCTTGAGACCGTACAATCGCTAATAAACGATCACGGATTTACCCTGACCGACGCACTGCGTCCGCTGACGACCAGTGTGGCTGCCTTTCTTAACCTTTCCACTAAAGGCGAAATCGCGCCAGGGAAGGATGCCGATCTGCTGGTTATGACACCAGAATTAGGTATTGAGCAGGTTTATGCTCACGGCAAACAAATGGTGGTTGACGGTAAAGCCTGCGTGAAGGGTACCTTCGAGTAAGCTCAATCGGTTGTCAGCCGTGTGAATGCCCGTAAAATGGCGCAGACAGACGGCTGACAGGTGATGATAAATGGATGTGAGTGGTGCAGGTTTGTATAACATTGAAACGAAATGGCTGTATGACTTTCTGACACTGGAAAAGTGCCGAAATTTCTCCCAGGCCGCGATTATCCGTAATGTCTCGCAACCCGCGTTCAGCCGCCGTATTCGCGCACTGGAAAACGCGGTAGGGGTTGAATTGTTCAATCGTCAGGTCTCGCCGCTGCAGCTCTCCGAGCAGGGAAAAATCTTTCACTCTCAGATACGTCATTTGCTACAACAGCTGGAAAGCAACCTGGCTGAGCTGCGTGGCGGCAGCGATTTCATGCTGCGTAAAATCAAGATTGCCGCGGCACACTCCCTCTCTCTGGGGTTGTTACCCGGTATCGTCAGCCAGATGCCAACCCAGTTTACCTGGTCAGTTGAAGCGATCGATGTCGATCAGGCAGTAGATATGTTGCGGGAAGGACAAAGTGATTTCATCTTCTCTTATTATGATGAAAACCTGCTCCAGCCTCCGTTTGCCAATATTCCCCTGTTCGAGTCGCAACTGTTTCCCGTCTGCGCAAGCGATGCGAACGGAAAACCGCGATACACACTCGACCAACCCTCTTTCCCGCTGCTCAACTATAGCCAGAACTCCTACATGGGGCGGCTTATCAACCGAACGTTGACCCGTCATACCGAGCTGAGTTTCAGCACATTTTTTGTCTCTTCGATGAGTGAATTGCTTAAACAGGTTGCGCTGGACGGTTGTGGAATCGCCTGGCTCCCGGAGTACGCGATTCGTCAGGAGATTCGGAGTAAACAGCTCGTCGTGCTGGACCAGGACGCGTTAATTATTCCTATCCAGGCCTATGCTTACCGGATGGATACGCGGATGACTCCCCTGGCGGAACGGTTCTGGAAGGAGTTGCATCACCTGCATACGGTCCCCTGATCGCCATTCACACGCAGGCAACCTGTTGCACAGGCTCATCCACCTGCGTATCCGGCCATGACTCATACCAACGAATAGCGGCGTTAACCAGAGACGCGGTTGAATCAATAAACCGGCGCCCAAATTTGTTCTCATGCCCGGCCACAATTAACGGGATCTCGGTGCAGCCCATAATAATTATCTGCGCCCCGTGGGAAACCAGTCGCTCAATTTGGGGAAACAGCAACCTTTGCGCTGCGGATTTATCGCCGCTTTTCAAGGCGTAAATGGCCTGCATCACCTGCTCCTGACCGGTTTCTTCCGGCTGAACCAAAGAGAGTCCCTGCGCAATCATTTTTTTCTGGTACAACCCCGTCGCCAGCGTGGCATTCGTTGCCAGCAGGCCGACGCGGGTCACGCCGGAAGGAATATCACTCAGCGTGGCATCCAGAATGCTGATCATTTCCGCCTTTGCCACTGCCCGTAAATCATCAAACCAGTAGTGCGCAGTGTTGCAAGGTATGACGATACATTCAGCCCCCGCATCTTCCAGCATGTGCAGATAACGCTCAAGATAGTGCCAGGGAGAGGGACCGCCAGAAAGCAGGCAGGCTGTACGATCGGGAATGTCAGGAATTGAGCTAACGATTAGCGGAATATGCTGCTGATCGCAGCTGGCGCTGCGCAGTTCAACAAATTTTTCCAGCATATCCGCCGTTGCAGCAGGCCCCATGCCGCCCAGAATCCCAATGGTATGTTTCATTACCCGCACCGCTCTTTCTCTGCTATTTCAAATGACACTATCAGCTTGATGCATATGTAAAAAATGCCATTTTCTTAGCCGCTATGCGTAAAAGTTATCGCCTGACAGACGCGAATCTGTTTACACAGACGGCTGACAGCGCCTTCGGCTGTCTGCGAAGGACCGGTTTCTGAGCCTTGCGCCGCTAAACAGTGACTAAACAGCGAACACCCCGTTTCGGTTTTGTAACACCCACCCGCAAATTAGCGATGCCCGCCACAAAATTCACATATCACTGGCGTTGATGAAAGGAAGCATATTGCATTTGCACAGTGAGTCGGATAGCGTCTGTAACGTTACACTAAAACGTTACAGAAAACAGATTCAGCGACTTTTTCGTTAAACCAGCTGGCCGTGTCAGCCTTGCCAGATGGCGTTATCGCGACCTCTACACTGTGAGAAAGGATAATCATGATGAAAACAACACCGTTTCGTTCAGCCAGACGTTTTCTGGCACTCGCTTGCCTCAGTAGCGCCCTGATTGCAGGCAGTGTGCTGAGCGCTTCAGCACAGGCAGCAATCAATTTTCGTGTTTACTCGTCTCTGCCAGGAGATGACTCCTCTGCGCACTATATTTGGTTCAATCGATTCCAGGAAAACCTGAATAAAAACGAGAAGTTAAAAGGACAGATTAAGCTTAATTATTTCGCCAACGCCATGCTGGGAAAAGAAGCCGATGCCACACAGCAGGTCCGTATCGGTGCCATTAACATGATGATTTCAGGCACCTCAATCTGGGCCACGCTGGTCCCTGAAGTCGGTGTTCTGGATCTGGGTTATTTGTTTAAAGACTATGACCAGGTCGGGAAAGCGCTGGACGGCAAAGCCGGCGAACAGCTTTCTAAGTTGATGATGGATAAAGCGAACGTGATGGTGTTGGGTTATGGCTATAACCTCGGCGCGCGCAACGTCTACACCAAGAAGGCGATTGAAAAACCTGAGGATTTAAAGAATCTGAAAATCCGCGTTCTGCCGGTGCCTAACTTTATCGCCACGCTGAATCACATGGGAGCGGTAGCGATTCCAATGCCGGGCGGGGAAGTCTATTCCAGCCTGCAAATGGGCGTGATCGATGGCGTCGAGCATGATGCGCCCACCATCTACGCCAGCAAATATTATGAAATCATCAAGAATGGCACGCTGACCCGCCATAGCTATAACCCACTGATGATTGCCATGAACAAGAAGAGCTTCGAGCAGATCCCGGAATCATTACGTGCCGACGTGCTGGCCGCTGCGAAAGAAGCCACGGAATACGAACGCCAGCAGGCCAGCCAGAAAGAGCTGGAAGCAATTAAAAACCTGGAGGCCAAAGGCGTCACTTTCCGGGAAACCGATCGCGCGTTCTTCGCGCAGGCCGTACAGCCTGTCTGGAAAACCTTCCTTGATAAATACCCGGATCTGAAACCTATGGTGGACGAGATCAGCGCTGCGGCGCCGAGCGACAAGCCATAAGCCGTGCATCGTCGGCCTGCGGAATTTCGCGGGTCGGCGATGTTGCCCAAACAAACCATGAAAGGAGTTCACCATGGCAGATATCTCGATGAAAACAAAGGATGAAAATACTTTGTTGACGCTGTTGGGGCGGCTGAGTCGATTTTTGACAACCTTAACGTCGTGGGCCGGGGCGCTGGTGCTGTTTATCAACGTGCTGGTGGTATTCGCTTCGGTGATCTGGCGTTACGCCCTGCATTCACCGATCCACTGGGCGGAAGAAGTGGCGCGAGCGCTGATGATTGCGCTGGTCTTTTTTGGCGTTGCCACCTCAACGGGCAGAGGCGGACACATTGGTGTCGATCTGTTCTTACGCTTCCTGCCTGAAAGCGTTCGCCCTTACGTTATCCATGCCAGTCGCTGGATCCTGTTTCTGGTCTCCGTCGGGCTGGTGATTTCCAGTTATGACCTGGTACAGGCCGCGCGATTGCAAACCACCGAGACGGGCCTGCCGCAGACCATCTACGTGATCCCGGTGTTAATCGGCTCCGTCGTTATGATGGTGGCCGCGCTGGAACATGCCCTGCATGAACGCGCCAAAGTGGTGTTGCTCAGCGGTGTTGGGATCCTGGTGCTGGCGGCGCTGGGTTATCTGAAACTGTCGCTGATGGCCGATCCTGCCAGCGCAGCGGCGGGCCTGATGCTGATTTGCTTCGTGCTCGGCATTCTGGCCGGCGTGCCTATCGCCTTCACGCTCGGCATGTCCGCAATGGTCTTTTTCATCTGCGACCCTTCCCTGCCCTTTGTCTTTTTCTCTCAGCAGGTGGCGGCGGGCGTTGACCACTTTGTTCTGTTGGCGATTCCGTTCTTCTTGCTCGCCGGTGCGGCGATGGAAATCAACGGCATGTCCACGCGACTGGTCGAACTGATTGTGCGCGGTATGGGACGGTTTCGCGGCGGTCTGAACATGACAACCGTGCTATCGATGGCCTTTTTCTCCGGCATCTCCGGTTCCAAACTGGCGGATGTAGCGGCCGTCGGCGGGGTGTTAATGCCAGCGGTACGCCGTGCGAAGCAGGATAGCGAAGAAGCCGCCGGGGTATTTGCCGCCTCCGCAGTGATGGCGGAGACCATTCCTCCCTGCGTGAACCTGATTGTGATGGGCTTTGTCGCGAATATTTCCATCGGGGCGTTGTTCATCGCCGGCCTGGTGCCTGCGGCCTGCCTGCTGGTGCTGTTAATGGTTGCCGCCAACCGTTTCGGCGGAAAAATTAACGTCAGCGAAGCCTACCCGGTATTACGCCCGAGAACTCAGCTTTACCTGGGTGCCGCTGTTGGCCTGGTCATGATCTTCATGATTGGTCGTGGCGTCATGATGGGGATCGCCACCTCCACAGAAATTTCCGCCTTCGCGGTTATCTACGCCATTGTGGTGGGTCGCCTGGCGTTTGGTGAACTGACGCTGAAAGCCACGGTTAAAATGTTCGTTGATATCGCGGCGATGTCCGGCGTTCTGCTGTTCATCGTGGCCTGTGCAACCAGCCTCTCTTATGCCCTGACCATTCAGATGATCCCGCAGCAGATCGCTGAACTGCTGGTGGGAATTGGTATGGAGCAAGGTGCCTGGCTGTTCCTGATGTTAACCATTGTCATTCTGATCATCTTTGGTGCGGTTCTCGAAGGTGCGCCTGCGCTGATCATCTTCGCCCCTATTCTGGTGCCGATTGCAATTCAGCTTGGCTTTAACCCGCTGCACTTTGGCATTGTGATGATCATGGCGATGGGCTTTGGTCTGTTTTCACCCCCGATCGGCCTGGGTTTGTACACCACCTGCGCGATTTGCGGAGTGGAAATGAAACACGTCATCAGACCTATGGCGAAATATCTGGCGGTGATTTTTGTCGGCATCATTATTGTCGCCATGGCGCCACCGTTAACCACCTGGCTGCCTGGACTGGCCGGCTACTGATAATTAAGTTCTGTATTTGCCACATTCAGGTGGCAGGGATATCCACGCGTAAAAAACGGCAAAACGATGTTACGTCATCGCCTGATGCCGTTTTAAATATGAATAACGGGAGTATGAAATGGGATTATTAACGGGTAAAAAAGCATTTATTACGGGTGCAGAACAAGGCATTGGTAAAGAGAGTGCGAGAAAACTGATTGAAGCGGGATGCGATATCTATATTCATTATTTCAGTGGCGAAGAAGGCCCACGGGAATTAATCGCCCTCGCCGAACAACAGGGCTGTCGGGCGGCCTGTGGTTTCGCCGATTTAACCGATGAAGAAGATGCGGCCCGCTGTGTGGCGCAGGCGGCGGAATTTCTCGGCGGTATCGATATTCTGGTCAATAACGTCGGCGGCATTATTGCCCGCAAATGGCTGGGCGAGATTGAGCCACATTTCTGGCGCACCGTTATCGATGTCAATATGACGACGATGCTGAATGTCACTCAGCAGGCATTACCGTGGCTGAAAGCCGCGCCAGAAGGCGCCAGTATCGTCAACCTGGCCTCTCTGGCCGGGCGTTCCGGCGGCCACGCGGGTTCTCTGGTGTATTCCACCACCAAAGGCGCGGTGCTGACCTGGACACGCTCGCTCGCCGCAGAACTCGGTGAACACGGCATCCGCGTCAATGCCGTTGCCCCAGGGCTGATTCTGGGCACGCGTTTTCATAATCAACACACCACGCAGGCCTCTGCCGACCAGACCATCCAGGCAATTCCTTTGGGAAGAGCGGGTACGCCGGAAGATGTGGCAAGGGTCATCTGTTTCCTCGCCTCTGAATATGACGGTTTCGTTTCCGGCGCAACCATTGACATTAACGGCGGTATTTACCGGGCATAAAAATGTGGCGGGCAATCAAGCCCGCCAGTTTTAAAAAGGTATGACATATGATCAAGTCAGATATTATTCATCCTGATTTATTACAGGCACTGGCACAGTGCGGACACAAGGCGAATATTTTAATCACCGATGCCAATTATTCTTTTTTAACCAATACCTCTGCGCAGGCACGGATTATCTGGCTTAATTTCACTCCGGGAATGATCGGCAGCGTCGTCATTCTGGAGAAAATCCTCGGCTATATTAATGTGGAAAAAGCCACGTTAATGGCAAGCCCGGCGGATTTTGATAATACGGTCGAGCGCGAATACCGCGGCATGCTTTCTGAGACCATCGAGTTTGAGCACGTTGAACGCAACGCGTTTTATTCGCTGGCCAAATCGTCCGACACTATCCTGGTTATCGCGTCCGGAGAAACCCGCCGCTTCGCCAATATCCTGCTGACCGTAGCCCCAACGCTGGTATGACAAAACGAGAAGAACGTAATGTTCTTCTCCTGCCACGCCGTTACCGTACCGATTGCCGGGAGACCAACGACGGAGGGAACAGAAACTCCTCTGGCGGAATGGCCGGGTTTTCGGTCCTGTCAATCAACCGTTCAACCATCACCTCTGCCATCTCCCGAAGGGGCGGCATGATGGAGGTCAGGCCAGGGAAAACCAGTCCGGAGAGCGGGATATTGTCGATACCCACAATAGAAATTTGTTGCGGCACATGGATCCCCGCCTGATGCAGACCAGCCATCAGACCAATACCCAGGGCGTCGTTGATTGCCACGATGCCATCCGGGAACGCCGGCTGTTGGCTGATTTTTAACGCCAGCGCCCGCCCAAGTTCCGTCATTTCCGTGTCGCCATAGGCGGCCACGGCCTGGCCTTCAATGATCATCCCTTCCCGATAAAGTCCATGGTCTTGCACCGCACGAAGAAAGCCTTCGATTTTGTGCGCGCGGCTCGGCGTCATCCCTTCCACCGTGGCAAATGCGAGACGACGGCATCCCTGCGCGATCAGGTGTTCTGCCGCCATTCGCCCGGCATCAATGTTGTCCATGGATACGCTGTCCAGCGCAAAATGGTCTGACTGAGCGCGCGCAGGCATGCGGCCATCATAGTTCACCATCACCATGCCCTGCTCTACCGCTCGCGCAAAGTGCGCTTTTTCAATATCGCAGGCGGCAACGATAATCCCGCGGACGCCGTGAGAAAACATGTCGTCCAGAAAGGCCTCTTCTTCTTCAATCTGCCGGTAGGTATTACCAATCAGCACCCGGAACTGACGCTTTTTGGCCGCCAGGTCAACTTCACGGGCCAGGGCGGCAAAGCTGGGATTCACAATCGACGGCACCAGCAGGCCAATCATTTTGGCCTGCCCGGTTTTGAGCTGTTGCGCCACCCGGTTTGGAAAGTAATTCAACGTCTGCATGCTCTGCTGGATGCGCGCCAGCGTTTCAGCACGCATTTGATCGGTACGACCGTTGAGCACATTGGATACCGTACTGACGGAAACGCCAGCATGCTTTGCGACATCACGAATATTCGCCATACATCTCCTTTGCGGCAATCGATGAATGGCGGAAGACACTAACACCCGGCATCGCCATCTTCTTAGGAATTATGAACTACAACGGTTTAGTGTAACGTTACAGGTCCTGCTGTCAATGCAATGTGTTGGCGAAAAGAAAACGGAGTTGAGCGAGAGACGAGGATTAACAGGAGAAGTGTCAGTAGAAGGGGGGGATGCCCCCTTTGCAGACTTAACCGTTAGCGACGATGCGTGTTTCTCCCTGCGTGTCGGGATACTCAGGCAGAATGGCATTCAACAAATAGCGCGTGTAGTCATGACGCGGTGCAGCAAAGACTTCTGCGGCTTCTCCCTGCTCAACGATCTCTCCCCGGTACATCACCCCCACGCTGTCAGCAATGTGCCTGACCACGTTAAGATCATGAGAGATAAAGAGATACGCCAGCCCATAGTCACGCTGTAATCGCATCAGCAGATTGAGAATTTGCGATTGGATCGAGACGTCCAACGCGGAAACCGGCTCATCACAGACGATCAGCTTCGGCTTCAGGATCAGCGCCCGGGCAATACCGAGACGCTGGCGCTGACCGCCGGAAAACTCATGCGGATAGCGGGCGCTATCCTGTGGCCGCAGGCCAACCTGCTCCAGCATCTCAGCAACCTGCGCCTTGCGATTACCGGCGCCATGGATAATCAGCGGCTCTTCCAGGCTATAGCCAATGGTGCGTTTTGGATCGAGCGATGAAAGCGGGTCCTGAAAAATCATCTGCATGTCGCGGCGCACGCTCCGCCATCCAACGGCGTTACGCCCCGCAAGCGGTCGCCCCTCAAACGCTATCTCGCCCGCGCTTGCGGACGTCAACCCCAGCACCAGGCGGCCGGTCGTGCTTTTTCCACTGCCGGATTCCCCCACCAGCGCCCAGGTTTCGCCCGCATTCAGGGTAAAACTGATGTTATCAACCGCCTGTACCGACTGCCCACGACGGCTAAAGGTTTTCGACAGGTTTTTAACGCTTAACAACGGTGTCGTCATCTCAACACTCCCGCTTCGTCGGCTCGCCAGCAGCGAACCTGTTGTGCCTTGCGCCCTACCGCCCGCAGTTCAGGTGCCTGTGCCCGACAGCGCGGTTGCGCCAGCGGGCAGCGATCGGCGTAAGTGCAGCCTAAAGGCAAGTCATGCAACGCGGGCACCTGACCACGAATTTCCGCCAGCGGCGTTTTCGGTGTGTGATCCGCCGACGGACGCGCCGCCAGCAGCGCACGGGTATATGGATGACGTGGACGCTCAAACAGCGTGTGTACATCCGCCTCTTCCACAACCTGTCCGGCATAGAGCACCACCACCCGCTGACAAAGCCGTGCGACCACGCTCAGATCGTGCGTGATAATGACAATACCCATACCCGATTTTTGGTTAATGTCCTCCAGCAAATCGAGGATTTGTGCCTGAATGGTGGCGTCCAGCGCCGTGGTGGGCTCATCGGCAATCAGCAACGACGGTGACGTCGCAATGGCCATTGCAATCATCACACGCTGACGCATACCGCCAGAGAGTTCATGCGGCCAGGCACCCGCGCTGCGGGCAGGATCGACAATACCAACCTGCGTCAACAGGCTGATAATTTTCTGCTGACGCTGCGCTCGATTCAACGAGGTATGCAGCCGCAGGTTCTCATCAATCTGCAAGCCAATGGTCATCACCGGGTTCAGGCTGGCGAGCGGGTCCTGAAAAATCATCGCCATTTCATGCCCGTTTCGCTGACGGCGCGCTTTCGCCGACAGCGAATGCAATGCTTTTCCTGCCAGCGTTACCTCACCGTGAACCCGACAGGTACGGGGAGACAGTAGCCCCATCAGTGCCTGCGCGGTCACGCTCTTACCGCAGCCGGATTCACCAATAATACCGAGAGTCTCATGTGTGTTAACCCGAAAGGAGACGCCACGCACCGGAGAGACAACGCCCTGCCGGGTAGCGAAATGAACCTCAAGATCCTTCACGTCAAGCAAGATATCAGCCATGGCGACCTCCTTGTTTTAACCGCCGTAACACGCGACGCGGCAGAGGCTTCAGGCTGGGATCGGCATTATCTCTCAGGTCGTCGCCTATGATATTCAGCCCCAGGATCAGCAGGACAATGGCAACCCCTGGAAAAAAGGTCATCCACCACGCGTTAAAGATAACGGCCTTACCTTCCAGTAACAGGTTGCCCAGGCTGGGCATTGGTGCAGGCACGCCGGAGCCGAGAAAGCTCAGCGCCGCCTCGGTAAGAATGGCCACCGAAAATACCCAGCTCACCTGCACGATAAACGGTGAGATGACGTTAGGCAGCAGGTGCAGCCAGATAATGCGCGAAGCGTTCGCCCCCTGCGCGCGCAGGGCTTCGATAAAATTCTTCTCTTTAATGACCATGGCCGCACCGCGGATCACCCGGGCTATCGACGGTACGTAAACCAGCGACAACGCCAGCACCACGTTGGCGATATTCGGCCCCAATACCCCCACAATGGCGATGGCAAGCAACAGAGATGGAAACGCGAACAGACCATCGCAGACACGCATTAACACTCTGTCGACCGGACGATACCAGGCACACAGTAAACCGATGATGATCCCCGTGACGCCTGCAATCAGCGCCACCGCAGCACCCACCGAGAACGACACCCGTACCGCAAGCGCCACGCGAACAAAAAGGTCTCGCCCGAAGTTATCGGTACCAAACCAGTGCTCAACGGAAGGGGGTTTCAGGCGGCTTAACGGATCGATGCTGTAGGGATCGTAAGGGCTCACCAGGCTGGCAAAAAACGACAGCAGTACGATCGCCACCAGTACGGCGGGCCAGATCAACAGCGTCGGATTTCTCGACAGGTTCATTTTTCCCCTCCGTCTATAGACAGTCGCGGATCGGCCAGATAGCTCAGCAGATCCACCGCCAGGTTGATCAACACGTAACAAACCGTGATCAGTAGCACCACGCCCTGGATCACCGTCACGTCACGCCGTTCGATCGAATCCACAATCAGCGAACCCACGCCCGGAATACCGAACACACTCTCGATAACGAGAGTGCCGGTCACCAGCGAGGCGAACGATTCGCCGCAAATGGTCAGAATCGGGATCAGGCTGTTTTTCAAAGTATGCCGCAGCAGCACCAGCCGCTCCGGAACCCCCTTTGCCCGTGCGGTGTTGATAAAAGGCTCCTGCATGACATCCAGCATCACAGCCCGGGTCATACGGGCTATCAGCGCGGCAATGCGCAGTCCCAACGCGAATGCGGGCAAGGTTAAATACCAGACGTTTAACCAGAAAGAGTCGTTGGTGGAGCGATAGCCCACCACCGGAAACCAGCGCAGCTGAACGGCAAAGAAAAAGATCAAAAACAGGCCAAGCAAAAACCCCGGCACCGACATGCCAAACGTCGCCAACATACGAATGATGCGATCCGCGATGCCGCCATGTTGCCAGGCGCTTACCACGCCGCCCGCCAGCCCAAGAATGAGCGCGATGAGCTGGGCGTATAACGCCAGCGCCAGCGTCGGCGTCAGATGCTGTAAAAACAGCGACATGACGCTGGTATTCAAAAACAGTGAATGCCCCAGATCGCCGGTCAGTATCTCGCCAAACCAGCTAAAGAACTGCACAAGCAACGGCCTGTCCAGCCCCATCTGCTGGCGCAGCGCGGCAATATCCTGAGGACTGGCATCGTTCCCCAGGATCACCAGCGCCGGATCGCCCGGCGCCAGGTGAATCAGACAGAACACCACCACCGACACCACCAGCAGCACCGGTAGCAGTGCCAGCAGGCGGTGAAAAAGGTATCTTTTCATCGCCTTTCTCCATCAGGGTTTCGTCACGCTAACGTTCCACAGTACGGGACCTATCAGATCCTGGTAGCCTTTCACATTGCTTTTGATCGCCACCGCATCCGGCGTAGTACGGCCCAGCACGATAACCGGCAGATATTGCCAGCTCAGCGTGTTCAGTTTATCCACCAACGGTTTGGCCGCTTTCAGTGACGACGCTTGTTTAATCTGATCCAGCACGTTGTCAATTTCCGGGCTGTTGCTCAGGCCGGGGAATTTCGCCCGGGAATCCAGGAAAGGATACTGATGCAGTACCTGACGCATAGAGAATTCCAGCGCGCAGAGATCGAAGTTTTTCGGATCCTGGCGGCGTTGCAGCACCGTCGGCCAGTCGTACACGTCCAGCCGCGATTTCACGCCAATCTGTTTCAGCACCTGTTGGGCCACAATCGCCAGGTTATACAGTTCGGCATACTCTTTAGTGGCAATGATCACCACCTCTTCACCCTTGTAGCCCGAGGCCTTCACCAGCGCACGAGCCTCGTCCAGCTTATGTTGATTCCAGAAGGGTTTGCCGGCTTCGCTGTACCAGTCCACCTGATCCGGGAAGCCCAGTGAGGGATCTTCTTTGAAGAAACGCGGATCGCTGTAACCCGCCAGCAGCGTCTGATGAACGTCGAGCGCCAGGTTAAATGCCTGCCGCAGCTTCACGTTGGCGAACGGCCCCTGGTTTTTATTGAACAGGTAGGTAATGAGCGAGCCGCCGCTTTGCGGCTGAAACAGCGACAGATCCGGCGCGCTGCTAAGCGTGTCGATATTGTCCTTCGGCAACTGGAATACCAGATCGTATTCACCGGTCATCGCCCCGGCCAGGCGCGTGGATTCATCGGTTATATAGCGGAACCAGATGTCCTTCACGTCCGCTTTCTTTTCGCCCGACAGGCCGCTCGCCGGTTCGGCGCGTGACTGGTACTGGTCATAGCGGGTCAGATGCAAATAATCACCAGGCTTGAATTCCGCCAGCTTGTAAGGGCCGGTGCCTATCAGCTCGGCGATCGGCTTCTTGCTGCTGTTGGTCTCGTCGACAATGCGTTTCGGCATAATTGCGGCAATGTTCTTCACGTCCGCCAGCACGTTGAGTGTAATGAGCGACGGAGCAGGCAGCGTAAAGGTGACTGTTTTATCATCCACCTTACTGAACTGCACGCCGGGGAGGTTGGCTTTCCCCTGCGTGGACACCGCCAGCCAGCGGTTCATTGACGCCACCACGTCATCGGCAGTCAGCGGTTGTCCATCATGAAAATGGATCCCATCGCGCAATACAAAGGTGTAGGTCTTGCGATCGTCGCTCAGGGTATAGCGTTGCACCAGCTCCGGTACGGGCTCAAATTTAGCGTTGATGGTGAACAGCGTTTCGAAAATATGCCTGTCCACGTCTGAGGTGGCGTTGTTGGTCGTCAGATAAGGATCCAGCGTGCCCGGCCGGTTTCCGTAGGCAATATTCAGCGAAGCGTTACGATCGACGTTCTCAGCCTGCGCGCTTCCCAGGGGTAAAACCGCCGCCAGCAGGAGTGCGGCGGCAGAAAACAGCATTTTCATTGTTATGATACTCCGGCTAAGGTCATGCGGCTTGCGTGGCGGCGGTTTGCCCGGCAAATTCGTCTTTCGCTTCCTGCAGCAGTGCGGCATCGGTTAACAGACGCAGCCCGGTTCGCGCCAGCACTTGTGCCCCCGCGATCAGCGCGTCATATCCCTGCACTGAGTTCGCGGCTTCGCGAAACGCCACGGTGTGTCCAATCAACTCATCGGGGCCAATCTTGATGTACGGATGTGCGGTCGGCACTGCGTGGCTGATATCGCCTGCGTCGGTGGAGCCCAGCCCCTCTTTTTCCTTCAGCTCGACGTTTTCTCCTGCGGCGGTGAACTCGTCCAGCAGCACGCCGTTCAGCGTGTGGTTGATATTGAAATCTCGCGGCCCGACCTGGTGCTCAATTTTCACCGTGGTGCCGGTTGCCAGCGCAACACCTTCCGCAATCGCGCGGATGCGCGGTTCCAGCGCTACCACCTCTTCACGGGTATGGGCGCGGATGTAATAGTGCGCCGAGGCATACTCCGGGATCACATTCGGCGCCTGGCCGCCGTTGGTAATAATGCCGTGAACGCGGATGCCGTCCGGCAGTTGCTGGCGCAGAACGCTGATCCCGTTGTAGAGCAGCACAAGCGCATCCAGAGCATTCACGCCTTTATGCGGCGAGCTGCCCGCGTGGGACGGTTTGCCATAAAAATGGAAGTACAGATGATTGTTTGCCAGCGACGGGCCAGACAGTCGCGTTTTACCCGCCGGGTGGATCATCAGCGCCGCATCGACGTCCTTCAGGAAACCGTGCTCCACGAACCGGGCCTTCACATTACCATTCGGGCCGCCTTTACCCCGCAGTCCGCCCTCTTCCGCAGGCGTACCGAGTACCACTACCTTACCCCCTGTCGTGTCCAGCGTTTCGCTAAGGGCAACCGCTGCGGCGATACTGGTGACCCCAATGATGTTGTGCCCACAGGCATGGCCAATATCAATAAGCGCATCGTATTCCGCGAGGTACGCGATAGTTGGACCGGGTTTGCCGCTCTCCTTTACCGCATAAAAAGCCGTTTCATGGCCGGCGACATTGAGGGTGACAACAAAGCCGTGCCTTTCCAGCAGTTGAGTCAGCAGGCCGCTGGCGTAAAACTCGTTGTTGCCCGTTTCCGGGTGGGCGTGAATATCTTTGGCGATGGCCACATATTCATCCCGGTGCTGTTGAATACTGGTTTCAAGACGGTCTCGTAATTCGCTGTTGCTCATTGCTTCCACCTCAGTCATGACGGTTGATTCATTCCCGACACCGGGAACTACGTTTAAGATAAGTGCCGTTTCGCCTCCTGGCGCACCCGATGCAGAACGTGATGTTTGATCTCGCTGTAGGCGGGGTGTTCGGCAAGCGTTTCGATATCCCGATCGCGGCCAAAGGGCAGAACGATCTCATCGACGATTTTTCCGGGTTTTGCTGACATGATCAGAATGCGATCGGCGAGAAACAGCGCCTCTTCGACATCGTGAGTGACGAAGAGCAGCGTGGTGCCGGTGGAAAGCCAGGCCTCACGCAGCAGTTCCTGCATCATCAGCCGGGTTTGGGCATCCAGTGCGCCGAACGGCTCATCCAGCAGCAGCACTTCCGGGCCGGGAAGCCAGGCACGTGCCAGCGCCACGCGCTGCTTCATGCCGCCTGAAAGCTGCCAGGGGGCGTGATGTTCAAAGCCTTTCAGCCCTACTCGCTCAAGCCATGCCTGCGCCTGTGCGTTGGTTTCATCCTTGTGGTGTTTGCCCAGACGTGGGCCAAAGGTGACGTTTTCCAGCACCGACAGCCACGGGAACAGGTTGGGTTGCTGGAAGATCATCCCGCGATCGGGACCAGGCTGTCGTACCGTTTTGCCGCCAGCCACCACTCGCCCCCGATCCGGTTTACTAAACCCGGCGACCAGGTTCAGGATGGTGGATTTACCACAGCCAGACGGCCCAAGCAGGACCACAAACTCGCCGCTGTTGAGGCTCAGGTTGATATCTTCCAGCACCGTAAACGGCTGCGGTTTCGCCGCAAAAGAGAGCGACACATTTTCCAGGTTAATAGCACTCATTATTCTTTCCCCGCCCAGGGCACCGTCAGGCGCTGTAACCCCAGCAGCAATAAATCCAGGAGATAGCCAATACCGCCCAACAGCAAAATACCAAGCATGACAATATCGGTGCGCAAGTAAGCGCTGGCGTTGATCACCATCCAGCCCAGACCAGAGCTGGCAGCGACCATCTCTGCGGCAATCAGCGACGTCCAGCCGATGCCAATGGAGAGCCTGACGGTGGTAAAGAGATCCGGCAGCGCATCCGGCAACACCACGCGCAGGAAGATTTGCCTGCGTGATGCGCCCAGCGTCTGCGCCACGCGGATGCGCGAACGACCAATACGCTCAACGGCCGCCGATGCACCCACCACCACGCTCAAAAATGTGGCGATGAAAATCAGGAAAAACTTGGAGGCCTCGCCAATCCCCAGCCAGACGACGGCCAGCGGGATCAGCGCAATTTTTGGCAAAGGACGCAGGAACTGCACGAAGGGATTAAGCACCGCCGCCAGGCCATCAGACAGCCCCATCAGTAAACCCAGCGGAATACCGATGATAATCGCCACGGAAAATGCGCCAAGTGCACGCGCGAGGCTCACCGCAATGTGTTCCCAGAGCGGTACCTGGCGATAGCCATCGGCCAAAAGCTCTTCAGTCGTCAAACCGATGTCCGTCAGCGAAGGTAACAGCAGCGGATCGACCCACTGCTGCGTTGCCGCCACCTGCCAGACGATAAAGAAAATCGCCACCGACACCACGCTGATGGCGATATGCTGACTCAATCTCATTGCGCCGCCACCGCCGCATCACGAATGTAGCGGGAATCAATCGCGGTATCCCAGTTGGCGGGAATATCACGCTTGCGAATCTCACCGATGTCGGCAAGGAAGCGGGAGGTTTTGGTCAACGCTTTGCCAATACCACTGTCTGTGGTTTGGGTGCCATTTCCCAGCCAGTCAGCCGTCCCTTGCTGGGCCAACGTGGGATATTCCAACCCGCCCAGCGTATTGGCGGCGGTGGTGACCGGAGCACCCACTTCTTTCGCGACAATGGCTGCGGCACGTTCCGGATCTTTCCTGAACTCATCCACTTTCTGCTGGTGTACGCGCAGGAAGGCGGTCACCGCTTCCGGATACTGTTCGGCAAAGGCTTTACGCACCACATAGTTGTTGTAAATCAGGTAACCCTCTTTCTGCAGATCTTTGGTCGCAAAGACCTGATGGCCACCCGAGGCCTCCAGCTCCTGCGCAAACGGCGCCCAGACATAACCAGCATCAATGTCACCACGTTTCCAGGCCGCCACCATTTCTGCCGGACGCAGCGGCAGCAGCGTAATTTTGCTGCGATCCAGTTTGTTTACATCGATCGCGGCTTCGAGAGCGTACTGTGCCGTTGAATTGGGTGGATAGGCGACACGCTTGCCCTCGATATCATTGATTTTCACAATGCCGTCTTTGCCGATCAGTCGCTCATAGCTGGCAATCACGCCCGAAACGCCAATTATTTCGACCGGTAATTTACGCACAATACCCGCTGTCGCCGGGCTGGAACCAAAATTGGCAATATCGATCGCGTTACTGGCGAAATAATTCAAAGCATCTGCACCAGAGGCAAATTGCACCCATTTCACTTTGCTGTTTAACGCGGTATCCAGAGAGCCGTCGGCTTTTGCCAGCATTAATACCTGGGAACCGCCGCTATAGGCCACACGAACTTCAGTTAGCGTTGCAGCAAAACTTATATTTGCCCATACCCCACCCGCTGCAATTAATAAGCAGAGACTTTTCTTCATTTTATTTTCCCGTGATTGTTCTGAATTTATCGTCCGTTATCGCACCGGACAGCGTTCTAATTAAACTGTGCGTAGGTTTGCCATAATTGTGAACATCGCTCTGCCAGTGCCTGAGCCGGATCCCAGGTGAGATGGAGGAAAGGCGCATTGGCCGCTTCCAGCGCAACCGGCACTTCGGTACAGGCCAGTACTAACTTTTGCGCACCCCGGGCAAACAGTGCGTTGGCCTGCAACGTCAGTAATTCCCCACCTTCATTTAGCGAACCCCGTTTTACTGCGTAGCAGCCCGGTACAAACCAGTGATCCAGTTCCTCAGGGACTGGCACGATTGCCTCAATACCCAGCGCTGCCAGTCGCTCCTGATACCAGCCCGCCTCCAGCGTGCCTTTGGTGGCGATCACCCCCACCCGCTGAGGCTTATCCTCAGCCTGTGACAGCGCATCCAGCGTGGCATCAACAATGTGCAGAATGGGCGCATTACTGGCTTCACTCAGCGCGTCGTACCAGTGGTGCGCCGTGTTGCACGGTATGGCGATATGGCTTGCCCCCGCCTGGTTAAGCTTCTCAACAGCGTAAAGCAACTGCGGCAGGGGCGATGGCCCTTTGCCCGCCAGCGCGTCCTGGCGATCGACAATTTGCGGCACATTCCAGACGACCGTGGGGATCTGCTGTTGATCGCTCTGTGCGGGCGTGACCTCCAGCAGGCGGCGCTGAAAATCCAGTGTTGCCAGCGGCCCCATACCGCCCAGTACGCCAAGCAGGAAAGGCTCAGACATGCTCCAGTACCTGACGATAACCAAACAGACCCGCCGCGCCGCCGGTATGGATAAACACGATGTTTTCATCCTGACGGAAATGGCCTTTACGGATGAGATCGATAAGCCCGGCCATGCCTTTGGCGGAATAGACCGGATCGAGCAGAATGCCTTCATGGCGGGCGAGCAGCGCCAACGCTTCCAGCGTGCCTTCTGTCGGCAAACCGTACCCATCACCGACATAATCACTGTTCGCCACCACCGCATGACGCGACAGTTCCCCCGGCACACCGAGCAGATCCAGCGTCCGCGAGGCCAGATTCCAGACGTTCTCTTCCTGTTTTGTTTTTGGCGCCCGCACGCTAATGCCAAGTACTGGAATATGGCTGTTGGTGGCGGTAAAACCGGCGACTAACCCAGCTTGCGTGCCGGTACTGCCGGTGGCGTGAACCACATGATCGATGCGCAGACGGCGCTCTGATGACTGGTACAACAGCTCTTCCGCGCAGGCCACGTAGCCCAGCGCGCCGATCGGGTTCGAGCCCCCGCCGGGGATGATATACGGCGTGTGCCCCTGTTCACGCAGCGTCGCCGCGTATTCCTCCATCGCCTGTTGCATATCGGTACCGCCCGGCAGGTGGGCGACGATGTCGCCGCCGAGCAGCGTATCCAGCAATACGTTACCTGAACGCTGATAATCTTCACCAAAATCGGTAACGCGTTTTTCCAGCAGCGCCTTCGCTTTCAGCCCGAGACGTGCGGCGCCCGCGATCGTCTGGCGCACGTGGTTTGACTGCGTCGCCCCCTGGGTAATGACCACATCGGCTTTTTTCTCCAGCGCATCCGCCAGCAGGAATTCCAGCTTGCGGGTTTTATTTCCGCCCGTTGCCAGACCGGTTGCGTCGTCGCGTTTAATCCATATTTTAGGTCCGCCTAATAATTTGCTTAAATTATTCAGCGGCTCCAGCGGCGTGGGAAAATGACCAAGTGAAATTCGTGGAAACCGGGCCAGATGCATAAATGCTCCTTGCTAATAAAAAGGGCTTTATAAAAGTGAAATTCACTATACACATCTGCCAGATGGGGCCAATCAAGAATAATAAATAACGATTACCGAAAAATGAATAAGCAGAAAAAGAGTGGCTGACAGGATAAGATATATTCTGTTCTGGAATGGCTTGCGGCAAAAAAGAATAACGCCTTCCTTCCGCAAAGCGTTACAGGAAGGCTTACTTCATAGAAATCATGCGTTGTTTAAAAGGTCAATAATTTAAATGGTCAACAAACAGGGGGACATTCCTCCCCCCTGATGTTTACTTCACTCTTTGACCGGCATCATTAACCACTGTCTCGCCATCTTCTTTCGCGAACGCGCCTTTTTGCGCATCAGGGAGAATATCCAACACCACCTCTGAAGGACGGCACAGACGCGTTCCCAGCGGCGTCACCACAATCGGACGGTTAATCAGGATCGGATGCTGAAGCATAAAGTCGATTAACTGATCGTCAGTAAAGTGATCTTCCGCAAGCCCCAGTTCTTCGTAAGGCTCAACGTTTTTACGCAGCAAGGCCCGGACTGAAATGCCCATATCTGCAATGAGTTTGACCAGCTCATCGCGTGACGGTGGAGTCTCAAGGTAATGAATAATCGTCGGCTCAGTACCGCTGTTGCGGATCATCTCCAGCGTATTACGCGACGTGCCGCAGGCTGGGTTGTGATAAATAGTGATGTTGCTCATATCAGTATCTCATTACAAAGTGAAAGAGAGACGTAGCGCCAGCGCGGCCAGCGTTACAAACAGCACGGGTAGCGTCATGATAATCCCGGTGCGGAAATAATACCCCCAGGTGATGGTCATGTTCTTCTGTGAAAGGACATGCAGCCAGAGCAGCGTTGCCAGACTACCAATAGGGGTAATTTTCGGCCCCAGGTCGCAGCCAATCACGTTGGCGTAAATCATCGCCTCTTTGATTACGCCGGTTGCGGTGCTGCCATCAATCGAGAGCGCGCCAACCAGCACGGTAGGCATGTTGTTCATGATGGAAGACAGGATTGCCGTCAGGAAGCCCGTACCCAACGTCGCGGCCCAAAGTCCTTTATCTGCCAGCACGTTCAGCACAGCGGAGAGATATTCCGTTAGCCCGGCGTTGCGCAGGCCGTAGACCACCAGATACATCCCCAACGAGAAGATGACGATTTGCCAGGGCGCACCGCGCAGCACTTTACCGGTATTAATGGCATGGCCTCGTTTCGCCACCGCAAACAGGATGACAGCGCCAACAGCCGCAATCGCGCTGACCGGAATACCGAGCGGCTCAAGGACGAAAAAGCCAACCAGCAGAAGGATCAACACTATCCAGCCGGTTCTGAAGGTTGCCAGATCTTTAATCGCATTCGCCGGTGCTTTCAGGAGAGCCAGGTCGTAAGTCGGCGGAATATCTTTGCGGAAGAACAGATGCAGCATCACCAGTGTGGCGATAATGGCGGCGATATCCACCGGCACCATTACCGACGCATACTCAGTAAACCCCAGTCCGAAGAAATCAGCAGAAACGATATTCACCAGGTTTGACACGATAAGCGGCAGACTGGCCGTATCGGCAATAAACCCGGCAGCCATAACAAATGCCAGCGTAGTGCCTTTACTGAACCCTAATGCCAGCAGCATGGCGATAACAATCGGCGTCAGAATAAGCGCTGCGCCATCGTTAGCAAACAGCGCCGCGACCGCTGCGCCAAGCAGAACGATATACGTAAAGAGCAAACGGCCATGACCATTTCCCCAGCGCGAAACGTGCAGTGCCGCCCATTCGAAAAAGCCGGATTCATCCAGAAGCAGGCTGATAATAATCACGGCAATAAACGTTGCCGTCGCATTCCAGACGATATTCCATACCACCGGAATATCGCCCACGTGTACAACGCCCGAGATTAACGCCAGCACCGCGCCCAACATCGCACTCCAGCCGATCCCTACTCCCTTCGGCTGCCAGATAACCAGAACAATGGTCAGGATAAAAATAGCACCTGCCAGTAACATACATCCTCCAGACAGGGCGACTCCGCCGCCATGTATATCCAAAAAATTAACCCACTAAATCCCTGAGTTTTTCGATGCCAGTGGGTTCTGAGGCCAGAACCGGAACAAGTGCTATACGGTCAGCATGCTGATGCTTAACAACCTCAATCTGTGGTAGTTCCTGCTGGGCGAGCTGGCAAAGCAGTGGTGAGTGAGTATCGGCAATGGAAAGACTGTTATTGATTATCCAGCCCCAGGGGTGGATCCCCGCGCGTTCCAGATCGGCCTGCAAATTTGCCGCTTCCAGCACAGGTGTGGTTTCAGGCAGAGTGACAAGCAGAACTTTGGTACGTTCCGGATCCTGAAGCTGCATCATCGGGGTGGTAAAATGACCCTTGTCACCCATTTTCTTAGCAATCTCACGGTGATAAGCCCCGGTTGCATCCAGCAGCAGCAGCGTATGCCCGGTAGGTGCCGTATCCATGACCACGAACCGTTTACCTGCTTCACGGATCACGCGTGAGAACGCCTGAAACACCGCAATTTCTTCTGTGCAAGGGGAACGTAAATCCTCTTCCAGTAGCCGTTTCCCTGCTGCATCCAGATCTCTGCCCCTGGTCTCAAGAACGTGCTGGCGATAGCGTTCGGTTTCATCATGAGGATTGATTCGGCTGACCTGCAGGTTTTTGAGGCTGCCATTGAGCGTTGTACTCAGGTGTGCAGCAGGATCTGAGGTAGTGAGATGCACATCAAAACCCCTGTCCGCAAGTCGTACCGCAATTGCCGCAGCCATCGTGGTTTTACCCACCCCGCCTTTGCCCATCAGCATAATCAAACCGTGTTCACTGCGGGCGAGATCATCGACCATGACAGACAGAGACATATTCTCTGGCTTGTATTGTGCGCGCTGTTCAGGAAGCCGTGCTGGCTCAGCGCATTCGTTGAGCAGCCCTTTCAGGGCGGACACGCCAACCATGTTCAGCGGCTGAAGGAATAGCGTGTCTGTCGGCAACTCAGATAACCCGGCAGGAAGATTTGCCAGTGCCTCCTGCTCCCGTTGCCATATCGCAGCGGCCAATACGTCGTTTTCCGTTTCGGTTTTGGGCAGAACACCATTAACAACCAGATACTGATTTTTCAGGCCAATGGCTGACAGTTCATCATGCGTGCGGGCGACTTCCTGCAGCGTGGATTTTTGTAGGCGTGCGACCAGTACCAGGCGTGTGCGTTCGGGATCGGATAACGCCTCAACCGCATGAGCATACTGCTCGCGCTGCTTTTGCAGCCCGGCCATCGGCCCAAGGCAGGAAGCACCCTCCGGGTTACTTTCAATGAAACGACTCCAGGCGCCGGGAAGCTGGAGCAGACGAATAGTGTGGCCCGTTGGGGCAGTATCAAAAATGATGTGATCGAAGCGGGTCAGCAGAGTGGCGTCTGTCAATAAGCCGGTGAACTCATCGAATGCCGCAATCTCCGTCGTACAGGCGCCCGAGAGCTGTTCGCTGATACTGTTTACGACGTCGTCGGGCAGAAGGCCTTTAACAGGATCAACGATTCTGGCCCGGTATTGCTGAGCGGCTTCTTGTGGGTCGATCTCCAGCGCTGAAAGACCGGGCACAGCAGCCACGGGTTGGATCGTATTACCGATAGCCTGATCGAATACCTGACCGACATTGGAGGCGGGATCGGTACTCACCAGCAAAACCCGCTTGCCCTGCTCTGCCAGGCGGATAGCCGTTGCACAGGAAATGGAGGTTTTACCCACGCCGCCCTTACCGGTAAAAAACAGGTAAGGCGGGATATTGTGTAAGAATTTCATATGTCCTCCTGACATACTCAACAACAGGACGTATTACCACCACAACAGCGAGTGGGAGCTACCCCCACTTTCTCCAGCGGAATACCGAACCAACGAGCCAGCTCAGCGCGCTTTGGGTATCGCCCCGCCATCACCATTTCACCGTCCAGCAACAGCAGCGGAAGCCCTTCAGCTCCAGATGCGTCGAGGAATGCTTTCGCCTTCTCGTTCTGAACAAAGCTCATGGGCTGCTGCGCCAGGTTGTAACGTTCAACCTGCACGCCACGCCCTTTCAGCCATTGCACATCCGCAGAAAAATCGACCAGAACCTGATCGACATCGGAACCACAAACGCCGGTACTGCAGCACATCGCCGGATCAAACACCGTTAACGCCTTCATCTTTAACACCTCACATTCGTAAAAACATATATGTACAGGCAAATTTTTTAGATACAAACAGCTTTACCGCTACCAGAGCAGTTAGCCGATGCCAGCTTACGGGCGATGGCCTGCACGTCGTCCTGCTGGCTTAGCCAGGCCTGCTCAATCACCTGCGCAGCCCAGGAAGGAATATGCGGAGATAAGCGGTAATGAACCCATTTCCCCTGCTTGCGATCCAGCAATAATCCACTTTCCCGAAGCATTGCCAGGTGACGGGAGATCTTGGGCTGGGACTGTTCCAGCGCCGTGCAGAGATCGCACACGCACAGTTCCCCCATCTCCCTGAGCAGCAACACGATGCCCAGACGGGTTTCATCGGAGAGGTTTTTGAAGAGTTGTATTGATGATAATTGCGGCATAAGCCCTCCTGCTTCTGTCTGGCAGTCTCTCTCTGTAACCATAAAATGTCAAAATTATATTTGAATTTTCATATGTGAAATGAGAGATGATTGAATACGCCGCCACACCGTTGACTGGCCTTTCAGCTAAACCGTACTCCCACATTCAGGCTGATCCTGAGGGAGCAAGAAGGGTTGGACTCAATTGATGAATAGAATTTAATGACTCTTTATTTATCAAGGGAAAGTTGAGAGTGGTGATGTTTTGAGAAACAGAGTCTGGAGCGGGCGACGGAAATCTCCACGCTCCAGACAGCTCGTAATTTCATGGATTTATTAACAAAAGCGCGATGCTTTGTAGGATGCGCTACAACGACTTACACACCCTTTCACTCCAGAACGCTGATAAGCTTAAGCGCATCATTTCTGACAGAATCTTGTATTCGCCCAGAGTCGGCAACCAACGTCAACGCTTCAATACTTAAACCATCCCTGATCACTTTTCGCGCTTTACTGAGACGGGTCCGGCAACTTTTCTCTGTATACCCCTCACGTGAGTGCATTTGCTCAATAATGTCAGCGCTTGATAAATTTGAATCGGCAAAACGATGGTAGTAGTTTACGAAACACTCCATCCCGATAGCCTTAAGGCGGTCTGTCAGCGTAGTGCGGCTTGTTATCCTCTCTTGCTGATTCAAAACGTCCGCCATGGCGTTAAGCGGAGGGTTTTGGGAAGAGACTTCATTTACTGAAACTGAATTGCTGACAATCAAGTTTTCTTTGATGGACATAACGCGGGGATCGGTAAGAATCGCGCCCTTGAGGTTAATGATGTGTGCGTTAACATGAACACTATGCCGAGCATAATCTCGTATTACTTCATGCGGGATTTTGTAACTATCAAGAATGTTGTAATTTTCATCAAAAATAACCGCAATTAAATAATCAAAATCGGCGGCCTCATAGTTTCGCAACGCACTCAGTTGCCGGGAAGGATTATCCGGCGTCACTCTCCTCGCTTTGATCTGCACTTTCATGCCATCAGCATCGATGGCATCAGCCCCCGCTGACGAATTACTGAGAAGAGTCATACCTAGCGCTTTAGAAACCAACCATTCGGCGTAATCACCTACAGGATTATTCTTGGTGCGTATAACCTCTCTCGAACGTAATACTGTCAAAATTTTGGAATGAAGTGACAGTAACTCAAGATTACTCAACGAGGCCAGGTAACCATCTGATATTAAATTTATATTTTTCATAATTTTTCGCCCTGACTGAAGTGAAACGCCACTGTAACGCCTACGTAGCGCATCTGTATTTTGATTTTTTATAGACACTTATAGCTATCAGTTTTAGATAAGGCAGACAATTATTATTCGCACCCGGTATCTGTTTACCCATCCCGTAATTAAAACTCAGAATATGACATCTACTCTATTGTTTCAGCCTATCTTATTTGAGCGCAGATACGATACCTCAATGACCATTGGTATTGGGCCTGCACCGCTTTGCGGTCCCCATACTACGTACAACAGCGACGTGCTAATCCGCACCGTTCAGCAAAAGCTTTCTGACGCATTCCGGTGGCAATGCACAATGCTTTTACTCGTTGTCCAAACAGGGTTCGAAGGGACTTTTTCATCGCTGAATTTGCGCAGATGACCACTAAAGAGCCACTCACTTATCGTGATATTATGAATCAAACGTTTATTATGTTGTTAGAAACACCGCATGGGTGGATTTCGAGGAAAGAACAACATGTTTAAAGAGCAGATTAGAAAAACAGGCTTTATGTGCAAGGCAGCGTTAGGCACTTTACTCATCACAGCGTCAACATCATCCTACGCAACCGAAAGCATTGATCAACTGGCTACACGTATCGGAATGGATCACTTCCGTGAAGCGATAAAAAAGGGCGACCGCAACGCCTACAAAACCCTACCGGCAAAAGGCTATAAAAACGGTTTAACCGGGTTATTGGTTAAAACGAATACTTACGTTAATCCCGAATACAGCTTTGCCGATTGCGACACGGACACGGTGATAGTTTCTGTTCAGGAAAACAAAACGCTGCCCGGTTGCCGAATCTCATTAAAGCTCGCAACCAAAGACGCAGATGGCAGTTATCACGATAATGGCATTCGCATCGAATACGGTATTGCCACTGGCTCCAAAAAGTTTATCGCCAACAATTCAGCGTGGGCGCAACATGTCATTAGTGGTGATAAAGTGCTTGAAGGTGCCCTCCACCCGGATAAAGCGAGTAGCGACAAAGATCAAATGTGCATGGGTATGGCTCAATTTACCGCAAACGTAACCGAAGGCCGAAACGGTGGAATGACCAAAGGAGAATATTATCAGCGTCTCGATAATATGAATGGCAAGTCCGAAGTCACTCCCCAGATGATTACGCTCTATAAGACTTTCGTTGACTACGTATATGAACACCCGAAACAGGATGCTCAGGTTTCAGCGAAATTCATTTACACTAACTGTATGAATAACTTTTAATTCTTTGTTGATGCAATAGTGCGACGATAGTTGCTCTGGAAATATCGTATTCACGCGGTAACGCGCTGTCACTGGCTTCTGGAGCGATTATCAAGGATTTTCCCCGTTTCTTACCTTCGGCTTTTGCTCGTGATAGCCCCACCTCTGCGCGTTCAATCAGCAGATCGCGCGCCATCTGCACAACCGCTACCAACATTGACAGCAGGACCTTACCGGTAGCAGAGGTGAGATCTATCGTACCAGACAGGTGGACGATAAACTTGATATTTCGGTTTGCCAGATTCGGGAACGCTGATAATAAATCACTCTTTAATTTACTGATAGAGAAGACTTTTAAGGCGGTGAAGGAATTAGAACTAACAGCTTAATCAATTGAAAGTAAAATATTATTAAGTAATAAGCTAACTTATCCCCCAAAGCAAAGATGCTTTGAATTCAACCCGTTATCTCGTATCGATAAACCAGAAAATAGCATGAACGCCTATCAAGGGGTGAATGTGAACGGTGATGTGCAAAAGGTAAAGGATAACCTCGCTGTAGTCAGTTTCATGCTGCCGAAAATGCCGGATCCCCGATCCAGGTCATATTCGGCAGGCCGGGCCGACAATTGCCTTCAGTACATCTGACTCCTGTCTGTTGAAGCATTACTTTCTCGCCATTTCAGCGGGACGAAAAAATATATTAGCCTTAGTTATCATATGCACAAAATCAATAATGTTATTTACAAAATCTTACTAATGCCTTATTTTCTAGAACAATTTTCATACAATTTTTTACTTAAGGACAAGCAATGGGCAGGAAGCCAGTACGCGGTTTTTCCGTCGTCACGCGCCTCTTCTGTATCACCATTCTGGCGGTAGCGTGCGTGCGTGCCACAGCGGCTCCACTCTCTCCAGCTGACCGCGATACCATTCAACAGCAACAACAACAGCTGCTTGAACAGAACCAGCGTCAGCGTGATGAACTGGAGCGCAGCACACCGCTACCCCGCTCATCTGCACCTGTCGTGCCCCCGACCACTGAAGGCCCGTGCTTTACCATTTCCCGTATTGAAGTGCGTGATGCCACCCTGCTCTCTCCACGCGACGCCGCCACCGTTACCGCCCCCTGGCTGAATCAGTGCCTGGACATGACCCGGCTGACGCAGGTCACTAACGCCGTCTCTGACTGGTATATCAGCCGGGGTTATATCACCAGCCGTGCCTTTCTGACTGAGCAGGACCTCTCCTCCGGAGTGCTGCATCTGACGGTGCTGGAAGGCCGGTTACAGCAAATCCGCCTGGAAGGTGTACCGCAGCGGACGCTCGCCATGACGTTCTCCGGGCTGGAAGGAAAAATCCTTAACCTGCGCGACATCGAACAGGGTATGGAGCAGTTAAACCGCGTGCGGCAGGTTCCGGTGGAAATTGAAATCCAGCCTGGCGACAAACAGGGCTGGTCAATTGTCAACCTTACCGCCGCCCCGGAATTTCCGCTCAGCGGCTCAGTGAGTTTCGACAACAGCGGGCAGAAAAGTACGGGGACCGGCCAGTTCAGCGGTGCGCTGACCGGCAATAACCTGCTTGGGCTGGCGGATAAATGGTTTATCAGCGGCGGACGCAGCAGCGATTTTTCAAACTCGCATGATGCGCAGAATTTTGCCGCGGGTGTCAGCGTGCCGTATGGCTACGGTCTGCTCGATTACAGCTACAGCTGGAGCAACTACATCAACACCATTGATAACAATGGCTGGCCGTGGCGCTCCACCGGCGACAGCAAAACGCACCGGCTTATCGGCTCATGGGTGGTGTTTCGCAACGGCGATATCAAAACCGGTCTTACCACCGGCATCACCCACCGCATCAGTCGCAATTATCTGGATGACGTGCTGCTGGGATCCAGCAGCCGTAAGCTCTCCAGCGTGATGTTCGGCATCAATCACACGCAAAAAATGTTCGGTGGCGTGGCGACCCTCAACCCATCTTTTACCCACGGCGTACCGTGGCTGGGCGCGGAAGACGATCACGACAAATATGGCGATGTGCCGAAAGCGGAGTTCCGCAAATGGAGCTTCAACGGCAGCTTCCAGCGACCCGTCGCAGCCGATCTCTGGTGGCTCAGCAGCATTTACTTTCAGTGGTCACCGGACCGGCTTTACGGATCTGAACAGCTCACACTGGGTGGAGAAAGCTCTGTCCGCGGTTTTAAAGAACAGTATCTCTCCGGCAACAATGGCGGTTATCTGCGAAATGAGCTGAATTACTCGCTGTTTACCCTGCCGTGGATGGGGCAGATCAGCGCGATGGCGGCGCTGGATGGCGGCTGGCTGAAACAGGACGACCAGGACCCGTATGCCAGCGGCACGCTGTGGGGCGCTTCAGTCGGGCTGACCAGCGCGAACCGCTGGTTTTCGACACAGTTTACCGTGGGAACGCCTGTGAAATACCCGGACTGGCTGGCCCCGGATCATCTCATTATTTATTACCGCATGGCGGTGGCGTTTTAAGGGACAAAAACGATGGATAACAATCAGACCCGTTTTTCTCAGCGTGTACTGAGCTGGCTGCTGAGTACCCTGCTGGCAACGCAACCGCTGCTGCCCGCGGTGGCAGCGACCGTCACCCCCACCGGTAACACGACGATGGACAAGGCCGGAAACGGCGTGCCGGTGGTGAATATTGCCACGCCCAACGGAGCGGGGATATCCCATAACAAATACGGTGAGTATAACGTCGGGAAGGAAGGTTTAATCCTTAACAACGCCACCGGTAAGCTGAACCAGACGCAACTGGGTGGGCTCATTCAGAGTAACCCGAACCTGAAAGCCGGACAGGAAGCGAAAGGTATTATCAACGAAGTCACCGGCGCTAACCGTTCACAGCTTCAGGGTTATACCGAAGTGGCGGGCAAAGCGGCGAACGTGATGGTTGCCAACCCATACGGTATTACCTGTAACGGCTGCGGATTTATCAACACTCCTCAGGCGACACTCACCACGGGTAAACCGGTGATGAACGCCGACGGCAGTCTGCAGGCGCTGGAGGTCACGAAAGGCAGCATCACCATCAATGGCGCAGGTCTGGACGGCAGCCAGTCAGATGCCGTGTCCATCATTGCCCGCGCAACGGAAGTGAACGCCGCGCTGCACGCGAAAGACCTGACGGTCATCAGCGGAGCTAACCGCGTCACAGCGGACGGTCGCGTCAGCACGCTACAAGGTGAAGGCGAGGTGCCGAAAGTCGCCATTGATACCGGTGCCCTCGGCGGGATGTACGCCAACCGTATCCGCCTGACCTCCACCGAAAATGGCGTCGGGGTGAACCTCGGCAACCTCAACGCCCGCAGCGGCGACATTACGCTGAACAGCGCCGGTAAGCTGGTCCTGAAAGACAGCCTTGCCAGCGGCAACACAACGGTCAGCGGGACGGAGGTCACACTGTCCGGGGATAACAAAGCTGGTGGCAATCTTAACGTTACCGGGACAACCGCGCTGACGCTGAATCAGTCCCGCCTGGTGGCGGATAAAAATCTGGCGTTGTCCTCGTCCGGGCAGATTACCTGGAACGGCGGGGAACTGACCGCCGGACAGAACGCCACGCTCAGCGCACAGCGCCTGAACCAGACCTCGGGGGCAGTGAATGCCGCCGGAAATGTCACCCTCACCACCACGGGTGACGCCACGCTGAAAGGCCGCACCGTTGCCGGGAAAACGCTTACCGTCAGCACCGGCAGCCTGAACAACAGCGGCACGCTCGCCGCCGGGGCTGATGCTGCAGTGAATACCGGTGCGTTGACGAACAGTGGCACCGTCCAGGGCAACAGTCTGAAGGTCACAGCCACCGACCTGACCAGCACCGGCAATCTCAAAAGTGCCTCAGCGCTGAATATCAACGCCCGGGACATTACGCTGTCCGGCGAGACCGTTGCGGATGGCTCCGTGACCGTGAAAGGCAACGGTCTGACAACCACCTCCACCGCACTGACCCAGGGCAACAGCATCAGCGTGGAGGTACAGAACGCGCAGCTTGACGGGATACAGGCCGCCAGAGACGGCTTCACGCTGAAGGCCAGTGACAGTCTGACTCACGGCGGAAAATCGTCAGCCTCCGTGCTGGACACTGAAAGCGGCAGCCTCAGCAACAGCGGTACACTGACCGCCTCCACGCTTGCGATCAACAGCACCACGGTTGTCAACAGCGGCCTGATCCACGGTGAACGGACGCTCGCACTGGTCTCCCGTCTGCTGGACAACCGGGAGAACGGTGTGGTGTACAGCCCGGCCGCGCTCTCCCTTTCAATACCTGAGCTGAAAAACGCCGGGATTATCACCAGTGATGCCGCGTTGTCCCTGTCAGGAGCTCAACTGACCAACAGCGGAGAAGTAAGCGGTGCTTCACTCGATGTTGATTACGGCACGCTGAATAACAGCGCGGGTGGTCTGCTGCTGGCACAGGGGGCGAACCGCATCACGGTGCAGTCACTGTCGAATGCCGGCAGCATCGCGGGTGACACGCTGACGCTGACTGCAGACCGTCTCACCAGTTCTGGCCTGTTACAGGGTGATACCACCCTGTCGCTGACTGGCGGAATACTGGATTTACTGGCAGGCTCCCGCACGCTCACGGGCGGGGATCTCACACTTTCAGGCACCACGCTGACCACCGCAGGACAGACTCAGGGGCAGAACGTCAGCGTTAATGTCCGTGACTGGCAGAACAGTGGCAGCGGGCTTGCAACCAGTAACCTTACCGCTTCGGCAGCCGGGATGCTCAGCAATACCGGCGATCTGATGAGTCAGGGCGACATCACACTGAATGCCGCCACAACAGACAACCGGGGCAGCCTGCTTTCGGCAGGCGACCTTTCCCTTTCGGGTCATTCTCTGGATAACCGCGGTACTGTCCAGGGTAACCATGTCACGGTTCGTCAGGACAGTATCACCAACAGCGGAACGCTCACCGGGGTCGCCGCACTCACGCTGGCCTCACGACTGGAGATGGCGGCACCATTGCTGACGCTGGCAAATAGCAGTGGTGGAAAGTTACTCACGACCGGTGATCTGAATATCACCGCAGGCACCACCAGTAACGTGGGCCAGTGGCAGGGACAGCGGATACTGATTAACGCCGGAACACTGACAAACAGCGGTGCAATTCAGGCGTCAGAGCGGCTGGATGCGCAAATCAGCAACAGCCTCACCGGCCTGTCCGGCAGCAAAATCACCTCAAACGGAGAGCTGGCGTTATCGGCACTGACGCTGAGTAACAGTGGACAATGGATTGCGCAAAACCTGACGCTGGATGCGGATTCGCTGACGAACAGCGGTGAGATAACCGGCGTGGATGCGCTTGCGGTCACCCTGAACCAGACTCTGAACAACCAGGCCAGCGGTAAACTGCTGAGTGCCGGTCATCTGACGCTCAACGCGAGCGATATCACGAACGGCGGGCAACTCCAGGGCCAGACGACCTCTGTCACCTCGGGGCAACTGACCAACAGCGGGCGGCTTCAGGGTGAAGCGCTGACGCTGGCAGTCTCCGGGGGACTGAGCAACCATTCCGGTGGCGTGTTACTGAGCCAGAATGCACTGAATATCACCTCAACGACACTGAACAACCAGGGCACAATACAGGGCGGTGGCGAGTCTTCCGTGAAGGCCACCACCCGCCTGCAGAACGACGGCAAAATCCTCTCCGGCAGTAAACTCACGCTCACTGCACCAGAACTGGCGAACAACAGCAGCGGACTGGTGCAGGCCGTCACGCTGTTGCTGGATGTGGTGAACGCCGTGAATGGCGGACGCGTACTTGCAACCGGCAGTGCTGAACTGCAAGGCACATCGTTTAATAACAGCGGCACGCTTCAGGGCGCGGACCTGCTGGTGAACTACCGGACGTTCGGCAACAGCGGTACCACGCTCGGGACAACTGCCCTGACCGTTAAGGGTGATGCGCTGACGCAAGCCGACGCCGGTCGGCTGTACAGCGCAGGTAATCTGTTGCTCGACGAGCGGGACTTCAGCGGACGTGGTCAGGTAGTGGCGCTGGGAGATGCCACACTGAAACTGATTACCGCGCTCACTAACACCGGCACGCTGGCGGCCGGAAGAACGCTTTCCGTCACCTCACAGAACGCCGTTACCAACAACGGTGTGATGCAGGGGAATGCAATTACGCTCAGTGCCAGTGGCGCATTTACCAATAACAAAACGCTCACCACGGGTAGTGGCAGCAGTACCTTCAGTGCGCAGAACCTCCTGCTGAATGCCTCCGGTTCGCTCCAGGCGGGCGGCGATGTACAGCTGACTTCGCGTGGCAATATCACCGTAAACGGTTTTACCGGGACGGCGGGCAGTCTGACGATGACGGCCGCAGGCACCCTGATTAATACTGCGCTGATTTACGCGGGTAACAACCTGAAGCTGTTTGCTGACCGCATTCATAACACGTATGGCGATATCCTGGCCGGAAACAGCCTGTGGATGCAGAAGAATGCCTCCGGCACTGCGAATACCGAAATCATCAACCGTTCGGGCACCATAGAGACCACTCGCGGTGATATCACCATAAAGACAGGGCATCTGCTGAATGAGCGTGACGGACTGACGGTGACGGAAACCAGTACAGACAACAGTTCGCTGATCCCGGGTATGGGGGATGCCCTCCTTTATGTCGATATCAGTCAGCTTAAAGACGGCAGTTACGGACTGAATAAATACCGGGATTATCATGAACAATGTATCGGAGGTGCCAATGGCAATGATCATTGTGTGATAACCGAATGGGACCAGTACTATTACACCATGGCGGAGTCGGCGGCTGAACAACGCTTTATTCAGACGCAGCATCGTATTGATGTGACAAGTCGGGGGGGCGCTTCACGTATTACAGCCGGACGGGACCTGTCAGTCAGCGCATCCAGTCTGAATAACCTCGCCAGTCTGCTGATGGCCGGACGTAATGTGACGCTTTCCGGTAATAAGCTGAATAACCAGTCCTGGCAGGCAGGGACCGATACCGTGTACTGGTTGTACCAGTATGTTCCGTATTCTGACTGGACAGTAAAAAGTCCGGGTTATGCCAATCCGCTACTGGAATTGTCCGCCCCCTGGCCATGGGATGGCGTCGGGAGATCAGTGCGATCCCCTCGGTCTTCCACTATCAGATTTGTTTATCAGGGAAGAGAAACCGAAACGGCTGCCGGAGAAATTTTTCGCTCTGCCATCAGCGCAGGTGGTAATGTCTCTGCAAACTTCACAAATAACATCAGCAACACCACAACCACCGCAAACGCAGGGGGGGTCAGTAACACCATTACTGCGCCTGTGCTGAACACGCTCACACCGGCGAGGGTCGGCGGTGGTCTGAACAGTGAATCACTGACCGATGCCGGCAACGTGAATGTCAGTGCCCCCGGCTGGCAGGATAGCATCGCGGACGGACTGAAAGAAATCACCAGCGGCACGTCACTTTCCGGTCAGAGCGGCAACGGCGGCAACTACCCTTTACCTTCCGGCAACAATGGCTACTTTGTGCCCTCCTCCAACCCCGACAGCCCGTACCTGATTACGGTGAACCCAAAGCTGGACGGTCTCGGGAATGTGGACAACAGCCTGTTTGACGGGCTGTATGGCCTTCTCGGGATGAAACCCGGCCAGGCACCGCAAGCGGATACGCGCTGGAGCGATGAAAAACAGTTCCTCGGCTCATCATACTTTCTTGATCGCCTGGGCCTGAAACCGGAGAAGGATTACCGTTTCCTCGGGGATGCGGCCTTTGATACCCGGTATGTGTCAAATGCGATGCTGAACCTGACAGGTTCACGGTATATCAATGGCCTCGGTTCAGACCTTGAGCAGATGCAGTACCTGATGGACAGCGCCGCCAGCCAGCAGAAGAATCTCGGACTGCAGTTCGGCGTGGCGCTGACCGCTGACCAGGTGGCACAACTCACGGGCAGTATTCTGTGGTGGGAATCCGCGACCATCAATGGTCAGACCGTGATGGTGCCAAAGCTGTACCTTTCCCCGAAAGATATCACCCTTCATAACGGCAGCGTTATCAGCGGGAACAACGTGCAGCTTGCGGGCGGTAATATCATCAACAGCGCAGGCAGCATCACTGCACAGAACGGTCTCTCGCTCGACAGTGCCAGCAATATCGACAACCTGAATGCGGGGCTGATAAGCGCGGGCGGCAGCCTGGACCTGAGCGCCATCGGGGATATCAACAATATTGGCTCAGCCATCAGTGGTAAGACGGTAGCGCTGGAGAGTATCGGCGGCAGTATTAACAATGTGACCCGGACTCAGCAGTGGAGCGCGGGCAGTGATGGTCGTTATGGCAGTGTGCATGTCAGCGGTACGGACACCGGTCCGGTGGCGACCATTAAAAGCACTGATTCACTCTCACTGGATGCAGGGAAAAACATTAACATTACCGGGGCAAATGTCTCGTCTGGCGGCTCCCTTGGAATGTTTGCGGGTAATGATATCAACATTGCCGCAAACCAGATAAGCGGGAGCAAAAGTCAGTCCGGTTTCTGGCGCACTAAAGACAACAGTTCATCATCCACCACCTCACAGGGCAGCAATATCAGCTCTGGCGGAAACCTGGTGATGGTCGCAGACAATAACCTGAATGTCACCGCATCGTCCGTCTCCGCCGGTAACAGCGCCCTGCTTTCTGCGGGTAACGACCTGAACCTGAACGCGACGCGGGAAAGCAACAGCAGTCGTAACGGTAAATCAGAGAGCCACGAAAGCCACGCGACCGTCTCCACGGTGACAGCCGGGAACAACCTGACCCTGGCTGCCGGACGTGATATGAACAGCCAGGCCGCCGGTATTGCAGCGGAAAACAACGTCGCCCTCCAGGCCGGGCGTGACGTAAACCTGATGGCAGAGTCTGCCAGCGCCGGCGACAGCTATACGTCGAAGAAAAAGAAAGCGATTAACGAGTCCGTTCGCCAGCAGGGAACGGAAATCACGTCCGGTGGAAACACCACCATCGTGGCCGGACGGGATGTGACAGCACAGGCCGCTGACGTGTACGCGACCGGTAACACCGCCGTGGTGGCCGGACGGGATATCACCCTCACCACCGCTACTGAAAGTGACTATGAATACCGGGAGAAGAAGAAAACCTCCGGTGGCATGTTCAGTAAAAAGACCACCCACACCATCCACGAGGAAAACCACACCCGTGAGAAAGGCACACAGCTTTCCGGGGAAAACGTGGTGCTCAGCGCAGGTAATAACCTGACGGTACAGGGTTCATCCGTTGCCGCTGAACGCGACGTGGCACTGAAGGCCGGAAACAACGTGACCGTGGAAGCCGCCACCAACACCGACACGTATTACGACATGAAGAAGACGAAGAAATCCGGCATCTTCTCCAGTGGTTCGGGTCTCGGTGTGACCATTGGTTCGCAGTCGTCAAAAACCACCCGCCAGGGCGCGAAGACCACGCAGAGCGATGCACGAAGCATGGTGGGCACTTCCGGCGGTAACGTCATTATCAGCGCAGGAAATCAGGTCACGTTAAGCGCCGCCGACGTCATTGCCGGACGGGCAAAGGACGACACGTCCCGTGCCACCGGGCATATCGATATCACCGGCAGTGACATTGCCATTATCCCCGGACGGGATACGGTCACCGAATCGGTGAAACAGGAGACAAAATCCTCCGGCATCACCGTCAGCGTGAAAGCGCCGTTTGAGGACACGGTACGCAATGTGCGCGACACCGTGCGCGGGAAAGACGGCAGCGGTAACAGCACCGTTGATAAGGTGAAGTCGCTGGGTGCGGAAGG
The DNA here is from genome assembly GCF_041807075.1 of Citrobacter telavivensis. Classification (NCBI taxonomy): domain Bacteria; kingdom Pseudomonadati; phylum Pseudomonadota; class Gammaproteobacteria; order Enterobacterales; family Enterobacteriaceae; genus Citrobacter; species Citrobacter telavivensis. The sequence goes on along the minus strand of NZ_JBGUBF010000002.1, from coordinate 433,794 downwards.
TGCCGCCCTGGCCCTTGATGGTCCGGGACAGATGGTCGCCGTCTCCGCAGGCAGCAGCAAGTCGTCCTCTGAATCACACTACCAGGGCGAATTTAACAGCGGAAGCCAGCTTGCAGCAGCAGGCAATATTCAGATGACCGCCACCGGCAAACAGGGCGGCAACAGCGGCAATATCCTGATTGCAGGCAGTCAGGTGAATGCCGGTGAAGCGGTGATACTGGATGCGAAGCGTGATGTGAACATCACCACCTCCACGGATACCGAAACCTACAGCAACAGCAGCAAAACCAGTGGCTGGAACATCAGCTCAGAAATGCCGACCGCAGGCAGTGCCACCCGTGCCACCACCGGGGGCGGCAAACACGGCAGCCAGCTTCTGCCGGGCGGGATGAGTCAGTCTGAAAGCAACAGCAGCGGTACCCGCACGACGGAAAACGCATCCGTCATTCAGGGTTCGGATATTTACGTCAACAGCCGGGAAGGCAGCGTGAACATCAGTGGCAGCCAGCTGACGGCCACAGAAGACCTGATGCTGTCAGCGGTAAAAGGCGACATTAACGTGACCGCCGGACGTGACACATCTCACAATGAAAACAGCGGCAGCAGCAAAACCATCGGTACGCTGGGGGGCGATGGTTACAGCGCCACGGCAGGCTACAGTCGTGAGAAACACAGCAGCCGTGATGACGCGTCCACCGAAAGCGGACAACGCAGTCAGTTAACGAGCACAAACGGCAACATTATTGCCCAGGCCGGAGGCGATCTGTCCCTTTCTGGTACGGATGTCAGCGCCGGTAAGTCGGTTTCACTCAGCGGCGAAAATGTCCTGTTTGACGTGAGCCGCGACACCCGTGACGGGGAAGCCCACAGCAGCAGTTCACAGTACGGGGTGACCGCCTCTGCCGGTGGCTGGGCTGTTGATGCGGCAAAGGCGGCTGAAACGGCTGCCCGCAGCGCGGAAAACGGCGACGATGCCCGACTCACTGCCATTAAGGCGGGTCAGGCGGGCACCACCGCCGCACAGGGTATGATGACAGACTCGGCTGTTGTGAAGGGCAAGGTTTCCGTCACGGCAGGTTCTTCCTCACAGGACAGCCGGTATCACAGCACTGACACACAGGGCACTACCGTCAGCGCCGGTGAGAACGTCATCATTAACGCCCGTAACGATATCGCCGGTCAGGGCGTACAGATTGGCGGGAAACAGGTGGTACTGGATGCGGGGCGGGATATTCTGCTTACCGCCTCACAGAACACGCACAACAGCCAGAGTAAAAACAGCGGCAACCAGGTCAGCGCCGGCGTGGGTGTCAGCCTCATCGGTTCACAGAACGGTATCAGTATTGAACTGGGCGCCTCACAGCAAAAAGGTAAGGAAAACAGCCAGTCACAGAGCAACACCAACAGCGTTATCCGTGCCGAAGAGCAGCTGACCGTGAACAGCGGACGCGACACCACCCTGAAAGGGGCAGAGCTTGCAGGCAACCGCGTGGTGGTGAACACCGGGCGCGACCTGACCATCAGCAGCGTCCAGGATACCGCCTCTTACGACAGCAAACAGTCCTCTTCCGGCGCGGGCCTGAGCCTGTGCGTCCCCCCCATTTGCTATGGCGCGTCTTCCGGTAACGTCAACACCTCGGGCGAAAACATCACCCAGAGTGGTAAGAGCGTCACTGACCAGAGCGGTATTTATGCCGGAAAAGGCGGTTTTGATATCACGGTCGGAAACCACACCCAGCTTGATGGCGCGGTGATTGCGTCCACGGCAACGGACGACAAAAACAAACTGGATACGGGAACGCTTGGCTGGACCGATATTCACAACGAGAGCAAAACCTCCGGTGACAGCCACACCGTGGCGATTTCGGGCAGTGCAGGCGGCAGCGGAAGCAGTGAAAACCGCAACGTGGCTCCGGCCATCGGTACCGGTCATGCAGAAGAGAGCAGCAGCGGCACCACGTCGTCAGCCATTAGTAACGGCACCATCATCATCCGCGACAAGAATAACCAGAAGCAGGATATTGCAGACCTGAGTCGTGACACCGACAACGCCCACCATGGTGTGGATGTAAACGGTGATGTACAGAAGGTGAAGGATAACCTGGCAGTACAGAGCGAAGGTGCGGCGCTGGCAACCTCTGTGCTGGATGTGTACGGCAAGTATGCAGAGCAGAAGGCGAAGGAATCCAACGCCGCACTGGAAGCGAAGCTGGAAGCCGAAGGCGCGTTCGCGGGGATGTCGGAGGCACAAAAGCAGGCGGCACTGGAGAAAGCGGAAGGCTATCAGAACACTGATTACGGTCCGGGGAGTGAATTCTGGACGAAGGGCAGCGCGGCGGCAGGACTGCTGGCCGGTGCGCTCGGTGGCAACCTGAAAGCAGGCGCGGCAGCCGGTGCGGCCCCGCTTCTGGCCTCGCTGGTTAAGGATGTGGATAACGATGTGGCCCGTGCGGCCCTGCACGGTATTGTGGCAGCAGCACTGACGCAGGCGAGTGGCGGCAGTGGCTCTGACGGCATGAAGGCCGGGGCCATTGGTGCTATCACTGCATCGGCCATGACGGAATATCTGGTACGGGGCCTGTACGGCGATAAAGCCATCAGCGAACTCACCGCCGATGAAAAACGTCTGGTGAGCAGCCTGGTGACGATTGCGGGCGGTCTGGCAGGGGCAGCGAGCACGGATGGTGACCTGTCGATGGCAGCAATTGCGTCGAGCACAGCGAAGGTGGAAGTACTTAACAACTCCACTTCCGGTGATAACGCCCGTGATTCGGTAAAACAAAGTGCAGAACACGTAAAAGACAAAATCCGGGATACGCTGGGTAACGGTACAACTTCATCGATCGCAAACGGAATTGTAAATGCGCTGGCAGATTCAGGCGACTCGCTTATTGGTGGGGCTGATTATGTTGCTGATACAGCAATGGCACTTGCAAGTTGCGCAACTGGCGACAGCTATTGCGATAAAGCACTAAGTGATTTAGCGGGTAAAAATCAGGCTGCCGCGGATTCAGTCAAGGCATTGATGAAAACGGAAACTTGGTCAGCACTGGCCAACAATGTAAAACAGGCATATGGTGGGAATCAAGCTGCGCTGGAAGGTATGGGAGGAATAATCGCAAGTATCTTCCTGCCAGGTAAGAAGCTTCCTGATGTAGGGGGGATAGCCAAACCATCAGTACCAAAAATTACCATTCGGGATCATTATGAGCATCACACCAGCATGGTTACAGATGTAAAAGATCAGCTCACCCAGCAAGGTTATGATGTATCTCTCAGAGAAGCTTCATTTGGTAGTTCCTGTAGCTCTGGAAGGTGCCGCCCTGATATCATCGCGAAATCGTCTGATGGTTCAATCAGAATTATTGAGATTAAAACTGGAGATGCTGATTTAAGTATACGTCAGAGTGAAATTTATCCGCAAATCTCGAACGGAGATTCAATACCACGCGGCAAGGTTGCTAAAGAATTCGGACTAGAAGTTGGTATCCCATTGAAAGATCAGGGTTATCCAAATGGTATTCCTATTGAAATTATACGTTTTCCCGGAGCACAAAAATGACAACGATGCGCGACGTAATCAACTCGTTAACTCATTTGGGATGGAGTCTTAAAAGAGATGAAGTAGGAGACTTGTATGGTATCTTGCAATTCAGGAATCGAACGCTGCAGATCATTCCCACTATACAAAAAAGATCCGATCATTACAGAGTTTTCTGGATGCCCTCAGTATCAACTATTTCGTTTAATAATGCTCGGGGTTTTATAAAGGGCGACGATGACAAAGGGCATGTACCTTTGATCAGAAAAAAAGAACAGGTACATATAGTTAATGATCTTGCTGAAGTCAATACCGAAACGGTTACACAACAACTAATTGAATGGGCAAACGAGCAGGATACAGTTAAGCAAATCGAATTTCTTAGTTCGCTTTCAACGGACTCAAAGGGCACTATGCCTGTTTACCATTTGGCTGCATTAGCTTTACTTGGAAACATTGAAAAGCTTGAGTATTATCTTGCAAGTTTCCATAATGGCAATCGTCTAGGATTTGTACCTTATATTAAAGAAGATATGTTGGAAAGAGCAATACAGATAGCAAAAGAAAATAGCCAAGATTAATAAACTCATACAAATAGGTCTGTTCAGTAGACCTATTATGTATAATATGAAACCATATTGAACAGTTTCTGGTGGTTATAATGAGTTACGACTTAATGGTGTTTGAAGAATCAGTTGCTCCAAAAAACAGAAAAGAATTCATGGAGTGGTATTCTGCCCAGATTAAATGGTCAGAAAAACACGGGTATGATGATCCCTTTGTAACTTCTCATAATTTAAACAATTGGTTTATGGAGGTTATAAAGAAATTCCCCCCCATGAATGGGAGTGGGATTTTACAAGAGGAAATGGATATAATATTTGAAAGCGGTAATGAGTCATATCTTACGGATTACACAATTGGAACAAAAATTATTTATATTAGTTTTTCTTGGACAATAGCCGAAGAAGCTTATGAAACTGTAAAAATGCTTGCAATAAAAAATAGCGTAGGTTTTTTTGATGTCAGTTCTTCTAAGGGTGATATCGTATTTCCTGATGGAATTATTATATGAGCAGATAAACCTGATTTGGTAGTGCCTCCAATCAGTAGAATATGTACTTTTCAATGAAGGAACCGATGACTTTTTCGAGGATCTCGACGGAACGCGAGAAGCAAATCATTTTATGTATCAACCGCTTGATGCGGGTGCGGAGGGTCAGGTTATTACGCTCGATACGTTGCGTGAAGATTTTACCAGAAAGTATATAGACTATCGGATCAACAAAAAAAGAGAGAGGATGCCTGGCCATGAAGACCGGACATCCGGGGATTACGGCATGGCTTACGTTTGATTTAGCGGATGGATTATCTGCCTGATTATTTCGCTCCAACAACATCAGGATGTGCGAACTCATAAGGTGTTACTTAGCCTTCACGGTTTGCATCCAGAAAATCAGCCCACCATTGCAACTATGCAGTTTTGCCAAACGTCCCTTTAATAATAATGTTTCCTGATGCCAGATCATCAATGTTATCAGCGTGATCTCCTCCCAATATCAGAGCCAGGCTAAATCAGAGATCTTCGTCTTTCCGGAGACTGCGGATGAATTCAGCCGGAGTCATGTCATTTAATGATGAATGCGTCCTTTCATGATTATATTCCCTGCGCCAGCTGTCGAGTTTGTCCTGCGCATCTTCCAGTGACAGAAACCAGTGAATATTCAGGCACTCATCCCGCAGACTGCCGTTAAATGACTCAATAAACGGGTTATCTGTCGGCTTCCCGGGGCGCGAGAAGTCCATGGTCACGCCGTGTTCATACGCCCATTTATCCAGATTTTTTGAGATAAACTCGCTGCCGTTATCTGTCTGAATACGTACCGGCAGGCGCTTACCCAGCACCCGCAACCCTTCCATCACACCGACCACATCCTCGCCTTTCCTGCATGGATCGCCAGACACTCCCGACTAAAATTATCGACTACAGTCAGCGCCCGGAAACGCCGTCCGTTAAACAGATTATCCGACACGAAATCCATACTCCAGCACTGATCGATATGGGTCAGGACCGGACGTTGCTGGCGATGTGCTGCACTGACATGTCTGCGGGGGCGCTTTCTGCGCAGGTTGAGGCCTTCCAGACAGTAAATCCGGTGTGTTTTCTTATGGTTAACAAGCCAGCCCTCCCGCCGCAGCTGGATATCAATACGCGGACAACCATACCGTATCCGGGTTTCCGCGATCTCCCGGATACGCAGGGTTATCGCCCGATCGTCACGCCGACTCTGCCAGTGGTAGACAGTTCTGCTTTGCATCAGCAACCCGCATCCCCGGCGGACACTGATACGGTATGCTTCCTGCAGGAAATGTACCGCCTGGCGCTTCTGAGCCGGCCTCAGAACTTTTGTTTCAGTACCTCCTGCAGCATCTCCTTATCCAGACTCAGAACGGCCACCAGTTTCTTCAGCCGCTGATTTTCATCCTCCAGTTGCCGCAGACGCCGCAGTTCCGTCACGCCCAAACCAGCAAATTTCTTCTTCCAGTTGTAAAAGGTGGCCTCAGAAATTCCCATCTTTCTGCAGACTTCCCCGACGCGGGTGCCGGTTTCGGCCTGTTTCAACGCAAACGCAATCTGTTCTTCGGTATAACGGTTTTTTTTCATGGTAATAAGCCTTTCTGTGAGCAGGAAGAAAGACCGGAAACTTCAGTTTAGACTGGTACTGTTTTCAGGGGGAGATCAGGAGTACTATTGAGTTCAATAGACTAATAGAATGCTATAACTGCTGATTTATCAAGGGAAAACTGAGTTGGGTAGACTTCAGGGGAGTTGAGTTTGGAGCGGGCGAAGGGATTAGAACAAGCTGCTCAATAACTTGAAAAATATAGAATTTTCAAGTTATATCTTAACTTATACCCCCAAAGATACCCCCAAAGCACAGAGGCTTTGAATTCAAGTAATTACCTTTGTCGATAAATCAGCAGGAAGCGAGATGATAGCAAATGGCAGGCATACTCGAAAGCAGCGATACCGTTAGCATCAGACTAATTACGATTCATTAAACCCAGATCGCGACGGGCCCTCATGATATCAATAATCGTGAGATATGGCGTTTGTTCTTGCCAGCTAAACCCTCTGCGATCGATACGAACCAGTTCGTACTTTTCCACTAGAAAGTTAATGGCATTAGCGAGAGTGATACCGGCATCGATATGTTCCTGTATGACGGTTTCATCACAGAAAGGTGTATCGTTTAGTGTCAGGCCATAATGCTGTTCCAGCAGACGACTAAGTAGCATTTGCCAGACTGCAACGGGCGACAGACATGGCTCCGCCGCCCGCATGTTTCTTGCAGGTAGAAATTTCATTTTTGCTCTCGTGTATTTAATTAGCGTTGAGTGGGATAAATGGCGATGTATACGTAGCCACAACTACCAAGCGTATCGGCTTCGCAGGTGAGTCCGTTGTGATAGAGGGTGACACAGTGCTGATGGCGGGGGGAGAGTTCTCCGCTGGTGAGTATCAGCTCCAGTTGTTTGAGAATCAACGGAAAGGCCTGATCCAGGTATAGCGCGTCATCGTCGCAGAAAACACCGTTAAATCCGGCCCGATCAGCAAGAAAATGCAGGCGGTCGCCTTCTTGCACCAGCCGAGCTCCAAAACAGGGTGTGATCTTACTCTTTAGCCCCCAATGCTGGCAGGGGGGATTCTCCGGTATGGCACCAGATTCTGAGTGATAGTTCATTATTGTTCCTGATTAAAGTGAAGGATTAATTGAGAGTGACGCTTCGAAGAATGACATAGGGACCATTGCGGTCCTGACGACGTTCAGCAAACACGGCCAGAACGCCGCGTATGTCCTCCACCTCGCGGCCAGCATAATGGCAGATACTGCCTGACCATTTATATTTGCCCGTACTGAAGCGAAACAGTCGGGAGCCAGGATGCTGCCGGTACAGAGCCATGGCCCGGCGTTTACTGATGATTTTCATATCCAGCCTCGCTCAGCAAACGACACAATGCCATCCCGACCGACAACAAGATGATCGAGCGTTTTCACATCGACCAGTGCTAACGCTTCTTTAAGCCTGCCCGTAATGTTGCGGTCGCATTGGCTGGGCTCCGGGTCGCCGGATGGATGGTTATGCGCCAGCACGACAGCGGCAGCATTGAAGCGAAGCGCTGACTTCACTACTTCGCGGGGATGGACCTGGACATGGTTAACTGAACCGGCAAACAGCGTTTCGCTCTCCAGTAAACGATGCTGATTATCAAGATAGAGCACCATAAACACTTCTCGTTCTTGTCCCGCCAGCTGTAACCGAAGCCAGTCACGGGCAGCAGCACTTGAGGTAAAATATATGCCGGGCTGGCGCAGATATTTATCCAGCAGATTGATAGCCCGGCGAATGGTCCGTTGGGCATAGGGTGTCAATCCGGAAGTCGCGGGAAGCAGGCAACCATGTTGAGCCATAACCGCCAGCGGAAAGAGTTCAGGCTGTGATGGCAATGGGGATAACGCGGTACTCATGCTTGGCTCTCCTCAGTCGATGAGATGCATAATGGAGTTGCACTCTGGATGGTTCAGCGCGAAATCGCGTAAGCGATAATAGTGCTCAGTCATCGCATCACACTCGGTGCGACAGGCGTGGTGACTGTAAGTCATCAGACAGGCGACCATCCCTGCAGCTTCACTGGTAAGCTCTGCGCCATTGCCGTTCATGCTGTTGAACAATGTCCACTTCTCATCGTGCTCTGACTCGGGAGCCATAAAAGCGCCGCCGTTGCTGAGCGTCGAAAAGCGCCAGATACCACCGTGGTAATCGGCACACAGCCGATCCATCCAGGCGAAAATGCTAGGTTCAAGGGTTTTCCATTGTGAGATGGAGCCAAAGTGCTGCGGCCAGAAACCGATGCGTAACTCGTCAGGGACCACCAAGGCAGTAATTGCTGCCTGCTCAGCGAACTCAAAGTTTTGTGTATTCATTAAACTATTTCCTTATGCCGGAGCGGTTGTTTAACGCCCGAAAAACTCGAGCATGTTTTCTGCCATAACCCACAGAGCGCGATTGAGCTTCACATCACCATCAATACCGGTAACAGCACGGGTGCGGCTGCTTTTCCCCTGTGCGGTTCGCCCTGACAGACCTCCTTTCATCAGGTTCTCCTGCACGCGCTGGTATACGGTCCACAGGTCATCGCTGTAGTCCTCCCGACGACGTGGGGTCAGCAACTGCGATACCGTGATCGGCTGGTAGTCCTCACCAAAGCGATACTTCAGTGCGGCATTCGCCAGCGCGTGACGAGCCGGAGCTGGCAACGCCAGTGACTGCATTGCATCGCGCCTCTCCTCTACCCGGTCAAACACCCCGAGTACTGCGTAAGCCCCCTCAATCACCTTTTCGACAACATTACCCTTATGCGGCACCCGCACTTCGCCAAATGACTGGCCGCAGACCAGGCCGTTGGTACAGACGCCTCGAAACAGCCCCGGCAACATCTGGTAGCTTGATGAGCCGTCATGGCTGTTAAGCAGAATGATTTCCGGCACCTGATGCCCGGTCAGTTGACTGGCACGACGCAGGCGAAGCATGTGCTTAGTGTGCTCCCGCTTGCTCTGGTCCCGAACCTTCGTCTGGCAGGCAAAGAACGGCTCAAAGCCTTCACGCTGCAGGCTTTCAAGGATGGTGATAGTCGGGATGTAGGTGTACCTGTCTGAACGAGATTCATGTTTGTCACTCCCGAACACGCTGGGGACATGGCTCATCAGCTCTTCGTGGGTCAGAGGCCGGTCACGGCGTATCTGGTTTATACGGCCAAAGCGGCTGGCTAATCGCATGGCTAACTCCTTATCTGATAATGAAATAAAAACAAAAAGGCCATGTTCCCGAAGGAGCATGGCCTGTTGCTATCTGGTGTTGGTATGTTGTGAGGTGGAGAGGTCTGAAATGTAAGTAACTAATCGCTGTAGTGTGTGGTCCGGCACTCACTGAGGTCAGACAGCTCTTTTTGCGTATTCTTCAGCCCCGGACTGAAGGTGCCGACTTTTTTATCGTTGACGTAAACATCAAAATTCGCAGCCTGGCTCAGGGCGTCAATAAATGACACCCAGGCATTGTCACCGTTTCGCCAGCCGAGGAATGACGGTAACGGATACTGACTGTTATCCATGACGACCGTTATTTCCGTCCCGTCGTCATGAGAGCTTACTGATGTTCCATCAGGCAGGGTGAGATCAACACCGTGTTGCAGAATATTCTGCGCATCCGGATTGCCAGTGCAGTTCAGATTAAACACCACCTTATCCGGGCTGGTAATGATATATTCGGTCACGCCCATCCCAAAACCACTCGTCCACATATTGGGAATAGCCTGTGCTGTTGATACAGAAGCCAGCATAGCTAATGTAACTATTACGTAAGGCAGTCGCATAATGTTGTCCTCAAATCATGTAATAAAGCTTTTGTTGTTTAAAACAATAAAGTAATGAAAAAACAGTTGGATTATTTTATTTGTTTGTAGCGAAACGCTTCTTTTCCGGCATAAATCCCGACAAGATCGTCATAACGAGGGTCCTTTTTATTCGGGCGGAACGTTACTTTCATATCGGGACTGCACATATCCTTCATGGTGAGATTGAATTCTTTACCTGGCGTAATGGTATACCCTGTTGCCACATCGTCTTTACTGGGAGTGATCCACCCCCATATTCCCCCCGGACAATCTCTGGAAGGTTTCGAGCGAACAACAATAAACCATCCCATTGAATCCACTTCCGTCGCTGTACACAGTTTTCTGACCTGTCGATGGGCATCACACCAGAATATATTCCCACTTTTATTATTCACTGCCGCAGGCAGGAACCCGCTATAAGGACGTGCTGCGTGAGCATTACCTGCGATAAGTAAGGGAAAAAACATGACTGGCAGTAAAGACATTAATTTCAATTTTTTCATTAGATTAACCTTACATTCAATTGTGGAGACCATCTCTAATCAGTTTGTCCGGATTGCCCCCGACTTTCTGATGGAGAAAATGAATTCAGCGACTGCTGAATAAAACGGAAATGAGGTAAGGCAGAGATAAAATGTTTGTCCTCCGACAGCTGATAGAGAAGCTCACTGCGAATAAATGTTTCCCGCGATGGCCTTACCAGATGAATCTCATCCAGCCGGAAGACACGTAATTGCCTGTTATGTTCAGCGACAAGATACCAGTAACCGTCAAGAGCGATTAGCCGGTAAGGTGCGATGGCCTCATGACGCTCCCCTTCAGTCAGAACGGTGATGCGCTGACATCCCGAAATAGCTCTGACCAGCCTGTAGAAGCAGAGCTTTCCTGCCGGGGGATGAGGTCTGTCCTGATGCCATACCAGACAGGGTCGATCATCACAGTCCAGCAGGCTGCTGATCAGTCGCCGGTCAAAGCCAGGGAAAACCCCGGCCAGCCCCGTGCGGTGAGCAAAGGTCAGAATATCTATTTCCTGCCGCGTACTGTGAATATCCGAGCGCAGACTGCACTGCCCCTGGTAATAATCCAGGTCGAGATACATCAGACGTTCCCGAAAGTCACGACGCAGCGTGCGCTCTGACACCCCAAATTCAGTTGCCAGTTTGCGAATAAACAGAGTTTCACCGGACACCAGGCGGCTGATAATCAACGACAACCTGACAGCAAGCCGGTCATGTCGCCGCTCCTGAAGCGTCATGAAAGATTTCTCCTGAGAAGTTAACTCTCTGAATTAATACTGATTACTTTAAAGGAAGGAGTGGACAGGGTATGGACAACATCGGAACTATTTTTTATGAGCAGTCCAGCCTTGTGGGCGCTCGTCTGACAGACAATGATGCTTCGCCTGATTTAATTGATGATAAAACGCACTGGAAAGGACATGTCCACAATCAACAAATCATTAACAACCAGTTCATCATTCGCAGAGAAAATTGCGATATCAGAAGAATATCCAGTCCCAGACGGCCCGTGCGACCGACACCACCGCATCACGCACGCTACGAATCACCGTTTTCAATGGCGCAGGCAGGAATGACGATGACTCAGCCGTATCGAAAACACGGCCCACAGCGTCACCGAAACTGTCACGGGCCTGCGACTTTACCGGCTCTGTGCAGAGTCTCCCTTGCAGTTGTGTCACCACCGGGCTGGCGGCGCGGTCAGGCAGACAACACATCATGTTTGCCACCATATCCTCAATGCCCCATCCAGTCCTGGCGGACACCACACAGACCGGATGATGCGGTTTAAACATTGCCATAATTGCAGCCTGCTTCGCTTTAAGATTTCCCAGTTGGTGCGGTGAAGGCTTGCTGGTGAGAGTATCCCATTCATGACAGGGTTCGATTTTGTCAGCCTGGTTAATCACAAACAGTACCTTTTGCCTGTAAGGTTGCATCACACCGTGCCAGAACTGCTCGTCCACGGTTAGTGCCCGATCATCGGCCTTAATGACCCACAGCACCAGGTCCAGCTCCGGCAGCATACGACAGTACAGAGCACGGTATTCTTGATCCTGTAGTCCGTTTTCACCTACCCCCGGTAAATCGACAATCACCAGACTGTGACGACCGCTGCGCAATCGGAAGCGCAGTACGTCGCGAGTACAGGCGTTCACGTCACTCACCGGGGACACCTCGCCCCGGAAAAGTTCGTTGCAGAGAGAGGATTTACCAGCACCACTTTTGCCCATGATGCCAATCACCGGCTCGTAATGGGTCAGGTTCTGGATACGTTCAAGAATAAGCTGGCGAAGCATGCGCGGAAGCGACGCGAGCGGTTGTTCAAAGGCCTGAAGGCCGTCAGGTTTATTCATACAGTAGTCTCAGCGTGAAAAATAAAAAACCCGCTTTCCAGTCAGGAAGGCAGGGATTCACGGAGATAATATCTATCTGAAATTATTTGGAATTTTAGATTAACACGTAAAGGAAATTGTGCAGCGCAGAACTAAAAGATGTCTGCTGAGTGCCAATAACGGACGTTGTTAAGCTCATGCAGTATGGATTCACGAAGAACATACGTTATTTTTTGTCCTGATTGACTCGGAATGAAAGCTCCTGATGGCTCTCTTTTCGCTCGCTGTAACGATCTGCAAGATAACCGGTTTGTCCCTTAAGCAGCACTGTGATTTTAAACAGCGCCTCGGCTACATCGACGGAACTAAATGTTTCTCGACTATTCTCTAAGGCAACTTGCGGCCTATACAAAAAAGAGCCGGGTTATACCCGGCTTTTTTTAGCTGATTTCAAAATCTTTTAATTCCCCACCTTCAGCAATCAGATTTGAGATCCGCTTCGGCATTCGCCCCTGACCTGACCATGTTTTTGACTCTCCAGTTTCGTCAGTATATCGATACTTCGCCGGGCGGGGGGAGCGCGTCCTTTTAGACTTACCCGGAGAGCCAATAGCAGCCATAAGTTCGGAGGGGTCGATACCCTCATCAAGCATCATCTGACGAAGTGTTTCCAGTTTATCGCGGCGCTGACTTTCATTTGCAAGACGTAATGTCTCTTCTTCTCGTCGTTCTATAAGAATAATTTTAAACTTTTCCAGAATATCTTCCAGCACATCTAATGACATTTCACGAGTCTGAGAGCGTAAGGTACGGATATTGTTTAACTGTGTAAGAGCATCTGACATAAAGAGACCTTTAAAAATTTTTTCGTTGTTCAGCAAATACCAATATCGACGGTTGCTCATCAACCCGATTTCTCTTACTGAGCATTTTAATCCGATTGGTACATATTGTTATTAACGAGGTTTAGACTACTGATATAAATCTCTTATCGCAAGACAAAATCAAGAAGAATGTGCAAGAACTAAATTCTAACCCCTACGAAATGTCCATGCATTTTTAAAGGTACTTAAAACGATGATGCCAGGAGTCATCCGAAGAGCCTTTTTATACCCTCATAACTTATTGCTTCAGTCATACCTGATGAGTTTTAAATCAGGAGAGACATTTAGTGAATTAGCGCCGCCGCTTAGTAAGTTTTTTCACAAATGGCAAGATGGCACACAGGGGATAGACACCTGTATTTTTTTCAAATGTAAAAAAAAAGCCTGCTGTTAGCAGGCCATAAATTTTTTTAACTCATTTTTTGTTCGATTCTGATAAATAGGGTAAGCATGCAATTAAACGTGAATCAGAGAGCATAACAAAAATGCTATAAATATTTCCTGGCCGCATCAAATATCTCCTGTGACGTTAACTCCCTGTCAGTAGCCACGTAAACAATGCCATGATCGCCAGTTAAGGAAGGAAAACCTGCAGACATAATCCGAAGATGTGTATCTTCACCGTTTGGATATTCCTGCCTGATAGAGGATATACCTTCCAGAACGGTCATGACTTTACAGGATTCAGCATTAAAGAAAACAAGGACTTTAATCATATTCTATTACCCTGTTCTCTTGTGGGTGTTAACTGGCAGATGCCATTAAGGTCAAAGCCATTACGCACTTCTTATTTAACTTGCGGTTAGCTTGTGCTTTTAAAATTTTTATGCATTAGTCCTGCACTTCATAACATCGGTCAGCGCACTCATAATTGTGAAAAGTATGCTGATCAGATATTAAGAATAAACGATTTTCCACTGATTTAAGTTATGGGTCTGTCTACTCAGGGATAATCCTTCATCGTTATCGCAAACCCACATTGATTTATTTATCGCAAAGTATTACGTTTGCAGCAGCAGGACCTTTGTCTCCGATCTGAATGGCGAATTCAACTTTCTGTCCTTCAAATAAAGTTTTAAAGTTGTCGACATTAAGCTTAGGAAAATGGACAACGATATCTTTGCTGCCATCAAGAGGAGAGATGAAGCCAAAACCTTTGTCTTCGTTAAACCATTTTACCAGGCCTGTAATTCTATAGGTCATACTGACTCCAGTTATGCATCATTGTATTGATAGTAAACGTATGGACTCAAAAAGAGGGGATATCAACGATAGCGCCTGGTAATGAGAACTGCCCGGAAAATATCTAACTTTCATTAGTGCATCGAACTGATGGGATTCATTAAGGCACAAGGAATCGTTATAAGAAAATTATATTTTAGCCGTCCAGAGGTCCTGTTGGGAAAATAAAAATGGCTGAATGCCATTTTCAATGTATAGTCTTTACGAGTTTTTAATAAGGAATTGACTTGTCCCATAAAATGACAGGAATTGTCAAAAGCTTTGACATTCTTAGTGGTAAAGGCCTCATCATCCCATCTGATGGAAGAAAAGACGTTCTGCTTCACATTTCATCCGTTAACTCCCGCGAATCAGAATTACTCATCCGTGGAAGGCGCATAGAATTTTGCCGGATAAACGGTCTCAGGGGGCCTGTGGCTGCGAACATTTATCTTTCCTGATTTTCAGTGTGTCAAAATAGATAGATTAAAACTTAACCACATGTGGTACGGTGAAGCTCATTCATTGAAAGGTTAATGGTTATGTCTGTTATCAATTACGCAATGAAATTCTTCAGCAGTGCGTCTACTGCCACAGCTGCCTGTCCTGTTTGTGGCTTAAAATCAGTACAACCGTTGTCAAAAATCCGGCTCAACCAGACCATGCTTTGCCCCGGATGTAAGGCTCTGTTTATCTCCCGACGCTAGCTCGACCAAAACCGCAGAACAGAGCTCATGTCCTATACTTATGTTAGATTCCGGCAGCTGTTAAATCCCTGATGCCTGACGCCCATCCTGAGAGAACGTTTCTGAACTGATTTCGCAACTGCTCCTGCGCGCTAACGTCGCATCAGAGCAATGCTATGAAAATGATCCCCAGAGCGTGGTTTAACCGCTCCCGTATACTGATGAATGCTGCCGAAAACATAACGTTTTCGGCGAACGATCCTGCCGGTGAAAGCTCGCCGCGGTCAGAACTCTTTTCGACCGTCCAGATGGAACGCTACGGCCAGAAGCTGGCGCGGACTCATAAAGTATCACCGGATAAGCATCCTTATTATCTTCTGAAACGGCTTGGCGACAATGAGGCCGTCATTACCCAAAACTGCTATGAGCTTAACGCGGGTAAAAAGACTAGTATCATGCCCGCTGGTGAATGGCTGCTGGACAATTATTATCTGATTGAGGAACAAATCCGCACTGTCCGCCAGCATCTGCCGAAAAGCTTTGGCAAAGGTCTTCCGTCGCTGGTATCGCCGCTGAATTGCCCACGAATTTATCATATTGCATCAGAGGCTATTGCTCACGGCGATGGCCGCTGGGATGCCGCCAGCCTGACCAGCTATCTCACTGCCTATCAACAGGTGACGCCGCTGACGCTGGGTGAAGTCTGGGCGTTACCGGGAATGCTGCGCCTGGCGCTGATTGAAAATCTTCGTCGTATCAGTATGGAAGTGATAAAAGCGCAGCAAGACAGAAACCTTGCCGATACGTGGATAACAAGGATTGTCGAATGCGCAGAGAGTGCGCCTGGTGATTTAATCATGGTGGTTGCCGATATGGCGCGCTCCCGGCCTCCGTTAACCAGTGCGTTTGTCGCAGAGCTGGTGCGGCGCCTGCAGGGGCATGGCAACGCGCTGTCGTTACCTCTGACCTGGGTTGATCAGTGCCTTCGGGAACAGGGGATCACCACTGACGTTCTCATACATAGTTTCAATCAGCAGCTTGCCGCCAGCCAGCTGTCCGTAAGTAACAGCATTGCGGGCCTGCGATTATTGAGTGAAACGGACTGGGCTGATTTCGCCGAAACGATAAGCGTTGTCGAACAGACATTACGCAATGATCCTGCCGGCATCTATCCCCGGATGCACTTCAATACCCGGGATCATTACCGGCACGTAGTGGAGGTTCTGGCCAGAGACAGCGGTCTCAGCGAGCCTGAGGTTGCAGAGAAAGTGCTGGCGTTTTCAGAGGAAAAAGCGCCCGATACACCGGAACATCATGTTGGTTATTATCTTGCGGGCGAAGGTCGACAGGCGCTGGATATTCATCTCCTGGCAGACGCCTCAAGGCTCCTACGCTTGCGGCACAGTTTCAACAGAATAACCCTGCTGTCATGGATTGGAAGCCTGACGCTGCTGACAACCGCAGCGACCGCAGCAATATTGCACGAAACCGCCATGCAGGGCACAGACTGGCTGTTGATCGCGGTGATATTGCCTCTGATTATCGCTTTGACTCAGTTAATGAGCGATTTACTCAGTGATGCAACCACCCGTTTTCGCGTTCCTCGACCCTTGCCGGGGATGGATTTTTCAGCCGGGATTCCCGCTGACAGTGCCACCATGTTAGTCATTCCCTGCATGTTGACCAGCCACGAAAGTTTCAGCCAGCTCCTCACCAGTCTTGAAGTCTGCTGGTTAGGGAATGAAAACGAAAATCTCAGGTTCGCGCTGCTCACTGATTTTGCTGATTCTGAAAATGAACCCTCGCCGGAAAGTCACGCGCTGCTCAGACAGGCTATCGCCGATACGCAGGCGCTTAATCGCCGCTACCCCTCCGGCCGACCACGTTTTTATCTGTTACATCGCCAGCCTGAATGGAACCCCTCGGAAGGAGCGTGGATGGGCTATGAACGCAAGCGGGGAAAACTGGCGTTACTGAACAGCTGGTTGCGCCATCCCGGAACGCAATTCGTCAGCGTTGCAGAGATGCCTGCCCACCTTTTACCGGGTCACATAAAATACGTCATTACCCTGGACAGCGATACGGTGCTCCCGCGCGATACGGCACACAAACTCGTCGCGACGATGGCGCATCCGCTGAATACGCCTGAGTATGATCCGGTACGCCAGAGGGTTGTCAAAGGATTCGGTATTTTACAGCCCGGTCTTGCGGAGGAGATACCACGCAACGGTCAGGGGCGTTACGCAGCCCTGCGCAGCAGCGTACCGGGCAATAACCCTTATTCGATGATGTCTTCGGATATCTATCAGGATCTCTTTGGGGAAGGCTCGTTTGTGGGCAAAGGGATTTACGATGTTGATATTTTTATGCAGGCCACTACCAACATCTGCCCAGAAAATCTGGTACTCAGCCACGATCTGCTTGAAGGATGCTATGCACGTTCGGGTCTGCTGAGCGAGGTATTACTGTACGAACAGTATCCTAATAATTATCTGTCGGATGTTGCACGACGTTCACGCTGGATCCGGGGTGACTGGCAACTACTTAACTGGCTGAAACCACGCGTCAGAAAAGCCGATGGAACCCGGGGCAGGAATCCGCTGACCGCGCTTTCTTACTGGAAATTACTCGATAATCTACGTCGCAGTCTGGTCGCCCCCTCCTTACTGGTATTGCTGTTCTTCACTCTGCTTTGGGTACCCAATCCGGTTTACTGGCTGGGCATACTGTTGCTGATATGGCTGTTGCCAACCATCCTCTGCATTAGCCACGACCTTCTGCATAAACCTCTGCGTCGCCGCGTGAAGCCGCATCTGTTACTGGTGGGGGCGGGCGCGCTAAAGCGTCTGTCAGGTATCAGCCTTAATTTTGCGATACTGCCGCACGAAGCCGGATATTCGCTGAAAGCGATCGCCGTGACGCTATGGCGACTGGGGATAAACAGGCGTCACCTCAGCCAGTGGGTCAGCCACAGTCAGGACAGCAGTCAGGCCAGACCCACTGTTGCACGTTTTTATCAGGCGATGTGGCTGAACGTTGCCGGTGGCGTGGCGCTGACAATACTGACCGGACAATTTGCCCCACAGCTGCTGGGGATTGCGTTACCGATCGGTTTGGTATGGTGTGTGGCACCACTGCTGATGAGCTGGCTGAGTCGCCAGCCCGTGCGTAAGGTTTTTTCGCCTAACCAGGAACAAAAACAGCTGTTACGCCAGACAAGCCGTGAAATCTGGGCTTTTTTTGAAACATTTGCCACAGCAAAAGAGAACTGGCTTCCGCCTGATAATTATCAGGAAATACCACAACCGACGGTGGCACACCGAACTTCTCCTACCAATATTGGTCTTTCACTTATGGCTAACCTGACGGCATGGGACTTTGGCTACCTGCCTGGCGGAGAGGTGCTCCGGCGCGTGTCGCTCACGCTCGACACGATGGATAAAATGGAGCACTACCGGGGCCATCTCTACAACTGGTATGACACCCGTACGCTGGTCCCCCTAAGTCCACGCTATATCTCCAGCGTCGACAGCGGCAATATGGCCGGGCATTTATTGACCCTGCGTGCAGGTCTGTCCGCCATGCGTCATCAGCCTGTTTTAAGCAACCAACAGATACTGGCAGGACTGAACGATACGCTGGATATTCTGGAAAAACAGTGGGGTAAGAACCCACCTGACAGCCTGAGACTGCTGCGCAAGCATTGCCTGAACGCGGTGTCGCTCTCTCCGCAGGCGCTTTTCAGCGAACTGAAAAGCATGCGCACCCAGTGCAACCATCTGACCAGCGCATGTCATCAGGGATCTCCTCTTCAGATGCGCTGGGCTGGACATCTGGAGCATCAACTGGTTCAGCTTTGCCATGAGTGGTCTCTGTTGCTTGGCTGGTTGCCTGCATCCTGGAATGAACAGACGCTGCCGACGCTGAGCGAGCTTGCCCGTCCGACATTAACCGGTACAGGAATGGCTCCGGCGTCAGTGGCGGAGCAGGCCCGAATGCGACTCAATATTATCACCGAGCTGGAACAGCGGCTGGATGAGCATGCCCGGATGGATTTCGCCTTTCTGTACAGTGAAGCAACCAGTCTGCTCAGCGTCGGTTATAACTGTGACACCAATATGCCTGACAAGAGCCACTACGATCTCCTGCCGTCTGAAATCCGCCTGACCAGTTTTCTTGCCATTGCGACTAATCAGCTGCCTCTTAAAAGCTGGTACGCGCTGGGTCGATTGTTTACCACGATTGATAATGAAACTGCCCTGATGTCATGGAGCGGATCCATGTTTGAATATCTGATGCCGAATCTAGTGATGCCCACCTGGCCCGGCAGCTTGCTCGATGAAATGAGTCAGTCGGCGGTTATGCGCCAGATTCACTGGGGGAAAGAACGCGGGGTACCATGGGGTGTTTCAGAGTCTGGCTATCATGCTTTTGATGTTCAGCATAATTATCAGTATCAGGCATTTGGCGTACCGGGGCTCGGTCTGCGCAGGGGACTTGCCGATGACATGGTTGTTGCTCCTTACGCCACGCTGCTGGCCCTGATGGTTTCCCCACAGAGAGCCTGTGAGAACCTGTTCAGGCTGCAAAAAAATGGTGCACGCGGAGAATACGGTTTTTATGAAGCGCTGGACTATACCCCCTCACGTCTTGCAACCGGTCAGCTCTATGCGGTGGTACAGTCCTGGATGGCGCATCACCAGGGTATGGCATTTCAGGCGCTGGCTCATGTGCTGCTTGACGCCCCCATGACTGAACGCTTTATGTCCAGCACGGTATTCCGGTCAGCGAGTCTGCTGTTACAGGAGCGCGTGCCGGATGCGGTCGATCTGTACAGTCCGCGCCGTCATTTTGAATCTCATGAGGGCAGGGTCAAACCCGTCCGCTATGAACCCCGTATTTTCTATAGCGTGGATACTCCCGCCCCGGATATTCAACTGCTGTCCAACGGCCATTATCATCTGATGTTGACTGCGGGGGGCGGTGGTTACAGTCGCTGGAAGGATATTGCACTAACGCGCTGGCGCAGTGATACCACCCGTGATAACTGGGGAGCATTCTGCTACATCCGCGATACCCAGACGGGAGATGTGTGGAGCAATACCTGGCAACCGACAGGCTACACCAGCGGACAAGACGAGGAAGTGTTGTTCACCGATGCGGGGGCAGAATTCAGATGCAGCTTCGGGGGACTCAGCGTCAAAACTCAGGTGGTGATCTCTCCGGAGGATGATGTTGAATTGCGACGGCTCACACTGATTCATCGTGGTCGCAAGCCTCGCTCTCTGGAGCTGACAACCTATGCTGAAGTGGTACTGGCACCTGATGCCAGCGATCTGGCACACCCGGCATTCAGCAATTTGTTTATTCAGACTGAGCTGGCTCCTGAGCGTGACGCTATTCTTTGCCACCGGCGCCCGCGCTCACCGGATGAACCGGGCCCTTGCCTGTTTCACATGATGGTGGTGCATAGCGATAACCGACATAACGTGTCGTTTGAAACGGACAGGGCAAGGTTTATTGGACGTGGCAGAAACCCTGAGAATGCCCAGGCAATAGAGACGGGAGGGATGCTAAGCAACACGTCGGGCTCGGTGCTGGATCCGATACTGGCAATTCGCAACGCCATCATTCTGCAGCCGGGGCAGCCGGTTACGATTGATATCATTTATGGCATCAGCGAGACCCGTCAGCAGAGCCTGGCGTTGCTGGAGAAATATCGCGATTACCCTATCGCCGATCGCGTCTTTGAACTGGCCTGGTCTCACAGTCTGGTGGTATTGCGCCAGATGAACGCCAGTGAAGATGATGCCACGTTGTTCAATTGTCTCGCCAGCGCTGTGCTTTACCCTGTCCAGGAGCTGCGCGCCGAAGGACAGGCGATCGGCCGCAACCGGCGTGGCCAGTCCGGACTGTGGGGCTGGGCAATTTCAGGGGATCTGCCGATAGTGCTGCTGAGTATAACCAGCGAGGAAAGTATCACCTCAGTGACCACACTGATTCAGGCACATCGTTACTGGAGACAGAAAGGGTTGAATGTTGATTTGGTTATCCTGAATAACAGCCCCGGCGGCTACCAGCAGGGATTACAAAATCAGATTATGGAGTTAATTTATGCCGGGTCTGAAGCCAGTCTGCTGGATAAAAAGGGCGGGCTTTTTGTCCGCAACGGTGAGCATCTCTCCGCTGAGGATAAGTTGCTTTTGATGAGCGTGGCCTGTCTTTATCTTGATGACCGCGCAGGGGGTATTATTGAGCAGCTTAACCAGCGTATTCATACCCTGAAATCGCCGGCAAGGGCATTCATTCCGCGTGCTGTGCGCGAGCGTAATCAACATACGGACTGGAGCCCTGATACCAGTCAGTTATGCCATTTCAATGGGTACGGTGGATTTTCTCAGGATGGGCGGGAGTATCAGATCGTCCTTCGGGAAAATGCGCTTACACCGGCTCCCTGGTCGAACATACTGGCAAATTCCCGTTTTGGCAGCGTGATCTCAGAGGCAGGGCAGGCCTATACCTGGTATGAGAATGCCCATGAATACCGGTTGACGCCGTGGGAGAACGATCCGGTGAGCGATCGCAGCGGCGAGGCATTTTACCTGCGCGATGAAGAGAGCGGGGAGTGCTGGTCGCCGACGGCTTTACCTGTTCGCGGACACGGTGATTACCTGACCCGCCATGGTTTTGGCTACAGCGTTTTTGCCCATCGTGAGAGTGGTATAGACAGCGAGTTGACGGTCCTGGTTGCTGAAGAAGATCCGGTTAAACTGGTGCTCCTGACGCTCAGTAACTCTTCGGGACGGACACGTCAACTTTCCGTCACAGGCTATGTAGAGTGGACGCTCGGAGAAACACGAACGCGCTCAGCCCCTCACATTGTGACACATGTGGCCAGAACGCCCGCCGGCTGCGGGGTGCTTGCGAATAACTTTTATGGTGATAATGGTGGCGGCCGAACTGCATTTTTTGCCGTCAGCGGTAATGACTGTTCTCTGACAGGGGACCGCCGGGAGTTTATTGGCCGTAATGGTTCCCTTCACGCCCCTTCGGCCATGAAACTGCAAAAGCTTTCTGGTAAGACGGGGGCCGGTCTGGATCCCTGCGGAGCGGTGCAATCGGCGGTTACATTAATTGACGGGGACCAGAGGACGTTTATTTTTATCCTCGGCGCAGAGGAGAATGATGTTTGTGCTCAGGAGACGCTGGCCCGCTACATGAACGAGGATACGGTCCGCCAGGAGCTGAACCGGATTCATAATCACTGGCACAATGTGCTCGATAAAATCGTAGTTAACACCCCCGACACGTCCGTAAATTTACTGGTTAATGGCTGGCTGTTGTATCAGACGGTCGCCTGCCGTCTTATGGCCCGGAGTGGCTACTATCAGTCTGGCGGTGCATTTGGTTTTCGCGATCAGCTGCAGGATACGCTGGCTCTGAGCCACGCTGCTCCGAACCGGATGCGTGAACAGATAATACTCTGTGCATCACGGCAGTTTATCGAGGGAGATGTGCAGCACTGGTGGCACCCGCCACACGGCAACGGTGTGCGTACCCGCTGTTCCGATGACTATCTTTGGCTGCCGCTTGCTGTTTGCCACTATGTTGAAACGACGGGGGATATGGATGCACTGGAAATACGCATTCCTTATCTGGAGGGACGCTCGCTTCAGCCTGGTGAAGAGTCTGTCTATGACACGCCGGTCATCAGCGGCACCGAAGAGACACTCTGGTTACACTGCGTCAAAGCTATTCACTATGGACTTCGCTTCGGGGAGCATGGCCTGCCGCTGATGGGGGCTGGTGACTGGAATGACGGGATGAACCGGGTGGGTATCGAAGGCAAAGGTGAAAGCGTCTGGCTGGGCTTCTTCCTGTACGACATTTTGCAGCGGTTTGCAGCGCTGGCGGAGCGCAGGCTGGATGAAAGCGTCGCCGCGATGTGCCGTTCACAGGCTCTGCGCCTGCAAAGTAATCTCGAAGCCCACGCCTGGGATGGGGAATGGTACCGCCGCGGGTATTTTGACGATGGTACTCCCCTGGGATCGAAAACCTCACAGGACTGCCGGATTGATGCGATTGCGCAGAGCTGGTCTGTATTGTCCGGCGCCGCGAGCCCGGGACGGTGCGCAAAGGCCATGCAGGCGCTGGATAAGCACCTTGTGGATAACGAAGGAGGGCTGATCAAACTGTTAACGCCTCCTTTCGACGGACACGGTCCAAATCCGGGCTACATACAGGGGTACCTGCCCGGCGTGCGGGAAAACGGAGGGCAGTATACGCATGGCGCCATCTGGGCAGTGATGGCCTTTGCCCGAATGGGGAATGCCGAACGCGCCTGGCAACTCTGGTCAATGCTCAGCCCTATAAATCATACCCTGAATGCGGACTCTGTCGGGATTTATAAAGCTGAGCCTTATGTCATGAGTGCTGATGTCTACAGCGTCGCTCCCCATATCGGACGTGCAGGGTGGAGCTGGTATACCGGTTCCGCAGGCTGGGCCTGGCGTTTACTTACCGAGGAATTACTGGGGATAAAACGTTCCGGCACTGACTTTAGTGTTCATGCCAGGTTACCGGATGAGTGGTCGTCTTTTTCTATGGCATATCAATATGGTGAAAGCCATTATCAGATTAGTGTTTCACGCGGCGATGCAGAATATTGCGTGACGCTGGATGGTGTTCTCCTCCCTGATGACAGAATACCGCTGAAGGATGATGGACAAAACCACACGGTTGAGATCATTCAGAACTGACACTGATCCCGGAGGTGCGTTAACGTCTGCCGTTAATGCGCTGATTATCCCTGAGAACATTAATCGCAGTCTGCATGGCGATTTTGTCATCCCGCCTTTTTTGTTTGTCCTGCATGACCTGAAGGTATTCCAGCAAGGTGCGGGTATTAATCGGTCGGCCCTGTTTACCCACAGCCAGCACGGCTTCGCCAAGAATAATTTTCACAGGCGGTAGTTGTGCCGGATACCAGTCAAGGGTGTCTTCTGATTTCATCTTAAATTTCTCACGGAAGGGTAGTATACCATAAATGAGACGTTCAATTTTCAATATCTGATATCCTGATTCAGACACAACTTAACATAACTCATGCCAGCTATTTTTATATTAAAGCGTATAATAACTACTATATTCCTCAGAGAATTATTTATGTCTTATACAAATGGGCTCAGGTATTTTAAAGAAAGACCGGTTCATGTTGCCTGCCCGGTATGCGCGCACAGAGCCGATCAGAAAGCAGGTAAACTAAGAAAAGATGCGGTTCTTGAGTGCCCTGCCTGCGGACTGTTGTTCAGACCTTCAGAATGCTGGTGTATCGGCGGCTGATCAGCTTCTGCCACTTAACGTCAGTGATGTCGGAAAATGACAACGTTCCTCCTGTACTGCAGTTGTCGAGGGTATGATAATGAAATCTAAAAAATCTGTTTTTATTGAAGGACATATCCTGTCAAACAGCTGTCACGGGCAGGCCGGTCAACCTTTCTGTATTCACCGGGTCAGGTTTAGTAATGGTAAATATGCGATTATCCGGGTGGCATCCGGGATATGTTTCAAACCAGGCGAAATTATTCAACGAAACGATTGTGAGTGGTTTTATAAACTTACCAAAATTCGCCTTCTTTCTTTTGAGTACCTTGATGATGATGAATCAAGAAGACAATTTCTTGAGTATCAATGATAAAATCATGGATTTATAATAGAATAACTTTGCTGGCTTACAATTCATTCCTGACTCTTTAAATTCTTTACCAGTCATTGCAAAATTATTTTTTCTGAATTTAGATGAATTTAAATTGCCTCAAACAAAATGTATCGCCAAAGACGAATTGCCTCATTGTTTTCCTTTTGCGTTATAACCTTCATTAGCATTAAGGAAATTTATGGCACAGACTTTTACTCATAATTTACTTCATCCTCGCCACTGGCTTACCTGGTCTGGTTTGGGTCTGCTGTGGCTTCTCGTTCAACTTCCTTACCCGGTTTTACATATTCTGGGTTCTGGCCTTGGAAAAATATCCAGACCCTTTCTGAAACGTCGGGAAGGAATTACGATTAGAAATATCGAACTGTGCTTTCCCGAGATGACACCGTTTGCCCGGAGTCAGATGGTCAATAAAAACTTTGTTTCTCTCGGGCTGGGACTGATGGAAACAGGAATGGCTTGGTTCTGGAGCGATGCGAGAGTCAAAAAATGGTTTGATGTCGAAGGGCTTGAAAACCTGACCGGTGCGACAAGAGGAGTAATGGTTGTCGGGATTCATTTTATGTCCCTTGAGTTGTGTGGAAGAGTAATGGGGTTATGCCATCCTATGATGGCAACGTATCGCCCACACAATGATCCATTAATGGAATGGGTACAGACAAAAGGGCGTATGCGTTCAAATAAGGCTATGATTAATCGACGTAATTTATCAGGTTTTGTTCATGCGCTAAAAGCAGGTGAAGCCGTTTGGTTTGCACCAGACCAGGATTATGGGTCTAAAGGAAGCGTTTTTGCACCTTTTTTCTCGGTAAAAAAAGCAGCCACGACGAACGGAACGTATGCTCTGTCAAAACTAGCTGGTGCACACTTGATCACACTTAGCATGATTCGACGTAGCGATAAAAAAGGTTATCACATGTATATCAGCAATCCGTTGTCAGGCTATCCAGGGGAAGACAAGGTCGCCGCAGCAGCTTATATGAACAAGATCATCGAGCGTGAAATTCTCCGTGCCCCTGAGCAATACCTGTGGATGCATCGCAGGTTCAAAACGCGTCCTGAAGGCGAAGTCTCTTTATACAAATGAACCACTCTGCTTGTCATGAGCCAGAATCTATCTTTCTTGCCACTGCGTATTTGTAAAAAATTCGATAAGGAATTTCCGATCGGATTCATGTTAACGATGGCTTAACTGACAACCAAGGTTAATCAATTGAACCGGTTCGGATTTGAAGGTCCGTTTTTCGCTCATTGCGGACCTTCAGATCAGCTAGCCTGCACGCTTCGAGCCAGAATTAATCGTTCTAATTTTCATACCTCAGCTATGTACTCTGTACGTAACGGGACAAGAGGGAGTAGTTAGAGAACCCTAGTCGATTCAGATTCATAACAGCACTGAGAAATCAGACGAAGAAACCACTGAGATCACAACGCTATTTAGCAGATCGCCGATAAGATTTCGCCGCCTGCCAGGCATGTTTCATCTTCTCAATAAACTCCAGCTTCTCTTCAGGTTGGACGTTCCACACATCTATAGCCGCAATAATCATGTCATAACGCATAGACGTATTATAAGGGCGAAGATAACCCGCTATTCGTCCTTTTCCTTTGAGATAGTCCCAGAGATAAACTAACTGAGTTTCATCATCACGTGACATCCAGTCAAAATCTGTCAGAAAAAAATCATATTGCTCAAGCCAGCGCTCATGCAGTTTTTTGAAATAAGAGATCTTATCTCCAAGTGAGCATGGAGCTTCATCAATGTATCTCATCACACCATTGATGAGTTCACGCTCAGTTACCGGGGAGGGGTTGTACAGAGCGGTACAAGCTCCCGCGTTCAGATAAAATCGGGAGAAAACGCGTTTCGGTTTTTTCGAAGCAGTGGCCTGTGGATTTGTTATCAGATCCCAATCAATATCATCCAAATCGATATTCAAATTAGAGAAATCAAAATTGGTGAAGATATTATCGTCCATTAAAAGAGAATTAAAACCACCTGAACAACCGGCGTCATTCCCCAACCCACCAAGTGTCAACCCTGCAGGTAATACTGGATATTCAAAAATATAATGGTGAGCAAACCACGATGCTCTTGGTGTACCTTTGAAACAATCAAAATAATCTTTATCAATCAGTTGCAGGTCGGCCCATTCTTTAAGTGTTTTCCGCGCAGCTTTGATTCTGTCCTGATCGCCAGAAAAATGCCGTTCAAGTATCTGAGAGATCAAATGTCGAAACTGATCCGGCGTATCATAAGTACTGCACAGTAACGAGTGATCAGTATTTAAAAACCCATCAAGCGTTTTTAAGTACATTATCTCGTAGCGGATCATATCGTAATGCAACATCGTCTCATCCCTCTGATTCTGGCTTCCGAAAAGAGATTAACATGGACATCTTTTTGGTAGATGGAGGCGAGTCACAGACCTGAAGAATGACTGATTTTTAACTGATATCCTGCTGATTTTATTGTGATAACACTCTGACATTTTAC
Source organism: Citrobacter telavivensis (assembly GCF_041807075.1). Lineage (NCBI taxonomy): Bacteria > Pseudomonadati > Pseudomonadota > Gammaproteobacteria > Enterobacterales > Enterobacteriaceae > Citrobacter > Citrobacter telavivensis. The sequence continues at coordinate 406,440 of NZ_JBGUBF010000002.1, read as the reverse complement.
TGCGTTATTCCTGTGGTTTTTACTCTATGAATCCCCTCTGTTCACCTCATTAGAATCGCTCAACAGCAGATATGAACATTTGGGTTTTTAGTATAATTAAGGGGGAACGCCCTGTTTCTATACCACCCTGTTCATAGCACCTTCTCCAACAAGCAACCCTGCCTGTATTCCCCTGGATACACGGTTCCCTTTATCTGCCGTATCCCCACTTCTCTTAAAAATTACATCTCATCCCAATCCTTTGTACTCCACCTGACAAAGGATAAATCAATGCACACACCCTACCCTTTTAATTCCAGATACACGATGAACTGGTTTCTACTTTCTCTACTCAATGACCACCTGAATCAGCTACTGAACCGATACTCCCGAATACAGGCACTCAGACTCGACCTGTTCTATCAGAAAGGTACAGAGCGCTATAAACGTCATTCATGGAACGAAACAGAGCGAGAAGTTCGTGTACTGATTGAGCGCACCCTGCAACACACAAATCTGGCTGGGTATTTCTGGGTACTCGAGAACTCTGTAGACCACGGCTGCCATGCCCATATCGTGTTCTATCTCGACAGGCACCTTAACCAGGCTACCTACCCAATAGCTGAGAGAGTCGGAACAATATGGCGGGAAATAACGCAACGAGAAGGCTATTACAACCGCTGCGAATACAAGTCCACTTATGACGTCAGTATTGATAAGCCAGTGAACTACGATGATACCGAAGCCATCGATAACCTGCGCTACATCATCAGCTATCTCACCAAAGAAGAGCAAAAACACGGTCACTATCACTACGGAGCCAGTGAAGTACCACCGCCAAGCGGACTGGGGCGTCCTCGCACGCTGTAACTCACGTTCTGCACTTTTTTACGTATCAATCCATTGATGTGGAAGAGCTGGTGGTAACGAGTAATCACCCACCAGCTCAGGATAATCCCACACTGGAAGACAGCATCATGACAGAACAAATTTCTTTGCTCGATGATCAACTGGTGGATATGCGGTTCATCACGAAGCTAACGGGGCTGACAGATAAGTGGTTCTACAAGCTGATTAAAGATGGCCTATTCCCGAAGCCAATTAAGCTGGGCCGCAGTTCCCGCTGGAAGCAAAGCGAAGTCGAATTATGGTTACAGCAGCGCATTACGGATTCGCGCGGCCAATGATACAACCCATTCAATTAAGCTACGCCTTTGCCGATACCCCAATCCTTAAAGCACCATTCAGACTCGGTACAATTCAAGCGATATCGTTTATCACCCCTTTCACTAAAGTTCTCCATTCTGAAGCTGAAAAAATGAAGCTCCCCTATCCCCGGCCTATCTGGCATTATGTTGAACCGCTGCCACACGGGCGTTTATTACCTCAGGGGAGCTTAATATTTTAACGATGCGTCAGAACAATCCTGCGCCTGGCATATAACGTTTCCGCAGACAGCTGGAATTCATATTCCGCTGCCTTTAGCTTTCTCGATTTAAGCATCTTCATCGTAACGCCGCTGATCTGCCCTGACTCCAACCCTCTCAGAATTTCACCAGCGCTCAGCATGAGCTGTTGCTTCAAAATCGACAGCAGACTTACCTGAAATGAACGGGAGATCCTGACACTAACGCGAACCCGCTGGTGGGCGGTGATGCTTAACGGCCAGCGCTCCTGAACGGTAAAATCAGGCCGACCCGATAGCTCGGCGTTGTTCCGCTTCAGCGTCGCGATATCACAGGCAAAATGTTGAACCGTGGCGGCATCGTTTGTCATTAGCCGATGATAAAGCTGGCGGTCAATTTTGCTGACGTGCAGACGCGAAAACAGGGAGATATTCCAGGTGTAATCACAGTGTGTGCATTTATAGATACTCCACACGTCCAGCACCTTCTTTTGCGAATTAACCCGAAATGCACCTGACGGCGTGAAGTCCCGTTTAATGTTGCATGAAGGGCATCGTTTCGCGATGCGCTGATACCCCACAGGCGTGACGGTCCATGTAACTTTCATAACGTACCTTTTTTAACCCATACAAAATCGGATCCGTACTGAACGGACCATAAATTTTTATGTATGAAACATATTTAAGACATATTTTTCAGCAGGTTAAAAAAAGATTTCCAACGTTACATTCCTGTAGATGTTCAACGAGATAAGTCGAGATTATCAAAATGGCGCTTTTTAGGTAAATGAGTTCAATCAATATTTATGGTGGTTAATCACGCTACTTAACCCCCCGGGAATCCCCCGCCTAGGATGTAATTGCATTGATGGCTAATCAGAAGCAATTATCTCTCCAGTTCTCATGAGCGCCTATCAATTAGCAGTACTGGATAGTCCCACCTTGTTTATTATTTGAGTGCGTATTATTCGGAAGGCATTATTTAAATAAACGCTAAACAACGATTTATTTATTATGGATATACTGATTTTATCCGTTAACCTGTTCTGGCTAACAAACGAACAGTTATACAGGAGGAAACTGTCAACCCGGAAGGAAAACGGTTAGCCACTTGTGGCTTGTTTTTACCGTTACGTTAGCACCAGGGCAACTAACCTTGCTCACAAGTGCCTTGTTTGTGGAATGATTCTTTTTCATTGTTTAGCAGCCTGTGCAGGCGGCTCTTTTTAAGGAGGCAGCATGCCACTCAATAAAATGAAGCGTCATGCCATACTCCACACGCTCTCTATACCTGAACGTAAACTACGCCCCGTAAAATGGCTTGCTCTTATCTCATCCCTGCTCGTTATATTACAACTGGCAATTGAGAGCCTGGTCATAAGCGAATAACGGAATAGCAATTCCTGTACAAAGACCAATTCTGGAATGATTTTCTGATATCTGTCGGGTTCAGAGCACAAAACTTAATGTATTTTTTTTCCAACAACACAATCATTACGTAGAGTTGTGTCTCTGTTGAGTTTCACAGGTAAAGACCTGACTGACAGAATCTGAATAAGGAAATGAACCATGGATAACTATACGCTGCATCGTGGCAGACTTATCGACCATATCCAGCTCGTGGTAAACAACTTTGCCGCAAGCAAAGCGTTTTACACTGCTGTTCTGGCGGAACTTAAGATCCCCGTGGTTATCACCGATGACGGTTATATCTGGGCTGACGAACTGGTCATTTCGTCCGTAAAAAGTTCGGAGTCTGGAGGGGTGCCTACAGGACGGCACCATCTGGCCTTTCAGGCCACAGACCGTGAATCGGTGAACGCGTTTTACCATGCAGCACTAAATCATGGCGGACGTGATAACGGCGCACCTGCCGAACGAACCTATCATCCCGGATACTATGCCGCATTTGTTCTGGATCCGGACGGTAACAACATCGAAGCTGTTTACCATGGTGAGGGTGATCGCAGTGCCAGCTCTGTAGAAATCAGCTTCACTGTCTGAGAAAACAGGGAGCATATTTTCCCCCTGTAGCTCCCGGTAACCGCAATGGAGAGCTTTATCTATGACCGTTATTCCGGTATCAGCCCTTGAATGCAGCATTACGGAGTTGAGCCGTATTCTTGCAGACAGCTTTAGTGAATCATTGACACCGTTTGCGTTGCCACCAGAAATATTTGCCTTACGTTTCATTTCCGAAGGACTCAGTCTTGAAGACTCGTTTGTCTGGCTGGTCAATGATAACCCGGCGGCAATAGCCATCGTAACCCGCAGAATGGACAAAGCGCGTCTGGCCGCATTTGGTGTGTTACCCGAGTACCGGAGCCAGGGACTGGCAAAACAGATGCTTACTCCTCTGTTTACCTCCTTAAAAGAGAAAAAGTTTTCCAGCGTGAGGCTGGAAGTGATGCGCGAAAATACCCGGGCCATCGCTCTCTATCACGCGCTCGGTTTTCAGGTTCGCCGACATCTGTGCAAATACCGGGGAGATCCACAGTCTCATCTGGAAATATCTTCAGGGGCTATGGAATCCAAGTCTGTTGATGACTTCCTGCGTACCGTCTGGTCTGCACCAGATGATGATCTTCCCTGGCTGGCCAGTCCCCTGCAGCTCTTGTCTATTCCCTGCGACATCCTCAGGGATAACGAACATGCATGGTGTGCTGTCGCGGAGTTCATGGGACAACCTCAGCTCCGCTGTTTGTTTGTGGAACCGGTGTATCGTTACCAGGGACGGGCTAAAACAATGCTTAAGAAAATCAATGCCAGATGGCCTGGCATAGGTACATCAGCCGCGATCCCAGAAACGCTGGCACCATTATTTACTGCGGCGGGTTATCAGGCTGAACCGTTATGCCAGTTTGAAATGGAACTGACATTTTAAACTATCGTTATGCTGCATTCCGCATGACAGGAGAACAATGATGAGTTGCAAGTTTGAATGGATCAATGAGCCCGCCGTATGGTGCTACGAAAATAACGCCCTGTCGGTAATCACAGATGAGCATACTGATTTCTGGTGCCGTACCTGGTACGGGTTTGAGCGTTTTACCGGCCACATCTACGCTACTGATGTAACAGGTGATTTTACTTTTCAGGTCAGGATCCGCGCAAACTTCACCACACTCTATGACCAGGCCGGAATTATGATTCTCTCTGACGAACAGCACTGGCTCAAAGCTGGCATCGAATTCAACGATGGCACACCTGCAATCGGGAGTGTACTCACGCAGGGATATTCCGACTGGGCTACAGGACTCTTTCCTGGGGATCCGAAGGAATTCTGGCTGCGTCTGACCCGTAAGAAAGATGCGTTACGATTGCAGTATTCCTCAGATGGACAGCACTGGCCATTACTTCGCTTATGTCATTTTCCCACGGGCCCAGTAAAAACGGGCGTCATGTGTTGTACACCTCAACGCCAGGGGTTGGAGGTAGAATTTCTTGATCTCAGACTGACTCCTGCGATGGATAAAGAACTGCACGATCTGAGTTGATTAAAATCAAAGGATTACAGAAAACGGAGAACCCGTTTATGAAGCCATTTTCAGGACGCCTTAGCAGACATGGCAGCTTTCTATTATTTCCACTGGCGATGATCATCTACGATTTTTCAGCCTACCTGACAACGGACCTTATTCAGCCGGGCGTCATTAACATTATAAATGAGCTACAGGCGGATGTGACGCTGGCTCCAGCATCAGTCAGTTTGTATATGGCAGGCGGACTGGCGCTACAGTGGCTCCTGGGGCCACTTTCCGATCGGATTGGCCGCCGCCCTGTCCTGCTCACTGGCGCATTGATCTTTTCCCTTGCCAGCCTGAGCATGCTGTTTGTCACCTCGATCGAACAATACTTCGTCGCCCGCTTTATTCAGGGCACCAGCATCTGTTTTATCTCAACCGTGGGTTACGTCTCAATTCAGGAGGCGTTTGGTGAAATGGATTCCATCAGGATCATGGCTGCGCTGACATCTATTGTTCTGCTCGCCCCAGTTATCGGGCCTGTGGCCGGCGCTGCGCTGATGGCGTTCATTCACTGGAAACTGCTCTTTGCCATCATCGGTGTGTTTGGTCTGGTAGCATGGTTCTTACTACTGTACAAAATGCCGGAAACAGTTATATCTCAGGGAAGAGAATTCAGACCGGGTGAAGTACTGTCAGATTTCATCGCGGCATTTCGCCATCCCTTGGTGCTGACCGGCTCACTGGCAGTCGCTTTTGGCAACCTGCCCATCATCACCTGGGTGGCGCTCTCACCCGTGATCCTGATTGAGCATGGGGGTATGTCTCCCGGAACCTATGCCTGGACACAGGTGCCCGTGTTTAGTGGGATCATTATCGCCAGTGCGATCGTAGCGAATTTTATCAAAGACCCGACTTCACCGCGTTTTATCTGGGGTACTGTCCCGATACAGCTTGCTGGCTTGCTGACTTTGCTGGTCGGCAACCTGCTATGGCCACACGTCTGGCTATGGTCAGTACTGGGAACGAGCTTTTATGCCCTGGGTATTGGACTGCTCTATCCGGTGCTGTTTCGCTTCACACTCTTTTCTCATAACCTGCCAAAAGGCACCGTTTCTGCCACGCTGAATATTCTGGCGCTCGGCATAATTGCCCTTAGCATTGAAATAACCCGCTGGGTTTACTTCCATGCCGGCGGAAGGATTGCTTTCCATGGCGCGGCGCTGCTGGCCGGTATAGCCGTCATCATATCAGTTACCCGCCTGCTTAAACTGCGTGAGCAGCATCAGAGCCAGTCAGAATCACCGGCAGGCTGTCAGGAACAATAATACAAAAGTGAGTAAGGAGGGTTTATGTTTTCTTATGTGATGCTGGGTACTAACGATCTACCACGTGCCATCCGATTCTACGATCCGTTGATGGAATTGCTTGGGCATCCTAAGGCAGGCCGGAATGAAGAAGGCGCATCCTGGGGGACGTTCAGCAATAACCATACCATCGGATTGTGCGTCGGCAGACCCTTTAACCAACAACAAGCGGGCGTTGGTAATGGCACGATGGTCGCACTGAATACCCGCTCGTTTGAACACATCCAGCAGTTGTACGAACTTGCTATCAGTCTGGGCGCCAGGGATGAAGGTACACCGGGGCACAGGCCACAATACGGACAGGGATTCCATAGTGCCTATGTACGCGATCCGGACGGGAATAAGCTGGCGTTTGTGTTCTATGCCGATGAGGGTTGAACATCAAACTGACAGTTTTCGTGTTGTGTATGAAAGCGGCGACGCACCGGACATAGTCAGAGAGTAGCCGTCTGGCGGTGACTTTTGTGGTCGCTGAAACTGGGGCAGGAGAATCATTAAACAGGAAGTCTTATGCAAATAATATCGTCAAGATGCATCATTCGACCATTTCAGCCACACGAAATTGATAGTTTTATGGTGTATCGCAATGATGCTGAGTGGATGAAATATCAGGGATTTAAGGGGCTAACAAAAGAGGACTATGAATCAGCATTGCTGGGCGTTCTTACACTGACTCAGGGCATTCAATTGGCCATCGTCAACAAGCGGACGCAGGTTTTGATGGGTGATATCTATTTACGTCAGCAATGCGATGTATTTTGGCTCGGCTATACCATTAGCCCCGCTTATGCTCGCCAGGGATATGCATTTGAAGCCATTACCGCCACGATCGGCTGGATAAAAGAGAACGGTTTTTCACTCATCAAAGCCGGTGTGGATCCGGAAAATACCCCTTCAATAAAATTACTTATCAGGGCTGGCTTCCATTTTTCAGGCATCGAAGAGGGGGAGCATATTTATGCTCTGGATTTAACAAAAGGAGAATAACCTCCCGAGTGGAAAAGCCGATGAGGTCATTTCTGGCGTACTTCAACATGCATTTGTCAGTTTCATCTGCCTTTTTCAGTAAATGGGCTGGCGTTCGATTTCCGAAGTACATCACACTTTTTCTACTGAAACATATCCCTGCTAAAACTACGTGTTACTATTCGCTCCGTAAATACCTTTCAACTCTACCCGAGGCTTTGATGCTGGAGAATGTAATCATCCGATAATCAGCTCCCCGACCTTTTCAGGCCGGACTGATTATCAATGCGCCGAAATCGAATGCGGACACCGCTGTGTGTTTGCACGTTTTGCACATGATGATTAAACAGGTTTTCCAGTATGAATTTATCCCGTCAGGAACAACGTACCTTACACGTTCTCGCCAAAGGTGGTCGTATTGAGTACGTTCGTGATACGTCTGGCCGCGTCACCGCCGTTGAATGCTACACCCGCGAAGGGCTGTTGCTCACCGACTGCACCCTCGCCACCTTCAAAAAACTCAAAACCAAAAAACTGATCAAGTCCGTCAACGGTCAGCCCTACCGCATCAACACCACCGGGCTGAATAACGTTCGCGCACAGCTTGATAACCGCTAAGGAGAGCTTGATGGATATCAGCACCCTTATTTCCGCATCCCGACACATCCAGCTGTCGGCGGAGGAAAGCAAAATCCCCTGGGACGAACCGGCCTTCAGCCAGCGCATGCTGGCGAACCATTTGTCGCAGGATCACGACTGGGCCAGCCGCAGGCAGGAGGTCATTGAGCAGCAGGTCGAGTGGATCGCCAGTCAGTTATCCCCTGGCGCACATATCCTCGATCTTGGCTGCGGCCCCGGGTTTTATACCCACCGCTTAGCGGAGCGTGGATTTCACTGCACCGGCGTGGATTTCTCACCGGCATCTGTGAGCTGGGCACGTCAGCAGGCGCAAGATGCTGATTTGAACATCGACTATGTACAGCAGGATGTCCGCGCATACTGGCCGGATAAATCGTTCGATTTCATCATGATGACGTTCGGGGAACTGAATGTGTTCAGCACGGCAGATGCGCGCTCGCTCGTCAGCCGCTGCGCGCTGTGGCTGGAGCTGGAGCTGGGTAGCAGGCTGCTCGCTGAAGTCCATACTTTCGACGAAGTTAAGCGTCAGGGAATGGCGGAAGCGAGCTGGCAACGCTGTCCGGACGGGCTGTTTCTCGGCGTCCCTCATCTGCTGCTGACGGAACATGGCTGGGATGAAGAAGCACAAACCAGCTCAACGCAGTTCTGGGCCATAGAAGCAAACGGTCAAACCACCCGTTTCGGCAGCCAGATGACGGCCTGGCGCGATGATGAGTACGTCAGCCTGCTCGACAATGCCGGATTTACCCTGCTTCCTCCTCCTGAAAGCCACGACTGGCCAGTCAGCGAGACATTTGAAGGAAAGCTGTTTGCTCTGCTAGCCGAAAAAGCAAAAACCTCAGAGGAACGTCCTCTTAATACTCAACGCAATAAAAGGAATTCCACATTGGATATCCCACGTATTTTTACCATCAGTGAAAGCGAACACCGCATCCACAACCCGTTCACCGAAGAGAAGTACGCCACGCTGGGCCGTGTGCTGCGCATGAAACCGGAGACCCGCATTCTTGACCTCGGCAGCGGCTCGGGCGAGATGCTCTGCACCTGGGCCAGGGATCATGGCATTACGGGGACTGGCATCGACATGAGTTCGCTCTTCACCGCGCAGGCAAAGCGACGCGCGGAAGAACTCGGCGTCAGCGAACGCGTACATTTTATTCATAACGATGCGGCCGGTTACGTCGCCAATGAGAAATGTGACGTGGCAGCCTGCGTCGGCGCGACATGGATTGCCGGTGGCTTTGCCGGGACGGTCGAACTGCTGGCGCAGAGCCTTAAACCGGGTGGGATCATGCTCATCGGTGAACCCTATTGGCGTCAGCTCCCCGCAACGGACGAGATAGCCAAGGCCTGTGGCGTCAGCTCGACGACCGATTTTCTGACGCTACCAGGGCTTGTGAGTGCTTTCGATGAACTCGGCTACGACGTGGTGGAAATGGTACTTGCAGACCAGGAAGGCTGGGACCGGTATGAAGCCGCGAAATGGCTGACCATGCGCCGCTGGCTGGAGGCCAATCCTGACGACGACTTCGCCGCCGAAGTCAGGGCCGAGTTAAACATCGCGCCAAAACGCCACGTAACTTACGCGCGGGAATACTTTGGCTGGGGCGTGTTCGCGCTCATCGCCAGGTAACAACAGGTTCCCGGTATTTCTGACCGGAGATACCGGGGGCTTCGCCTTTGCTTTGATCTGATGCATCACCTGCACAATACATATTCTGTATATTTATCAATCAGGACATCACCATAAGGAGCATCATATGTCACAACATGAACAGTTCTGTCAGGCTTGCGGAATGCCGATGTCCGCACCCGATGCACACAGTGCCAGTAATCAATATTGCGCGTACTGCAGCGACAGCAACGGCAATCTTAAACCTTGGGAAGAGGCGGTATCAGGCCTGGCCAGCTTCCTTGATTCCTGGCAAAAAGTCGGCCCGGAAGAAGCACAGAAGCGAGCAAAACGTTACCTGACGGCAATGCCAGCCTGGGCTCATAAAGCAGATGAATGAAAAACAAAGCCTGAGTGATTTAGGCTGGCTATCTTCACTCCCCTAATTCCATAAAGGAGAGCAGATGTTTTCTTACATTATGCCTGGGACGAATGACCTGTCACGCGCCATTACATTTTACGATCCGCTGATGGATATGCTGGCATATCCTCGCGGCGGCACGGACGAGGGAGCACTAGGCCTGCGTCCGCATTTCGGCGAGGGTTTCTACAGCGCTTACGTCAAAGGCCACGATGGCAACAAGCTAGCATTCGTAAATTACACCGCACAATTCTTAGAACGATAATTCGGGGGCCTTCGCGCCCCCATCTAAAACTGAACCCATCCTGCAGATTTCAGAGAAGCATTGAACGAGTTGATAAATGCCGAGATGTCTGACTGTTTTTATGCCAGAACTCCATAGTATGACAACCGCAGCACTATCCCCCTCTCATCCCCTTTACATTATTCAACCACATGGCTTCTGTGTGCCCTTCAAGGGCGGCTTAGCCTGCGTGTTGTCTGGCAGAAGACTGAAAACATGTTTACCAAATCCTTTTTCGCCCCGATGGTAAAGATCGTCTACCTGCCATTAATGAGACGGCTGCGCTCACGCTGCGTTTTTAATCAGCCCTGCTTTGACGTGACCGCCCGGTTACGGGCCACAATATGTTCATGGCTCAGGGGGGCACTGGCAGACATAAACTCCTGCATGAGGGCGTCGCGATTTAATTGAGCCTGTTTTTTATCTGCAGCCGTCAGGGCAAGCTTCAGTTCCGCAACGCTGAGTTCAGTGCAGTAGGCAGGCGAACCAGGCTGCTGACGCCATGATTCACTCAGGGAACCAGCATCAACAGCATCAAACCCTGTTTCGCTGACCAGTACCATGGCAACCCGTTTGGCTCTTTCGTCATCGCCTGCAACAGGGACCGCTATCCGGTCCGGGGCATTTTCCGGAAGACCCTTATCAGAGAGTGTCTTAGCCAGCAGGGCATTCCACGCCTTGATGACGGGATGGCCGAGGCGCGCGCTGGCCCAGACACTTTCAGGCATCCCGTTTTCAACCTCTGCAATAGACCCATCGCGGAACGGATAATAGTTGGATGTATCGATAACCGGCACGGTATCAGGCAGCGAGCTCAGTAGTCCGGCAAGGCTGTTGTGTGCGGTGAACGGGATGGCAAGAATAACAAGTTCAGCGTCCCTGAGGGCATCTTCACTCGTAACAGCGGTCGCGCCGGCCTTACGTGCGATATCAGCAATGGTTTCTGGGCCTTTGGAGTTAGCCAGTTTTACCGTGTAACCTGCTGCTGAAAGCTTTGTGGCCAGGGTGGCACCAATATTTCCTGCACCGATAATGCTAATGTTCATCTCTTTATTCCTCGTTGTACTGATAACTGATGGTTTATTCTGTCGCCGGGTGGGCAAAATCGTTAAGCGTGTCGCGTAGCTGAGCAAGCTCATCCTTACTGAGTCGGCAGGCCGAGCGGATTTTGTCTGTCACAGCCCAGAGTTCTTCGCGCAGCGCTTCTCCGCTTTCGGTAAGCGTCACCAGAACCCTGCGTTCGTCGCCCGGATCGCGCTGACGGAATACCTTTCCCGAGGCTTCAAGCCGCTTCAGCAGAGGAGTGATTGTGCCAGTATCCATTCCAAGTCTACTGCCCAGCTCTCCCACCGACCGGGGCGTGCCGGCAAACAGCTCAAGCATGACCAGATACTGCGGAAAGGTCAGCCCAAGTGGGTCGAGAAAGGGCTTGTGCATACGGTTCATCCTGCCCGCGGCACCGTAAAGTGCGAATGACAGTTCAGTACCGATCTCACGTCGTTCTTTGTTAGTGGCCATATGTAATATCTGTTGGTTGATAATCTAGCGTGCTAGATAAATTATGACATTTATTATTGCCCGGCAAAGAAAATTCACTTGGTAATTTGTGCGTTAATCCTTACCTGTATTGTTGCCCCTGTGTAACGCTTTGCAGCCCTGTGTGTATGGACATACGTCTGCTTCTGGCACAAAGCCGATCTTCAGCCCTCCCTAAAAATTAATGAACACATCTAATAAACCCTAGCTAATTACCCCATCTAATCGAATAAATCAGTTTGCGTTATGCTTTTCCAACACAACAGCTGAAGGATAACGTCATGCAAACTGTAAAACTGAACAACGGTATTGAAATGCCCCTGCTGGGCTTTGGTGTCTTCCAGATGACGGATGCTGCTGAATGCGAAAGAGCGGTTATTGATGCGATCGATACGGGATACCGCCTGATCGATACCGCTGCGTCTTACCAGAATGAAACCCAGGTCGGGAACGCTCTGAAACAGAGCGGTATCGCGCGTAACGAACTTTTTGTAACGACCAAACTGTGGCTACAGGATACTAATTACGCAGGCGCTAAAGCCCAGTTCGAACGCTCCCTTAATCGGCTGCAACTTGATTACGTCGACCTGTACCTGATTCACCAGCCTTATGGCGATGTCCATGGGGCATGGCGTGCTATGGAAGAACTGCAGCAGGCAGGCAAAATTCGCGCCATTGGTGTCAGCAATTTCCATCCTGACCGACTGGCCGACCTTATCGCCTTCAACAAGGTTGCCCCTGCGGTGAACCAGATTGAAGTTAACCCCTTCAACCAGCAGTTGCATGCCGTTCCATGGAATCAAAGCCATGGCATTCAGCCGGAAGCCTGGGCACCGTTTGCTGAGGGTAAAAATGGCCTGTTCCAGCATCCCGTGTTAACGGCAATTGGTCAGAAGTACGGCAAAAGCGTGGGCCAGGTTGTGCTGCGTTGGATCTTCCAGCGAGGCATCGTTTCGCTGGCGAAATCGGTGCGCAAAGAACGCATGGAAGAGAACATCAACATTCTCGATTTTGAACTCAGCTCTGAAGATATGCTGCAGATTGCTGCCCTCGACACTGCAACCAGCGCCTTCTTCTCTCACCGCGACCCGGCGATGGTGGAATGGCTGACGGGCCGCAAACTTGATGTTTAAGTCGCGATAAAAGAGGTATTCATTCAATGCTAAAACGTTATCTGGGTAAATCCCGACTCGAAGTCTCCGCGCTTGGGCTCGGTTGCATGGGCTTAAGCCACGGCTATGGTCCGGCGACCGATACTCGTCAGGCTATCGAGCTCATTCGCGCAGCGGTTGAACGTGGCGTAACCTTCTTCGATACCGCTGAAGTGTATGGCCCCTTCCTCAATGAAGAAGTTGTCGGCGAAGCCTTAAAACCGTTTCGTGACCGTGCGGTCATTGCCACTAAGTTTGGTTTTACTTTTGGCGACGACAACAAGCAGCAGATTTTAAACAGCCGTCCGGAGCATATCCGTGAAGCTGTGGAAGGATCATTACGCCGTCTTAAGACTGATGTCATTGATCTGCTGTATCAACATCGTGTCGATCCGGATGTACCTATTGAAGATGTTGCGGGAACAGTGAAGGACCTGATCGCTGAAGGCAAAGTTAAACATTTCGGTCTGTCCGAAGCGGGCGCGCAAACCATTCGTCGTGCTCATGCCGTACAACCGGTCACTGCGCTGCAAAGCGAATACTCCATGTGGTGGCGCGAGCCTGAGCAGGAGATCCTGCCGTTGCTGGAGGAACTGGGTATTGGTTTTGTACCCTTCAGTCCATTAGGTAAGGGCTTCCTGACAGGAGCGATTAGGCCAGGAACCACTTTTGGCAAGGATGACTACCGCAGCACCGTGCCGCGTTTCGCCGAGCAGGCGATTGAAGCCAATGAAAAGCTGGTCTCATTGCTGGGTGAACTGGCGGCAGAGAAAGGCGTGACGTCTGCACAAATCGCGCTGGCATGGCTGCTGGCACAAAAGCCGTGGATTGTTCCTATCCCTGGTACCACGAAACTGCACCGGCTGGAAGAAAACCTGGGGGCCGCCGACATCATCCTTTCTCAGGATGACTCGCGAAAGATAACCCAGGCGCTTGAAACGATTAAAATCGTCGGCGAGCGTTATTCTCCTGAGCATCGGGCTCGCGTAGGTCGTTAATACCCGGACGGGTCCGTACTCTATTGCGGACCCTTATTTCGTTTGATTAATCAGGCAGATAACTCAGATAGTTTTGAATCAGATACATATCTGCTAACGCCATAGTGATAGATGCCGCCGGAGAAGTCGTGAATAGACATGCCGGAAACAGATTATCCTGCCTACCCCCGCACCATTTCATGAACCTGTTTGTATTAGCTTTAAATTTGTGATCCATATTGCAAAAACGGTTCAAAAGCCAGAAACAAAAAAACAAACTAAATCAAACAAGTAATTGAGAATTAATCATTCATAAATATGACAAAGGTCACAAAATCACAATCAGGTTACTATTTTTAAGAAAAGGTCACTTTTTTACTATGTCATCACCGTTGCGAACAGGGAAAGATAGCGAGATCGGCAACACATTGACGCGCGAAGGCATTCAGGAGTCGAGATGGCGGTGGTTATAACCTATGTATGTGAGCTTCACGAAGGTGTTCATGCCCGGCCTGCCGGATACATCGCGCGGCTATGTAATCTGTTCCGGGCAGATATCGACTGGGAAAACACCCGTACGGGACTACTGGCAAATGCGAAAAGCGCCCTCTCGCTGATTGCCAGTGACACGCTGGTAAACGATACATGCCGCATCACCCTTTGCGGAGAGGATGAAACGCAGGCCGCAGTCCAGTTGCGCACGCTGCTTTCCGATCTCCCGACTTTTAGCCTTGAACCGGAACCAATAACCACGCAGGGGTATCTGCCCCGCTGCCTGCGCGAGTTGAACCCACAGGTGATTCAGGGAACTCGCATAAATAAAGGCGCAGCCATCGCCAGACCACAGATAATGCAGAGCCTGACTTTCACCGATATTATCGCCCGCAATCCAGGGTATATCGGCAATATTGAAAGTGAAAAAGCCCGCTTTCTTACCGGATTAGATGCGTTACGCGTAGAGCAAGAGGCCGCACTCGGAAAAAACCAGGGTATTGAACACGATCTTATTGCGGCACATCTATCTCTGATAACCGACATCGCATTTCAGGATAGTGCGATCGGTTATCTGAATAACAACATGAATGCCTGGTCGGCCATCGCGCAGGCGTCCCTTGACTTTTGCCATCAGCTTGAGCGCTCGCCTAGCCAGTATCTGCAGGAGCGCGCCCTGGATATTCTTGATATTGCGACGCAGCTCATCAGTGCGATCTATGGCGAACAGGCTCTGGCTTACCACCCACCTTTGCTAAATGAACCGACAATTGTTTTCGCCAGTCATCTGACCCCCAACCAGTTTCTGGCGCTAAACCGCAAACACCTTGCAGGTCTGGTGCTCTCCTCTACGGGGAAAACCTCCCATACAGCCATACTGGCTCGTTCGTCAGGTATCCCAACCCTGGCGGATATCGATTTTTCATCGCTGGATTTCGATGTCGATCAGCTGATAATCATTGATGGTGAGCCGGGGATCCTGATTACCCATCCGGATGAGAAAGTTCTGCGCTACTACCGTCATGAAATTGCCGTCCAGCAGGATATGCAGCAGCGGCTGCGGGAAAATGCTTTAGCACCCGCAAGAACCCGCGATGGGCATCGCGTAGAGGTAGCCGCTAATATTGCAAGCCTGGCCGAAGCGCAGGCGGCCTTTGAAAACGGCGCGGAAAGCATCGGCCTGTTTCGCACCGAGATAACATATATGGGCCGCGATTACCCGCCCTCCTGCGCTGAACTGACAAACCTGTATAAACAGGTTGTTACTCTGGCAGGGGGGAAGCCCGTTATCTTTCGCACCTTCGATATCGGCGGTGATAAACCGGTTGGATACCTAAGCGTCGACAATGAAGAAAACCCGTTTCTTGGTTTCCGGGCAGTGCGTACTTATCCGCAATATCGCGACCTTTTTTCCACCCAACTGAAGGCTATTCTGAGCGCCTCAACATCAGGTAAAGCCAAAATTATGCTGCCGATGATTTCTCGGGTGGAAGAACTTATCTGGTGTCGTGAGGTACTGGAATCGGTTAAACAGGAGATGCGCCACGAGGGTCTGGCATTTGATGAACAGACAGCGCTCGGAATCATGCTGGAAGTACCTTCGGTACTCTTTTCTATGGCAGAGATGGCAGAACATGCGGATTTCTTCAGCGTGGGCAGTAATGACCTGACGCAATACTTTTTCGCCGCAGACCGAGGTAATGCACAGGTAAAAACGCTTTATGACAGTTGCACGCCACCGTTTTTACGCGCCCTGCAATTCGCAGTGAAAGAGGCTCATCGCGCCGGTAAGCCTGTCGGGTTGTGCGGTGAACTCGCTGCTGACGAAACCATTCTCCCACTGCTTATCGGCATTGGCTTTGATGAATTGAGTATGAACTGCACCGCGATTCCGGGGATTAAGCACGCCCTGGGCCAACTCAGTGCCGGAGATTGCCGGTCGCTGACGCAGAATCTTTTGCAAAATCACAACGCACAACAGTTCAAAGCCGCATTACAAAACTCGAGCGTTAGTGCGGCGCAAAAGCCGCTACTGTCGCCGGAGATGGTTTTATGGGGAATTGACGCCGCTGATAAAAACGAGGCTATCAAAATGATGGTTGATAACCTGTGGCTTCAGCAGCGCACCAATACACGTGACAGGCTCTGCAGTGATATCTGGGCTCGCGAAGTGCCTTTTCCTACCGTCGTTGGCTCGGGCTTTGCTATCCCCCATGCCCAAACGGACGCTGTCAGGGATTCCTCCGTCAGTATTGCCACGCTCAGGCAACCTATCGCCTGGGGCGGCGTCATGGTGGATACCCTGTTCATGCTGACGATTAGCAAATCCGCGCAGGATAACGAGCATATGAAGTACTTCTCCAGCCTGGCGCGCATGCTCATGAATGATGAATTTGTCAGCCAGATTAAAGCGGCAAAAAGCCCGGAAGCGCTTTACACGCTGATATCCAGAACTCTGGTCTTCTGAGCAGCAAACGTTACGAGGCTGACATGTTAAAACTATTAAAAAATACTAAACGACATTTTATGACCGGCGTCTCCTACATGATCCCGTTTGTCGTCGCTGGTGGTGTTCTGTTGGCGCTCGCGGTGATGTTTAACGGGGAAGCCGCCGTACCGGACCATGGTTTCCTGAAGGCCATGTCGCAAATTGGTATGGCTGGCTTAACCCTGTTTATCCCCATCCTGTCAGGATTTATCGCGTATTCGATGGTCGATAAACCGGGCATCGCGCCGGGTGCCATCGGCGGCCTGATGGCTTATCAGATGGGCGCCGGATTTTTAGGCGGCATGCTCTCCGGGATTATTGCCGGGCTGGTCGTCTATGTTCTGTTGAACCTGATCGCCCGGCTTAAAATCCCCCACTTCCTGCGCATGGTATTACCGATATTTATTATTCCGCTGATCGGGACCTTCCTCACCGGCATGGCGGTGTATTACATCATTGGCGACCCGATTGCCGGGCTGATGAAGTGGCTTAGCGTCTGGCTTGGCAATATGCAGGGCGCGTCGTTTATTATCCTCGGTACCATCCTGGGCTGCATGATCGCCGTTGACATGGGCGGACCAATGAATAAAACCGCTTTTTTCTTTGCTGTTGCACTGATCTCAACGAACCCGCAGCTGATGGCGGCAGTCGCTGCCGCCGACTGTACTCCGCCTCTGGGGCTGGCGCTGGCAACCTTTCTGTTTAAAGACATCTTTAATGATGTGGAGCGAGAAGCCGGTAAGCCAGCGATAATTATGGGCTTTATGGGGATAACAGAAGGGGCAATTCCGTTTGCGGCGGCGGATCCGGTACGGGTGATCCCGGCAATTATGCTTGGCAGTGCGGTTGCGGCGATCCTCTCACTATGGTTTGGCGCAACCAACGCCGCCCCGTGGGGCGGACTTATCGTATTACCGGTAGTCAGCAACCATTTTGGCTACATCGTTTCGGTGGTCGCCGGGAGCATCACCACCGCCTTTGCGGTGAAAGTCCTGAAGACAGTTATCAAACCTCGGGCATAATATGGCTACATTTATTCAATCTATTCTCAGTGAATTCAGCGCTCAGGGCTCGATAGACAAAGGCGTCATGGTAGCTAACGGCAATACGCAGGCTCCGGCGATGGCCTACCATCTGCACGTTCCGCGCATTGAGTTGACGGTAAAGGGCACACTTCGCATGCTGCTGCCGAAAGGCGTGGACCGCATCGTGAAATATGAACGTCCGGTCGGCACCATCACCTATATCCCCGCCAATAGCTGGAACTCGCCGCTGTGGGAAAGCCCGGTTATTTGCATGTCGATAGTCTTCTGGAAGCAGGACGTCGGTTTCAGCATCAGCAACTGGGATGGCACGCAGTTTAAAGAGGTAGAGAAGTACAATCTGCAAAACTCCAGCAGTACGGTTCGCGATCGGCTTCTCGACCTGGCTGAATCGCTGGCGTGGTCGCAAGATACCACCAGCGAGACCTTTGCCCACGTGGTCTATGCGCTGCTTAACGACCTGCTATATCAAATTACCGATGGCCTGAATAACCAGCGGGCTCCCTTCTCACTGCTGGACGAAATTAAGAGCCATATCGATAGTCACTACCACACGGACATTAGCCGGGAAAGCGTCGCCGAAACGTTTAATATTTCCCCAGGCTATCTGTCGCGTCTGTTTTCGAAGGAGTCAGACGTGAAATTTAACGAATATCTCAAGTTAGCCCGCATTTCACGTTCAAAAACGCTGCTGACCAATACCAATCTGAAAATAAACGAAGTTTCAGAAAAGTGCGGTTTCACAGATACTAACTATTTCTGCAAGGTGTTTCGCGATATCAACGACTGTACGCCGCTTGAATACCGCCGCAAAAATAAAGGAGCAAGATCATGACCACTCGTGCAACAAGAGATGAGATTCAGCCTTTCTCCAGCGAACGTCATCTGCATATTGTGGCGGTGACCGCGTGCGCGACCGGCGTGGCGCATACGTACATGGCCGCAGAGCAGCTGGAAAAACTGGCGAAGCAGTATCACTTTGCGATCAAAATTGAGACTCAGGGCGTACTGGGGCTTAAGAATCCAATTACCGATAAAGATATTTTCGAGTCTGAGCTCACCATCATCGCATCCGATATTACTATCGATAATCCTTCACGCTTTGAGGGTTGCCGTATTCTGAATGTTTGTATTAATTCGCTGTTACTCAAACCAACTGAGGTTATCGCCGCCATTCGTAAGTCTTTAAATCTGCCGCGAGGCAACGTTATTGACCTGTAGGTGGTTTTCCCTGGCTCTAACAGTCCAGTCTCAAAACCGCACAGACACGCCGAACTTCCTCTCCCATTATTGGGAGAGGGTTTAACCCACAAGATTTTTAGCCAGGAAGCGCATAAAGCTCGGCTATCCGCCCCCCGCCGTGCTGTTCCAGAAACGTCAGCACTCGTCGCACAGAGGTATTCAGCACTCTTGATGCTGGAAAATCAGCCTCCACCAGCAGCTGCTGACAGGCGCTAAAGTCCCCCAGAGAAAACGCGCTGTGTGAATCGCTACCCAATGAGAGAAGTCCGCCGCTGTCGCGCACGGCTGCTACAATTTTGCGACAGTTCCCCTCACTGCCCTTACGTGAATGGACGAAAGAGGCGTTATTGACCTCCAACGCCACATGACACTCCTTAGCCGCGGCCACCACCGCCGGGATATCAATCGGATACTCCGGGTTACCGGGGTGGCTGATAATATGCACCTTACCGCTCGCTATTACTGCAATCAGCGCATCGGTATTGGTGGTAATGTCCGCTGGCGCAAACACCTGCTTATGGAATCCAGCAATCACTAAATCCAGCGACGCACGCATTTTGTCACTACAGTCGGTCTCACCACCAGGTTTGATATTGGCCTCAATACCGCGCAGGATCCCCACACCATCGACAACGCGCGGCAGCACACGCAAATTATTAAAGTGAAACGGATGCGGCGCATCAACCATTTCCGGGCCATGGTCGGTAATGGCGATCAGGCGAATATGTTTACGCACCGCGGCGGCGATATAGTCATGAACCGTGCTATAGGCGTGGGTGCTGGCCAGGGTATGCATATGAAGGTCAACGGGATACATGTTATCTCTCCCTTTAATGAAAAGCGGCCCCTTAGCATGTAAGGGGCCGTTAAAGGTTAAGCCAGAAGCGCTTTTGCCTGCTGCAACACCACCTCAACGGTAATGCCAAACTCCTGATAAAGCTGTTCCGCCGGGGCGGACTCGCCGTAGGTCTGCATACCGATAATCGCGCCATTCAGCCCGACATATTTAAACCAGTAATCCGCGATCCCCGCTTCCACGGCAATACGCGCAGAAACCGCCTGCGGCAACACCGCTTCACGATACGCCGCATCCTGCTTGTCGAAGACATCGGTGGACGGCATGGAGACCACCCGTGCCTTCACACCTTCAGCCGTCAGTTGCTGCCATGCGGCTACCGCCAGCTCCACCTCCGAGCCGGTCGAGATAAGGATCAGCTGCGGTTGCCCCTCGCAATTCTTCAGTACATAGCCGCCGCGCGCGATATCCTGCACCTGCTGCCAGGTCCGTTCCTGCTGGGTCAGGTTTTGCCGGGAAAAAATGAGCGCAGTCGGACCGTCCTGTCGCTCAACACCATATTTCCACGCCACCGCCGATTCAACCTGATCGCAGGGACGCCAGGTGCTGAGGTTCGGCGTCATGCGTAGTGAGGCAATCTGCTCGACCGGCTGATGGGTCGGGCCATCTTCGCCCAGGCCAATGGAGTCATGGGTATAAACCATCACCTGACGCTGCTTCATCAGCGCCGCCATGCGCACCGCGTTGCGTGCGTATTCGACAAACATCAGGAACGTCGAGGTGTACGGCAGGAAGCCACCGTGCAGCGCAATACCGTTGGCGATAGCGGTCATACCGAACTCACGCACGCCGTAGTGAATGTAGTTCCCGGCGCTGTCTTCGTTAATCGCTTTAGAGCCGGACCACAAGGTCAGGTTCGATGGAGCCAGATCCGCAGATCCGCCGAGGAATTCCGGCAACAGCGGACCAAAGGCTTCAATCGCATTCTGCGACGCTTTACGGCTGGCGATTTTCGCCGGTTTGGCCTGCAATTTTTCAATAAACGCCTGCGCCTTGCTGGCAAAATCTGCAGGCAGTTGCCCATTCACCCGACGGGTAAATTCATCTGCCAGCTCGGGGAACGCTTTCGCGTATGTGGCAAACTGCTGGTTCCACGCAGCCTCCTTAGCCTGCCCTGATTTGCGGGCGTCCCACTGCGAAGCTATCTCAGTGGGGATAACAAACGGTGGATACGGCCAGTCCAGCGCTTCACGCGTTGCCGCCACTTCAGCCTCGCCCAGCGGCGCGCCGTGGACATCATGAGTACCCGCTTTATGCGGAGAGCCAAAACCAATCACCGTTTTGCAGATAATTAACGTCGGCATGGTGGTAATCGACTTTGCAACATCAATCGCGGCACGGATGGATTCAGGATCATGCCCATCGACTCCGCGTACCACATGCCAGCCGTAAGCCTCAAAGCGTTTGGCGGTGTCGTCGGTGAACCATCCCTCGACGTGACCATCGATAGAGATGCCGTTATCGTCGTAGAACGCCACCAGCTTACCGAGCTTCAGCGTCCCGGCCAGGGAGCAAACTTCATGAGAAATGCCCTCCATCATGCAACCGTCGCCCATAAAGGTATATGTGAAGTGATCGACAATGTCGTGGCCCGGGCGGTTAAATTGCGCCGCGAGAGTTTTCTCGGCGATAGCCATGCCGACCGCATTGGCTATCCCCTGCCCCAGCGGCCCGGTGGTGGTTTCGATGCCCGCGGTGTAACCCACTTCCGGGTGCCCCGGCGTTTTCGAATGCAGCTGACGGAAGTTTTTCAGCTCATCAATCGGCAAATCGTAGCCGGTAAGGTGCAGCAGGCTGTAGAGCAGCATTGAGCCGTGACCGTTGGAGAGTACAAAACGGTCGCGGTTGGCCCACGCGGGGTTATTCGGGTTATGGTTGAGAAAATCCCGCCACAGGACTTCGGCAATATCCGCCATTCCCATAGGTGCGCCCGGATGACCGGAATTTGCCCGCTGAACGGCATCGACACTCAGCATACGGATGGCATTGGCCAGGGTTTTTCGTGATGACATTTAAAACTCCCTCTGAATCTTAAGTAAAAAATCTGCCTCGCCCTTGCGCGTTACGCGCAGGTCGAGGTAGTTATCAATGGTTTTCCAGGTATCGATATCGTGAACTACAGACTGGCGGGTCAGGACTTCAACCACCACGCACCCTGCCTGGGTGGCAGAAAGCAGACCGGCAGTGGAGTCTTCAAAAGCGAGGCAATTAGCGGGAGAAAGACCGAGTCGGGCTGCACCCGTCAGGAACGGCTCCGGATGCGGCTTGCCATGATGAATATCTTCGCTGGTCACCAGCACCGGCGGAACGGGGAAACCGGCTTGTCGGATCCGTGCTGAGGCAACCTTCAGCGACCCGGAAGTCACAATGGCCCAGGGGACCTGCAACTGCTCAAGCTGGCGGAGAAAATCAACAGCCCCGTTAACCGCAGTGATGCCGTCAGTATTGCTCGCTTCAAACTCTTCCAGCGCGAGAAATTCGTCGATGATGATCTGTTCGCTGGCATCGGGCATAAAGTGGCGCAGCGTACTCAAAGCGGGTTTACCGTGGAGATAATGGCATACCGCCCTCGGATCCAGCTCTTTTGTAGTGGCCCATAAACGCCAGGAGGCCTCAACGAAATCCAGCGAGTTCACCAGCGTCCCGTCTAAATCTAGTAATATTCCACGAAAATGCATCGTAATTACCACAACGAAATAAATAGAGTGTGTATTATTTTGTACTCCATTACCCATGACCATTGAATAGAAAGAAAGTCACTTTAATAGCAATTACGTGACCACTGCTCACCCGTTAATAATAGTGCGGCTGCCATCACAATTACTTAAATCATCTCGCAATACACACATCACAGTAATTCTATATAATTTCATGACCTCGATCACAAAATAATAATCAGGCTTTTTTATTCAAGCAAAGGTCACTTTTTTTCTATTCAAAGCTAGCTGAGAACGATGAAGGATATAAAACATGAAAGGCAGGCACTCAAACCTGCAGAAAAAATTAATTAGCCAGGGCTAAAAGATTATCGGGAGCAATGATGTCACAGATAATTACGTATCAATGTGAGCTGAAGGATGGTATTCACGCCAGACCGGCGGGACATATCGAACGATTGTGTAATACCTTTCAATCTGAGGTGTGCTGGAATAATATTCGCAGCGGCATTCAGGGTAATGGTAAAAGCGCTCTCTCGATTGTCGCCACCGATACCTTACTCAACGACGCCTGTGAAATTACCATCAGCGGTAAAGATGCTGCAAACGCGGCTCAGCAGCTGAGTGCGCTGCTTAAAAAACTGCCCTCCTTCGAGGTTAGCCATGCAGATGAAGCCGCAGTGCCTGCGGGCTATCTCCCGCGTTCGCTGCGGGAGACTCAGCTCAGTTTTATTCAGGGTTCACGCATCAGCGGCGGTGTTGCCATTGCCAAACCCGTTCGTATTCAGAGTCTGTCTCTGGACGAAATGCTGGCGCGTAACCCGGGCGGTGAGTATTCCACGGAGCATCAGCAGCGTATTTTTCTGGCGGGTTTAGAGGCGCTTAAGCAAGAGAAGCAGGCTGCGCTGGAAATTAAAAAAGGCGTTGAACACGATATTTTACAGGCGCATTTTTCCATTATCACCGATGCGACCTTTCAAAGCCATATCTCCTCGGCGATTTCCGGTGGTGACAATACCTGGGATGCGGTGATTAAAGCTGCAATGGAATTCTGTGAAATTCTTACTCGCTCATCAAGCAAATACATTAAAGAGCGGACCCTGGATGTTCTCGATATTACCGGACAATTACTTTCTGCGATCTATGGCCCGGGTATATTACCGCAGAACAGTCTTGAATTAACGCAACCATCGATTATTCTGGCCAACAGTCTGACACCAAGCCAGTTTCTCGGGATCAATAAAGAGTTTCTTGCCGGGATGGTATTATCCGCCACGGGTAAAACGTCGCACACCGCTATCCTTGCACGTTCGCTCGGTATCCCGACTCTGACAGATATTGATTTTTCGACCCTACAGCTGAATGCAGACATGGACATTATTATCGATGGCAATCCGGGTATTTTAATTATCGTACCGGATGAGAAAGTTCTGCGCTATTACCAGAATGAAATTGCCGTTCAGCAGAGTATGCAGCAGCAAATGCTGGCTAACGTCTATCAGGCAGCAACCACCAGCGATCATCATAGCGTTGAGATAGCCGCCAATATTGCCAGCCTGGCGGAAGCCGAGGCAGCCTTCAGTAACGGCGCTGAAGGCATCGGACTATTTCGTACCGAAATGTCATTCATGGACCGCGAATCCGCACCGGACTACCACGAACTGGCTGAGCTCTACAGCCAGGTGATACAGGTTGCACAAGGGAAGCCGGTTATCTTCCGCACCTTCGACATTGGCGGTGATAAGCCTGTCGACTATATGAGCATCGGCGAAGAAGAAAACCCGTTTCTCGGCTTCCGGGCGGTGCGAACTTATCCGCGTTATCGCGACCTTTTCGCCATGCAGCTCAAGGCTATCCTCAGCGCCTCGGCTTTTGGCGATGCCAAAATCATGATCCCGATGATCGCCAACGTTGATGAAGTTATCTGGTGCCGTGAAGTCCTCGAAGAGGTCAAAAGTACGATGCGTGATGAAGGGCTGGCATTCAACGACAGCATCTCGCTCGGCGTGATGCTGGAGATCCCCTCCGTTATCTTCGCGATTAGTGAAATAGCGGAATACGCGGATTTCTTCAGCGTGGGCAGCAACGACCTGACGCAGTACTTTTTTGCCGCCGACCGTGGAAATACGCAGGTTGAGGCGGTATACGATAACTATGCTCCGGCATTCCTGCGCGCCATGCAGTATGCCGCCGCCGAAGTCCACCGCGCGGGCAAGTGGATAGGTATCTGCGGAGAGCTGGGTGCCAGCAAAGATTTTCTGCCGCTGTTCGTTGGCATGGGCTTTGACGAACTCAGCATGAGTGGCACCTCTATTCCGGGTGTAAAACATGCGCTGCGGGAGCTGAGTTTTGCCAAATGCCAGGGGCTGGTACAGGATATTGTGGCGTTAAAACGTTCCGCTGATGTCAAAGTCGCGCTGAGTTCACCGGACGTAAAAGCGGTCAGCAAAATGCCGATCCTCGCTCCAGAGTTTATTCTCTGCGGACTACAGGCCAGCGATAAAAACGAAGTTATCAAAAAGATGACCGACAATCTGTGGCTGCACCATCGCACCGATAATCGGGATCAATTAACCGATGATATCTGGGCCCGCGAAGACTCATTCTCCACCGCCGTGGGCTATGGCTTCGCCATTCCGCACACCAAGTCAGACCATATTCACTACTCCACCATCAGTATGGCAACCCTTGCGTCGCCCATTATGTGGGGCGATCAGGAAGTCGAAACCGTATTCATGCTGACGGTGAGTAAATCCGCCGACCCTAATGAGCATATGAAATATTTCTCCACGCTTGCCCGAAAGCTAATGAAAGAGGATTTCCGCAATGAAATAAAACAGGCCGAAAACGTCAACGTACTCTACAACCTGATGGCCAATACTTTGGCCGTATGAAATCAGGATTTATTAAGCAATGTTTAAAACCACAGCCAAATAAAAAATCAGGAGTCACTCATGAAGATTGTCGGAGTCGCAGCATGCATTACCGGTGTCGCCCACACCTATATGGCACAGGAAGCTATCGAGCAGGAGTGCAAAAAAAGAGGTTATGACGTCAAGGTCGAAACTCAGGGCGGCATGGGAATTGAAAATGAATTAAGCGAAGATGAGATTGCCGAAGCGGACGTGGTTATTCTGGCGATTGCTATTGGTATAGAAGGCGTCGAGCGTTTTGAAGAAAAAGAAGACGCCGGACTGGTTATTTCGCTGAACCCGGCAGAAGTGGTTCGCGATCCAGCAGCGATTATTGACCGGGCTGAAAAACTGGTGCAATAAAACAACCCACCGGTCCTTATTTACTTTCGACATTCGGTACCGGTGAATAATAACGTTAATTAAATTTCTGCGAACTCTTTATTTAAATTACGACGCAAACGCGTCCGGGGATGATTGTGCCTGAATATCGCAGTCATCATAAAAATAAAGGGTCCTGGAGGATGAAAATGTCGGAAAAAATGAAAGTCATCAAGGATGATTTAGTTAAAGCATTCAGTACCGGGGTGTCATATATGATGCCGGTGGTGGTGGTCGGCGGTATCTGCCTGGCACTATCCCTGATTGGTGGTGAGCCGGTCGCGGGTAAAGGCATGGTGGTGACCAACCCATTCTTATTAAACCTCGGCGCTATCGGCAGCGCGGGCCTCGGAATGATGATCCCGGTGCTGGCGGCTTATATCTCCTACTCTATCGCCGGTAAACCGGGGCTGACTCCGGGTTTAATCACCGGTTTTATGGCCAGCACGCCGCTGGGCGCAGACCACGTGGTAACCGGTTTTCTGGGGGCGATGCTGCTCGGTATTCTCAGCGGCTACGTGGCTAAATGGGTAAAAGGCTGGAAAGTCGGTAAGGTGCTGATGCCGGTTATGCCGATCATGATTATTCCTATCGTCTCAAGCGTCATCGTCGGCATGCTCTATCTGTATGTACTGATTGGACCCATCGGTTTTGCCATGAAATGGCTGGTTTCCATGCTCTCCCATATGCAGGGAAGCAGTGGACTGGTACTTGGTCTGATTGTCGGGGCCATGGCGGCCTTTGATATGGGTGGCCCGGTAAATAAAACCGCAACGGCATTTACTCTCGCATTAATGGCTGAAGGTATTTATGGTCCGAACGGCGCTTACCGTGTTGCCTGCGCTATTCCGCCACTGGGCATTGCCCTCTCTACTTTTATTTCACCACGTAAATGGGCTGAAGATGAAAGACGAATGGGAACCTCTGCTGCCTTTATGGGGTTAATTGGCATTACCGAGGGCGCCATTCCTTTCGCCGTTAAAAACCTGAAGACCGTTCTGCCATCAATAATTATCGGCAGCGCTGTCGGTGCTGGCCTGGCAATGGTTCACGGCGTTGAATCAATGGTTCCACACGGCGGGTTAATTGCTATCGCAGGCGTCAATAAAGCACCTGTATGGTATGCCATCGATATGGTTATCGGCGTTATTGTCACCGCAATATTCCTATATATTCTGCGCCCCAACATAAGCGAGCCGGTAAAAAAAGAGTCGGTTAAAAAAACAATCACTTCTGATATGAATAAAGTCTGAGGAGTCATCATGAAAAACACAATGAAACAGTACGTCGATTATATTGTTAACGGTGGAAAATCAACAATGCTGGGAATTGGCCCCATGTCTCCGGCATTAATTCAGGCCTGTTTTGAGCTGGGTAAAGAAAAAGACCTGCCGCTGATGTTTATTGCCAGCCGCAACCAGGTTGATGCAGATGAGTTTGGCGCGGGTTACGTTAACAACTGGGATCAATTTCGCTTTGCCGCCGACCTGAAAGCGATGGCGGAAAAAGTCGGCTTCGACGGTGATTACTTCCTCTGTCGTGACCATGGTGGCCCATGGCAGCGTGATAAAGAACGTAAAGACCATATTCCGGAAGCCGAAGCGATGGCGCTAGCGCGCCGCTCTTATCAGGTAGATATGGACGCCGGTTTCGACCTGTTGCATATCGACCCGACAAAAGACCCGTATGTCGTCGGTAAAGTCATTGATATCGAACTGGTGCTGAGTCGTACCGTTGAGCTGATCCGCTTCTGCGAAGAGTACCGTAAGGCAAATAACCTGAAGGAGTTCTTCTATGAAGTCGGAACTGAAGAGACCAATGGCGGCCTGACCGACGTCAGCGCCTATGAAGGGTTTATTATTGAGCTGAATAAGCGTCTTGCTGCCGAATCGCTACCGCAGCCGCTGTTTATCGTTGGTCAGACCGGTACCCTGACCCGCCTGACCAAAAACGTTGGCCATTTTAACGATAAGCAGTCCGCAGAGCTTTCGGCTATCAGCACCCGTCACGGCGTCGGTCTGAAAGAGCATAATGGTGACTATCTTCCGGATGAGATCCTGTTGAAACATCCAGGTCTGGGCATCACGGCAATGAACGTCGCCCCAGCCTACGGCACCATTGAAACCCGCGCTTATCTGAAGCTGGCGGAAGTCGAGAAAGATCTGGCAGCGAAAGGCTTTATCAAGTCAGCATCTGATTTAAAAACCGTCCTGACCCGCGAGTGCGTGCTGAGCCACAAATGGGAAAAATGGATGACCGATGAGCACAAAAATAAGTCCGAGGAACAGATCTTTAACGAGCCGGAATTGTTGAAAGAGATTCTCGAACTCAGCGGCCACTACAACTACGAAAAACCAGCGGTAGTCAAAGAGATGCAGACCATGTTTGCTAATCTGAAGTCGTTTGGTGTCGAACCCGAGCGTTATGTGGTTAATAAAATTAAAGATATGATCCAGAACGAAGCAGAGTGCTTCAATATGCCAGGCCTGACCACCCGCGTCGCGCAGGCAAAATAACCACCTATCCAGCTTAGCAATAAGGAGCGGGCTCTGGCCCCTCCTTGCTATTTGCTGCCCAATTATGAAATACAGGTTTATGCCATGAATCAGCTTGAACAACTAAAGCAGCGAACCACAATTGTTGCCGACAGCGGGGATATTGACAGCATTATGGCTTACCAGCCTGAAGATGCGACCACCAACCCTTCGCTTATTTATAAAGCGGCGCAGCTTCCGCAATACCAGAAACTGGTGAAAGATGCCGTCGCGGCGGTGAAGTCCCGCCAGAATGGAAAGCCGGTACAGCCTGCGGATATTGCCGATTACCTGGCGGTGAGTATCGGGGTGCTGATCCTGAAAAACGTTCCGGGTCGTATTTCAACTGAAGTGGATGCTCGCCTCTCGTTTGATACCCAGGCCAGTATTGCTAAAGCGCGGGAAATTATTGCACTGTATGAAGAGAAAGGTATTGGTAAAGATCGGGTTTTGATTAAGCTTGCTGCCACCTGGCAAGGGATCCGTGCCGCAGAAACGCTGGAAAAAGAGGGTATCCAGTGTAACCTCACGCTACTGTTCTCCTTTGCCCAGGCCAGAGCCTGTGCCGATGCCAATGTTTTCCTGATTTCCCCGTTTGTGGGCCGTATCTACGACTGGTACAAGAAAAACAACCCTGATACCACCTTCACCGTCGAGAACGATCCGGGTGTCGAATCAGTGCAGAAGATCTATCGCTTTTATAAAATGCACGGCTACCGCACCGTGGTGATGGGGGCCAGTTTCCGTACGCCGGAACAGGTGCTGGCGCTTAACGGATGCGATCGTCTGACCGTTTCCCCGGCGTTGCTGGCGCAGTTGCAGCAAACTCAGGGGGCGGTACCAATGCCGCTGACGTATGAAGGTGAAATCCAGGCGAAGCCCACAGCGATGACCGAGGCTGAGTTCTACTGGGCTCATAATCAGGATGCGATGGCAGTGGAAAAGCTCGCCGAAGGTATTCGCCTGTTTGCCGTGGACCAGAACAGTCTTGAGTCACTGCTGAGTCAATATCTGTAAGCTCCCCTTGCAAATATCCTATGCAGGTAGTTGATTCTTAGACGGGTCCGCAGTAAATATCGGACCCATTATTCCACGTAGCGAAGTGCATCGATCATCAGCGCAAAAGCGGGCGGATGCTGCTTACGGCTCGGGTAGTAAAGATAGTATCCGGGGAAAGATGGGTACCAGTCCTGCAGAACCTGAATAAGCTCTCCTGACTTTATATAATCCTGCACCCTGTCTTCAGGTATGCAGGCAATGCCAAAACCAGATAACGCCGCATCAATCCTTTCTGCCTGCAGATTAAACGTGACCTGCCCTTCCACTCTGACCCGTAGCGGTTTCCCTTCCTTCTCAAACTCCCAGTGGTAAAGCCCACCGGCTGTCGGCAGGCGCATATTGATACACCGATGATTTTGCAGCTCGTGCGGCGTTTCAGGTGCAGGATTTGCAGCGAAATAAGACGGCGCTCCTACCACAGCCATTCTCATGTCCGGCCCAATTCTTACCGCAATCATGTCCTTATCCACGCTTTCGCCCAGGCGGATCCCGGCGTCAAAACGCCCCTCAACAATATCGACAAAGCCGTTATCAACCACCAGTTCAACATTGATTTCCGGATATTCCCTGAGGAAGGGTTTTAGCTTCGGCCATACCAGACTTCGCACGGCATGCTCCCCGGCAGATAAACGGATATTGCCGGAGGCAGTGCCGTTCAGCTGAACCAACGATTCCAGCTCCTGCTCCAGATCGGCAATACGAGGTTCAAGACAGGCAATAATTCTCTCACCGGCTTCCGTAGGGGCAACGCTTCGGGTCGTACGGGTCAGAAGACGGATATTCAGCCTTTCCTCCAGGGCCTTCATCGCGTGGCTGAGTGCAGACTGAGAAACGCCCAGTTTGCCCGCAGCTTTGGTAAAACTTCGCTCCCTCGCCACCACAAGAAAGATTTGCAGTTCGTTGAAATTTTCTTTGAGCATCGGCGATTTCCTTATGGAGGCATTCCCTTCATCGCATACTCATGAAGGGTATTCATAGACACAATCATTTT
The DNA here is from genome assembly GCF_041807075.1 of Citrobacter telavivensis. Taxonomy (NCBI): domain Bacteria; kingdom Pseudomonadati; phylum Pseudomonadota; class Gammaproteobacteria; order Enterobacterales; family Enterobacteriaceae; genus Citrobacter; species Citrobacter telavivensis. Next base: position 375,985 of record NZ_JBGUBF010000002.1, on the reverse strand, counting down.
AGCCCTATTACTGACAATAATGATAATTGATATTCTGACCGTATCGAAAATAAGTCTGAATTATCAGAAGGTTTATCATGAAAATACTCATTGCAGGCGCGACAGGAAGTATTGGCCTTCATGTCGTCAATACCGCTATTAAAATGGGCCATCAGCCCGTGGCGCTGGTCAGAAATAAACGCAAAGTAAAATTGCTTCCTCGTGGAACAGATGTTTTTTACGGCGATGTTTCAATGCCTGAAACACTCACCGAATTGCCGAAAGATATTGATGCCATCATTTTTACGCTCGGTTCCGATGGTCAGGGTCGTATTGGTGCCAGAGCAATCGATTACGGCGGAGTACGTAATATTTTACGAATTTTCAAGGATACGCCTGTTCGCATCAGCCTGATGACCACGATTGGCGTGACTGAACGGCTCAGCACCTGGAATCAACGCACTGAGGTTCATGACTGGAAAAGACGCGCCGAGCGTCTGGTCAGGGCCAGTGGTCACCCCTATACCATCATCAGGCCCGGCTGGTTTGATTACAACAATGATGATGAACACAGAATTGTTATGCTTCAGGGGGATCGTCACCACACAGGGACACCGGAAGATGGTGTGATATCCCGTGAGCAAATCGCAGAGGTTCTGGTCAGTGCCCTGACCAACGACGAGGCAAAAAATAAAACGTTCGAGCTGGTGGCTGAACGAGGTGAAGCACCACAGGATCTTACCCCACTGTTTGCAGACCTGCAGACTGATGATCCACAAAAAAATAATGGGGTTTTAGACATAGACAATATGCCTCTCAGGGAAGAACCGGGGTGCATTGTTAACGAGCTGAATTTGTATTCAAAAAATTAACTAATCTACAACCCTGACAATTTTATCATATAGCGGTCAGCCTCATGACAGCTAAGGTCTGTATATTTGAATGTACAGAGGGGGAAAGTTCTCCTGATACGAGTCCAGTTTCAAACATAGATTTTAAAAGAGGTATTAGATATGAAATCACTACTTATTACTTCATTTGTCATGGGATTTATTGCAGTAAATGCCGCATCTGCCGCTCAGGAAATTAACCATGCAGATGGGAAAGAAAAGATTGGTGTAGTCTCAGCCAGCAATGCCTATACGCTTGATGATTTATCGAATGCGCTCTCTCGTAAGGCTGATGAGCAAGGAGCAACATCATTCAAAATTCTGTCAACCGCGGGGAATAACCGGCTGCACGGAGTTGCTGAAATCTATCAATAAAACTTAATTGCGATACTACATAATTTCCATATGGAATAACAATCTATAGTTAAAGCAAGTACCATCGTCATTCACATATTGCATTTATTAATATAGCTAGAAGTTTCAAAGCATTAGATATTTAACATTGCCCATATTCATCAAAAAAAAATAACGCCATGCCATTTAAGTAAAAATCACTAATATTTTTAGATAGTAGCGGCGTTAATTTTTTCATTTTTTTTATTTTTTCTTGCAGGAGGTTTAGGCTTATACGCATTAACAAAAAGTTGATATGAATCCTGTAATGATAATCCGGGAAGGGTATCGTTTTTAGCACTAAATATTGCATAATACTTTTCGAATCGACTTATGTCTTTTTCAAACACCCATGTCCATTCAGAATCATATAGTCTTTCTCCTCCTTTTTCCTTATTTTTATTCTCAACTGTACGATTAATTATAAATTTGAAAACGGTATTATTCAAAGTTCTAATAAAATTCTCAACAATAAATGCGATTTGCTCGAGATCATCATTATTGAGTATTATCGGTTTTTCTAAGTGCTTCATATGTTCAGCCAATCCTAGTCGGATTGCATTTTTCGAGCCCAACTTACCAAATCGATGAACACAACAATGCCTTAACTCGCAAACTTTCATGAATTCGCTTGAGCATTTAATCATTTCGATTGGTCTTTGTCCTTTCATTCCAATGATGTCCTTTAATGTTTCAAAAACATTATAAGGGCTTGCCAATGAAAAATCCTCAAGTAAAGCTTCTGGTAATAACTCCTTTTTATGGTGTTGCGCCGCTGCATAACTAACGGCCTTATCAGAAACTATAGACTGAATATATTCATCATGATTAATTAGATTCCTGATAAGAGCTCGCAAATAACTTTCGGCTGCAGACACATAACCTAATAACAACAGATGACTTAAAGTGTTTGAAATATCACCAGATCTTAACAAGTGAAGTTGCTTCGTATTAGCGATAAAAAGATCTAACGGGGATTCATTACTATCAACAGGTAACTCATTAAATTTTTTGTGAGTCTCAAACGAAAAAACTAGAGCTGGATTACTACATAGTTCAAAAAACTCTCTCCCATCTAAGTTATCATGAGTTGCAGTGACAACTGAGGACACCACATTATGATGAGTGTTCTCTTCATAATCCTCTTTAGATTCTAGATCCATTTTCCCGACTCTTTTTAAATTAAACTTTCCGGATAAGAAAGACACGATTGACAAGCAAATGCCATCAAGATTAAGACAAAAACTCTTCAACATGTAATAACACTTTGTCCATGATTTTATTGGCAATTTTGGGTCCGATTCTGTGAATTTTTCTTAACTCACTCCCAGGATCTTGTAAAGATAATACATCTCCTATAGTTTTTACTTTTTCCAGCCCAGATAGTTTTTGCATTTGCCAGGATGTTAGATGTGGTACTTTTGAAAGTGGAATAGACATGCACTGATTATAGGCAGACTCATCAATCAATTGATTCCCACAATGGTGGCAAAATTTTTGATTGTCAGTCAATCGCGGAGTCTTGCAGTTATTACATGGAGGTAAAGTTAGTTTAAGTCTCGCAAGTTGCTCAGCATTGAATAATGATGAAATATTTCTTCTAACAGGATGCTTAGCATTCTTTCTTAGTATTTTTTGAATAATCTGAGAGGGAGAAAAACCTCTACTTCCTTCGTTAAACACTCTTTCCTTTATCAATAAAGCATAATGAGGTATATATCTTTCATAAGTACGCCCATCGCCATGAGAAATATCAGGAAGATTATAAAAAAGCCCTGTTTCAATTAATAGTTTGGTGAGTCGAGAAAAATAAACATTATCATTTTTCTCTATACCGATTATGACTTGTTTCTCTTCTTTATATTGAGAGTTACTTTCCTTGAGTAATTCGACCACCTTTAATAAAAGTGATTCACCTAATGAAACAATGTCAAACAGTCGAGGTAGCTTATCTTTTAGTGAACTGTATTCGCTGAGTCTAAGCTCAACATATTTTTCAATTATTTTATTGAATTTTTGCTGAGTTGTCTGACTTAAAGTTGTTTGATAATCCCTTAACATCATCAAAAAAGAACGTGGAATACCAAATGCTGAGAATTTTAATAACTCTTTCAAGTCATCCGGGATACCATCATACCCAGGAAATCTTGCCTGCGCTATAGCATCCATCACTGAGGAATAATTAGGGTGCTGTACTGAAATCCAAGCATCAATTGTTTCAGCATCATGAGCAACATGAAACCTTGGGCCATATTCGGTTGTTCCAGGATAAACCGATGCCTTTAAAGCTATTTTTGAGGTTTTTAGACTACGCACAATATCAAAAAACTCGTAAAGATATTCAGGAGTTAAGCTTATTGCAGCATCATCTAATAAAATAATGACTCTTTTACGTTCAAGCCAATCGCATAGTGAACTCAACGAGGATATGACAGAGGAAACACTGATCAATTGAACAATGTTTTCTTGCTCTAATGATGGCGAAAGGCCCTGCTCAAGTCTTACGATTAAATTAATTAAAAACTCTTTATCCGCTATGAGTATCGTTGACAAATCAAGATCTTCAGAATCTTCAATATCGCAAGCAATTTCATAAGCAGAGAGTAATACCTTTGCTAATACCCATTTATGAAAGAGATCAATTGCATTAGGTTTAGTTTTTAAAAGCGGCTCTAACTTAAAATATTTATTAAAGGAAACATAGAGTGGTAATGGTGCGTTATCATCATTTTTACATTCAACCCAAGCATAACGCATCAAATGTGTTTTACCACATCCCCTAGGACCAACTATGAGTTTGATTCCTGGGGATATAAGAGCATTATGTATGATATCGAAAAACTCTCCAGATCTGATAGTATTATTCTTTATCGTATCCTCATCAATATAATCAGCCCGTTCCTCGACAAGAAATTTACTATCTAATTCCACATCAGTCATGTTAAATCCTTACAAGATGTATTTTTTTTAATGCATCCATTGTAATATGTTGTGCAGCTACACCACTACTCGCTCGAGATAATTCCTCTTGCCCTTCTTGAGAACAAAGAAAATCAAATAACTTTTTCTTATCTTCACCAGAGGCTCGTATCAGAAATATACAGTCACTGATATAGGAATATCCGCTCTCAACAAACACTATTTTTTTATAAAACTCTCGCCCAACCCTTGCTATTAATATATCACCAGGCTTAGCAATGACATCTAATTTTGATGGCTGCAATTCTTCTTCAGAGTTGCAATGGAATTTAATACACTTTTCATTACCACTAAACTTTGTCGTATGGAAAATATGTTCCGTAATTTCCTTTGAATTAAATTTCCCCCTGAAAATTAAAATATTTTTCAGCATCCCAATTGTACTAGACTCTTCGTTTTTATTATAATGATAAGAGTAGTCCATTCTCTCAATCGCATCTTCTTTTTTAATTAAAACAGGAGGCGACAATTCCCCATCTTTAGTTATACAATGTAATTGTATTTTCTGATGCGGCACAATTTTTTTATTAAAAATCAGAATATGTGTTTTAGCCTCTGTCCTTTTGAAAATATTCCTAGGCAATTCAATGACTTTTGTAATTGAATGTTCATTCAATAAATATCGTCTTAGCCCTATGAACTTTCTTGCTGTAAATATACCATCAGGTAGAATTATCCCAGCCTCACCACCTTTTTTAAGAAACCTGATGACTTGAGATATAAATATTATCTCTGCGGGGACATATTTTGAGATAGATATATATTTATCTGCCCCAATCTCATTAATAATTTTAGAATAATCATCCCTCCATTTAGGGAGAGTGAATGGGGGATTACATACTGCGACATCAAAATTTCCTTGATGTCGGGCAAGCATTTCAGGAAATGAATGAACAAGAGCATCTGTTACAATATGAGTCAGATTATCACATACCTTTTTTGACATCCGAGATTCTATATCTAAAGAATATGCTTCTGCATTCTTCCATCGGTCTAAAGCGGCATAGGTTAAGCTCCCCTCACCCGAAGCTAAATCAATAATATTATTGACTTTTTCAGCTTTCATTTGAGAAACCAATAATGCACTTATGGATTCTTTTGTATAGTATCTTCCGAGACTATCTCGTTGTGTGAATGGTATATAGTTACTGTTCATTTTTTATACACACTTTAAGTACGCTACCGCCCTAGGCGTTACGGCTACCCAAGAACCAATATCATTAGGCAACTTATTGATATTTATAAACTTACTCTCAACCTTACAGCCCTGAAACCTAAAAAGATAGAAGTGTAGGTAACAAAGGGCTATCGGATCTAGGGCTAATGTTTAAACTAGGTATCAAAATATACGGTTTTAGGTCATTTTCCTAATCAATCCTTTCATCACGTCAAATCTACTTTGTAGCGTTCATCATCAAAGAAATACATGAATTTTGATTAACGTTTATAAGGTCGCCATACCACTGCATCATCTCCCTCCGCCCTTCCAGATACTGAGCATGGTTATACGTCCCCCGAATTGAGTTCTTGTCGACATGAGCCAGCTGTAGCTCGATCCAGGCAGAATTAAATCCCTGCTCATGCAAAATGGTACTCATCGTGTGGCGGAATCCATGCCCTGTAACGCGCCCGGCATAGCCGATACGCCTGACCAACACAGTCAATGCCATATCACTCATCGGTTTCTTAGGATCATTACGTCCTGGGAACAGCAACGCTCCTGCTCCCGTGATGGGTTTAAGCTGATTAAGTAGGTCAATTGCCTGGCTTGATAACGGAACCAGATGAGGGCGGCGCATTTTCATGCGTTCCGCTGGTACATTCCAAACCTTTTTCTCAAAATCAAATTCCTGCCACTCCGCTTGCCTCAACTCCCCAGGCCTTACTCCGGTTAAAATAAGCAATTGCATCGCAATCTTAACAAGCACACTACCAGCATAGGTGTTCAGAGTCCGAAGAAACTCAGGCAATTCATCCTGGGTTAAAAAAGCATAGTGCTCTTTCTCATGAGGACTCACGGCGCTGGCTAAATCAGGTGCCGGATTGTACTCGGCCCTCCCAGTCACAACGGCATACTTCCAGACTTCTCCACAACGTTGACGAACCTTACGTACCTTCTCAGTTGCTCCTCGTGCCTCTATCTTTGAAAGAACAGCAAGCAACTCCATCGGCTTGATATCTTTGATTGGCCGGTGACCGATATAAGGGAATACATCCTTTTCAAAGGTTCTCAGCATTTCTTCGCGGTAGGAGACAGACCAGCGGTCATAGCGACGCTGATACCACTCCCGCGTGATAGCCTCAAATGAGTTTTCTGCGTCTTGTTGACGACTAAGTTTCTCAATTTTTCTTTCAAGAGAAGGATCATTGCCAGCCGCTAATGTTCTTTTAGCATCCTCACGCTTACTTCGGGCTTCAGCTAAAGAAACATCAGGGTAAACGCCAATAGCGAGCAGTTTCTCTTTACCTAGTGAACGGTATTTGAGACGCCAGTATCTTTTGCCATTGGGATTAACCAGCAGGTAAAGACCACCACCATCAGCCAGTTTGTAGGGCTTCTCTTTGGGTTTTGCAGTTTCAACCTGACGAGCTGTCAGCTTCATTGGGGGTACCTCTCAGCAGGGGGTACAATTATACCCCCATCCATACCCCCACATTGAGCTTGACCCTGGGGGAGTACAATTGAGTTCAATAGACTAATAGAATGCTATAACTGCTGATTTATCAAGGGAAAATTGAGTTTGGTAGACTTCAGGAGACTTGAGTTTGGAGCGGGCGAAGGGAATCGAACCCTCGTATAGAGCTTGGGAAGCTCTCGTTCTACCATTGAACTACGCCCGCTTTGGAGTGCGTAAGGCATTATAAACTTTACGCTCTTGTTGGCAAGGGACAGGCCTGCTGACTGGCGATTAATTCGCCGTCAGCATTTTGGTTTGCTGCCCTGCGGTGGCAGGTAACGCTGCGGATCGATGGCCGTCGCACGATAGCGAATCTGGAAATGCAACCGCACCGAGGCCGCATCAGTACTGCCCATCGTGGCAATTTTCTGTCCGGCCTTCACGCTTTGCCCGTTATTCACCAGCATCGTGTCATTGTGCGCGTAGGCAGTAATGTAATCTTCACTGTGTTTGATCATGATGAGATTACCGTAGCCGCGCAGTTGGTTGCCCACGTAGACCACCTTCCCTGCCCCGGCAGCATAAACAGGCGTACCACGGGCAGCGGAAATGTCGATCCCCTTGTTGCCACCTTCCGCCGTGGAGTAAGGCAGGATCACCTTACCGCTGGCAGGCCATTGCCAGCAACGTTGGCCCACCGGTGGCCAGGACGATTGCGGCACAGAAGAGGACGGTCTGACCGCTGCCGTTTTGGTGGACGATTTTTTAGTGGATTTCGCTGAGGCCGTTTTCGATCCACCGAGCTTCAGCTTTTGCCCCACCTCAATGGTATACGGCGGAGAAATGCCGTTCAGACGCGCAAGATCTTTGACGCTGGTGCCGGTAGTGCGTGAAATACGGTAAAGCGTATCCCCCCGTTTAACGGTATAAACGGCGCCAGACCCGGATCCAGAATTAGACGATTTGCTCCCCGAGCAGCCTGCGATCAGCAATCCTGCACAAAGCAGCATGGCAATACCCAGGCTATTTTTCTTCAGGCGTCCTGCGCTCAAAACCGTTCCTCGCTACATTCACAGACGCCATATGATAGCAGTCATAATCCGGATGCCAAATTTATTGAGTCGGTAAGTATCATCACAGACTGCCAGATAAACGCTATCACTGCCACTTACCGTGTATCACAATGAGTTGATTAAACTCATAATGATACGCAAGACATCCGTTTTTCCCGGTCTGTTATCCCTTTCATCAGGTCATATTATTATCTCCGTCACACTTCCCGTCTCCCACCGTTCGACTTTGCGCTTCTGGCGTAATTCTTGCCTGATTTAACGGTTGTTCAGGAACCGAATAGTCAAATCAAGGGGACGTTTATGGATGCGCGGGAAGCAACCGCTACCGGTGAGTCATGTATGCGCGTGGATGCCATTGCTAAAGTGACCGGGCGGGCTCGATATACTGATGATTACATGATGGCGGGTATGTGTTATGCCAAATACGTTCGCAGCCCGATTGCCCACGGTTACGCCACCAGCATCGACTGTGACGAGGCGAAAAGCCTGCCCGGGGTGTTGGCCGTGTTTACCTGGGAAGATGTACCTGATATTCCATTCGCCACAGCAGGACACGCCTGGACGCTGGATGAGAACAAACGCGACACCGCCGACCGTTTACTGCTGACCCGTCACGTACGCCATCATGGCGATGCGGTCGCGATTGTCGTGGCAAGAGACGAGTTAACCGCAGAAAAAGCCGCCCTGCGGGTGAAGGTGGAATGGGAAAAACTCCCGGTGATTACCACGCCAGAGGCCGCTCTGGCGCAGGAGGCAGTCCCCATTCACCCCGGCGGTAATCTGCTCAATCGCAGTGAAATGACCACGGGGAATGTGCAGCAGGCCATGGATGTCGCAGATTATCAACTCCAGGGACATTACCAGACCCCGGTCATTCAACACTGCCATATGGAAAGCGTCACCTCATTTGCCTGGATGGAAGATGACTCACATATTTCCATCGTCTCCAGCACGCAGATTCCGCACATCGTGCGGCGGGTTGTGGGTCAGGCGCTGGATATTCCCTGGTCATGCGTGCGGGTCATCAAACCGTACGTTGGCGGCGGATTTGGCAACAAACAGGATGTGCTGGAAGAGCCAATGGCCGCGTTCCTGACCCGTAAACTGGGCGGTATTCCGGTGAAAGTTTCGCTGAGTCGCGAAGAGTGTTTTCTCGCTTCCCGGACCCGCCATGCGTTCACGATTGATGGACAGATGGGACTCAATCGCGACGGCACGTTGAAAGGCTATCGTCTGGATGTCCTGTCAAATACCGGCGCCTATGCCTCGCACGGACATTCAATCGCCTCGGCGGGCGGCAACAAAGTGGCCTGGCTCTATCCCCGTAGCGCGTATGCTTACCGTTCCACCACCTGCTATACCAATCTCCCTTCCGCTGGCGCGATGCGCGGCTACGGCGCGCCGCAGGTGATCTTTGCCGTGGAATCGATGCTGGATGACGCCGCGACGGCGCTGGGTCTCGACCCGCTCGAGGTTCGGTTGCGTAATGCGGCCTGCGAAGGCGACAAGAACCCGATTACCGGCAAACGCATCTACAGCGCGGGACTCCCGGAGTGTCTGCAAAAAGGCCGCGCGCTGTTTGACTGGGATGCCCGTCGTGCTGAATGTCAGCACCAGCAGGGCAATATCCGCCGGGGCGTCGGCGTCGCCTGCTTTAGCTACACCTCCAACACCTGGCCGGTCGGCGTGGAAATCGCCGGTGCCCGTCTGCTTATGAATCAGGATGGCACGATCAACATTCAGAGCGGTGCCACAGAAATCGGTCAGGGGGCGGATACCGTCTTCTCACAGATGGTAGCGGAAACCCTCGGCGTACCGGTCAGCGATGTACACGTCATTTCGACCCAGGATACCGATATTACCCCGTTCGACCCCGGCGCATTTGCCTCTCGCCAAAGCTATGTCGCCGCACCGGCACTGCGCAAAGCGGCAATGCAGCTGCGCGATAAAATCCTCCATCACGCTGCCGACATGCTGCATCAGTCCGTCATGAACCTGACGCTGACGGCAGGTAGCATCGTCCTTATCGATCGCCCGGACTCTCCGTTGCTGTCATTAAAAGACCTGGCAATGGATGCGTTTTATCACCCGGAACGCGGTGGCCAACTGTCAGCGGAATGTTCCGTGAAAACAACCACCAACCCACCGGCGTTTGGCTGCACGTTTGTCGATCTGAGCGTCGATATCGCCCTGTGCAAGGTCACTATCAACCGCATCCTCAATGTCCACGATTCCGGCCATATTCTGAATCCGCAGCTGGCGGAAGGACAGGTGCACGGCGGGATGGGGATGGGCATTGGCTGGTCGCTGTTTGAAGAGATGATCATCGATGCGGAAAGTGGCCTGGTGCGAAACCCCAATCTCCTCGATTACAAAATGCCAACCATGCCCGACCTGCCGCAACTGGAAAGCGCATTCGTTGAAACCCAGGAGCCGCAATCGGCGTATGGGCATAAATCCCTCGGCGAGCCGCCCATTATCCCGGTGGCTGCAGCCATTCGTAACGCCGTGAAAATGGCCACCGGCGTTGCGATTAATACGCTGCCCCTGACGCCAAAACGGTTGTATGCGGAGTTCCACCAGGCTGGCTTGATTTGAGGATAAGACCATGTTTGACTTTGCTTCTTACCATCGCGCGTCAGGCATTGCCGAGGCTATCAGCCTGTTGGCGCGCTATCCGCAGGCGAAACTGCTCGCCGGTGGAACCGACGTCCTGATCCAACTTCATCATCATAATGCGCGTTACCGCCATATCGTTGACATCCATGATCTGCCCGAGCTCCAGGGAATGACGTTGACGAAGGAGGAGGGGTTGCGCGTCGGTTCCGCCACCACTTTTAGCGAGATTATCGAGCACCCTATTACGCAACGATATCTGCCAGCCCTGTGCGCCGCTGCCGCCTCTATCGCCGGACCGCAAATCCGTAATGTCGCCACCTACGGCGGGAATATCTGCAACGGCGCAACCAGTGCAGACTCGGCGACGCCAACGCTGATTTATGACGCCACGCTTGAGATAGCCTCGCCGAAAGGGGTGCGTTTTACCAGTATCAACGGTTTTCACACCGGCCCCGGGAAAGTCGCTCTTGAGCAAGATGAAATCCTTGTCGCCTTTCATTTTCCCCCGCAGCCCAGGGCCTATACCGGCAGCGCACATTTTAAATACGCCATGCGTGATGCGATGGACATTTCGACCATTGGCTGCGCGGCACGATGCCAACTGGATAACGGCGGTTTTAAAGAACTCCGCCTGGCGTTCGGCGTTGCGGCTCCCACGCCCGTTCGCTGTCAGCATGCGGAGAGCGCGGCGCAAAATGCGCCATTGACCCTGCAAACGCTGGACGCGATCGCTGAATCCGTTCTGCAAGACGTCGCCCCGCGCTCTTCCTGGCGGGCCAGTAAGGAATTTCGTCTGCATCTCATCCAGACGATGACCCGGAAAGTTGTAACTGAAGCCGTTGTCGCGGCGGGAGGAAAGCTGCAATGAATGACACTAACCGAATCACGCTGGAATGCGTCATCAATGGTCACCCTTTTCAGCTCAGCATTCTGGCGGGAATGCCGCTCTCTGAACTCCTGCGCGAACAAGGGTTGCTGAGCGTCAAACAGGGATGCTGTGTCGGTGAATGCGGTGCCTGTACGGTTCTGGTTGACGGTACGGCCATTGACAGTTGCCTGTATCTTGCCGCGTGGGCAGCAGGAAAAGAGATCCGCACACTGGAAGGCGAATCGGCTGGCGGTCAACTTTCGCGTGTCCAGATGGCTTATGCCACATCCGGTGCCGTACAGTGCGGCTTTTGTACGCCAGGTTTGATTATGGCGACCACCGCAATGCTGGCAAAGCCGCGGGAACAGCCGTTGACCATTCTGGAGATCCGTCGCGGACTGGCGGGAAATCTGTGCCGCTGCACCGGATATCAGATGATTGTCGATACCGTACAGCGCTGCACCGGGCCGGAATAAATAATAGACGCCGCCTCTTTCAGATTGCCTCCGGGATGGAGGCATTCACACGTTTGCGTGCCGAGTTAAACGTTCAACAGCTCGTACTTTTTAATCTTGCGATAGAGCGTCGCAATCCCGATTCCTAACTCATCCGCCACCTGCTTTTTGTTGGCGTGGCGGGACAGCGCTTCGCGGATCATCTGCTTTTCCATCTCTTCCAGCGCGGTTCCGCCAGTGTCATCGGACAGCAGCTGCGCCATGTGAGCCACCGCACCAACCGATTCCGGCGCTTTACCGTTGTTGATGAGATTTGGCGGTAAGAGCGTACTGTCTATCACCTCACCCGAAGGAACCACGTTGACCAGATACTCCATCAGGTTGCTGAGCTCGCGCAGGTTGCCCGGCCATTGATGGTGCCTGAGCAGGGTTACCACATCCGGTGCAATACCCGGGTAAACCAACCCTAAGCGGCGAGTATGCAGATGCAGAAAATAGTGCACCAGCAGTTCAATATCGTCCTGTCGCTCACGTAGCGGCGGCAGGGTCAGTGGGATAACGTTCAGTCGATAGAACAGGTCTTCGCGGAATTTACCTTCAGCGATAAACTGCCCGAGGTTCTGATTGGTGGCTGAAATAATGCGGATATCGACCTGAACCGGGCTGCTCGCCCCCAGAGGCAACACCTCTCTCGCTTCAATTGCCCTGAGCAGTTTAGCCTGTAGCATCAATGGCATATCGCCAATTTCATCGAGAAACAGCGTTCCACTGTTCGCCGCCTGAATCAGGCCGGTTTTCCCATTGGCGGAAGCGCCGGTGAATGCGCCTTTGACATAGCCGAACAGTTCACTTTCCAGCAACGGTTCCGGTATCGCCGCGCAGTTGATGGCGATAAACGGTTTATTGCGTCGTTCACTCAGTTTATGAATGGCGCGCGCGACCACCTCTTTCCCGGTGCCGCTTTCCCCCACAATCATGATGCTGGACGGACTGGGTGCAATGCGACTAATCAGTCGCTTAAGCTGGCGCATGACCCGACATTCACCAACCAGTTGCTCAATATGCGGCTCATCGGTGGCAATCGACACTGAGGAGCTGGTATGCGACTGATGGAAGGCCATCAGGAATAACTGCCGCCCCTGAACATGATGCAACTGACCAATAATCAGTTCACTTTTATCATCCCAGGAGACGATATGCTGCATATGCCCGTGGGTGAAATTACTTTCAAACGTTAATGGCCGGAACCTGACCGACTTTCCCATCATATTATTCTGCGCCGCACCGAGAATTTTTAACGCGGTGTGATTCGCGAACTGTACGCGGTTGTCTTCATCAATGACCAACACACCTTGATCCATATTCTCGATCATTGTCGAAAATATTTTACTGATGTTGTCACTCCCACTCTGGTCTTCGAGAAGTTTTGAAACAAAAATGGTGGATATATGGCGAACATAATCTGAAAACTCGCGCAGGTTGTCATTGATATGCTCCTGCTGTTCATGCGTTACGGCAATCAAACTGATCACGCCTACACAGCGGTCCTGCATAATGACCGGCGTTCCCAGAAACGCTTTCTCACGACAGTTCTCCTTGCTATCGCAATCTTCGCACAACGGATCAAAGCGGGAATGCGTCACAACCTTTTCTTTTTTACTTTCCAGTACATAGCGCAACAGTCTGGAGTTACCGCTCAACGGGCGTCCGAGGTATTTACCGTAGGCGCCGGTACCTGCGACGCGGCAGAGGTTGTCGTCGACGATCTCGACTTCGAGTTGCAAAACGCTGGCAAGCATTCTGGCGAAACGCTGAATGGTAGGTTGAATCTGCATCAAAACGGACTGCGTTGTTGCAAGCACCATAGTCTTACCTTCCGGAATCACTTAAATGATTGATCATTGAAGACATTGATGGTTCGTAGAATATAAGGATACTAACTCAGACAAATTTTGCTTTGATAAAAACACCGGCTCTTTATCATTTTATAATGAAAATATGCAAGAGAAATCACATTTCCATATCAATATGAGAATCAGCGGAGTGAGTTTATCAAACTGACGGTATTTACTCCCCTTCCGGGTATTATTCTGCCAGTAATTTCATTGACAGATTGCGATATTTATTAAGCCAAACGTTTTCGTATATTCATGACGAATTACAGATAGCTTTATTCTGTGATCGAAACCACATATTGCCGGATGAATTTCTGTTTATCCGCCGCCGGATTCATTTTGGCACGCTTATTGTTAGTCCCTGGTATATCGGTGATGCCGCTTGTCATTACCGCGAATAAGCCACCTTGCCGTCATTCCACTACCAGGATCTTACAATGAAAACTGTTAATGAGCTGATAAAGGATATCAATTCGCTGACCTCACACCTTCACGAGAAGGATTTTTTGCTTACGTGGGAACAGACGCCGGATGAACTGAAACAAGTCCTGGACGTCGCTGCCGCGCTGAAAATGCTGCGGGCCGAAAATATTGCGACCAAAGTCTTCAATAGTGGATTAGGAATTTCCGTCTTCCGCGATAACTCCACCCGTACCCGCTTCTCCTATGCCTCCGCCCTTAACCTGCTCGGTCTGGCTCAGCAGGATCTGGACGAAGGGAAATCACAAATCGCGCACGGCGAAACCGTCCGCGAAACGGCCAACATGATCTCCTTCTGCGCCGATGCCATTGGTATTCGCGACGACATGTATCTTGGTGCGGGCAACGCCTATATGCGTGAAGTCGGCGCCGCGCTTGATGACGGCTATAAACAGGGCGTACTCCCGCAGCGTCCGGCGTTAGTTAACCTGCAATGCGATATTGACCATCCGACACAGGCGATGGCGGATCTGGCCTGGCTGCGTGAGCACTTCGGCTCTCTGGAAAACCTCAAAGGCAAAAAAATCGCCATGACCTGGGCCTACTCACCCAGTTACGGCAAACCCCTCTCCGTGCCGCAGGGCATTATCGGTCTGATGACCCGCTTTGGTATGGACGTCACCCTGGCGCATCCGGAAGGTTATGACCTGATTCCGGACGTGATTGACGTGGCGAAAAACAACGCGAACGCGTCCGGCGGCAGTTTCCGTCAGGTCACCAGCATGGAAGAAGCCTTCAAAGATGCCGACATCGTCTATCCGAAGTCATGGGCACCTTACAAAGTGATGGAAGAGCGTACTGAACTTCTGCGGGCTAACGATCATGCGGCCCTGAAAGAACTGGAAAGACAGTGCCTTGAACAGAACGCGAAGCATAAAAACTGGCACTGCACTGAAGAAATGATGCAACTCACCCGCGACGGCGAAGCGCTGTATATGCACTGCCTGCCAGCGGATATCAGCGGCGTCTCTTGCAAAGAAGGCGAAGTCACCGACGCCGTATTCGAAAAATACCGCATCGCGACTTACAAAGAAGCCAGTTGGAAGCCCTACATCATCGCCGCGATGATCCTCTCCCGCAAATATCCGAAGCCAGGCGTGCTGCTGGAACAACTGTTGAAAGAAGCGCAACCGCGCGTGAAATAACCCCCTGAGCCGACCTGCCGGTCGGCTCTCCTTTCCGGAGGCCAAAAGGATAGGATATGTCCGTTTTCTCATTGAAGATCGATATTGCCGATAACCGCTTTTACAACGGTGAAACGTCGCCCCTTTTTTCGCAAAAACAGGCCAAAGTAGCTCGCCAGTTCCATCAAAAGATCGCCGGCTACCACCCAACGCCGCTTTGTGCGCTGGATGACCTTGCCTGCCTGTTTGGCGTGAAGAAAATTCTCGTCAAAGATGAATCAAAACGCTTTGGACTCAACGCGTTCAAGATGCTCGGCGGGGCCTGGGCCATCGCCTGCCTGCTGTGTGAGAAATATCATCTTGATATTGAGACGCTCTCTTTCGAACAGCTCAAAAACGCCATCGGCGAAAAAATGACGTTTGCCACCACCACCGACGGTAACCACGGTCGCGGTATCGCGTGGGCGGCACAACAGCTTGGACAACATGCGGTGATTTACATGCCGAAAGGCTCTGCGCAAGAGCGCGTGGACGCCATTCTCAACCTCGGCGCGGAGTGCATCGTCACCGACATGAACTATGACGATACCGTTCGTCTGACCATGCAGCACGCCCAACAAAACGGCTGGGAAGTGGTGCAGGACACCGCCTGGGAAGGCTACACCAAAATTCCCACCTGGATTATGCAGGGATACGCCACGCTGGCCGATGAAGCCGTTGAGCAAATGCGCGCTCTGGGCGTCACGCCAACCCACGTGCTGTTACAGGCCGGCGTTGGCGCCATGGCGGGCGGCGTATTGGGCTATCTGGTGGACGTCTATGGCCCACAAAATCTGCACAGCATCATCGTCGAACCGGACAAAGCGGACTGCATTTATCGTTCTGGCGTGAAAGGCGACATCGTCAATGTCGGTGGGGATATGGCAACCATCATGGCCGGTCTGGCCTGTGGCGAACCTAACCCGCTTGGCTGGGAAATTCTGCGCAACTGCGCCACACAGTTTATCTCCTGTCAGGACAGCGTTGCCGCGCTGGGCATGCGCGTACTGGGCAATCCTTTTGGCCACGACCCACGCGTGATCTCCGGAGAGTCCGGAGCCGTAGGGCTAGGTGTTCTGGCAGCCGTCCATCATCACCCACAGCGTCAGGCCTTAATGGACAAACTGGCGTTAGATAAAGACGCCGTTGTGCTGGTCATCAGTACCGAAGGCGATACCGATGTGAAGCACTACCGCGAAGTGGTCTGGGAAGGCAAACATCCGGTCGCACTGTAATCACCCCCTATTGGACAACGCTCCCCAGGAGATTCGGGAGCGAACACTGGAGAAAAGTCATGGCGAAGCACATTCCCTTTAAACTGATTCTTGAAAAAGCAAACGACTACAAAGAGGACATGACGCGTTTCCTGCGCGACATGGTCGCCATTCCCAGCGAGAGTTGCGATGAAAAACGTGTCATCCATCGTATCAAGCAGGAAATGGAGAAAGTCGGTTTTGATAAAGTCGAGATCGACCCGATGGGCAACATTCTGGGGTACATCGGTCATGGTCCGCGCCTGGTTGCGATGGACGCGCATATCGATACGGTCGGTATTGGCAACATCAAGAACTGGAATTTCGATCCCTACGAAGGGATGGAGACCGACGAACTGATCGGCGGACGCGGCACGTCTGACCAGGAAGGCGGCATGGCGTCAATGGTTTACGCCGGGAAGATCATTAAAGATCTCGGTCTGGAAGATGAGTACACGCTGCTGGTCACCGGTACGGTACAGGAAGAGGACTGCGACGGCCTGTGCTGGCAGTACATCATCGAGCAATCCGGTATCCGCCCGGAATTCGTCGTCAGCACCGAACCAACCGACTGCCAGGTCTATCGTGGGCAGCGCGGACGCATGGAGATACGCATTGATGTACAGGGGGTCAGTTGCCACGGTTCCGCCCCGGAGCGCGGCGATAACGCCATTTTCAAAATGGGCCCCATCCTCAACGAGCTACAGGAATTGTCACAGAATCTGGCCTGGGACGACTTCCTCGGTAAAGGAACCTTAACCGTTTCCGAAATCTTCTTCACGTCACCCAGTCGTTGCGCCGTGGCGGACAGTTGCGCCGTCTCCATCGACCGTCGTCTGACCTGGGGCGAAACCTGGGAAGGTGCGCTGGAAGAGATTCGCGCCCTGCCGGCAGTGAAAGCGGCCAATGCAGTGGTCTCGATGTACAACTATGACCGCCCCTCCTGGACCGGGCTGGTTTACCCCACCGAATGCTACTTCCCGACCTGGAAGGTGGAAGAAGATCACTTCACCGTCAAAGCGCTGGTCAGTGCCTATGAAGGACTGTTCGGCAAAGCGCCGGTGGTCGACAAGTGGACCTTCTCCACCAACGGCGTATCGATTATGGGACGTCACGGTATTCCGGTGATCGGCTTTGGTCCGGGTAAAGAACCCGAAGCCCACGCGCCAAACGAAAAAACCTGGAAATCACATCTGGTGACCTGCGCCGCGATGTACGCCGCCATTCCACTGTCCTGGCTGGCAACGAAATAACAATCCATCTACCTCCCCCGGTTTACCGGGGGATTTCTGGAGTGTGCTATGCGCGTATTGATTAAAAATGGCATCGTCGTTAACGCCGACGGACAGGCAAAACAGGACTTACTGATTGAGAACGGCATTGTTCGCCAACTGGACGCGGAGATCGCGCCGCCTCCCTCTTGTGACGTCATTGACGCAGCGGGATGTTACGTATTTCCCGGCGGCGTGGATGTGCATACACATTTCAATATCGACACAGGCCTCGCCCGTAGCTGTGATGATTTTTTTACCGGCACCCGCGCGGCGGCGTGTGGCGGTACAACAACCATTATCGATCATATGGGATTTGGTCCGAGAGGCTGCCGCTTACGCCATCAACTGGAGGTCTATCAGGAATATGCCGCGCATAAAGCGGCGATCGACTACAGTTTCCACGGCGTCATTCAGCACGTTAATCACGCCATTCTCGATGAGATCCCGATGATGGTGGAAGACGGCATCAGCAGCTTCAAGCTCTATCTGACCTACCAGTACAAACTCAACGATGATGAAACCTTGCAGGCGCTGCGCCATTTGCACAAGTCCGGCGCGCTGACCACCGTCCACCCGGAAAACGATGCCGCTATCGCCAGTAAACGGGCCGAATTCATTGCCGCTGGCTTAACCTCGCCGCGCTATCACGCCCTGAGCAGACCGCTGGAATGTGAAGCCGAGGCCATCGCCCGGATGATCAACCTTGCACAGCTTGCAGGGAACGCGCCGTTGTATATCGTTCACCTGTCCAACGGTCTGGGGCTGGACTATTTACGTCTGGCGAAAGCGAATCATCAGTCCGTGTGGATAGAGACCTGCCCACAATATCTGCTGCTGGATGAACGCCGTTATGACGCGGAAGATGGCCTGAACTTCATTCTCAGCCCACCGTTACGCAATGTTCGTGAGCAGGACAAGCTCTGGTGCGGCATCAGTGACGGAGCCATCGACGTGGTGGCAACCGATCACTGTACCTTCTCAATGGCCCAGCGCCTGCAGATCTCAGGCGGTGATTTTAGCCGCTGTCCGAATGGTTTGCCCGGCGTGGAAAACCGCCTGCAACTGCTCTTTTCTGAAGGCGTTATGAGCGGACGAATTACCCCTGAACGTTTTGTCGCGCTGACCAGTGCGATGCCCGCCAGACTGTTCGGCCTGTGGCCGCAAAAGGGTCGGCTGGCACCTGGCGCTGATGGCGATGTGGTGATTATCGATCCCCGTCAGAGTCAGGAGATCCATCATGCCCGCCTGCACGATAACGCTGACTATTCACCCTGGGAGGGTTTCCGCTGTCAGGGAACGATTGTCAGAACGCTGTCGCGTGGCGAAACGATCTTCGGCGACGGCATCTTTACAGGGAAAGCAGGTCGGGGCCGCTTCTTACGACGTAAACCGTTTACCCCGCCCGGCGTTTGTGAAACAGACAACTGTGTATGATAAGTGAGGAAAAATGAGGAAGAAAATTGTTCTCGCGCTGGGTGGTAACGCGCTGGGTGAGGATCTGGCCGGACAGATGCAGGCCGTCAAAATCACGGCGCAGGCCATTGTGGATCTGATTGCGCAGGGCCATGAAGTTATCGTGACCCACGGTAATGGGCCGCAGGTAGGTATGATCAACCAGGCATTTGAAGCGGCGGCAAAAACAGAAGCGCACTCTCCCATGCTGCCGATGTCCGTCTGCGTGGCATTAAGCCAGGGCTACATCGGCTACGATCTGCAAAACGCGCTGCGTGAAGAATTACTCTCACGTGGGATGCACAAACCTGTCGCCACGCTGGTGACGCAGGTCGAGGTCGACGCCAACGATCCTGCGTTCCTGAATCCCACCAAACCCATCGGTTCGTTCTTCACGCAGCAGGAAGCGGAACAGCTGGAGAAACAAGGCTATACGCTCAAAGAAGATGCGGGTCGCGGTTATCGTCGCGTCGTTGCTTCGCCTAAGCCGGTGGACATCATCGAGAAAGAGACCGTCAACGCGCTGGTTGAGGCCGGACAGGTGGTTATTACCGTGGGCGGAGGCGGAATTCCGGTGATTCGAGAGGGTAATCATCTGCGTGGTGCCAGCGCGGTGATCGACAAGGACTGGGCCAGTGCCCGCCTGGCAGAGATGATTGATGCGGATATGCTCATCATCCTGACGGCTGTCGAAAAAGTCGCGATTAACTTTGGCAAAGAAAATGAGCAATGGCTGGATCGTCTGTCGTTGAGCGACGCGGAGCGTTTTATCCGCGAGGGGCATTTTGCCAAAGGTTCTATGCTACCGAAAGTCGAGGCCGCGGCGTCGTTTGCCCGCTCCCGTCCCGGCCGGGAAGCCCTGATTACGGTGCTGAGTAAAGCGAAAGAAGGGATTGAAGGAAAAACCGGAACCGTAATCTGTCAGTAATCTAATGCGTTTATCCAGCGCGTTTGCCGGGGGGCTTCGCTTGCCCGGCCTACCGTTTACTCCCCGTAGGCTGGATAAACGCAGCGCCATCCGGCAACGCCTTTTACGCCACTTCAAGCACCTCATTCGTTGACTTCACTCCCTGATGCATCAGCATCATTAGCGCTTCCAGCACACCGCCGCCTATCGCTCTCGCCTTGTCGGAGACGCTGGTAAAATCAGCCGTCACGCCGCGTGGATCGATATCGCCGATCTTAAAACCGCCCACCACCGCCAGTCCGTCGCTTAACAGGCCGCGCACCATACCCGACAGCGGCGCTTTGATTTCGTTTTCTCCAATCCAGGCAATCACGTCGCCTTCTTCCACCAGATCGCCTAATTTCACTCTGGCACGCATGATGCCTGCGGCAGGCGCACGGATCACCCGTCGTGCGGTATGCCCCATGATATTGCCAGGAATACCGGTATTTTCCTGCGCGCAACCGGCGTAAATCACCTGTCCCAGCCAGTGTCCGCGATTCGTTTCAATCACCGCATGGCAGTCTTCACCGGCAGTAAACCCTGGCCCCAACGCAATGGTGACGGGCGCCATCTCTTTGCGCATGCCAAGATTCTGTTTTGCCAGGATAGCATC
This sequence comes from Citrobacter telavivensis, assembly GCF_041807075.1. Lineage (NCBI taxonomy): Bacteria > Pseudomonadati > Pseudomonadota > Gammaproteobacteria > Enterobacterales > Enterobacteriaceae > Citrobacter > Citrobacter telavivensis. Next base: position 355,032 of record NZ_JBGUBF010000002.1, on the reverse strand, counting down.
GACCACGCAGACGGGTTTCAGTGCGTCAATCAGCGAACCGGCAGGATCAACCAATATCGGAATGAAGCCGCGCTCGGCTAACGCCGCGGCCTCTGCAGACGAGGTGGCCAACCGGGCCGTCACGCCTTCCACGATCGTTTCGCCATCAAAGACCGCCTGTGCAAACGCGACGCTGCGGCGAATGACGGTCGGTTTCTCCACTTCCAGCATGATCACTTTGAAACCGGCATGAAACAGACGCAGCGCCACGCCGCTGGCAATATCCCCCGCGCCGCGAATCACCACGCGCTGATGACCGGATGGGTGTGCGGCTCGCATCATCAGTCCGCCTGGGGCATTGTTTTTAACCTGTAGGATCTCCGCCAGCACGCTAACCGCAATTTCCTGCGGCGTTTCCGCACCAATGTTGTAACCAACAGGCGCATGCAGACGCGCAATATGCTCTTCACCGACGCCCTTTTCCCGCAACTGACGCAGGAACAACTGCACTTTTCGACGGCTCGCCAGCAAACCCAACCACGCGACGGGCTGCTCGATCAATTTGTCCAGCGCTTCCCGATCCTGATTATTCGTCGCGATGAGCACAAAGTTGTCTGGACGAATCTCCAGCGCATCCACCGCCGCGGAAAAAGAATCGGCATGTAACAGCTGTACCGAAGGGGGGAAAGCGTCCGGATTGACACTCTCGCGATAAACATCCGCCACGGCAATATCAAACCCCAGCAGTGCCGCACTCTGCGCAATCGCCCGGTTCACATGCCCGCCGCCAATTAGCACCAGTCGCGGACGCAGGCCGTGCACGCTAATAAAGACCGACATCGCGCCGCCGCAGTCCGAGCCAACGGCATCGGCACCGTTGCGGGCCATCCGGCCATGGAACATGCGCGGCTTTCTCTCCTGCAACGCCAGCAGCGCCTCCTCGATGACCTTGCGCTCCACCATGCCCCCGCCAATAGTCCCGACGATAGATCCATCCTGATGCACCAGCATCTGTGCCGAATGGCGGGGTGTGGAACCCCGGCTGTCGACAATCTGCGCCAGCGCAAATGGGCGGTTTTGCTCTTCAAGTTTTGCAGCCTCTGTGAAAATATTCATACGAACCTCAATGGATATCCTTTCAGTAACCCGGTGTTCCCGGCGTCGCTATCTCACAAATCTGCGCGCGATTGCAGGTGTTTCCTGTGCATTTCCCAGCCAGATAGCCTCCACATCACCGTCTAACAACGGCTGGATGAGCTCACTTTCATCAATAGCATTCTCAGATTGAGAAAAACGATTGAGAAACCAGACTCGTCGACTGGCAGGCGGTGCATTTTTGAACGCCCCCTGTGGATGCTGAACCAGTCGGATAAGCGCCTTCAGCGGTAAGGGGGATCCCTCCGTCAGACCAGTAATCCCGGCGAACTGCGGCCAGCGATGCACCTGCTCTCCCCCCACGCTTTTCCCCATAAGGTGTCCACCCATAACGGCAATCACGCAGCAACTGCTTTCAGGTATGCAAGGTTCGTGCTCATCTGGCGCTTTGAGCGGCATTCCGCGGGCACCGTCTGCCTCGACGAGAACCACGTCACATTCCGCCCGCCGGGCTAGCGCATCTATGGCATCCGGTGAGAAGCCACACGCTTTTCCCAATGGCGCTTTCCATGACTGAAAGCAGGTTATGATGGGTTGCATTAACGTGTGATATGGCAAGCAAGCGGGTTCCCGACAGAAAAGGGTCGGCCAGGGCTGGTCAGACAGAAACATATGCGTCGTGGTGGTGATAAATACCCGTCGGCCTGATAATTGAAAGCGGCGAGCGAGCCAGAAAAGGGTACTGGTTTTCCCACCGGCACCGACAACCGAAATAACCGTAGGCCGTTTCTGTGCACCCAAATCAAAGAATAAAGAAGCATGACCCGATATACTCATAAGCCTCTCTGAAGTGACGCAACGTCTAATAGACATTATGGAATCGCTATGCCTGTTGTCGACTGTATAATTACTGCTGCTGGGTTATCATCCAGAATGGGGAAATGGAAAATGATGTTACCCTGGCATGGGGGAACAATTCTTGATGCAAGTATCAAAAACGCGCTGCAATTTTGCAACAGAGTGATATTAGTTTCCGGTCATCACGCAACGGAGATACATAATCGCTATGCGAATCAGCCGAATATTATTATTACGTACAATCCAGATTATGCTCAGGGCTTATTTACATCAATTAATGTCGGCGCCGCCGCCGTGCGCAGTGAATATTGCTTCATTACGCACGGTGACATGCCAGAACTGAACCGCGATATCTTTCGTAAAATCTGGGCATTACGCAATGATAGCGCCCTTATCCCCTGCTATCAGGGCCAGCCAGGGCATCCTATTTTACTCTCTAAAAAATGCCTGTTGCAGGCCATATCACAGCCGAATGTCAACAGCATGCGTCAGGCATTGCTGCGCGGGAAACATAATATCGCTGAAATGAACGATCCCCGGATCACTCTGGATATCGATACTCCAGAGGATTTTATCAATGCGCAGAACCGACACAAATAAATAGAGAACCCGTAGTTAAACGATTGCGTTCAAATATTCTCCCGCCTCATTTTCCACTTATCATAATGATAAGAGTCCACCATTTTTGAGAAAATAGAATGCGGCAATGAAATTGCCTTATCGCAATAACTCCCCGGCTGATTTTCATTCTCATTTAGCGTTTGTGAGATATTTCACAAAGCGGACTTAAGATTAGAACCGCTTCACAAAATTATATTTTTATAGCGCTGTTTTGTCAGAGTGGTGCGAATGTTGCTCTATCTCTCCAAACCGCTGGCCTTATTAGTCCCGGTCAACCAATGACATCTATGAACACGCGCTCCTTCCCGTTGCCTTGCAACTTCCTGAAGGAGGTCGAGTAAAGCTAAGGAGAGGGTTATGGGGGATATAATGCGTCCGATTCCATTTGAGGAACTTTTGACGCGCCTATTTGATGAATATCAGCAGCAGCGCTCGATCTTTGGTATTCCTGAGCAGCAGTTCTATTCACCGGAAAAAAGCAAATCGGTAAGCGTCTTCGGTGAAACCTGTGCCACCCCCGTCGGCCCCGCCGCCGGCCCGCACACTCAACTCGCCCAAAATATCATCACCGCCTGGCTGACAGGCGGCCGGTTCATCGAACTCAAAACCGTCCAGATTCTCGATCGGCTGGAGCTGGAAAAACCCTGTATTGATGCGGAGGATGAGTGCTTCAATACCGAATGGTCAACTGAATTTACCCTGCTGAAAGCGTGGGATGAGTATCTTAAAGCCTGGTTCGCACTGCATTTGCTGGAACAACTGCTGCACCCTTCCGGTGCTGGTAAGTCGTTCATTTTTAATATGAGTGTCGGCTATAACCTTGACGGCATCAAGCAACCGCCCATGCAGCAGTTCATCGACAACATGATGGACGCGTCGGCGCATCCTAAGTTCGCGCAGTATCGCGACACGCTGCAGCACTGGCTGCACGATGAGACGTTCCTGGCTCGCCACGGGCTGAACGAACATCGACAGCGTCTACAGGCGCTGCCAGCACGCATTCCCGCAAAACTGGTGCAGGGCGTCACGCTGTCCACGATGCACGGTTGTCCACCGCACGAAATAGAAGCCATCTGCCGCTACATGCTGGAAGAGAAAGGCCTGAATACCTTTGTGAAGCTGAATCCGACGCTGCTGGGTTACCCACGCGCACGTGAAATTCTGGACCGCTGCGGCTTTGGTTATATCGGCTTAAAAGAGGAGTCGTTCGAGCACGATCTCAAACTCACCCAGGCGCTGGAAATGTTGCAACGGTTGATGACGCTGGCAAAAGAAAAATCACTGGGTTTCGGCGTCAAACTCACCAATACGCTGGGCACCATTAATAACAAAGGCGCGCTTCCCGGTGAAGAGATGTATATGTCCGGCCGGGCGCTGTTTCCCCTCTCGATCAACGTAGCCGCCGTGCTTTCCCGGGCCTTTGACGGCAAATTACCCATCTCCTATTCCGGCGGCGCCAGCCAGTTGACCATCCGCGATATCTTCGACACCGGAATCCGCCCGATCACGATGGCGACCGACCTGTTAAAACCAGGCGGTTATCTGCGTCTTAGCGCCTGTATGCGTGAGCTGGAATCCTCGGATACGTGGGGAATGGAACATGTCGATGTCGAACGGCTGAATCGGTTGGCGGAAGAGGCCGTTACGATGGCCTACACCCAGAAACACTGGAAGCCTGAAGAGCGCATTGACGTGGCCGACGGCTTACCGTTGACCGACTGCTACGTGGCCCCCTGTATTACAGCCTGCGCCATCAAACAGGATATTCCGGAGTATATTCGCCTGCTTGGCGAGCAGCGTTATGCCGACGCGCTGGAGCTGATTTATCAGCGAAACGCCCTCCCCGCGATCACCGGCCATATCTGCGATCATCAATGCCAGTACAACTGTACCCGTCTGGACTACGACAGTGCGCTTAACATTCGTGAACTGAAAAAAGTGGCGCTGGAAAAAGGCTGGGAAGAGTACAAACGGCGCTGGCATAAACCTGCAGGCTCGGGTTCACGTCATCCTGTTGCGGTCATCGGCGCGGGTCCGGCCGGGCTTGCGGCCGGTTATTTCCTTGCCCGGGCAGGACATCCGGTGACGCTATTCGAGCGCGAAGCCAATGCGGGTGGCGTGGTGAAAAATATCATTCCCCAGTTCCGTATTCCGGCAGAGCTCATTCAGCACGATATCGATTTTGTCGCCGAACACGGCGTAAAGTTCGAATATGGCTGTGCACCGGATCTGACCGTTCAGGGCTTGAAAGATCGGGGTTTCCACTATGTCCTGATCGCAACCGGTACGGATAAAAATAGCGGCGTGAAGCTCAACGGCGACAACCCCAACATCTGGAAATCACTTCCTTTCCTGCGTGAATACAACCAGGGAACGGCGTTGACGCTCGGTAAACATGTGGCGATCGTCGGCGCGGGCAACACGGCGATGGACTGCGCCCGTGCGGCACTGCGCGTGCCGGGCGTGGAAAACGTCACGGTGGTCTACCGTCGTTCGCTACAGGAGATGCCCGCCTGGCGTGAAGAGTATGAAGAAGCCCTGCACGACGGAGTTGAATTCCGTTTCCTCAACAATCCGGAACGCTTTGATGCGGATGGCACGCTCACCCTGCGCGTCATGACGCTTGGGGAACCGGATGAGAAAGGGCGTCGCCGTCCGGTGGAAACCGACGAAACGCTGACCCTGCACATCGATAGCCTGATTACCGCCATCGGTGAACAGCAGGATAGCGACGCGCTGAGCGCAATGGGCGTACCGCTGGATAGCAAAGGTTGGCCTGCGGTGAACAACAATGGCGAAACCCGTCTCTCCGACGTGTTCATGATTGGCGATGTCCAGCGCGGCCCGTTATCCATTGTTGCCGCCATCAGCTCTGCGCGACGGGCCACAGATACAATTCTCTGGCGGGAAAATATCCGCTCCCACCACGGCGATAAGCGCTGGGGTAACGTCAGTCCCGCTGAAATCTATCAGCGTAAAGGTGAGATAGCGGTCGCGAAGGTCGATAAAGACAACCGTGACGCCTTTGTCGCCCAGGAAGCGGCCCGTTGCCTTGAATGTAACTATATCTGCAGCAAATGCGTGGACGTCTGTCCGAACCGCGCCAATGTGTCGATTCCCGTTCCTGGCTTCCAGAACCGCTTCCAGACGCTGCACCTGGACGCTTACTGCAACGAATGCGGTAACTGCGCCCAATTCTGCCCGTGGCAGGGCAAACCGTATAAAGACAAAGTCACGCTCTTTAGCCTGGCCGAGGATTTCGACAACAGCAGCAACCCCGGTTTCCTGGTGGAAGACGGTCGGGTCAGGGTCCGGTTGAATGACCAACGCTGGACATTGAACATCCGCAGGGATGGGCAGTTCGCCAGCATCCCGCCGGAGCTGGATGACATGTGCCGCATCATCAGCTATGTCCACCAGCATCACCATTACCTGTTAGGCCGCGTGGAGGTGTAATCATGTTGATTCTGAAAAATGTCACCGCCGTACAACTTCATCCGGCCAGCGTGCGCGAAGGCGTGGATATTGCGATAGATAAAGACGTCATCGTCGACGTGGGCAATGCGCTGACGCAGTGCTACCCGCAGGCGCAATGGAAAGAGATGCACGGGCGAATCGTGATGCCGGGACTGGTCTGCGCGCATAACCACTTTTACTCCGGTTTATCGCGTGGGATCCAGGCCAATATCGCCCCCAGCCCGGACTTTATCTCAACGTTGAAGAACCTGTGGTGGCGTCTGGACCGGGCTCTGGACGAAGAGTCGCTCTACTACAGCGGGCTGATTTGCTCGATGGAAGCGATTAAGAGCGGATGCTCTGCAGTTATCGATCACCACGCTTCGCCGGGCTACATACAGGGGTCGCTCTCTACGCTGCGTTCAGCATTTATAAAGGTGGGCCTGCGGGCCATGACCTGCTTTGAAACCACCGACCGTAACGAGGGAATCAACGAGTTGCAGGCCGGCGTTGAAGAGAATATCCGCTTCGCCCGCCAGATAGACCACGCGCGGGAGACCGGTAACGAGTCGTATCTGGTGGAAGCGCACATTGGCGCGCACGCCCCGTTTACCGTGCCCGATGCCGGTCTGGAGATGTTGCGCGAGGCCATCAACGCCACCGGGCGCGGTCTGCACATTCATGCGGCGGAAGACCGCTACGATGTCTCCCACAGTCATCACCTGTACGGTAAAGACCTGCTGGTAAGGCTCGCGGAATACGGACTTATCGACAGTAAAACGTTGGTGGCACACGGCCTGTACCTGTCTGCGGAAGATATCGCGTTGCTGAATCAGCAGGATGCCTTCCTGGTACACAATGCCCGCTCCAACATGAATAACCATGTGGGTTACAACCCCCATCTTACCCACATTCGCAATCTGGCGCTGGGGACGGACGGCATCGGCTCCGACATGCTTGAAGAGATGAAATTTGCCTTCTTCAAACATCGTGACGCGGGCGGTCCTCTGTGGCCTGACAGCTTTGCGAAAGCGCTGGCGAACGGCAACGAACTGTTGCACCGCAACTTCGGGGAAAACTTTGGCCAACTGCAAGCCGGTTATAAAGCCGATTTAACCTTCCTCGACTATTCGTCGCCGACGCCGCTGATCGCTGAAAACGTTGCCGGGCATATCGCTTTCGGCCTCGGTTCAGGCAGCGTGCATAGCGTGATGGTGAATGGTGTGATGGTGTATGAAGACCGTCAGTTCACTTTCGATACCGATTCCATTTATGCGCAGGCCCGAAAAGCCGCCGCCAGCATGTGGCGGCGAATGGATGCGCTGGCATAGCCCATACCCTCTCCTGAACGGGAGAGGGAGTGATGAGGAATGATTGATGATTGAACAATTTTTCAGGCCCGACTCCGTTGACCAGGCGCTGGAACTCAAGCGCCGCTATCAGGAGGACGCCGTCTGGTTTGCCGGGGGCAGCAAACTCAACGCCACGCCAACGCGTACCGATAAGCGGATTGCCATTTCACTGCAGGATCTGGAGCTGGAGTGGATCGACTGGGACAATGGCGCATTGCGTATTGGGGCGATGACTCGCCTGCAACCGTTACACGACGCCCGCTATCTCCCGGCGGCACTGCGGGAGGCGATCGGCTTTATCTACTCGCGCCATTTACGCAACCAGGCAACCCTCGGCGGAGAGATTGCCGCGCACCAGAAAGAGTCCGTGTTACTCCCCGTCCTGCTGGCGCTGGACGCTCAGTTGGTTTTTGGTGATGGCGAAACCCTGCCGCTGGAAAGCTATCTCGCCTCCCCGCACGATCGTCTGATCACCGAAGTTATCATTAAAGATCCCTTCCGCCCTTGCGCCACTCGTAAAGTGAGCCGTTCACAGGCCGGACTCACCGTCGTGACGGCGGCGGTCGCGTTAACCGAACACGGAGGGATTTGCATCGCGCTGGACGGCGTGGCGGACAAAGCACAACGCCTGCGTGATGTGGAAACACAAACGCGCGAAGGTACGGAACTGGAGCAGGCGGTCGCTAACGCGATATTCCCGCAGGAAGATATACGGGGCAGCGCCGCCTATAAGCGCTATATCACCGGCGTGGTGGTGGCCGATCTGTATGCCGACTGCCTGATGGCCGGGGAGGACGTTGTATGATGATTCACTTCACATTGAACGGCACGGTCCGTGAAATGAAGATTAACCCGGGCGAAAACGTACAGAAACTGCTGTTCAACCTCGGTATGCACTCGGTGCGCAACAGCGACGACGGATTCGGCTTCGCCGGTTCGGATGCGATTCTCTACAACGGTCGCATCGTCAATGCCTCATTACTGATTGCCGCGCAGTTGGATCACGCGGAGATCCGCACCAGCGAATCACTCGGTAAATGGAATGCGCTGAGCCTGGTACAACAGGCGATGGTGGATGTCGGCGTTGTACAGTCCGGTTATAACGATCCTGCCGCTGCGCTTATCATCAGCGATCTGCTGGAGCGTATCGCACTCCCCACGCGGGAAGAGATTGACGATGCGCTGTCCGGTCTGTTCAGTCGCGACGCGGGCTGGCAGCAATATTATCAGGTGATCGAACTGGCGGTGGCGCGTAAAAGCGATCCGCAAGCCCATATCAATGTCGCCCCCACGTTCCGCGACGATCTCGCGGTCATTGGCAAGCCCTGGCCAAAAACCGATGCCGCGAAAATGGTCCAGGCCAAGCCCTGCTATGTGGAAGATCGCATCACCCCTGACGCCTGCGTGATTAAAATGCTGCGTAGTCCGCATGCCCATGCGTTGATTACTCATCTCGACGTCAGCAAAGCCGAAGCGCTACCCGGCGTGGTTCACGTTATCACCCACCGTAACTGTCCCGATATCTACTATACGCCAGGCGGGCAAAGCGCGCCGGAACCCTCCCCGCTTGACCGTCGCATGTTCGGTAAGAAACTGCGCCACGTCGGCGATCGTGTTGCCGCCGTGGTTGCAGAAAGCGAAGAGATTGCACTGGCAGCGCTGGCGCTTATCGACGTGAAATATGACGTGCTTAAACCGGTATTGTCGATTGACGAAGCGATGGCGGACGATGCGCCAGTCGTACACGATGAACCGGTGGTATATGTTGCTGGCGCGCCGGAGACGCTGGAAGAAGACAACCGCCATGCCGCCCAGCGTGGCGAGCACATGATCATCAACTTTCCGATTGGTTCTCGTCCGCGCAAGAATATCGCCGCCAGTATTCATGGCCATATCGGCGACATGGAGAAAGGTTTCGCCGAAGCGGATGTGATTATTGAGCGTACCTACCATTCCACACAGGCGCAGCAGTGCCCGGCTGAGCCTCATATCTGCTTTACCCGCATGGACGGCGATCGCCTGATCATTCACGCCTCAACGCAGGTGCCGTGGCACCTTCGTCGCCAGGTCGCCCGTCTCGTCGGCATGAAGCAGCACAAGGTCCACGTCATCAAGGAACGCGTCGGCGGCGGCTTTGGTTCCAAACAGGATATCCTGCTGGAAGAAGTCTGTGCCTGGGCGACCTGCGTGACCGGACGCCCGGTCTATTTTCGCTATACCCGTGAAGAGGAATTTATTGCCAATACCTCCCGCCACGTTGCGAAAGTCACGGTTAAACTGGGCGCGAAGAACGATGGTCGCCTGACGGCGGTAAAAATGGACTTCCGCGCCAATACCGGCCCTTACGGCAACCATTCGCTGACCGTGCCGAGCAACGGTCCGGCGCTCTCGCTACCGCTGTATCCTTGCGACAACGTCGATTTCCAGGTCACCACCTACTACAGCAACATCTGCCCCACCGGGGCGTATCAGGGCTATGGCGCGCCGAAAGGCACCTTTGCAATGACGATGGCGTTAGCCGAGCTTGCCGAACAGTTGCAAATTGACCAACTGGAGATCATCGAGCGCAACCGGGTTCACGAAGGACAGGAACTGAAAATCCTCGGCGCAATCGGTGAAGGGAAAGCGCCAACGTCTGTCCCTTCCGCCGCCAGCTGTGCGCTGGAAGAGATCCTGCGCCAGGGGCGGAAGATGATCGACTGGTCTTCCCCCAAACCGCAGGACGGTGACTGGCATACCGGTCGCGGGGTCGCCATTATCATGCAGAAATCAGGGATCCCGGATATCGATCAGGCCAACTGCATGATCAAACTGGAGTCCGATGGCACCTTCATCGTCCATTCCGGCGGGGCGGACATCGGCACCGGACTGGATACCGTGGTCACCAAACTGGCGGCGGAAGTGCTGCACTGCGCGCCAGAGGAAGTGCATGTCATCTCCGGCGATACTGACCATGCGCTCTTCGACAAAGGCGCTTATGCCTCATCCGGCACCTGCTTCTCGGGGAATGCGGCGCGTAAGGCGGCGGAAAACCTGCGCGAGAAAATCCTCTTTCACGGTGCGCAAATGCTGGGCGAACCCGTTTCTGACGTTCAACTGGCAGCCCCTGGCGTCGTGCGCGGCAAGCAGGGAGAAGTGAGTTACGGTGACATCGCGCATAAAGCGGAGACAGGAACCGGTTTTGGCACGCTGGTCGCCACGGCCAGTTACATCACCGCAGACTTCGCATTCCCCTATGGGGCGAACTTCGCCGAAGTCGCGGTGAATACCCGAACCGGCGAAATCCGTCTCGACAAGTTCTACGCGCTGCTGGACTGCGGCACGCCGGTTAACCCGGAACTCGCGCTGGGGCAAATCTACGGGGCATCAATGCGGGCCATCGGTCATAGCCTGAGCGAAGCGATCCTCTATGATGCCGAAGGCCATCCGCTGACCCGCGACCTGCGCAGCTATGGCGCGCCCAAAATTGGCGATATCCCCCGGGATTTTCGTGCCGTGCTGGTGCCGAGCGACGATAAGGTCGGCCCGTTCGGCGCCAAATCAATCTCTGAAATTGGCGTAAATGGCGCGGCGCCTGCCATTGCTACCGCGATTCATGATGCCTGCGGCGTGTGGTTACGCGAATGGCATTTCACACCGGAGAAAATACTGACCGCGCTGGAAAAACTGTAGCGACGCGGGCCGCTCAGGCGGCCCGTGTTCATGACTCAATAATGATTAAATGCCGTCTGCGGAAATGAGATAAGCCGTTCTCAGGGCAACCTGCGCCTCAAATTCGCAGAATTTAATTCTGCTGATTCAGATGATCAAATTTACTTATTAAGGAGTGAAGGGATGTCTGATATATCACGTGCAGGCTCAGATCTGATTTACGAACTGGAGGATCGCCCTCCCTTTCATCAGTCGATTATTGGCGCGATCACCCACCTGCTGGCCATTTTTGTTCCCATGGTTACGCCAGCATTAATTGTCGGCACCGCGCTACAGCTCTCGGCGGAAACCACCGCCTATCTGGTCTCAATGGCGATGATTGCCTCCGGCATCGGCACCTGGCTGCAGGTCAATCGCTATGGCATGGTCGGCTCCGGTTTACTCTCGATTCAGTCGGTGAACTTCTCATTTGTCACGGTGATGATTGCGCTGGGCAGCGGGATGAAAAACGACGGCTTCCATGAAGAGTTGATCATGTCATCGCTGCTCGGCGTTTCCTTTGTCGGGGCATTTCTGGTGGTGGGGTCGTCTTTCATTCTGCCTTACTTGCGCAGAGTCATCACCCCAACCGTCAGCGGCATTGTGGTGCTGATGATTGGCCTGAGCCTGATTAAAGTCGGGATCATCGATTTTGGCGGCGGCTTTGCGGCGAAAAGCAGCGGCACCTACGGGAATTACGAGAACATCGGCGTCGGGTTGCTGGTGCTGGTCGTGGTGATCGGTTTTAACTGCTGTCGCAGTCCGTTATTGAGAATGGGGGGTATCGCGATCGGCCTTTGCGTGGGCTATATCGTCTCTCTGTGCCTTGGCATGGTGGACTTCAGTGGTATACGCAATCTGCCGTGGGTCACCATCCCGACCCCGTTTAAGTACGGTTTCCAGTTCAATTTTCATCACTTCCTGGTCGTCGGGACCATTTATCTGCTCAGCGTGCTGGAAGCGGTAGGCGACATTACCGCGACAGCGATGGTTTCCCGGCGTCCGATTCAGGGAGATGAATATCAGTCGCGCCTGAAGGGTGGAGTGCTGGCCGATGGACTGGTCTCGGTCATTGCCTCTGCGGTGGGTTCACTCCCCTTGACGACCTTTGCGCAAAACAACGGCGTTATCCAGATGACCGGCGTCGCCTCACGCTATATCGGACGCACCATCGCCATCATGCTGGTGTTGCTTGGGCTGTTTCCGATGATTGGCGGCTTCTTCACTACCATTCCCTCGGCGGTGCTGGGGGGCGCGATGACGCTGATGTTCTCGATGATCGCGATCGCCGGGATCCGCATCATCATCACCAACGGGCTTAAGCGCCGTGAAACGCTGATTGTCGCCACCTCGTTGGGGCTGGGTCTGGGCGTCTCCTATGACCCGGAAATTTTCAAAATCCTGCCTGCCTCAATTTATGTGTTGGTGGAAAACCCCATCTGCGCAGGCGGTCTGACCGCCATTCTACTGAATATCATTCTCCCTGGAGGCTACCGGCCTGAAGAAGTGCTGCCGGGCATCGCCTCTGCGGAGGAAACGGATTAACGGTAAAGGAGTTTACGATGTCTGGAGAACACACGTTGAAAGCGGTGCGCGGCAGCTTTATTGATGTCACCCGCACCGCCGAAGACCCGGAAGAAATTGCCTCAGCGCTGCGATTTGTGGAAGACGGATTACTGCTGATTCGCCAGGGAAAAGTCGAATGGTTTGGCGAGTGGGAAGAAGGGAAAAAACGGATCCCCGACGCCATCCGTATCCGCGACTATCGCGGGAAACTGATCGTGCCGGGATTCGTTGATACGCATATCCACTACCCCCAGAGCGAAATGGTCGGCGCCTATGGCGAGCAGTTACTGGAATGGCTGAATAAACACACTTTCCCGACCGAAAAACGCTACGAGGATCTGGAATACGCACGCGAGATGTCGGCTTTTTTCATCAAGCAGCTGTTGCGTAACGGCACCACCAGCGCACTGGTTTTTGGTACGGTCCATCCACAGTCCGTTGACGCGTTGTTCGAAGCCGCAAGCCACATCAATATGCGTATGATCGCCGGCAAAGTGATGATGGATCGTAACGCACCGGATTACCTGCTGGACGACGCCGAAAGCAGCTACCTGCAAAGTAAGGCGTTGATTGAGCGCTGGCATAAAAATGGCCGCCTGCTGTACGCCATCACGCCGCGCTTTGCGCCGACCTCTTCTCCACAGCAGATGGCGATGGCACAGCGTCTGCATGAGGAATATCCCGATACCTGGGTGCATACCCATCTCTGTGAAAACAAAGACGAAATTGCCTGGGTTAAGGAACTCTATCCTGAACATGACGGCTACCTGGATGTGTACCACCAGTACGGGCTGACCGGCAAAAACTGCGTCTTCGCCCACTGCGTACATCTCGAAGAGAAAGAGTGGGATCGCCTGAGTGAAACCCGCTCCAGCATCGCCTTTTGTCCAACCTCTAACCTCTACCTCGGCAGCGGTTTGTTCAATCTGCAAAAAGCCTGGCATAAGAAGATCAGCGTCGGCATGGGAACCGATATCGGTGCGGGCACCACTTTCAACATGCTGCAAACGCTGAACGAAGCCTACAAAGTGGTGCAATTGCAGGGTTACCGCCTCTCGGCATACGAAGCATTTTACCTGGCGACCCTCGGCGGCGCGAAAGCGCTGGGTCTCGACCATCTTATTGGCAACTTTATGCCCGGCAAAGAGGCGGACTTCGTGGTGCTGGAACCGACGGCGACGCCGCTACAGCAACTGCGCTATGACAACTCTACATCCCTGGTCGACAAATTGTTCGTGATGATGACGCTGGGCGACGATCGCTCTATTTACCGCACCTACGTCGATGGGCGTCTGGTGTACGAACGGACCTGACAGAACGCTAACATCCTGCTGAGGACATTATTATGTCTGGAGATATACTGCAAACCCCCGGCGCGTCGAAACCTCGCGGCGCGCTGGATAATTACTTCAAGATTACTGAGCGTGGCAGTACCGTGCGCCAGGAGATACTGGCCGGGTTGACCACCTTTCTGGCGATGGTCTATTCCGTCATTGTCGTGCCCGGAATGCTCGGAAAAGCGGGATTCCCACCCGCCGCCGTCTTTGTCGCCACCTGTCTCGTCGCAGGCTTCGGTTCGCTGTTGATGGGACTCTGGGCCAACCTGCCGATGGCTATCGGCTGCGCAATTTCTCTAACTGCTTTTACCGCATTCAGCCTGGTGCTGGGCCAGCAGATCTCGATTCCTGTCGCCCTCGGCGCGGTTTTCCTGATGGGGGTGATTTTTACCGCCATTTCGGTAACCGGGGTCCGGACCTGGATCCTGCGAAACTTACCCATGGGCATTGCACACGGCACAGGGATCGGTATTGGGCTGTTCTTGTTGCTGATCGCGGCAAACGGTGTCGGCATGGTGATTAAAAATCCGCTGGAAGGACTTCCGGTGGCACTCGGCGCATTTACCTCTTTCCCGGTGCTGATGAGTCTGCTGGGGCTGGCGGTCATCTTCGGGCTGGAGAAATGCCGCGTCCCCGGCGGGATCCTGCTGGTGATTATCGCCATCTCCATTATCGGTTTGATATTTGACCCTGCCGTCAAATATCACGGTCTGGTCGCCATGCCCAGTCTGAGCGGCGAAGATGGTAAGTCTCTGATTTTTAGCCTTGATATTATGGGGGCCTTACAGCCTGCGGTGCTGCCAAGCGTGCTGGCGCTGGTGATGACGGCGGTATTCGATGCCACCGGCACCATCCGCGCCGTCGCCGGACAGGCGAATCTGCTGGATAAGGACAACCAGATCATCAACGGCGGTAAAGCGCTGACCAGCGACTCCATCAGCTCCGTGTTTTCCGGGCTGGTAGGCGCAGCACCGGCTGCCGTCTATATTGAATCCGCTGCTGGAACCGCCGCCGGAGGGAAAACAGGGCTGACCGCCACCATCGTCGGCTGTTTATTCCTGCTTATCCTGTTTTTATCTCCTCTCTCTTACCTGATTCCAGGCTATGCGACTGCCCCTGCGCTGATGTACGTAGGCTTACTGATGCTCAGCAACGTCTCAAAACTGGATTTCGATGATTTTATCGATGCGATGGCCGGTCTGGTCTGCGCGGTCTTTATCGTCCTGACCTGTAACATCGTTACCGGCATTATGCTCGGTTTCGTGACGCTGGTTGTTGGTCGTGTTTTTGCCCGGGAATGGCAGAAGCTGAATATCGGTACCGTCATCATTACCGTCGCGCTGGTCGCGTTCTACGCCGGCGGATGGGCAATTTAAGCGATGCTCCGCGCACGCGCGCGGAGCTGTTCTATCGGCCTCGCCCTTCAGGAGAAAACGCATGAGCGCCATAGATTCCCAACATCCCTCACCTTCGGGGCAAGACCGCGCCACCGATGAGGTAGACCGCCTGTTATCGCCAGGCAAACTGGTCGTACTCGGTTTACAGCATGTGTTGGTCATGTACGCAGGCGCGGTCGCTGTCCCGTTGATGATTGGCGACAGGCTCGGCCTCAGTAAAGAAGCCATCGCGCTGTTAATCCGTTCTGATCTCTTTTGCTGCGGGATCGTTACCCTGCTGCAATGTATTGGCATCGGCCGCTTTATGGGGATTCGCCTGCCCGTGATTATGTCGGTGACGTTTGCCGCCGTGACGCCGATGATTGCGATTGGCATCAATCCGGATATCGGTCTGTTGGGCATTTTTGGCTCAACTATCGCCGCAGGGGTGATAACCACACTCTTAGCGCCGCTTGTCGGTCGCCTGATGCCGTTATTTCCACCGCTGGTGACGGGTGTGGTGATCACCTCAATTGGTCTGAGCATCATTCAGGTGGGCGTTGACTGGGCAGCCGGCGGGAAAGGCAATCCTGAATATGGGAATCCGGTCTATTTAGGGATTTCGTTTGCGGTTTTAATTTTTATTTTATTAATCACCCGGTTTGCCAAAGGCTTCATGTCCAACGTCGCGGTCCTGCTGGGGATCATCTTTGGCTTTGCGCTCTCATGGATGATGAATGAAGTGAACTTGTCAGGCCTGCACGATGCCTCGTGGTTCGCGATTGTCACACCGATGGCCTTCGGTACGCCCGTCTTTGATCCAGTGTCGATTCTGACCATGACGGTCGTGCTGATTATTGTGTTTATTGAATCGATGGGGATGTTCCTGGCGCTCGGTGAAATCGTCGGTCGCAAACTCTCTTCGCAGGATATCATTCGCGGCCTGCGCGTGGATGGCGTCGGGACCATGATTGGCGGACTGTTTAACAGCTTTCCCCATACCTCGTTTTCCCAAAACGTTGGTCTGGTCAGCGTCACGCGCGTGCACAGTCGATGGGTCTGCATCGCCTCTGGCGTCATCTTAATTTTGTTTGGCATGGTGCCGAAAATGGCGGTTCTGGTCGCCTCCATTCCGCAGTTCGTCCTCGGCGGCGCAGGGCTGGTGATGTTTGGCATGGTACTGGCGACCGGGATCCGCATTCTCTCGCGCTGCAATTACACCACGAACCGTTACAACCTCTACATTGTGGCCATCAGCCTGGGCGTCGGCATGACGCCGACGTTATCACATGATTTTTTTTCTCGCCTGCCAGCCGTACTCCAGCCGCTGCTGCACAGCGGCATTATGCTAGCAACTTTCAGCGCGGTGGTATTGAATCTGTTTTTCAATGGTTATCACCATCATACCGGGCTGGTACAGGAATCCATCTCGGATAAAAACCTGAAGGTCAGAACGGTGCGAATGTGGCTGCTGATGCGCAAGCTGAAAAAAAATCAGCAGGATGAGTAGCATGAATCTCTTTTTGCGCTGCCTGATAACCCTGCTGTTGCTTATGCTGATGTCGATCCCCGCCGTTTCAGACGGCATTGCGCTGGGTATCGAAAGTCGCTTCCAGTTTATGCTGCTGTTTTTCTAAAATCGCGCCTGCTCCCGACATCCGTACCGCAAGATACGGATGTCAAATTCCGCCGTTAAACGCTCCCTGAGCTAATCAATACGTCGTGAGATCTCATATACTGGTACGTGCTTAAGAATTACAGTGAGACATTATGCGACAGGAACACGTCATTTTGCTGGATGCACAGGACACCCCTTCCGGCACGCTGGAAAAATACAGCGCCCACACCGCCAACACACCATTGCATCTCGCCTTCTCTTCCTGGCTGTTCAATGCAGAGGGGCAACTTTTGGTGACTCGCCGATCGCTTGCGAAAAAAGCGTGGCCGGGAGTTTGGACGAACTCGGTTTGCGGCCACCCTCAACGGGGTGAAAGCCACGAAGAGGCCGTTATCCGCCGCTGCCGGCATGAGCTTGGCGTAGAGATTGCCAGCCTGACCCCCGTCTACCCTGCATTCCGCTATCGGGCGACCGATCCCAGTGGGATCGTAGAAAATGAGGTTTGTCCGGTCTATGCGGCACGGGTAACCAGTGAACTGCAGGTCAATCACGACGAAGTGATGGATTATCAATGGAGCAGTCTGGAGGATGTTTTACGCGGAACTGACGCGACGCCGTGGGCCTTCAGTCCGTGGATGGTGATGCAGGCTGCTGATGATAATGCGCGCGAGCGACTGCGAGAATATTGCCGACGTTAATTGACGCCGGATGGCGCTACGCTTATCCGGCCTACGGCAAGCGTAACGCTATCCAACATTTCACCGCTTATTTTACCGGGCGCATCGCCGGGAACAGGATCACGTCACGAATAGTGTGGCTGTTGGTGAACAGCATCACCATACGGTCAATCCCAATGCCCAGACCCGCCGTCGGCGGCAGACCGTGCTCCAGCGCGGTGACGTAGTCTTCGTCGTAGAACATCGCTTCGTCGTCACCGGCTTCTTTCGCGTTTACCTGATCCTGGAAGCGCTGCGCCTGATCTTCTGCATCGTTCAGCTCGCTAAAGCCGTTACCGATCTCACGACCGCCGATGAAGAACTCAAAGCGATCGGTGATCTCCGGATTCTCGTCATTACGACGCGCCAGCGGAGACACTTCTGCCGGGTATTCGGTAATGAAGGTCGGTTGAATCAGATGCGCTTCGGCCACTTCTTCGAAGATTTCAGTCACGATACGGCCCAGACCCCAGCTCTTCTCTACCTTGATACCGAGAGATTCGGCGATCGCTTTGGCGGAGTCGAAGTTATCCAGTTCAGCCATTTCCGTTTCCGGACGGTATTTCTTGATAGCTTCGCGCATGGTCAGTTTTTCGAACGGCTTGCCGAAGTCGAACACTTCATCACCGTAAGGGACTTCCGTTTTACCTAACACGTCCTGCGCCAGGGTACGGAACAGAGACTCGGTCAGTTCGATCAGATCTTTGTAGTCCGCATACGCCATGTAGAGTTCCATCATGGTGAACTCTGGGTTATGACGTACGGAGATCCCTTCGTTACGGAAGTTACGGTTGATTTCGAACACGCGCTCGAAACCACCCACCACCAGACGCTTCAGGTACAGTTCCGGCGCAATACGCAGGTACATATCCAGATCCAGCGCATTGTGATGGGTGATAAACGGACGCGCAGAGGCACCGCCTGGGATCACCTGCATCATCGGGGTCTCAACTTCCATAAAGCCGCGACCGACCATGAACTGACGGATGCCCGCCAGGATCTGGGAACGCACCTTAAAGGTGTTACGGGATTCATCGTTAGAGATGAGATCCAGATAGCGCTGACGATAACGGGCTTCCTGATCCTGCAAACCGTGGAATTTATCCGGCAGCGGACGCAGCGCTTTAGTCAGCAGACGCAATTCGGTGCAGTGGATAGACAGTTCGCCCGTTTTGGTCTTGAACAGTTTCCCCTTCGCACCAAGGATGTCGCCGAGGTCCCATTTCTTAAACTGCTCGTTGTAAGTGCCTTCCGGCAGATCGTCACGGGCAACGTACAGCTGAATACGACCACCCACGTCCTGCAACGTAACAAAGGACGCTTTACCCATGATACGACGGGTCATCATGCGGCCTGCAACGGACACCTCGATGTTCAGCGCTTCCAGCTCTTCGTTCTCTTTCGCATCGAAGTCAGCGTGCAGTTGGTCTGAGGTGTGATCGCGACGGAAATCGTTCGGGAAGGCGATACCCTGCTCGCGCAGTCCTGCCAGCTTCTCACGGCGCGTTTTCAGTTCGTTGTTAAGATCGGCTACCGCGTCAGCGCCCTGTGCGTGTTGTTCAGACATGTTGGTTCCTCATAACCCTGCTTTCAAACTTGCTTCGATAAATTGATCCAGGCTGCCGTCCAGCACAGCTTGCGTGTTGCGGGTTTCAACCCCGGTACGCAAGTCTTTAATGCGGGAGTCATCAAGGACGTAAGAACGAATCTGGCTTCCCCAGCCGATGTCGGATTTAGTATCTTCCATCGCCTGCTTCTCGGCGTTCTTCTTCTGCATTTCCAGTTCATAAAGCTTTGCTTTCATCTGCTTCATGGCCTGGTCTTTGTTCTTGTGCTGGGAACGGTCGTTCTGGCACTGCGTCACAATCCCGGTCGGGATGTGAGTAATACGCACCGCTGATTCGGTACGGTTAACGTGCTGACCGCCCGCGCCGGATGCGCGATACACGTCGATACGCAGGTCTGCCGGGTTGATTTCGATATCAATATCGTCATCCACTTCCGGATAAACGAACGCGGAGCTAAACGAGGTATGACGACGACCGCCAGAGTCAAACGGGCTCTTACGTACCAGACGGTGAACGCCAGTTTCCGTACGCAGCCAGCCGTAGGCATATTCGCCAGAAATCTTAATGGTCACGGATTTGATCCCGGCCACTTCCCCTTCTGACTCTTCAATAATTTCGGTCTTGAAGCCGCGCGCTTCTGCCCAGCGCAGATACATACGCTCCAGCATACTTGCCCAGTCCTGCGCTTCAGTCCCGCCGGAACCGGCCTGGATGTCGAGGTAGCAATCGGCGCTGTCATATTCACCGGAGAACATACGACGAAACTCCAGCTGCGCCAGTTTTTCGTCAAGCGTTTCAAGTTCCGCAACGGCTTCGTTAAAGGTTTCTTCGTCGTCGGCTTCTACAGCCAGATCCAGCAGGCCGGAAACATCTTCCAGCCCCTGAGACATTTGGTCGAGGGTGTCGACAATCGCTTCAAGCGAGGAACGTTCTTTGCCCAGCGCCTGCGCGCGTTCGGGTTCGTTCCAGACGTCCGGCTGTTCCAGCTCGGCGTTTACTTCTTCCAGACGCTCTTTCTTGGCATCATAGTCAAAGATACCCCCTAAGAACGTCAGAGCGCTCCGTGAGGTCCTGAATGCGGTTTTTTACCGGATTAATTTCAAACATGGTCTGATTTCTTTTATTGGACTTGTCAAAATGCGGTGATAAGAGCGGGATTGTAACCAATCCACGCTCTTTTTTATAGAGAATAGTGACGGTAAAGTGGTCAGATTACACGGGCCAGATATTATCGATGATTAACTGCAAACTACGGTTGCCGCGAAATTCGTTAATATCCAGTTTGTAGGCCAGTTCAACTTCGCGCACGCCGTTATCCGGCCAGCAGGCGGTATCGACGTTAAAGGCGATGCCGTCCAGCAGCGGTCCTCCGCCAACGGGTTCGACCATCACTTTCAAATGCCGCTCGCCGACCAGACGCTGCTGAAGCAGACGGAAACGCCCGTCAAACAGCGGTTCCGGAAACATCTGCCCCCACGGACCGGCGTCGCGTAGCAACTGCGCGACCTCCATCGTCATCTCCGCCGCGCTCAGCGGGCCATCAGAGACCACTTCCCCCTGTAACAGCGACGGATCCAGCCATTCGGTGACCAGCTCGCCAAAACGCTGCTGGAACAGATCGAATTTCGCCTCTTCCAGCGACAGTCCCGCCGCCATCGCGTGGCCGCCGAATTTAATCATCAGCCCCGGATGCAGCGAATCCAGCCGCTCCAGCGCATCACGCATGTGCAGCCCCTGAATGGAACGCCCGGAGCCTTTCAGCGTGCCGTCACCTGCCGGTGCAAAAGCGATCACCGGGCGGTGAAAACGCTCTTTAATGCGCGAGGCGAGGATCCCAACCACTCCCTGATGCCACTCAGGATGATACATCGCCAGACCGCCAGGCAGCGTCTCGCGGCTGCGCTCCAGCTTCTCGCACAGGGTCAGCGCTTCCGCCTGCATCCCCTGCTCAATCTCTTTACGCGTCTGGTTCAGCGCATCCAGCTCATTGGCCAGTACCCGCGCTTCGCCGATGTTATCGCACAGCAATAGCGCCACACCGACGGACATATCATCCAGCCGACCTGCGGCGTTCAGACGCGGACCGAGGGCGAAACCTAAATCACTGGCGGCAAGCTTTTGCGCATCGCGGTTGGACACTTCCAGCAGCGCTTTGATCCCCGGACGACATTTTCCGGCGCGAATGCGGCTTAAGCCCTGCCAGGTGAGGATCCGGTTGTTGGCATCCAGCGGCACCACGTCCGCCACGGTGCCCAGCGCGACCAGATCGAGCAGATCCGCCAGGTTAGGCGGCGCAATGCCACGTTCGTCAAACCAGCCCTTATCGCGCAGGAAAGTGCGCAGGGCAAGCATCAGATAAAACGCCACGCCCACGCCGGCCAGCGATTTCGACGGGAAATCACAGTCAGTCAGATTTGGGTTGATGATGGCTTCGGCTGCCGGTAATGTCTCGCCCGGCAGGTGGTGATCGGTAACCACCACCGGGATCCCCAGCGCCCTGGCGTGATCCACACCGGCATGGGAAGAGATACCGTTATCGACGGTGACAATCAGCTGCGCGCCACGCGCATGGGCCTGATCGACCACTTCCGGACTTAAACCGTAACCATCCTCAAAACGGTTTGGCACCAGGTAGCTGATGTTATCGCAGCCCAGCGAGCGCATCCCCAGCACGCTCAGGGCGGTACTGGTTGCGCCGTCCGCATCGAAGTCACCGACCACAATGATGCGCGTCCCCTCGCGAAAGGCGTTATAGAGGATTTCGACCGCTTTTTCGACGCCGCTCAGTTGCTGCCAGGGCAGCATGCCTTTTACGCTGCGCTCGAGATCCCGGGCGCTGCGTACACCACGACTGGCGTACAAGCGGCGTAACAGCGGCGAGAGATCGGCAGGCAGTGCTGCCGATTCATCGACTTCCCGCCGACGAAGTTGTATCTGTTGTTTCACGCGAATTACTTACCACTGGTCTGTTTTTGGTGCTCGTCAAGAAACGCTTTCATCTCTTTCGGCCCCTGATAACCTGGTACGACATAGCCGTTGCTCAGCACAATGGCTGGCGTACCACTTACGCCAAACTGCACGCCCAGCGCGTAGTGATCCGCGATGTTCACATCACAGGTTGCCGCTTTCACACCTTTGCCAGCCATCGCGTCATCAAACGCTTTGGCTTTGTCTTTTGCACACCAGATGGACTTCATATCCTGTTCGGCCTGGCTTTCCAGACCCTGGCGCGGGAAGGCGAGGTAGCGGACGGTAATGCCCAGCGCATTGTAGTCCTTCATCTCTTCATGCAGCTTGTGGCAGTAGCCACAGGTGATATCGGTAAAGACGGTGATAACGTGTTTTTCCTGTGGCGCTTTATAGACGATCATTTCATTTTCCAGCGCGTTCAGGTGCTTCATCAGCAGCTGATTGGTCACGTTGACCGGCGTCGCACCGCTGACGTCGTACATTGGCCCCTGAATGATGTGTTTACCGTCTTCCGTCACATACAGCACGCCGCTGTTGGTCAGCACCGTTTTCATCCCGGCAATTGGGGCGGGTTGAATATCCGTGCTCTGCACGCCCAGTTTCGTCAGAGACTGGCGGATCGCGGCGTCGTCGGCGTGTGCCAGGCCGGAAAACGCGGTGGCCAGCAGGGTAAACAGCATTAAACCTTTTTTCATAACCTTTCCTGTTCGCTCAGCATTCACGCTCTTGGGTGATGCTGTTGATGAAGTTGACGCAAGCGCGCTGTCGCAACATGAGTATAAATCTGCGTGGTGGAGAGATCGCTGTGACCCAGCAACATCTGCACCACGCGTAAATCGGCGCCATGATTGAGCAAATGCGTGGCAAATGCGTGGCGTAAAACGTGCGGTGACAGCTTTTCACTGTCGATTCCCGCTAATACGGCATAGTGCTTAATGCGGTGCCAGAAGGTCTGGCGCGTCATCTGCTGGGCGCGTTGACTGGGAAACAGCACGTCAATCGACACGCCGTTCAGCAGCCACGGACGCCCATGCTCCAGGTACGTCTCCACCCAGTACACCGCCTCTTCGCCCAATGGAACGAGTCGCTCTTTATTGCCTTTACCGATCACCCGAACCACACCCTGGCGCAGACTGATGTCACTCATCGTCAACCCGACGAGTTCAGACACACGCAGTCCCGTGGCATACAGGATCTCAAGCATGGCTTTATCGCGTAACTCCAGCGGTTGGTCAACCACTGGCGCCTGTAATAATCTCTCAACTTGCGCTTCACTGAGATCTTTCGGTAAGCGCTGTGGCAATTTAGGCGACGCCAGCGTCGCTGTTGGATCGTCTGAACGGATCTTCTCGCGATAAAGATGCTGGAAAAGCCGCCGCACCGCGCTCAGCAGTCGTGCGGTACTGGTCGCTTTATACCCGCCGTCCATCCGCTCGGCCAGTAATGCCTGCAGATCGTCGCTTTGCGCGGTATCCAGCGACACCTGACGGTGTGCGAGCCACTCCACCAACATGGTCAAATCGCGGCGATAGGCGCTCAGCGTATTTTCCGCCAGATTTTTCTCCAGCCAGAGTGCATCAAGGAATTGTTCGATGCGCGCAAGATCCTGTTCCACATCAGCCTCTTTGATTCTGCAACCCGCCATTATGACTCAATGATACGGGTTTCTGGTACACTACGCGCAAAGTCATAGCAAGTATTGAGACGTTTACGCGATGAATATTGGTCTTTTTTACGGTTCCAGCACCTGCTACACCGAGATGGCGGCAGAGAAAATTCGCGACATCATCGGCCCGGAACTGGTAACACTGCATAATCTGAAAGATGATGCCCCGGCCCTGATGGAGCAGTACGATGTGCTGATCTTAGGCATTCCCACCTGGGATTTCGGTGAAATTCAGGAAGACTGGGAGGCCGTCTGGGATCAACTGGACGAGCTCAACCTCGAAGGCAAAATTGTCGCACTTTACGGTATGGGCGACCAGTTAGGCTACGGCGAGTGGTTCCTTGACGCGCTGGGCATGCTGCATGACAAACTGTCGACCAAAGGGGTCAAATTCGTCGGTTACTGGCCTACCGAAGGCTACGAGTTCACCAGCCCTAAACCGGTCATTGCCGAGGGTCAGCTGTTCGTCGGTCTCGCCCTGGATGAAACCAATCAATACGATCTCAGCGATGAGCGTATTCAGGCATGGTGCGAGCAAATTCTTGGTGAAATGGCCGAGCACTATTCCTGATACCGATTATCTGAGACAAAACCCCTGACCCGTAGGGCTGGCAGTAAAAACCGTCAGCCCTGCCAGCGCATTCCATCCATTACGCCTATCCCAGCGTCGAATTTTGCATCATCAGGCGGCGTAAATCTCGCCATTCAGCTTTATCCATACTGTCTGCCGCGAGCCACAAATGCTGGCGTTTACCGGTTTCTGACCGCAAGCGCAGCATCATGCCGGTTTTAATCATCCACGGCGCACTGACGATAAGCCAGTCCTGCCCCTGCCAGCGGAGCCGTCCATCCATCAGAAGTTTGACCTCCCCCTGACGGGCGTTAATTCGACGCTGGCTACGGACGCAGTCAAACACAACCAGCGAAAGCAGTATCAACCACAACGGCGTGTAGCTCAGCGGCCATGGCATTAATAGAATAGCCGCAGCGACCAGCCCATGCAGAAGCAGCGATAACCACTGTGCGCGCCATGAGACGCGGAGATCAGATTGCCACAGGACCACGATCCCGATTCCGTGTCTGAATGAGTCGAACCATCTGCGCCAGTTCAGCATCTGCCGGTTTACCGTGATTCATCAACCAGTTGAATAAATCCGGGTCATCACACTCCAGCAGACGAATAAAAATACGTTTTTCATCGTCGCTCAACGTGTCGTATTCATGTTCGAAAAACGGCATGATGGAAATATCGAGTTCACGCATACCGCGTCGGCATGCCCAGTGAATACGTGCTTTATTGTTAATATCCATTTTTTTCTTCCTGTCTCACTCAAATGAACTACCCGGCTATTGTAACGTGTTTTTCATCCTGTTTTGCGGGAATATCCGTAATCACAAGCGCGATCGCTAATTAAATCCCCAATAACTCAATGGGTTCATGTTTTCTGGATGCCGCCTCGCAATCTATACGATAAGGCACAAATGGGACTATCAAAGCGCTTGCATTGGGCAATAGCTCTTTTACCATTAGTCATTATCACTGCGTTAAGCAAATCAGGACATTTTTATGGCATTTACTCCATTTCCACCTCGTCAGCCGTCAGCTTCAGCACGTTTGCCCGTGACGTTAATGACGTTAGATGACTGGGCGCTGGCCACGATTACCGGGGCTGACAGCGAGAAGTATATCCAGGGTCAGGTGACTGCTGACGTGAGTCTACTGACTGAGCACCAACACGTACTGGCCGCCCATTGCGACGCTAAAGGAAAAATGTGGAGCAACCTGCGACTGTTCCGCGACGGCGATGGCTTTGCCTGGATTGAGCGTCGTAGCCTGCGTGACGCGCAGGTGACCGAACTGAAAAAATACGCCGTGTTTTCGAAAGTGGCGATTGCCCCGAACGATGAGCGCGTACTGCTGGGCGTAGCGGGTTTCCAGGCGCGTGCCGCACTGACAAATCTGTTTAGCGAACTGCCTGACAGCGAAAAGCCCGTCACGTGTGAAGGAGCAACCACCCTGCTGTGGTTTGAACATCCGGTGGAACGCTTCCTGTTGGTTACTGATGTGACAACAGCGGAAGCCGTGACGGAAAAGCTGCGTGGCGAAGCCGAACTGAATAACAGCCAGCAGTGGCTGGCACTGGATATTGAGGCTGGACTTCCGGTGATCGATTCTGCCAACAGTGCGCAGTTCATTCCGCAGGCGACCAATCTTCAGGCGCTGGGGGGAATCAGCTTTAAGAAAGGCTGCTATACCGGGCAAGAGATGGTGGCGCGAGCGAAATTCCGCGGGGCGAACAAACGTGCATTGTGGTCTCTGGCGGGTAAGGCCAGCCGGGTACCGGAAGCGGGTGACGATCTTGAGATGCAAATGGGTGAGAACTGGCGTCGTACTGGCACCGTCCTCGCGGCAGTGCAGTTGGATGACGGTCAGCTACTGGTACAGGTGGTGATGAACAACGATATGGAAGCCGACAGCGTATTTCGTGTACGCGACGATGCCAACACGTTGCACATCAAACCGCTGCCCTATTCGCTGGAAGAGTAACAAAATAACGCCTGATGGCGCGTCGCTTATCAGGCCTACGAAGATATACCTCTCGCCCTGTAGGCCGGATAAGACGTTTACGTCACCATCCGGCATCTCTCGCCTGATGGCGCGTCGCTTATCAGGGCTGCATAGATGTACCTGTAGGCCTGATAAAACGTCAAACCATCACATCACGCCTGTCCTACGTACAAGTAGATCGCCAGAAAGTGGCACACGCTGCCACCCAGCACGAACCCGTGCCAGATGGCATGGTTGTAGGGAATGCGTTTACTGACGTAGAAAATCACTCCCAGTGAATAGACCACGCCGCCGACGGCCAGTAGCGTTACGCCTCCCGCCGCCAGTTTGATTGCCAGTTGATACACCACAATCAGCGACAGCCAGCCCATCGTCAAATAGGTCACCAGCGACAGCACTTTAAACCGGTGGGCTATCGTCAGTTTGAATAAAATACCGAGCAGCGCCAGGCTCCAGATAACAATCATCAGCCCACGTGCCAATGTTGAATCCAGCCCCACCAGCAGAAACGGCGTATAGGTCCCGGCAATGAGCAGGTAGATAGCACAGTGGTCGAATTTTTTCAGCCAGATCTTCGCCCGTTGATGTGGGATAGCGTGATACAAGGTCGACGCCAGAAACAACAGAATCATACTGCCGCCGTACAGGCTGTAGCTGGTAATCGCCGTCGCGCTGGCGTTCATATCCACCGCCTGCACCAGCAACAGCACCAGACCGACGATACCAAACACCAGCCCAATGCCGTGGCTGATGCTGTTGGCGATTTCCTCTGCCAGTGAATATCCCTGCGCGATTAATGGCTTCTGGACCATAACTTACTCCGGTGAAACGAACACGTTCGTGATTGCGCTTCTAGCGTAACTGAGAATGGTTCCAGTGAACACCTGTTAGCTAACATAAATATCAAATTAAAAATAATCGTTATAAATCATAATATTGAAATGTATTTTTCAACTAACAGTTGTTCATCAAATTCAAAGGCATTTAAAATCAATCACATAAAACTGTGACTGATTCGGGTAAATCTCGCCAATCACCTGCCTGAGTTCCTCCAGCGTCATGTTTTCCTGCTGGGCATGTTTTTCCGTCAGTGTGTCGAGGGTGACGGTTGACGTACCCTGCACCTTGATCGTGCAAAAATAGCCATCGTCCTCGAAACGCCCTACCCGCAGAATGTCACCGGCCTTGAAGTGAGATTCGGACTCATCGCGAATGGTGATCGTTTTACGCCCTGCCAGAATGTCGTCCTGGAAACGCTGAAAAAAAGTGATGTCATTTGGCTGCATGTTATTATTCCCTGTAGATATATCTGATGAGTGAGTATTGCCATTGTGAGTATGTTCTCCCACGCTGCCATCGCCAGTCTCAACAACATTGAGATGTTGGTCTACAACTATGTCATCAGAAACCGTGACAAAGTCATGTATATGACCATTCGGGAACTGGCTGAAGCGGCGGGCGTATCGACGACCACCGTGCTGCGTTTCTGTCGCAAGCTTAACTGTGAAGGCTACTCCGAATTTCGCGTACGCTTTAAATTATATTTAGAGCAGAATGAACCGCAACAGGCTAATTTTGGTGCCAGCGAAATCATCAGTTTCTTTAAAGGGGTCAATAACGATGAATTTGATCAATTGCTCGAAAAGGCGGTAGACATTATTTTATCGTCCGAGCGTATTATATTTGTCGGTGCCGGTACTTCAGGAGCCTTGGCGAAATATGGTGCGCGTTTCTTCTCAAACGTCGGAAAATTCAGTAACCATATTGACGATCCTTATTTCCCGGTCACTAACGACATGGCACGTAATGCGCTGGCGATTGTGTTATCTGTCTCTGGTGAAACCGAAGAGATCCTGCGCTTTGCCAGCCAGTTCAGCCTGCATAACTGCAAAGTGCTCTCGATTACCAGCCATGAACACTCGCGTCTCGCTAAACTGGCGGACTTTAATCTTTCCTGGCATGTGCCACAAACCCGTATTGCCGGTGTGTACGATATCACCACGCAAATTCCCGTTATTTATATTCTCGAATCCCTCGGGCGAAAGCTGGCGAAAAAATTAGCGTAAAAAAAACAGACTGTTTTTTGGCGGTAACAAATTACCGTTTCGCTATTTTGTTATATCGTGACATTTACCTTCCCTTTGTTAGACTCAAATCAGTTTGTATTAATTTGAGATGACGCAACGATGAAAAAACTCACCTTACCGAAAGATTTTCTCTGGGGCGGCGCGGTTGCTGCACATCAGGTTGAAGGCGGCTGGAACAAAGGCGGCAAAGGCCCCAGCATTTGTGATGTTCTGACCGGCGGCGCGCATGGCGTACCCCGTGAAATCACCCAGGAAGTGGAGCCAGGTAAATACTACCCGAACCACGACGCGGTCGATTTTTATGGTCACTACAAAGAAGACATCCAACTGTTTGCCGAAATGGGCTTTAAATGCTTCCGCACGTCCATCGCCTGGACCCGCATCTTCCCGCAAGGTGACGAAACGCAGCCAAATGAAGAAGGGCTGAAATTCTACGACGACATGTTTGACGAGTTGCTCAAGTACAACATCGAGCCGGTTATTACCCTTTCTCACTTTGAAATGCCGCTGCATCTGGTGCAGCAGTATGGCGGCTGGACTAACCGCAAGGTCGTTGATTTCTTTGTTCGTTTTGCCGAAGTGGTGTTTGAACGCTACAAGCATAAGGTCAAATACTGGATGACCTTCAACGAAATCAACAACCAGCGCAACTGGCGCGCGCCGCTGTTTGGCTATTGCTGTTCCGGCGTGGTCTATACCGAGCACGAAAACCCGGAAGAGACCATGTACCAGGTGCTGCACCATCAGTTTGTCGCCAGCGCGTTAGCGGTGAAGGCGGCGCGTCGCATCAACCCGGAGATGAAAGTGGGCTGCATGCTGGCGATGGTCGCGCTGTATCCGTTCTCCTGTAAGCCAGAGGACGTCATGTTCGCCCAGGAATCCATGCGCGAGCGTTATGTATTCACCGACGTTCAACTGCGCGGTTACTATCCTTCCTATGTCCTCAACGAGTGGGAGCGTCGCGGCTTTAACATCAAAATGGAAGATGGCGATGCCGCGATTCTGCGTGAAGGCACCTGCGATTACCTTGGTTTCAGCTACTACATGACCAACGCGGTGAAGGCCGAAGGCGGCAGCGGTGATGCTATTTCGGGTTTCGAAGGCAGCGTACCGAACCCGCACGTCAAGGCCTCCGACTGGGGCTGGCAGATTGACCCGGTGGGCCTGCGCTATTCACTGTGCGAACTGTATGAGCGCTACCAGAAACCGTTGTTCATCGTTGAAAACGGCTTTGGTGCCTTAGATAAAGTAGAAGAAGACGGCAGTATCAACGACGACTACCGCATTGACTATCTGCGCGCCCACATCGAAGAGATGATGAAGGCGGTGACGTATGACGGCGTGGATCTGATGGGCTACACGCCGTGGGGCTGCATCGACTGTGTCTCTTTCACCACCGGCCAGTACAGCAAACGCTACGGCTTTATCTATGTGAACAAGCACGATGATGGCACGGGTGACATGTCGCGTTCCCGTAAGAAGAGCTTCGACTGGTACAAAGCGGTGATCGCCAGCAACGGCGAGGATCTCTAAGGGGTTGCCGGATGGCGCTGCGCTTATCCGGCCGACAGGTTCTGTTACCACAGGCCGGATAAAGCGTTTACGCCGCCATCCGGCATTCCTTATCCTACTTCCCGCCCGCCAGTTCCAGAAAACTGCCCGTGACATACGACGCTTTCTCACTCAGCAGCCAGGCAATGGCTTGCGCCACCTCTTCCGGTTGACCACCGCGCTGCATGGGCAACATTGACTTCACGCGATCCACCCGCCCAGGCTCGCCGCCGGAGGCGTGGATTTCGGTGTAGATAAGCCCCGGACGCACGCCGTTAACCCGGATCCCCTGCGCCGCGACTTCCAGTGCTAAGCCGGTGGTCAGTGAATCTACGGCCCCTTTCGACGCCGCGTAGTCAACATACTCTCCCGGCGCTCCCAGACGCGACGCCGCTGATGACACGTTCACAATCGCCCCGCCGTGACCGCCGTGTTTGTGCGACATGCGCTTTACCGCTTCGCGACAGCAGAGGAAGTACCCCGTCACGTTGGTCGCCAGCACGCGGTTAATCCGCTCGGCAGAAAGATTTTCGATGGTACTTTGTTCAAATAAAATTCCGGCATTATTGACCAGCGCCGCAAGGGGCTCATTTTCACGATCGATAGCTTCAAACATCGCCACGACCTGCGCTTCGTCACTGATATCTGCACGCAGGGTAAACGCGTTTCCCCCGGCGGCGACAATGTTGTTCACCACCTCGGTGGCGGCCCGGATGTTGTGATGAAAGTTGACGGCAACCGTATAACCTTCCTGTGCCAGCAGCAAGGCCGTCGCGCGCCCGATACCGCGACTACCGCCGGTAACTAATGCTATTGCCATGCCATTTTCCCCCAAAAAGAATAAAGGCGCCGAAGCGCCTTTAAAAGATAGTCGAATCAGCAGATTACTGGTATTCGCTCATCGGCACGCAGGAGCAGAACAGATTACGGTCACCGTAAACGTCATCAAGACGCTTCACGGTTGGCCAGTATTTGTTCGCCACGCCCGCCGGGAAGACGGCGACTTCACGGCTGTAACCGTGATTCCACTCCGCCACCAGTTCATTCTGGGTGTGCGGCGCGTTAACCAGTGGGTTATCTTCCAGCGACCAGACACCCGCTTTCACGCTGTCAATTTCTGCACGAATCGCCAGCATGGCGTTGATAAAGCGATCCAGTTCCACTTTGCTTTCAGATTCCGTTGGTTCAACCATCAGCGTACCCGCAACCGGGAACGACATGGTTGGCGCGTGGAAACCGTAGTCGATCAAGCGCTTGGCAATATCCAGTTCACTGATGCCAGTCTCTTCTTTCAGTGGACGAATATCGAGAATACACTCGTGCGCTACGCGACCATCGCGACCGGTATACAGAACCGGGAACGCGTCTTTCAGTCGGCTGGCGATGTAGTTGGCATTCAGAATCGCTACCTGGCTTGCCTGCTTCAGCCCTTCTGCGCCCATCATGCGGATGTACATCCAACTGATCGGCAGAATTGATGCGCTGCCGAACGGTGCGGCAGAGACCGCGCCCTGACGGGTCAGCATCCCTTCAATCTGCACCACGCTGTGTCCCGGCACAAACGGTGCCAGGTGCGATTTCACACCAATGGGTCCCATACCCGGACCGCCGCCGCCGTGCGGAATGCAGAAGGTTTTATGCAGGTTAAGATGTGAAACGTCCGCGCCGATAAAGCCCGGAGAAGTGATGCCCACCTGAGCGTTCATATTTGCGCCGTCGAGATAAACCTGACCACCGAACTGATGCACTATTTCGCACACTTCGCGGATCGTCTCTTCGTAAACACCGTGGGTGGACGGATAGGTCACCATGATGCAGGAAAGGTTCTCGCCCGCCTGACCCGCCTTGTCACGCAGATCGCCAAGATCGATGTTACCGTTCTTATCACAGGCCACGACCACCACCTGCATACCCGCCATCTGTGCCGAAGCCGGGTTAGTCCCGTGTGCAGAGGCCGGGATCAGACAGATATCACGATGCCCTTCATTGCGGCTTTCGTGGTAATGACGAATGGCCAGCAGCCCGGCGTATTCACCCTGTGCACCGGAGTTCGGCTGCATGCAAACCGCGTCGTAACCGGTCAGTTTAACCAGCCAGTCAGAAAGCTGACCGATCATCTGATGGTAGCCTTCCGCCTGTTCTGGCGGGCAGAACGGATGCAGTTCAGCAAATTCTGGCCAGGTAATCGGGATCATCTCCGCTGCCGCGTTCAGCTTCATAGTGCAGGAGCCCAGCGGGATCATCGCCTGATTCAGCGCCAGATCTTTACGCTCAAGCCCGTGCATGTAGCGCATCATTTCGGTTTCGCTGTGATAGCGATTAAATACCGGGTGACTCAGGATAGCGTCATCACGCAGCATACTTTCCTGAATGGAACGACTGTCGTGCGCCACCTCTTTATCCAGCGTGTCGATATTCAGACCATGGCTGTCGCCCAGCAGAACGCTGAACAACTGCACGATATTTTCACGGGTGGTGGTTTCGTCGAGCGTTATACCTACGGCGTTATGGATATCACTGCGCAGGTTGATTTCTGCCGCTTGCGCACGCGCCAGCACCGCCGCCTTGTCCGCCACTTCCACGCACAACGTGTCGAAATAGTGGGCGTGACGCAGTTTCAGCCCTTTCTGTTGCAGGCCTGCCGCCAGAATGTCGGTCAGACGGTGAATACGATTCGCAATGCGTTTCAGGCCAACCGGGCCATGATAAACGGCATACAGACTGGCAATATTTGCCAGCAGCACCTGAGAGGTACAAATGTTGGAGTTCGCTTTCTCGCGGCGAATATGCTGCTCACGAGTCTGCATCGCCATGCGTAGTGCGGTATTGCCCGCCGCATCTTTCGATACACCGATAATACGGCCCGGCATGGAGCGTTTGAATTCATCTTTCGCAGCGAAGAATGCCGCGTGTGGACCGCCGTAGCCCATCGGTACGCCAAAGCGTTGCGCAGAGCCGAAAACAATGTCCGCGCCCTGTTTGCCCGGCGCGGTCAGCAAAACCAGAGCCATAAAGTCGGCAGCAACGCTGACGATCGCTTTGCGCGACTTCAGTTCACTAATCAGCGCGCGGTAGTCGTGGACTTCACCGGTAGTTCCCACCTGCTGTAACAGCACGCCGAACACATCCTGGTGATCCAGTACTTTCGCCGCATCATCCACAATCACTTCAAAACCAAAGGTCTCTGCGCGCGTGCGCACAACATCCAGCGTTTGCGGATGCACATCCGCGGCAACGAAGAAACGGTTCGCGTTTTTCAGTTTGCTGATGCGCTTCGCCATCGCCATCGCTTCTGCAGCCGCAGTGGCTTCATCGAGCAGCGAAGCGGAAGCCATATCCAGACCGGTCAGATCCAGCGTCACCTGCTGGAAGTTCAACAGCGCTTCCAGGCGCCCCTGAGACACTTCCGGCTGATAAGGCGTATAGGCGGTGTACCAGCCTGGGTTTTCCAGCATGTTGCGCAGGATAACCGGTGGCAGCTGCACGGCGGTGTAACCCATACCAATGTATGACGTGAAGCGCTTGTTACGCCCGGCGATGGCCTTTAATTCTGCCAGCGCAGCGTATTCGGTCGCCGCTTCGCCGACCTGCGGCGGGGTCGCGAGCTGAATGTCTTTCGGCACAATCTGGCCGATCAACGCATTTAACGACGCGGCGCCAACCGCATTCAGCATCTCTTGCTGCTGCGCGGCGTCCGGTCCGATGTGGCGTTCAATGAAAGCGCCGCTGTTTTCAAGCTGGCTTAACGTCTGTGTCATGGGCGATGGTTCCTGAAACGTGCAGTGAATCGTGATTGTCTGACTGGTTTGCCCGGTGGCGCTCACGCTTACCGGGCTCATCGACTATGGTCGATACGCAAAATCATTCGCGTTGCAGGAAGGCGGCGACGCAGCAAATCCCCAGGAGCTTACACCAGTAAGTGACTGGGGTGAGCGAGGAAGCCAACACACCTGCAGCGTGAAGGATGACGCGTATTTATTCGTCTTCGAGCAGAGCTTCGTATGCTGTCGCATCCAGCAGCGAGTCCAGTTCGCTCTCATCGCTGGCTTTGATTTTGAAGATCCAGCCACCGGCATACGGCTCGCTGTTCACCAGTTCCGGGGAGTCGCTCAGCGCGTCGTTGACGGCCACGATCTCACCGCTGATCGGCGCATAGATGTCAGAAGCGGCTTTGACCGACTCAGCCACCGCGCAGTCGTCGCCCGCGCTAACGGTCGCGCCAACGTCCGGCAGGTCAACAAAAACCATGTCGCCCAACAGCTCCTGAGCGTGTTCGGTGATACCAACGGTGTAAGAGCCGTCAGCTTCTTTGCGCAGCCATTCGTGTTCTTTGCTGTATTTCAGTTCTGCTGGTACGTTGCTCATCAATCAATCTCCAGAAAAGGATGAATCACGCGACGGCTTTGCCGTTACGCACAAAAACAGGTTTAGTCACTTTTACCGGCATTTCGCGGTTGCGAATCTGCACAATTGCCGTTTCGCCAATGCCCGCCGGCACCCGCGCCAGCGCAATACTGTAGCCCAGCGTCGGTGAGAAGGTACCACTGGTGATAACGCCTTCCAGTTGATTGCCCTGGGCATCAGTGAAGCGTACCGGCAGTTCGTTACGCAGAACGCCTTTCTCGGTCATCACCAGACCAACCAGTTGTTCGTGGCCTTTTTCACGCTGAACTTCCAGCGCTTCACGACCGATAAAGTCGCGGTCAGTCGGTTCCCAGGCGATGGTCCAGCCCATATTGGCCGCCAGCGGCGTGATTCCCTCGTCCATCTCCTGACCATACAGGTTCATACCCGCTTCCAGGCGCAGCGTATCGCGCGCGCCCAGGCCACATGGCTTCACGCCCGCTTCCACCAGCGCACGCCAGAAATCCGCCGCCTTTTCATTCGGCATCGCAATTTCATAGCCCGCCTCACCGGTGTAACCGGTCGTGGCGATAAACAGGTCACCCGTTTGCACGCCGAAGAACGGTTTCATGCCTTCGACGGCTTTGCGCTGCTCGTCAGTAAACAGGGATGCCGCCTTCGCCTGCGCGTTTGGTCCCTGCACGGCAATCAGCGACAGGTCATCACGCACGGTAATGTCGATGGCATAAGGTTCAGCGTGTTGGGTAATCCAGGAAAGGTCTTTTTCGCGGGTGGCGGAGTTTACAACGAGGCGGAAGAAGTCTTCGGTAAAGTAATAGACAATCAGGTCATCTATTACGCCGCCCGAGGCGTTGAGCATACCGGAATAAAGGGCTTTGCCGGTTTTCGTTAGCTTTGCCACGTCGTTCGCCAGCAGATAACGCAAAAACTCCCGGGTGCGACTGCCGCGCAGATCGACGATGGTCATGTGCGACACATCAAACATCCCGGCATTAGTGCGGACCGCATGGTGCTCATCAAGCTGAGAACCATAATGCAGTGGCATCATCCAGCCGTGAAAATCGACCATGCGAGCACCGCATAGCGTGTGTTGTTCGTACAAAGGAGTCTGTTGAGCCATCTTGTCCTCATTGAATAAGCGGGGCTGACCACCCTTTCGCGGCGAAATTATCGCCACGAAACCCGGCATCGACGCCACTGCAGGGCCCCGACGCAAACGTTCTCTTTGCCCCTGAACTTACCACCGAAACCCACGCTAAACCATAAAACAAAATTAACCATCACATTAGCTTATGGCCAAAACTCACCGAAACGCCGTCAGTATAAAAAACCACAACAAAAGCAAGCTACGCAGATAAATAACTACAATTCGCGCTTCACAGGCGAACATAACCACATTAAACGCTAAAAAAATGTCAAAACTGGCGTTATGAAAAAATCGCGACATTAGAAAATATAATGCGAAAAGAACAGTGAAATTAGTTTATTTCAAATGAGAGATGCCCCCCGGCGAAGTCGCCGGGAGGAGGAAATGTGACGGGTTTCAAATTCTTTAAAAGAGGTGAATACTTAGCGAAGCCACTCAGGCAGATCGTTGAGTCCCATTGCCTGACGGAGAAGTTGCGGTTTAACACCCGGAAGGGTATCAGCCAGTTTCAGCCCCATATCACGCAGCAGTTTTTTTGCCGGATGTGTCCCCGCAAACAGCTCGCGGAACCCCTGCATGCCCGCCAGCATCATCGCCGCGCTGTGCTTACGGCTGCGCTCATAACGACGCAAATAGAGGTACTGCCCAATGTCTTTACCCTGACGATGCAGACGTTTGAGTTCATCCACCAGTTCTGCTGCATCCATAAACCCGAGGTTCACGCCCTGCCCGGCCAGTGGATGGATGGTATGCGCGGCGTCGCCGACCAGCGCCAGACGATGTGCGGCGAACTGACGCGCATAGCGTCCCGTCAGCGGAAACACCTGGCGTTCGCTCTCCACGCTGCACAGCCCCAGACGATTATCAAACGCGATATTCAGCGCCTGATTAAACTGCTCATCGCTTGCCTGCTGCATCCGTTCAGCCTCTTGCGGCGCAAGCGACCAGACGATGGAGCACAAATGCGGATCGCTAAGCGGCAGGAACGCCAGAATGCCTTCGCCATGAAACGCCTGACGGGCAACGGCACCATGGGCTTCTTCGGTACGAATGGTCGCGACCAGCGCATGATGGCGATAATCCCAGAAGGTCAATGGAATGTCCGCTTTATTGCGTAGCCACGAGTTTGCCCCATCGGCGCCAATCACCAGACGCGCCGTGAGCATGGCGCCATCTTTCAGCGTCAGGAAGGCGTCGTTTTCGCCCCACGCCACCTGCTGTAATTCGGCAGGCGCCACCAGCGTGATATCGGAGGATTGCTGCGCTTTTTGCCACAGCGCGTAATGGATAACCGCGTTTTCCACGATATGGCCCAGATGGCTGTAGCCCATGCTTTGGTCATCAAATTTGATACGACCAAAGCTGTCTTTGTCCCACACTTCCATCCCGTGATAGCAACTGGCGCGACGAGCCACAATGTCTGACCAGACGCCCAGTCGGGTAAGCAGTTTTTCACTGGCGGCATTGATCGCCGACACGCGAAGCGCGGGAGCGGCATCTGCCGCCAGCGGTTGCGGTTCGCGCTGTTCAAGCACAGCGACACGTAAACCGCTGCCCTGCAGTCCACACGCGACAGCCAGGCCAACCATGCCTCCGCCCACGATTGCTACATCAACACTTTGCACTGTTTACTCCTGAAAATCGGAAACCGCCATCGGGCGTCATATACGTAAAAATGCCGGATCGCGCTTCGCCTGTCCGGTCTGGAGGTGATGTTTACCGCGCCACCCAACCTAACGTCCGCTGCGCAAACGCATCGCGGGCGGGAGGGCATAATTCCATGGTCATCAGACCCACGTTGCGCCCGACAACCAGCGGCGCCCAGCGGTTGGCAAACAGATGAACCAGACTGTCCGTCACGCCGACCGTGGCCTGGCGATCCCCCTGACGACGATGTTGATAGTGCGCGAGCACGGCGTAGTCGCCGACGTCCCTGCCTATCGCCTGAGCTGTTGTGAGCGTTTCGGCGAGGCTCATAACATCACGCAGTCCAAGGTTAAACCCCTGCCCCGCAATCGGGTGCAGCGTCTGCGCGGCGTTGCCCACCAGCACGGTGCGGTGCGTAAACGCCTTCGCCGCCGTAGTGAGAGAAAGCGGATACGCGCTGCGTTTGCCCGCGTGGGTGATTTTCCCCAACCGCCAGCCGAAAGCCGTCTGAAGTTCACGGCAGAAGCGTTCATCTGACCAACTCAGAATTTCCTCACGCTGTTCCAGCGGATGGCACCACACCAGCGAACAGCGCCCTTCAGACATCGGCAGCATCGCCAGGGGGCCATGCGCCGTAAACCGTTCAAACGCGCGGCCGTTATGGGCAACCGCAGTTGAGACGTTAGCGATCACCGCCAGCTGCTCATAAGGTTCCTGCTGCCAGTCAACGCCGCAGGCGGTTGCCAACGCAGAACGCGTCCCATCTGCCGCCACCAGAACGCGTCCGACGATCGTTTCGCCCGTTTCCAGCGTGACATTCACCTGTTCCTGGGTGCGCGACACGCTGGCAACCCGGTCCGGGCAGTGCAGCGTGACGCCTGGCGCTTTTCGCAGCAGGGAAAACAAGCGCAGCCCCACGTCGTGCAGTTCAACCACCTGCCCCAGCGCCGGAATGCGATAATCATCAGCGTTGAGCGTCACAAATCCGGCATGGCCTCGATCGCTGACGTGAACCGTATGGATCGCGGTGGCACAATCGGCAATCGCCTGCCAGACACCGATTCGCGCCAGTTGTTGGCAGGTTCCCGCCGCAAGCGCAATCGCCCGGGCATCAAACCCAGGATGACTGTCTGCTTCAGGGGCGGTCGCTTCAATCAGATGAACCGGCAGTGTTCCCTGACTTAACCGGGAAATGGCCAGCGCCAGCGTCGCGCCCACCATGCCACCGCCAACAATGATCACGCTCATTACGCTCTCGCCGCCGCCATTAACGCTTCAATCTCATCCGCCTTTTTGACGACGCCAGCGGTCAGATTTTCGTTACCGTTTTCCGTAATCAGGATGTCATCCTCAATGCGGATCCCGATCCCACGATAAGCTTCTGGTACATCAGCATCGGGGGCGATGTACAGTCCCGGCTCAACGGTGATCACCATTCCCGGTTTCAGAATGCGGGAACGATCCTGCTCATATTCACCGACATCGTGAACATCCAGCCCGAGCCAATGGCTCAGACCGTGCATGAAAAACGGTCGATGCGCGTTATCGGCGATCAGTTGATCCACTTCGCCTTTCAAAATACCCAGCTTCACCAGCCCGGTAATCATAATGCGCACGACTTCACCGGTGACCTCCTGAATCGAAGTACCAGGACGGTACAGACGCAGGCTGGTTTCCAGCGATTCCAGCACGATGTCGTAGATCTCACGCTGCGCCGGGGTAAATTTGCCATTCACCGGGAAGGTTCGCGTGATATCGCCCGCATACCCTTTGTATTCACAGCCAGCATCAATCAACACCAGGGCGCCGTCGCGCAGTTCACTTTCGTTTTCGGTGTAATGCAGAATGCAGCCGTTTTCACCGCTGCCCACAATGGTGTTGTAGGACGGATAGCGCGCGCCGTGGCGTGTAAACTCGTGATGAATTTCGCCTTCCAGTTGATACTCAAACATCCCCGGACGGCATTTTTCCATCGCCCGGGTATGCGCCAGTGCCGTAATTTCTCCAGCGCGACGCATCACCGCAATCTCTTCAGGCGACTTAAACAGGCGCATTTCATGCACTATCGGCCGCCAGTCAATCATGGTTGACGGCGATTTCAGGTTCTGGCGCGAACCTTTGCGCAGTTTTTCCAGCGCGGTGAAGACGACCTCATCCGCATACGCATATTCGCCCTGCGCGTGGTAGACCACGTCCAGACCGTTAAGCAACTGAAAAAGCTGTTGATTGATTTCGCTAAAGGCCAGCGCACGATCCACCGCCAGTTTTTCCGGCGCGGCATCTTGTCCCAGACGACGACCAAACCAGATTTCCGCAGTCAGATCGCGAACGCGATTGAACAACACGCTGTGGTTATGGGTATCGTCGCTTTTAATCAGTACCAGAACGGCTTCCGGTTCGTTAAAACCGGTGAAATACCAGAAATCGCTGCTCTGGCGATACGGGTATTCACTGTCCGCGCTGCGCGTAACTTCCGGCGCGGCAAAAATCAGCGCGGCGCTGCCTGGCTGCATTTGCGCAAGCAGTGCCTGGCGACGACGTTGGTATTCCTGCGGTGTCATGACGTGGCCTCCATTATCGTTTTACTTTTTAGTGTAGGGTCGGTTTACGCACTTCCGGTGCGGTCGGCGATTGACGGGTAAAGGTGTCGTGGCACAGCAGCGCGGCGACACGCACATACTCGATGATCTCTTCGAGCGACATCTCCAGCTCTTCCTGATCTTCATCTTCGTCATAGCCGAGCTGCGCGATGTTGCGCAAATCGTCGATGGCTTCACCCGTCTCGCCGGTCACTTTATCGAGCTTAGGCTGCGTGACGCCAAGACCAAGCAGGAAGTGATTGACCCATCCCGCCAGTGCATCGGCGCGATCAAAGACGCTCACGTCATCGCCTTCAGGCAGATAAAGCTGAAAAAGGAAACCGTCATCTTCCAGCGCGTCGCTGGTCGCGGAGTGCATTTTACGCAGCGCCTGAGCCAGTTCATGACCGAAGGCCAGCCCTTCATTCGTCAGGTCGTGAAGCAGCGGCTGCCAGGAGCTGTCGTTATTGCCACCGCAAATCATCCCGCTGATCAAACCATGCATTTCCGCCGGGGTCAGTCCGGCCCCTTGTTGGTTCAAATACTGGTTCATTTCACTGTAACCAGGCATTTCGTTCTGTATAGACATAAGCATTCGTCATCAAAGGGAGGATATTCATGGTATGCTACCACTTTGGACCCTGGTGAACCAGAATAGGGCTTGTATCTTCACATCAGGGTAGCTATAGTGTCGCCCCTTCGCGGACCCAGGGTCTGGAGACGAAGGCAGCACAGTCAATCAGCAGGAAGGTGGCATGTCTGCACAACCCGTCGATATCCAAATTTTTGGCCGTTCACTGCGAGTGAATTGCCCGCCTGAACAAAGGGATGCGTTGAATCAGGCAGCGGACGATCTGAATCAGCGGTTGCAAGATCTGAAAGTTCGCACTAGAGTCACAAATACTGAGCAACTGGTATTCATTGCTGCACTGAATATTAGCTACGAACTGACTCAGGAAAAAGCGAAGACCCGTGACTACGCGGCGAGCATGGAACAACGTATTCGGATGCTACAACAGACCATTGAAGAGGCACTGCTTGATCAGGGTCGCATAACCGAAAAAACGAGCCAAAACTTTGAATAACACTTTTCGGTTTACTATGGTAGAGTGACCGTGAAGACAAAATTTCTCTGAGATGTTTGCAAGCGGGCCAGTCCCCTGAGCCGATATTTCATACCACAAGAATGTGGCGATCCATGGTTGGTGAGCATGCTCGGTCCGCCCGAGAAGCCTTAAGACTGTGACGACGCATTCACCTTGAACCAAGGGTTCAAGGGTTACAGCCTGCGGCGGCATCTCGGAGATTCTCCTTCTACCTGGCGACAGCCATGACATTACTTTCTGAACTCCCTTTATCACGACAAACCCTTCGCCAGATGATCAGGCAACGTCGTCGTGCACTCACGCTTTCGCAACAAATCGCCTTCGGTCAACAGGCCGCGACACGCATGCTTGCGTATCCGCCCGTCGTGATGGCACAGACGGTCGCTGTGTTTCTGTCATTTGATGGCGAACTTGATACCCAGCCGCTGATTGAACAACTCTGGCGGGCGGGAAAGCGGGTCTATCTTCCGGTTCTGCATCCGTTCAGCCCCGGTAATTTGCTATTTCTGCACTATCACCCACACAGTGAGCTGGTCACCAATCGGCTGAAGATTCAGGAGCCTAAACTGAACGTTCGTGATGTCCTGCCGCTTTCGCAACTGGACGTGCTGGTCACGCCTTTAGTCGCGTTTGATGAACAGGGCCAGCGTTTGGGGATGGGCGGCGGATTCTACGATCGCACCTTACAAAACTGGCAACAGTATGGGTTGATACCCGTAGGGTACGCCCACGACTGTCAGCGCGTGGAGAAACTGCCGGTAGAAGAGTGGGATGTTCCCTTACCGGCCGTTGTGACACCATCAAAAGTATGGGAGTGCCAGGCGCTTCTTTGTTGATTGACACCGCCGTTTTTTTGACCTAGATTCCTCGGTAAGGGTGAGGGAGGCGAACCTCCCTCCTGCGTTTTCGCTGTTAATATGCTGGCCAGGCGATGATTAACAGGATAAGCAGCATGATGACATGACTCATCATCGTCCCTTTCCTTCTAAGAGCCCCTGCTTCCCCAGGGGCTTTCCCGTTTCAGCGTTGTGCTGCGCCTCTATCGTAATTTCCTTTTGTTGATGTACAACGCGCAGTGAAGCCTTTAATCATCAATTGCGGCAAGGCTCGAAAACAGGATGTATGCGTTACCGAAGGGGATGAAGGGAAAACGAAGGAAGAAAGGAAGAAATGACGGGCAGACTCCACGCCTGCCCGCACAGGTGAGATATTAGTACAACAGACGCGCGCGAATGGTGCCCGGAATAGCCTTCATCGCCAACAGCGCTTTCTCGGCGACATCTTCATCCGCTTCAATATCAATAACGACATAGCCCATTTGTGCCGACGTTTGCAGATACTGCGCGGCGATATTGACGCCCTGCTCAGCAAAAATCTGGTTCAGAGACGTCAGCACGCCGGGACGGTTTTCGTGGATGTGCATCAGACGACGCCCGCCGTGCAGCGGCAGCGACACTTCCGGGAAGTTAACCGCAGAAAGCGTAGAGCCGTTATCGGAATACTTCGCCAGCTTACCCGCGACTTCCAGACCGATGTTCTCCTGTGCTTCCTGGGTGGATCCCCCAATATGCGGCGTCAGAATCACGTTATCAAAGTCGCACAGCGGTGAGGTAAACGGATCGCTGTTCGTTGCCGGTTCAGTCGGGAATACATCGATTGCCGCCCCAGCCAGATGTTTGGTTGCCAGAGCATCACACAGTGCGGGAATATCCACCACCGTGCCACGTGCGGCGTTGATCAACAGCGAGCCTGGCTTCATCAGGGCAATCTCTTTCGCGCCCATCATGTTCTTCGTTGAGGCATTTTCCGGCACGTGCAGACTGACCACGTCGCTCATGTTAAGCAGTTCGGAAAGATGCTGAACCTGGGTAGCATTACCCAGCGGCAGTTTGTTCTCAATATCGTAGAAGTAAACGTGCATCCCCAGCGATTCCGCCAGAATACCTAACTGAGTCCCGATGTGGCCGTAACCAATAATGCCCAGTCTTTTACCGCGCGCTTCAAACGAACCGGCGGCCAGTTTATTCCACACGCCACGGTGTGCTTTGGCGTTTGCTTCCGGTACGCCGCGCAGCAGCAGCAGCAGTTCGCCAATCACCAGTTCCGCCACGGAACGGGTGTTGGAAAACGGCGCGTTAAACACCGGAATACCGCGTTTTGCCGCCGCCGCCAGATCAACCTGGTTGGTGCCGATGCAGAAACAGCCGACGGCGACCAGTTTTTCCGCCGCGCTGATCACCTCTTCTGTCAGATGGGTACGGGATCGCAGGCCAATGAAGTGGGCATCACGGATGGACTCTTTCAGCTGTTCAGCATCCAGCGCCCCTTTGTGAAATTCGATGTTGGTATAACCTGCCGCCCGAAGGCTATCCAGCGCCTTTTGATGCACGCCTTCAACCAGCAGAAACTTAATCTTGTCTTTCTCCAGCGATACCTTTGCCATTTCCCGACCCTGTCTTTTTATGCAATCTGATGTTGTGTGTGTGGATTTGCATCCGCCTTTCAACATATCAAAAATAAGGATTGCGGCAATATGAACGTTTGCGTC
The DNA here is from genome assembly GCF_041807075.1 of Citrobacter telavivensis. Lineage (NCBI taxonomy): Bacteria > Pseudomonadati > Pseudomonadota > Gammaproteobacteria > Enterobacterales > Enterobacteriaceae > Citrobacter > Citrobacter telavivensis. The sequence continues at coordinate 311,565 of NZ_JBGUBF010000002.1, read as the reverse complement.
GTACTGTTGAGGAGCGTTCATTCAGGGGCAAATGGTAGAGGAAAATGCTGGGGATAAGTTTTTCTTTGGAGAAATCAGCAGGGCAAGATTCAAAACGTGATACATGTCACCAAATTTGCCCCACAAAAAAATTTTAACCGGGGAAGCGCTCCCCCGGTAAGATCATTTCACGATGGTTTTGACGCCGTCAGCGGTCCCGATTAACGCCACATCCGCGCCACGGTTGGCAAACAGACCGACGGTAACCACGCCAGGAATGGCGTTAATGGCATTTTCCATCGCCACCGGATCGAGGATCTCCATTCCGTGCACATCGAGGATCACGTTGCCGTTGTCAGTGACCACGCCCTGACGGTATTCCGGACGCCCCCCCAGCTTAACCAACTGGCGAGCCACTGCGCTACGCGCCATTGGGATCACCTCAACCGGCAGCGGGAAGTTACCCAGGATATCGACTTCTTTGGAAGCATCAGCGATACAGATAAATTTCTTCGCCACGGAGGCAATGATCTTTTCACGGGTCAGCGCCGCGCCGCCGCCTTTAATCATCTGCATGTGACCGTTAATCTCGTCCGCACCGTCAACGTAGACGCCAAGGCTGTCCACTTCGTTGAGATCAAACACAGGGATGCCGAGGCTTTTGAGTTTTTCGGTTGAAGCATCCGAACTGGAAACGGCACCTTCAATCTGGCCTTTCATGGTGCCCAGCGCGTCAATAAAGTGCGCGGCTGTTGAACCGGTACCTACTCCTACAATGGTTCCGGGCTGTACATACTGAAGTGCCGCCCATCCAACTGCTTTTTTCAGTTCATCCTGCGTCATGATCGTCTCGCCTTTGTGGAGAAAAATTCACGCGCATTATAGACCATTGCGCGGAAAAATCTTCCCGACCCGCTCCCAGGCTACGGATTTCGTCTTTACCCAATGCAAATTTATGTCATAGTGCAGGACAAACAAAAAATTTCAGGAGTGTGTCAGAGCAATGAAACGTCCGGACTACAGAACACTACAAGCACTGGATGCCGTCATACGAGAACGCGGGTTTGAACGCGCGGCGCAGAAGCTGTGCATCACCCAATCTGCCGTTTCGCAACGCATCAAGCAGCTTGAGAATATGTTCGGACAACCGCTGCTGGTCCGTACCGTTCCGCCGCGTCCGACGGAGCAAGGACAAAAGCTGCTGGCGCTGCTTCGTCAGGTGGAGTTGTTGGAAGATGAATGGCTGGGCGATGAGCAAACCGGCTCCACGCCGCTGCTGCTGTCGCTGGCGGTCAACGCCGACAGTCTGGCAACCTGGCTGCTGCCGGCCCTGGCGCCGGTACTGGCCGACTCCCCTATTCGCCTCAACTTGCAGGTGGAAGATGAAACCCGCACCCAGGAACGCCTGCGTCGCGGTGAAGTGGTTGGGGCGGTGAGTATTCAGCATCAGGCGCTGCCCAGCTGTCTGGTGGATAAACTCGGCGCGCTCGACTATCTGTTTGTTGGCTCCAAAGCGTTCGCGGAACGCTACTTCCCGAACGGCGTCACCCGTTCCGCGCTGCTGAAAGCGCCTGCGGTGGCGTTTGACCATCTGGACGACATGCACCAGGCCTTCCTGCAGCAGAACTTCGATCTGCCGCCGGGCAGCGTCCCGTGTCACATCGTCAACTCTTCTGAAGCCTTTGTGCAACTGGCGCGTCAGGGCACCACCTGCTGTATGATCCCGCACCTGCAGATTGAAAAAGAACTGCAAAGCGGTGAGCTTATCGATCTCACGCCGGGCCTGTTCCAGCGCCGGATGCTCTACTGGCATCGGTTTGCGCCAGAAAGCCGTATGATGCGCAACGTCACCGACGCGCTACTGGCCTACGGTCACAAGGTGCTACGCCAGGACTGAGCCGCTCTTACTCTGCGCTGTAGAAGTGTCTGAGCTCATCGAACTGCATGGCAAATTCGATGTAGCTCATGAGCGCAGGAGAGTTCAGCTTACGGCTGGGATAAACCAGCCACAGATCGTTTCCCGCCACCGTCCATTCCGGCAACACCGGTATCAGGTCGCCCTTTTCGATTTTATCTTCCAGCATGAATGCCGGCAACAGCGTGATCCCTGCCCCTGCGATGGCGCTTTCGCGGGCATACACCAGATTATCCGTCAGATGCACACGGTCAGGCAGGTGCTGGTAATCTTCATCGTCCCGATGGAATAACCATTCAGACCAGGCCTTGTGTGCAATGCAATGGTGTTCAACCAGTTGACGGGGGTGGCTCAGCGGCGCAAAACGTGACAGGTAATCGGGCGAGGCCAGCAGATAGCGCGGACAATGGCCAATCATACGTCCAATCAGCGAGGAATCCTGCGGCTTACCGGTGCGCAACGCGACGTCAAAACCGCTGTCCACCAAATCCAGCATCTCATCGGAAATACTGACATCCAGATAAACATCGGGGTAGCGCTGCTGGAACTGCGTGTTCAGGCGCGCTAACAGCGTCGCGCCAATGCCTGCTGGCGAGGTGATGCGCAATCGTCCGCTGGGGTTGTCGCGCAGTCGCTGAACCGCATATTCTGCGCGTTCGCTGGCAGCGAGAATTTCCCGGCAGTGCACCAGATAGTGTTCACCGGCGTAGGTCAGGTTCAGTTTGCGAGTGGTGCGGTTGATCAGCCGAATGCCGACGTGCTGCTCAAGCTGACTGATGCGCTGGCTGACGCTCGACTTCGGCAGCCCTGCCTTCTTCGCGGCAACGGTAAAGCTGCCGTGTTCGGCGACCAGGGCAAACAGCGCCATATCCTGCAAGTGCTTAAACATCGCGTTCACCCTGCGGCGTGGGTCACCCCTGCTCGCCCATCATCTCTTTGACCAGTTCAACGCAGCGCAGGAAACGGCCATCGTAATCCGCCTCTTCAACATGCACGAAGTCGATATTATTTTCGCGCAACATCTCCACCAGCAGCGTCTGAAATTCTTTACGATCCACGGAACTGCCGAGGCTGCGTAAACCGTCCGCCACCCATGGCGTGTTATTTTCCAGCAGAATCACCAGGTCAAAGCGATATTCATCGATCAATGCCTGTACAAATGGATGCTCCCGCCCTTCGTACTTTTTGCAGAAAGCCTGCGTGGTCACGAAGTCGGTGTCGATAAACGCCACTTTATTGGCATACTTCACTGCAAAATCAATATATTGTGCGTGACCCAGCGCGATTTTATCGTAGTCAGAATATTGCAGCGCCATCTCATCACCACCGAGGTGCGAGAAGACATAGTCGCGGCCATATTCCCACGCACTGGTGGTATTGAAGATATTCGCGAGCTTGTTGACCAGCGTCGACTTCCCGCTCGACTCTCCGCCCAGCACCGCCACCGTACGTACGAAGAACGGCTTCACTTCGGTAGGAATGTATTCCCAGTAGCGGAACGGGTTTTCACGGATTTGCGCGCCGCTGATGCTCATAAAGGTACGTTTGGGATCGACGAGCACCGTTTCGATGCCCAGATGTTCCAGGTACTGTGGCGCATCGGCTTCCTCTGAGGTATAGATCCAGTTCGGCGCGATCCCCTTCTCTGCCATGAACGCCTTAGTGCCTTTGCTCCAGACGTCCCAGCCGTGCGGATACGGCTCCATTCCCTCTTCGTTGAAGGCATGAATGCGGATATTTTTCTGATACTTGAACGTTTGTAACAGCCAGCGCAGGCGATCGGAAACGGTAGGCTGTTGAGACATCGCGCTGTCTTCAAACAGCGCGCGGTCACGGGTATCGTCATAGCCCATGATGATATGCAGTTCGTCCACCTGGCTACAGGCGCGCTGAATCAAATAAATATGACCGGTGTGCAGCGGATAAAATTTGCCAAACACCACGCCGATATTTTTCTGCTGGCGGGGAAACTCCAGCCCAAGGAAACGATGTAGCGCCTCCAGCTTTTGCGCGCTGGGACTTTTGATCTTGGCATTGAGGAGCTGGCTGAGATAGCCCTTGGTCATTCCACTGGCATCCGCCACTTGTTGCAGGGTACAGCCCTTTTGCTTAATCGCGGTTTTCAGATATTCAAATGACGACATGGGTAACCTCCGTTTCACTCATTATAAGTCGTCAAATACGTTTAACGCATCCGTCAGCTTCTTGACGCCGAAAACCTGCATCCCTTCTGGCGGTTTTTTCGGCACGTTGGCCGCCGGCACAATCGCGCGACGAAAACCGTGTTTTGCCGCTTCCGAAATACGCTCCTGACCGCTGGGCACCGGGCGAATCTCTCCTGCCAGCCCCACTTCGCCAAACACCACCAGATCCTGGGGTAACGGTCTGTCGCGCAGACTGGAGACCATCGCCAGCAGCAGCGCCAGATCCGCACTGGTTTCTGTGACTTTGACGCCGCCGACCACGTTAACGAACACATCCTGATCCGCCATTTGCAGACCGCCATGACGGTGCAGCACCGCCAGCAGAATCGCCAGACGGTTCTGCTCCAGACCCACTGCTACCCGCCGCGGGTTCGCCATCATGGAATGATCGACCAGCGCCTGAATCTCCACCAGCAATGGCCGCGTCCCTTCCCAGACCACCATCACCGAACTGCCGGAGGTGACCTCATCGCCACGGCTCAGGAAGATCGCCGAAGGGTTACTCACTTCGCGCAGGCCCTGCTCGGTCATCGCGAAGACGCCTAACTCATTCACCGCGCCAAAACGGTTTTTGTGGCTACGCAGAGTGCGAAAACGAGAGTCGGCATCGCCATCCAGCAATACCGAGCAGTCGATGCAGTGCTCAAGGACTTTTGGCCCAGCCAGCGAGCCGTCTTTAGTGACGTGACCCACCATGACAATCGCCACGCCGCGCGTTTTGGCAAAGCGTGTCAGGTAGGCTGCCGTTTCACGCACCTGCGCCACGCTGCCGGGCGATGACTGGATATCCGCCATGTGCATCACCTGAATGGAGTCGATCACCATCAGCTTTGGCTGCTCTTCTTCCGCAATCAGGCAAATCTGCTCAATGCTGGTTTCCGAAAGCATGTTGAGATTGCTGGTCGGCAGACCAAGACGGTGCGCACGCATTGCCACCTGCTGTAGCGACTCTTCCCCGGTGACGTACAGGGTTTTCATCTGCTCCGCGAGCTTACACAGCGTCTGCAATAACAGCGTGGATTTACCCGCACCGGGGTTACCGCCGATCAGAATCGCGCTGCCTGGGACGACGCCGCCGCCCAGCACACGGTCGAATTCTTTAAAGCCGGTGGAAAAACGCGGCAGCTCTTCCAGGCTGATGTCGGAAAGCTTCTGGACTTTTGCGACGCCCGCGCTCCCGGCATAACCACTGAGTCGCTCATTACGCGCCACCGTCGGCGACGCGGCCAGGCGCACCTCTGTGATGGTGTTCCAGGCATGACAAGCGCTACATTGCCCCTGCCAGCGCGGATAATCCGCCCCGCATTCATTACACACAAAGGCACGTTTTGGAGCTTTTGCCACGTTTTACCTCGTTATTTCTGGTTCATGCTGCCGGAGAGAATGCAGAACACCCCCATCAGATCGGCGTGACGGATAGTAATCTCCGTCTTTTCATTCACTTTCGGCTTGGCATGGTACGCGATCCCCAGACCCGCCGTTTTGATCATTGGCAGATCGTTAGCGCCATCGCCAATCGCCACCGTCTGCGCGATCGGGATTTCATACTCCTGCGCCAGTCGGGTCAGCGTTTTGGCCTTATACTGCGCGTCGACGATGTCGCCAGTCACGTTGCCGGTGAATTTACCGTCCATGATCTCCAGTTCGTTCGCCACCGCCGCCGTCAGTCGCAGTTTCTCACGCAGATACTCAGCAAAGAAGGTAAAGCCGCCGGAGGCGATCGCCACCTTCCAGCCCAACGTTTCCAGCTTCAGCACCAGCTGTGTCAGCCCCGGCATCAGCGGCAGATTTTCACGCACCTGATGCAGAATGTTGGCATCCGCGCCTTTAAGCGTCGCCACGCGGCTACGCAGGCTGGCGGTGAAGTCGAGTTCGCCGCGCATCGCGCGTTCGGTCACTTCCGCTACCCTTTCGCCGGTACCGGCCAGTTTGGCTATCTCATCAATACACTCAATCTGAATCGCGGTCGAATCCATGTCCATCACCAGCAGGCCTGGGGTGCGCAAATGCGGGATTTTCCCCAGCGGCGCAACGTCCAGTTGCGCATCATGCGCCAGTTTCGTGGCGCGAGGCGTGAGCGACCCGGCCAGGCGAATGACCTGATAGTCCTCGACGCACCACGCCGCGACAATCACCATCGCCGCCCCCAGTTTACTCTGGTACTGGGTCAGACGTTGTTTATCCAGCCCGCGTCCGTACAGCAGCCAGCCGCTACGTCCAGCGTGGTAATCCAGTGGCATCACCTCGTCACCACTCAAAGAAAGGGGCAAACCTGGCCATAAAGAGACATCTTCAGGCAAATCGCACCAGGTAATGTTAGGCATTAAAGCTCCTGTAAAATCATTCGGGCCGGAAAGGTTCTGGGGAAAATAACGCATGAGGCTACCTTGTAACCATCGCTTCTGGCAACATTAAGCCTCAAATTTTCAACAGGTGGAATATGGCTCGCGCAAAACTAAAATTCCGACTTCATCGTGCAGTGATTGTATTGTTCTGTCTCGCACTGCTTGTTGCGCTCATGCAGGGCGCGTCCTGGTTCAGCCAAAATCACCAGCGACAGCGAAATCCGCAGCTTGAAGAGCTGGCCCGCACGCTGGCACATCAGGTGACCCTGAACATCGCGCCGCTGATGCGAACCGAAACGCCCGACGAAAAACGCATCAAGACCCTTTTGCAGCAGTTGACGAAGGAAAGCCGTATTCTCGATGCCGGGGTTTATGATAATCAAGGCGATATGATCGCCCGGGCAGGCGAAAGCGTAAATGTGCGCGACCGTCTGGCGCTGGACGGTAAAAAAGCAGGCGGCTACTTCAACCAGCAGATTGTCGAACCCATTCAGGGAAAAAATGGTCCGCTGGGCTATCTGCGCCTGACGCTGGATACCCATACCTTAGCCACCGAAGCAAAACAGGTCGATAACACCACCAACATTCTACGCCTGATGCTGCTGCTTTCACTGGCCATCGGCGTGGTGCTAACCCGCACCCTGCTGCAAGGTAAACGTACCCGCTGGCAGCAATCGCCTTTCCTGCTAACCGCCAACAAGTCGGTGCCGGAAGAGGAAGAGAGCGAGAAAAAAGAGTAACTCATTACAGGAAAGGAAAACTGACATGTCGACACTTCGCCTGCTTATTTCTGACTCTTATGACCCCTGGTTTAACCTGGCGGTTGAAGAGTGTATTTTCCGTCAAATGCCCGCCACGCAGCGCGTGCTGTTTTTGTGGCGCAATGCCGATACGGTCGTCATTGGTCGGGCGCAAAACCCGTGGAAAGAGTGTAATACCCGGCGGATGGAAGAGGACAACGTGCGTCTGGCGCGTCGCAGCAGCGGCGGTGGCGCGGTGTTCCACGATCTCGGCAATACCTGTTTCACCTTTATGGCCGGGAAGCCGGAATACGACAAGACCATTTCAACGGCAATTGTCCTGAACGCGCTTAACGCGCTGGGCGTTGCGGCAGAAGCCTCCGGGCGTAACGATCTGGTGGTGAAAACGGCGGATGGCGACCGTAAGGTTTCCGGCTCTGCCTATCGCGAAACCAAAGATCGTGGTTTTCATCACGGTACGCTGTTGCTGAATGCGGATCTCAGCCGTCTGGCAAATTACCTGAATCCGGATAAAAAGAAACTGGCGGCCAAAGGGATTACCTCCGTTCGTTCGCGAGTCGCGAATCTCACCGAACTGCTGCCGGGGATCACGCATGAACAGGTTTGCGCAGCGGTGACCGAGGCCTTTTTCACGTATTACGGTGAGCGCGTTACGCCTGAGATTATTTCTCCGGACAACACGCCAGATCTGCCGAACTTCGCCGAAACCTTTGCCCGCCAGAGCAGTTGGGAATGGAACTTCGGTCAGGCACCGGCCTTTTCACATCTGCTGGATGAACGTTTTGCCTGGGGAGGCGTTGAACTGCACTTTGACGTTGAGAAAGGACACATCACCCGAGCCCAGGTCTTTACCGACAGTCTCAATCCGGCACCGTTAGAGGCGCTGGCGGGACGTTTGCAGGGCTGTTTGTATCGTGCGGATAGGTTGCAACAGGAGTGCGAGGCGCTGCTGGCCGATTTCCCGGAACAGGAAAAAGAGCTGCGGGAATTGTCGGCGTGGATTATGAAAGCGGTTCGATAATATCAATGCGGTTTGTAGGCCGGGTAAGGCGAAGCCGCCACCCGGCTTTTTTGCCCGGTGGCGCTACGCTTACCGGGCCTACACTGTCCTGAACGAAAATTACGCTTTATCGCCCAGCAGAACGGATTCCAGCGCGATTTTGATCATGTCGTTGAACGTGGTTTGACGCTCAGCCGCCGTGGTCTGCTCGTGAGTACGGATGTGGTCAGACACGGTGCAGATAGTCAGCGCTTTCGCACCGAATTCTGCCGCCACGCCGTAGATACCCGCCGCTTCCATTTCCACGCCCAGGATGCCGTACTTTTCCATGACGTCGAACATTTCGCCGTCTGGAGAGTAGAACAGATCCGCAGAGAACAGGTTGCCGACGCGCGCGTCCACACCCAGTGCTTTCGCCGCTTCAACCGCGTCACGCACCATGCCGAAATCAGCAATCGCGGCAAAATCATGGTCTTTGAAACGAATACGGTTCACTTTGGAATCGGTGCAGGCCCCCATACCAATCACCACGTCACGCAGTTTCACATCGGCACGCACGGCACCACAGGATCCTACGCGAATGATTTTCTTCACGCCGAAATCGGTGATCAGTTCTTTGGTGTAGATGGAGCAGGACGGGATACCCATACCGTGACCCATCACGGAAATCTTACGACCTTTGTACGTCCCGGTGAAACCTAACATGCCGCGAACATTGTTTACTTCGCGCACATCTTCAAGGAAAGTTTCCGCAATGTGCTTTGCGCGCAGCGGGTCGCCCGGCATCAAAACAACATCTGCGAAATCGCCCATTTCTGCATTAATATGTGGGGTAGCCATCTTCAGTTCCCTTTTAATTTGAGTTTCTTTACCCGGCGGCGCTTCGCTTACCGGGCCTACGGTTTTGTAGGCCGGGTCAGGCGCAGCCGCCACCCGGCAATGACCTTAGAACATGGCTTTGCCATATTCCATGTCGGACGTACCAAAGTATTTCGCCAGCGTCTGACCGATATCCGCAAAGGTTTCACGGTGACCTAACGAGCCCGGTTTCACTTTCGGGCCGTACACCAGCACCGGAATGTGTTCACGGGTATGGTCAGTACCGGTCCAGCTCGGGTCGCAGCCGTGATCGGCGGTCAGGATCAGAATGTCATCTTCACCCACCAGCTCCATCAGTTCCGGCAGACGGCGGTCGAACAACTCCAGACCGGCGGCATAACCGGCGATATCGCGGCGGTGGCCCCAGGAGGAGTCGAAGTCCACGAAGTTGGTGAAGACAATCGTCTTGTCACCGGCTTCTTTCATCTCTTTGACGGTGGCGTCAAACAGCGCGTCCAGCCCCGTGGCTTTCACTTTTTTAGTGATGCCGCAGTTGGCGTAGATGTCCGCGATTTTACCGACGGAAACCACGTGGCCGTCTTTCTCTTCGACCAGTTTCTGCAACACGGTCGGCGCAGGCGGTTCAACGGCCAGATCGTGACGGTTACCGGTACGCTGGAAGTTACCTGCTTTGTCGCCGATAAACGGACGCGCGATAACGCGACCGATGTTATAGCCACCTTCGGTCAGCTCTTCACGGGCGATTTCACACAGCTCGTAAAGTTTATCCAGGCCAAAGGTCTCTTCGTGACAGGCAATCTGGAACACGGAGTCAGCGGAGGTATAGAAAATCGGTTTGCCGGTTTTCATGTGCTCTTCGCCCAACTGGTCCAGAATCACCGTACCGGAAGAGTGGCAGTTACCGAGATAGCCCGGCAGGTTCGCACGTTTGACCAGCTTATCCAGCAGTTCCTGCGGGAAGCTGTTTTCGTGATCGCTGAAATAACCCCAGTCGAACAGCACCGGCACACCGGCAATTTCCCAGTGGCCAGACGGCGTATCTTTACCGGAAGAGAGCTCATGCGCCCAGGCGTATGCGCCAATCACTTCCGCGTTAGCGTCCATACCGGCTGCGATTTTGCCGGTAGACCCTTCATGCGCTTTTACCAGACCCAGGCGGGTAAGGTTTGGCAGATTCAGTGGGCCTTTACGACCTTTGTCAGCCTCGCCTTTGGCACAGGCTTCAGCGATGTGCCCCATGGTGTCGGAACCGACGTCGCCAAAGCGATCCGCGTCTTCCGTCGCACCAATACCAAAGGAGTCCAGCACCATAATAAATGCACGTTTCATCTTGTTCTCCATTCATCTGCGCTGCAAAAAAGCGATCAGATCAGTATATCGCTATTCGGTAATGCGACGATAGACCGTTGGTGTGCTTTCCGGCGCTTTATCGTCAAGGATTATTGCCGCTTTGACGGCTTTCGCCGCCTCCTGCCAGCTGGCTTCATCTTTCGCGTGGATCACCGCCAGCGGACGCTGTCCGTCAACGCTGTCGCCCAGACGGGCCATATCGGTAAAGCCGACGCTGTAATCAATGGTATCCGAAGCCTGGCGACGACCGCCGCCCATCGACACTACCGCCATGCCCAGTGCACGGGTATCCATCGCACTGACGAACCCTTCACTATCAGCATAAACCGCTTTACTGAGCATTGCCGTCGGCAGGTATTTCGCGTAGTTCTCAACGAAGTCGGTCGGGCCTTTCTGGGCGGCAACCATACGTCCAAAGACATCAGCCGCTTTACCGTTATCCAGCACCGCCTGCAGTTTCGCCCGCGCGTCGGCATCGTCTTTCGCCAGGTTGCCGGAAATCAGCATTTCAACACACAGCGCCATCGTCACATCGAACAGGCGTGGATTGCGGTATTCGCCGGTCAGGAACTGCACCGCTTCGCGCACTTCCACGGCGTTACCCGCACTGGATGCCAGTACCTGGTTCATGTCGGTTAGCAGTGCGGTTGTGCGCACGCCCGCGCCGTTGGCCACACCAACGATCGCTTCCGCCAGCGCTTCAGAGAGTTCATAGGTCGGCATAAACGCGCCGCTGCCGACTTTTACGTCCATGACCAGCGCATCCAGCCCTTCCGCCAGTTTTTTCGCCAGAATGGAGCCGGTGATAAGCGGAATAGAATCCACCGTCGCGGTGATATCGCGGGTGGCATAAAAACGTTTGTCCGCCGGTGCGAGCGAGCTGGTTTGCCCGATGATCGCCACACCCACGTCCTTAATGATTTCGCGGAAGCGGTTGTCGTCCGGGAAGATATCAAAGCCCGGGATCGCTTCCAGTTTATCGAGCGTACCGCCGGTATGACCCAGCCCGCGGCCCGAGATCATCGGAATGTAGCCGCCGCAGGCTGCTACCATTGGGCCAAGCATCAGCGACGTCACATCGCCCACGCCGCCGGTGGAGTGTTTATCCACGATCGGTCCGTTCAGATTCAGGCTCTTCCAGTCCAGGACAGTTCCTGAATCCCGCATTGCCATGGTCAGCGAAACGCGTTCTGGCATAGTCATATCGTGGAAGAAAATGGTCATCGCCAGGGCGGCAATCTGCCCCTCAGAGACTGTGTTGTCACGAATACCGTTGATAAAGAAACGAATTTCTTCATCGCTCAGCGCATGACCATCACGTTTTTTACGAATAATTTCTTGTGCGAGAAACAAGGGAACCTCCATGGGGAAAAGAGTTTGCAGGCGGTTTTGCCGGATGGCGGCTAACGCCTTATACGGCCTACGGTGATATGTCGTAGGCCTGATAAGCGAAGCGCCATCAAACACTTAGCACCTTAGTAGCTGCTTGCGCTTTTACCGTCGCCGTGACCCAGCGCTTTCAACAGGCTTGCCAGCAGACTGGATGCGCCAAAACGGTAGTGACGGGAATCCGCCCAGTCAGCGCCAAACAGTTCGTCAGCAATAGCGAGGAACTGCTGAGCGTCTTCTGCACTACGCACGCCGCCTGCCGGTTTGAAACCCACGGTTTTGGATACGCCCATATCGCGGATCACTTCCATCATGATGCGTGCACTTTCCGGCGTGGCGTTCACTGGCACTTTACCGGTAGAGGTTTTGATGAAATCCGCACCGGCTTTAATCGCAATTTCTGATGCTTTACGAATAAGTCGCTCTTCTTTCAGCTCACCGGTTTCGATGATCACTTTAAGCAGTACGTTTGCCGCCGCACAGGCGTCTTTACAGGCTTTCACCAGATCGAAACCGACCTGTTCGTTACCGGCGATCAGCGCGCGGTACGGGAATACCACGTCCACTTCGTCCGCCCCGTAGGCAATCGCCGCACGGGTTTCCGCCAGCGCGATCTCAATGTCGTCGTTGCCATGCGGGAAGTTGGTAACGGTTGCAATACGGATATCCGGGGTGCCCTGCTCTTTCAGCGTTTTACGTGCAATCGGGATAAAACGCGGATAGATGCAGACTGCTGCAGTGTTGCCGACCGGGGTTTTCGCCTGATGACACAGCGCGATCACTTTTTCATTGGTGTCGTCGTCATTCAGGGTGGTCAGGTCCATCAGTTTCAGTGCGCGCAGGCTGCTTGCAGTTAAATCGCTCATAACATTCTCCAACGGCGTCGCCGTATAAAATTTTCACCTTGCGAGTCTGTTAGTATTCTAACATCCACTCGCTATTACACTTCGATATACATCACAGTTAATGAAAACTACGTACAAATTTGCATTACTGTAATGAGATCAACTTCAAATAATCTCCCTTTTCTGTCGCTTTCTTCTCCACTCAGGCGCATCAGGATCAAAGTGCTGACAGCACATCTTTCTACAATGACATGATGATCTTCGCCCGATAAAGGAATCACGATGCCCACGCCCCATGAAACCGCGCTGCAACAACGTTGTCAGCAAATCGTCACCAGTTCACACCTCAGTCCAGAACAGAAACACCATTTTCTCGCGCTGGAAGCAGAGAACAACCTGCCTTATCCCGCACTGCCCGCCGGGGCCCGTCAGGCGCTGGACGACGGGGTTATCTGCGATATGTTCGAAGGTCACGCGCCGTATAAACCGCGCTATGTACTTCCCGATTACGCCCGTTTTCTGGCCAACGGTTCAGCCTGGCTGGAACTGGAAGGGGCGAAAGATCTGGACGATGCGCTGTCCCTGCTGACCATTCTGTATCACCACGTGCCTTCCGTGACATCGATGCCGGTTTACCTGGGGCAACTGGATACGCTGCTGCAACCGTATGTTAGAATTCTAACACAAGAAGCGATCGATATTCGAATAAAACGTTTCTGGCGTTATCTCGACAGAACGCTGCCTGACGCATTCATGCATGCGAATATTGGCCCCGCCGATACCCCCATCACTCGAGCCATTTTACGCGCCGACGCAGAGTTAAAGCAGGTTGCGCCTAACCTGACGTTCATCTACGACCCGGAGATAACACCCGATGATCTCCTGCTGGAAGTGGCGAAAAACATTTGTGAATGCAGCAAGCCACATATTTCCAACGGGCCGATAAATGATAAAATTTTCACAAATGGCCACTATGGCATCGTCAGCTGTTACAACTCTCTGCCCCTTGCCGGCGGCGGCAGCACGCTGGTTCGTCTCAATCTGAAAGCCATTGCCGAGCGCAGTACCTCTGTCTATGACTTCTTTAACCGCACGCTGCCGTACTATTGCCAGCAGCAAATCGCCATCATCGATGCGCGATGTGAGTTCCTTTATGAAAAATCACATTTCTTTGAGAATAGCTTCCTGGTGCAGGAAGGACTTATCGATCCACAACGTTTTGTACCGATGTTCGGTATGTATGGTCTGGCAGAGGCGGTTAATCTGCTGTGCGAAAAAGCGGGCATGAACGCGCGCTACGGCAAAGATGAGACGGCGAACGATCTGGGCTATCGCATCAGCGCCCAGCTTGCTGATTTTGTTGAAAACACGCCGGTGAAATACGGCTGGCAGCAGCGCGCCATGCTGCACGCTCAGTCGGGGATCAGTTCGGATATCGGTACCACCCCAGGCGCGCGTTTACCCTATGGTGATGAACCGGATCCGATCACCCACCTACAGACCGTCGCGCCGCATCATGCCTATTATCAGTCCGGTATCAGCGACATTCTGACGCTCGATGAAACCATCAAGCGCAACCCACAGGCGCTGGTACAACTCTGTCTGGGCGCGTTCAAAGCGGGAATGCGAGAGTTTACCGCCAACGTTAGCGGCAACGATCTGGTCCGCGTCACGGGGTATATGGTGCGCCTGTCCGATCTGGAAAAATACCGCGCCGAAGGCTCGCGGACCAATACCACCTGGCTGGGTGAAGAGGCCGCGCGTAATACGCATATTCTGGAACGCCAACCTCGTGTCGTGAGTCATGAACAGCAGATGCGCTTTCGTTAGTAAGGTTATTCCTTTCTCCTGTGTGGACGGGCCGGGCAGTCGTCTGGCCCTGTTTCTGCAAGGGTGTAATCTGCGCTGTAAGAATTGCCACAACCCGTGGACGATGGGACGCTGCAATGACTGCGGTGAGTGCGTCCCGCGGTGTCCGCATCAGGCGCTGAGTTTCAATGCCGGTAACGTTGTCTGGCAGGCTGAGGTTTGCGAACAGTGTGACACCTGTTTGCAAATGTGCCCGCAACAGGCGACGCCGATGGCACAGACGATGAGCATTGACGACGTGCTGCGCCAGATCCGCAAAGCTTCACTGTTCATTGAGGGGATCACCGTCAGCGGCGGCGAAGCCACGACGCAACTGCCTTTCGTTGTGGATTTATTTACGGCGATTAAGGCCGATCCGCAGCTACAGTCACTTACCTGTCTGGTCGACAGCAATGGATTGTTGAGCGAAACCGGCTGGGAGAAATTGCTGCCGGTTTGCGATGGCGCGATGCTCGATCTCAAAGCCTGGGATAGCGCACGCCACATTGCCCTCACCGGTCGGGATAACGCGCAGATCAAGCGCAGCATTACGCTGCTGGCACAGCGGGGAAAACTGGCGGAACTGCGTCTGCTGGTGATTCCTGGACAGGTGGATTATATGCAGCACATTGATTCGCTTGCGGTCTTTATTTCGCAATTGGGCAATGTGCCAGTGCGGTTAAATGCGTTTCATGCGCATGGGGTCTTTGGAGAAGCAAGTGAATGGGCGAGCGCTACACCGAACGACGTGCAGCAACTGGCAACGGCATTACAGCAACGCGGCGTGGATAATCTGATCTTTCCGGCGTTGTATTTATGACCTGCCGGATGGCGGCTGACGCCTTATCCGGCCTACAAAAGCTACATATGCCGACCGTAGGCCTGATAAGCGAAGCGCCATCAGGCATGCAACTACTGGATGGTGGGCCAATCAATCGTATGATCGCTTATACATCAAACAATGTGGTCGTATTGCGATACAGTGCGTCAGCAATCAGCTCCGCGGGTTCCGGACGTAATTCGCACAACACCCCGAACACTCTCGCCGCCTGCTCCGGACGATTTGGCTGCCCCTGAAAACCATTCAGCGGCATATCCGGCGCGTCGGTCTCCAGCAGTAGCGCCTCCAGCGGCAGTCGCGCCATCACATCGCGGGTTTTACTGGCGCGCGGATAGGTGATCGTTCCCCCCACCCCAATCTTATAGCCCAGTTGCACAAAACGCTCCGCCTGCTGCAGGCTACCAGCGAAACCGTGCACTACGCCGGTTCGCGGCAGATCCTGACGCTTAAGATGCATAGCCAGCCTGTCATGCGTGCGCCGGGAATGCAGGATTACGGGTAAATCGTAGCGTCTGGCAAGCTGCAGCTGTGCTTCGAGAAACCGTTCCTGCTTCGCGAACTGCGGATCGTCGCGATACAGATCCAGACCGATCTCACCAATAGCAATCACCTTTGCCGGACGCGTCTCCAGCGCATGTTGCAGACGCGCAAGATCCTCATCAGTATGTTGCTCAATCACAATGGGATGCAGTCCCAGTGCGGCATACAGCGGGGAAAAACGTTCCGCCAGCGCCCGCACGCGGGCAAAGTTTTCCGCTGCGGTGGCCGGAATAATGATCTTCTCAACGCCCGCTTCGCCGGCGAGTTGCAGGCTGTGGGCTTCATCCCCCGTGAAAGGAGGGAAGTCAAAGTGACAGTGGGTGTCGATAAAGCGAAAACTCACGCCAGATCCTCATTACTGAATGTCGTATCGTTAGCCTGCGGCGCATCGCTCAGCGCCGCCACATGGGCATCGTTGGCGACCGGTGCCGGCGGAACCACCACCGGCGTCGGCGTGACGGTCGGCAGCAGGTGGCGCGATAACGGCGGCTCAGCTGCCAGCAGTTTTCCCACGGTCGCCAGGAAGTAGCGTCCGCACAGTCGTCCAATTTTATAGTCTTCCCGCAGCGCCGGAATACGACTTCCCAGCGCCATACTTTTCAGCGGCTTCGGCGGGTAAATTTCAAAGATCTTCAGCTTGCCCGGTGGTTTTTCAATGAATCGCTGAATTTCCGTATAACTGGCTTCGTGGTGCTGGACCAGATTGACCAGCGGCTGCAGGCTGCTTTCGCCCAACCAGCGCTCCATCCGCTTGAACCACTGCGGGGTGTAATACATTTGCGAAGGCACCGTGCGGATCACCACCAGCGTTTTCGCCCCCTGCTTCACGGCCTCGCGAACCGGAATTGCATCGCTGATCCCGCCATCGAGATAATTGATCCCCTCCAGCGACACGCCGCTACGATAGAACCCCGGGATCGCACTGGACGCCCGGATCAGATCGAGCCAGTTTTGATTGTTGGGAGAGAAATAGTTCGGCGTGTAGTCATCACCCCGACAGGCACACATGTAGAACGATTTCCCCGTTTCGAACAGGCGCGAGGCGGTATCCATCTGCAATGGCATCTGAGTCGCCGTGGACTCCACCAGCCAGTCGAGATCGATCAGATTCCCGCCACGCACAAAACGTACCGGGTCAAAGAATTCACGTTTGGTGGTATAGCGCATGATGACTTTGCGCCCATAGCCGGGCTGGTTGCACAGATAGGCCGACAAATTTTGCGCCCCCGCTGAAGTGCCGTAATAGAGATCGAACGGATTAAACTGCGCGCGCATGAACTCATCCAGTACACCTGCGGTAAAGATGCCACGCTGCCCGCCCCCCTCGCAGACCAACGCCAGGCGACCCGGTTTAAACGTTCTTAATGACAACGGCGCAATATTGCCGAGCGTGACGGGTATACGCTGCCCCACCTCTGCCTTCCTGTTTTTTATTGTGTAAAGTGCCAAAGTAACGCAAATAGGCGGCGGCTAAAACCGAAAAAGCCAGTCCACCGGACTGGCTTAACAACAAAATCATGGTGTGGTTCAGGCGCTAGGGTCGCTTACGCCCTGTAAACAGGCTGACCAGGAAGAGAATAATCCCGACAACGAAGACAATTTTCGCCGCACCCGCTGCGGTGCCGGCCAGTCCACCAAATCCCAAAGCGGCGGCAATTAACGCGATAACCAGAAATATAATGCCCCAACGAAACATACGCTTCTCCTTTACCATAGTTAATATCGACCGCTTGATATGAGCGCTCAGGCCACTCATTCACGCTATTGTTTGTGTCGTGCCCATGACGTCCTCCGACCCAGGTCGGAGGAGAAAACGAAGACTTACTGCGCTTTCAGATCGTTTTTGACGCTTTTTACGCCATCAACGGCTTTTGCAATGCTCTCAGCACGCTCAATTTGCGCCTGAGAATCGACGGTGCCGGAAAGTTGGACCACGCCATCGGTCGTTTCAACTTTCACTTTGCGGGAAGGAACGATGTCATCCGCCAGCAGTTTCGCTTTGATCTCGCTGGTCGTTGCCGTATCGCCGGCATAGCCTTTCACGGAGTCTGATTTGCTGTCGCGAACGTGGAGTTTGTCGCTGACGGACGTGACGCCTTCAACGCCTTTCGCCACATTCACGGCCTCTTCCGCCTGCGCCTGGCTTTCAACGAAGCCGCTCAGCGTCACCACTTTCTGATCGGTTTTGACGGAAATATCGGTGCTCTTAATGCTTTCATGATCCACCAGTGCCGCTTTCACTTTCGCAGTAATGGCGCTGTCATCCATGAAATTACCGACTTTATTCATAGAGCTATCGACTTTCTGCCCTGCACTTTCTACACCGGATTGCGCTTTATCCATTGTGGTGTTTTCTGCATACGCAGAACCCGTTGCCACAGCGGAGGTCAACATCACGGCCAGCAGAGTTTTAGAAATCTTCAGTCTTGTCATAGTCATCGATTAATTCCTGTATGGTTTGCTCATAATTTGAGCTCAGGCAACATAAGGTTGCATTGCTGAATGTGGTGAAAAATTCACCCAGCTCAGAAGTCAATGGCAGCGGTCACAATCACAAAAGGTGATGATGATGCGCTGACAGGTGGCTCTCTGAGTCAGTTATTAATATCGTGACTACAATAGACATTAGCTTTAAGCACTTAGATTCACGCATTGAACGGTATTTAAAGCCAATATTTATGTCATCACTTTGTTAAATATAGATCACAATTTTGAAAAAGCGCGGCGAAGTGCGCAAAAAACAGGCAGTCATAAGCAAAACAGAGGGATTTAAGAACATTCCGCAACGGGCTAATAAGGCAGGAAAAGTCGCAGGGCGCAGCGGCTGCCACGCCCTGAAGGGGAGATTAGTGTTCGCGCGTCTTGCGGAACTGAACGTCAGGATAACGCTCTTGCGTCAGATTAAGGTTCACCATCGTTGGTGCGATGTAGGTCAGGTTATCGCCGCCATCGAGCGCCAGTTGAACTTCGTTCTTACGTTTGAACTCTTCGAATTTCTTCGCGTCAGCACATTCCACCCAGCGAGCGGTCGCCACGTTGACGGACTCATAAATGGCCTCAACGTTGTATTCGCTCTTCAGACGGGCAACCACCACGTCGAACTGCAGCACACCGACCGCGCCCACGATCAGATCGTTGTTGGCGATTGGGCGGAAGACCTGCACCGCGCCCTCTTCGGAGAGCTGGACCAGACCTTTCAGCAACTGTTTCTGCTTCAGCGGATCTTTCAGGCGAATACGACGGAACAGTTCCGGCGCGAAGTTCGGAATACCGGTGAACTTCATCATTTCACCCTGAGTGAACGTATCGCCAATCTGGATAGTACCGTGGTTGTGCAGACCGAGAATATCGCCCGGATAAGCCTCTTCCACATGCGAACGGTCACCAGCCATAAAAGTCAGCGCATCAGAGATCACCACGTCTTTGCCAATACGGACCTGACGCAGCTTCATGCCTTTTTCGTACTTACCGGAAACGACGCGCATAAATGCTACGCGGTCACGGTGTTTCGGATCCATGTTGGCCTGAATTTTAAAGACGAAGCCGGTGAACTTCTCTTCTTCCGCTTCCACCACGCGAGTATCGGTCTTGCGCGGCATTGGCGCAGGCGCCCACTCCACCAAACCGTCCAGCATGTGATCAACGCCGAAGTTACCCAGCGCGGTACCAAAGAAGACCGGGGTAATTTCGCCCGCCAGGAACAGTTCTTTATCAAACTCGTTAGAGGCGCCCTTCACCAGTTCCAGTTCGTCGCGCAGCTGCTGCGCTAAGTCTTCCCCAACGGCCGCGTCGAGATCCGGGTTATCCAGACCTTTAACAATGCGTACTTCCTGGATGGTATGACCTTTACCCGTCTGATACAGATAGGTTTCATCTTTATAAAGGTGATAAACCCCTTTGAACAACTTACCGCAGCCGATCGGCCAGGTGATCGGCGCACAGCCGATTTTCAGTTCGTTCTCTACTTCGTCCAGCAACTCCATCGGGTCACGGATATCACGGTCGAGTTTGTTCATAAAGGTCAGGATCGGCGTATCGCGCAGACGGGTGACTTCCATCAGTTTACGGGTACGATCCTCGACGCCTTTTGCAGCGTCGATCACCATCAGGCAGCAGTCCACCGCCGTCAAAGTACGATAGGTATCTTCGGAGAAGTCTTCATGCCCCGGGGTGTCCAGCAGATTGACCAGACAGTTATGATACGGAAACTGCATGACGGAGGTGGTAATGGAGATCCCACGCTGCTTTTCCATTTCCATCCAGTCCGATTTCGCATGCTGACTGGAACCACGGCCTTTTACCGTACCGGCAGTCTGGATCGCCTGTCCGAACAGCAACACCTTCTCTGTGATGGTCGTTTTACCGGCATCCGGGTGAGAAATAATGGCAAAAGTGCGGCGCTTGGCCACCTCCTGCAAATAAGGAGACAACGTCATAGTTCATTCTTCTTGAGTAAACGCGGTGTCGCACCGCGCATGTTGAATACGAAAAATTGCGGCTATTTTACCCATCAGCGGGGGGGAGGCAATCAGTGTTTACACAGGAGCTGCTCCAGTTCGTGTAATGACGATACGGTCCACGTCGGCTCGATGCCTTCCGGCTGCTCACGATGATGCGCATTCAGCCAGCAGGTAGAAAGCCCGGCGTTGATGCCGCCGAGAATATCGGACGCAGCGGTATCCCCCACCATCAGCACCCGAGCGCGATCGGGATTGCCCGCCTGCGCCAGGGCGTAATCAAAAATCTTCGGATCCGGCTTTGCCACGCCAACTTCTTCGGAAATGACCAGCAAATCAAAGTAGTCGCGAAGTCCTGTACGTTCCAGGCGGATCTGTTGTAAAGAGGTGAACCCATTAGTAATAATGCCTATTTTGGCTTTGCCGCGAATCGCATTGAGCAGCGAAACGGCTCCCGGCAGCGGCGCACAAATTTCAGCCATCGCATTCATAAAGGCATCATTCAGCGAGCCGGGCTCGACCTTTAACCGTTCAGCCCAGCTCTGGAAGCGGGCATGCTGAAGCTGTAATGACGTGATCGCGCCGTTCTGATAATCCACCCACAGCGGTTTATTTACGGCCTGGTAGTCCTGAAAATCTTCAGCGGTAAAGGTGATGCTGTAATCGAGAAACATCCGCTGTAAGCCAGTAAACGAGTCAAATGTGAACAGCGTTTCGTCGGCATCAAAGAAAATCCAGTCCCACTTCATCATTACACCTTCTTTTACATACTGATTGGCAGTGCCATTATGATGGCGTCCTCACGACCGTCAGCGGTCGGATAATAATTGCGGCGAATCGTTGCCTCGTTAAAGCCTAAGCTTTCATACAATGCGATGGCGGCAACGTTGGAGGCGCGAACCTCCAGCCACAGCGTCAGGACGCCGCGTTTTTCTAACTCATCAATGAGATGTTCCAGCAGCGCTTTCCCGAATCCCCGGCGCTGAAAATCGGGATCAACGGCAATGTTGAACAGCGTAGCTTCATCCAGCACAACCTGCGTAATCGCAAACGCCGCCATTCTCCCTTCTACCGTCAATTGATAGTTGAGATAGCGCTCCCCCTGATTACTGGCAAAAGTGTGTTCGCTCCAGGGAAACGCATGGGCGCGTTTTTCAATCTGAAACGCGGCGGGTAAATCACTCTGACTGAGGGAAGAAATCGTGTTCATGTGTGCAGATTTGTTGCCATAGCGCGGCGCGTGCCGCTGGGTTTGCCCGCAATTCATCAAAAGCCGGCGTTGCAACCTGCGCACCTTCCAGTGACAGCGGCGCTTCTGTGCCCAGCCGCCAACTGTTGCAGCGGCTGCCCTGCGGCAGCATCGCAACGCGTTCCGGCGTCACCTGCAAAACCTGATCGGGGCTCAGGGTTAACGCGCGCAGAATATCGCTTACCAGAGGTTCAGTCAGCGGCGGCAGTATTTCACCTACCATCACCAGACGGACGTGCGCAGGAATGGAAATCGCGATCTCTCCCTGCAACGCGCCGGGGCGACGCAGCGACCACTGGGTAATGCCCAGTTGCTGTAACTGCCAGTCTCGTCGGGTTGTCATAGCGAATCGCTCCTGTATTCAGGGGCGCAAATATAGCAAATTAGTCGAATAGACGCCATCAAACGTCTATAATCGCCCGCTGTATGAATTAAGGAGTTTTCCATGTCTGCTTTAACCCCGGCAAGTGAAGTCTTGCTGCGCCACAGTGATGATTTCGAACAAAGCCGTATTCTGTTTGCCGGAGATTTGCAGGATGACCTGCCCGCACGTTTTGAATGCGCCGCCAGCCGCGTACATACGCAGCAGTTTCACCACTGGCAGGTGCTGAGCCGCCAGATGGGCGACAACGCGCGCTTTAGCCTTGTTGCACAAGCGCAAGACGTTGCCGACTGCGACACTTTTATCTACTACTGGCCGAAAAACAAACCGGAAGCCCAGTTCCAGTTGATGAATATTCTGTCACTACTTCCCGTTGGCACTGACATTTTTGTGGTCGGCGAAAACCGCAGCGGCGTGCGCAGCGCTGAGCAAATGCTGGCCGAATATGCCTCGCTGAACAAAATCGACAGCGCGCGCCGCTGCGGGCTGTATCATGGTCGTCTGGACAAACAGCCAACGTTTGACGCAGAAAAATTCTGGGGCGAATACAACGTTGAGGGGTTGACGATAAAAACCCTGCCGGGCGTATTCAGTCGCGATGGTCTGGATGTTGGTAGTCAGTTGCTGCTGTCCACCCTGACGCCGCATACCAAAGGGAAAGTGCTGGACGTCGGCTGCGGCGCAGGCGTACTTTCCGCAGCACTTGCCAGCCACTCGCCGAAAGTACGTTTAACCCTCTGCGACGTTGCGGCGCCGGCGGTTGAAGCCAGTCGCGCCACGCTGGCTGCAAACGGCATTGAGGGAGAGGTCTTCGCCAGTAACGTCTTCTCCGAAGTGACGGGCCGGTTTGATATGATAATCTCCAACCCGCCGTTCCATGACGGTATGCAAACCAGCCTGGATGCCGCGCAAACTCTGATTCGCGGTGCCGTACGTCACCTAAACAGCGGCGGCGAACTGCGCATTGTCGCTAACGCTTTCCTGCCGTATCCGCAGATACTGGATGAGACCTTTGGCTTCCACGACGTCATCGCCCAGACCGGACGCTTCAAAGTGTATCGCACGGTCATGACTCGCCAGGCGAAGAAAGCGTGATATCACAATGACGGCCATGCGAATGGCCGTTTTTGCAGCAATCACCGCTGCCCCGCGTAATTAACTATTGACGAATAGCTGAAAACCACTAGAATGCGCCTCCGTGGTAGTGATTCTTTTTAAGAATCGATGGTATGCGAAGGTGGCGGAATTGGTAGACGCGCTAGCTTCAGGTGTTAGTGTCCTTACGGACGTGGGGGTTCAAGTCCCCCCCCTCGCACCATAAACCACGTTGATATTGCTCGCACTGGGCGAAGGTGGCGGAATTGGTAGACGCGCTAGCTTCAGGTGTTAGTGTTCTTACGGACGTGGGGGTTCAAGTCCCCCCCCTCGCACCAACGAGGCGATATCAAAAAGTAAGATGACTGTGCGAAGGTGGCGGAATTGGTAGACGCGCTAGCTTCAGGTGTTAGTGTCCTTACGGACGTGGGGGTTCAAGTCCCCCCCCTCGCACCAATTATCTTACATCCCTCTCTGTAGCATTCCCGGTTTTCATCCCTGATTCCAGTTCATCATTACCAGCATCATTCCACCGATCAGCACGACACACGATGGCAGCAACACAAAGTGCCGCAATTGTTTGTGATAGAGCATCACCGGGGTCAGCAATAACCCTAATACAATGATGGCTTTCCATGCCCCGAGAGAAAGATCGGCAAATGCCAGCCCGGTAATGACGATTCCAGGCAGCAATACTCCCCAGCCACTCCCCAGCGCCCGTTGCAACATGGTTTCACCTCTCACATCGATAATGATAACCAATATCATATGACAATCTTTCTCATTTGTCAGCAATCCATACGTCACTTATATGAGCTTTACTCAAGCAATGATGACATGAATTATTTAAGGTGATAAATTGCACAACGGTAAACGTACAGATACAATAATCTGATTCCAGGCAAGCATCTTCTCACCCATTATTTATGTGTCGTGAACAGTGTATGCGACGTGAACAGTGTAATTGTTAGATAAATAATGACGTTAAGATATGACTGCACAATCCTGGCAAACGCTGCGCACTAAAAAGTACCAACTCTCTCTGCGACTCTTTTTGTTTCTCAACGCTATTTCTGCGTTGTTTGTCATTGCTTTTCCTATCTATCCCAGTAAAACCGTCTCCACACCGGTGTCTCTCATCCTTGTGCTGAGCACTGCGTTGCTGACATGGCATGTAAGGTATGCGAAGAAGCGGATTAATCTCCATGTCATCTCAATACTCTTTGGCGGTTTATGGGCAGCGCACATTACGCTGAAATACCAGGCGTTGCAGAATCCTGACTATGCCTTTTTGCTGATCGCACTGCTGAGCGTGTTGTTTATTGGATCAATTGCGTTTGCCAATAACATCGTCGCATTTACCCTCCATTCACTGCCGTCCTTGTTGGCCTGTTTATGTCTGAACGGTAGCGAACACGCTCTACGACTGCTCTATTTTATGGCCCTGCCCATGGCTGGTATTGCCATTCAGCATGTGATTCAAAAGCGCTACGACGATTTCGCCCAGCAACTTATGTTCAAACTGCTCGCCGAAAGAGAGACGCTGACCGACCTGAGTATGCTCGACCCCTTAACGGGATTGTACAATCGGCGAGGACTCCAGCATAAGCTGAAAGCTGTGCTGGAACTGGATACGCATGAGCATTACGTTTTGCTGATCGACATCGACCATTTCAAAGCCTACAACGATCACTATGGGCATATGATGGGCGATCAGGCCCTGATCCGCGTTTCCGCCGCGATCCGCAATGCCGTGCGTTCACGCGATATTGTCGCCCGTTTTGGCGGTGAAGAGTTTATGGTGCTACTGACGGCGAGCGATCCACTGACAGCCCGCGAGGCGGCTGAACGCATCCGGCAGAATGTTTACGATCTTAAAATTCCCCATATGTTCAATGAGAACGTCGCAACGCAGGTCACAATCAGTATTGGTATTGCGCCTCTGGTAGGGGGAGATGTCGAAGAGGCGATTCGTCATGCTGATAAAGCGCTCTATAAAGCGAAAGATCTGGGTCGTAACCATATTTTAGTCAGTGACGATCCGGGTATCGCCTGACACGCCGTAGCCAATTAATGCGCCGTTGAATGTCAGACTGACAAAGATCTTGCTATCGGTTATGCCTGTCGCTAGGATTAGCAATCATTATCATTTAGATTACTATCTAACTCATGGCCTATCGTTCCGCACCGATTATTGACGATGTCATCTGGCGAGGGCATCTCCAACCGCAGATGCCCTCGCTGGCTGAGGCCGTGCGCGCAACCATAGCCCAGACGCGTGAGCATCTGCTGGATTTCATCCGTCTGGATGAACCCGCCCCTCCGAGCGCGATGACACTGGCGCAATGGCGTCGCCCAAGCGAACTCCAGTCTCTGCTGGCAATTTACTCCAATCATATTTATCGCAACCACCCCACGCAGTCGCGCGAAAACAAACCATTACTCTCGCTGTGGGCACAGTGGTACATCGGTCTGATGGTGCCCCCACTGATGCTTGCCCTGCTGACGCAGGAGACGGCAATTGATGTCTCTCCCGAACACGTCCACGTGGAGTTTCACGAGACGGGGCGTGCGGCGTGCTTCTGGATTGACGTGCATCAGGATCGTCTGGCGACGACGCAATCACCGCAGGCGCGCATGGAAACATTGGTTAAGCAGGCGTTGACTCCGGTCATCCAGGCGCTTGAGGCAACCGGAGAAATCAACGGTAAACTTATCTGGAGCAATACCGGCTATCTGATTAACTGGTATCTCACGGAGATGAAACCGCTGCTGGGTGAAGAGTTGTTGAACACGCTGCGCCAGGGCTGCTTCTTTGAAAAGCAGTTGTCCTGTGGTGCTGACAACCCACTCTGGCGCACGGTCGTCCCTCGCGAGGGGATTCTGGTACGCAGAACATGCTGTCAGCGTTATCGTCTGCCGGACGTTCAGCAGTGCGGTGACTGTACGCTGAAGTAATCAGGGAGCGTTCGCCCCCTGATGATTACAACGCAATCTGCTCGTTTTCCGCGTCTGAACGCTGTGCCTCTTCCGCCTCTTGTTCCAGCAGCTGCTTCTCGTACACTTTAAAGAACGGGAAATAGATGACGGCAGAAACGATAGCCAGGAGAACCACCAGAATCGCTGCGCGATAATCCCAACCTAGCGCCCACGCCGCACCGACAGGTGCCGGCGCGGTCCATGGCACCACCGAAATCACGCGACCAATCAGATCCAGTTTCATCGCCGCCCAGGCCAGCACGGCATTCACCATCGGTGCCAGCAGGAAAGGAATAAAGAACACGGGATTCATGACGATAGGCGTACCAAAAATCACCGGCTCGTTAATGTTGAAGATACTGGGAACCACGCTCAGTCGGCCTATCGAGCGCAGATGTACGGAACGACTGCGCAAATAGCAAATCACCAGCCCCATTGTCGCACCCGACCCACCGATCACGATGAAGAATGTCCAGAATGCCTCCATGAAAATATGCGGTAATGGTGCGCCCTGCGCCAGCGCAGTCTGGTTCATACCGAGGTTGGTCAGCCAAAACATTTGCAGCATCCCGGAGACGATCGCCGCGCCGTGAATACCGGCAAACCACAACAAATGGCCAATCAGCACCGCCAGTAAGATCGCTGGCAGAGAATCGGCAGCCGATACCAGCGGTTTAAAAATAGACATAATGGCCTGCGGGATGAGCATGTCGAACTGTGCCTGAATCAGCAGGCTGAGCGGGTACAATGTGAGCACCACCACCAGCACCGGAATCAGGAGATCGAATGAGTTTTTGATCATCGGCGGAACCTGATCGGGTAAACGAATGCCAATGTTATGTGCCTTCAGAAAACGCATCATTTCTACGCAATAAATTGCCACCAGAATCGCCGTAAAAATCCCCGTTCCGCCGAGGCTGTCCACAGGCAGAGTGCCTTTTGTTTTAGGCGCAGCGACCAGTAAGAACGCCATGGTGGAGAGCATGGCGCACATGAACGGATCCAACTGATGTGACTTCGCGTAATGTTTGCCCAGGTTATAGGCAATAGCGGCACAAATATAGATCGACATGATCCCCATGGTCATATCAAAAGGGGTCAGGATCTGCCCTTCAAACTGTTTCGCCATATCCAGCCAGGCCCGGGCAAATCCCCAGGTGGTATCCGGCGAAAACGGAGGATAGGCAAATACCAACAGAAACGATCCGACAATCATAAATGGCATCGCGGAAATAAAGCCGTCACGGATAGACATAACATGACGCTGTGAAGAAATGCGCCCGGCAATCGGGCTGACATAGTTTTCAACAAACCGAAAAATCACATTAAAGACTGCATGGTTGGTAGATTTCATAAGTGGCTCTTTTTATGTGATACAGAGGAAGTGACAACTCCAGTATTAATCGCTCTTTCACAGACTGCAACCGGTTACGGTAACCGGTTTCCGTGATTGTGAAGAGGATCGAAAAATCTCTCATGTTGCTGGTTTGTTACATTAAAATATTTACAGTACAGGGCGACTTATGCCAAATTACACTCGCAGTTTTCTGGAGCGTCGGGGACTGCAGAAATGGTGTCAGGAGAATCGAATGAGTCTGCAATCGGTACGGCAATTTCTGGCCGAACATGCCCCGGATATTGAAATCATTGAATTAAAACAAAGTACCGCGACGGTTGAACTGGCGGCCAAAGCACATAACGTACAGCCCGGACAAATAGCAAAAACCCTTTCGCTGAAGGTGAAAGACACCATCATCCTGGTTGTCGCCAAAGGCGACGCAAGACTGGACAATAAAAAGCTCAAAAGCACCTTCGGTGCCAAAGCGCGCATGCTGAACAGTGATGAAGTCGTCAACGCGACGGGGCATCCCGTTGGCGGGGTTTGCCCTTTCGGGCTGGAAACTCCGTTGCCCGTTTATTGTGACGTCTCTTTACGATCGTTCACCGAAGTCCTTCCGGCAGCAGGAGCCACATATAGCGCCGTGCGTATTGCACCAGAGCGTATGGCTGAACTAACTTCAGCCACCTGGGTTGATGTGTGCCAGTAATCATCCGTTTTTAGCTTTCGCGGCGGTTAAAGCAAAATATCTGCCGCATGCAGTAAACCGGCGTCAGAATTGACGCCCAGTTTCGACATCACGTTAAACTTGTGCGCCCGGATGGTCTTAATATTCCGCGCCAGTTCAATCGCAATTTGCGGCATTGAGTAGCCATTGGACATAAAGCGCAAAATCTCACGCTCAGTTGGACTCAGCATGCGGCTCTGATTGAGATACCAGAGATTGTTGTTACTTTCACTGATCCGCCGCGTGCCGCTTAATGCGGTAAATAACGCCTCCTGCAGCGCAGGGAGCGAGTTTGCCTTACTCAGCACACCATCTAACGGGGAGGGCGACAGTGCGCTGATTAAACGCGCTTCATCATCATCATCCGCAATAACCAGACGACGCATGCCAGGATAGTTTTCAGACAGTTCGGTAAGGCTCATTAGTTCTACCCGCCGGGCTTTTCGGACCGAGGAGAGAGAAAAAATAACGGCAGAAAAGACTGTCGAACTCATCGCCTGTTGAAAATCATCCAGCGTCAAATAGAGATGCAATTTGAATTGGTTATCTGAGGTTGCATTAAATAGATTCTGAATACCAATTCCACTCATAACACATTTTTCTATGAGTGCGACATTTCGCGTACGGTTTCTATTTTCCATTCCGCTGACTCTCCATATACCGAAGGTAAATTCAGCTCTCTGGCTCCCTGAGAACTGTTAATCCATGCATACATTTCCGCATTACTGTGTATTGATAAGCGGCGCATGGCGCTGTTTTTCTGGGCGCTAATAGTTTTATTACTTTTCTTAAGTAACGCCGCAATTTGATTGATCCCCCACCCCTTCCCCAACAGGCGCAGTACTTTTCGCTCCGATAGCGTCAAAAGAATAGCATGGGAACTGAATTCCAGATGTTCTAACGGGGGGGGCGACAACAGCATTTTGCTGATTCGGTCTGGACTGTTATGCCCGGAACGGATAGTGCTTACCAGACTCTCAATTGGTTCGACGTCAGACAGCAGCGTACTGGAGGGGCGTATCAGCAATTCAACCGCCTGCGCGTAATACGCACGTGACACCAGGAAAACCCAATGGATATCACGATATTGAGAAAGGAGTGCGTAGAATCGTTCGCAGACCGTGCGCGGGTGTTGGCATTCACCGGTTAAATCCACGATCGCCAACTCCGCCCGCCGGAGTTGTAGTGGCGTGAGTTCTTCTACCGCACCACAAGCGGTAAGCTCATACTCCGGGAAATGCCGTTGCATAACGCCGTGGAATCCCGCTTGTATAACAGGGACTTTACTGATGACAATTCCGTTTTTGCAGCATCCTGGCAACATATATCCTCCACATTCATATGAATTTATCTGCTATTAACTGGATCGCATGAGTATTAATACATACAACGATACAATACAAAAAACAGAATAATAGCCAATATGAATTGTTTATCCTTGGTGTTTTTCTTTAATTTCGCAAGAGGTGGTTATACAACTATCACGGGGTATAATACAAGTCGATATTGTCAATATGTACACTATATTCCTGAATGGGACATTAAACATTCCTATTTTATATACGATTTTTTTATTCATCCAAATTTGGACAAACTATTTGTTTTTAATTAATTCCCGATATGACTTCGGAGACAACGTTGAATGTTTTTTAAAAAAACGGGAAAAATAGGTTACATCACTGAATCCCAGATAGTCGGAGATCTGACTTATGGTCATGCTGGTATATTGCAGGCTGCGCTTGGCTTCGAGCATCAACCGCTGATGCAAAACGTTTAATGCACTGCAATGATGAAATTCACGACATAACTGATTCAGATAATTGGCAGAGAGGCCGATTCGATGCGCATATTCTGTAAGAGGAAGATGCTCACGATAGTGGCTCTCAATCTGCCGGGCAAAAAGACGGAGTGTGCTACGCCGACGCGCCAGAGTGTCATTCGATTGCGCAATAGGCCGGCTCTGCCGACGAAGCCAGACCAGCAACGCACTCAGCAACGAAAACAACATCATTTCCCGCGCCTCGTTATCCGTCTGATACTCCTTCTGCAAGGCGGAAAAAAGCGTGCGGATGTGACTGCGGGACTGAGCTACCGATATGCACTGCGGACTATTCAGCAAAGGCAGCGGCTGTGGAAACTGGGATTCCAGGCGGCCAATCAGCGGCAACGCCAGAGAGAGAACATAGCCCTGGGTTCCGGGGGAAAAGCGAAAACCGTGGACACAAAGCGCAGGAACGACCTGAATACAGGCATCGCGCCTCACCGTCGTCTGCCCCTCAATTTCAATCGTTGCTTCACCCCGATGCAAGTAGAGTAACTGGACGATCTCCGCATGCTGATGCACCCGAATATGCCATTCATACAAACTGCTACGCTGATGAATCGACTCGCAGTGCAGCAGATCGGGGGTTGGCCATCCCTGTTGTTCACCATACAGTTTAAAAACAGGAATAACGTCAGCCAGTTGCATCATTTTTCCTCATCATTTACCCACCGTTTCATAAGGCAGTCCGACGTAGTTCTCCGCAATCGTCGTCAGCCCAGCCCTCGAACCCAGATAGTACTGACGATCCGCCTCCTGCATCTTGCGATCAAAATCGCTCTTTTCCTGAAAATCATGCAGCAGGTGAGTCATAAACCAGCTGAATCGCTCTCCTTTCCACACCCGGTTAAGGGCCAGCCGGGAATAGGTTGCCAGCAGATCGCTACGACCATGCTGATAGTACTGCGTCAAAATACGCCATAAATAATTCACGTCAGACGCGGCCAGATTCAACCCCTTTGCACCGGTCGGCGGAACGATATGCGCCGCATCACCGACCAGAAAGAGCTTGCCGTACTGCATCGGTTCCACCACGTAGCTGCGTAATGGCGCGATACTCTTTTCAAGTGAGTGACCAGTCACTAACTTCGTGGCCAGTTCCTCAGGCAAACGCCGTTTCAGCTCGCCCCAGAAGCGCTCATCGCTCCAGGATTCCACCTGCTCGCTGAGCGGGACCTGCAAATAGTAGCGACTTCTGGTTAGTGAGCGCTGACTACAAAGTACAAATCCGCGCTCATGATGCGCATAAATCAACTCCGGATTGACCGGCGGCGTATCGGCAAGTAACCCCAGCCAGCCAAACGGCCAGATACTTTCGTACTCGCGGATGACATCTCGCGGAATACTTTGTCGCGAAATGCCGTGGAATCCATCACACCCGGCAATGAAATCACACTCAATGCGGCACTTCTCCCCCTCTTTCTCAAACGTGACTGAGGGGCGGTCACTTTTGGCATCGTGAATCTCAACCTGCTGGACGCCATAAATCGTAGGCGCGCCACAATCGCTACGCGCCTGCATCAGGTCCCGTGTGACTTCCGTCTGCCCGTAGACCATTACGCTTTTGCCGCCGGTTAATTCGCTCAGCGCAACGGGAATGCGTTTGCCGTCAAAAATAAACTCAACGCCGTGATGCACCAGACCTTCGCTGTCCATACGCTGCGCCACGCCGGCCTCCCGCAAGAGCGAGACGGTCCCACTCTCGAGGATCCCTGCCCGGATGCGCCCCAACACATACTCTGGCGTCTGACGTTCAATGATGAGTGTGCGGATCCCCGCCTTATGCAGCAACTGACCTAACAGCAGCCCGGAAGGTCCTGCCCCAATAATTGCGACCTGAGTTTTCATCACATTCCCCATCTGCTTGGTTGATTATTTGTTTAATCAATGTTGAATAAAAGTTTCAAATTGCATTTTTGATAAGCAGGCACAGAAAAAGAAGGTCCAAATGCGGGCAAAAATTGCACTTTTCACCGATTTAGCAAAACTGTGGAGCAGTTCAAATTCTGGCCACCGCATGGCAGGTTCTTTTTTCAACAAAAAGATTGATCTCAGCCGGAGCCAAAAAATGCGCGCTTCGTGATACAAAGGAGTCTTTCGTCATTCGACAGTACGCAACACGTCTTTTCAGCCAGGGCGAGTCATGCAAGAAGAGCAGTCATTACAGCGAACGGTTACACGGTTATGCATTCAGTGTGGGCTTTTTTTACTGCAACACGGCGCGGAGAGCGCGTTAGTTGATGAACTTTCTACCCGACTTGGGCTGGCATTGGGGATGGACAGCGTCGAAAGCGCTATCTCCTCCAATGCTATCGTTCTGACCACCATTAAAGACGGGCAATGCCTGACCTCCACGCGAAAAAACCAGGATCGCGGCATTAATATGCATGTGGTCACGGAGGTTCAGCACATCGTCATTCTCGCCGAACACAAGCTGCTGGATTACAAAGGCGTCGAGAAGCGCTTCAGTCAGGTCAGACCCTTGCGCTATCCGCGCTGGCTGGTCGCGCTAATGGTCGGCCTCTCCTGTGCCTGCTTCTGTAAGCTGAATGATGGTGGTTGGGACGGCGCGGTGATTACCTTTTTTGCCAGTATGGTGGCAATGTATATTCGTCAGATCCTGGCACATCGCCATTTACATCCGCAGATCAACTTTTGCGTTACCGCGTTTGTCGCGACCACCATTTCCGGTCTGATGCTGCATCTTCCCACCTTTAGCCAGACGCCCTCGGTGGCAATGGCCGCCAGCGTCTTGCTGCTGGTTCCCGGCTTTCCGCTGATCAATGCGGTGGCGGATATGTTTAAAGGACACATTAATACCGGTCTGGCGCGCTGGGCTATCGCCAGCCTACTGACGCTCGCGACCTGCGTGGGCGTGGTCATGGCGCTGACACTTTGGGGGCTTCGCGGATGGGTATAATCGATTTCATTCTTGCGCTAATGCAGGACATGTTGCTTTCCGCGATCCCCGCCGTGGGGTTCGCGATGGTCTTTAACGTCCCGCACCGCGCGCTGCCCTGGTGTGCGCTGCTTGGCGCGCTCGGTCACGGTTCGCGGATGGTGATGATGACCGCCGGATTTAATATTGAATGGTCCACGTTTGTCGCCTCGCTGCTCGTCGGTAGCATTGGCATTCAATGGTCGCGCTGGTATCTGGCGCATCCCAAAGTGTTTACCGTTGCGGCGGTGATCCCGATGTTCCCTGGAATCTCAGCCTATACGGCGATGATCTCGGCGGTGAAAATCAGCCACTTCGGCTACAGCGAACCGTTGATGATTACGCTGTTGACCAATTTCCTGAAAGCCTCGTCGATTGTGGGCGCGCTTTCGATCGGACTCTCCGTGCCCGGCCTGTGGCTCTACCGGAAACGCCCGCGCGTTTAATCGCCGCGGCAGGCGCATCCCTGCCGCTGCTCCTCATCGATGTGTTACTATAGAAGCAGTGTCCCTTCTCGGTTGCAGTCAGTCTTGAGAAACGTTATGTCATCCAGAATTTTGACCCCAGACGTCATTGGTATTGACGCCTTATTACACGATCATCAGACGGTGCTGGCGAAGTCAGAAGGCGGCGCGGTGGCGGTGTTTGCCAATAACGCTCCGGCCTTTTACGCGCTGACCCCCGCTCGTCTGGCACAACTGCTGGCGCTCGAAGAAAAGCTCGCCCGACCGGGGAGCGATGTGACGCTGGATGCACAGTTTTATGAAGAACCGCAGCCTGTACCGGTCGCCGTACCGCTGGGGAAATTCGCCATGTACCCCGACTGGCAACCGGATGACGACTTTCAGCGTCAGGCCGCGCTGTGGGGCGTGGCGTTAAGAGAACCGGTCACCGCCGAAGAACTGGCCTCATTCGTGGCTTACTGGCAAGCGGAAGGCAAAGTTTTTCATCACGTGCAATGGCAGCAAAAACTGGCACGCAGCGTCCAGATCGGACGCGCGAGCAATGGTGGCCTGCCAAAGCGCGATGTGAACACGGTCAGCGAACCAGATAATCAAATTCCACCGGGTTTTAGAGGTTAACCATGAAAAACGTTGGCGATCTGATGAAACGTCTGCAAAAAATGATGCCCGCCCATATCGAACCCGCGTTCAAAACGGGTGAAGAGCTACTGGCATGGCAGAAGGAGCAAGGTGAAATTCGCGCCGCCGCGCTGGCTCGCGAAAATCGGGCGATGAAAATGCAGCGCACCTTTAACCGTTCCGGCATTCGTCCGTTGCACCAGAACTGCTCGTTCGATAACTATC
Source organism: Citrobacter telavivensis (assembly GCF_041807075.1). Lineage (NCBI taxonomy): Bacteria > Pseudomonadati > Pseudomonadota > Gammaproteobacteria > Enterobacterales > Enterobacteriaceae > Citrobacter > Citrobacter telavivensis. Next base: position 277,413 of record NZ_JBGUBF010000002.1, on the reverse strand, counting down.
ATGTTGAATGCGAAGGTCAGATGAATGCGCTGAGCAAAGCGCGCCAGTATGTGGAAGAGTTTGATGGCAACATCGCCAGTTTTATCTTCTCCGGCAAACCGGGGACGGGGAAAAACCATCTCGCTGCGGCAATCTGTAACGAACTGCTGCTGCGCGGAAAGTCGGTGCTGATTATCACCGTGGCAGACATCATGTCGGCGATGAAAGAGACGTTCAGCAATCGCCAGACCAGCGAAGAACAGTTGCTGAACGATCTCAGCAATGTTGATCTACTGGTCATTGATGAGATCGGCGTACAAACCGAATCGCGCTATGAAAAAGTGATCATCAACCAGATCGTCGATCGTCGTTCCTCTTCAAAGCGCCCGACCGGCATGCTCACCAACAGCAATATGGAAGAAATGACCAAGCTGTTGGGTGAACGCGTGATGGATCGCATGCGACTGGGCAACAGCCTGTGGGTGATCTTCAACTGGGACAGTTTCCGCAGTCGGGTAACCGGCAAAGAGTATTAAGACCATTCTTAGACTGAGCGGCGCTATACTTCGACGAAGGTCTATACACGAGTAATCATAATGAAAACGACAAAACGTTTGCTGTGCTGCGCGATAGCGGCCAGCGCCTGCTTCGCAGCCAATACTTTCGCCGCCTCCTGGCAAGACTCGCTCTCCAGCGCCGCCAGCGAACTGAGCAAGCAGAGTACCACCTCATCGCAAAGCGGCACGTCGCTCTCTTCCCTGACCAGCCTGCTGAATGGCGGCAACCAGGCACTGAGTGCGAACAATATGAATAACGCAGCCGGGATTTTACAGTACTGCGCGAAGCAGAAGCTGGCTTCCGTTACCGATGCGGAAAATGTGAAAAATCAGGTACTGGATAAACTGGGTCTCGGCGCAACCGAGCAAAAACAGGACACCAACTATCTGGACGGTATTCAGGGTCTGCTCAATACCAAAGATGGTCAGCAGCTTAACCTGAACAACATCGGCAGCACGCCGCTCGCAGAAAAAGTGAAAACCAAAGCCTGCGACCTGGTGCTCAAACAGGGTATGAGCTTTATTTCCTGATTCCCGACGCCGCGTTTTGGCCGTTTTTCGCCAGACGCGGCGCTTCTCGTCCCTTTTCGCCCTTCTCTTTTGCCCACCTCAGGAACGACAGGAGGTGACGGCGATCAAAAAAGTCCCGATCTAAACCAATTCTGAATAACAACGTAATTAAATGTCACTAGAATTGCAGCTAAGTGACAACCCCATTACATTGTACTTTCTGTAAACGCTGAACTGCCAGTCGAACACCTGGTTTAGAGCCTTATCGCAAGGCTATTTGTGAGGATCGTCCGTTGTCTGAGTTACTCTCCATCGCGCTGTTTCTTGCCTCTGTACTGATTTATGCCTGGAAAGCGGGTCGCAACACCTGGTGGTTTATCGCCACCCTGACGGTGCTGGGACTTTTTGTGGTTCTGAATATCACGCTATTTGCCAGCGACTATTTCACAGGTGATGGCATTAACGATGCAGTACTCTACACGTTGACGAACAGTCTGACGGGGGCCGGTGTCGGCAAATATATTCTGCCGGGCATTGGCATTGCGCTGGCGCTCGTGGCGGTGTTTGGCACGCTGGGCTGGGTGCTGCGTCGTCGCCGTCATCATCCTCACCATTTTGGTTACAGCCTGCTGGCACTACTGTTGGCGCTGGGTTCCGTCGATGCCAGCCCGGCATTTCGTCAGATCAGCGAGCTGGTCAAATCTCAGACCCGCGACGGCGATCCCGATTTCGCGGCCTACTATAAAGAACCGGCGAAAAGCATACCCAACCCGAAGCTGAATCTGGTGTACATCTACGGTGAAAGCCTGGAGCGAACCTATTTCGACAATGAGGCCTTCCCGGAACTCACTCCGGAACTCGGCGCGTTGAAAAACGAAGGTATGGATTTCAGCCACACCCAGCAGTTACCGGGAACAGACTACACCATCGCCGGGATGGTCGCCTCCCAGTGCGGCATTCCCCTGTTCGCACCGTTTGAAGGCAATGCGTCGGCATCGGTCTCCAGCTTCTTCCCGCAGAATCTCTGTCTTGGGGATATCCTTAAAAACTCCGGCTACCAGAACCACTTTGTGCAGGGCGCAAACCTGCGTTTTGCCGGGAAAGACGTGTTCCTGAAGTCCCACGGCTTCGATTATCTGTATGGCGCCGAAGAGCTAAAAAGCGTCGTCGCCGATCCAAATTACCGTAACGATTGGGGTTTCTATGACGACACGGTACTGGATGAAGCGTGGAAGAAGTTCGAAGCACTCTCTCGCTCCGGCCAGCGTTTTTCGTTGTTTACCCTGACGGTCGATACCCATCATCCGGATGGTTTTATCTCGCGCGCCTGTCAGCGCAAACGCTATGATTTCGACGGTAAACCCAATCAGTCTTTTAGCGCCGTCAGCTGTAGCCAGGAAAACATCGCGGCGTTTATCAATAAAATCAAAGCCTCACCGTGGTTTAAAGATACCGTCATTGTGGTCTCTTCAGACCATCTGGCGATGAACAACAGCGCATGGAAATACCTGAACAAACAGGATCGTAACAACCTGTTCTTCGTGATCCGCGGCGACAAGCCTCAGCAGGAGACGCTGGCGGTCAAACGTAACACCATGGATAACGGCGCGACGGTACTGGATATTCTCGGCGGCGATAACTATATCGGCCTGGGACGCAGCAGCCTGTCGGGTCAGTCGATGTCGGAAGTGTTCCTTAACAGTAAAGAAAAGGTCCTTGCCATGAAGCCGGACATTATTCGCCTGTGGAACTTCCCGAAAGAGATGAAAGATTTCACCGTCGACCGGGATAAAAATATGATCGCCTTCTCCGGCAGCCATTTCCGTCTGCCGCTGCTGTTGAGGATATCGGATAAGCGCGTCGAACCCCTCCCGGAAAGCGAATACTCCGCCCCGCTGCGCTTCCAGCTTGCCGATTTTGCCCCTCGCGATAACTTCGTCTGGGTCGATCGCTGCTACAAAATGGGCCAGTTATGGTCACCGGCGCTGGCGCTCTCAACCGACTGGTGCGTCTCGCAGGGCCAGCTTGGCGGAGAGCAAATCGTCCAGCATGTTGATAAAGCGCAGTGGAAAGGTAAAACGGCCTTTAAAGACACGGTGATCGACATGGAGCGCTATAAAGGCAACGTCGATACCCTGAAAATCGTCGACAACGACATCCGCTATAAAGCCGACAGTTTTGTCTTCAACGTGGCGGGCGCACCGGAAGAGGTGAAGCAGTTCAGCGGGATTTCTCGTCCGGAATCCTGGGGACGCTGGTCCAACGCGCAGCTGGCGGAAGAAGTGAAGATCGAGTACAAACAGCCGCTGCCGAAAAAATTCGACCTGGTGATCACCGCGAAAGCCTTTGGCGACAATGCCAATCGCCCGATTCCGGTGCGTGTAGGCCAGGAAGAGCAGACGCTGGTGTTAAGTCACGATGTCACCACCACCACGCTGCATTTCGACAACCCGACGGATGCGGATACGCTGGTGATTGTCCCGCCCGATCCGGTCTCGACCAACGAAGGCAACATCCTCGGCCACTCGCCGCGTAAGCTGGGGATCGGGATGGTTGAAATCAAAGTGGTCAGCGCCCAGGGCTGACCACCGGTGATAAAAAAACAGCGCCCAACACCACCCCGGGCGCTGCATGGCAATCGTCAGAACGTAATCACCCCTTTGATTAGCGTCCGGTTATTAATCACATCGCGTTCGAAGACCTCCGCTAGTTGGCTAAACGGATAGCGATGCGTAAGCATCATTTCAGCGTTCAGTTTACCTTCCGCCATCAGCCGTCCCACCTTCGCAAAATCCTCCGGCGTGGCGTTACGACTGCCCATCATCGTGGTCTCTTTCTTGTGAAATTCCGGGTCAGAGAACTGCAAGTCGCCTTTGAACAGCCCGACAAAAACAATGGTGCCGCCGTGGCGGATCAGGTTAACGGTATTGTTCATGGCATGCTGGTTACCCGTCGCATCGAGCACCTTCTGCGCCAATGAACCGCCAAATTGCGAACGTAGCTGAGCCTCAAAATCGTCCGCAGAGGGATCCACCACCGGCAGGCCGAGGCGGGAAGTCACGTGTTCGCGACGAGCGATACTGGTATCTGCCACCACCACCTGTGCCCCATCAGCCCTCGCAATCGCTGCCGCCCCGATCCCAATCGGCCCGGCCCCAACGACCAGCACCTGATCACCCGGCGCGATCGCTGCCCGACGCACCGCATGTGCGCTAATCGCGTAAGGCTCGATCAAGGCTGCTGCGTGAGGATCAATCCCCTCCGCCTGCAACAGATTGGTCACCGGAACGCTGAGATACTCGCTAAAACCCCCATCCTGATGCACGCCGATCACGGAGATCTTTTCACAGCAGTTCGTCCGTCCCCCCAGACACGCCGGACACTGCTGGCACGCAACGTAGGGAATTACCGCCACCTGCTGACCCACCTTAAATTGCGTTACCTTCTCGCCGAGCGTCACAATATCCCCACATATTTCATGGCCTAATACGCGTGGATAACTGAAAAAAGGTTGATTGCCTCCCCAGGCATGAATATCGGTTCCACATATACCGACAGACTTAATTTTAATTAATGCTTCATGTTTATCCGGAATCGGAATGTCGCGTTTCTCATGAATTAATTTCCTGGGTTCCTGGCAAATCAACATATTCATTGTGGACATCGTTATGCGCTCCTGTTTCTTTGTTGCTTCAGATATTGATGAAAATAGAAATAGCCGCGTAACGAGAAAGCTAATTTGTGAAACCCTGCGCATTAAAATGTTTTAAATCGGGTTTTAATGCAGGCAAAAGGAGATCCCGATGAGCCGTTCGCAAAATTTACGTCACAATGTCATTAACCAGGTGATCGATGATATGGCGCGCGGTCATCTTCCTTCCCCGCTGCCGTCGCAAAGCGCATTAGCCGAGATGTACAACATCAGTCGCACCACGGTGCGGCACATGCTCAATCACCTCAGCGAGTGTGGCGTATTGACCCTGGTCGGCAACGACCATGTCATTACCCGTAGCCCTGAACATGATGATGGTTTTGCCTGTACTACCGCCTCCATGGCGGAGCAAAATCGTATTTTTGAGCAGGCGTTTTATACGATGATTAACCAGCGCCAGCTTCGCGCTGGCGAGACGTTTTCTGAACTTCAACTGGCCCGGATGGCGGGCGTCAGCCCGGTAGTGGTGCGAGAATACCTTTTAAAATTTGGGCGTTACAATCTCATCCAGAGTGAAAAGCGCGGCCAGTGGAGCATGAAAAAGTTCGATCAGTCCTATGCCGAACAGCTTTTTGAGCTGCGCGAGATGCTGGAAACCCATGCGCTACAACACTTTCTCAATTTGCCGGATGACGATCCGCGCTGGCTGCAGGCAAAAATGTTGCTTGAACGCCACCGTCTGCTGCGCGACAGCGTCGGTAGCAACTTCCGCATGTTCTCCCTGTTAGACCGTGATTTTCACGCGCTGCTGCTCTCTGCCGCCGACAATATATTTTTTAATCAGTCGCTTGAAATCATCTCCGTGATCTTCCATTTCCATTACCAATGGGATGAACGCGATCTTAAACAACGCAATATCATCGCCATTGATGAGCACATGACCATCCTCAGCGCGCTGATTTGCCGCAGCGATCTCGATGCGCTTCTTGCGCTGCGAAACCACCTGAATACGGCGAAACAATCGATGATTCGCTCCATCCGACAAGAAAATGAATGAATTAAAAACACATTAAAAACAACAAACCTTTAGCAAGAGCACGATTTCATACAACGCATACAGCACCATGATGACTTTCTGCTTACTTTCTGATTAGGCAGGATTCACTATGAATTTTTCCGCCAGTACAAATGTTGGTTTTATTCGTTGATCCCTGGGAGCAAGTAGAAAATGAACAAGATAATAGCCGTGCTGATTACTGTTTGTACTTTTTTTCTGCCATTCACCATTCAGGCTAAACCGCTTTCTATTAAAGTCGCATATGAGAATAATCCAGGCGAGCCATTAGACGTGGTGATGCGCTACTGGGCTGAGATTCTGAATAAAAAGAGTGATGGAGAAATAACGCTGGTTCTCTATCCCAGCTCACAGCTAGGGTCAAAACAAGATGTGACTGAACAAGCCATGATGGGAATGAACGTCATCACGCTCACCGATGTGGCTTTCCTCGCCGATTACGAACCTGATTTAGGTATTTTGTTTGGACCTTATCTGACCGATGACCCACAGAAACTCTTCAAAATTTATGAGAGCGACTGGTTTCGTCAAAAAAATGAAGACCTGAAGAAAAAAGGAATTCATGTGGTGATGAACAATTATCTGTATGGCACCCGTCAGATTATTTCTAAAAAACCGATTCGCAAAGTGGAAGATCTTGCGGGAATGAAGATCCGCGTACCGAATAACGTGATGCAAATTAAAGCCATTCAGGCAATGGGTGCCACACCAACCCCAATGCCGCTGGGTGAGGTTTACCCTGCGCTGACTCAGGGCGTTATTGATGGCGTCGAAAACCCAATTTCGGTTCTGCAAGGGCAAAAACTGTTTGAGCAGGCGAAATATCTGTCGATGGTAAATTACCTGACCAACACCTCGGTATGGATTGGCGGCGAAGCCTTTTTCAGTACGCTCTCTCCTGAGCAACTGGAATTGATTCATTCAACGGGTTATGAAGCCGGCCTTTACAGCCAGAAATTAACGATTGAACACGACGCCGAAATGCTGAAGAGCATGGAAGCGGAAGGCGTTGAAGTTATTTATCCGGATACCGAAGCATTCCGCCAGAAAGCACGCGAAGTTTACTCGCAATTCCCGGAGTGGACACCGGGCTTGTATGAAACCATTCAACAGCAACTGCAATAAATACAGGCACAGAGCGCCCAACGCCTTTTCCTCTCAAGGCCAGGGCGACTCTCTGAAGGAGGATTAATGCGTTTCTTTGGCAAGCTTGTAGAACTGAGCGCAGCACTGGCACTGTTTATCCTGGTGATAATGACCATTGCAGCCGTATTCATGCGCTATTTTGTAGGACAGCCCATTCAATGGACTGAGGAAATGTCCGGACTGCTGATGATTTGGGTTGTGATGTTGGGCGGAGTGGTGGCTGAACGCGATCGGGCGCATCTGACTATTCCTTTTGTCGTCGATATGTTCCCACATAAAGTCAAACGCATTATTGCCTCGCTGGTTGCCCTGCTTTCCATCGGGTTGCTGGTTTATATGGCCTGGCTGGGTTACCGACTGGCGGAAATGGCGCAGTATAAGGTCACGCAAATATTGAAAGTTTCCTGGTTCTGGATTGATATCGCTGTTCCCGTCGGTACTCTGGCAACGGCAATTTATACGCTCTACTGGTTAATTAACGACGTTAAACAGGTAGATGTCGGCGAGGAAAAACAATGAGCTGGTTATTGATTATTCCACTAATGATCGTGTGCTTATTTCTGAATATTCGTGTGTATCTGGCAATGTTTATCGGCATTATTGCCTATTTCCTCTTTTTTTCCACGGTTCCGATTGAAATTGCTGTTCAGCGATTAATTGCGCCAACCCAGAGCCCATCATTGCTGGCGATACCTTTCTTTATTCTGTTGGGTACGCTGATGAGTTATACCGGTATTGCAGAACGTATTCTGCAAGTGGCGAATATTCTGGTGGGTAAAATGCGGGGCGGACTCGGTGTCGCCAATATTCTGGTCAGTACCATGATGGGAGGGGTCAGCGCCTCAAACCTGGCCGACGCGGCGATGCTGTCGCGCATGATGGTTCCTGAGATGGAACGTAAAGGCTACAACCGTGCCTTCGCTGCTGCAATCACCGCCGGAGGGTCCCTCGTCACCCCAATCATCCCGCCGGGGATTGCCCTGATTATTTATGGCCTGGTGGCAGACGTCTCCATCGGAAAGATGTTCATGGCCGGTCTGATTCCGGGTCTGCTCTGTGCGGTACTGTTAATGATTACGGTTTATCTGGTTGCCCGTAAAACGAACGCTAAGCCCTCACGCGACACCTGGCCTACCGGTAAGGAAGCGCTCTTCTCTATTGGACAAGCCTGGCCCGCGCTGTTTTTGATTTTTGCCGTCGTAGGAGGGATTCGCGCCAACATCTTCACTCCAACAGAAGCCGGCGCGGCTGCGGTACTCATTGTGTTGATCATCGGTTTCTTCATTTATCGTCAAATGACCCTTGGCCATGTCGTAAAAGCGCTGGGAGAAACGGCACGGGCAACGGCATCGGTCATGTTAGTCATCATGGCAAGTGCCGCGCTCGGTTGGATCTTCTCAATGGAACATGCCGGCGTCGCGGTGGCGAACTTTGTCACGACGCTGACAGAAAACAAATACATTTTCCTGTTAATTATCAATATTCTTTTGCTGACACTGGGGATGTTTCTTGAAGGGAATGCCATTCTGCTGATTCTGGTTCCATTGCTTAAACCTGTCGTGGCGCATTTTGGTATCGACCCGGTACACTTCGGTATCATCATGATCTTCAACCTTTCTATCGGCGCCTTCACGCCGCCGGTTGGCACCGTCATGTTACTGGTCTGCAATATTACTCAGGTTTCAGTCGGACAGTTTTTCCGTCAATCTCTGCCGTTGCTGGGGACTTTATTGCTCATGCTGTTGCTGGTGACCTACATACCGGCCATTTCGTTATTACTCGTTTAACCCGTTAACACCGTAAAGTCCCCGCTGCCGGGGACTTTTCCCTGTGGCGGGGCACCGCGTTATACTGCCCACACTGTCACCTTAATCCCGGTATCGTTATGCACATTACCTTTCGCCCAACCACACTGGCAGATGCTACCGCCCTGCCCGCCATTGAACGCTCAGCAGGACAGCGCTTTTTAGACGTGCCGGAACTGGCATGGATCGCGGACGATCGCATTGTCAGCGTGGAACAGCATCGGGAATATGCCGGTAAGGGGATGAGTTGGCTGGCGCTGGTTGACGACAGACCCGTTGGATTTCTGCTGGGCGAAGCAATGGAATCGTCGCTGTATATTGCCGAATTTTCGCTGCATCTGGCGTGGCAGGGTAAAGGCATTGGCCGTCAGTTAGTAGACACGGTCGCGCAGTGGGCGCGCGAGCAGGGCTTTACCTCTCTGACGCTCACCACGTTTCGCCATGTCGACTGGAACGCGCCGCTGTATCAACATCTGGGATTTGAAATACTGGAAGATGGCGCGTTGCCGGCAGCATTGCGCCAGAAGCGAGAGGAAGAGACGGCGCATGGTATCGCGTTTGAATCACGTTGTGCCATGCGCCTGATGCTTAATTAAAACGTTTCCCAGTTATCCCCGCTCTCCGCCACAGCGGCTTTACGCGGTTGAACCGTCGAGGAAGCGGGCTTAACGCTGGCAACGTCACGCGCACGCCGCTGTTCCTGCTGGATGTGGAACACGGCAACGGCCTGAGTCAGACGACTGGCCTGCTCTTCCAGCGCGGCGGCAGCGGCGGCGGACTCTTCCACCAGCGAGGCGTTCTGCTGGGTGACGCGATCCATTTCCGCTACGGCCAGACCCACCTGGTCAATCCCACGACTTTGCTCATCGGAAGCCGACGCGATCTCGCCCATGATGTCGGTCACGCGGGTAACGGCATTCACGATCTCATCCATGGTTTCACCGGCGCTTTCTACCAGCGTAGAACCGACGTCAACACGGCTGACGGAGTCTTCAATCAGGCTCTTGATCTCACGTGCTGCCTGCGCGCTGCGCTGCGCGAGGTTACGCACTTCACCAGCAACCACCGCAAAGCCACGCCCCTGCTCACCGGCACGCGCCGCTTCTACCGCCGCGTTCAGCGCCAGAATGTTGGTCTGGAAGGCAATGCCGTCGATCACGCTGATGATGTCAGCAATTTTCTGCGAGCTGGAGGCGATATCACGCATGGTTTGCACCACGTTATCGACCACTTTCCCGCCTTTCTGCGCCGTTTCGGACGCGCTCAGCGCCAGATGGCTGGCCTGACGCGCGTTTTCGGCGTTCTGCTTAACGGTAGCCGTCAGCTCTTCCATGCTCGCCGCCGTCTCTTCCAGAGACGCCGCCTGCTGCTCGGTACGGGAAGAGAGATCGTTGTTACCCATCGCGATTTCGCTGGCACCGCTGTAAATGGCGTTCGCGCCGTTACGCACGTCGCCCACGGTACGCACCAGCTCACCCTGCATGTGGCGCAGGCTTTCCGCCAGTTGGCCCATTTCATTGGTGCCTTCCACATCAATACGCTTCACCAGATCGCCGCTGGCAATATGACGAATGCTCGCGATCAGGCGGTTCATTGGTGCTATCAGCGACAGCTTGATGCCAAACCAGACAGCAATAATGACTACCAGCACCGCCAACAACACGCTGACCAGAACCCACATCGCCTGGCTGTATGAGCGGTTGTTGTCCTCTACCGCCAGGTCATACAGGCGGTCGTTCTGTTGCAGATAGTTCACATACTGCTTCTCAAAACCGTCCTGATACCCCTGAGTGGGCTGATCGAAAAACTCGTTGATTTTCCCGGCACCCAGCAACTGGATCAGTTCAGCTAACGCGTTGTGATAGATATCGTAATTACGTTTGATTTCCGCCGATGCCGCTTCGCTTTGGCGCGGGTCACGCGGTAACGCTTCGTAATCCGTCCAGTTCTTTTCCGCCTGTTTCAGGGAGACGCTGGCAATCTGCATCAGATCCGCAACGGTCGCACCGCTACCGATATTGCTCTGATCCATCATGTAGCGGATACCCGCACGGTTAAGGGTGTTACGCGTTTGCAGCAGCGCCACCCAACTGCCATTCAGCGTGGACTGCTGCTGACGAATAGTTTGCAGAACGGTGAAGTTCTCTTTGTCATTTTTCAATGCATTAAAGAACAATCCGCCTGAAGTGAGTTGTAAAAGGCCAAATAAAACCAGAACCAACAGTAGGCTGGTCACAATCTTGATACGTTTTAACATGTTTTCTCTTTCCGCTAGACAGATACTCTGGTTTTCGGCCCGGAATGAGAAAACTTTATGTAATCGCAGGGGGTATCACAGGAAATTTGTTCAATTAACTGGCAAAAAATGCGATTACCCTCTACCCGAACGGGAATCAGGCGAGGATGCCTCGCCCATTCTGCCTTATCTCAGCGCGGAAATGTCCGCAAACAGAGAACGGGTAATCGTCACGCCTTCCTGCATTGATTTCTCCCGCGAACGGAAGCGTCTTTCTCCCGGCAGTCGCGCCCCCTGCGCCTGCATCGCGGCAAACAGGGTTTCTGCCCGCTCAAGATGGAGATACGCCTCATCTCCGAGGAATCGGGACGGGTCAAACGCCAGAATCAACTCACCGCCGTACGGCAGACCGCCCGCCCCTTCATCCCAGGCCAGCGATTCCGCGCTGGTCATATCACCGATGAGCGGCCCTGCCAGCAGTTCAACCATTGCTGCAAACGCCGAGCCCTTGTGACCGCCAAAGGTCAGCATGGCACCGTTTAATACCGCCTGCGGATCGGTTGACGGTTGCCCCTCGCTGTCGATGCCCCACCCTTCCGGGATCGCTTTACCGGCCCGCTGATGCAACTGGATCTCGCCGCGCGCCGCCGCGCTGGTTGCCATATCAAAAATGTAAGGCGGTTTGCCTTTACGCGGCCAACCAAAGGCGATGGGGTTCGTGCCAAACAGCGGACGCGTACCGCCAGCCGGGGCGACCCAGGCGTGGCTTGGCGTACAGGCGTAACCCACCAGTCCGGCGTCGGTCAGCGGCTCAATGTCCGCAAACAACGCGGAAAAGTGAACGCAGCGGTTGATCGCCAGCGCCGCAATGCCGCACGTGCTGGCTTTACTGATGAGCAACGGCAGCGCCTGTTCATACGCCACCAGCGAGAACGCGCCGCCAGCGTCCGCCCTGACGATTGCGGGCGCCCGATCGGAAATCTGCGGACGTGCATCAGCGGAGACTTTTCCTTTACGCAGAGTCTCGACGATCCCCAACAATCGCCATAACCCGTGAGACGCGCAGCCATCACGCTCGCCTGCCGTCACGTTACGCGCGATGGCATCCGCATGTTCCGCGCTAAAGCCGTTGGTGCTCAGCACCTCACGCGCCAGCGTGTAAGCCTCAGATAATGTGAGGTTTACTGTTTCCATGTTGTTCTCCTTATGATGTTGTCGGCAATAAGCGTAGTCGGTATTCGTCAGTCGTTGGCGGATTTTTCTTTGTGATCTCAGTCACATAATATCCGTCGTTCAGCGATCCTCTTTACCGCTTACTGACACTTCTGACCGCTTAACTCACCATTTGACCGCTCACTTATTTACCGTACTTTACGCGCGCGACTCTCTGGCAAGATCGTCACCAGCATAGCAGTCCAATTACCTCTTCAAACGCAACCCAAACCAAACGGCTTCGGCCAATTATTAATCTTATAAAACCAGGTTTTACTATGGATACGAAAAAGATATTCAAGCACATACCCTGGGTGATCCTCGGGATCATCGGGGCATTCTGCCTCTCGGTTGTCGCCTTACGCCGGGGTGAACACGTCAGCGCCCTGTGGATCGTGGTCGCTTCCGTGTCGGTATATCTGGTGGCTTACCGCTACTACAGTCTGTACATCGCCCAGAAGGTGATGAAGCTCGACCCTACACGTTCGACACCTGCGGTCATCAATAACGATGGCCTGAACTACGTTCCAACCAACCGCTATGTCCTGTTCGGACACCACTTTGCCGCCATCGCTGGCGCCGGTCCGCTGGTCGGTCCGGTTCTGGCCGCGCAGATGGGCTACCTGCCTGGTACCCTGTGGCTGCTGGCGGGCGTCGTGCTGGCGGGTGCGGTTCAGGACTTCATGGTGCTGTTTATCTCTTCTCGCCGTAACGGCGCGTCGCTTGGCGAGATGATTAAAGAAGAGATGGGCTCCGTGCCGGGGACGATTGCGCTGTTTGGCTGCTTCTTAATTATGATCATCATCCTTGCGGTACTGGCGCTGATCGTCGTAAAAGCGCTGGCCGAAAGTCCGTGGGGGGTCTTCACCGTTTGCTCCACCGTGCCTATCGCGCTGTTCATGGGGATCTACATGCGCTTCCTGCGTCCGGGGCGTGTAGGTGAAGTGTCGGTGATTGGTATTGTTCTGCTGGTGGCATCTATTTATTTCGGTGGCGTGATTGCTCACGACCCATACTGGGGTCCGGCGCTGACCTTTAAAGACACCACCATTACCTTTGCACTGATCGGCTATGCGTTTGTGTCTGCGCTGCTGCCGGTATGGCTGATCCTCGCCCCGCGCGACTATCTGGCCACCTTCCTGAAAATCGGCGTTATCGTCGGCCTGGCGCTGGGTATTGTGATCCTCAACCCTGAGCTGAAAATGCCGGCCATGACGCAGTACATCGACGGTACCGGTCCGCTGTGGAAAGGTGCACTGTTCCCGTTCCTGTTCATTACCATCGCCTGTGGCGCTGTCTCTGGCTTCCACGCGCTGATCTCTTCCGGTACCACCCCGAAACTGCTGGCCTGTGAAACTGACGCCCGCTTCATCGGTTACGGTGCGATGCTGATGGAATCCTTCGTGGCGATTATGGCGCTGGTTGCGGCTTCCATTATCGAACCGGGTCTCTACTTTGCGATGAACACCCCGCCGGCAGGCCTGGGCATTACGATGCCGAACCTGCATGAAATGGGGGGTGAGAACGCGCCGCTGATTATGGCGCAGTTGAAAGACGTGACCGCGCATGCGGCGGCAACCGTCAGCTCATGGGGCTTCGTGATTTCGCCTGAGCAGATCCTGCAAACCGCGAAAGACATCGGCGAACCGTCCGTTCTGAACCGTGCCGGTGGTGCACCGACGCTGGCGGTTGGTATCGCGCACGTATTCCACAAAGTACTGCCGATGGCTGACATGGGCTTCTGGTACCACTTCGGTATTCTGTTTGAAGCGCTGTTCATCCTGACCGCACTGGATGCGGGTACGCGTTCCGGTCGATTCATGCTGCAGGACCTGCTGGGTAACTTCGTACCGTTCCTGAAGAAAACCGACTCTCTGGTTGCCGGTATCATTGGTACAGCGGGTTGTGTGGGCCTGTGGGGCTACCTGCTGTATCAGGGCGTGGTCGATCCGCTGGGCGGCGTTAAGAGCCTGTGGCCGCTGTTCGGTATCTCTAACCAGATGCTGGCAGCCGTGGCGCTGGTTCTGGGTACCGTGGTACTGATTAAAATGCAGCGCACCAAATACATCTGGGTGACCGTTATCCCGGCTGTGTGGCTGCTGATCTGCACCACCTGGGCGCTGGGTCTGAAACTGTTCAGCACCAACCCGCAGATGGAAGGCTTCTTCTACATGGCTAACCAGTACAAAGAGAAGATTGCCAACGGCGGCGAACTGACCGCTCAGCAGATTGCCAACATGAATCACATCGTTGTGAACAACTACACTAACGCAGGCCTGAGTATTCTGTTCCTGGTGGTGGTGTACAGCATCATCTTCTACGGTTTCAAAACCTGGATGAATGTGCGCAACGTGGACAAACGTACCGATAAAGAAACCCCGTACGTTCCGATTCCTGAAGGCGGCGTGAAAACCTCTTCACATCACTAAGCTGATGCCGGGTAACGTTTCGCTTACCCGGCTTACAGAATGCTGTAAGCGTAGGCCGGATAAGGCGAAAGCCGCCATCCGGCTTTAATCATTCACGAGGCGGCACAATGTTTGGTAACTTAGGTCAGGCAAAAAAATATCTCGGCCAGGCGGCAAAGATGTTGATTGGTATTCCAGACTACGACAACTACGTCGAGCATATGCAAACCAACCATCCGGACAAGCCGTACATGAGCTATGAAGAATTCTTCCGCGAGCGCCAGCAGGCGCGCTACGGCGGCGACGGTAAAGGCGGCATGCGCTGCTGTTAGAAGGAGAAGTGAATGACCCCGATTGCAGTCACCCTACTCACCGGCTTTCTTGGCGCGGGTAAAACCACTCTGCTGCGCCACATCCTCAACGAAGAACACGGCTATAAGATTGCCGTTATCGAAAACGAATTCGGCGAAGTGTCCGTTGACGATCAGCTGATTGGCGATCGCGCCACGCAGATCAAAACCCTGACCAACGGCTGCATCTGCTGTACGCGTTCGAACGAACTGGAGGACGCGCTATTAGACCTTCTCGACAACCTCGATAAGGGCAATATCAGCTTCGATCGTCTGGTGATTGAATGCACCGGCATGGCCGACCCCGGCCCGATTATTCAGACCTTTTTCTCGCACGAGATCCTTTGCCAGCGCTATCTGTTAGACGGCGTTATTGCGCTGGTCGATGCGGTCCATGCCGACGATCAGATGAACCAGTTCACGATTGCCCAGTCGCAGGTTGGCTACGCCGATCGCATCCTGCTGACCAAAACCGATGTCGCAGGCGAAAGCGAGAAACTGCGCGAACGTCTGGCGCGTATCAACGCCCGCGCGCCGGTTTATACCGTGACACATGGCGATATCGATCTCTCCCTGCTGTTCGACACCAACGGCTTTATGCTGGAAGAGAACGTCGTTAGCGCTAAACCGCGCTTCCACTTCATCGCCGACAAGCAGAACGATATCTCTTCTATTGTGGTGGAACTGGATTACCCGGTGGATATCAGCGACGTCTCCCGCGTGATGGAAAACCTGCTGCTGGAGTCCGCAGAAAAACTGCTGCGTTACAAAGGGATGTTGTGGATTGAAGGCGAACCGAACCGTCTGCTGTTCCAGGGCGTGCAACGCCTGTACAGCGCCGACTGGGATCGCCCGTGGGGCGATGAACCGCCGCACAGCACGCTGGTGTTTATTGGCATTCAGCTCCCCGAAGACGACATCAGAGCCGCGTTCGCGGGGCTGAAGAAGTCGTGATTCCCGTGCCCGATGGCGCTGCGCTTATCGGGCCTACGCCGATTTGTAGGCCGGATAAGGCGTAGCCGCCATCCGGCATCTACACCCGAGTAAACACTCACTATTTCTTGTTTTGCTCCCGCAGCATCGCTTCCCGCAGAATCGCGTTAAGTCGGGTCTGATACCCTTTGCCCGGACGCTTCAACCATTCCATCACATCGGCGTCAATCCGTACGGACGCCTGAGTTTTTAGCGGGCGAAAAAACTTACCGCGTACCGCGTCAGACCACTGCGCCTCTTCCGAGGAGGGAATATCGCTGTAATCAATTTCATCATCGGATTGCTTCGCCAGCGCGTTGAGTTCAGCTTCATGCTGAGCACTGAGCGCGGATTGTGTGCCGCGTTTATGTTTAACCATGCTCATAACGATTCCTCTCTTTACGATCCGCCTTTCGGGCGCTGATGATGCGAATGACTTCAATGCCGCTTTCAAACCGAATGCTGTGGGCAACCAGAATAATCACGATGCCATGAACGAGACCGATTGTTTGCCAGCGATATTCCCCGTTCTCTATGCGATCCTGTCGTGACAGATGTCGGGGATCGTCGAATACCAGAATCGCATCTTCAAAACGGACACCGTGTTTACCGACGTTGCTTTTTGCCTTGTTTGTATCCCATTCAAACTCCGTTGGCATATCGCGCTTCCTGATTGTATATACAAAAAAGTATAGACAATTATCTTACGAGTATAACGACGCTGTTGGAAAAAGCATCACCATTTACGTATTTTTCTGCCTGCGTTCATGTATGGATTAGCTGAGATCGCTATGAGGAACCTCACTCCACCACCACAAACCGTGTCGCGGCGAAGCAGTTCAATATCCGGTGTACCAGAAAAACCATCGTCAGCGTCACCACCAGCGCGACGGTGACTGAGGTGATGCGATACAGATCGCTGAACACTAAATCGCTGTTCGGGTGCAGATTCTGGCCGAACATAATGCCGATGGTGGTGATGCTGGCGAAACCAACGCCTGCGCCCACTTTTTCCATCACGTGCAGACGGGCGCTGAAGGCCAGCCCGAGGCCAATCAGCGGCATCATCAGCAGCATATGGTTGCTGAAATCATAAATAAGTAACTGCACCACCAGAATATAGAGACAGGCCAGCACCACGCCCACGACGCGCCAGATAGAACTCAGGACCGCGCCGCGATAATGCATGGGAAACAGAATCAAAATCCCCGCCATCAGCGCCGACAGCGAATCACTCAGATCGCAGACCTGAAAGATGACAAAAATCATCGTCGCCACGCTCCCGGAAAGCAGCGATTCATGGCGAACGCGGGCGTCATCTTTCTCAATGCGCGGCGGCGGCTTGCGTGGTTCCACGTCGGGGATCAGATAGTGCAGCAGCGCGCTCAGCGCCACCGCCATCACGCAGGCTTCCATGTTGGAAAACATCAGCGTGTGCCAGTTCGTGGTGGAATAGCTCATAAAGTTGAGCATCGTGCTCTGGCAGACCACGCCCATTGACCCCAGCAAAAACAACGGCCCCTTGCTCATAAAGCGAAAGCGCAGGACGTACAGACCAAACACCACCAGCGTCATGATCACCGGCCACTGCGAGAGATAGCCAACGATAAGCACCATTTCGACGCAGTTCACCGCTGCACTGAACACAAACTGTCGCGCCACGTGGCGGTTGAATACCGGCACCAACGACATCAGCATCAGTGGATAAACCACGAAGAAAACGCCGTACTGCACGTTGTAAAAGGTCGAAATACTCAGCGCGATCGTCCCGGCAACGGCTATCCGCAGGGTCTGGCGAAAGTCGTTCGCCGTATAGACGATATTGTCATGTGGCGTAAACACGCGCGCCAGCGTGTTAATAGACATAATGCAGCCAGCTAACCAGATGGATTTGCGCGCCGGCAAAGGTGCGGGCAAACGGCCCTTCACTGTTGTACAACTGCACCGTCGCGCGGGCACCGGTCGGCAACGGTTTATCCAGTGGCTCACTCAGCGTCACGTGAATACGCATCCGCTGCGCATCGCGCACCCAGCGCGTGGATTGCTCCGGCTGCGACAACTGACCGTTGACCGCTTCCTGTCCGGCGAGGATCCCGGCATCGCTGCTGGTCACGCGCGCACGGAACACTTTGCCCGGCATGGCATCAAATACCACGGCGGCATCGGTGTTCACGCGGGTATGACGCAGGCTTTTCTCGCGAAAATCGGCCACGATATCCGTCTGGTTGCTGACCAGCGCCAGCAGCGGCGTGGCGGCGGTGGCGTAAAGCCCGGCGTTAAGCTGGAGATTACTCACCGTCCCGTCCGTCTCTGCGTGCACTTTTGTCCATGCCAGATTCAACTGCGCCTCTTCCAGCGCATTACGATATTTTTGCAGCGTCACGTTATGGCTATCTTCGCGCTCGCCACGCTGGATCAGCAGATTCTGGATGTTGGCATGCAGGGCGGTTACCGACTGTTCGCTGGTTTGCCAGGTCGTCCGCACCTTGTCGAGATCCGCCTGTGAAACGTTCTGCATCGTGCTTAGCCGCTGATAGCGATCGAACGTCAGCTTGTCATTACGCGCAGTATATTCGGCAGTACGCAGACTGGCGCGGGCAGAGGCAATCTGCGCATCCAGTTGCTGATTGCTCAGTCTGGCCTGCGCAAAGGCGATTTGCGCGGCCTCGACTTTATTGATAAATGGCGTGGGATCCAACTCATACAGCAGATCGCCTTTTTTCACCTGGCTATTATTGCGCACATAGACGTGCGAGACGTATCCGGAAACGCGCGACGAAACCGGCGTGACCGAGCGCATCACCGTGGAGTCCGGCGTCAACGGGATCCAGATATCGGCAACGATAAACCAGGCGAATATGGCAAGGAAAGCGGCAATACTCACCCTTACCCAACGGGCAAATTTCTGTTCTGGGGTCATCATAGTTTTTTAGTGTTGATTATCTTCTTCGCGGATTGTCCGCAAATTGCAGGCGATTAAATTTAGGGTGGCGCTGAAGGAAGCGAGATCCGCTTCAGGTATGGAACGCGTGACGCGATGTTGATAGGCCTCAATCACCCGGTTCAACTCTTCCAGCCGGGCACGGCCTTCCACGGTCAGCATAAGCAGGCGGATGCGTTTGTCATATGGCGATGTGGAACGCACCAGATAGCCCTGATTTTCCAGTTGCGTGAGAGTGCGCATCAGCGGCGGCAGTTCAATGCCCTGCACCTCCGCCAGTTCGCTGACCGAGACGTTATCGCCCAACTGATGCAGTTGCATCAGTACCGTCCAACTGGACTGGGTCAGGCCGGTATCGGTAATAGCCGCATCAATAATGGCACGCCATTGACGCACTACCATCGCCATACGCATTCCCATCGGGCGGCAGGCAAACCGCTCATCTTCAGTCATGTGTCTTTCCTCTCTTAGAGAAAGGGAAAATAATACTTATCAGGGTAAGTATCAAGAAACATACTGTCAGGAAGCATAAATTGATAAATTTTCTGAATGTAAAAAAAGGCCGGACAGGGTCAACATCCAGCCTCTGACTCCCAAAATCGCGCTAGTCAATCTGATCCCGGCGTAATCCCAGGTCTTTGAGCCGTTCATCGCTCATCTGTTGCAGGATCCGTCGGGTCTGTACCTGCAAGCGCCATTTTTTAAACGCTCGCCAGATCAGGACAAAACCAATAAACGGCTGCTTCGCTCTGTTTTCATGAAATTCCATACTCCACCCCCTCGCCTACCAGAGCCTTTATTCTGGCGGTTTCCGGGCTGAACAATACAGATTCAAAAACAGCTTTTATTTAACATACAGATCCGCTAAAACAGTCTCTGCACCGCACATTTTCCGCCTGTCTGTACTGATTTTTGCATCTGTATGGCATCTTCGAGGGATACAGCATGACGCGTTACCAACATCTGGCCAACCTGCTGGCCGAGCGTATTGAACAAGGGCTGTATCGTCACGGAGAAAAACTACCGTCGGTGCGCAGTCTGAGTCAGGAGCACGGGGTCAGCATTAGCACTGTGCAGCAGGCGTATCAGGTACTGGAATCGCTGCAACTCATCACGCCGCAGCCCCGCTCAGGTTACTTCGTCGCGCCGCAGAAAGCGCAGCCGCCGGTCCCGCCGATGTCGCGTCCGGTACAGCGTCCGGTTGAGATTACCCAATGGGAGCAGGTGCTGAACATGCTGGAAGGCCATCACGACCAATCGGTTATCCCGCTTAGCAGCGGTATTCCGGATGTCAGCCAACCCAGTCTGAAACCGCTCTGGCGCGAACTCAGTCGCGTAGCACAACACAATCTAAGTGCGATTCTGGGCTACGATGAACTGGCTGGCAGCCTCGCACTACGCCAACAAATCGCGAGGCTGATGCTTGATGGCGGTTCGGTTGTTAACGCCGATGATCTGGTGATCACCAGCGGCAGTCAAAGCGGCATGTCGCTGGCACTGCTGGCCGTCTGCCAGCCAGGAGACATTGTGGCCGTGGAATCCCCGGCTTATTACGGCACCATGCAATTGCTGCGCGGCTTAGGGATCAAAGTGATTGAAATCCCGACAGATCCGGATACCGGCATCAGTATTGAAGCGCTGGAGCTGGCGCTGGAACAATGGCCGATCAAAGGGGTAATTCTGGTGCCGAATTGCAACAATCCGCTGGGGTTTATCATGCCGGATGCCCGTAAACGGGCCGTACTGGCGCTTGCCCAACGCCACGACATTGTGATTTTTGAAGATGATGTGTATGGCGAGCTGGCGACAGAGTATCCCCGTCCCAGAACCCTTCATTCCTGGGATATCGACGGTCGGGTTATCCTTTGCAGTTCATTCACCAAATCGGTCGCCCCCGGCCTGCGCGTTGGCTGGGTCGCACCGGGTCGTTATCATGACAAACTGCTGCACATGAAATACGCCGTCATTGGCACTAACGTTCCCGCCACACAGCTGGCCGCGACGGCGTTTGTCCGGGAGGGGCACTATCATCGCCACGTTCGGCGAATGCGCCAGATTTATCAGCGTAACAGGGAGATGTATACCTGCTGGGCGCGGGAATATTTTCCCTGTGGGATCTGCGTTACGCGGCCAAAAGGCGGTTTTATGCTGTGGGTTGAACTCCCGGAGCAGGTCGACATGGTTTGTGTCGCCAAACAGCTCTGTCGCCTGAAAATTCAGGTCGCGCCGGGTTCATTGTTTTCCGCATCCGGAAAATACCGCAACTGCGTGCGCATAAACTGCGCGCTCCCGCCCAATGAAAAGCATCGGGATGTGATGCAGAAACTGGGTGAGGCGTTAAAGGTGGCGATGGAAGAAGTCGCGACGCCAGGGGCCGTGAACCTGTGATATAACAAATCATCACTTTGTCGGAGGCGCTGACCGTGACCCATACCCGAGATATTCCGCAATCGTTCTGGCGCGATGAACGGCTTACGTGGCTGGAACTGCGCAGCACCTGGCGCAGTCATCAGGCCTATAAGCGTCATCATCATCCGCAACTCTCTATTGGGGCCATTCTGGAAGGTGAAACCTGCTGCGTCAGCCACGGCAAAGAATATCGCCTGCAGGTGGGCGATCTGATTGTGATCCCGCCACTGGTGCCTCACAGCTGTAACCCTGTCGATGGACAGTTCCGCAGCTACCATATGCTCTACCTTGACGCCGACTGGTGCCTTGCTCAGTTGCCCGAACTGACGCCCCACACACCACTCTTCGCACCGAATCCGGTGGTCCGCAACCCACAACGCTTTCAGCACTTTCTGGATCTTGTTGCGTTAATGGGGAAGCGGCAAACCGCACCGCTTGTCGATGCCGCCCGCCTCCTGTTGCGCGCACTCCCCTTGCAGTCAGGAAATCCGCAGCGTTCGCGTGCGACCAGTCAGTCTCTGAAAGCGCGACTGCAACGCAATTTGCTTTCTCCACCGTCGCTTGATGACGTCGCGCAAGAGTTCGGCATGCGTAAAGAAACGCTGATCCGCACCTTTAAGCAGGACACCGGTCTGACGCCGGGCAGCTATCTGAACATCGCGCGGATCGATTTTGCCAGGACGCGACTGCGCGCCGGAGACGACATCGCCGACGTCGGCTATCAGAGCGGTTTTGCCGACCAGAGTCATTTCCACCGTACCTTTGTCAGCTATACCGCCGCCACGCCGCGCCAGTATGCGCGGGCACGATCAATATCAGACAATAATTAGCGTTTCACCGGGCGTAACGTGACCTCAGGTTTGCACACTGAGGTCATTATGGAAGCGTTGTCTGTACTCTTTCCCCCTGCATTTCCCGCACTGGCGCTGGCGCACTTTGTGGCACTGCTCAGCCCCGGACCAGATTTCTTTTTACTGCTGGGCTACGCCGTTCGCTACCGACTTCGCGGCAGCGCTGGGCTGTGTCTGGGGATCGCCGCCGGTAATGGGATCTATATCCTGCTGGCGATTGCCGGCTGGGGAATTCTCCGTCAGCATCCTCTGCTCTTCACGCTGATCGCGCTGCTGGGCGCACTCTATTTACTGTGGATCGGTAGCCTGCTGTTACGCAGTCGTCCGCAAGCGCTGACGGGCGCAGATGCCCAGTCCACGTGTCCGGGCCTGAGCAAACAGGTGCTGCTGGGGCTGGGTTCGTCGCTGCTCAATCCGAAAAATGCCCTGTTCTATCTGGCGCTGATGACCGCCCTGCTTGGCCCGTCAGTGACGCTGTTGCAGCAGGCCGCCAGCGGCGTCTGGATGACCAGCGTCGTGCTAGGCTGGGATCTGTTGATTGTGATGGGAATTGGCCTGCCGTTTGTCCAGCGACGGCTCAGTCATGGGATCGTGTGGATCGAACGCATTGCCGGGGCCGTGTTGATCGCCTTCGGCTGCGGGATCGTCTGGCGTTTTCTCTTCCCGTAGACCACTGGCGCGCGGAATGTTTTCAGCTCAATCTATTGACTAACATCAAATTATAATGACACTTAAGGTGTATATTTTCCGTTCAACTTACTTTTCCCGAGGTGTGATGTGCTGATAACCATTTGTAATCGATACACATTCTGACACAGATCAGAATGTGTTCCCCTGTCTGTGATTCCCCATGGGCAGTGCTTTTGATTACATGAAATTCAGTACATCCGCAGTCTGCTGTTCTCTATTTTCTGCCTGATGTCCCTGTGACAGTATTGAATTTCGTTGTTCCCGTTAAGGGGTTCTCCACATGGAGTTCGTTTTGTATGCAATGGATTATTGAGTTTTTCAAGCGGCACGCCACGACGCTGTTCTTTCCGATGGCGCTGATTCTGTACGATTTTGCCGCCTATCTGTCGACGGACCTGATTCAGCCCGGCATCATCAATGTCGTGAGAGAGTTTGATGCCGATGTCAGTCTGGCACCGGCAGCGGTCAGCCTTTATCTCGCGGGGGGGATGGCGCTGCAATGGCTGCTGGGGCCGCTTTCCGACAGGATCGGGCGTCGTCCGGTACTGGTCACGGGGGCGCTCATTTTTGCTCTCGCCTGTACCGCTACACTGTTCACCACCTCAATGACACAGTTTCTGGCGGCACGCGTGGTGCAGGGCACCAGCATCTGCTTTATCGCGACGGTCGGTTATGTCACGGTGCAGGAAGCGTTCGGGCAGACAAAAGCCATCAAGCTGATGGCGATCATCACCTCTATCGTGCTGGTGGCGCCGATCATCGGCCCGCTTTCCGGCGCGGCGTTGATGCACTTCGTCCACTGGAAAGTGCTGTTTGCCATTATTGCGGTGATGGGTTTTATCGCCTTTATGGGCCTGTTGCTGGCGATGCCGGAAACGGTCCAGCGCGGTGCAGTGCCATTTAGCGCGATCGGCGTCATACGCGATTTCCGTGATGTCTTTCGCAACCGCGTGTTCCTCTTTGGGGTCGCCACGATCTCGTTGAGCTACATCCCGATGATGAGCTGGGTCGCCGTTTCCCCGGTGATCCTGATCGACGCGGGCGGCATGAGTTCCTCACAGTTCGCCTGGGTGCAGGTCCCGGTATTTGGTGCGGTGATCGTTGCCAACATGGTCGTTGCACGTTTTGTGAAAGATCCGACCGACCCACGCTTTATCTGGCGTGCGGTGCCGATTCAACTCAGCGGCCTGTTTGTCCTGATTGCCGGTAACCTTTTCTGGCCTCACGTGTGGCTGTGGTCGGTACTGGGCACCAGCCTGTATGCGTTTGGTATCGGGCTTATCTTCCCGACGCTGTTTCGCTTCACGCTGTTTACCAACAATCTGCCGAAAGGCACCGTGTCAGCCTCGCTGAACATGGTTATCCTGGCGGTCATGGCCGTTTCCGTCGAAATCGGGCGTGGACTGTGGTTTAACGGCGGCAGGATCCCGTTTCACCTGCTGGCGGTGATTGCGGGTGTGGCGGTGGTATTCACGTTGAAAGGATTGTTAGCGCGGGTGCGTCAGTATCAGGCAACGGAGCTGGCAACAGAGAAGTAAAATCAGGCCCCGCCATGCGGGGCCTGTGACTTTTTACGCGATGCGGGCGAAGCCGGCTTCAAGGTCGGCAATCAAATCGCCGACATCTTCCAGACCGATATGCACCCTCACCAGCGTCCCGCTGAAATCGACATCTCCGGCCGGGCGAATACTGTTCAACTCCTCCGGCTGGTTTGCCAGAATCAGCGACTCAAACCCGCCCCACGAGTAAGCCATATGGAACAGCGAGAAGTTATCAAGGAAGTTCGCTAACTGCTCATCCGTCAGTCGTTTTTTCAGCACAAACGAGAACAGACCGGAACTGCCGCTGAAATCACGCGTGAAGTATTCGTGCCCCGGACACTCCGGCAGCGCCGGATGATTTACTCGCGCCACTTCCGCTCGTGCTGACAACCAGCGCGCAATCTGAATACTGCTCTCCTGATGCTGCTTCAGGCGCACCGACAGCGTGCGCAATCCACGACTGCCGTTATACGCGGTATCAGCATCCAGCGTTTGCCCCATCAGATACGAGTTCTCGCGCAATTGATCCCAGCAGCGCGCATTGGACACCGCCGTTCCCAGCATGCCATCCGAGTGACCGATCGTGTATTTAGTCCCCGCCTGAATCGAGATATCCACCCCGTAGTCCAGCGCCTTAAACAGCACGCCCGCCGCCCAGGTGTTGTCGATCATAATGACGATCTCCGGATTCACCGCGCGGATCGCCTTCACCATTCCCGGCACATCCTGAACTTCCATCGTGATCGAGCTCGGTGATTCAAGAAACACCACTTTGGTTTCCGGGCGGATCAGGTCGACAATCCCGGCGCCAATCATCGGATCGTAGTACGTTGTTTCGACGTTGAATTTACTCAGGATCTTATTGCAGAAATCCTGTGTCGGTTCATACGCTGCCCCGGTCATCAGCAGATGATCGCCGCTCTGTACAAACGCGAGGATCGCGTTTGTCACCGCCGCCGCACCGCACGGGTAAAGCGCGCAGCCAACGCCGCCTTCCAGTTCACTCATCGCCTTCTGGAACGCGAAGTGGGTATAAGTGCCACGGCGACCGTAAAACAACTCGCCGTTTGCGCGATTGGCGGTGGCGAATTTTTTGTCCTTCACGGTATCAAACACCAGCGAAGAGGCGCGCTGGATAACCGGGTTTACCGCACCCTGGGTATAGCGTTTATCGCGTCCGGCGATGATCAACTGGGTTTCGAGTTTCACTGAATCTTTCATAACTTTTCTTATCCTTAATTCTGCGTTAAACCTCGGCTACCGTAGCCGTCGCATCTATCTCTGCATTCACCGATTTTTTCCCGGAGAAGCGTTCTACAATTTGTGCCGCATTCAAATCATGAATCACGTTAATCAGCGTCGCCGGCGCATCGGTAATGGTGCCCAGCACCACTAACATAGGAATGGTTTCCATCGGCAGCCCCAGCGTAGTGACGATAAAGATCTCCCCAAGGAATGCCCCACCCGGTACGCCGCCGACGATAATCGCGGAAAGCACGGCGATCAGCATGGTTAGGAAGAAGGTTTCCGTCGTGAACGGAATCCCCAGCACCGAGTAGATAAAGACTATCTTCAGCGCCGCGATCATCGCCACGCCGCCCTTATTCAGGTTGACCAGCAGCGGGATCGAGACATCCACGATTTCCGGGTTAATCCCCATCGCTTTGCCCGCGCGCAGCGTCACCGGCAGCGTTCCCAACGAAGAACAGGTGCCCAGCGCCGTCACGGAAGGCTCAATGGCGTGACGCCAGAAGGCTTTCACTGCCGGTATGCCGCCGCCAATGTAAGAGTAAAGAATAGAACCCAAAATGTAGTAAGCCAGCGTGGCAACCATGAACAGGCCAATCGCCCGGGCAAAGGTGAGCAGCAGTCCGGAATCCTGACTGGCCATCGTGGCGGCAAAGTAGCAGCCAAGCCCCAGCGGCGCGACCTTCATGATGATCGATACGATCTTCATAATGACGGTGTTGGCATCTTCCAGCAGCGAGGCAATGCGTTTGCCCGCCTGTTCTGACTGACCAATCGCGATCCCGGCAATGATCGCCATCACGATCAGCGCGAGGATATTCGACTTAGAAAACAGGCCAATAAAGTCGTTGGTGGTGATCATGCTGACAAAATCCATCTTGCCGCTGCCCGCCTGCACGGACTGCGAAAGATCGATGGTGACCCCCTGCGCCGGGTTGTACCACAGGGCTAACGCCACGATACCGGCAGCAGGAATAAACGCCATTGCGATGGAAACGATAAAGATAATCGCCATAATTCGCCCTAAACGTTTCAGGTCGGTCATGCTGGCGATGGAGGACATTACGCTGATTCCAACCAGCGGAACGATAATCATAAATAACAGGTTCAGGAAAATCTGACCTATCGGCTGGAGTTTACTGGCAAACGCGGGGGCGTAAATCCCTAATAAACCACCTGCAACCAGAGCAAGTAATAAAATAATTGACGATTTGTAGGGTTCGAGTCGTGTCCACATAATCGGTACCTTTTATAAGAATGGAATTAAATGAGAGTAAATTCACAATTTGGCGACGTTCTGTTTTTGCCTCCTTACTATTTGTGACGCAACTCACTTAAGTTGTTATTTTTTCATTTTGTGCGTAGGTCGTTTCCTGTGGTTCAATAGTTACATGTTTCAAAACCCAATGTAACGGCCTATTCGTACCGTTTTTGCAAATCACTTGTGAGTAAAAGGAAATAATGAGCACACCCATTTCTCTCAAGCATTTAGAATTTTTTGTCCGGATTGTGGACTGCGGAGGATTATCTGAAGCCGCGGTGCAACTTAACGTGTCGCCGTCGGCGGTCAGTAAAAGTCTGGCGGCAATGGAGGATACGCTGGGGACAACATTAATTAAGCGCACGACCCGCAGTATTACCCTGACCGACGCCGGGCAATATTTATTTAACCGGGCCAATAAATTACTGAAAGAGTTTGATGAAACGTTAAATACCACCTCCGGTTATTATCACAATCCGCAGGGTGAATTACGCATTACCTGTTCGATTGCCTTCGGCTATTCCCGACTGGTCAATCTGGTGGACAAATATCGCACCCAGTACCCGGATGTGAATCTGTATATCGATCTCAACGATAACTTCGTCAATCTGAACGACACGGATTTCGATATCGCCCTGCGCATCTCCACCGCGCCACCGCAAAACTATGCCATGCGTAAACTGGTGCCTATCCGCTGGGCGTACTGCGCGTCTCCCGGTTACCTCGCGAAAAAAGGAATGCCGCTACGGCGTACCGATCTGGTGAATCATGACTGTCTGGTTTACCCCGGCCTGACCCCCGTTCTGAAGGTTGCCGACGAGCAGGATCGCCTGCATCAGTTGAAACTGCATATGCCTATCCAGGCCAACAGCAGCCTGGTGCTGCTGAAATCGGTGCTGGAAGATCAGGGCGTAGCCTATCTGCCCACCTATCTGATTGGCGATCATATTCAGAAAGAGGAGATCACCCCGCTAATGCTCGACGGCACCATCACCTGCGAAACGCACACCCTTTATGCGCTCTATTTCCCCAGCAAATACAGCAACCCGAAGGTGCGTTCATTTATTGATTTTCTGGTCGCAGAGCTAGGGACGCTGCCGGCGTGGGACAACTGGATCCCCGGCTGATCCCCGGTTGTTTTTGCACGATCCCCCCGTCTGGCTCTATCCTTAACCCTATGAATAAAATCGCTGAACTCAAACGCGCCAAACTGTTGGCGCTCTCATTACTGCTGATCGCTGCCACCACGTTCGTCGTCACCCTCTTCCTGCCGCCCGGCTTTTGGGTCAGCGGGATCAAAGCCATTGCCGAGGCGGCGATGGTCGGTGCGCTGGCGGACTGGTTTGCGGTGGTGGCGCTGTTTCGCCGCGTCCCCCTCCCGTTCATTTCTCGGCACACGGCGATTATTCCCCGTAATAAGGACCGGATCGGCGAGAACCTGGGTCAGTTCGTGCAGGAGAAATTCCTCGATACCCAGTCCCTGGTCGCGCTAATCCGCCGCCATGAGCCCGCGCTACTGATTGGCAACTGGTTCAGCCAGCCGGAAAACGCCCAGCGGATCGGGCAGCATCTGTTGCAGATCATGAGTGGTTTTCTGGAGCTGACCGATGATGCCCGTATCCAGCGCCTGCTAAAACGTGCGGTGCATAAGGCAATTGATAAGGTCGATCTCTCTGGCACCAGCGCCCTGATGCTGGAAAGCATGACCAAAAACGATCGCCATCAGGAGTTACTCGACACGCTGATCGCCCAGTTGATAGCGCTCCTCCAGCGCGACAGTTCCAGAACCTTTATCGCCCGGCAAATCGTCCACTGGCTGGAGACCGAGCACCCGCTGAAGGCCCGAATTCTGCCCACCGAGTGGCTGGGCGAGCACAGTGCAGAACTGGTGTCAGAGGCGGTGAACTCGCTGCTTGATGACATCAGCCACGATCGCGCACATCAGATCCGCCACGCCTTCGATCGCGCCACCTTTAAGCTCATCGACAAACTGAAAAACGATCCGGAGATGGCGAACCGGGCGGAAAGCATCAAGGATTACCTGAAAGAAGATGATGCCTTTAACCGCTATCTCGGCGAGCTGTGGGCGGATTTACGCCAGTGGTTAAAGAATGATATCAACGCCGAGGATTCCCGGGTGAAACAGCGAATCGCCCATGCCGGACAGTGGTTTGGCGAAACGCTGGTTGCCGACGATGCGCTACGCGCCTCGCTCAACGGCCATCTGGAGCAGGCCGCCCATCGGGTAGCACCGGAGTTTGCCGCCTTCCTGACCCGCCACATCAGCGACACGGTGAAAAGCTGGGATGCCCGCGATATGTCGCGGCAAATTGAACTCAACATCGGTAAAGATTTGCAGTTTATCCGCGTCAACGGCACGCTGGTGGGCGGGACTATCGGGCTGGTGTTATATCTGTTGTCGCAAATCCCCTCACTACTGCCCGCACTGCCCACTTTTTAAGGAGAAAAAATGGCTGACATTACCCTGTCCCCGGCGGAACGCGACGGTCTGCGCGAGGCGCTCAGAGACTACTGCCGCGATCATTTCGAACTGGAGCTGGAACAGTTCGACGCCGAGTTTTTTATTGATTTTATTAGCGAAAAATTGGGTCCGGCGTACTACAACGCGGGCATTGAGGAGGCGATTCGCACGCATCTTGCCTGGAGCGAGCGCATCCAGGAAGAGATGGATCTGAAGAAAATTTTATAGTGCCTTACCTGGCGGGAGATCAATAAATCCACAATAACGACATGGTTATAATGCGAACACTTTTAACATCTCCCGTGTCACGGGGAAGGAAAATCCATGTCGCTTATCACCGATTTGCCCGCCATTTTCGACCAGTTTTCTGAAGCCCGCCAGAAAGGCTTTCTCACCGTGATGGATCTCAAAGAGCAGGGTATCCCGCTGGTGGGGACCTATTGCACCTTCATGCCGCAGGAGATCCCGATGGCGGCGGGAGCGGTGGTGGTCTCGCTGTGCTCAACGTCCGATGAAACCATCGAAGAGGCCGAAAAAGATCTGCCGCGCAACCTCTGCCCGTTGATCAAAAGTAGCTACGGCTTCGGCAAAACCGACAAATGCCCCTATTTCTACTTTTCTGACCTGGTGGTGGGTGAAACCACCTGCGACGGCAAAAAGAAAATGTACGAGTACATGGCTGAGTTTAAAGCCGTTCACGTCATGCAGTTGCCAAACAGCAGCCAGGATGCCGCCTCACGCGCACTGTGGAAAGCAGAAATTCTGCGCCTGCAACAGGCCGTGGAAGCACGCTTTGGGACGCCGGTAACTGAAGCGGCGCTGCGTGAAGCCATTGTCCTCAAAAACCGTGAACGTCGCGCGCTGGCGAATTTCTATCGTCTCGGGCAGCTTAATCCCCCCGCATTGAGCGGCAGCGATATCCTGAAAGTGGTGTACGGTGCAACCTTCCGCTTTGATAAAGAAGCCCTCATTGACGAACTGAACAGCATGACCGCGCGGGTGCGCCAGGCGTGGCAAGACGGCAAACGACTGGACGCCCGTCCGCGCATTCTGATCACCGGTTGCCCGATTGGCGGGGCGGCAGAAAAAGTGGTGCGCGCCATTGAAGACAACGGCGGTTGGGTGGTGGGATACGAAAACTGCACCGGCGCGAAGGCGACCGAGCAGTGCGTTGCGGAAACCGGCGACGTCTATGACGCGCTCACCGACAAATATCTCGCCATCGGCTGTTCGTGCATCTCTCCAAACGAACAGCGTCTGACGTTGCTCAGTCAAATGGTGGAAGAGTACCAGGCGGACGGCGTGGTGGATGTGATTTTGCAGGCCTGTCATACCTATGCCGTTGAGTCACTGGCCATTAAGCGTCATGTTCGTCAGCAGCACAACCTCCCTTATATCGCCATTGAAACCGACTACTCCACCTCGGATATCGGCCAACTCAGCACCCGCGTCGCGGCCTTTATTGAAATGCTGTAAGGAACAGGCGTGACGTATTCGATAGGGATTGATTCCGGCTCGACGGCGACCAAAGGTATCTTACTGGCAGGCGGCGTGATTCAGCGCCGTTTCCTGTGCCCGACGCCATTCCGACCAGCCGACGCCATCCGCGAGGCTTGGGACGTTCTCGCACAAGGTCTGGAAACGCGACCGTACCTGACCTTAACCGGCTATGGTCGCCAGTTGGTTGATTTTGCCGACAAGCAGGTAACCGAAATTTCCTGTCACGGACTGGGGGCGCGGCTACTGGTTCCCGCCACCCGCACGGTCATTGATATTGGTGGACAGGACAGCAAGGTTATCCAACTGGATGACGACGGCAACCTCACCGACTTCCTGATGAATGACAAGTGTGCAGCGGGCACCGGACGTTTTCTGGAAGTGATTTCGCGTACCCTGGGCGCCAGCGTGGAGCAACTCGACGCCATTACCGCCGGCGTTGCGCCGCACGCCATCAGCAGCATGTGCACCGTCTTTGCCGAATCCGAAGTGATTAGCCTGCGCTCTGCGGGTATCGCTCCGGAAGCAATCCTTGCGGGCGTGATCAACGCAATGGCGCGGCGCAGCGCCAACTTCATTGGTCGACTCTCCTCACAAGGTCCGCTGCTGTTTACCGGCGGCGTCAGCCACTGCTCGGCCTTTGCCCATATGCTGGAAGGCCATGTCGGCATCCCGGTACACACCCACCCGGACGCGCAGTTTGCCGGTGCCATTGGCGCGGCGCTGATTGGTCAACGGCAGAGAAAGCGCGAATGACGGAATACCTGTTTTTGTTTCATTCGACGGTGGGCGTGATTCAGACCCGCAAAGCGTTGCAGGCCGCAGGCATGACCTTTCAGGTTGCTGATATTCCCCGCCAGTTGCGCGGGGGCTGCGGGCTGTGCGTCTACCTGCATTGCCAGCCCGGAGAAGAAGAGCGGTGGGTGATCCCCGGTCACACCGAATCGATCTACCGCCTTGAGTCGGGCGACTGGCAATGTGTGGCAACCTTCGATGCGCCAGCGCGTTGACCCGCTAAACCGCGATAAATTTCACCCTGCAATTATCGCGAAGTTAAGGATTCATTAAGATAAATCGTTATACTTCTCATCTTGCTCTCTTTGATTTTATTTAAGGAAGAATAATGAGATTGTCCGCCCGATGTCTGAATCCCCCTCTGCGAGTCATGCTACTTCTTGCTTTACTCAGTGTGGGAGTGAGTGATGTCGTATCGGGTGGGGCCGCGCCCGACGGCGACAATAATTCCCTTGCGGATTATCGCGTGACGATAGATGGGGAACGAATCGCCGGAGTGAAAAAGAATGTCTCCTCACTCACCTGGTCTGATAAAAGTGACACGCTGTTCAGCACAATCAATAAACCTGCCGCGATTATTGAATTGACCAAACAGGGTCAATTACTGCGTACCATCCCACTCGATTTTATTCGCGATCTGGAGACCATCGAGTTCATCGGCGACGACACCTTTGTCATCAGCGATGAAAGTGATTATTCCATTTACGTTATTACTATCAATGCGCAGTCACAGGTGAACATTATAAAAAAGTTGAAGCTAGATCTGTATGAAACCCCGACCAACGATGGCTTTGAGGGACTCGCCTGGTCACGAGAGAAAAAGACATTCTGGTTTTTCAAAGAAAAGAGACCGATTGGGATCTATAAAGTGACGGGGCTGCTCAATAATGACAATTTGACTATTGCTAAAGACAATACTCTGCAACAGCAGCTTAATGTGAAGGATATTTCAGGCGCGGAATTTAATGCGCGACAGAATAGCCTGCTGATCCTGTCTCACGAATCACGCGTGCTCAAAGAGGTCAAAACCGACGGCGACGTCATCGGCGTCATGACGCTGACAGAAGGCCACCACGGGTTAGAACACACCATACGGCAGGCAGAAGGGATCGCGATGGATAACCAGGGATCGCTGTTTATGGTTGCTGAGCCTAATTTGTTTTACCGCTTCACGTCCAACACCACGCAATAATTCCTCCATCGCCTTACCCATTTGTTATAAATTTGTTACTCTCGCATTTCTCACTCGACGAATAACAATGGGTAGGGCATGAGCCAGCCACAGCACATCGCAGACCGGTATTCACTCAGCACCGCCCTCTTCGGGATGATGGTATTAGCGCTGGGCATGGGGATTGGCCGTTTTCTCTATACCCCGATGCTGCCGGTGCTGCTGGCCGAGGGGCGCTTTACGTTTTCCGAACTGTCGTGGGTAGCCAGCGTCAACTATGCGGGATACCTGGTCGGCAGCCTGCTGTTCTCCTTCGGACTTTTTCATCAGCCGGGACGTTTACGCCCCATGCTGCTGAGTTCAGCGGTGGCAACCGGCGGACTGATCCTCGCGATGGCGCTGTTCTCCGGGCCAGTGGTGGTAATGCTGGTACGCTTTCTGGCGGGCGTCGCCAGCGCCGGGATGCTGATCTTTGGCTCTACGCTGGTGCTGCAACATACCCGCAATCCTTTTGTCATTGCCTCACTGTTTTCTGGCGTCGGCGTGGGGATTGCGCTGGGTAACGAGTACGTGATTGCCGGATTGCACTTTGCGCTCTCCTCTCACGCGCTGTGGATCGGGGCGGCGGCCTTCTCCGCCGTGCTGGCGATTCTGCTGGCGCTGTTGCTTCCGTCCCGCGCTCACGCGCTGCCAGCCGTAACGCAGGCAAAAAACGTATCGCAGTCGATGCGCTGGTGGCTGCTGGCGCTGCTCTACGGCCTGGCCGGATTCGGCTACATCATCGTCGCGACCTATTTGCCGTTGATGGCAAAAGACGCGGGTTCGCCACTGCTGACGGTCCATCTGTGGACGTTGGTTGGCGTCTCGATTGTGCCGGGCTGCTTCGCCTGGCTGTGGGCCGCGAAACGCTGGGGGGTGTTGCAATGTCTGACCGCAAACCTGGTGATTCAGGCCGCCTGTGTGCTCCTGACACTAGCCAGCGGCTCTCCGCTGTTGCTGGTACTGAGCAGCGTGGGATTTGGCGCGACGTTTATGGGTACCACGTCGCTGGTTATGACCCTCGCGCGCCAGCTTATTGTGCCAGGAAACCTCAATCTGCTGGGGTTTGTCACGCTGACCTACGGCATCGGGCAGATCCTGGGACCGCTGTTAACCACGCTGTTGGGCAGCGGTACGCAGGCCATTACCGATGCCACGCTGTGTGGTGCGCTGGCGTTATTTATCGCCGCAACAATCAGCGCCCTGCAGTGCTATAAACAAAAGCGTTTGCTGGCGTGTCGTATCAACGACATGCGCTCACGATCATAATGCGGGGAGCCTGGTGAATCCACGCCAGTAATTCGTTAAGCAGTGAAGCCGCGACGATTTTACTGGCGGCGGCGGTTGACCAGGAAAAGAGCGTCACGCTGAGCTCCCACGCCATGAACGAAACGGTCGTCACGACCAGAGTCAGGCCAACTGCGATGACCGTAATACACGCCACAGAACGCCAGAATGGTAAAGGCATCATCCTGTAAAACCGGCCCGCACTTATTCACGACCGCCTTCATGGGCGATGCGATGAAGCATAAGCGCTTCGGCAATAATATCCTGTTTGCTTTTACGCGTTTCTAAAGCCAGTGTCCGGACATAGTCCCAAAGCGTGGTTTCAACACGGGCACTTAACAGCACCATATCTTTAGAACGGGTTCCTCTGGCTTTACGGATATCGGGATAATCGCGGGAAGGCATCGTCAGCTCCTGAAGGCTATTTCATCTTAACTGGGGAGGAATATGCAGTTGGCTGAATAACAAGTCAACGCACAGTATTTCAGCAGTCGGGTGATGAAAATGTTAAGAAAACGCCTTGAAATGGAACGCTGTTTCAAGTGAAAGATGACCCGTAGCAGACTAATGATGTCAGGGTTTATTGACATGCCAGGATTAATTCAGTGATTTTCAGCCCCCGTTCTCCCGGCTAAACATTCACTGCAATTATTGAAAGTTCCTATCCGCCAATACGTTACTTCTGCGATAAATGTTTACATTGAGGACAATAACGGGCTTTTTTAGAGCGAGTTACGACGACCTCTTTCAATTATTTTCGCTAAGGCAGCACATCCCTTTTGTCATCAGACGTCTTACCACCACCACCGCAAACGCCAAAAAGGTAAACAGGTCGTAAATAAGGACATTTTTTAACGGCGCAAATTAAGCGCGCATTAATTGATATTTATCAATTCTGAAGGGTGTGATTTGCCAGTTTTTGGTAAGAATCTGATGAAGCACACAAATACCGACGGCTTTTGTACACTAAATTTTACGTTACCTGCCAGATGCATAATAAACGACAGGCATTGACTTCATGTACCGCGCCGGTCTGTGCTGCTTCCCCCCATCAGCCGGAGACACGGCGCACTGTCTGTTATCGTTCCCTTAATGCCTCTTTCGCCTTATTCAGCGGTTTCAACAGGTACTCAAGAATCGTTTTATTCCCCGTTTTGATGTCCACCGTCGCAATCATGCCTGGAAAAACCGGGAAGGCTTTTTTCTGCTTGTTAATTAACTGATTACTGTCGGTACGGATATAGACGCGGTAGTAATACAGATCGCGTTTAACTTCATCCTGGATGGTGTCCGGTGAGATGACCGTCACCACGCCATTGATACCGCCATAAATGGAATAATCGTACGCCGTAATCTTCACCATCGCTTCTTGCCCGGGATGGATAAAGGCAACATCGCGCGGCAGGATCTTCGTCTCAATCAGGATCTGATCGTCTAACGGCACCAGACTCATCAGTTTTCCGCCTGGCGGGATCACCCCACCGACGGTGGTCACGTCGATATCTTTCACGATCCCGCGCACAGGGGCGGTAAAGGTCAGACGCGTCAGCGAATCTTCACGTCCGCGCACCACCGAACGCTCTGTTTCAATCTCCGCATTAGCCCGCGCCAGCTCTTCCCGGGCGCGGACGTAATATTGCGTCTGCAACTCGGCAATCTTATTTTCCATCTCATTCATTTGACGGCGCAGACGCAGTACTTCGACATGGCTGGCGGCCCCCTCTTTAATCAGCGGCTGGGTCAGCGCCAGCTCTCTCTGAATAAGTGCAATCCCCTGTCGCAGCCCTTCAACGCCTTTCTCAAGGCTTTCGCGGCGGGAATGATACAACGCGCGCTCCTGGTTAATCAGTGCCGTCTCGTTGTTCAGTTCTGCCGGAAACACCAGATCGGTGCCGTTCACTTCCGCAGTAAGACGCGCCGACGTCGCCATCGCAGCATTCAGTTTCGATTC
This sequence comes from Citrobacter telavivensis, assembly GCF_041807075.1. Taxonomy (NCBI): domain Bacteria; kingdom Pseudomonadati; phylum Pseudomonadota; class Gammaproteobacteria; order Enterobacterales; family Enterobacteriaceae; genus Citrobacter; species Citrobacter telavivensis. Next base: position 241,348 of record NZ_JBGUBF010000002.1, on the reverse strand, counting down.
ACTCTCTTTCACGCCCGATTCTGTTTTCGTCCGGTCAAGCTGCGCCAGAATCTGCCCTTTTTCAACGATATCCCCTTCACGAACATGCAGTTTGTAGATAATGCCGCCTTCCAGCGACTGAATCTCCTGCTCGTGGGATGATGGCACCACCTTACCGCTGCCAGTGGTGACCTCGTCGAGATGAAAGTAGCTCATCCAACCGACAAACGCGGCCAGCAGAGCAAACAGGAACCAGGCGACCAGTGAAGAGCGCGGGAGCTTCGGTTCACTGAGGCGACTGTTAAAACGGTTAAAATCGCTCATATTACGACCTCCCAGGGTTGTTTGACGGCGGGGTATTGATTCTCGACACATTACTTTGTGTCGCCTCCGGCTGCGCCATACCATGTTTATTCAGGATGGCGTCACGCGGACCGTCCATCACAATACGTCCGTTATCCAGCACGATAATGCGATCCACCAGTTCGAGGATCGGCAGGCGATGCGTCGCGACAACCATCGTGCGCTGGCTACCTAACCAGGTTTTGAGGTGCTGAATGAACTGCTTTTCACCAATCTCATCCAGCCACGCGGTCGGTTCATCAAGCAGTAAAATAGTGGGTGATGTCAGCAGCGCACGCGCCAACAGCAGCGACTGACGCTGACCGCCAGACAACCCGGTGCCCCCTTCGCTTATCACGTAGTTCATCCCCATCTTCTGCTTACGGACAAAATCGAGCGCGCCACCGATCGCCAGTGCCTGCTGGATGTCGTCGTCTGTCGCCGTAGGGTTACCCAACGTAATGTTGTCGTGAATGGAGCCAAAGAACAGGCGTGCCTGCTGGCTCAGCAGTTGCATATCGCGGCGCAAATCCGCCGGGTCCAGATGATTCAGGGCGATGTCATCCAGTAAGACGGCCCCCTGCTGCGGCTCCTGCATCCCCGCCAGTACCTGAAGTAGCGTACTTTTACCTGAGCCATTGCGCCCGAGCAGCGCCACGCGTTCACCGGCTTTGATGTTCAACGCCGGCACCGTCAGCACGTTCACTTTCTCTTCTTCGTCGTAGTAAAAGCTGACGTTTTCCAGTTGATAGTGGCCGCGCAGGTGCGCTTTGTGCACTTTCTTACCCTGAAGCGGCTCATCAATCGGACGCTGCATCAGTTCATCCAGCCCTTTCAGCGCCACTTTTGCCGATTGCCAACGCGAAAGCACACCGGAGATCTGCGACAACGGCGCGATAGTGCGTGAGGCGAGGATCGAGGTCCCGACCAGCGCACCGGTCGTCAGATCGCCATCAATCACCAGGTAGCAGCCAATCAGCAGTACCACGGCGTAGACTATCGATTGCACTTCCTGGGTCCACGTCAGCAGCAGACTGGTCAGCCAGCGCTGACGCATACCCACTTCAGCGGCCACAAAATTGGTGTTGTTCCACTGATTCTGGAAACGCTGTTCGGCACGCATCAGTTTGATGTCTTCAATGCCCTGCACCGCTTCCACGAGCGTTGCGTTGCGGATTGCCGATTCACGCATCCCTTCGTTGGAAAGCCGTCCCAGTGGGCGTTGTACCAGCAGGCCGGGGATCAATAACAGGGGAACCGCCATCAGCACGACCAGTACCAGCGGCCCGCCAATCATCCACAAAATAAACACAAACAGCAGGAAAAACGGCAGGTCGGAAATAGCCGAGATGGTCGTTGAGGTGATCAGTTCACGCACCGACTCTAGTTCACGAATCTGGGCGATAAACGAGCCCGTCGATTTCGAACGCGCACCGTTTTTGATGCGCAGCGCATGGGCAAAGATACGCTCAGAGATACGGAGATCTGCGCGTTTACCGACGACATCAGAAATATAAACCCGCAGCATGCGCATAATAAATTCGAACAGGATTGCCAGCATCACCCCGCCAAACAGCACCCACAGCGTGGTTTCTGACTGTGAGGGCACGACACGGTCATACACCTGCATAGAGAAAATCATGCCGGAAAGCGCCAGCACGTTGGCAACCAGCGCAACAACCATAATATCGATATAGCGATGCCAGTCTTTTAACGCCAGTCGCCAGAACCAGTTTTTCTTATATGGCTTAATATAATCGTCAACGCGCGCATCGGGCGTGGATTCGAGTGGACGCAGAACCAATAATGTTTTTATCCGTGCGCGTAATTCATCACGCGTTAACACAGTTTCCAGTCCTTCATCACCGCTGAACTGAAGGCTAATATTGCCGTCGCTGTCCATTCGGTTAATCACCGCGATTTGCCCTTCGCTAAATTCCGCAATCAGCGGCAAACGCCACGGATCGAGAAAAGAGATTTTTGCCGCCACAACGCGCAGTCCCAGCCCCAACTGGCGAGCCATATCTTTTAACACCAGGTCACGCGGCGAGTCGCTTTCATAATTAATCGACACCCGAACATGCTCTTGCGAGAAATCGAGACGATAATGCTGCGCCACACCGATCATTGCCTGTAACCAGGGTTCGTATTGCGACTGCGTGTTCATAGCGTTCGGTTCCTGTTGTGTGGCACTGCGCCATAACGGAATTGCATTAGGAATAACGGAATGTGTGCTCATACTTTTATATTCGTCCGAAAAGACACTCGTCATCTGCGGACGGTAATGTTCATGACTTTTATTTTAGTGCGATTTTGACGCGATATATTCCGGGGGAAATCATTCCCCCGGAATAGTGCATTACATAATCACTAACTGATGGTTTGCCAGCAGAGTGGCAAGGTCGGTTTGTACACCGTTCAGGGTAACCACATTGGTGGACGAGAAGTTACCGCCCGCCCCATCGAGATCCACATGGATTTCAGTGTTGCTGCCGTTCTGCACCACGCGGACGTAGTCCTCGATGTTCCCTGCCTGGGCATCCAGCGTCGCAACGCTATTCACATAGCTCGCGGCGCCGCTACCGGTGTAGCCGCTGCCGGACAGAAGTTCGCGCAGGTCGATACGGTCAGTATCTGCAGTCCCTTCCCAGGTACCGATGGTAAAGCCATTTACAACATCGCTGCCGTTGCCGCCCGTGGCGTCTGAGGCAGTGATCAACTTGTACAACAGGGTATCCTGGCCGCCGTTACCAATATTGAAGGTATCGTCGCCACCGCGACCTTCGAAGAAGTTTTCTGTCGCGTTGCCAGTAAACACATCGTTGCCGTTGCCGCCGGCAATCCCTTCCACATTCACGAACTGCGCGTTACCGAAACCGGTATTCTGCATTCCGGTGTTGCTCAGATCGATGTTCAGCGCGGAACTTCCCGCCAGTTCATAGTCGACAATGTCCATCCCACCCTGTGCGGTCCAGACGTCGGCATCAGACACTACGCGGCTACCGCCGCCGCCGTTATAAACGTGCGTTCCTGCCGTGGCATACAGCGTATCGTTGTAGCCGGTTCCGACAATACCCGTGGTGTTCGTCCCGTCCGTCGCTGCCGTGGCGCTGTTCGTCGCCGAGGCACCGTCTTCTGCGGTCAGCGTGTACGCGTGGTTCTTCTCAACCGCTTTCAGGCCACCCCAGGCGGCGTTGACGTTCTCGATGGTATTCGACACGCCGGAGGAGTCGAAATTCACCGAGGAGACGCCGCCATAGTCCTTACCGCTAGCCAGCAGTACTGCGCTGTACGACTTGCTCGCATCCAGTCCGTAGAAGTAGACCATGCCGGACGAGTCGTTCATGTTCACGCCGCCCTGCGGGTTAATGACCTGCGAGCTGACCACCTTGCCGGTACTTTCATCAATGAGCAGCACCGTGTTGCCATAGAAGGCGTTAATGCCGTTCGCATCCGAAATACGCAGGATAATGCTGGTTCCGTCAGCGATAGTGCTGTTGTTGGTGATGTATTCCGTTTTACCGCCTGCGGCACGGAAGACCACCAGATCCTTGTCGCCGTCGTAATCCAGATCCAGCGTCAGCGCACCGGTAGTGATGTTAGTGCTGCCCTGGTTTGCTCCAGTTAAAAGGGTCTGTGACGTCCAGTCGACCTGATTGCTGCCATTCACACCGTTATTGGTCCACAACAGACCGATGTTGTTGGTATTGGTGGCAACCGTTGAACCTGCTGCACCGGCAATTTCGATCAAATCCATCTTGCCGTCGCCGTTCCAGTCCACTGCCAGCGACGTCATACTGTTAACGCTGTCGCCCAACGTCTGCACGTTCGATCCGGCGCCCATGCCGTTTGCGGCTGAAGTTAACTTACCTGTACCGTCGTTATAGAAGATGGCGCTGGTGGCATTCCCCTGACCGGTCAGACCGCCAACAAACAGATCCATATAACCGTCGCCGTTTAAGTCGGACCAGGTCATGGTGGTGTAGTAGTTGGTCGTCGCACTGTCACCGTTAAACACACCCGTCACCACCTGGGTGTTGGTGAGCGTCATATTGCCATTACTATCCACGCCGTTGGTCACGACGACCAGACGACTGCTCGAAGTACTTGATCCTCCCGCCGAAGTGGTATTCGAGCCAGATGTACCGTGATAGGTGATGTCGACATAGCCATCGTTGTTCAGATCGACACCTGAAACCTCGCGGTCTGGGGTAGCATTGTTGCTGTTCGTCGATGCCACACCATCTTGTGTGGTGCTCGAGTTCACATAGGCACCCGTCTTATCAAATCCGGCAATTGTCCCGTCGGTATTGATCACAAACCCGGTGTCGTAGCCACCTCGCCCCTCAGAATCGTTCGGCGTTTCATCGCCGTACACCATATCAATATAGCCATCGCCATTGATATCGACGCCCATTGCGCCGCCGTACCAGCCGTAGACGTTACCGTTAGGATCGTTAGTTTGCCCTGATACGCCATAGGCACCCACCTGGAAGGAGGTATAGGTCCCATCTTCGTTGTATTTGAACGACTGCTGACCGTTCGCATAGCCGGTGTCCGCCCCCAGAATATCCATCAGACCGTCGCGGTCAAAATCGACAAACGACGACTGCTGCTGTTTGTCCGGACCGCTAATTGCCACCGAATCAAACGACCCTAACGTCGTGGAATCGGTCGCGTTCTGGGTAAACACCGTCGAGTTGCTGAGGATGCGCCATGTGCCATCTTCACTCATCGTCAGCGCCGTTCCGGTATCTTCAGAAGAGGCCGCCGTTGACGTAAAGGAGATTGACGGCGTTGCGGCGACCGTCAGCTCGTTGCTGCTGTCATCTTTGGTAATTTCCGTGCCGTCCGCTTTATAAAGGACGGCTTTCACCTCGTACGTTCCCAGCGCCAGCGCATCGCTGTCAGGGATCTGCACGTACCAGGTACTGTTTTTCGGATCAATCACCACCGCGCCATTGCGCGAGCTGTACACCACGTTGTTGACCGTCACTTCCACGTACTCACCCGGAAGGATTTCAAAATCAACGCTGCCCGTAATGATTGGCGTGGTATCCAGCGTGCTTTGGGTATCGGCATACATCACCAGATCAACGGTGAAATCAAACACCGGAGAGTGCGTCCCTTCGTTACCGGCGGCATCAACCACCACCGCGTAGAACTCCCCTTTTTCACCATCGACCAGCGGGACGTTCAGTTGATACGTCCAGTCTGTGCCATTCACATCAGCTTCGCCCAACAGCGTGCCGTCGGCGCTGTAAATACGTACCCGTTCACCGGTTTGCAGCGTGGTCGACAGGGTGCCGTTCAGCACTGGCGTACGATCATCCGTGGTCGTACCGGAGGCAAAATCACCCCGAGAAGAGGCCACATCATCGGTGTAGCTGACGATCGTTGCCGTCGTCGCCGACGGGGTCAGGTCAACCGTCACGATCTGATCGTTGGTCGCCCCGACGTTTCCGGCGACATCCACCACACGGACCTGATAAGTGTGATCGCCTTCCACTAGCGTACGTGAATCCACATACGACCAGTCGGTGCCATTCACGATGATATCCTGCCAGGTCACCCCGTTATCGATGCTGATCTGCACGCGATCGCCTGCCGCCAACGGCGCAGCAATAGAACCTTTGATCGTCAGCGATGTGTCATTGGTCAGCCAGTCTGTGCTGCTGTAGCCCGTATCCGTAGAGATGCTGTCGATACTGACGGTAATGGCGCTATCCGGCGGCGTCAGATCGACCGTCACCTGCTGGTGCGCGGTCGAGCCAATGTTGCCCGCGATATCAATCACGCGCACCCAGTAGTCATAAGTCCCTTCAGCCAGCGTACGACCATCATCGAAGAACCAGTTATTGCCAATCACCGTCACGTTCTGCCAGGTTGCGCCGCCGTCCAGACTGATCTGCACGATTTCGCCCGGGGCCAGCGTCGCGCCCAGAGACCCCTGCAGACTGAGCGACGTATCTTTAGTGATAAAGTCGCTGCTGCTCAGACCGCTGTCGTCAGAGATGCTGTCGAACACGATCGTTTTGCTGGCGTCCGGCACTTGCGTGTCGATAGTGACCGTCTGGCTGGTAGTCGCACTGACGTTACCCGCGTCGTCAATCACCCGCAGTTGGTAAACATAATCACCGTCGGCAAGCGTACGTCCATCCGCGTAAGACCATGTCTGCCCGCTTACGCTGACGTCAATCCATGTGAGCCCGCCATCAAGGCTTATCTGCACATGTTCGCCGCTGGCAAGAACCGCATTCAGTGAACCGTGCAGGGCAAGCTGATTATCGTGCGTGATGAAGTCGCTGGTCGACAGACCGGTATCCTGAGTAATGGAATCGACGGAAATCAACGTGACTGCCGGTGGCGTTGTATCCACCCGGATCGCCTGACTGTCGAGCGACCCAACGTTGCCTGCGGCATCAATCACACGTACCAGATACTGATATGAACCATCCGCCAGGGTACGCCCATCGGCATACGACCAGGAGGTACCATTCACCACCAGGTCAATCCAGGTTGCGCCGCCGTCAAGGCTTACCTGCGCGGTTTCACCGCTTCCCAGAGGGGCGGAAAGTGACCCCTCAAGCACGACCTGATTCGTGTTGGTCACAAAATCGCTGGCGCTGAGGCCACTGTCACCTTGTACCGAATCGATAGAGATTGTCTGGCCGGGCGCGGTCAAATCAACGTTAACCACATGCATCGAATTGCTGCTGTTGCCGATGGCATTGCTGACTTCTGCATTCACAATGTACGCGGTGCCATCCACCAGAGCGGCAACGTCAGTACTGCTGACTACGCAGCTCCACTGACCATTACTGTCCACGACGGCTGTATATGTCTGGCCGTTCAGCGTGATCGTGACCATCTGACCCGCCGGCGCGTTCGTCGTCCCGCTAATCGTCAGCGGTACGCCGTGTTCCGCAGCATTGATCACATCATCCATACTGAGCGTATCAATCGTAATTGTCGGAACTTCACGACTCAGCGTAACGTCATGATTGATATCAACGGTGTTACCCGCCTTATCGTTCACGGTTGCCTTGATAGTGTAATCACCATCCGGCAAGCCGTTGAAACCACTCGCTGGAACCAGTACCGACCAGTTTCCGCTGGCATCAACAAGTGCCTGATAGAGATGACCGTTAAAGGTCACCGTCACGATACTCCCCTGCCCTGCATCGGAGGTCCCGCTGATGGTCTGCCCGGCCTGTTGTTCTGCCGTGTTGACCACATCATCAAACGCGACCGTATTAAGGGTAATAACCGGTGGAGTGGTATCGACTGTCACCGTCACAGAAGACACCGCTCCGCCCATATTACCGGCGTCATCAACAACCTTAACCTGCCAGGTGTGATCCCCATCTGCCAGTACGCGTGGATCCGTAAAGCTCCAGCCTGTGCCGTTCACGATTGCTTCAACCCACGTAGCACCGCCATCGACACTGATCATTAAATGCTCGTCGCCGCGCAGGGCGTTGCTAAGCGAGCCCTGAATAGTCAACGTGGTATCACTGGTAATAAAATCGCTGCCTGAAACACCGGTATCATTTGACACGCTGTCAAACTGGATCGTCGGCCAGCTGACGTCATTATCAACAGTCACCCTTTGAGACGTTGTCGCCCCAACGTTGCCCGCCGCATCAACCACGCGCAGCATATAGAGATAGTCACCATCCGCCAGGATACGGTTATCGTCGTAATGCCATTGCGTCCCGGTAACCGTCGTGGTAATCCATGTCACCCCATTATCCAGGCTAATCTGCACAACTTCGCCCGCTACCAGAGGGGCACCCAATGTCCCTTCAAGCGTGAAGACGCGCGATTGGGTCAGGAAATCATTGTTATCCGCCCCCGTATCGGAGGAGATGCGGTCAACGGTCACGGTGGTCGCGGCATCCGGCGGAGTCAGATCGACTGTCACCTGCTGGTGCGCAGTCTCACCGACGTTGCCCGCCGTATCCATCACGCGCACCCAGTAGTCATAAGTTCCTTCCGCCAGCGTACGGCCATCATCAAAGGTCCAGCTATTACCAATCACCGTCACGTTCTGCCACGTCGCGCCGCCGTCGAGGCTGATTTGTACGGTTTCATCTGCCGCCAGCGACGCCCCCAGCGTACCTTTCAGGCTGAGCGAGGTATCATTAGTCAAGAAGTCGGTATTGCTCAGGCCACTGTCGTCAGTAATGCTGTCAAAAGTGATTGTTTTGCTGGCGTCCGGTGCCTGCATATCAATGGTCACCGTCTGGCTGGTGGTCGCACTGACGTTACCCGCATCGTCAATCACACGCAGTTGGTAAACGTAATCACCGTCGGCAAGCGTGCGTCCATCCGCATAAGACCAGCTCTGACCGCTCACGCTGACGTCAATCCAGGTATTCCCACCATCAAGGCTTATCTGCACATGTTCACCGCTGGCCAGCGGCGCGTTTAACGAGCCCTGTACGGTAAGTTGGTTGTCGCTGGTAATGAAATCACTTGTCGAGATCCCTGAATCCTGAGTAATGGAATCGACGGAAATCAACGTCACTGCCGGTGGGGTCGTATCCACGACCACCGTCTGGCTGATGACCGCGCCAACGTTGCCCGCGGCATCAATCACACGCACCAGATACTGATATGAACCATCCGCCAGGGTACGCCCATCGGCATACGACCAGGAGGTACCATTCACCACCAGGTCAATCCAGGTTGCGCCGCCGTCAAGGCTGATTTGCGCGGTTTCACCGGTAGCAAGCGTTGTTGAAAGTGAACCATCGAGCACAATCTGGTTATCGCTGGTGATGAAGTCGGAGGCACTCAGCCCCGTATCATTCTGCACCGCCACGATAGTGATGATCTGCGCCGGTGCGGTCAGATCCACGTTGATCGAATGATCGTCACTGGCGCTATTGCCAATGGCGTTGCTGACCTCCGCATGCACCGTGTAAGCCGTGCCATCTGCCAGCGCGGCAACGTCGGCGCTGCCCACAACGCAGCTCCACTGACCGTTGCTGTCCACGACGGCTGTATATGTCTGGCCGTTCAGCGTGATCGTGACCGTCTGACCCGCCGGGGCAGTGGTCGTCCCGCTGAGGATCAGCGATGTCCCGTGCTCTGCAGCATTAATGATGTCATCGGTGCTGAGCGTATTGATGGTAATCGTCGGAGCATCACCGTTCAGCGTCACGTCGTGGCTGGTATCACCCGCGTTGCCCGCCATATCGTTCACCGTGGCGGTGATGGTGTAATTTCCATCCACCAGACCATTGAAATCCGTTGCCGGCACAAAGACCGACCAGTTTCCGCTGGCATCCACCGTGGCCTGATAGGAATGACCGTTAAAGGTCACCGTTACCGTTTGACCCGGTTCTGCGGTTGTCGTACCGCTAATGGTTTGTCCGGCTCGCTGCTCCCCAGTATTCACGATATCGTCGCTTGCCACGGTATCAATCGTGATAAGCGGTGCCGTGGTATCGACCGTCACGTTATGCGTTGTCTGGCTTTCATTGCCCGCCTTATCGCTGACGGTGGCCGTCACAATCAACGCACCCTCACTGAGTCCAGCCAGATCCGCTGCCGGAACGGTAACGCTCCAGGTACCATCGGCGGCGACAACGGCAGTCCAGGACTGACCGCCTGCTGTGATGGTCACCACCTGACCCGGCTCTGCACTGGTGTTGCCCTGAATAGTCAGAGGCTGCTGCTGTTCGGCAGCGTTGAGCACATCGTCTGCGGAGATTGTGTTGATAGTGACAACCGGAGCAGAGGTATCCACCGAGACCAGAGAGGAGGCCGACGCACTGTTGCCAGCGCTGTCCTGCGCCGTCACAGAGACGGTATAACGCTGGCCGTCGCCAAGCTGCGCCACATCGGCTGCTGGTACGGTCACGGTCCAGGTGCCGTTCGCCTGTACGGTCGCGGTGTAACTCTGTCCGTTCAGCATCACCGTGACGATCGTACCTGCAGGCAACTGACCGCTGGTTCCACTGATGATGAGATGACTCCCCGCTTCCAGCGCGTTGATCACGTCATCGACGGCAATGGTATCCACTGCCAGCGTGACGGTTGCGGTATTAACCTCCACATCGTGGGTCGCGGAGCCGCTGTTGCCGGCCGCGTTCGTTACGGTCACGGCGATGGTGGTGGTGCCGTCGTTCAGGGCGCTGATGTCCGCGGCCGGCACGCCGACGCTCCAGTTGCCCGCCGCGTCCACCACCGTGGTGTAGTTTTTGCCGTTCACGGTCACGGTGACCGCATCACCCGCCGCCGCCCCGCTGGCGGAGCCGCTGATGATCTGGGTCTGGCCGTGCTCGGTACGGTTGATGATGTCGTCGGACGCCACGGTGCTGATGGTCACCACCGGTGACGTGGTATCAACCGTCAGGGCATGGCTCGCCGAGCCGGTGTTGCCGGCCGCGTCAGAGACCGTGGCGGTAACACTGCCGGTGGTCAGGACACCGGCTTCTGCGGCCGGAACGGTGACGCTCCAGCTGCCGTTCGCCTGTACCAGCGCCGTGTAATCGTTGCCGTTAATGGTCACGGTCACCGTCTGACCGGCCGGTGCGGTGGTGGTCCCGGTAATGACCAGGTCCGCCTGTGCTTCAGTGGCGTTGAGGATATCGTCCGCCGCGAGGGTGCTGATGGTGATGACCGGCGCGGTGGTGTCGATGCTGTAGTCGTGGGTCGCCGACGCGCTGTTGCCGGCGGCATTGCTCACACTCACCTCCACGCGGGCGCTGCCGTCGGTCAGACCGGACAGGTCCGCAGACGGTACGGTCAGGGTCCACTCGCCGTTGTTATCCACCGTCGCGGTGTACGGTCTGCCGTTAAACATCACTGTTACTGTCTGACCGGCTTCCACGTTCGTGGTCGTGCCGGAGAGCACCAGGTCCGCGCCCTGCTCGGCGGCGTTAATCACGTCGTCAGCGGTCACGCTGTTAAGGGTGACGGACGGTGCCGCAGTGTCCACGGTCACATCGTGGGTCGCGGAGCCGCTGTTGCCTGCCGCGTTCGTCACGGTCACGGCGATGGTGGTGGTGCCGTCGTTCAGGGCGCTGATGTCCGCTGCCGGCACGCCGACGCTCCAGTTGCCCGCCGCGTCCACCACCGTGGTGTAGTTTTTGCCGTTCACGGTCACGGTGACCGTATCACCCGCCGCCGCGCCGCTGGCGGAGCCGCTGACGATCTGGGTCTGGCCGTGTTCGGCACGGTTGATGATGTCGTCGGACGCCACGGTGCTGATGGTCACCACCGGTGACGTGGTGTCGACCGTCAGGGCATGGCTCGCCGAGCCGGTGTTCCCGGCCGCGTCAGAGACCGTGGCGGTAACACTGCCGGTGGTCAGGGCACCGGCTGCCGCTGCCGGGACGGTGACGCTCCAGCTGCCGTTCGCCTGTACCAGCGCCGTGTAATCGTTGCCGTTAATGGTCACGGTGACGGTCTGACCGGCCGGCGCGGTGGTGGTCCCGGTAATGACCAGGTCCGCCTGTGCTTCAGTGGCGTTGAGGATATCGTCCGCCGCGAGGGTGCTGATGGTGATGACCGGCGCGGTGGTGTCGACGCTGTAGTCGTGGGTCGCCGACGCGCTGTTGCCAGCGGCATTGCTCACACTCACCTCCACGCGGGCGCTGCCGTCGGTCAGACCGGACAGGTCCGCAGACGGTACGGTCAGGGTCCACTCGCCGTTCGCCTGCACCTGCGCGGTATAGGTCTGGCCATTCAGGGTCACGGTGACCAGTTGACCGGCTTCCACGTTCGTGGTCGTCCCGGAGAGCACCAGGTCCGCGCCCTGTTCGGCGGCGTTAATCACGTCGTCGGCGGTCACGCTGCTGACGGTGACGGACGGTGCCGCAGTGTCCACGGTCACATCGTGGGTCGCGGAGCCGCTGTTGCCGGCCGCGTTCGTCACGGTCACGGCGATGGTGGTGGTGCCGTCGTTCAGGGCGCTGATGTCCGCTGCCGGCACGCCGACGCTCCAGTTGCCCGCCGCGTCCACCACCGTGGTGTAGTTTTTGCCGTTCACGGTCACGGTGACCGTATCACCCGCCGCCGCGCCGCTGGCGGAGCCGCTGACGATCTGGGTCTGGCCGTGTTCGGCACGGTTGATGATGTCGTCGGACGCCACGGTGCTGATGGTCACCACCGGTGACGTGGTGTCGACCGTCAGGGCATGGCTCGCCGAGCCGGTGTTCCCGGCCGCGTCAGAGACCGTGGCGGTAACACTGCCGGTGGTCAGGGCACCGGCTGCCGCTGCCGGGACGGTGACGCTCCAGCTGCCGTTCGCCTGTACCAGCGCCGTGTAATCGTTGCCGTTAATGGTCACGGTGACGGTCTGACCGGCCGGCGCGGTGGTGGTCCCGGTAATGACCAGGTCCGCCTGTGCTTCAGTGGCGTTGAGGATATCGTCCGCCGCGAGGGTGCTGATGGTGATGACCGGCGCGGTGGTGTCGACGCTGTAGTCGTGGGTCGCCGACGCGCTGTTGCCAGCGGCATTGCTCACACTCACCTCCACGCGGGCGCTGCCGTCGGTCAGACCGGACAGGTCCGCAGACGGTACGGTCAGGGTCCACTCGCCGTTCGCCTGCACCTGCGCGGTATAGGTCTGGCCATTCAGGGTCACGGTGACCAGTTGACCGGCTTCCACGTTCGTGGTCGTCCCGGAGAGCACCAGGTCCGCGCCCTGTTCGGCGGCGTTAATCACGTCGTCGGCGGTCACGCTGCTGACGGTGACGGACGGTGCCGCAGTGTCCACGGTCACATCGTGGGTCGCGGAGCCGCTGTTGCCGGCCGCGTTCGTCACGGTCACGGCGATGGTGGTGGTGCCGTCGTTCAGGGCGCTGATGTCCGCGGCCGGCACGCCGACGCTCCAGTTGCCCGCCGCGTCCACCACCGTGGTGTAGTTTTTGCCGTTCACGGTCACGGTGACCGCATCACCCGCCGCCGCCCCGCTGGCGGAGCCGCTGATGATCTGGGTCTGGCCGTGCTCGGCACGGTTGATGATGTCGTCGGACGCCACGGTGCTGATGGTCACCACCGGTGACGTGGTGTCGACCGTCAGGGCATGGCTCGCCGAACCGGTGTTGCCGGCCGCATCAGAGACCGTGGCGGTAACACTGCCGGTGGTCAGGGCACCGGCTGCCGCTGCCGGAACGGTGACGCTCCAGCTGCCGTTCGCCTGTACCAGCGCCGTGTAGTCGTTGCCGTTAATGGTCACGGTGACGGTCTGACCGGCCGGTGCGGTGGTGGTCCCGGTAATGACCAGGTCTGCCTGTGCTTCCGTGGCGTTGAGGATATCGTCCGCCGCGAGGGTGCTGATGGTGATGACCGGCGCGGTGGTGTCGACACTGTAGTCGTGGGTCGCCGACGCGCTGTTGCCGGCGGCATTGCTGACGCTGGCCTCCACGCGGGCACTGCCGTCGGTCAGACCGGACAGGTCCGCAGACGGTACGGTCAGGGTCCACTCGCCGTTCGCCTGCACCTGCGCGGTATAGGTCTGGCCATTCAGGATCACGGTGACCAGCTGACCGGCTTCCACGTTCGTGGTCGTGCCGGAGAGCACCAGGTCCGCGCCCTGCTCGGCGGCGTTAATCACGTCGTCGGCGGTCACGCTGTTAAGGGTGACGGACGGTGCCGCAGTGTCCACGGTCACATCGTGGGTCGCGGAGCCGCTGTTGCCGGCCGCGTTCGTCACGGTCACGGCGATGGTGGTGATGCCGTCGTTCAGGGCGCTGATGTCCGCTGCCGGGACGCCGACGCTCCAGTTGCCCGCCGCGTCCACCACCGTGGTGTAGGTTTTGCCGTTCACGGTCACGGTGACCGCATCACCCGCCGCCGCGCCGCTGGCGGAGCCGCTAATGATCTGGGTCTGGCCGTGCTCGGTACGGTTGATGATGTCGTCGGCTGCCACGGTGCTGATGGTCACCACCGGTGACGTGGTGTCGACCGTCAGGGCATGGCTCGCCGAACCGGTGTTGCCGGCCGCGTCAGAGACCGTGGCGGTAACCGTGCCGGTGGTCAGTACGCCAGCGACGGCCATGATGGAATAGACGCTCCCCGTCGGAACGGTCACGCTCCAGGTACCGTTCGCCTGTACCAGCGCGGTGTAGCTGTTGCCGTTAATCATCACGGTCACCGTCTGACCGGCTGGCGCCGTGGTGGTCCCGCTGATGACCAGGTCCGCCTGTGCTTCAGTGGCGTTAAGGATATCGTCAGCGGCAATGGTATTGATCGTAATCAATGGCGCAGAGGTATCCAGAGTGACGGTACGACCCGCATCGGCCGTGTTACCACTGACATTGGTGACGCTAACGCTGATCTGTTCGCGGCTGTCGGTCAGTGATGCAATGGCCGAAGGCGGCACGGTCACACTCCATGAACCATCGGTCTGAACCAGCGCAGTAAAGGTCTGACCGGCGAACTTCACCACTACCGTCTGACCCGCTTCAACGCCCTGAGTCTGACCAGAAATCAGCAGGTCGCTCCCTTTTTCGGCGCTATTGATAAGATCATCGGTGGAGACGGTATCAATGGAGATCGCGACAGGATCCAAATCGAGTTCGACCTGGTGGTCAACCGTCACCGTGTTTGCCCAGGCATCCTGTGCGCTGGCATTCACCACCACCTGGCCTGCGGTCCAGCTTTGCAGATCCGCAGCCGGTACCCCAATCTGCCAGTTACCGCTACTATCAACGACCGTCTGGTAAGTCACGTTATTGATAGTCACGTTGACCGTCGTACCTGCCGCCAGATGGCTGCTGCTCCCGGTGACCACCAAATCCCGATGTTGTTCGATGGCGTTAATAATGTCGTCGCCAGAGAGGGTATTGATACGCAGGCCAGGCAACGACGCGTTGATGTTGATATCGCGATCGCCGGTACCGGTGTTGCCGTGGCTGTTCGTTACAGAAGCGGTAAAGGTCAGATCACCATCACCAAAGCTGTTCAGGTCGCTCGCCGGAATGGTTACTTTCCAGCTCAAATCATTTTCTACGGTGGCGGTATAATGCTTGCCGCCCACCATGATGGAAACCGTGTCGCCTGCTGCGGCATTTGTCACGCGACCGCTTAAGATTTGATCGCTATTGGCTTCGGTGTTGTTCACCAGGTTGTCCGTGGCGAAATTATTGATAATCACCTGCGGCAGCGTCGTGTCGACAAGGAATGATGCGGTGGTCGTCCCACTGTTGCCAATGGAATCTGTCCCGCTGACGGTCACGTTATAAATTGTGTTCGCCAGATTCAGCACGTCAGAAACCGGCACCTGAACAGACCAGGTACCGTTATTGACCGTCGTGGTGTAGGCGATATTGTTGAGCATCACGGTCACCGTGCTGCCGTCAGCCAGGGTGCTGGTGCCGCTGAGGGTCAGCGGTTGCATAGACTCCTGCGCATTCAGCACGTTATCAACACTGATAGGGTCCACGGTGATCCCAACAGCCATGCTGTTGAGCGTCACATCATGAGTCGCGGTGCTGGTATTGCCTGCCGCATCCGTCACGGTCACCGTGATCGTATGCTGGCCGTTACTCATGGCATTGAACACCGACGCCGGAACGCCGACGCTCCAGCTACCGTCCGCTTGTACAACGCCGGTAAAGGTCTGGTTACCAAACTGAACGGTGATAACGTCGCCAGGCGCGGCACCATTCGCCATCCCCGAGATCAGTTGTGCGACATCCTGTTCATCGTCATTCAGTATGTTATCGCCTGCAACAGTGTTGACCGTCAGAATCGGCGCCGTGGTATCAACGGTCACTAATTCAGAAATGTTTGTCGCGTTTCCGGCTTTATCGTTTACCGATACCGTCAGGGAGTGGTTACCGTCCGCCAGCGCCTGCACATCAGCCGCATCCAGCGTCATAGACCAGGTGCCATCGGCTGCCACGGTCGCCGTGTACGTTTTGCCATTGAACATCAACGTTACCGTCTGCCCGGCTTCAGCCGTGGTTTTCCCGCTCAAAACCAGAGACGCGTTATGCTCAGCGGCGTTAATAATCTGGTCGATGGCGATGTTGTCCATCGACAGCAGCGGTGGCTGAGTATCTACCGTAATAACCTGGCTGCCCGATACCGCATTACCCGCCGCATTTTGTCCGCTAACCGCGACGGTCCAACTGCCGTCTGCCAGCGCGTTCGCATCGGCGGCCAGCACGTTAACCTGCCATTCGCCGTTTGCACCCACGGTGGTGACGTACGTTTTACCGTTCAGCGTTACCGTCAGTGTTGTGCCCTGTGCCAAATGGCTGCTGGCACCAGAAAGTGTAAAACCAGCGGACTGTTCACTGGCATTAACGATGTTATCGCCGGCGGTGGTTGCCAGCGTCAATGTGGCAATGGTGGTATCTACATTGATCGTAATGCTACCGGCGGAAGTGGTGTCGTTGCCGTTGATCTGCACAACAGACCAGGTGTGAGTCCCGTCGGTCTGCACTGGCAGCAGCACGGTCCACACGCCATTGGCATCCACCATCGTACTGGCAATGGTGTTGCCGTGGCTGTCTTTAATCTGAATGGTGGCGCCCGGATGACCCGTCCCGCTGAAGGTTGGGGTGTTGTCATCGGTCGTGTCATTGGCTGACAGTCCGCCCTGTTTGTCCCCTTTCTTATCGGTGACCATATACGTCGGCGTATTTTTGGTGTTATCAACCACTTCGGTTTGGGTTTCAGTGACGGTTTTGGTTTTACCGCTATCACCATTAGCCAGCAGTGCGCCAATTGCACCGCCACCCAGTCCTGCCCCCGCGAGCCACGCCCACGGGAAATCATTATCGTCGCTGGCCGCTTCCGCCATCAGAGGCTCAAGGCTGTCGACAGGCGTCGCGTGCGCCGTCAGTTCCACGGCATCAAGGCTGGCGACATCGCCAGTCTCGTCAAACGTCACATGTGTCAGGCCCGTTTCATCGCTGAATACCAGCTCGGAGTGCAATTTTGACTCCGGCTCTTCAGTGAAATAGCCACTGCAACGGATCACGCTGCCATCTTTCATGTAAATCAGCAGGTCATTACCCTGGCGGACATAACGCGCCACATCCTGAGCGGAACCCAGGATTTCAATGATGGATGCACCAGAGACAGCTACGGAAAGGTTGCCTTCGCCGGACAGTACGGTTTTCTTTGCGGTGTGACGATTAATAATGTTTGCGGTTTTTAAGGTATTCATCATCTGGCTCATAAGGTCAGTTAATCAGTAATAGCCGTCCGGTGTTTTCCCGGAGAGAGTCGGTTGAGTGGGGTTCGCGTCGCTACTGAAGATCAGGCAACTTTTTCGACGCCTGTTTTTCTATCCCGATCAGGGGCAGCAGGTTGTCGATCGCCGTCGCGTAACTGATAGCCGCATTCCAGCCATCAAATTCAGCGTTGATTCGTGAAGACTCCGCCTGCCAGACGTCTTGTTCGACGCTCAATAGGTCATTGATACTTTTCTTGCTCAGGGTGTATTCCTGCTTATAAACGCGACGGGTTTGTTCGGCGTTGACCAGTTGGAACTTGCCGGCATCTTCACGGCCTCGTGCACCTTTCCAGTCCGCCATCGCCGCAGAGGCTTTTTGCAGAATCTCGTAACGCACCTGATCCACTTCGGAGGCGGCCATCGCTTTCGCGCCTTCTGCCTGGTCAACACGAGCGGAGACTGCCCCCCCCTGATACAGCGGCGCATCCACACTTAGCTGGATTTGGTCGTCCCAGTAACCGCGGTTGTCTGACTCATAACGAGTACGACCCGCTTTCAGGCTCACCGTCGGCATATGCTGTGCTTTTGCGCGCTCGACGCCGTGTTGTGCGGAGGTCACCATTGCCCGTGCCGCGAGTACCGAGGGGATCTTCGCGTAGTCGATGTTTTCAACAGTGACTTGTTTAACTTCAAGGTTTTCAGGCAGGCGGGCATAACGGTTAGCACTGACACCCGTTTGTACGGCGAGGACCGCTTTCGCTTTCTGCAGCGCGGCGGAGTACTGCTCCAGCGTGGCGTGCATTCCGGCAATACGGGTCTGCGTTTGCAAATCGTCTGAAGTCGAACTCAAACCTGCACTGGCGCGAAGTTGCGCCAGATGCTGAATTTTCTCCAGCGCGACGATATTCTCGCGTGCGGCGTCAACCAATGCGCTATAGCGTTTTACTTCAACGTAGCCCAGCGCCGCTTTTGACGCGACATCAGACAGCGTACTCATCAGTTGATAGCGATAGCTTTCGTACTGGGCTTCTGACTGGGCAATCGCGCTGTTGGTTTTACCGAAGTCATAAACTAACTGTGTGACGCTAATGCCCCATGCAGCGGAGTTATTGAGAGAACCGCTGGAATCCGTGGTCTTATTTTGACCGGTGCTGGCGGTTAAACCAATTTGTGGCATCCAGCCGCTTTTCGCTTCATCGGTCATTGCCTGGCCAATACCCATTTGTGCGGCCTGGCTGCTTACCGAAGGGTCACGATCAAAAGCAAATAAAATACTTTCTTTCAGATTCGTTTCTTCGACATTGGCTAATGCGGCGAAACATGGCGTTGTGGCTACCCAGAGAGAAAGAGCCAGAGTAACCCATGTAAAAACAATACGAGTGCTCAAAACAAATATCCTAAAAATATAATGACGATTTTCGGTTATACCAGGCAACCGTATTACATCCGCCAGGAAGAATACGGGGTAAACATACCTGTAATGAGATATACAATTATCAATGTGCTATTGCAGACCTGATATCCAATTTTTCCGGTTCACGCCATCCTGAGCGACAATCACGCTCACACTGATAATGATATATATATTCCAGAGTTGACCTGTTTAGAAAACGCTATTATTAGCGTGCTTTCTTTTCCTTTCGCAGAGCCTAAAAATGACACTTACCCGGGTATTCGCAGTAAGCGTTATCAGGAATGCGGACATCACTGGATAGGGAATATTCTGAGTATTACGACGAGGAGTGGAAAGCAAAAAAAGCTTAATTCATCTTAAATGATTGCCAGATGTTAGCACTGTCAATAATTAACAATTAAAACAACAAGTTAAGAAACATAAAAAATATCTTAAACACTTTGAAATCGCACAACCTGTACAAAAAAAAGACACAAATGTGTTTTTAAGAGGCAAAAACGAGCAATAAGTGTGACTAATAGCACAAAAATAGCATGGGTATTAGTACAAATATAAAACAATAAAAGATCAATTAATAAACAATTAGATCACCAAATAAAAACAAAGAAAAAATAACGGTCACTGTTTTAAATAAAAGGTCAATCACAATTTCACGATTCCGGCACATCTTAACAAATTCCCGTCATTCTCTGTAAAATATAATAAGCAGGAGAATATTTTATTTTCTTAAATAGCTTTCACATTGATACCCTCCGATGCGCTTACATTTTTCATCGCCAGACTTCCAGCACTACCGAACCAAAGTTATTCCAGTACATCCCCGAAATATCATTTGCAAAGACCACTAACTCACCGCTGCGGGGCGCAATCCAGCCGTTATTTAGTCGGGCACCGTCACCAATCACAAACATGGTATCGGTTGATTTATCGATAGTGCCAATTAAGGTAAACCAGGTCGCAGGTTCGTGGCGGCAACGCAGCCAGATTCGGGCAAAATTAAGATAGTCGGCGGTATAACCGTTCGCGTCGCAGCAATGGTTCATATCGCACCACTTACCGGTCACACGAAAAAAATACCTGACCCCCTGCTCAACAAACAGATCCGTTTCAACCCATTTGTCGCGTGAGCGAATTTGGGTTCGCTTCACCCGTCGTGAAGCCAGTGGCGGAACGTACATTCGATCAACCATACATCATCACCTTTGCGCAAACACAGTTATGCAGGCCGCAGAAGGCCGTCCGTATAGAACGATGACGAACTGGCGGGGGTAACACTAATTTTTATGAACTCTGCGCCCGCGCTCCATAACAGGAAAGTCGTAGTCTGTACGTGCAGCGTCATACCTTTCATTGACCTGCCGCGATCGCGCCTACAGATGCTCCGTCCATTTACTGAACCGCGACTGGGATTGCCCCCAGGCATTGATGGCACGGCCATCCGGTAGCCAGCGCTCGGGTTCGTGGGCCAGGCGACCGAGGACATACTGTTGTCGCATGGCACAGGCCCCATCGGGATAGAACTGTTCACTCTGTTGATGACGCAGGCCGTCCTGCCACTGTTCACGCATCTGCATCTGCATCTGCCCGGACGGATAAAAGCAGCGGCATTCGCCGTGCAGTTGCCCTTCCCGCCAGTGCTCTTCACGGATCAACACGCCCTCTTCGCTAAAGTAGCGCGCCACCCCCTGCAATCTGCCGTGATGATATTCCTGCTGCATCGCCAGTTGGCCATTAGGATGCCAGCTTTCGGTGACGCCGTGCAGAACGCCCTGCTGATAGTGCATCGCTATCAGCCGACGCCCATGCTCCTCAATACGCATCTCGCCACTGAGCTGGCCGTCCGTCAGGCCAGCCTGTAGCCGGGTGGTGTCCTGCTGATAGTCCAGTCGTTCGCTCATTAGTTGATCTTCACTAACCCGCCCTTGAGCGTCAGCATTCCGCCGCCCTCCAGGGTCTGTGTCGCGCTGGCTTTGCTGGTCAGCGTGGCTTTCGCCTCCTGATTAATCGTTGCCGCTTTCTGAGTGAGCGAACTCTTCGCTTCGCTGGCAATACTGGTAGCGTCAAGATTCAGGTTCGTGGCCGCACTGGCTTTCAGATCCGCCCCGCTCTTCACCGTCAGCGTTTTACCGCTTTCCAGCGTGAGCGTACCACTGACCTTAATCGTCAGATTGCCGTCGACGTTCAGCGTGTAGTTGCCCTTCACTTTGTGCGTCTCATTGCCGTCCACCGCGTGTTCCTGATCGCCTTTCACCGTCACGCTACGCTTATCTTTGACCGTCAGCGTATCGCTACCCTTTTCAATGTTGACCACCCGGTTGCCCTTCTTCAGCGTGACGGTTTCATTGCCCTCTTCAACGGTGCGCGTACGGTCGTTTTTCACGCTCTGAATGTCATCGTGGCCGACTGTCGTGTTACTGTCGTTCAGCACGATAAGCTGAAAGTCCTTTTGCGCCTGCATCGCCAGCAGTTCGGCATCCTTTTTGTCGTCGAAACGCAGTTCGTTAAAGCCTGCTTTGCTTTGCGTTTTAACGCCAGACTGGGTCTGATTCGCCGGAAGCGGATAGGGCAGCGCGTTGACGCCGTTATAGACGCAGCCGGTGACGAGCGGTTTATCCGGCTCGCCGTCGATAAAGCTCACCACGACCTCCTGGCCGACGCGGGGGATAAACTGTGTACCGAAGCCGTTGCCGCTCCAGGCGGTCGCCACCCGCAGCCAGCAGGAGCTGGTTTCATCACGTTTGCCTTCCCGATCCCACGCAAACTGTACTTTTACCCTGCCGAGTTTATCGGTCCAGATCTCCTCTTCCTGCTTGCCGACCACCGTTGCCGTTTGCGTGTGCATAAACGGTTTCGGCGTGCTGCTTTGCGGTCGATAGAGCGTGGCTTTTGGGATGGCGGTAAAGCGGTTGCGGTAGTGCTCACCGTCGTAGTCGTGGGTGACGGCGGTGACCAGCCAGTCGGTATTCAGCGTCTTATCATCATGATCGGTCAGGGTAAACCAGTGGCCCGCGGTTAACGTCGCGCAGTCGCTTTCGCCTACCAGTTGCTTCGCCTGCGACGTCAGGGCGTTGACCTTCCACGCCGCCAGCGCGTCACCGTCGGCTTTGACGCTAAACCGCCCTGGATGCTGATAATGCACCCCGCCTTTCTTCTCTCCCGCCTGCGAAAAGAGCGCGGCCTTCGGCTGCTCGTAGTTGAAATCGCTGGTCTGAAATCCTTGCGCGGTAGCTTGCATACGCAATGCCGCCGAGCGAATCGCCCCGGCTTCCCGCTCACCGCTCTGCGCCGCCAGATACTTCACCTTTTTCTCGCCGGGGATGGATGGAAACGCGCTGTTGTCATCCGCCAGCACCAGCGTGTGTGTGCCTGCTGCGTGGGTAAAGAACCAGAAAATTCCCTCCTGTTCCAGCAGCCGCGACACAAAATTAAAATCGCTCTCGTTGTATTGCAGGCAGTACTCGCGCTTTGCCGGTGTGGTTTTGAGCTGAAATGTGTAGTCAGTAAAGCCGCCGACCTTAAACACCTTCTCGACAATTTCCTGCGCGCTGAGGTTCTGAAAGACGCGATTATGGCTGGAAAGCGTCAGCCACCACAGCCAGGGACGCAGCACAAACTGATAGCAGTCGGCGTTACGCGTCGCGGGCAGTTGGTGAATCTCCGCAATCAGCCCGTCATAGTCGGCGTTGTTGATGGTGGCGGTAAGATGGGTCGCCAGCGCGGTATCAAGCGTTAACGGCGCAGAGGTGGTTACGGTAACCGTGGCGATGGTCAGGCCGTTAAGTTGAGAATCGGTTTGCAAGGTTGAGGCGGTTAGGCCAGTTAGCTTCGCGGTGAGTTTGAGGATGGTAGTGTCGGGCATGGGAAATTCCTTTTTAGTGCCTTTTTCATATAATAAAAAGATAAATGTTTTTAATATAAAGTCATAATTTATTACTAATAGGTATGGTGAATCTTCCTGGGAATACCGTAGAAAACGGAGAGTCTTGCTTTCTTGTATTACATGACATGCACATAAACTGTAGGTTTTCCAAATCATTATACCAGGCGTTCTCTGAACTTATTGTATTTAACTGTTTAATTGAACTCGTTTCCCGCCCAAAAGTAGAGTACGAAATTGTTTTTTCTTGTATATAACCAATACCGCCATGAACGACTCCAGTCATTGAATTTATTTTATTATGTGAAACGTTTAAAGAATAAAAAGACAATGCACATTCAGAAATAAATTTATGTCCATATGATACAAATGGAAGTATATGGTCTAAATGCATACAGCACATGGGTAATTTTCTTCCGCAACCCGCACAAGTGCTGTAAAATTCCGAGCCAGCACCAAAATCATTCGTCCCATCAGAAAATTTCAAACTTGTAGTTACTGCTGATCTCGTTGCTGCCCAACTAAACCGTCCTTGCTCATCAACTAGAAGTTTCATATTATTTATCCATATTTCATAATAATGATAAAAATTCACTCCCCATCACTTCCCCAACCACCAGATTATCAACATCCCTGGCCCCGACCCCCTTACACTTCTCCATCACTCTATCAACCAGTCCTTCATCCATATTTAACTGCTCCCCGGTCGCCACTAAATACCGCTGCGCTAATTTCTCCAGCTTCGCCAGCACAATCCCTTTTAATATCTCTTCATCCAGCGAGCGATAGGCCACCGTGGTCATCCTTGCTAAAAACGCCGGACGAAAATGATGTAACAGCGTCTCCCGTAATTCCCCGTTAAACCGCTCGCTATTTAATTCAGATAGCGGCGTCTCCAGAATCAGTTCCGCCCCGATATTGCTGGTTGCCAGCATCACCGTATTTTTAAAATCGATAATCAGCCCGGTGCCGTCCTCCATCACGCCCTTATCGAAAACGTTATAGAACGCCTCCAGCACGTCCGGGTGCGCCTTTTCGATCTCATCCAGCAGCACCACCGAATAGGGGCGACGACGCACGGCTTCGGTTAATGCCCCACCGCTGCCGTAGCCGACGTAACCCGGCGGTGCGCCTTTGAGCTGGCTGACGGTGTGCGCTTCCTGATACTCGGAAAGATTAATGGTGATGAGGTTACGTTCACCGCCGTACAGGGCATCGGCCAGCGCATACGCGGTTTCGGTTTTGCCAACGCCGGTTGGCCCCACCAGCAGGAACACGCCGACCGGCTTCTGCGGGTCGGTCAGGCCGCTACGATACGCGCGCAGGCGCTGGACGATGGTTTCCAGCGCCGCCTGTTGTCCCATCACCCGTTCGCTCATCCGCTCAACCAGCGTACGCAGGGCGTGGGCTTCATCGGTCAGCATCTGCCCGAGCGGGATCCCCGTCCAGCCGCTAATCACGGCGGCGACAGTGGCGGCGTCTACGCAATCGGCCACCAGCGGCACTTCCTCGCGCAGCTGCGCGGCGGCGGTTTCCAGCTTGCCAATCAGCGCCGCACACTCCACCAACTGCTGCTCCAGTTCTTCGTCATCTTCATCGAGCCGTTCGCTCAGATTCAGCATCCGCTGACGGGCGGAGAGCAGCTCGCCGACCCGCTGGCGCTCATCCTGCCAGCGCCCTTCCACTTCCCGCGCCTGAATCTGGAGTTTCTCCGCCTGCGCCTCCAGCTCGCACAGCCGGTCGTGATGATCAACGCCCACCAGCAGCTCGCGATTCAGCCGTTGCCCCTCTTCCTCAATGGCCGCCCATTGTTGGCGGATCTCTTCGAGCGCGGGCGGCACGTCATGCTGCGCCAGCGCCACCCGCGCGCAGGCGGTGTCGAGCACGCTGATGGCTTTGTCCGGTAGCTGTCGTCCGGAGATGTAGCGCTGCGACAGGCGCACCGCTTCGTGGATTGCACTGTCGAGGATCTGCACGCCGTGATGCGCTTCCAGCTTATCGGCGACCGCCCGCAGCATCACCACCGCGCGATGCTCGTCCGGTTCTTCAATCTGGATACGCTGAAAGCGCCGGTCCAGCGCGGGATCCTTCTCGAAATATTTTTTGTACTCCTGCCAGGTGGTCGCCGCGAGAGTGCGCAGCTCACCGCGCGCCAGTGCCGGTTTCAGCAGGTTGGCGGCGTCGCTGCCGCCCTCGGCGCCCCCCGCGCCAATCAGCGTATGGGCTTCGTCGATAAACAAAATAATCGGCTGAGAGGATTTTTTGACCGCGTCGATCACGCCTTTCAGCCGCTGCTCAAATTCGCCCTTTACGCCTGCGCCAGCCTGCAACAGGCCAAGATCGAGCGCCAGCAGCGACACGTCGCGCAGCGGCGGCGGCACGCTGCCTTCAGTGATGCGTCGCGCCAGCCCTTCGGCGACGGCCGTTTTCCCGACACCAGGCGCACCAACCAGAATCGGGTTGTTCTGTCGACGACGTAGCAGAATGTCGATACACTGGCGGATCTCGCTATCGCGACCGATGATCGGGTCGATCCGTCCCTCGCGCGCATCGCGGGTCAGGTCGTGGGTAAATTGCTCCAGTACGCCGCTTTCATGGTCAGGGCGATCGTCAGACTGCGGCCCGTTTTGTTCCTCCACGGAAAGTCGGCACCAGTTCCGCCACTGATTTTCCAGCGTCATGGCCTGAATGCCGAGCAACAACGGCATCCCCTGTGCCAGTTGGCTACGCAGCCGTTCGCGGGTCAGCAATGCCAGCAGCAGTAACGCCGAACGCACCAGCGCAAGACGCTGGAAGGTCGCCAGCAGAATCGCCCCTTCCAGCAGTTCCACTAGCTGGACGGAAAAGACCGGCATGCGCGTACAGCCGGTTTTAAACTGCGCCTGGGTGCGCTGAATCTCTTCACGCAGCCTGTCCGCAGGGATCGCCGCCTCGCTGAGGCAACAGGCCAGATCGCCCTGTTCCTCATCCAGCAGAGCTAACAACAAATGTTCGGGTTCAACAAACCAGTGTCCCTGTCCCCGGCTCCGTTCAGCCGCCAGCTCCAGCGCGCGAAAGCAATTCGGGTTCAGTCGTTGTACCAATGCTTTTAAATCCATGTTCATCCTCCCTGAAAAACAGACGACAGCAGCACGGCGACGCTTTGCGCCCCTGTAGCTGTGCGGTACGCCCCAGGCGCGGAGGCCGCGCGCGGGACAGATGCGTGTCAAGCGTCAACGTCCCGCGCATGACCAGCTCCAGCGAAATCGCCGCGCCAAACCAGAGGCGTCCGGCCAGGCTCAGCGTGGTGAAGCCTTCGCCACCGGGTAAAAATGTGCGCCATTGCGCGGCACTGCTGGCGATCAGATGGAGCCGGATGCCCGCGTGTTGATGCCAGGCGTGGCGGCCCGCCACGCTGTTGCGCCCCAGCCGACAGCCGGTGCGGCTCTGCGCATCGGCGGGTAATCCCTGCCAGCGCCCCACAAACGCTTCCACCGACACGCTGATGTTCATCATCGCCGCCGCCAGTGCGACAAATCCTGCGGCACCGCGCCTGCGGTTTGCCAACAGACCGCTTTGGATCAGCGATAACGGCACCTGCGCCGGACGCGCCGCGGTCAAAAATCCACACAGCGCCTGCATGAGTTCGCCGCCTGCCGCCTGCTCTCGTCGGGCATAAGGCGTCGCCAGCCGATATACGCTCCGGCTTCGGCAGTCGTGTTCAATCATCCGCTGCTCAAACAGGTTGAGGAAATCCTGTGCCGCCTGTGGCAGCGCCTCCAGTCCCTCGTAGGGTAAAACGCCGTCCGCACCGCCCAGGCCGAGGCTTCGCACCTCTACGCGCGCCCCCTGCAAACGGCCAATCTCCGCCGGGGCAAAGGTCAGCCCCAGCTCACCGCGCAGTTCAGGCGACACGCCGCTCAGTTCGAGCAACCGGACGCACTGCTCCAGCGAAAAGCGCCAGGGTTCGCGCCGAAGCTGCGCTATCACACTATCGGCAGGCTGGGATCGGTATCGCGCCATAGCGGGATCTCCTCGCTGTCATCCTGCAACACGGTATGTACAAAGCAGTTTGCCGTGGCGTTACGCGCCAGAAAACGGGCGATGATCGCGGCAAAAAGCAGGCGACTGCTGGCGGTGAACGCCTGAGGATCCAGCGTCAGCGTGACCCGAATACCGTTACGCCAGCCACGCCATGCGTCGCGACCAGAATGTTCGCTGGCCCGTTCGCAGCGCATCGCGCGGATGCCGTCGATTTGCTGCCAGACCGCCGCCGATTCCCCCGAAGAGGCATACAGAGAGAGCATCTCTTTCAGTGACGCCAGCGCCTCGTCGCCTTCGGTCAACGACACATGATTGAGCACCAGCGAGGAAACCAACTTCCAGCGTGCGTTCCGCTGCCTTACGGACTGACCCGGACTCGTCGGCGTGCCCAGCAAGCACGCCTGCGCTATCGGCCCCGGAAACTCAAAGGCCAGCGGGGTTCCGGCCATCAGCGACGACGCACACTCACCGTTGGTACACAGAAGCGTTGCCGTCAGCGTGGACGCTTCATCGGCGGCAAAGGGATCAAAACGGCTGTCCACCAGCGTCAGCCAGAGATCGTTCTCCTGCCGATAATGTCGCCGCGCATGCCAGAACCATCGAGCATCAGCATGCTGTTGCGCGCCGTAATAGGGCGGCACCGGCCAGGCTTCATCGCGTCGGCTCATCCACAGTTGAACAATGCGGTAGATTTGCATCTCTTTGTCGTAGAGATCGGCGACCAGCCGGTATTCGCTGTGCGTGTGCCCGACGGGCAGCGGTTCCGAGGTTCGCGTAAACAGATTCGCCACCGGTACGCAGTTGAGACGCACATCGTCCCGAGTCAGATGCAGCGCCGTGTCCGGGGCGCGACGAAAAGGAATGCAGAGCGTCATCGTGTCGCCGTGCGGGGTCTGCGGGATCGGCAAATCGAAATACATCAGCGCCTGCGGGCAGTGCATCCAGGCGCTCAACGCCAGCCCGCTCGACTCGACGCCCGGCTCGCTCGCCAACAGGTGCTCCGCATTTTCGAGCCCTACCGGCTGCGGGCGCAGTGGGCCTATCGTGTGGGCATAGAGCAGGTCGAAAAGCGCGGCGTTAACCTGCGCAGAACCCCCCAGGTAAATGCGCAACGTGCGCATCGTCAGCGTGGAAAACTTATAGGGTGGTAAACAACGAAGCCGAAGCGACAATGCACCCCGCGCCTGGCTTAGCCCACATGCCTGACGAGCCGCACTCGCGTCGAGCCAGGTGAGGTCATCGATCGCGACCGGCCACAGCGTATGCTGCAATGCGGTACGCCACCAGACCGTTTCGCCCTCTGCCGTCAGCGCGTACAGCGGCGTACCGGCGGGCAGCGTGTAACCCTGCGTCAGATCGCCTGCCAGCGGATCGGGCGTAAAACGGGCGGTGGCAAATGAGGGATAGGGGCGCAGCAGATGCGGGGTGAGCAGTTCCAGAAGCGATTCACTCAGTTCGCTAAACCCTTCGTCCAGCCGCTGGTTCAGGCGCGCGCTTTGCAGCGCGAACCCTTCCAGCAGCCGCTCGACGTGCGGGTCGGGACAGTCAAATTCGCTTAAACGCAGGCGGGCGGCGATCTTCGGATGCTGGCGGGAAAATTCACCGCTGGCGGCACGCAACCACCGGAGTTCCTGCAAATAATCCTCCAGCAACCTGTCGTCCATCGTTCTCTCCTGTTGGCTTTACCGCCAACGACCATTTTGATACGCCAGATCCAGCGCCAGCAGCGCATCGTCATCCCACAGTTGCGCTTCCAGATGGAGCGCCAGCGTGGTGTGGCGCGCCTCTTTGACACTCACCGTCAACGCTTTAATGCGGGGTTCAAGATGCAAAATCGTGCGTCTGAGCTGGCGACAAAACCAGTCGAGCACCCGATCATCATCCGCATTGATGCCGTGCCATTCGGGAACGCCCCAGGCGAGCAGCGCGGGGAGTGACGCGACGTCTTTCGGCGCGCGGGTGTTGAACAACCTGCGCAGTTCCCGGTAGACCGACTCGCGTGGTGAGATAGCCTCATCCGCCAGCCTGTCGAGTAGCGCAACCGGTATGGAGGAGCTCATCATTAGCTCCCTTTCTTATTCATCGTCATATCCCAGACCGAAGAACTGGTTCCCTGCTGGGTCCCCTCCGATTTCTGCGCGGTAATTTCCCATTTGATTTTGGTGAAATTCAGCGACATCGTTTCGACCGGTTTTCCACCGGACCCGCCGCTTACGCTCAGGTGAGAAATGATGACATTGGTCAGGGTGTAGACGATAAAAGGCAGCATTTTGCCGTCATCATTGCGGCACAGCGTCAGCTTTCCTTCTTTAATCATTTTGCCGCTACAGCAGTATTCGTTGAGCACCGGGGTGGCGAGATCGACAAACTTGGTCAGCGACATCTCCCCTACGTGCGCGCGCCCGGAGGTACGCTCGGTGTTACTGACATCGTTGGTCACCTGCATCGCCACGTTGTGGCTGAAGGACATGATCTCTATCTGATCGGTAAAGCCATCTGCCTGACTTTCGCCCTTGATATCGTCCAGTTTTAAAAAAATAGCATCCATGATTTATCTCCTTTTAATCAGGCGACTGCCGGTGGCGGCAGCTCAGCAACCAGACGAATTGAGGTGGTCAACTCTTCCAGTTGGAAATGCGGGCGCAGAAAAACGACGGCGCGATAAACTCCCGGCTTACCGGGAACGTCGCTGACGTCAACCCGCGCTTCGCGCAGCGGGTAGCGGGCTTTGATCTCCTGCGGCGCGCTATCGCGCAGCAGAACGTAGTCGGCAATCCAGTTATTGAGATAGCTTTCAACCTCGTCGCGGCTCATAAAACTGCCGACTTTGTCGCGCATAATGACCTTGAGATAGTGGGCAAAGCGGGAGGCGGCAAGGATGTAAGGCAGCATCGCGGAAATGCGCGCGTTGGCGTTCGCTTCCGGCGTGTTGTAGATCCGCGCCTGGTTAGTGGTTTGCCCGCCAAAAAATGCGCCCGAGTTGCTGTTCTTTTTGTGGCACAGGGCAACAAACCCCAGATCGTTCAACTCTTTCTCGCGGCGATCGGTAATGGCAATCTCCGTCGGGCAGCGCAAACTGATGTCGCCGGAAGGCGTGCTGAAGGTATGCGCCGGAAGATCTTCCACCAGCCCGCCGCCTTCCGCTCCGCGAATCGCCGCGCACCAGCCGTACAACGCAAAGGCATCGGTGATCCGATTTGCCAGCTTCCACGCCGCATTACCCCACAGGTACTTACTGGCATCCAGGCCGTTGACGTCCTCAACGAAGTTGACGCCTTCCACGGGTACGGTATCCGGGCCATAGGGCAGGCGCTGTAATACATGGGGTAAAACCAGCGTCACATAGCGGGACTCATCGCTTTCACGGAATGCCCGCCATTTGATCAGCTCAGCACTTTCGAAGATCTTCGCCAGACTGCGCGGCACGCCAAGCTCAGCGAACGATCCCATATCAAACAGACGTGGGCTGGCTGCGGCAATAAAGGGGGCATGAGCCGCCGCCGCGACCTGCGAAATTTTCTCCAGCAGCGCCACATCCTGCGGATGGCGACCAAATTCATAATCGCCGACCAGCACGCTATAGGGGTTGCCGCCAAAGGTGCCGTATTCATCTTCATACAGCTTTTTGAACAACGTGCTTTGATCGAACTCCACCGCTTTTTCGAGATCGTTTTGCAGCGCTTTACGCGAGACGTTAAGCAAACGCAGCTTGAGTCGGGAACTGGTTTCGGTGTTCATCACAAACTGATGAAGCCCGCGCCAGGACGCCTCCAGCCGCTGCATATCCGGATGGTGCAGCACCTCATTAAGCTGAGCGCTAATGAGCGCGTCAATTTGTGCGATACGGTGGTTGATCATGGCGACAGTGTCGCTTTCCACCGTCATGCCTTCATCAAGGATCTGCGTTGCCAGCTCTTCCAGCATGTCGCGCGCGTAGGTCTGCTGCAGTTCATCGCGCGCCATACGCCCTTCCTGAATGATGCGATCCAATACGCTCAGCGTGACCGTTTGCCCGCCTGTTTCAGCCTGTTCCTGAACCGTTTCCATTGTTCGTTCCTCTTCGGTTAGGCATTTTCTGCCGGCTTGTCTTCCGCTGTTGACCGCAACGCCTGAAGTTCAGCATTGTCATTGACCACCTGCTGGAGCAGGGCATCCAGATCGTCGTTGCCATCCAGTTTGGTCAGCAGATCGCGCAGGCGCTGACGGGCAAGAAACAGGCGCTGAAGGGGTTTCACTTGATCGATAATGTTGAGAGGAGAGAAATCGTCGATGGTTTTGAAATGAAGCTCAATGTTGAATTTGCTGTCATCATTTGCCAGCCGATTCTCCACCTGGAGCGCCAGGCGGGGGGCGATCGACGCGAGCACATCATCAAAGTTATCACGATCGATATCGACAAACCGCCGGTCACGTAGCTTTTCAGGTGGGGTCGCCGGCTGGCCGGATAAATCGGCTAAAATACCGACAACAAGAGGCAATTCTTTTTTTTCTATTGCTCCACCCGTTTCCACGTCATAGGTAATTTGCACCCGTGGTGGTCTAATACGACTGAGTTTATGTTGAATACTCTCTGCCATAACTTGTCCTTTTCGCAATAAAAATCCCGAGTGCAATCCTGCGTGCACCTTTATTTGAAAACGTTATTTCAGAATAATCAATCGCCATTATAAAAAACACAATGGAAAATAAATATCAACCAATTTTTGTTTTCTGGATGAGAATCTTCCTGGTTGATCAATATCACATGCAAAGAACAAAAGGTTCATTATTCAATGAGATACTGAAAAGTAGATGATAGAGTGAATATTCCATACGGTATATTCACTCTACGGGCACACCCTATTTTCACCTGTTTATTTAATGATTAACGCCGAATAATGATTTAAATCAACTAAACAAACCTCACCATTAATTATTTTCTTAACGGGGATATAAAAGGAATTTATATGACTAACGGCATAAGCCATGTAGCCAGAATAATATTTATGACTTGTTTAGCATTACTTAATAATGGCTGTTCATTCTGGTCAAATCAGGTGGAATTAAAGACGGTGGTCATCGACACCGCTGCGGATGCTAATGATAACACCCCTGTCGCCGTGGATATTGTCGCCATTGCCGATGCCTCACTTGTGCCTGTGGTGCAGACGCTTTCAGCAACGCAGTGGTTTAACGCCAGAGCGCAACTACAGCGCGATTACCCTGGCGGTTTGCACGTGTGGTCTCTGGAACTGGTTCCCGGCTCCCGCTTTACCGCTGATGACAATCCGCTGAGCGGTGCTCCTGCAGAAGCCACGCTGCTGTTTGCCCGCTATCGCAGCGAAGGCGAGCACCGCCTGCGACTGGACAAAACCACCGCCCTGCATCTGCAACTGATGGCGGACGAGGCGGTACTGGCTCCTGAACAAGGAAAGTAATATGACGACAATTCCGGCAATGGTCTGCTGGTATGAAGGGATGGCGATGCTGCCGCAGCATTTCCAGTTGCAGTCGCTGCGCCATGACGCCCTCGCCGCCGCGCTTGCCGGTCATGCTAACCCGTGGTTCTGGGGGGTGAACCATCTGGAGATTGACGATGCCGCGCTTTGCGCCGGTACTCTGCGACTCTTACGCCTGACGGCGATCATGCCCGATGGCTTACCCATTGACTACGATATCCAACGCGATCCGCCGCTGGAATTTGACTGCACTCGCCTGCTTCCGGCTGCCGCTGACAGCGAACACACGCTCTGGCTGGCGCTGCCGTCGGCAAACCGCGGTGGTCAGTGGCAGCCGTTTACCACCCGCTTTCGTTCCGTCACCAGCGCACCGCTACCCGATTTAACCAGCGGAGAGTTTCCCGAATCCATTGCCAGCTGGCAGCCGGCACCGCGTCTGGTCAGTCTGCATGAACGCGCCGATCTCCTCTGCCTGCCGCTGATTCAGGTGGTCTATACCGAAGGGGGATTTCGCCGCAACGACTGGTTCCCCCCGTCGCCTCAGGTGGTCGAGGGCAGTACGCTCTGCCAACAGGCTCGTGAACTTTGTCTGCTGGCCAGAGAGAAGATCCTGTTTCTCAGCCGTGAAGCGCAACTTGCCAGGCAGAACGACAATACCCACAACTGGCTCTGGCTGACGCTTTGCCTGCAAAGTATTCAGGGAGTACTGCCGCTGCTGGAATGTCTGGTAAACAGCGGAAAGACCCATCCGGCGGATCTGTTTCGCACACTGTGTTTATTCTGCGGTCAGACCGCTGTCCTGACTCAGGATAAACCCCTGCCCTGGCTTCCCGGTTTCGACTACGAAAATATGCAGCCAGGATTTACCGCGCTGTTTACGCTGCTGCGCACGCAACTGGCACATATCCATCGCCGTCGACTGCGGCTGAATTTTACTGCCGGGGAGGACGACTTCTCCCTGACGCTGCCTGGCGGGACACGCGCGGGTGAGCAGGTGGTGATAGGTATCCTGATGCCCGACGGTAGCCCGCTGTCGGCGGTCGACTGGCTACAGGCGTCACTGATTGCCTGCCAGCCGTTTCTGCCGATCTTACGCCGCCAGCGCATGCACGGCATGTCCGTCGTACCGCTTGCGGCACAACAGCGGACGGAGTGGGAAACCGACAGCACCATCGCACTGTTTACCCTTACGCTCACCACGCAATGGTTTGAGCACGACGCCCCACTGGTCATCGCCCCACTGCATGAGACCAGCGTCAGACCTGAGCGGATCATGCTTTATCGGCAGGAGGCGCAATACCATGCCGATGGCGACTGACATGCCCGCAAGCCGTCTGTTTGATACGGTTTTTACCCGCTGGCTGGCGCAATTTGAACGCTGGAAAACCAGCACGCTGGCACCGGAAATGCTGTATCAACAGGCATTCTCCTGGAGTAATCAGGTCGTCGCGGACTACACGCAGCGGTTGAACCGGGTGTTAGGCAGTCCGTTTCAGGCGCAGATCGATGCCGCCGTGTATGCGCTGGTCGCGCTGATTGATGAGACGGTGCTCTACACGTCATGGCCTGCGCACCTCCCGTGGCAGGCGTGCCCGCTGGAATACCACCTCTGGCAAACGCATCGCGCGGGGGATGCGTTACCGCAGCGCATTCAAACCCTGCTCAGCGAACGTCAACCGGGCCAGCGCGATGTCGCCGCACTCTATTTACGCTGCCTGACGCTGGGCTTTGGCATCAACCGCGACGATTTCAATGAAACCGCGCATCAGGAGACCTGTCGGTTACTGTGGCATTTTGCTTTTCAGCAGGATCCCCGGGCCGATGACATTGCCGCACGCCTGAATGCCGACTCGCTGGGGGCACCGCTGCAACTGCCTCCCCGCCGCCGTCTGCCCGATCACTCTCGTCTGCATCTGGTCGCGCTGATCGTGCTGTTGGCGCTGTTATTGCTGAGCCAACATCTGTGGCTGGGCCTCGAAGAGGCCATTGGCGTGAATACGCTACCGGACTTTTCCGCGACGCAACTTTGCCCGGAGGAGACGCCATGACGCAGCCGTGGCTGTCGCTTACGATCCTCGTGCTGGTGCTGCTGGCGATCACGCTGTGGTGCGTCTGGTGGCAATGGCAATATCGTAACGACACCTTTATCCGCGCGCAAAAGGAGATCCAGCGCGCCAATGGCGGACAGGATCCTTACGACAGCACCCGGATCCTGATGCTGGGCAACGAGGAGGACAACCGTCTGCTGTGCCGCACCTGGTCATTAACCGACGGCGCGGAGTCCTGGTTCGGGCAGTGGTGGTTTGATGCGCAGTGCAGCCTGCTCTGCGTGCCGCATTCGCTGCAAACCACGGGGAAAAAACGGCTTATCCGGCAGAACGACTGGCAAAAGATGATGGCGGCACTGGTGAAAAGTCGCCCTCAGCGCCCGCTGGATGCGCTGATCCTGACGCTTCCGCTCGCGGATTTAGAGAGCGATGCATACGCTTATCTGTCAGAACGCTGCCAGCAGATCCAGCAGGTGTGCGGCCTCAGCCTGCCTGTTTATCTCTTAATCAGCGGTATGGAAGCGCAGGACGGCGTGCGGACGCTGTTGCGCCAGCTCCCGTCCCTGGCTCAGGGAAGCGCCATCGGGAGCGCGATTTCTTGTCCCCGGGAAGCCGTCTGGAAACCACAGTGGATTGACGATGCGCTGGAGAACACCCGTTTCTCACTGCGCCAGGCGGTCACTGAACTTGGCGCGCTCAGTGGCAGTACGCCAGCATCGCTGTTTCGTCTGCCGGAGTTTTTTCCGTCGCTGGCGACGGCGCTTCACGCCAGTTTCGATGGGCTTCTGAGCAGCAATGCCCGCGATGAACCGCCGCTACTGCGTGGGATCTGGTTTGTCACTCATCACGTGGTGGACGAAAAGCCGCAGATGGCGTTCTGTCAGACGCTTCTGCATGACAAAATCACCGCGGAACGGGGGCTGGCGCTGCCGGTACGTCGCCTGCTGCGGCTTAATCTGCGCCGCCATTTTATTGTCCTCGCGGGCTACAGCGCGCTGTGCGTCGTCTGGCTGGCGGTGATGCTCTGGCGCTGGCCGTCTCAGCATACCAACGCCCTGTTGCTGCATAACCAGTTGCAGAGTCTCGCGACGCAAATTGCCCCCAGCGATACGCCAGGTGAACGTTCTGCCACGCGGTACTGGCGGATGGTGAATGACGTCCCGCAGTGGCATTTTCGCTCGCTCATCTGGCCAGGATCGCTGTTCAGCCGGACTGACAGCAAACTGAGCACCACCTTTCATGATGCAACGCTGCGCAGCCTGCTGGTGCCGGCGATGAACAGCATCTGCCTGCAACATCAGAGCGCAACGCGCGGCGATAGCCTGCGCGAACGGGACGATCTGCTGGCGGAAGAGCGTTACCGGCAGATCCTGTTTTTACTCGAGCAGACGAAGCAGATGGAGACCCAGTATCTGCCGTTGCTGCAACTGACACAGGTCAAACGCCCCACGGTGCAGACGCTGGCCGAGGTCTCTTCAACCGTCTGGGGGGTTAACGTGGAAGTCGCTGCCCTGCCCGCCACGTCTGAGCTTAATGAGATGCTCGCCACGCTCCCCGTAAGCCAGATGAACCTGCCCGATGCCAGCGAACTGACCCAGCGCAACAGCGAACAGTTTACCCGCGAGACCCGGCGCTGGCTGGCGCAAATCTACGATAACGCCAGTCTGGAAATCTATGCCAGGCAACTCGACGAGCTGCTGCTGACATTCAGCAGTAACGAAGAGATTAACGCGGATTTCGTGCGCCTGCTGATGCGGCAGATAAGTCGGCTGCAGAACGCCCTGACCACGCTCAATAGTCTCAGTCAGGACGCGGCGCACTCCCCTGCACGGCTTGCGCTGAACACCTTGCAGACCCAGACGCAGGCGCGGCGCCTGCTCGACCGGACGGCCATTCATAATCTACTTAACGATGAGGAACAACTGCGTCAGCGGTTGGTGGCTCAGATTGATCGCTCTCTACTGCATTTTTCCACGCTGACCGCGCAATCCACAGAGGGCGAATTCCATGTTTCCCCCGACATTCTGGCGCTGCAAAAAAGTTTACGCGATCTGCTGAATCAACCGTTCTGGCAGCGAGGCGCGGGGCAGCCGCCTCCTGAGCGCTTAGGCTATCCCGGCGATCCACAGATTCAGCAGGCTGCAACGCTGTTTGCCGGCTATCAGCGGTATAGTGAACAGCTCCCCGACAGCCTCTGGCGACCCCGGCTCAATGAACTGGCGCAGAATGCCGTCGAGCGCGCCATTCGTCAGACGCTCTACCGCGGCGTTCCTGGCACCGCACCGGCGCGAGAGCTCAACACGGAAAATGCCGATCGCGTCATCGCGGCGCTGACGCAGATCAATCGCCCGGCTCTCGCCAGCGCGCTGCGCCAGCAGGTTGCCGCACAGATCATTGCGCGGGTCAATGATGAAGGCGGCGCACGTCTGCCCGGCATCCGCCCGCCGTCGGTCAACACGGCGACGCCGGAGCAGGCACAGGCGAGCGGACAGCAGGTGATGGGCTGGGCCACCGCCCAGACGGAGCAAATTTCCGCGACGCTCACCCGCTACCAGCAACCGATAGAATGGCTCAGCACGCAGCGTCCGTGGCTGACCGCCGCGCAAAATCAGCAAATCGCCCGCTGGGTCAGTTCGCAGGAGACGTTAATGCGCCTGCAACAGCAGGATCCCACCAGTGCACCGGCACAACTGCAAACCCTCGCCGCAACATTACCCACATTAACCGCCCAAAATTGTCAGAGCGAACTGGCTTCGTTTCATGCATCGGGTCAGCAGGATTTTTACAGCGCCTCGCTGAACGCGTTGCTCAGCGCCTCGGCGCAAAACTGTCAACAACTGCGCCAGCAGGGCAGCGTCGGCGTGGTGCAGAACATCTTCACGTTGTATAACAACTGGCTTGCCGGGCGTTTCCCTTTCACGGCGCGGCCCCATGCCCCGGATGCGGATGTGGATCGGGTTCGCGAACTGGTGTCGCTGCTGGCGAAACTGCCGCCGGAAACGCTCGCAGACCAACCCGCGCTGATTCGCCAGTTAGCCGCCGCACAGCCGTTGCTTTCCGCACTGGTCTCGCCAGACGGTGTGGTGGTGCGGGTGAACTGGCGGACGCAGCGCAATCAGGAAGCCGGTGCGGATCAAATCGTCGACTGGCGGTTAAGCGGTAATCAGCAGACCCTGATCTGGCCCGGCGGCACCAGCGCCGATCTGCACTGGCGCAGCGGCGATAATCTGACGTTCAGCCTGCGCTGGGCGGCAAATTCCGCGTGGCGTCCCGTGCCGGATACCACCGTCGTCGGCCTGAGCGTGGCGGGCGATACGGCACGCTGGCGCTGGCAAGGGGCATGGGCGCTGCTGCGCATGACAGACCAGCAGCGCATCGGCGGCGCACTGGCGCAGCCTGTGCCGCTTCGTTTTTCACTGCCGGTGAGCGACGGACAACAGCGCTCTCGTGCGACCGTCAATATCCAGTTTGCGTTACTGAATGCGCAAGACAATGCACCGCTGCCCTGGGTCATCCTGACTGAACAGGGATTTTCGGGAGAACATCAATGGAACAGATAGACGCGTTACTTATTCCCATTAGTCCGGACAGCCCCTGTGGGGAGTCCATCCGCTATTCGCCCGAGTTCGATCGGTTGGTCAGCGCGCGCCAGGAGGACGATGAGTCATTGCCCACCGGCGTCTGGCAGAGCGCACCACGGCGCGCCGACTGGGAGGAGGTCGCCAGACTGGCCAGCCACCTGACCACCACGCGAAGTAAAGATCTGGTGGTGATGGCCTGGCTTGGCGATGCCTGGATTCGCCTGCACGGAGTGTCGGCCCTGCCGCGCGCGCTGGCGCTGCTGACGCTGGCGCTGGAACATTACCCGGGCGAGTTGCATCCGCAGATTAGAGACGGGGATTATGATTATCGCGCCGCACCGCTTAGCTGGGTGGCGCAGCATTATGCCATGCTGGTTGCCAATGCCCCGCTGTTTGCGGTCAACGGCGCAAGCATCACGCTCGGCCAGTGGCAGCAGGGTCATCATCCCAGCCCACCGTTCAGCGAGGCCAGCCGCCCTGTCGCCGAAGCGCTGGAGGCCAGTCTGCACTGGCTGCAGCGCCTGAACGCGGTCTGCCAGCACTGGCCGGAAGCGTCCGCGCCCTCCTTTCGCGTGCTGGAACAAAAGATCAAAACCTGCCAACAGGCGCTGGGCAGCGCACCACCTGAAAACACGCAGACGGTGGCCGTCAATGAACCGCCGACGGTATCGTCCCCCGTCACTTTCGCCAGCCGCGAGGAGGCCTATCAGATGCTTCGCCAGGTTGCCAGCTATCTGCAACGAACGGAGCCGCACAGTCCGGTACCTTATCTGCTTGAGCGCGCCTGGGCCTGGGGACACACGCCCTTGCCGGAGCTACTTCAGGAATTAATCAGCGGAGATGAATCCGCCCGCCGACTCTGGCGGCAACTGGGGGTGCTACCATGAGTTGTCCCGCCGTTTGTACCGGGGCCATGATGCAGTGCTCGTTTGGCATTGCGCCTTCGACGTTAAACGTCCTGCCCGTCAACCGTACGCTGGTCAATAGCCTGCCGATGGCAAATATTATGGATAACCGACCGTTCGTTAATATTCTGCCCTTTGGCATGTGCAGCAGCCTGGCTAACCCTATGGTGGCGGCGGCCACCGCCGCCGCGCTGGGCGTGCTTACCCCCATGCCGTGTATTCCCGCAACCGTTGCGCCGTGGGCGCCTGGTTCACCAACAATCATGGTCGGCAACGCTCCGGCACTGAATGCGCAGTCCAGACTGATGTGCGCCTGGGGCGGGGTGATTCAAATCAGTTTTCCGGGACAGATGACGACGATGGTGAGTTAAACACACGGACGGCGAAGTGCGGGTTAGCCCATATGCTTACCCGCACATCATCACGCCGGTTACCGGTAGTTGACCTTCATATTTTTCGACAAGGGTTCAATGACCGTGGAGACCAGAATAAAGCACAGAACACAGAATCCGGTCATCGCCATGAACACCGCATCCCAGTTGTAGGCATCCAGAATTATGCCCACAATCAGCGGCATACACATTCCGCCCAGTTGTCCGCCCATGTTGATCACGCTATAAGCGATCGGGTAAATGTCTTTATTCGCCCGTCCCATCGCGTAGACCGAGTAAGCCGAATAGCCCAGCGACAGCATCAGCCCCAACAGGAACAGCATCAGCGACAGAACGATTTTGCTTTCCGGCGCATAAACCAGCGAGTACATGGTGAAAATCGTCGCCCCGGCACTGAGCAACATCAGCGGTTTACGCCGCTTGTTCAGCACCCGATCGGAAAGAACGCCGCCAATAAAGTTGCCCATTACCGTCCCGAGGAACGGTGCCGCGGCCAGAGCGGCAGAACTCGTCAGATCGAATCCGCGCTCGGTGATCAGATACTTGGGCAGCCAGGACATCAGCACGCTGACAATCCCCACCATCGAAAAGTATCCCAGCGCGACGCCGTAAATATCCCAGCAACGGAAAACCTGCTTCGAACAGGACAGTTCTTCCACCTGCTTTGTGCGAATCAGCTTGTCGAGCCAGCAATAATTGAACTCTGGCGCGACCGGTGCGGCGGCTTCCTGGGTCGTCGCCGGCAGCTGTTCTTCACGGATATAAGCGACTTCTTGCTCATTAACGAAGCGGCTTTCTTCCGGCTTATTGCGAACCATCAGATACCAGAAGATCGCCAACAGCATGCCCGGAATAGCAAAGAAAACAAAAATATAACGCCATCCCCAGACGGTGATTATCCATGCGCACAACGGCGGGACAATCAGCGGACCAAACTTGGATCCCGCCAGAAACAGCCCGGTCGCCGTCCCTTTCTCCTTCGACGGGAACCACTGGTTAATGGTCACCGTCGAGCCAATAACCACCGGCGACTCACAGACGCCCACCATAAAACGCAGGATCTTTAGCAGGAAAATGTTATTCACCATCCCCATCAACCCCGTAAACACGGAGGTTAATAACATCCCCATCGCAAAGGCATTACGCATCCCGAATTTCTTAATTAAATACCCGGCAGGGATCTGAAAAAAAGCATATCCGGCAAAGAACAGGCTGATCAACAACCCGGCCATGGTATTCGAGATTTGAAACTCTTCCTGAATAAACGGAATAGCAAAGCCGATATTCGCGCGGTCGGCGTTCGCCACGGTGTAGGTAACAAAGATAAAACTCATGACCCACCATCTGTAATGGGTCATCTTCGGTTTCCCGATATTATTATTCATCATGTCTGTTTCCGTATCAGAGGTCAGAATTGTTCGCTGCGAAAATTAAATTCACCGTAGGTTCTGGCACGCGAAAGACTGCTCAACAATACCGGCTCGATCGTGCTGCGGATCAGGTTTGCGATATCCAGCAGGTCAGGCAGGGAAATCCCCGTATCGAGCCCCATTCGGTTAAACATATTCACCGCATCCTCGGTCGCCGCATTGCCGGCGGCGCCTGGCGCAAAAGGACACCCGCCCAGTCCGCCGACGGCGGTCTCAAAGCGCGTGATCCCGGACTGAACGCCAGCAAACATGCAGGCCAGCGCCATGCCGTGGGTATTATGCAGATGCAAACCAATATCCATTTTGGGGAATTTCTGCTGGATCCCGTGCAGCACGGACAACGTCTGGGTCGGGTTGGCGACGCCGATGGTATCGCACAGGGTGATCGCCGAAATCCCGAGGTCATCCGCAAACTTGATCATATCCATCAACGTTTCACGACTCGTCTCGCCAATAAACGGGCAGCCAAATACCGTCGCCAGCGACAGCGTGATGGTCATATCCGCAAAGGTCTGGCGAATGTTATAAAGATCCTCCAGCGATTCGGCATGGGTCCGGTTAATGTTGGCCTTGTTGTGCGCCGGGCTGACCGAAACGACATAGTTAATATTTTTAATACCCGCCTCATTAGCGAGGCTCGCACCCTTTATGTTCGGTACTAACACGGAGGGAATAATATGCGGATGCGTGGTCAGAACATGCTGAATAACC
The DNA here is from genome assembly GCF_041807075.1 of Citrobacter telavivensis. Classification (NCBI taxonomy): domain Bacteria; kingdom Pseudomonadati; phylum Pseudomonadota; class Gammaproteobacteria; order Enterobacterales; family Enterobacteriaceae; genus Citrobacter; species Citrobacter telavivensis. Next base: position 200,056 of record NZ_JBGUBF010000002.1, on the reverse strand, counting down.
TCACGGGCATCACGCATTTGTGGGATCGCTTTCGGGCTGACCATCGAGGTGATTTCCATCGCACCGATACCCGCCTCAACCAGACGATCGATAATTTTTATTTTTAAATCGGTGGGGATAAACGTTTTGATATTCTGAAAGCCGTCTCTCGGTCCCACTTCCGTAATCTGGATAAATGTCGACATGGTGAAATCCCTTACAGAATGCCTGAACGAATGAGCTGCTCAATTTTTTCATCTGAATAGTTCAGACGTTCTTTAAGCACTTCGTAATTGTGTTGACCGAGCGTTGGCGCAGGCATTCTGATGGTTGCCTTGTTATGCGTGAATTTAACCTGATTGCCGGTCATGGTAATTTTCCCGGCGACCGGGTGTTCAATATCGACAAACATTTCGCGGGCTCCGGCAATATGTGGATCCTGCGTCACGCGGTCAATGGTATTGATCGGCGCAGAAGGAATACCGGCATCCAGCAGCAACGTCACGATGGTGTCGATATCTAAATCGCGGGTCCAGCATTCGATTATTTCTTTCAGTTCGGCGTGGTGGGCGACACGGTCGAGGTTAGATTTAAATTTCTCATCTTCCAGGGCGCTTATTTGCAGGACGTGTTTCAGTAGACCGTATAATTTGTCATTACCGCAGGCAATAATGACGTAGCCATCACGCGCCTGGAAAGAGTCATACGGATAAATCGCTTCATAGCGGTTACCAATACGCGTCGGAATACGTCCGGTATTAAGGTAAATAATGTTGATAATTTCCAGTGACGATACCATCGAGTCGACCAGCGCAATATCCACTTTTTCACCGACACCGGTTTTCAGACGATTAACGTAAGCGGCAAGGACGCCGATGGCGCAACTCATTCCGCCAACCACATCGGCAATGGCTGTTCCGGTACGAGTAGGCGGTGTATCAGGCCAACCGGTAGTGCTCATCAATCCACTCATGGCCTGGCCGATAATGTCGTAGCCCGCGCGTTTCGAATACGGTCCGGTATGACCAAAGCCGGAAACCGCGCCGTAAATAATCGCCGGATTTACTTTGCGTAAATCCTCATAACCGAGCCCCAGTTTTTCCATCACCCCTGGGCGATAGTTTTCCAGCACCACGTCGCTGTCGCGGACTAAATCGAGGAATATCTGTCGACCTTCTTCCGATTTAAGATTCAGCGTCATCCCGCGCTTATTGCGGTTTAAATTCATGAAATAGGCACTTTCGCCATTTATCTGCGGCGCGTTAGCCCGCGAATCATCCCCTTTTCCCGGCAATTCGATTTTAATGACATCTGCGCCGAAATCCGCCAGCATCATCCCGCAATAGGGACCAGCCAGTACCCGGGTTAAATCCAGAACGCGAACCCCACTTAATACACCAGACTGTTTATTCATTCTTTCCCTCACTTTTTATTGGATAGTGCAACAAGGCTGCTCGCCTGTACCCTGTGCAATCCAAGATGCGTGCCAGAAATGAATAAAACAAAAATTAACATCATAACCAGATGATATTACTGACCTTATTGATTTTTATTATTTATATGAAAGAGGGGAAAATGCCTTTCAATTTTGAAATCTATAACAGTTGTGATATTGATTTGTGATAGCCACAAATTTTACATGGTGATTTATGTCACACAAAACATTACCCAACCTGGCCTTGATTACCCCCTATCCGGCACTGGCAGCCGTTGTTACTGAACAATGCGCCGGTATTTTTAATTGCCATGTCTTTCACGGCAGTCTGGAAAAAGCGGCGGGGATCGCCCGCAATCTCGATCCTGATTTTTATGACATCATTATTAGTCGTGGCGGTACGGCGGACTATATCGATCGCGTGACTAAAATTCCCGTGGTGCGTATTCTCACGTCCGCGCTGGATTTACTTAAATCGCTCACACCGCTGAAAAAACATCCGCATAAAATCGCTTTTTTTAATTATCAGAACTATTTATCTGACGTAAATCTGGTAGCGACCGCACTGGAAGTAGAGATTGAAGAATTTATCTTTCTGTCGCACGCCGATATGGTCGATAAACTCAAAAAATGCCGCGCGAGAAATTTCCAGACTGTAGCGGGAGGATTACCGGTCTCAGACACGGCGGAGCACTATGCGATGCAGGGAATTCTGATCGAAAATGGCCTGGAATCGGTGAATAGTGCCCTGCGCGAGGCGATGGCTATCGTTGAGACAACTCACCGCAAGCAGCAGGATATGGCGCGCCTGGAGATAATCCTCTCCTCGATTACGGAAGGGATCATCGTCACCAATGAAAATAACGAGATCCAGATTTTCAATAAATCCGCAGAAAACATATTTGGCCTGATGTCCTCGCAGGTGATTGGCAAACCGGTGGATACCGTCATCAAAAATACGCGGATTAATCAGGTATTGCTGACAAAATCCCCCGAAATTCGGGAGATTATGGATCTGGACAATACGTCCATCATTACCAGTCGGGTGCCGATATTTCGTGGAACGCAGTGTATCGGAGTGGTGTGCTCGTTTACCGATACGCCGCAAATTCAAAAAGTGGAACGGATTATTCGTGGCAAGCTGATGAAAAAAGGCTTCACCGCCCGTTACCGGTTTGAGCATATCCTCACGCAAAATAAACACATGGAGTCGGTGATTCATCTGGCAAAAATTTATGCGAATACCCACTCGCCGGTGATGATTTATGGAGAATCCGGCACCGGTAAAGAGTTATTCGCGCAAAGTATTCATAACCAGAGTAAACGCCACCGGGGTCCTTTTGTCGCCATTAACTGCGCCGCCATCCCGGAAACCCTGCTGGAAAGCGAACTGTTTGGTTATGAAGGCGGCTCCTTTACCGGGGCGCGGCGCGAAGGAAAAGAAGGTCTGATTGAACTGGCGCACCAGGGAACCTTATTTCTCGATGAAATTGGCGAACTACCGCTACCCATTCAGAGCCGTTTATTACGCGTCTTACAGGAATACGAAATTATGCGCGTGGGGGGAAAGGACATTATTCCTGTCGATGTGCGGATTATTGGCGCCACCAACCGGTCTCTGGAGAAAATGGCGGAGGAAGGCTCGTTTCGCGGTGACCTCTATTACCGTCTAAACGTCTTACCGCTGATGGTACCGCCACTGCGGGAAAGAGAGGGCGATGTCCGTTTTCTGGCTGACCACTTCCTCGAAAAATCGGGCTGTGGGCATAAGCTGGCGCAGTTCATCGCCCTGTTTTCCACCTACAACTGGCCGGGAAACGTGCGCGAACTGAATTTTATCATTGAACGACTGGCGCTATTATCCGCCGGATTCCCCAACGCTTCGCTGTTTGAAATATTAAATCTCACCGGTTTTAACGCGCTTAAATCCTTCAACTCGTCACAGGCGACCGGAACGATCGTCGCGGATCTGAGTAAGGGGCAACTGAAAGCCGTGATTAAAGATCTTGAGCGACAGATTATTGCGTTTTATATGGATCTTTTTGAACAGGATCAGGAGAAAGTCGCCGTCCATCTGGGGATCAGCAAAATGAGTTTATGGCGCAAGTATAATCAGAATGTCTTTGAGTTGGGGGAATGAGAGAATTTGCAGACTTGAAGGATAAGTTTGCAACGAGATGCCTTCAACGCAGCCAGGGTAGCGAGAGTTGACCCACCCGTAGACTACACAAGCATCGGGCAATCCTGCGCTTATCCGGCCAAAAACGTGCATCATGCAAGCGTGTCCGGCATTGCTTTTCCGCAACGAAAATAGTACGGTCACACAAGAAAAATCCTTCGTGGACGGTGGAAAATTATGCCAATAATTCAGTCTGTTGAACGTGCTTTGCAGATCCTCGACTTGTTTAATGAACAGGCGACGGAACTCAAAATCACCGAGATAAGCAAACTGATGGGATTGAGCAAAAGTACCCTCCACTCGCTCCTCAAAACGCTTCAACTACATGGCTATATCGATCAGAACCCGGAAAACGGGAAATACCGCCTGGGGATGAAGCTGGTCGAGCGTGGCCACTTTGTTGTTGGCACGATGGATATTCGCCAGAAGGCAAAAAGCTGGTTGACCCGTCTCTCGCAGGAAACGGGACAGACCACGCATCTGGGTATTCTGGACGGCAGCGAAGGCGTCTACATAGAGAAAATTGAAGGTAAGCAGGCTGCCATCGCCTACTCGCGAATTGGTCGCCGTTTGCCCGTTCACGCCACGGCTATCGGTAAGGTGCTGCTCGCCTGGCTGGATGATGAAGAACTTGCCGCGGTGCTAGAGGGGTATCAGTTCAACGGCTTTACGCCCTCCACCATTACCGATCGTGCCTCACTGCTTGCCGAGCTGAAAGAAACCCGCCGCAACCGGTATGCGCTGGATAACGAAGAGAATGAGCCCGGCGTGCGCTGCGTCGCGGTACCGGTCTGGAATCATGAATCGCGGGTTATCGCGGCCCTGAGCCTCTCAACCCTCACTTCTCGCGTTAACGACAATGAGCTGACAGCCTGGCGCCAGAAACTGATGGATGCCGGGCTGGGGTTGTCGATAACGCTGGGCTACCGTCAACCCTAGCCAGCGTCTCGCTATACGTTGGGCTGATAAGAGAATGTCGCGAAATCGGCGTAGCAGCCGTCGCCGCTGATATCCTCACAGTGCAAACCGACAAATGCCCCGGTAAAGAAGCCTCTGCCGCCAATATAGTCATCCGAAAGTTTCCACGCCTCAAACGTTAGCGGAATGGTCTGCCAGCGATCGCCATCGAATGAGTAGCTATAGCGGTATTCCAGATGGTCCACATCCACGCGCAGCCAGACGTTTTCCGCATTCTCCGGCACCAGAATCGGATTATCGTAAAGATGCCAGTGCGCCACGTTGTGGTCGAGCTGAATAATCTTCAGCGTCCGCCCACGCCCCTCTTCCCAGTCCATAAAGCAGTATGTCCAGTTTTTACTGTTGTAGTAACAGGTTAGCCCTGCGCTTTGTTGAAAGTAGCGAGGGGAAAAAGCCATCTGCGTTTCAGCACGGAAACAGAAATGCTGCCAGCGGCGGGCGACCGTTGACTGGGTAAAGGTGGAATTCAGTGAATCATTGCCATACAGACGTAAAAATCCGGGTCTGGCGGTAAGCGAGCCAAGCTGGTCATCAAACGGGATACGCAGGGTCTGCAGTTCCGGATCGAGCCTTTCACTGTCAAAATCCGTCCGCCACGCCCCCGTTCTGGCGGCGGCCTGCTCCGCCATCCGCGGCCCCGGCACCGTCAGCGCGGCATGTTTACCCCCCTCAACATAGGGCCAGCCGTCACGCCACTCGATACGCGCAATCCCTGTCTCACGCCCGAGCGGACAGTATCCCCGCCCGCCCGCCGCTAATCGCGGGATTCCCGGAAGATGCAGCGGGCGACTGGTCAGATACGCCAGATACCATTCGCCTGTATGCGTCTCCAGCAATGAACCATGACCACTCTTCTGTAACGGATTTTCCGGCAGATGCCAGCTGGTCATCATCGTCACATCAGGATGCAGCTCGTATGGCCCATCAATATTTTTCGCCCGCAATACCACCACGGCATGTTCGTAGCTGGTTCCTCCTTCCGCGACCACCAGATAGTAATAGCCCTCGCGGTGATAAATATGTGCCCCTTCGGTATAGCCTAACGGTGTACCGGTAAAGAGCGTTGAACGATGCGGCGAAAGCGTTTGTGTGTCAGCGAAATACTCCTGCAGCACAATGGTGTTATGGGGGTTACTGTGATGGCGTGGTCCCCACGGGCGATAGATATAGTATTTTCGTCCATCCGCGTCATGGAAGAGTGAAGGGTCAAACCCGCCGTTGCCCATTGAAACGGGTGCGCTCCACGGCCCTTCAACAGACGGAGCGGTAACCAGGAAGTTGCGGCCATTTTTCCATGGCGAATCAACGATTTTAACGTCGGTATACAGCAGCCAGAATTTGCCATCGGCATAGCTCAGGCAAGGTGCCCAGATGCCGCCAGAGTCTGGATTACCTTTCATATCCAGTAGCGCCACGCTGTCGAGCGGTGTACTGACCAGAGACCAGTGTTTCAGGTCGCGAGAATGATAAATACGCACGCCAGGAAACCATTCAAAGGTTGAGGTGGCAATATAATAATCTTCCCCCACGCGGCACAGAGACGGGTCCGGGTTGAAGCCGGTCAGGATCGGGTTTTCAATCTGATACATGATTCTCTCCTCAGTTCACCGCCACAGCGGCATCGGCAGGGTTTTTCTCAGGCTGCGCGGTGCGCTGACGTTGCAGTTGCTGGCTGATCTCTTCCACACGCTTGCTGCTCAGTTTGTAGAACGAAAGCAGCGTAAACATACCGACGTAAAGTACGACCGGTACGATACAGAAGAGGATTTTGATGGTTGTCAGGACGTTATCTGGCTGCACGGCGTTACCTGCCGAGTAGCTGGAGAAGGCAAGGATCCAGCCCACCAGCGCGCCACCAATGGCCAGTCCGATTTTCAGGCTGAAGAGATAGGTGGAGAATACCAGGCCATCGAGGCGACGCCCGCTTCGGCTCTCTTCGTAATCCACCACATCAGAGGCCATCAACCATTGCAACGGGGTGGTGGTATTAAAGACAAACAGGAACAAAATATTCAGCGCAAATATCAGCGCGATATTGTCCGACGGAATAAAGAAAATACTCAGGCTGATCAGTGAGTAAATGCCAATAATCCACTTAAACGACGTGACGCGGTCAAAGCGACCGAGCAGACGAGACGAACAAAGGGAGCCAAACATGGTCGCCAGGCTACCATAGAGCAGAAACTGCGTTGCCAGTTCAGGATGGTCCATCACGTATTTTACAAAATAGAGCGTTGCGCCACCGCGAACAACGTTCGAACCGGTGGCCATCATTTTAAAGACGCACATAATTCGCCACTGGCTATTGCCCATCAGCAATTTAAGGTCTTTCTTAACAGAGGATTCAGGTTGAATCTCGAACGTATAACGTTCTTTGGTCGTAAAGAAGCACACAAACAGCAGTATCACACCGCAAATGCCCAGCACACACATCGCGCCAAAATACCCGACTTGTTCATCCCCCTTGCCGATAATTTTCACCAACGGCAAAGCAATGCCGCTAATGGCTAATGAACCGGCAGCGGCCAGGAAAAAACGCCACGATTGTAAAGCATGACGCTCTTTTGGATCGGCGGTAATGGCGCCGGGCATTGCACAATAGGGGACATTAACGAAGGTATAAACCAGCGTCAGTAAAATATAGGTGACAGACGCGTAGATAATTTTACCCTGAGCGGAGAAATCAGGCGTATAAAACGTTAATACGCAGACGATGCCAAACGGGATCGCCCCCCACAACAGATAGGGACGAAACTGGCCGTAGCGGGTACGCGTTCGGTCAACCATTAGTCCCATTAATGGATCGGTTATCGCATCCAGCACGCGCGAAATCAGGAATAATGTGCCCATCACGCCTGCGGAAAGGCCAAAGACATCCGTATAGAAATAGGCCAGTAAAAACATCGTGGCCTGCCAGACAAACCCGCAGGCGGTGTCCCCCAGTCCATAACCAATTTTATCTTTCATTGTTAACTGCATTTCTACCTCCAGATCATATGAGAGAAATACGTTCCGAATGACCGGGACCTACAAAATTAAATATCTGAACGAGAACTTTGTGAGGAATACACCCTTTATCCGTGTGCTTACCAGATGATGCTTACGAGGAAGATTGTAGAGAGAGATTAGATGAGGCAACAATTGTCATATTTGCTTTAGTGATTATGTATTTTAACTTCTGTGATAACGATTCACTTTCCCGAAAAATAAAAAAAGCCATCCCTCCCGTAAAGGATAATATATTTCAGCCTCATGTTATCAGTCGCCGAAAATAATTTTTCGGCGATCGGGTAAATTAATTTTAATTATTCAAAGCCCAAGTGCTTTTTTCCCGGCGTTAATCACCTCAATAATTTTATCGGTATCATAGATGCACCCTTTCCAGGTACCACCACTGATGGCCTGCAGCGCGGCCCACAGTCGCGTATCGTCTGGCAGATAGTCATGGGCCTTCAGGTCGGGATGTAACTCGCGCTCCGCCAGTACCGTCGCGCCCTCTGCCGGCGTCAATCGTGCTTGCGCGCTGCCGATAAAGTTCACGCTGCCTTTCAATGACAGGCGATCGACCACGATTTCAATCACATCCCCCGTGCGCAGTTTGCCAATAGGCCCTCCCGCCAGCGCTTCCGGCGCAACGTGCCCCAGGCAAGCGCCGGTGGATACGCCGGAAAAACGAGCATCGGTAATGAGCGATACGGTTTTCCCCCATGAGATATGCTTCAGCGCCGAGGTGAGCTGGTAAGTCTCCTCCATGCCGGTACCGGATGGCCCGCCACCGATGATTACCATGATATCGCCCTGCTGGATCTGCCCCTGTTTGATGGCTTTGATCGCCGCCTCTTCGGAGACAAAGACGCGTGCCTCGCCCGTATGGCGATACACACCGTCCTCATCCACCACTGACGGATCGATAGCCGTCGCTTTGATAACTGAACCTTCAGGCGCGATATTGCCCACCGGGAATGCTACCGTGGAGGTCATCCCTTTGGCTTTTGCTCCTTCCGGCGACAGGATCACGTCATCCGGATCCACTCCGTCCCGATCGCGCAGGCACTGGCGGAATTTCACCCGTCGTTCGCAGTGCTCCCACCAGTCGAGGTTTTCACCAAGCGTCTGCCCGGTCACCGTCATCACATCTTCATGCAGTAACCCCAGTCGACGCAGGTGCAGCATCACCTCCGGCACACCTCCCGCCAGGAATGCGCGCACCGTCGGGTGATAATCCGGCCCGTTGGGCAGCACGCTGACCAGGCGCGGCACCTTGCGGTTGATGGCGCTCCACTGCGCCACATCCGGCAGGCGACATCTGGCGGCATGGGCGATAGCCGGTATATGCAGCAGCAAATTCGTCGATCCCCCGAAGGCCGCGTGCACCACCATCGCATTCTCTATCGCTTTATCGGTGAGGATGTCGCGGGCGGTGATCCCCTTCTCATCCAGCGCCATCACTGCCCGTGCCGACTGACGCGCAATCTCCAGCCACACCTCCTGGCCTGATGGCGCCAGCGCCGAGTGCGGCAGCGCCAGTCCTAACGCTTCCGCCACCACCTGCGAGGTCCCTGCGGTGCCCAGGAACTGGCATCCGCCGCCGGGCGACGCGCAAGCGCGACACCCCAATTCGGACGCCTCTTTCAAACTCAGTTCGTTACTCGCGTAACGCGCCCCGATGGTTTGTACCTTTCCGGCATCTTCGCCAAAGGTTGGCGGCAGTGTCGCCCCGCCCGGCACGAGGATCACCGGCAGATCGTGCATTGACGCCAGCGCAATCATCGTCGCGGGTAAGCCCTTATCGCAGGTCGCCACGCCAATTACCGCCCGCCGTGTCGGCAGTGAACGAATCAAACGACGAAAGACAATCGCCGCGTCGTTACGATAAGGTAGCGAATCGAACATCCCGTGCGTCCCCTGCGAGCGACCATCACACGGGTCGCTGACAAACGCCGCGAACGGAATACCACTCAGGCGGGTGATCTCCTTCGCCGCCGCCGACATTTGCAGGCCAATCTCCCAGTGCCCGGTGTGATAACCGAGTGCGATGGGACGACCATCCGAATGGCGAATCCCCCCCTGGGTGCCAATCAATAGCACTTCTCTGCCAGTGAGTTTGTTAGCATCCCAGCCCATTCCGGCATTTTGCGTCATGCCAAAAAGATTGCCGCTGGGGGATTCCAGTAACATCTGCGGCGTCAGCGGCAACGCGCCCTGGGGGCCGGCTGCGTGGGTTTTCACCGCATAGAACTGTTCGTCCTGCGGCGTAAAAATGGTGTTGATAGACATCTTCTCACTCTCCCGAGCGACGGGGTTCAGGCGCTCCAGTGTTGTTCTACATTATAGAACAACGTTCTTATTTATAAATTCACTGTAATGCAGGCCGTGCGTAGAGGTAAATCAGAGAGAGCGGCAGTCTGTGTGTTTTTTAGCCTTGATCACAAAATGATAAGCAACGAGATGTAACGAGGAGGAAATCGCAGCGAAACGGTCGGATAACAAATGGCTATCCGACCGCTGATGTCTATTAACAAATCCCGGAAGCTAATACCCGGCAGGCTCGACGGGATGGCTGTCACCCGGTATATGGGGGGATTTCACAAAGACGCCCTTCCACGGCACATCCCCGTTGTTCACCAGAAAATGCGCTTCACCGGGATCGCAGTGCAGAACATCCCCCGAGCCTAACGTGTAGGGCTCACCGTTCAGGTACAGCGTCACTTCGCCTGCCAGGGTATAAAAAATTTCACAGGCTTCGATGTGCTGATGATTGGGAAAAGACTGACCGGGCTGGAGCATGACGACGCCCATGTCACATACCGGACCGCGAATGAGATACTTCGGACCACTGTCGCCAAAACGGTACTCATGCTGCGCTTCATTCGATTTAATCATGACGATCTCCTGTTATAAACCCGGCGCTTTCCACAGCGAGGTGGTCAACCCGTGATCGACCAGACCTAACTGTTCCTGATATACCGCCTGCCATTTTTCTCGTGATTCCCGATAAAGCTCATGTTTCTCTTTGTCTGGCACATGCTCCCGCTCCCAGCGCACCAGTCGTTCACCGGTCTCAGCCATGGATGACCAGATCCCTGCCCCGACGCCGGCGGCAATGGCGCAGCCCAGCGCCGTTGCCTCTTTGACCACAGGAACGTTGACCGTCAGCCCTGAAACGTCCGCCAGAATCTGGCTCCAGAGCTTGCCCTTCGAGCCTCCTCCCGCAAACACCAGCGACGTGGGATGGATCCCCGTAAAATCAGCGATTTGCTGTAAATTGCAGGTCGACACAATGGCCGCATTCTCTTCCAGCGCGCGGAACAGCGTGGCCTTATTGCATTTTTCCGGATCGATAGACAGGTTGATAAATGAAGGGGCGGCGTGATACCAGCTTTTGAAACGCATCCGGTCGGAGAAAATCGGCATCACTCCCCATGCGCCTGCCGGTACCCTGGAGGCCATCTCTTCCAGGAGCGTGTAGGTGTCGACGCCCAGACGCTCGGCAATCAGCTTTTCTTCGGCGCAGAAAGCGTCGCGGAACCAGCGCATCGTCAGACCGGTAAAAAAGCTGATGGATTCGGTTTGTACCATCCCCGGAATGACGTGTGGATTAATGCGCACATTCATCTCAGGATCAACAATCGGCGCGGGTAAATTCACTACCTGCTGCCAGAATGTTCCGCCCAATACGGCGGTTTGCGCCGGACGTACGACCCCAAGGCCGAGGCAGCCCAACTGAACATCTCCGCCTCCGACAACCACCGGCGTGCCTGCTTTCAACCCGCACTGTGCGGCGGCCTGGGCCGTCACTTTTCCCAGCAGCGTCCCGGTCTCTTTTACCGGTGAGAGAATATCCGAGCGCAGTCCGGCCATCTGTAGCAATGACGGCTTCCAGTCGCGCGTTTTGAGGTCCAACAGGCCCGTGGTTCCGGCATTGGAAGGATCCACCGCCAGCTCGCCGCTGAGCATGTAGGCCATCCAGTCGCTGATCATCGTCACCGTCGAAGCGCGACGATAGATATCCGAACGATGGTGCGCCAGCCAGAGCAGACGCGGGATGGCGCTCAACGCCAGCGTCTGACCGGTGCTGCGATAAACCTCGCTTTCGAAGGTGTAGTCGTGGATCTCCTTAAGCTCGCTGACTTCCCGTGCCGCTCTGGCATCCACGTTTGCACAGGCCCAGACGGGCGTTCCCTCTGCGTCATAAACCACAATGCCTTCGCGCATCGAACAAGCGGAGACAGCAGCAATCGCTTCCGGCGCAATCCCGGCGTTGTGTAATGCCTGATGGATGCATTCACAGGCCAGTTGCCAGTTTTTCCCCAGATCAAACTCCATTGAGCCGGGAACATCCGGTACGGCAAGGTGCCGCCATTCCGCTTGTCCCACCGCGATTTGTTTGCCTTCCAGGTCGAAAATCACGGCACGGACGCTTCCGGTTCCGGCGTCCAGTGCCATCAGGTAATGCGCTGATTCAGAGAGGGTACAGGGTCGGGCCATCTTTTTTGTCCTCGGCTTATTATATCTGTCAGGTCGTCAATGCTTTCTCCACGGTACAAACGGAAATTCTGTTACTCCCCTGCCGGTCACCTGCACGGCAGATACGCATTACTGCCCGCTGACAATGGCGGCGGCAGTTTCCTGGTCGGTGACCAATGCGTTGATATAACCCCCTTTCATCGCCGCAGCGATCGCTTCCGCTTTATTCACGCCCCCGGCAACACCGATCACGGTCGGGATCGTCTTCAGGGTATTGAGGGTTAACCCGATCAGTTCATCGTGGATCTTCATCTCCGAAATCACCTGCCCTTCGCCATCGAAGAAGTAACCCAGAATGTCGCCCACGGCCCCTTTGCGGCCAATCATCAGTTGTTCACCCTTAGTGATATAACCTGAGCGAATAATGGTGGCCTCATCTTTCTGGTTGATTGCGCCGATACCGACAATCGCCGCATCGGCAGCCTGGGCGGCCAGCAGGACATCCTGGACGCTGTTTTCATTTTTTAACGTCTGGGCAATCTCCGCAGAGGAGGCACGAAGCGGCGCCGGAATAATACTGACCGGACAGGCCGCGTTGAGCTGTCCAATCCCGGTCATGTATGGCCCCACGCCACCCGACAGCGTCACCAGGCGAATTTGCTGAGCAGAGATAAACCCGCTCAGCCGCTTTAAGGTATTCATGGTCGCCTCACCGAAGCCCGCCGCCAGAATCTGCTGCGGCTGGAGTGACTCCATCAGCATATGCGCCGCGCCGATCCCCAGGCGAACGCAGGCATCCGCGCCGGGAAGTCCCGGGATGACCCGCACATTGTTCAGGTCAAAGCGACGACGTAATTCGGTTTCATATTCCAGACAGCCTTCAAAGCGAGAATTAATCTGGACGCGAATAATCCCGGACTGATGCCCCTTCTCCAGCAGCCGCGACACCTTCAGCCGCGTCAGCCCCAGTCTGTTGCTGATGTCGCTCTGCGTCATACCGTCGTGGTAATAGAACCACGCAATGCGCGCCACCAGCTCTTCTTCACACATCCCTTGCTCGGAAATCATCGGGTCATTAATAGTCATCATTCTGTCTTCACTTTGAACATATCGAATTTCTGAACACAATTGTTCATTCATTGGTCGTTAATAACTGTGATTAAACCCACATTTCAGGGGCTTTCGTTTGAACAAATTTAATATTGATGATCATTTTAACATAAAACGTGATCTATTCGTCGGTTTTATGAGCAGTTAGGTCATAAGGTTATGAACAATTCGAATCGCACAATACATTTGTTCAACCTGATTCTACCCAGGCCGAACGGAGGTGGCATGCAAATGAGTCAAGAAAAGATCGCACCACTGCTCAGCGCACAGTCTGTCTGTAAGCAGTACTCTGGTGTCAAAGTACTGAAAGGCATTGACTTTGTCTTGCGCAAAGGCGAAGTCCATGCGCTCCTGGGGGGGAATGGTGCCGGGAAATCCACGCTGATGAAGATCATCGCCGGTATTACCCCAGCGGATAGCGGGATCATTGAGATTGAGGGATCCCGCTGTACCAAACTGACGCCCATCCTGGCGCATCAGTTAGGCATCTATCTTGTGCCGCAGGAGCCGCTGCTCTTCCCCAGCCTGACGGTAAAAGAGAACATTCTCTTTGGTCTGCCCAAACACCAGAGCTCGGCGCAAAAAATGAGCGCAATGCTGGCCGCGCTGGGCTGCCAGTTTGATATCAACAGCCCGGCAGGTTCACTGGATGTGGCCGACCGACAAATGGTCGAAATCATGCGCGGGCTGATGCGCGATTCGCGAATTTTGATCCTCGATGAACCCACCGCCTCACTGACGCCTGCGGAAACCGATCGTTTATTCAGCCGCCTGCGTGAATTGTTGAGCACCGGCGTGGGGATCGTCTTTATCTCCCACAAGCTGCCAGAGATACGCCAGATAGCGGATTACATTAGCGTGATGCGGGACGGCACCATTGCGCTTTCCGGGAAAACGGCGGAACTGACCACTGACGAGATTATCCAGGCCATCACGCCCGCCTCACGCACAAACGCGCTAAGTGCGACACAGAAACTGTGGCTGGAACTGCCCGGCAACCGGCCGCAGCACGACGCGGGCACGCCGGTGTTGAGCCTCGAGAATCTGACCGGCGAAGGGTTTATGAACATCAGCTTCGAGGTCCGCGCCGGAGAAATTTTAGGTCTGGCCGGTCTGGTCGGTGCCGGGCGCACCGAGCTTGCCGAAACGCTTTACGGGCTACGGCCTCTGCGAGCCGGAAGCGTGGTGCTCGGCGGCAAAGATATCTCCGCGCTTTCCACGCGCGAACGTCTGCAACACGGCCTGGTGTATCTGCCGGAAGATCGGCAATCGTCAGGGCTGAATCTGGACGCCTCGCTGGCGTGGAATGTTTGCGCGTTAACCCACAACCACAGCGGTTTCTGGGCAAATCCGGCAAAAGACAGCGCCACGCTCGAACGCTATCGTCGCGCGCTCAATATTAAGCTGAGCGATTCCGAACAGCCTGCCCGCACGCTCTCCGGCGGTAATCAGCAAAAAATTCTGATTGCCAAATGCCTCGAAGCCTCGCCGCAGGTGCTGATTGTCGATGAGCCGACGCGCGGTGTGGACGTCTCTGCCCGTAACGACATCTATCAGTTGCTCCGCAGTATTGCGGCGCAGAATGTTGCGGTGCTGTTCATCTCGTCTGACCTGGAAGAGATCGAACAGATGGCCGATCGCGTTTACGTCATGCACCAGGGGGAAACGGGCGACGATGCCCTGCAAGGCGACGAGATTAATGTCGACACCATCATGCACGTAGCGTTTGGCGACCGCACGTCAGGGACTACACCACATTCCGGGGAAGCGCCATGTTGAAATTTATCCAGAATAACCGCGAGGCAACCGCACTGTTGGCTGTGCTGCTGCTGTTCGTTCTACCGGGGATGCTTGACAGCCAGTACCTCAGCGTTCAGACGCTGACGATGATCTTCAGCAGCGCCCAAATCCTCATGCTGCTGGCGATGGGGGCGACGCTGGTGATGCTGACCCGCAATATCGACGTATCGGTCGGATCGATAACCGGGATGTGCGCCGTACTGTTGGGGCTGCTGTTGAACGCAGGATATCCCTTGCCTGTGGCCTGCGTCGCGACGCTGTTACTGGGACTGCTGGCAGGATTTATCAATGGTGTGCTGGTCGCCTGGCTGAAAATCCCGGCGATTGTCGCCACGCTGGGCACACTGGGCCTGTATCGCGGCGTCATGCTGCTCTGGACGGGCGGTAAATGGATTGAAGGACTGCCGGCGCAGCTTAAGCAACTCTCTGCTCCGGTTTTCCTTGGGATCTCCGCCATCGGCTGGCTGACCCTGCTGCTGATGCTGCTGATGGCCTGGCTGCTGGCAAAAACCGCTTTTGGCCGTTGTTTTTATGCCACCGGAGATAATTTGCAGGGCGCGCGGCAACTGGGCGTGCGTACCGAAGCCATCCGTATTCTGGCCTTCTCGCTCAATGGCTGCATGGCGGCGCTGGCCGGGATCGTCTTTGCCTCACAGATTGGCTTTATCCCTAATCAGACGGGAACCGGGCTGGAAATGAAAGCCATTGCCGCCTGTGTGCTGGGGGGAATCAGCCTGCTGGGCGGTTCCGGGACGATCGTTGGTGCCGTGCTCGGTGCCTATTTCCTGACGCAAATCGATAGCGTACTGGTCCTGCTGCGCATTCCGGCCTGGTGGAATGACTTTATTGCCGGTCTGGTTCTGCTGGCAGTGCTGGTATTTGATGGCCGCCTGCGCTGCGCGCTGGAACGTAATATCCGCCGGCAAAAATATGCCCGCTTCACTCCGCCGCCCCAGCCGCGTCCGTCGGCAAAAAGCGCAGCGGATACCGTGCGCACCGCCAAAAAACGTGAGGTTGCCTGATGACTCGTTTACATCGTTACGGCTGGGAACTGGCGCTCGCCGCGCTGCTGGTGATTGAAATTCTGGGATTCGGCGCCCTGAACCCACGCCTGCTGGATCTGAACGTTCTGCTGTTCAGCACCAGCGACTTTATCTGCATTGGCATTGTCGCCCTGCCTTTAACCATGGTGATCGTCAGCGGCGGGATCGATATCTCTTTTGGCTCCACAATGGGGCTGTGCGCCATCGCGCTGGGCGTAATGTTCCAGGGAGGCATCCCGCTGCCGCTGGCCATTGTCCTGACGCTCGCGCTGGGCGCGCTGTGCGGACTGATCAACGCCGGGCTGATTATCTACACGGGCGTAAACCCTCTGGTCATCACCCTGGGAACGTTATACCTGTTCGGCGGCAGCGCATTGCTGCTTTCGGGGATGGCAGGGGCGACCGGTTATGAAGGTATCGGCGGCTTCCCACAGGGCTTCACCGATTTTGCCAACCTCGATGTGTTGGGCCTGCCCGTCCCGCTGATCTTCTTTCTCGTCAGCGTGCTCTTTTTCTGGTTACTGATGCATCGAACCCACGCCGGACGAAATGTCTTTCTGATTGGGCAGAGCCCCCGCGTGGCGCTGTATAGCGCTATCCCGGTGAACCGGACGCTGTATGCGCTGTACGCGATGACCGGTTTTGCCTCGGCGGTCGCCGCGGTGCTGCTGGTCTCTTACTTTGGCTCTGCGCGTTCCGATCTGGGCGCCTCCTTCCTGATGCCGGCCATCACGGCGGTTGTTCTCGGTGGTGCCAATATCTACGGCGGATCCGGGTCCATTCTCGGTACTGCCATCGCCGCGCTGTTAGTGGGCTATCTGCAGCAGGGGTTGCAGATGGCTGGCGTGCCCAATCAGGTATCCAGCGCCCTCTCCGGCGCATTACTTATTGTCGTTGTCGTAGGTCGTTCCGTCAGCCTGCATCGTCAGCAAATTAAAGACTGGCTGGCGCGTCGTCGCGCTATCCGGCAGGCCTGAAACCCATTGCCCTAAAGGAAAAGTACATGACTATTCAGAGCATTAAAAAAATTGCCGTAATCAGTACCCTTAGCCTGGCGGCGTTCACCCTCAACGCTTATGCCGCAGAGCGAATCGCGTTTATCCCCAAACTGGTTGGCGTGGGATTCTTTACCAGTGGCGGTAACGGTGCCCTGGAGGCGGGCAAAGCGCTGGGCGTCGATGTCACCTATGACGGTCCGACGGAGCCCAGCGTGTCCGGTCAGGTTCAGCTCATCAATAACTTCGTCAACCAGGGGTATAACGCCATCGTGGTTTCCGCCGTGTCGCCGGATGGTTTATGTCCGGCGTTAAAACGCGCCATGCAGCGCGGCGTGAAAGTGCTGACCTGGGATTCTGACACCAAGCCGGAATGCCGTTCGTACTATATCAACCAGGGCACGCCTGCTCAGTTAGGCGGCATGCTGGTCGATATGGCCGCAAACCAGGTCAAAAAAGAGAAAGCCAAAGTGGCCTTCTTCTACTCCAGCCCGACCGTGACCGATCAGAACCAGTGGGTGAAAGAGGCAAAAGACAAAATCGCCAAAGATCATCCGGGCTGGGAAGTCGTCACCACTCAGTTTGGCTATAACGACGCCACCAAATCGCTGCAAACCGCAGAAGGCATCATTAAAGCGTATGCCGATCTTGACGCCATCATCGCACCGGATGCCAACGCCCTTCCCGCCGCCGCTCAGGCCGCTGAAAACCTGAAAAACACCAGCGTGGCGATTGTCGGTTTCAGTACGCCAAACGTGATGCGTCCTTATGTTGAACGCGGCACGGTGAAAGAGTTTGGCCTCTGGGACGTGGTCCAGCAGGGCAAGATCTCCGTATACGTGGCTGACGCGTTGCTGAAAAAAGGCGACATGAATACTGGCGACAAGCTGGACATTCCGGGCGTGGGCCAGGTCGAGGTCTCGCCGAACAGCGTTCAGGGCTACAGCTATGAAGCGAAAGGCAACGGCATTGTGCTTCTGCCTGAACGCGTGGTGTTCACCAAAGAGAACATCGACAAATACGATTTCTGAGTTTCATTCCTTAACCATGGAGTAAAAAATGGCTGATTTAGATGACATCAAAGATGGCAAGGATTTCCATACCGATACGCCGCAGCGCAACACCCCGTTCACGCTTAAGGGATGCGGCGCGCTTGACTGGGGGATGCAGTCCCGACTGTCGCGCATTTTTAATCCTGAGACGGGAAGAACGGTCATGCTCGCGTTTGACCATGGCTATTTTCAGGGGCCGACGACGGGACTGGAGCGTATTGATATCAATATCGCCCCGCTGTTCCCGCTCGCCGATGTGCTGATGTGCACACGTGGCATCCTGCGCAGTGTCGTGCCACCCGCCACCAACAAGCCGGTGGTCCTGCGCGCCTCAGGCGCTAACTCTATTCTCACCGAGCTTAGCAATGAGGCGGTCGCACTTTCCATTGATGATGCCGTTCGTCTCAACAGTTGCGCCGTGGCGGCACAGGTGTATATCGGCAGTGAGTACGAGCACCAGTCGATCAAAAATATCATTCAGTTGATCGATGCCGGCATCAAAGTCGGTATGCCGACGATGGCGGTAACCGGCGTGGGGAAAGACATGGTGCGCGATCAGCGCTACTTCTCACTCGCCACCCGTATCGCCGCAGAAATGGGGGCGCAGATCATCAAGACCTACTATGTCGATAAAGGTTTTGAGCGCATCGCCGCGGGTTGCCCGGTCCCGATTGTTATCGCCGGCGGTAAAAAATTACCTGAACGTGAAGCGCTTGAGATGTGCTGGCAGGCCATCGACCAGGGGGCATCCGGTGTGGATATGGGACGTAACATCTTCCAGTCCGATCACCCTGTCGCCATGATGAAGGCCGTCCACGCGGTGGTACATCGCAATGAAACCGCTGAACGCGCGTATGAACTCTATCTGAGCGAGAAAAACTAAAAGGTCATGGGCCTGCCTGGCGGGCCCATGCGTTTCAAGGAGAACAGTATGCATGTCACTCTGGTGGAAATTAACGTCCACGACGATAAGGTTGACGAATTTATCGACGTATTTCGCCTCAATCATCTGGGGTCTGTGCGTGAAGAGGGGAATCTGCGTTTTGATGTGTTGCAGGATCCGGAGGTTAAGAGCCGCTTTTATATTTATGAAGCCTATAAGGATGAAGCCGCCGTGGCGTTCCATAAAACAACGTCCCACTACCTCGCCTGCGTTGAAAAACTGGAATCGCTGATGAGCTGCCCACGAAAAAAACGCGTCTTCAATGGACTGATGCCATAAGGATCTTAAAAATGAACCGTCCCTTTTCCGGTTTGAATCGCGCAGAGTGCGTATCGTTGATGAAGCGCTACCCGTTAAGCATCGGTATTCTTGCCGGCCAGTGGCTCAAACTCAATGAGTACCAGCAACATCTTCGCGCGCTTGAACAACCTGTTCTTCACCTGGATCTGATGGACGGGCATTTTTGCCCTCAGTTCACCGTTGGTCCCTGGGCTATCGCGCAACTGCCACAGCAGATGATTAAGGATGTTCACCTGATGGTGGATAATCCCTGGCCCGTCGTGCAGGCAAGCGTAAAGGCGGGCGCGCACTGCGTCACGTTACAGGTGGAAAACGCGCCGCATCTGCACCATATGCTCCATTGGCTTGGTGAGCAAACTGCAGAAGTCTCCGGTGGTACGATGCCGGTGTTGCGAGGGATTAGCCTGTGCCCGGCAACACCACTGGAACACATTCTGCCGGTTATTGAAGACGTTGAGATCGTGCAAATTCTGGCGGTGAATCCTGGCTACGGTAGCAAGCTCAGCAGGTCAGCCTTGCTGAGGCGCATCGCCCAGGTTGTCGCATTACTCAATGCGTCCGGCAAGCGAGATTCCATTCTGCTGGCCGTTGACGGTTCGCTAACCCTGGAAGAACTCCCGGAGATCATTGCTGGCGGCGTCGATCGCGTGGTATCCGGCAGCGCCCTCTTCAGGAACGATGCTCTGGCTGAAAACACCACCCGCTGGCTAACGACGATACATTCTGCGAAGGGGTGATGAGGGGGAGTTCTGTTGGGTGGGCGTAATTTGCGGTATTACCTTGTTGAATTAGTTGAGGTTCGGGAGTCAGGGCGAGGCGATCTATTGTTGAAATGGCAAATCTTGTATGGCGCGGTTTCCGGCAAGCCCGTTGACGTTTATTTTTCGTTTTTGGTGCGAAGGCCGGACTCGAATTACACACCTAATAGACTGATATCAATGTTTTTTATAAACAGGGGTAAATAGTTATACCCGCACTTGTACCCACAAGTGAAAATCCGTACAAAAAATAGACATTTCGAGTGGGTATAAAGCCATATCAGTAGAACACCGATATGGCTATCAAAGCAAGATTCAGGCAGGTAGGAAAGTTTTCTTCAGAGGAACCAAAAGTTTGGTTTCGATATCGACTTGCTCGTAGTTCTCAATAAGAGCACGGACGAGATCATCAAGCGTCCAGAGCGTCAGTGGTATCGTCGAACGGTCGGCTTCATATCGAGCATCTTTCGTAAAACCCCCTGTACTGACATAAAGCCCGCGATCGTCTTTATGGCGACCGCCGATAAAGCTGCGTATCTGTTGGCTTCCCATCTGTTCCCTGCGGTGCTTTACTTCAACGATGATACGCGGATTTTCAAAACCGAACCCATCAGGTGAAGCAATGATGTCTTTACCCCGATCAGCTCCCGCAGGTGAGACCTGCGTTTTATAGCCCATACTGCGTAAAACTCCGGCAACAAGATTTTGCATCTCGTCCCAGTCAAGAGAGTTGATGCGATCTTTGATACCTTCAAACGCGAGCATTTCCATATCGCGGAGCGGATCAGAAACGACCTCATCTTCATCCATCGCAATTGGATTCTGTGTAATCACATCTACAGTGGGTTTCTTATCCTGCAAAAGCTCTTCTAGAGCATATTCTGGAAGCTGGAAAACCGTCAGCGTAGAACCCAATGTATTCTTGGTAGCAACAGACAGTCGATCGCGATCAATTTCTTGAGTATTCCATTTAACCTGCCGAGCGATTCCCATCCCCTCTTCCACCCATTCAGGATGATATTGGAAGTCTGAAGTAACTTTGCCTAGCAAATAAGTACGGTTAGCTGGCGAATAGGTAATAACCCAATCACCCTTTTGGATCTCATTCACAAAACGCCAGACCTGCGATGCACCAGAACGCGCAGTTCCCAGCTTTGTTAAGGGATCTGCCTCTTGGTATAAGGCGAGCAACTGGGCTCGGGACAGGCCAGGCTTGACTAATGGAGCCAGCTGAGACCAACCGATGCCTACAATTTGCTTATCGCGAAAATCGTCATAGAGCTTGCCGCCGTCACCGCGGATCATCCACATTCTGTTGCCCATACCAGTCTCTTAATGAGGAAAAGAAATTAAACTGGATCATAAGCTTGTTCGCCGTAGGCGTCAAAACTCTCCAAAATTACTTCACTAACATTCCTGGGTAGTGTTTAGCGATAATATCGTTCATCCTCTCGACCAAATCCAGGCGCTTAAAAGTTAAGTGCGCAGTGCCTTTCTGAAAGTAGCGAACGCGGAATAACTCATCCTCATAAACATCCTTACCCGGGTTATCTCGAATATGCGCCATCAACCGAGTAGTTATATCGCTACGGTTGTCAGGTATTGATTTACCGCTCAGTAAAAACAGCATTCGATCCAAGTCAGCCAACTGATCCCTCCGCCACCCCCAGTTAAGGCTAAAGCCCCAGCGGTTATAAGTTACCAAATTATTAATTATTATCTTCTTACCAAAGCTGCAGGGACTGATGGTTTTGTAATCCCAAGACAGTCCTTTGAAAACATTTATCACTCCGCGCTCAAACACCTCGCCTTTATTCAGATGTAACTGCTCAAACGTGCTGAGTACGTTGGCTTCAGAGATCGTCGGGATGTCGTCTTTCTGCAGGCTGTTGTACCACTCGTCACGGGCTTGTGCATCCATGAACGAGAGCATTCCTGACCGTTGCATTAAATCTTTCCAGATGCTGCGATCGATGTTGCGGGTGATGGCTTTCATCGCCGTTTCTGGTTTCTCCATCAGCCAGCAGTCGTAACGGTATTGCTGCACTCCCCATTCATTCGCTTTGCCCCTACCAATGCTGTCGGTGAGTGCAGAAATATCATTAAGCTGATGGTTCAGGATTTCTGTCAGGCTCAGCGCAGCATTACGTCCGGTGACAATACGCTCAATGCTGGTGGAGCAAATCACGTCGGTGTGATCGGTTAACACGTCAGGATCGGTGTGCGTTAATGCGACAATTATTTTCTTTCCTTATATAGAGTAAAGCACCAGCCCGGTTAAGGCTGGTGCTTATATGGATATGTAATGTGCAGGAGGCTGGACTATTCTGATCGGGTTCGTTGCAGCAACTGCAGATGGTGGAGGTCACGAACATCATTCAGTGCCTGCTCCACGTACGGGAGCAGCATGGTGGAGTCCGTGTTCTCCTCGTCGTTATCGAAGATAATCCCGCTGTCGCAGTCGATATTGTCCCGTAGCCAGTCGATCAGGATTTGCAGGGCCTCTTCGG
Organism: Citrobacter telavivensis; assembly: GCF_041807075.1. NCBI lineage: Bacteria > Pseudomonadati > Pseudomonadota > Gammaproteobacteria > Enterobacterales > Enterobacteriaceae > Citrobacter > Citrobacter telavivensis. Next base: position 177,507 of record NZ_JBGUBF010000002.1, on the reverse strand, counting down.
TGGTTAATGTCCGCATGTAAAAACCTCGTGGTAACCGGAAGCGGATCACCACTCAAAGGTGGAGAAACCGGATAGCTGCTCGCCCAGGGCATCAAGATGAATAATGCGAATGTGATAACGGCACATTAATGTCACCACTAACCGATGGCAGGCTTTTGATAATCCCCGTTTCTTTAGCTGAAGTACCGGGTACTGCCACGCATCAAGGTAGATCAGATAACCGGAACCGGTATAGCAGATCCACTCACTGTCGCCGTGGTCTTCATGCTGGTGCGAGAACATATACAGCAGGCTGTTATCAGCTTCGGTGACATGGGCGGTACTGCACTGAATACCGTTAAACCGGGCGACAGGCGGGAGTGGAGCATCATCATCGTTAACCACACGAAGTGAATAACCGTTATCACAGACCACATTAATCAGGTCGGTCAGTTCAATACCATCAATATCCACGCTAATCCGGCCCATGTTGAGGGCCAGAACGTTGATGGCATCCGCTTCCACGGTGAGGGAGAGTTTCATCATGTCACCCCGCTGTGTTTTCCACGGGTAATATCCGTGATGGTCCTGTAATTGTCCCGCGTCATCAGCCCGGTGGCTTTACGGGCGCGGAGGATATCGATACTGCTGATAAACGGTGACTGCTCCGCGCCACTGAAGCCGTGACGGTCAGTACGAACCAGCCCGTACTTTTCCACGATAAAATTCAGCGCATCTGCCAGTGAAATACCAGCGTCAATGTGCTGCTCAGTCACGCCGTCGTTACCAAACGGCGTGTCATTGACCGTAAGACCATAATGCTGCTCCAGCAGGTACGTGAGCAGGGTCTGCCAGATTTGGACGGGTGAAGGGCGTTGCCGGGCCGCTCCCGTACCGGGTGCTGTGGGTGTCTGCATAAGGGTTATCTCTTTATGGCATGGTTAAGGCAGAGAGAGGTTTTGCTAGGAGTCAATCAGTTATTGCTGGTGTCGGATAAATCGCGATATAGACATATCCACAAGAGCCGAGTGAATCTGCTTCGCAGGTCAGTCCCTTCGCGTACAGTGTGACACAGTGCTGATGACGGGGAGTGAGTTCACCGCTGGTGAGCATCAGTTCCATCTGCTTCATCAGCAGCGAAAATGCCTGGTCAAGATGACGTAAATCCTTGTCATTGAATTTACCGGTAATACTGGCGCGGTCAGCCAGATAATGAAGGCAGTAACCTTCCTGAACCAGACGGGCACCAAAACACGGGGTGATATTGCGCTTCAGTCCCCACCAGGGTTCTGCAATACCATGCTCTGTTGCGGGTGTTGTATTCGACAATGTAGTGCTCCTCATATCAGGTTAATTAAGTGTGACGCAGCGCAGTACCACATACGGGCCGCAGCGGTCCTGACGACGTTCTGCGAATACCGCCAGCACACCGTGAATATCCTGAACCTCCCGGCCTGCATAATGGCAGACGCTGCCGGACCACTGATATCTGCCGGTACAGAAGCGAAACAGCCGGGACTGTGGATGTTGCCGGTATATCGTCATTGCCTGACGTTTGCTGATAATCTTCATAAGTCGTTGACTCTTTTAAAGCCAGCCATGTTCAGCAAATGAAACGATATCCATGCCACCGACGACCAGATGGTCCGGCAGACGGATATCGACCAGCGCCAGCGCCTGTTTAAGACGTTCAGTAATCTGCCGGTCAGCCAGGCTGGGTTCCGCAAGTCCCGAAGGGTGGCAATGTGCAATGATGACGGCAGTAGCGTTGTGTTTCAGTGCCGCCTTCACCACCTCACGGGGATGGACCTGTGTATGACTGATGGTGCCGGTGAAGAGGGTTTCGTGCGCAATCAGTCTGTGCTGGTTATCGAGGAACAGTACGATAAATTCCTCCCTCTCCAGTGACGCCAGTTGCAGACGCAGCCAGTCGCGAACGGCATGGCTGGAGGTAAATGACGCACCGGGTTCACGTAACTGACGCTCCAGCAGGGTTAACGCTTCTCGGATGGTCTGTTGTTCTGCCGGGGGGAGTTTCCGGGCAAACAGCGGAAACTGATATTCCATAGCGGCTTACCTCAGTCGATAATGAGCATGATGGCGTTACATTCCGCATGGCTCAGGGCGTAGTCACGCAGTCGGTAATAATGCGCGGTCATCGCATCACATTCGGTCCGGCAGGCATGGTGGCTGTATTCAATAAGACAGGCCGCAATCCCGGCAGCTTCCGCGCTCATTTCTGCACCGTTGCCATTCATGTCGTTAAACAGCGTCCAGGCTTCATCATCGTTTTCTGCTTCCGGTGCCATAAACGCGCCACCGTTGCTGAGGGGGTGGAAGTGCCAGATACCGCCCCGGTAGTTGTCACAGAGCCTATCCATCCTGCCAAAAATGCGGGGCTCCAGCAGCATCCACTGCGGAATACCACCGAAGTACTGCGGCCAGAAGCTGATGCGATTCTCATCGATTACCTGTGTTGCGGTAATCTGATGTTGAGACGCAACATGAACAGATTCTGAGGGTGTGAACAGTGACAGTGCATTGTCGGTCATGCTGATTTTTCCTTGTTCATTAATGGGGTAAATCTGTGGGGGAATAAAGCGGGATATCAGTGGGGATGCGCAGGCGGTTATTTGCCGAGAAGGTCCAGCATGTTTTCTGCCATCACCCAGAGCGCACGGTTTAACTTAACGTCGCCGTCAATACCGTTAACGGCGCGGGTATGGCTGCGTTTACCTTTTGCAGTGCGTCCGGGCAGACCGCCTTTAAGCAGGTTTTCCTGCAGCCTCTGGAATGTTGTCCACAGGTCGTCCTGACGGTCTTCATAGCGGCGCGGTGTCAGAATCTGCGATGTCGTCACTGGCTGGTGGTCTTCACCATAACGGTACTGGAGTGCGGCATTCGCCAGGGCGTATTGTGCTGGTGGTGGCAGGAGCAGCGACTGCATGGCGTCACGCTTCTCTTCCACCCGGTCAAAGACGCCGAGCACTTCATAAGCGCCCTCAATCACCTTTTCCACCACATCGCCCCGGTGTGGAATTCTGATTTCGCCAAACGACTGCCCACAGACGAGCGAGTTGGTACAGACACTGCGGAAGATACCGGGCAGCATCTGATATGAACTGCTTCCATCATGTGAATTGAGCAAAATTATCTCCGGTACCAGATGACCGGTGATTTGCCCGGTACGACGCAGACGCAGCATATGCTTCGTGTGTTCGCGTTTACTCGGATCACGCACTCTGGTCTGACAGGCGAAGAACGGCTGAAAACCTTCGCGCTGCAGGTTTTCAAGGATGGTGATGGTCGGTATCCAGGTGTAATGTTCACTACGGGACGGATGTTTGTCCTCACCGAAGATACTGGGGACATGGCTCATCAGTTCTTCGTGAGTCAGCGGACGGTCGCGGCGTATCTGGTTAATCCGCCCGAAGCGGCTGGCTAAACGCATGGTTAACTCCTTATATGGCAGGAAAAGAAAAGGGCTGTTCCTCACGAAGGAGGAACAGCCCTGTCAGTGCACTGGTGTATGACCGGTTCAGTATTCACCGGCGAAGGTTGCAGACCCTTTTTTACAAGCAGAACCGTACAGCCGTTACGGATTACCAGTTAAAGGTAAAAGCACTCTTGCTGGTTTGTACTGCTAACTCACTTCATTTAGATTTCTCACAATCAACCAGCTGTATCATGGGGCAAAAAACCGTATTGATGTCATCCGGTAGATGCTGCTATCAGAGGCTGTCAGCCTGTACAACCCCCTCTTCTGCCAGTGAATGGCTGATGTTGTTAGCTACTGTATCCGGGTCAAGTTTTATCTCTGCGAGCAGTTTTCCGGTCTCCGGGGTGCCCTTATAGACATAAAGGGAAGCAAATGGCTCTCCGGAATCATTCGAACCAGCTGAAATCTGATAGCTGGTATCACCATTTCTGACCGTAAAATCCTGAATACTGATGACCTGATTGTTCTGGTACGCGTAAGTGGTGCTACCCGCAGGAACAGTAAGATTCATCTCTTTGCTTTTTGCACCAACCTTACCGAATGAATACGAGACCGACGGCGTGACAATGCAAATCTCCACCTCTTTTTTGTGATTCGTAGTCTGTGCGTAAAACACCGGTTTTGCACAGCGCTGGTAATGAGCCTGACGAAGTGTGTCCTGTGTGGCTGCATGTGCCACTGATGTCACGGAGAATAAAATCACCGCATTAAGCACCAGACATCGGGAAATACTTTTTACTGTTTCCATCTTCTTCACTCTCCTGCTTCGGGTAATACGACATAAATATCCCGGCCCCTGACCTCAATGGTCACGGGCTCCTTTACACCGGTGTTCAGCAACGCCTGTGCCCGCCAGAAACGCCCCCTCACTTCTTCCTGCATATCCGTCACACGGATGCAGCGTTCATCATATCCTTCATCACGCAGGATTTTCGTAACCGTAGTGCAGGCACTCAGTGCTAGGTTTTCCGTACCTGACTGGCGGTTAAGCAGATATATCGCCACGAATGACAGCACTGTACACAGCAGCCAGACCTGCATCAATCGCCACGGTTTACCCTGCATCTGGTCACGCTGGCGCAGGTACACCACCGGAAACCAGAACCAGATAAAAGAAGGTGGCGTGATGCCCTGCTTCATCAGGTTTGTCCGGTCCAGCAATACCCAGACCAGTGCGACGACAAGATAAATGACAAGTGCGGCAGTCTGTGGAAAGTTCAGGTACAGCACCACCCATATTGCCGGAAGTACAACCGCGAGGCACCAGGCAAAAATGTCCTGACGCTGTAATGGATAGGATTTCATCTCAAGGTCTCCCTGTGGATACAGACACCCGTCATCACAGACATAAAAGCACACATAGAATATTCCTTTATAAACAATTAATTAAATGAAACGAATAACAGGGGATATTTTCACATTCAGCACAGATCGTACTGGCTAATCAGAAGGCGGGATAATTGTTAATTCAGATCGATATGCATAAACTGATCGTTGATATCTATCAATAATAACGATCGATATATTGAATTTAATAGCCAAAAACTATTACAGGTAATCATTTCGATCGTCGAAACAGATCGAAACGGCAGTGAAAAAACACAGTGAAATCAGAACAGGAGATGCCAGACGGCGCGGATAACCGCCAGGAACCGCAGGCGGAGTCGCTGTAACTGGCGCACCAGCCTGCCTGATTTCTGTATAGCCGCGACGACCTCATCAAAGATGTCACCTGTGGCCCGGACAAAACCCTCCCGTGCGGTTTCCTGCACACGTTCAGTTCGAAGTTCCGGACTGAGGTGCCGGGAAACGGCGCTGCAGCGGCTCACCGGAAGCGCCTTAATCAGCGCTTCCGCCCACTCCTCCAGGTGATAGTTCTCCGTTACCGATACCGCAATGACCGGATGGACGGCGGCAAACAGCATTGCGGCAAGTTCGGTTTTGGCGCGAAGGTTTTCTGACTGGCGTGGTGAGGGTTGGTGATTTATATCGTCCCATTCGCGGCAGGGCTCCATTTTATCGGCCTGGGTGAGGACAAACAGAAAGCACTCCGGCGCAGCACCCGCGTTCAGCAGTTCACGATAACAGCGGATGTCATCTTTCCAGGCCCGTTCATCTGCCTTCAGCGCCCAGACAATCAGATCCAGCTTCGGGGCCCATGCCCGGTACAGACGACGATACTGCCTGTCGGGTTCCGGGGTTTCGGCAATGCCCGGAAAATCGGCAATATGAAGCGTTCGTGAACCACGGGTAACCTGATAGCGGTGAACATGACGGGTACAGCCCCTGACGGGGTCGACCCTGGCGGGCGGTGGACTGAAGAGGGTATTGCACAGGCTGGATTTGCCCGCTCCCGATTTTCCCATAATGCCAATCACCGGTTCGTAGTGAACGCACCGGAGCAGGCGCTCCACCATCGCATCCGACAGAATACCAGGGAGAAGGGATAAGGGCTGTTGCAGGGCCTCAGGAATTTGCCCGGTAAGGATATGGTCTGACACATTGACCTCCGTGAGTTAAAAAACGATGCGGCAGTAATACCGGCTGCCATACTCACAGTGGTGATATCTGGTTGTCTTTTTTTGAAAGTGAAAGCGTTATCGTATTTTTGAACTTCACATCACGGGAGTGCATATGCACTTTGTAAAGTATATTTTTCGGTTTATCCGCATCGTCTACATTGAGCATCTCATAGCCCTCATAAATTTCATCCGGACTGTCCCTCTTATTCCATGCCAGCCCAATAAAATACCCTCCTGACTTCGCTCCTGAAGCGTGCTCAATATACACCATTTTCTCATACTTATTTTTATCCCAACCATCAACTGCCAGCGTTTTGAACTGCCTGAATCTGATTCCTGGGAAATTAAGTCTGCTATTAACCACATCATTAAAAAAAACAGGTAAGACATGCAATGTGATCAGAATTCTGACATTGCAGTTAAAGTCATTGTCCTCATAATACTTAACTATTGCCTTTTTGACGAATAAATGAAGGAAATCAGGCGTCCCCCCCATAAAATGAGTAATCACAGGTATCTCCTTAACAATAAATGCTCTCAACATTTCCATAACTGCAGTTCTGGTATCGCCACTCATTTTCCTTCTGGCTTTAGAGTAGAACTCGCTCTGGCTGCTTAAATCAGGAATTGTGAATTTATAAACAGGAAGGCGACATTCATGAGCGTTCAGTACAATCTCCTCATCGGCATCGCTGGTATCCTTATTCGGTACTATTGTAGATGTACGATGCAAAATGCGCGTCTCATCCCTGATAAAACTCTTTTCCCCTGCATTACCCGCTTTTAACTCATTACGTAACTCCTCCAGAAATCGGGCTGACGATGTATCAAACCTCAGGCATGCAATGATGATTTCCAGGATGAGCCCTGACCTGGTCATGCCTCGTTTCTGTGCCAATTTCCGCAGAGTATTGCTGAGCCTGAACGATGGCAGATTAACGGTGATTCGATAGTGGCTGGGCATTTTTTCTCCATAAGTGCTGCACTTTATATAACAAAAAAGTGCCGCACTAATTGTAATTCATTGAATTTAACCAAGATAACACACACTAATGCTTTGAACACCTTATAAGTAACCTTTGTCTGAGCAGGTTGAAGAAGCCTGTCCTGCAGTACGTGATGTAATTTTTTACTCGGCCTTCCCATCCTCTGAGGAAGGCTGCAACACAACACTGAGAACAGTCATTCCTCCTTCACTTTTAACGTAAAGGAGATTTCCATGAACACATCCCCCGCACTGCTGAACGACCAGCTTGTCGATATGGCATTCATTACCACCTACACCGAAATGACGGATAAATGGTTTTACAGACTCATCAGCGAAGGTCAGTTCCCGAAGCCCATCAAACTGGGGCGCAGTTCGCGCTGGCTGAAGAGCGAAGTAGAAGCCTGGATGCAGCAGCGTATTGCTGACTCACGGGGTAACTGACCATGTCTGCGCTGAAGTACAAAAGAAGAGAAGCTGTATCAGCAAAAACCTCACGCACAGTGTCTCCGGATATCCCGACTCGCTGGATATGTCCACAGTGTCGCCGACAGTATTGTGGTGCTAAACCCTGCCCTTTCTGCCACAGGGCTGCCTGACGAGTCACTGGCTGCTGACGGTCAACTTCGTTGACCACATGACGGTCTCCGGTTTTTCAGTTGTGAACGTCAGACTCTCCGGGAATAAGATTTTTTTGTATCCTGAACTGGTAACCCTGGAGTAAAATCTGAGGGTTTTAAATATATAAGCCCGTACCTGACAAGGCCTGGTTATTAGCTGACCATGTAACCTGGTACAGTATATATATTATATAGGTAAGGTGTTGGGCAATATAATGCATGAAGGTAAAGGGTTAAGTAACAATAACATGATGCATGCTAACTCATTAGTTCACTACAATTAACGTGATGAGCTAGCGAGATACATTATAAAAATAGAATTGCAGGATACTAATCTCAGTTAATACAGGTATGAAGACTTACCCAGAGCGTTCTTTAAAATAAAATTAAAGAAACCTTTCACCCCCTGAAAAAACTAACCACACAGCTCTCTCGCCGGGGGAGATATTAAATCGTGATGACTGACAATAGCCAGGGCGGCTTTCGTTCAGCATCGTAATAAATACCAGCAGGTAAGTGCATTCATCGTTAGTTAAAGCCTCAGCGTCAGTAGATGAGCATCAGGCAGCGCTATACCTTTCCACCGTCTGAAACTTTAACCCTCATTCGTGCGTTCGTTACTGCCATTTGCTCTGGCAGGGGCTTCGCACGTCTGAACATACCTACAGGAGTAACACTTATGCCCGACAGTAAATCCGGACCACTGAATACCGGTTATATGAAGCGTATGGAGGATATCATCACCTTAGCAACAGAGGCTCACTCCAGAACTGCCGTTTTCACCTTCGTTCTCAGACTGCCTGAGTACCGCGACAAAGGGGACACTATAGCCTGTATTCCCAATCTGCAGGTCGGGATAATGGAACGCTTCAAAGGGGCGCTGAAAGCCCGTATAGCCGTTCATCAGCACCGACGCAGGCGGGAAGGTCTTCAGGTGTGTCCAACGGACCTGAGAGTCGTCTGGGTACGTGAGACTGGTGCCAGTGGCAAACCGCACTATCACGCAGCGACATTCGTGAATAAAGATACCTTTAACGGCTTAGGGGATTATTCGAAGCAAGACTGTAATCTGGGGAGTTATATCTGTAAGGCCTGGCTGAGTGCGACAGGTCTGCTCGGGTATCCTGAATACAGAACACTGGTGTCCTTCAATAACACGCCGCACATTCTGGAAGCGCTTCGCGAGGACCGTTTTGAGAAACAACGGAAGCAACTACTGGACCACCTGAGTTACTTCGCCAAAGAACGCACCAAAGTCTACAGCAGGGAAGCCCGCTCATTCGGGGGGAGTGTCAGATAAGCCAGCACAATGCAGGAAGCGACATTTTCCCTTCTTGTGGAAGAACAGTAATCCTTTATCAGCCCCGAAACTGACGGTCAATTTCTTATCATACTTTCATCATCTTAATTCCCGATAACCCTTTCTGCAGTCATACCGCCACGTTTTCCCAGTCCTTCTGCCCTGAACAGGATGGAGTACACCTGCGCGGTATCTGGCTGCAATGGAGAAAAAGAATATGAGAATACTCACACTCACCGGCGGCCAAAAACCACCATCTTTTTTACCCTTACTCTGCCTGTTCGTGCTCCTTGCGGTGTGTTTAAGGAGACTGGCATGCGAATGATGAAATGCTATCTCGCGAATACCGGCAACGGACATTTTATCACTGCTGACAAAGCTGCGACCGAAGAACCGGGACCGCTGACCTGCTCCTCATGCGGTTGTGTTCTTTACATGCAGCCCGGAAATGCAGACGAAAAACCGTGGTTCAGGCATGACCAGAGTACGGTGCCCGTCAGTACACTGATGAACTGTGTTCATTCTGATCCGGAAATTAAGGCTGAGGCCAGGCTCAGAAAGCTGCGTAATTCCATTGGGGAACTGACAACTCCCGTGACAGTGCTGTCCTGGTACTGCGTCTGGTGCGGGCAACACTACCAGGGAGAGAAGTTCTGCTCTGTATGCGGCACAGGGATATACAGTATCGAAGGAAACATGTGACAGGCAAATGACAGCAGAACTATCAGGTCTCCGGTATGCATTATGCCCTGAAGAACAGTTGAATCGCGCTGATTTTTTGCCCGGTTTAACATGCCACCACCACTTCGCCGTATTCAGTTTCATGCTGCCGAAAATGCCGGCTCCCGGATGCAGGTAATATTCGGCAGCCCGGGCTGACAATGGCTGTCAGTACATCTGACACCTGTCTGTTGATGCAATATTTTCTCGCCATTTCAGCGGGACGAATGAATACATTAGCCTCAGTTATCATATACACAAAATTAACAATGTTATTTACAAAATCTTACTTCTGGATTATTTTCACGTTTAACTTTCATACGAAATCTCCCTTAAGGATAAGTAATGGGCAGGAAGCCAGTATGCGATTATTCCGTCGTCACGCGCCTCTTCTGTATCACCATTCTGGCGGTAGCGTGCGTGCGTGCCACAGCGGCTCCACTCTCTCCGGCTGACCGCGATACCATTCAACAGCAACAACAACAGCTGCTTGAACAGAACCAGCGTCAGCGTGATGAACTGGAGCGCAGCACACCGCTACCCCGCTCATCTGCACCTGTCGTGCCCCCGACCACAGAAGGTCCGTGCTTTACCATTTCCCGTATCGAAATCAGTGGCAATACGAAATTGTCACCGCGCGACGCTGACACCGTCACCGCCCCCTGGCTGAATCAGTGTCTGGACATGACCCGGCTGACGCAGGTCACTAACGCCGTCTCTGACTGGTATATCAGCCGGGGTTATATCACCAGCCGTGCCTTTCTGACTGAGCAGGACCTCTCCTCCGGCGTGCTGACCCTCACGGTACTGGAAGGCCGGTTACAGCAAATCCGCCTGGAAGGTGTACCGCAGCGGACGCTCGCCATGACGTTTCCCGGGCTGGAAGGAAAAATCCTTAACCTGCGCGACATCGAACAAGGTATGGAGCAATTAAACCGCGTGCGCCAGGTTCCAGTGGAGATTGAAATTCAGCCGGGTGAGTCGCAGGGCTGGTCAATTGTCAATCTCACCGCAACGCCGGAATTTCCGCTTAGCGGTTCGGTAAGCTTTGATAACAGCGGGCAGAAAAGTACCGGTACCGGCCAGTTCAGCGGCGCATTAACCGGCAATAACCTGCTTGGTCTGGCGGATAAATGGTTTATCAGCGGCGGACGCAGTAGTGATTTTTCAAACTCGCATGATGCGCAGAATTTTGCCGCCGGTGTCAGTCTTCCCTACGGCTACGGCCTGCTCGATTACAGCTACAGCTGGAGCAATTACCTCAACACCATTGATAACAACGGCTGGCCGTGGCGCTCAACCGGCGACAGTGAAACGCACCGGCTTATCGGCTCGTGGGTGGTGTTCCGCAACGGCGATATCAAAACCGGTCTTACAACCGGCATCACCCACCGCATCAGCCGCAATTATCTGGATGACGTGCTGCTGGACTCCAGCAGTCGCAAGCTCTCCAGCGTGATGTTCGGCATCAATCACACGCAAAAAATGTTCGGTGGCGTGGCGACCCTCAACCCGTCTTTTACCCACGGTGTGCCGTGGCTGGGCGCGGAAGACGATCACGATAAACATGGCGATGTGCCGAAAGCGGAGTTCCGCAAATGGAGCCTCAACAGCAGCTTCCAGCGACCCGTCGCGGCCGATCTCTGGTGGCTCAGCAGCGTTTATTTTCAGTGGTCACCGGACCGGCTTTATGGAGCTGAACAACTCACACTGGGTGGAGAAAGCTCTGTCCGCGGTTTTAAGGAAAAGTATCTTTCCGGCAACAATGGCGGTTATCTGCGAAATGAGCTGAATTACTCGCTGTTTACCCTGCCGTGGATGGGGCAAATCAGCGCGATGGCGGCGCTGGATGGCGGCTGGCTGAAACAGGACGACCAGGACCCGTACGCCAGCGGCACGCTGTGGGGCGCGGCAGTCGGGCTGACCAGCGCGAATCGCTGGTTTTCGACACAGTTTACCGTGGGAACTCCTGTGAAATACCCGGACTGGCTGGCACCGGATCATCTCATTATTTATTACCGCATGGCGGTGGCGTTTTAAGGGACAAAAACGATGGATAACAATCAGACCCGTTTTTCTCAGCGTGTACTGAGCTGGCTGCTGAGTACCCTGCTGGCAACGCAACCGCTGCTGCCCGCGGTGGCAGCAACCGTCACCCCCACCGGTAACACGAAGATGGATAAAGCCGGCAACGGCGTGCCGGTGGTGAATATCGCCACGCCCAACGGAGCGGGGATATCCCATAACAAATACGGTGAGTATAACGTCGGGAAGGAAGGTTTAATCCTTAACAACGCCACCGGTAAGCTGAACCAGACGCAACTGGGCGGCCTGATCCAGAACAACCCGAACCTGAAAGCCGGACAGGAAGCGAAAGGCATTATCAACGAAGTCACCGGCGCTAACCGTTCACAGCTTCAGGGTTATACCGAAGTGGCGGGCAAAGCGGCGAACGTGATGGTTGCCAACCCTTACGGCATTACCTGTAACGGCTGCGGCTTTATCAATACCCCAAACGTGACGCTGACCACCGGGAAACCGGTACTGGATGCCAGCGGCAACCTGCAGTCGTTTGATGTCACTAAAGGCAGCATTACCATTGAAGGTCAGGGGCTCGACGGCAGTCTCAGCGACTCAGTATCCATTCTTACCCGCGCCACGGACATTAACGCCGCCCTGCATGCAAAAGACCTGACGGTGATTGCCGGGGCCAACAGGGTGACGGCGGACGGTCGCGTCAGTGCACTGAAAGGTGAAGGCGACGTGCCGGAGGTCGCTGTTGATACCGGCGCGCTCGGCGGGATGTACGCCAACCGCATCCGTCTGGTCTCTGGCGAAAGCGGCGTCGGGGTAAACCTCGGCAACCTCAATGCCCGCAGCGGTGATATTACGCTCGATGCAAACGGCAGACTGACTGTCAACAACAGCCTTGCCACCGGCGCCATCAGCGCAAAAGGCCAGAGCGTTACACTCACCGGCGACCATAAAGCAGGCGGTAACCTGACCGTCAGCAGCCAGAGTGATATCGCCCTCAGTAACGGAACGCTTAACAGCGACAACGACCTCAGCCTGACTGCCAGCGGCAAAATCACTCAACAGAATGAAAAACTGCTCGCCGCCCGGGATGCCACGTTGCGGGCAAATACCCTTTCGCAGGACAGCAACAGCCAGACTGATGCCGCCCGCAGTATCGCCCTGAATGCAGGTAGCAGTGTGGCAACACAGGGGCGCGTGACCGCCGGACAGAACCTTAGCGTCACCACCGGCACACTCAGCCACAACGGTGAACTGGTCGCAGGTAATGCCCTGTCGCTGAATGCCGCCAGTCAGACGCTGAGCGGTGCGATAAACGCCACCGGCGATATCACGGTGCAGGGACAGAACCTCACCACCACAACCGCGTCGCAGATGCAAGGGCGCAACGTCACGCTCAGCGCGAAGCAGGCTACGCTGGCCGGTACCCAGGCGGCAAAAAAACAGTTGAACATCGCTGCCAGCGAACGTCTGAACCACAGCGGTAAAAGCAGTGCGGCATCACTGAATGTCAACGCTCCGACATTCGTTAATCAGGGGGTGATGACAGCCGCCACGCTGAACACACAGTCGCAGACGCTGACCAACAGCGGTCTGCTGCAGGGCGATTCACAACTACTGCTGAATACGCAACAGCTCGACAACCAGCAGGCCGGAACGCTGTACAGCGCCGCGAACCTGACGCTTAACGTTCCTGGTATCGTCAACAATGGCCTTATCGTCAGCGATACCGGACTGACCGTGCAGACGACAACCCTCACCGGCGACGGGCTGTTACAAGGAGACAGTGCCCTGACGCTGCGTGGTGACACGCTGGCCCAGGGTAATGCAGGACGCTGGTTAACTGCGGGCGCACTGGACATCACCGCCGGGCAGCTCACCACTGCCGGTACAGTACAGGGTGATAACGCCACGCTGACCGGCACGGACTGGAGCCACGGCGGCAGCCTGCTGGCGACCGGCACACTCGTGACGAACACCGGTTCGCTTGTCAGCACCGGCGATATCATGAGCCAGAGCAGTGCCACGCTGACGGCGCAGAATACAGACAACCGGGGCAGACTGCTGTCAACTGAGAGTCTCAGCCTCACGGGTAACATGCTCAGCAACAGCGGCACGATTCAGGGTAAAACGCTGACAGTGCGCCAGGACAGCATCACCAACAGCGGCACGCTCACCGGGATCGCCGCGCTGACACTTGCCTCCCGTATGGAGATGGCGTCACCTCAACTTGCGCTGATGAATAACGGGGGATCACTGCTGACCACCGGCGATCTGACGATCACCGCAGGCAGTATTACCAGTTCAGGACAATGGCAGGGCAAACGAGTTCTGCTCACCGCAGACAGTCTGACAAACAGCGGTGCAATCCAGGCGGCTGACAGCCTGACTGCACACCTGACGGGTAATCTCGCCAGCGCAGCGGGCAGCAAAGTCACCTCGAACGGTGAGATGGCGCTCAGTGCAATGAATTTAAGCAACAGCGGACAATGGATCGCACAGAACCTGACGCTGTCAGGCGAGAATCTGACCAACTCAGGCGACATCACCGGCGTCAATGACCTGATGGCCTCGCTGAACGGTATGCTGACCAACCAGGCAGGCGGTAAAATGCTCAGCGCGGGTACACTGGCACTGCAATCCGCAAACGCCAGTAATGCCGGGCAACTGCAGGGCAAAACCACAACTGTCAATACCGCGTCGCTCGCCAACAGCGGCCGCGTGCAAGGGGAATCGCTCGACCTGAACATCAGCGACGAGCTGAACAACGCCGTGAATGGCGTGTTGCTGAGCCAGAATGCGCTCAACCTCTCCACCGCGACACTTATCAACAATGGTACGCTGCAGGGCGGCGGCGCGACCACGCTCACCGCCACCAGCCGCGCACAGAATGACGGTAACATTCTCTCCGGCGACAAACTCACGCTGACCACACCGCAACTTACCACCGGCAGTAACGGGCTTATCCAGGCGCTGACGCTGCTGGTAAATGCCGTGCAGACTGTTAACGGCGGAAAGATGGTGGCGACCGGCAATGCCGAACTGCGTGGAACCAGCCTGACCAACACCGGCACGCTACAGGGTGCAAACCTGCAGGTGCTGAATAATACACTCACCAATAGCGGCACTGTACTGGGTACCGCCGCCCTCATCGTGAAAGGCAATACCGTTAATAACCAGGCGGGTGGCAGATTGTTCAGTGCAGGAAACCTGTTGCTCGACAGCAACACGCTCACCAGCGCTGGTCAGGTGGTGGCGCTCGGCGATACCACCCTGAAACTGGTTAACGCCCTCACCCACAGCGGCACCCTGGCGGCGGGCAATCTGCTCTCCGTCACCTCTCAGGCAACTATTGCCAATAACGGTGTGATGCAGGGTAATGGCCTGTCGCTCAGCGCAGGCGGAGCCTTAACGAACAATGGACAACTGACCACCGGCACGGCTGGCAGCACGTTCAGCGCACAGAGCATTCTGCTTAACGGGGCCGGAAGCCTCTCGGCGGGCGGTGACGTCCAGATGACCAGCCGCGGTGATATCACCATCAATGGCTTCACCGGCACGGCAGGCAACATGACGATGAACGCCGCCGGAACGCTGCTGAACACCGCACTGATTTATGCCGGTAACAATCTCAACCTTTTTGCTGCCCGGCTTCACAACATTTATGGCGATATCCTGGCGGGCAACAATCTGGTGATGCAGAAGAATGCGGCGGGTGCGGCGAACACGGAGATCATCAATACATCAGGAAATATCGAGACCCTCAGGGGTGATATCACGATGAAGACGGGTCATCTGCTGAATCAGCGGGATGGTCTGAAAGTTACAGAAACACATATTAATGGCGGACAAACCCTCCCGGGCGTGGGAGACGCCACTCTGTCTGTGGATATCAGTCTGCTGCCGGAGGGCAGTTACGGCATATTAAAGAGAATTCGCGATTACGAAACAGGCCCATGTGGAACACACAGTGCCTGTAACTACTTCCATGTCATGCAGTATTACTATGCAGCTTTTGAGGATACTGCCGATCAACGGTTTATTACCAACCAGACAGGAACGACGGTCACAAGCAGCGGTGGTGCTGCGCGTATCGCTTCCGGAAAGAACCTTGTAATCGAAGCCGGAAACCTGAGTAATCTTGCCAGTGATATCCTTGCCAGTAAGGATATTTCACTGACAGGGAATGTACTCAATAATCAGAGCTGGCAGTCAGGTATATCAACGGAGTATTTAGTTTATAGTTATGATCCCGGTTATATCGGTTACGCCACCGATACAACAGATAAACTCCCTGAAAAATATTCAGAAGATGCAGAAACTGGTCGGGAAAATCGGTTACCGGAAAGCACTACGCTGAATTATATCCTGAAGGGCCACGAGACTGCGCTGACGGAAGGTGAGCATTTCCGCTCTGTTATCCAGGCAGGCGGCAATGTTAATGCCACGTTCACCAGTGATATCAGCAATACCAGTGCCACCGCCAGTGCCGGACAGATTAGTAACACTATCACCACCCCGTCGCTGACACCGCTGAGTCAACAGACCGTAAGTGATGCGGAAAAAACGCAATCGCTCACAAACGCGAACACTGTCGCAGTCAATTCCCCTGAATGGCGCGATGAAGTCAATGATGCACTGCAAAACCTGAGCGGTGGCAATTCGCTGGATAATTCAGGTACCAGCGCTTATCCCCTCCCCTCGGGCAATAACGGCTATTTTGTCACGTCCACCGACCCGGACAGCCCGTATCTTATTACCGTTAACCCGAAACTCGACGGACTCGGTCAGCTTGACCCCAGCCTGTATGGCGATCTTTATGTGCTGCTGGGCATGCACCCGGGCGATGCTCCACGCGAAACGAACCGGGCATTTACTGATCAGAACCAGTTCCTGGGTTCGTCGTACTTCCTTGACCGACTCGGTCTCAGGCCGGACCACGACTATCGTTTCCTTGGCGATGCGGCATTTGATACCCGTTACGTCAGCAACTATGTACTGAACCAGACCGGCAGCCGCTATATCAACGGTCTCGGCTCTGACCTCGACCAGATGCGATACCTGATGGATAACGCCGCCACCACGCAGAACGCCCTCGGCCTGCAGTTTGGCGTCGCACTGACGGCTGCGCAGATCGCCGCGCTCGATCAGAGCATCCTGTGGTGGGAATCCGCGACTGTCAATGGTCAGACGGTGATGATCCCGAAAGTCTATCTGTCACCGAAAGACGTTGCCGTGCAGAACGGCAGCGTCATTAGTGGTAACAACGTTCAACTGGCAGGTGGTCGCGTTATCAACGATGGCAGTACCATTACTGCGCAGAATGCATTAGCTATCGACAGCAGCAACAGCCTCAGCAACCTGAATACCGGACTGATAAACGCTGGTGGTAGTCTGAACCTGAGTGCCATCGGGGATATCAATAATATTGGTTCTGCTATCAGCGGTAAGACTGTGGCGCTGGAGAGCATCAGCGGCAGCATCAATAATATCACCCGGACTCAGCAGTGGAGTGCGGGCAGTGACAGTCGCTATGGCAGTGTGCATGTCAGCGGTACGGACACCGGTCCGGTGGCGACCATTAAAGGCACTGATTCACTCTCACTGGATGCAGGGAAAAACATTAACATTACCGGGGCAAATGTCTCGTCTGGTGGCACCCTTGGAATGTCTGCGGGAAATGATATCAACATTGCCGCAAACCAGATAAGCGGGAGCAAAAGTCAGTCCGGTTTCTGGCGCACTGAAGACAACAGTTCATCATCCACCACTTCACAGGGCAGCAATATCAGCGCTGGCGGAGACCTGGTGATGGTGGCAGACAATAACCTGAATGTTACCGCCTCATCCGTCTCCGCTGGTAACAGTGTCCTGCTCTCTGCAGGTAACGACCTTAACCTGAACGCGGCCCGGGAAAGCCACAACAGTCGTAACGGTAAATCAGAAAGTCACGAAAGCCACGCGGCAGGCTCCACGGTGACTGCAGGGGATAACCTTACCTTTGCCGCCGGGCGGGATATCACCAGCCAGGCCGCCGGAATCGCCGCGGAAAACAACGTCGCCATCCAGGCGGGCCGTGACGTGAACCTGATGGCCGAAGCCAGCAACGAAGGCAGCAGCTACATCTCAAAAAACAAAAAAGAGATTAACGAGTCTGTTCGCCAGCAGGGAACGGAAATCGCCAGCGGTGGCAACACTACCATCACCGCAGGACGGGATATCACATCTGTTGCTTCATCTGTGACCACAACCGGTGATATTGCGCTGAACGCCGGGCGTGACGTTACACTGACCACCGCCACAGAAAGCGATTATCACTACAAAGAGACGAAGAAGAAAAGCGGCGGTTTCCTCAGCAAGAAAACCACGCACAAGATTGAGGAAGACAGCGCCACCCGTGAAGCCGGGTCATTGTTGTCGGGAAACAGCGTCGCGGTAAACGCCGGTAACAACCTGATGGTGAAAGGCTCGGATGTGGTGGCTGACCAGGATGTGGCGCTCAGCGCGGGTAATAATGTGGATATATCCGCCGCCACCAATACCGACACCTCATGGCGCTTTAAGGAAACGAAGAAATCGGGTCTGATGGGTACCGGCGGTATCGGCTTCACCATCGGCAGCAGTAAGACCACGCATGACAGACGTGAAGCCGGTACCACCCAGAGCCAGAGTGCCTCCACAGTGGGTAGTACGGGCGGTAACGTCAGCATCACCGCGGGAAACCAGGCGCATATCAGCGGCTCGGATGTGATTGCCAACCGGGACATCAGCATTACCGGTGACAGTGTGGTGATTGACCCGGGTCACGACCGTCGCACAGTGGACGAGACGTTTGAGCAGAAGAAAAGCGGGCTGACCGTTGCCCTCTCCGGCACAGTGGGCAGCGCCATCAATAATGCTGTCACTAACGCGCAGGAGACGAAAGAGACCAGTGACAGTCGTCTCAGGGCACTGCAGGCAACCAAAACGGCCCTGTCTGGCGTTCAGGCCGGACAGGCAGTAGCACTGGCCTCCGCAACCGGTGACCCGAATGCGATGGGCGTCAGCCTGTCACTCACTACCCAGAAATCAAAATCACAACAGCATTCAGAGAGTGACACGGTATCCGGCAGCACGCTCAATGCCGGGAATAACCTGTCGGTTATCGCGACCGGTAAAAACAAGGGCGATAACAGCGGGGATATTGTGATTGCCGGAAGTCAGCTTAAGGCTGGCGGCAACACAACTCTGGATGCCACGAATGATGTTCTGCTCCTTGGTGCTGCAAACACGCAAAAAACCACCGGCAAGAACAGCAGCAGTGGCGGCGGCGTGGGGGTCAGCATTGGTGCCGGTGGCAGTGGAGCCGGTATCAGCATCTTTGCCAACGTCAATGCCTCAAAAGGCAACGAGAAAGGCAACGGCACCGAATGGACTGAAACCACTATCGACAGCGGGAAAACCGTCACCATCAACAGTGGTCGCGATACGGTACTGAATGGTGCGCAGGTCAGTGGTGATAAAATCACGGCAGACGTGGGCCGAGACCTGCTGATGAGCAGCCAGCAGGATAACAATGACTACGACAGTAAACAGAGCAGCGTAGCCGCTGGTGGCAGCTTCACCTTTGGTTCTATGACCGGCTCGGGTTACATCAGCGCCAGCCAGGACAAGATGAAGAGTCGCTACGACTCTGTGCAGGAGCAGACCGGGATGTTCGCCGGTGACGGCGGGTTCGAAATTACCGTGGGTAAACATACCCAGCTTGACGGTGCGGTCATAGCCTCAAACGCGACGGCAGATAAAAACCACCTTGATACCGGCACGCTGGGATTCAGCGACCTTCACAACGAGGCGGATTACAAAGTCAGCCACAGTGGCATCAGCCTGAGCGGTGGCGGAAGCTTTGGCGGCGACCAGTTTAAAGGCAACATGCCGGGCGGCATGATATCTGCCGGTGGCAGCAGCGGCCATGCTGAAGGCACAACCCAGGCGGCTGTGTCGGATGGCACCATCACTATTCGTGATAAGGATAACCAGAAACAGGATATCGCGGACCTCAGCCGTGACCCGGAACATGCCAACGACAGTATCAGCCCTATCTTCGACAAGGAGAAAGAGCAGAACCGTCTGCAGGAAGTGGGTCTTATCAGTGATATTGGCAGCCAGGCTGCAGATATCGCCCGTACTCAGGGTGACCTGAACGGACTGAAAGCTGCGAAGGAAGCATCCGGTGAAACACTTCCTGCTAATGCGACAGAGAAACAACGTCAGGAATATCTTGCGAAACTGCGTGACACGCAGGCTTACAAGGATGAAATGGCGAAGTTCGGCACCGGCAGTAATATCCAGCGGGGTATACAGGCCGCGACAGCCGCGCTTCAGGGGCTGGCAGGTGGCGACATTGGCGCAGCACTGGCGGGAGCTTCAGCACCGGAACTGGCACATCTGCTGAAATCAACCGAAAAAGACCCGGCTGTAAACGCCATCGCCCACGCCATTCTTGGCGGTGCAGTTGCTGCGTTGCAGGGTAATAATGCGGCAGCAGGTGCGGTGGGAGCAGCGACGGGAGAACTGGCCGCCAGAGCGATTGCCGGAATGTTGTATCCAGGTGTGAAACAGTCTGATCTCAGCGAAGAGCAGAGACAGACAATAAGCACTCTGGCAACGATATCTGCAGGTATGGCAGGCGGTATTGCCGGTGACAGCATCGCGTCAGCGGCTACAGGCGCGCAGAGCGGTAAGAATGCGGCTGAGAATAACTATCTTAGCGTGTCTGAAAAGACTGAGCTTGAGCTAGCAAAACAGACGCTTAAAAACAGTAAAGATCCGGTAGAGCGCGAAAAGGCGCAGCAGAAATATGATGCATTGCTTGAAAAAGATATTAGCAGCGATAAGGAAGTGATTGATGCGTGTGGCAATGGCAAAGCAGCCACTGCCGGATGTGCGACGGAAAGAGCTAAAGCGTATGCGGCAAAAGCCGGATATGAAACCGGAAACTACAATAATCAAGCCAGCGATATGTATCCGGATGCTTACGGGCAGATAGTAAACTTGCTGAATATCACCAGTGTTGATGCGCAGAATCAGCAACAGGTGAAGGATGCAATGGTGAACTACGCCATGGTGCAACTTGGTGTTGATAAAGCAACGGCACAAGCTTATGTCGAAACTTATGACGGGATGAAGATAGTAGCAGCTTCAGTTGCACCAATTATAGGAACTGCAGCAGCAAACAAACTAAGTTCTTTGACGAACAAAGTTGTCTCTTCTGGGAGCTCTCAATCAGCACAACTTATTAAATCATATGGTCCACATGAATCAGGCCCGTTAGGGAATCCAAATGATCCTCAAGCACCAGCTTCGACATTTAGAAGCGGAACGTATACTGAGAAAGTAGCAGAAACAGATATTTATCTATATCGTGACTATGGTGGTTCTGCAAAAGCTGATGGTCGTTATTGGACTCCAGAACCATCAAAAGGCCCTTTACAATCTCAGATGGATAGTGCTGTACTTCCCGAATGGGGGAACACTTTCCAAAACCAATCTATTATAAAGATCCCTAAAGGAACAACATATTACGAAGGAGCAGCTGCAGCACAAACTGGTACCCAAGGTACCCACCCGACATTGCATGGTGGCGGCACTCAGATATTTTTACCTACACCTAAAGATGACTGGATCATAAAAAAATGAATACGAGTGAAATAGTTGAGTATTGGGTAAGCAAAAGAAGCTCATTTTATTTCTTTCTACCAGACGGCCCCTATGGAAGGCCTTTTGATAATCAATATGTTATTGAAAAGATAGAAAAAAAAACAGATGGATTTAGAATTTTTCTTTCGGACAACCTAATGCTTAACTTTATTGGGGACGCAGAGGTTGATGATGAGGGATGTAATCTGAAAATTAAGAACTTTAATCACTGCATCTTCGTAAGAAATGGGAAAATTCTAAAAAAATATGATCATGGGGAAGTAGTTTTAAGTGGTTTCTGAATGATTCAGCTCCTGATTGCTATGCCGGGAGCTGCTTTTCTATATTCCCCAGCTGTAGGCAATTTATCCGGTGGAATCTTCACCGGGGCGGTAGCGTGTCCGGGCGAAAAAGGCGCGTCAGGGCAAAAAAGTTGTCGGCCGGATTGCATCGCTCGCGAAGCAATGCACTGGTCGGTCAGCACCGGTTGATATGTTCAGTATGTGATGCCAGGGTCGGTAACGGCTTCTGCGTGGTCAGTATCAGACAACCCGGCATCACTCGTACCCTTAGTGGTGTCTCGCTCTCAAATTCGCGTCTTCCAGACAGTCGCCCTTAAGCGTGATGGTGGAGGCAGGTTCGTGAGTCTGACTGTCGCGGATGTAACCAATGGCATAAAATCGCCCTTCGCTTAAGAGTTTCATGACCACCCGGCAGGCCCTTCGCCGTGAGGTTTCTTCAACTGCCATGATAAAACAGTAATGACAGTGGCGGCAGTACACCACAGATGGTGGTACAGGCTGTTGGGGGAATACTGGGAGGGATCCTTGCCGATATTGCCGCAGTGATATAGCAGCTATGGCTAATAAAGCGTGGCTAAAATCTTTAACAATTTATGAAGAGGCTACAGGATCAGTCCTCTACTGGCAGCCTAGCATGAAATCTCTCAAGGTTAGGGATTAAAATGAATTTTAAAATGAGCTGGACACTGGACGAAACAGGTGGCAATAAACAGATCTCAAATTGGGATATGGTATTAAATCAGTTTAAACAAATTCAGGGGAAAAAAGGAACCCTTACTCTTGATATACTGAACAGTGGCGATGATAGCGCTGAAATGCTTCAGGTCAGAACAGAGAATGGTTATTACTTGATAACATTAGGTGAAATTATCGAAGATGAATACCAAGTAAGAACGTACTGGGATTCATCTAAACCTGATACAGGAATGGTGATTCTTGGAGATTACTGGCCGGAATCTCAGCTTACAAAAGACTGTGAACTTATTGTTAAGATCTTAAAAGAGTTTTTTGATACTGGTAACGTATCAAAGGAACTTCTTTATTGAAATATAAATTCAAGACTTCAGCATCCTAAGTGGTGCTGCAGTTTGCTTATATGATGATGGCGTAATAGATCTTGTGTCACGGCAGGGTGGTAGCGTGCTCAGGAGAAAAAGGCCCTAACTAACTTAAAGTTAAGGGAAAAATTAGGTCAGCCACATAAACCTACGTCGGAAAGAGATGTTGTTGAGAATAACCTGACGAGTAAGTCTCTTATTGAAGTATATGCGTTAGCAGCCCCTGCAGGACAAGAGTGGCTTGTCCGGTTAGGTGGGATACTTACAAAATCAGCTCCTATTCCATGTCGAGATGCTCATAACGAATGCTTGATGTATCCTATTGAAAAATAATAATTTTAATCTACTTAAATTTATATTAAAGAACACAGTCTAGTAACGCGCCGCTTTAGCTATGCCCCTACGCCGTTACCAGTTAGGGTTAGGGTCCCTACATCAAATTTCGGGTGGCTTATTCCAGCAGCTCGGGCTTTCACTGTCAAAAAACTCTATCAGAATATTTTGCCCAAGATTATCTTTGATTAATTGATTGGCTCTATTGCAATACGCTTGGTCTTTTCTGAAAACGGATACCGCGACTCGCTTTATGCCCGCTCCAGCCATTCGTTTTAGCAGATGTACATCATGTTCGCCTATGCCCCAGCCTAGAATCACAAGATTTTCACACTGTTCGACGAGAACTTCCCGGTAAACCGTTGAAAGATAGAAACTGCTCTGAATAGAGTTTACTTTTTGTTCATGCGTTCCTTCGCTCACAAACAGCGGAACGACTTCCTCGCTTTGCCAACGTTTCAGAATCGATTCAAGTAAGCCCGCATTCTGAATATGAATTTTACTCTCCTGTTCGATACGATTTCGACACAATATGAGGCTGCCATGTGGGTAAAAAACAAGCGTGTTAGATTGTTCATTTCCAAGCATTCCTCTTAACCGTTGCCAATCCTGCTCAAAACGACCTCTGGCAAGAAAGCAGTCCTTAAATCGATGATGATCGTTGATATCCAAACCATATGTCATTGTCCAGTAAACGATCAGATCATAGTTAAGCGAAATAACCTTATTGAATCTTTTCAGAAACTCGTAAATATATGGCAGTTGTTCATCAACTTCATCATGCTCAGGATGCACATCTCGTACAGCCTGAATAAGGCATTCGCGTATCCGGAGGTAGGCCTCATGGGTACGGGCATCCTCAATGTCTAAAGATTTATTGACGTTAGACGCCTGCCAAACAATACGCAAAATAAGTTCGAAATCTTTAGTATTAAAAAAGTCAAAAAGTTTGCGTACATCCGCCTCCAGACTCTCTCTTTGTTTGACGCATTCAAGCAGAGATCCATATGCAAAACGAGGACTGACGGCGATACTTGCGCCGTTGCCCAGCAAAATAGTCCCATCGTATCGTGGCGCTAGCTCAGACCAAGGGAGAATGGTAAACGACATTTTAGCTATCCGCTCCAGTAGTGAATTTTTAAAATAAAAAACATTTTACAGCGCAGGTGCTGACTATTTGCATTTTTTGTCATCGTATCAACAACCTCACTTGCTGAAAGCAAAAGATTATCTTTGTTTTCAGTCAGTTTCTATACTTTGCCACATAGACAGCACCTTTATCGATATAGATATTATCTTCATGATTTTATAGACTATCTAGTTAAGAATATCTCTTTCAGGAAATTGATCGATGCCCAGATTCAGCAATACTATTTTATGGTCAGGTCATGAGCACTAAAGCCGTCACGAGCCACAATCATTTAACGGAACCTAATGAGGCGGGATTCACTTTCTATGAGTTTTTCGCGGGGGGGGGTATGGCCAGGGCAGGGTTGGGAAAACAGTGGCAATGCCTGTTCGCCAACGATATGGACCCGATAAAAGCATCGACCTACATCGACAACTGGGGCGACGAACATTTCGACATACGCGATGTACGCGAAATTGCACCCGATGAACTGCCGCTCCACGCTGATTTAAGCTGGGCCTCATTTCCCTGCCAAGATTTATCACTGGCCGGCAATGGCTTGGGAATTGGCGAAAGAGATTCCAGCGCGGATGAAACCACGCGTTCAGGCGCGGTATGGCCGTTCCTCGATTTAATAAGCAGGCTCGGCGAGGAAAACCGTAAGCCGCCGATTCTTGTTCTTGAAAATGTTCTTGGGTTGCTGACGCTGGATCAAGGGAGCCATTTCGCCGCGATATGCCATCAATTAAGTAAAACGGGCTACCGATATGGTGCAATAATCATTGATGCAAAGTACTTTCTTCCGCAGTCCAGGCCCCGCGTATTTCTTGTGGCGATTAGTCGTCATGTTTCCATTCCTGCATGTTTAGTTTCAGAAGAACCTTTGTCGCAATGGCATTCGTCGTCACTTCTTCGCGCCTGCGATGCGCTGGCGGAAGATGCCCGCAATGACTGGATCTGGTGGTCGCCAGGCAATATGCCAGACGCTAGAATGAAGGAGCTGGACGACTTAATCGATTTTGAAGACGAAAATGCGCTATGGCATTCTGTTGATGAAACACAACGGCTTATCAGTATGATGGCACCGGCACACATGGCGCGCCTGGCGAACGCGCAGGCATCCGGCGCAACAATAATAGGCAGCCTTTATTTACGCATGCGCAAAGAAAAAGGTGTAAACAGGCAACGGACCGAAATTACGTTCTCGACCGTTCTTGGTTGCCTTAGAACGCCAAAAGGTGGAGCTTCTCGTCCTCGTATTATTGTTGTCAAGAATAATCAGGTGAAAACGCGTTTGTTGTCGGTTAAGGAAGCGGCAGCATTAATGGGTTTGCCAGATGATTTTATCCTCCCGGCGGCGTATCAGTCGGCGTTTAAAGTGATCGGCGACGGCCTCGCCGTTCCTTCTGTCCGTTTCCTGGCCGAACGTATTCTGGAGCCACTGGTGATGGCCGTCAGAATTAATAATACCCACTGAACGGAGAATATTCGCGAATGAACGGGACGTCACCGGTTACGCTCGATGGCTGGGAAAGTAAACTGATTGATTATTTTCTTCGGTTCGGTGCTGACGACGATGCGCAGGATATTCGCTGGTTTGAAGTTACGCCGGAGACGCTCGCGGCAGCATTCGCCGACAGCGGCGTTAGCGCGGATGATGTTGAGGAAGCGTTTCGAACCTGCATGTCGAAAATACGGGAGCTGCCGCAGCGCCTTGCAGGCGGCATGATGGAAAAGTCAACTCGTCGTTCGCCCGGATATTTTACTTATCTGGTCATGACGTTACTTATTAGCAGTAAATTCGACGTACAGGAAAAACGCAATGATTTTCGCCTGAAACTACAGAGCTGGTTGCAGACCACGCATAGTTTTCAGAACTTATCCGGCGTCAACAAGATGTGGGAGGCATTAGCCGAATGGCTTGACCAACGTATTCAGGAAGGCGAGCCCTACAGGCGTCTTGTCCTGCCGCCGCGGGATGGCTGGGTCCAGATCGGTCACACACTGCGATTGGCATTCCCGAATAAAGCCGATCTACGCCTAATGAGCGAATGTCTTGAAAGCTATCCACAAGCTGGCGCGAACCCGCGCCAGCTAATTGAATACTTTCAAATCGTTATTCAGAGATACGGTGTTTCTCCTGCGCTGAAAGAGGCTTTTGCCGAATTCAGCGACGCTTGGTTGTTGGGTCATCGCGCGCTGTTCGATATGCCTTTCTGGCACCTGCGCCAACGAGCAGTCCAGCTATCTTCCTGTGTAACACCGCATCAGGCCATCATTGATATGTACGTCGATTTCGATGGCTCGCGGTGCTATTTCAGTGTCGCAGACAAGAGCGACGAAAGAGTTTTTCATCCTACATTATCCGAAGCTCTTATCGCCCGCGACGCCGAGAGTAGCGAAAATCTGGGGAAGGCGACGCAGGTTGGCTTACTCTTTTTTTACGAGATAGGACACGGACGCTGGAGAGCTAAATCGTCACCCGACGTAGACTCCCAACAGTTTCATATCGCTTTATCCAGTAAACATTCTGTACAGATGAGCAAGCGCCTGAATGAATATATTTCAGAGGACGAGTGGATTTTAACGTCGCAGCCGCTGAGCAGGGTTTCAGCGGCGGATTTATTCCGATTAATACGATCCTCTTCAGCTAATCAGGATGATGTCGTTACACGCCCTCAGCTATACGGAGGAATACGCGTCCCTGGCGGATGGCTGGGATTACCGGCATTTTTGCCTTATGTTGAGTCAGATACGCGACGCTACAAAATATATTCAACCGTGAATGATGAAGCAGGAACCAATATTTCTGTAATAGATGGTCGGCTGAATTCTTCTGAGCCGCTTAACGGTAAATTTTTCATCGAGCCAGCCCTTAAGGCGGGTGAACAAACGCCGCTCTGGCGGCGTCGCGCGCGTTTTTTCACCCGCGCCATACCGCACCCTACTTTAGGTGAAAGCGCAAGATACCGGTTTGAACTGCTTTGCGATTGGTTGACGTCTTCACTAAAGGCACCGACGTTTAATTTCGAAGGATTGTTTGAGTGGGAAGATAGCGAAGCGTGTTGCGATCACCTCCTCGAAGCGATTTACGCGAGTGGAGCCAGCGGCTGGGAAGAAGCTGAATTAATCGAGCTTCTCAAGCCTGTGACCGGTGATATCAACGTGTGGCATTTGATTCGTTGTTTACATCATGCGGGTCTGATCGAGCCGCGCTTGCGGCCTGGGTGGAAAGGTCGGGTATGGACATTAGTTAAACCTTCATTGCTTTATATTCGCAATGGAGAAAATAGTCTGATTGTTGTGGAAGGCGCAGTCTGCGCCAGTCTGATGGATGATTTTCAAAAAGCGGTCGCTGGGCTGGGTGGAAATAGTTTTCGTCGTTGCGGTGTAAGCCTCTGGTCGCCGCCTGTATTTGGAGCAGCACTAGCTAATCCTCTTGCGTTATCCCAGCGTATGGGATGGCCGCTTATCGAAGCACCGTCGTCATCCGATACAACACCACTTTCACTGGTCTCGACGGAGCGCACAGCTGAACTACACGAGCCAGCGGCTGTCTGGAACTGGCGTTCAGGAAGATTTCAGCAGCATGGTTCTGAGGATAAAGAGTCTGCTTCGCTGTCATATCATAATCACCCTGGCGGGCGAGATCATGATATTTATCGGGTTGTTTCCGGAAGCAAAACAATACATTATCTTTCTAGAACTGCAGCTATTATCGCTGCTGGCGCAAAAAACCGGCAACCCGTGTTTAAACGCATCACCAAAAATCATCTGCTATGTCTTATCACTGATTGCGGTCTGCCTGACGCGCTTGCCGCGGGAATACGGCGTCACACGCTCAGAAACGGAGGCCCAACGGATTCTGGTTATGTTTATCCTGTCGATGACGCCTCTTTCCTCTGGCTGAAATCGCTGCTTCCGGGATGTTTTTCTTCCCTCGCGCCGGACGGCGAGAGGGAAGCAAGCAATTTGGTTTCCTCCGCTCGCCATTCCGGCGGGAAAATACGTCTGACATGGCGAGACGGGCGACTCATGCTGGGTCCGAGATAATAAGGAAAATAACAATGAGTGAAATTCCCTGGTATCTTGGTCAATATGACCGCAGAAATTACCAGTCGTACTTCAAAGTTGTCGCGCAGGAAACCCAAGATGGCTGGAGTGTGATCGACAATCCTAAGAAGAAATTTCCTCGTACAGGGGAAGTCGAGTTTAACGGAACTGACCTTTTACAATTTCGCCCGCAAGAATGGGCTGCCTTTCAGGTGGGTCCAGGTCCTCGAAACAAGACTCAGGCGAAACACACCCGTCGTATTTATCCTTATTATGATTTATCTTCCGGGCAGTCACTGCTGGAGGCGCGTCGTAGATTAAGTTTCGATGGCATAACGGCAGACGGCGAACCGGGATTATGGGCTATCCGCTTCGGGTCCGATGCGCTTATTCTGGCTAATCTGGCGGAATCGAAATCAGGCAGCCTTATCCTATCCAGAAATCAGAACGTTTACGAATATGATTTCAATGAAAACGGCGTAATTATCGTATCCGGTATATCTGAAAGCGAAAATTTGTTTTATATGCCCGATGTCGATGCGTCACCAACCCAGGTCCATGACTGGACGCCGGATAAGCAATACATCGAAAACGTTATTCGACTACTTTCCTGCGCTGATTCAACAGCCGCGGTAGCTTCGTGGCTTCGGGTGCATACAAACGAGCAAAATGGGGAATTAACATCCGGCACCGAAGCGCTTCTGGCTGCCGCTCAAACGCTCCGGGCTGGAGAGCTGGCGAAGAAACTGGAAGAAGAGGATTCACTGGCTCGTCAATTTACTGAAGCGGTGTTGAAGGACCAGCATATCACCCGCCTTCTCGACCATCAGATAAAAAACATTGCGAAAGAAGAGCGAGTCGCATTGCGCGCCGAACAGCATAAGGCGCTCGAGAAAGAGTTTTCTATTGAACGACGGCGACGTCGTGAAGTTATTGAAACGGAAATGGCCGTTTTTGAGAAGACAAGTAAAAGCGAGATCGAAGAGAAGCTCACACAATTACGGCAGCTCGAAGAAGAAAAATTACACATTGATTTTGCAGAAAAGCAAGCGGATATAGAACAAACGCTCAAACAGGAAAAAGCGTATCTCGAAAGCGAAATTAGCCGTCTGAAAGACGCCAACGCTGATTTATGCGCTCAGAACGAAAACCAGCGTCAGATACTGGCTTCTTTGACCTGTGAACATGAAGACTGTTTGGCATCTTTAACAGATATCGAAGAACATACCGCTCAGGCGCAAATTGAACTCGAAAAAATAGATATCGCCATTGCTGAGAAGGCTCGTCGTATGGCTTACTCAGCGATCCCCGAAGTACGCCTCCCGGTGCAAGCGAGAGTCGTATCTTGCGAAGAGTTCGGTTATACCCTCAGAGAGAACAAGCTACTGACGTCTGACGGAAAGATACTCATGACGCAATTTCTGGCGTTGATGTTGGCCGGCGAGTGTCCATTGCTATATGGCCCGGAGACACAAGACTTCCTTGCTATTGCCGAATCGCTGATTTCTTCAGGCCGCTCCATCCGACAGATCGCCGATCCAACGATGATTTCCTGTGAAGATCTTTGGGTTCGTGCGGGAAATAATATGGCAACGCCGCTTTATCAGGGTTTATTGTTGAGCGAAGCCTCTTGTCCTCGAACGATTCTCGCCGTCATTGAAAGTGTCGAATGTTCCGCTGCGCGTTTCTGGCTGCCAACGCTGAAAGACCGATTACACGGCGGCGATTTGCCCAGACGCTTTCTGATTTGCGGCACCATTGAGAACGAAGATTGTGAAGAAGCGGAGAAAATGAAGGAACAACATCTTCGCCTACGGATGGAAAACGTCGTCATTCAGAATGCGATTGCGCTGTCCCCTTTGCACCTTTCCCCGGAAAATCATACTGAACTGGACCCTGGCATAGCATCGCAAGGTTCACTCCCGGATAAACTCGCTATCACGGATAAAATGTCAGCCGGACGTTTGGATCTGGCAAATACCCTACGGGCGATGCGAACGGCACATGAAGTCGCGCCGTTTGATGATGAAAACAAAGCGATACATCAGAAGCAGTTAGTCGATTTATACGCTGATTTGCAGAATAACGAGCTGTACGCCCAATAAATTACAGGAGAAGGAAATCATGTTAGATCCAATTGGCGGTTTTCGCCGCATTCAGGACTTCTTCATTTCATATATAGAAACCAGCTTTCGAATTGCCGATCCTTCAGTCGCGGACTCAAGACGCAATCTCTTGAATAGCAGCGGGGAATTTGCCGCAGAGCCCTACATTGAACCTGTTTTACGGTATGAGTCTTCGGATAAAACGCTTGAAGCTTTGGCCGAGATGGACAGCGGGCCGCTGAATAGCTTGTCTTCCAAAGGCCGTAAAGCGTTCGTCGAACTAGCGTTATCCGGTCTGTTCGATTCTAAACCAGGCGACGAAGTCTGGCCGCGTCGTTCGGTCCATGCGCCCTATAGCCACCAGACTCAAATGCTAGAGCGCGGTATTCGCCCCGGCTGCCCCGGCATTGTGACATCGGGAACAGGTTCGGGAAAAACGGAAAGTTTTATGTTGCCGATACTGGCTGCATTATCGAATGAGGCTGTCAACTGGGCCAAGCCTCGCGATGGCTATCTGCAAAATCGGTGGTGGAATGGCGAAAAAACAAACTGGGTTTCTCGTCGCGAAGGAGAAAGACGCCCTGCAGCGGTCAGGGCGATGGTGCTTTACCCAATGAACGCTCTGGTTGAAGATCAAATGGCGCGTTTGCGTAAAACACTAGATTCCGACGATGCGCGAGAGGTCATGGAGCAGCGTTTCGCCGGAAACAAGATCTTCTTCGGGCAATATACCAGCGCCACACCGATTACCGGCTACTCTAACCATCCTCGTCTTTCCGGCATCAGTTCGGAAAAAAGCCGCCGGGCTCGTAATCTTGAAAAATTACGTAAGGCGTTGAAACGAATTGATAGCGATCAGCAGGCTGCGCGCGCATTCGACGAAAAAGTAAACGCTTCGGAAAAGACCCGATATATATTTCCTTCTACAGACGGCGGGGAAATGATGTCTCGCTGGGATATGCAGGCTGCCCCGCCTGACGTTCTTGTCACTAACGCCTCAATGCTAGGGGCAATGCTTTCGCGCGAAGTCGAAGACGGTATTTTTGATGCTACGCGCGAATGGTTGATGAATAACAACGATGCGTACTTCTATCTGGTATTCGACGAGCTGCATTTAATGCGCGGTTCCGCTGGAACCGAAACCGCAATGTTGATTAAGTCGCTGATTATCAGACTTGGGCTTGACGATCCGAAACATCGCTACAAACTGCGTTTGCTGGCGTCTTCCGCATCGCTGCCGATGGATGGAGCTGATGGAGAACAATCACGGAAATACCTTCGAGATCTCTTTGCGCCCTTTGGCACTTGCCGCGATTCTCTGGATCCCGGTAGCGATAAGCCTGATTTCTGGCGTAACTGCGTCATTCAGGGAAAACCTTATATACCGTTGAAGCCAGAAGGAAAAATCGCCGTGCGGCCTTTTGCCGCATTAATGCGGGTTGCCCTTGAGAATCAGGGAAATGTCATTCGCAATTTGAATATGACGGACGCGCTGAGTCAGGCTTTGTCTGATGTATTCCTAGCTCTGAGCGTGAATGCGCAAAATGATATGCAAGGCATTAAACAAGCGGCGGAAAAAGCGGCTGCGCTATTGACCAACGCTTGTATAGAAGAAGACGGCGAGTTGCCACGAGCAATGCCTCCAGGACTTATCATAGATAAGATTTTTCTGAAGGAAGACTCGGATAAACCAGATGAATTGGAATTAGCATTACGCGGGTTAATGCTGGTGCGCGCGCTGCCGGAATGCGGAGTGGTTTGCGAGAAGCCCGCCAACGTCACACCAGCTTTTCGCGTGCATACATTCGTCAGAAATATTGAAGGTTTCTTTGCCTCCGTATCGGCGGGAGAGCAAAAGGCGAAATTCGCAGACTTTTGCCTAGAGCGAGGGCTGTCGCATGCGCCATCAACACCAGCCGGAAAACGTGGTCGCCGTTTGTTCGAAATGTTGTATTGTGAAGCGTGTGGCGAGTTACTGATCGGGGGGCAGAAGGGACAGAATCACGGTAAAATCATCGAATTATTACCTTCAGCGACAAATCTGGAAAATCTTCCAGAACGCCCTAGCGCTGAATATTACGATGATATGACACTGGATGAGTTCGCGGTTTTCTGGCCTGTCGATATAGCTGATCGACCGCCGGTAGGTTGCGAAAAAGGTTGGGATGTCTGGGAAAAAGCGGCGCTTAATCCTGTTACAGGCATAGTGACCACTGGTCAGGAAACATCAACGACGAATACTGACGTAGTTCGCGGGTATATCTATTTCCAGAATCAGGTTAAGCCTAAAAAAGGTGAGCCGCCGAAGAAACCCTCTGCGCAACCTTTCTGCTGCCCTAGCTGCGGTATTGACTATTCCAGCCGGCCTGCCAGCAATCGTTCCAGATCGCCCATTCGCGCATTTCGTACCGGTGTAACGAAATCATCCCAACTGGTTGCAACGGAGCTATTTGAATTACTGCATGCGATCGGCGCAGAAGCAAAGAGTATTGTTTTCTCAGACAGTCGACAGGATGCGGCATCAATGGCGCTGGAAATCGAACGGCTGCACTTGCGCGATCTACGCAGGGAAATATTGATCGCAGCGTCCAGGGCGATGATTAACGAGGCCGAAAGCGGGTTCATTTCAGACAAGGATATTGAAGAAAGGAAAGCCAAAGCTAAACAATCTGGAGACTACGATGAGTATGCCAAACTAGATAACCTTCAAAAAAGCCAAGTCGGAATTACCGAGCTTTGTAAATATCGACGGGTAAAAATAGACAAATTGCTGGAGTCTGAAGGCGGCTCAATCGGAAGAATCACATCTGAGCTAGTCGGACTGGGAATATCACCCTATAAATACCGTTCTAATTCAGATGAGAATGATAGCGCTGTTTGGCATGCTAATTTCATTAAAGAAGAGGAATCGGTTAGATTCAGTGAAAGACTTCCTTCTCATGAACTAATGAAAATAAAGACGAAAATATCTTACGATCAATCTGAACTGATAGATGACGTTATCTTCGCCAATACTTTTTTCGCGCTGGAAGAAACAGGACTGGCATACCCATGTATCTCAGATAAAGATGACACGCCGGAAATTGATGCTTGGCTAAGGGTTTTTTCCGGTGCCTATCGTGTTAAAGAGAATAAATATTTCGATGCAAGCCGTACTCGTGATTGGTATGTTGGGAAAGATGTTGAAAAAGAGAAAATTAAGCGAGTCGCGAGAGTTTTATTCGGTGATAACAACTATCAAGATGGGTTGACGCGTATATTAAAGCAGTTTACTGATTTGAAACATCCAGCAGGATTAATTAGTATCGGTAAGTTGTTTCTTAAAGTTGCTAAACCTGGCGATAATTACTGGCAATGCGGTAATTGTGGGCGAATTCACTTACATTTAGGATTCAAACATTGTACCCGTTGCGTAAACCCGCTCGACATTAAACCCAGCGGAGTTGTCGAAGAGCTATGGGAAGAAAATTTTCTTGGTAAACGCATTGTACGTGGAGAGCGAGACGGAGTTAAACGTTTCCGGCTGAACGTCGAAGAATTGACGGGACAAACGGATGATTTCTCCGATCGTCTGCGTAAGTTCAAGGGTATTTTCGTCGATAAGATGAGTGAACTTGAAAAGCTAGATGCGGAAATAGATATGCTTGCTGTTACCACGACAATGGAAGTTGGAATTGATATCGGTTCACTTCAGTCTGTTTATCAGGCGAACATGCCGCCTCAACGGTTTAACTACCAGCAGCGCGTCGGTCGAGCTGGACGACGCGGTCAAGCTTTTTCTTTCGTTATCACATTTTGTCGCGGACGTACTCATGATGCTTACTATTTCGCCCATCCTCATGCGATCACCGGTGATCCACCGCCGCCGCCCTTTCTGGCGGTAGATCACGATGCCATTCCATTAAGACTTATGCGGAAAGTATGGCTTAGAGCTGCATTTAATCTTTTACGCGAAGAGGATCATAAAAACGGAACAACTTTCCCTGGAGATAAGCTCGTTCCTCCTGATATTCATGGCGAATATGTTTCTACGCATGATTACTATCATAGCGATGAAACAAATTGGGCTGAACGATTGCTGGGAGCATTGAAAGCGACTCAGAATATACATGATCGTTTTATTGAAGCAGCAACATTCGCTCCAGAGCAAAAACAACGTCTTTATTCCGCATTAAATGCGGAAAGAGTAATTGATGAAATCGCTGAACTGAATGCTTATGTCCCTGAAGAAGATATGGGGCTCGCTCGTTTCCTGGCCGAACACGGTAAACTGCCGATGTATGGAATGCCGACACGGGTGCGCAACCTTTATTTGGGATTGCGTAAAACAAAAGGTCTAAATGCTCAAGAAGAATACGAATGGTCGACGATGGATCGAGATCTTGATCTCGCAGTTTTCGAATATGCTCCCGGTTCTGTATTGATTAAGGATAAGAAAAAGCATGAGGTAATAGGCTTTACAGGCAATTACCAGGAACCACAGGTCAAAAATAACCGAATATCGGATCTATCGACGGTAGGCTCATGGCAGGAGTCATGCAGCCATGTAGCAATTTGCCCGGCATGTGGCTCCGCCAAGCTGGAGTTACATAAGCCTGGCAGCGATATTAATTGCGAGGATTGCCGCGCTCCTATTAGTCCTGACGAATTCAGGCTTTATATCACGCCCGCCGCTTTTCGCACGGATTTCAAACCCAAAGACGATATAGATAGTTTTATCCGCATGTCGTTGAAAACCACGGCGACAGTGTTGCATGAAGGCGTTCCAACAAAATGCGATTCTTTCACTGTGCAACGCGGCGAAGTGACCATCCTGCGCCTCAACGATGGTCCTATTAATGGAGAAAAGGAAGGTGAACGATTTACTGTCGACTTGGTAACCGATCAAAAAGCACCGATGCCCTTTTCTACATATTGTTCGTCAGTTAAAGGCGAGCAGGCTATCGATTCAGGATGGCTGGAATCGCACAATAACCCGCGCTGGCAGTTTAGCGGCAAGAAAAAAAGTTTTGGGCTTATATCGAGCAAAGAGACCGAATCGCTTCATCTTGAACTAACGAAATTCGATACTCGCCTTAATCTGAATATGGTCGCCAGATACGGAGAGTACATGAATTTGCCTACGCGCGCCGCGGCTATCAGCGCAACCCAGATATTGACGCATAAAGCAGCGCTCTATCTGGATGTTTCGCCAGATGAATTTGAAATACTTGAACCCCGACTACATCTTGGTAAACCCATATTGCAAATCGCCGACGCGTTAATCAACGGTTCAGGATTATGCAGACGGCTTGCCGAACCAGCAACTGCTGACGGCTTACCTTTGATAGTCAAATTATTACATGAGATTCTCGAAGAGAAAAACGACTGGCCGATGGTTGATTTTCTAAAAAATGATCACCCGACTCAGTGCAAAACCGCGTGTTACAAGTGCATACAGCGCTATGGCAACCGTCAATATCACGGCTTGTTGGACTGGCGTTTAGGTATGGCCTATTTACGAGCGATGGTTATGCCTGAATTCGCATGCGGCCTGAACTCCGTCGACTGGAACCAACCGGAAATGAAAGGCTGGCGAGAAAGAGCGTTTGAGTTAGCGGAAGACGTCGAGGCGCTACGACCAGGAACAATCAAATTGTCAAAAGAGCATTCATTACCTGTTCTTATCGAAGTACAGGACGGAAAAGAGCTTTGGCGAGCGGCCGTAACGCATCCATTATGGCAATGGAGAGACGCCGAACGTGATGCCCTTATCAACACTTTTGGATTGGTTGATGGGAAGTCGCCGCTACGATTCATCGATACATTTGAACTGGAAAGACGACCACTGCGTGCGCTGACGAACCTTAAAAAATTGCAGTAGCGTTTATTGTTACTGGCTGGTGTTTTTAGCCGAAGACGCTTTCGATGCGAAAGCGCATTTAAGCGACGACATAACATAGCGAGGTTTACGATGGATACGGTTTCTCCTGCTAAACGAAGCTATGTTATGTCCAAGGTTAAGGGGAGAGATAGCAATTCAGAAAGAATCGTTAGACGTCTCGTCTATCATGCTGGATTTCGTTATCGTTTATGCGATCCGCGATTGCTGGGCAAGCCAGATTTAGTGTTTTGGGGAAAGCGTAAAGTTATCTTCGTGCATGGCTGTTTTTGACATGGTCATGAGGGATGTCAGCGACATCGTATGCCAAAGTCAAACCAGGAATACTGGTTTGTTAGGTTGGGGAAAAACAAAGTCAGAGATACTTTGCATTTATCAAAACTACATGAAATGGGTTGGCAGAAGTTGGTGGTTTGGGAGTGCGAACTTAAAGAAACAGATATCCTTTTGGAAAAAATGAAAACGTTCTTAAAAGAATGATGGACCGGACAAATTTTAATAAAACGTTGCGTATTTATATAGATAGATAGTAGTTTTATAGAAAACCCTCACATAAGATCATTATAATGCTTGTTTTTGATAAAAACGGTACTGAACTGAACGCAGAGTGCACAGTAGATGAAGAAGATGGGGTTTATGGCCTAATCCTTGAGTCTTGGGGACCAGCACACAGAAACAAAGACTACAATATTGCCCTCGATTGTATCATTGAGCGACTGATCAATTCCGATGTAGATAATGTCGTTGTATATCTTGCCTCATCGACAGCCAGAAAGCATATGCCGTCCATAGCTGAAAGAAAAATCCATCCTGGTGAATACTTTTCTCTAGTAGGTAATAGCCCTCGA
Organism: Citrobacter telavivensis; assembly: GCF_041807075.1. Classification (NCBI taxonomy): domain Bacteria; kingdom Pseudomonadati; phylum Pseudomonadota; class Gammaproteobacteria; order Enterobacterales; family Enterobacteriaceae; genus Citrobacter; species Citrobacter telavivensis. Next base: position 140,461 of record NZ_JBGUBF010000002.1, on the reverse strand, counting down.
GATATTCGCCAAGAAATGTGTAGTTATCAAGCTCATTTCAGTAGCACAGGTAGAAAAGAAGTTCCTTCTGGTAACAGGACCAAACGAATAATGATAAGTGTTCCTAAAGTCAACAGTGGCGAATTTTGGAAACCAATAATACATGGAGAATCATCAGATCTCTTGCAACCTACAGATGATGAGAACGTTCTGAATACAAGAGTTAGCAAATTAATAAAAAAACCTCTGAGTAAGCCCAAAGGATATAAAGTACCAGGCGCGGTAGAGCGACTTCAAAAGGTCTATGTTAGAGATCCTGCGGTGAAAGCTTGGATCTTGCAGCAAAGTAAGGGTGTTTGTGAAAACTGTGGTGCAAAGGCACCGTTTTATTTAAACGATGGTAGCCCATACCTGGAAGTACATCACGTGATACCTCTATCTTCAGGAGGTGCTGATACCACAAGCAACTGCGTTGCACTTTGTCCCAATTGCCATAGGGCCTTGCACTACAGTCAAAATGCGAAAGAACTAGTCGAGATACTTTACATTAATACAGATAGATTGCAGAAGTGAGGGGGTTCTTTTCTAAGTGGCTTGCAGACGGGCAACGTCCCATTTCTTTAAGAATAAGCAAGCGAGACGATGATCTAGTTTCCTCTTTTTTACCCTGCAAAAGCAAACTTCTTGAAGCCGTGTCGTTTGTAATCGCCTTCGTTCCGGGTATCATTTTGCGAACTGCGTTCCAAAACTGAATTTGCGATAAAGCATGGCTGCTTTTCGCTACGAACTACCCCGAGGATTTTCATGAACAACGCCGAACAACGGTTTCTGAACGAACTGGATAACAAATTCTGGAAGGCCGCTGATAAGCTGCGCGCCAATATGGATGCCGCCAACTACAAGCATGTGGTACTGGGGCTTATCTTCCTGAAATATGTGTCCGATGCCTTCGAGGCTCGTCAGCAGGAGCTGCTCACCCTGTTCCGCGATGTCGGCAATCCGGACAACATCTACGCCATGTCACGCGACGATTACGACTCCGATGAGGATTACGCGCAGGCGATAGTTGATGAGCTGGAAGTAGAAGATTACTACAAAGAAAAGAACATTTTCTGGGTTCCGAAAGCGGCGCGCTGGGACACGCTGAAAAACAAAGCCATGCTGCCGACCGGTACCGTGCTGTGGGTGGACGAAACCACCGGGCAGGAGGTGAAGCTGCGCTCCGTCTCCTGGCTGGTGGATAACGCGTTAGATGAAATCGAAAAAACCAACCCGAAGCTGAAAGGCATTCTGAACCGCATCAGCCAGTATCAGTTGGGCAATGAAGTGTTAACCGGTCTGATTAACACCTTCTCTGACGCCAACTTCAGCAACCCGGAATATAACGGCGAGAAGCTCAATTTAAAGAGCAAAGATATTCTCGGCCACGTTTACGAATATTTCCTTGGCCAGTTCGCGCTGGCAGAAGGCAAGCAGGGCGGCCAGTACTACACGCCAAAAAGCATCGTTACCCTGATCGTCGAAATGCTCCAGCCTTATAACGGCCGCGTGTATGACCCGGCGATGGGCTCCGGCGGGTTCTTTGTGTCCAGCGACCGCTTTATTGAAGAGCACGCGGGCGAGAAACAGTACAACGCCGCAGAGCAGAAACAGAAAATCTTCGTCTACGGTCAGGAGTCCAATCCGACCACCTGGAAACTGGCGGCGATGAACATGGCGATCCGTGGCATCGACTTTAACTTCGGCAGCAAAAACGCCGATACCCTGCTGGATGACCAGCACCCGGATCTGCGCGCCGACTTCGTGATGGCTAACCCACCGTTCAACATGAAGGAGTGGTGGAGTGCGAAGCTGGAAGGTGATGTGCGATGGAAATACGGCACGCCGCCGCAGGGCAACGCCAACTTTGCGTGGATGCAACACATGATCCATCACCTGGCCCCGAAAGGCTCGATGGCGCTGCTGTTGGCCAACGGCTCGATGAGCTCCAACACCAACAACGAAGGTGAAATCCGCCGCAACCTGATCGAAGCCGATCTGGTGGAGTGCATGGTCGCGCTGCCAGGCCAGCTGTTTACTAACACCCAAATCCCGGCCTGTATCTGGTTCCTGACCAAAGACAAATCCGGCGGCAACGGCAAAGCGCACCGCAAAGGTGAAGTGCTGTTTATCGACGCGCGCCAGATTGGTTATATGAAAGACCGCGTGCTGCGCGACTTTACCCGCGAAGATATTGCCAAAATTGCCGATACCTTCCACAAATGGCAGACGGATAAAGAGTACGAAGATGAAGCCGGATTCTGCTTCTCGGCAACGCTGGAAGACATCCAGAAAAACGATTTTGTGCTGACCCCTGGGCGCTATGTCGGTGCCGCCGAGCAGGATGAAGATGATGAGCCCTTTGCCGAGAAGATGGCACGGCTGACGGCTCAGCTTAAAGAACAGCTGGCAGAGAGCGCGAAGCTGGAAGCGCAGATTAAGGCGAATCTGGGGGGGCTGGGTTATGAGTTTTGAGTTATATGAATACAAAATTGAGGATCTAGGTAAAGTTATCACTGGTAAAACACCGCCTTCCAAAATTAGTGATGCTTTTAGCGCACAAGGTATTCCTTTTGTAACGCCAAAAGATATGGACGGTCGTAGACTTATAGATAAAACCGAAAGGTATTTGTCTTCCCAGGGTGTCGAAGCGGTGCGGAATTGCTTACTGCCTCAAAATAGTATTGCGGTGTCTTGTATTGGTTCAGATATGGGTAAAACGGTTTTATTACCCGGTGAAAGCATTACTAATCAGCAGATAAATGCCATCGTTGTAGATTCAGAACGTTTTGATTACAAGTATGTCTATTATTATCTTTCAACTCTGCAGGATGATTTCAAAGCAATTGCTGGAGGAAGTGCAACTCCAATTTTGAATAAGGGGCACTTTAGCCAATTTAAGGTTTCATTACCCGTTAAACTCTTGCAAAATAAAATCGCTTTAATACTTGACTCCTTGGATACAAAAATAGAAGTAAATACCGAAATCAGCCATACTCTCGAACAAATGGCCCAAGCCCTGTTCAAAAGCTGGTTTGTAGATTTTGAACCGGTAAAAGCCAAAATCGCAGCGCTGGAAGCGGGCGGTTCGCAGGAAGAATCCACACTTGCGGCCATGACGGCGATTTCCGGGAAAGAGGCTGATGCGCTGGTGGTTTTTGAGCGTGAACACCCTGAGCAATATGCAGAGTTAAAAGCCACGGCAGAACTGTTTCCGTCTGTGATGCAGGATAGTGAGATGGGGGCGATTCCAGAAGGTTGGGCTTTGGGGACATTAAGTGACATTGCTATTTTTGCCAACGGTAAAGTGGACGTTTCTTCTCTGACACCGGCTACATATGTTTCTACTGAGAATATGCTTGAAAATCGAGCCGGTATTTCTAGCGCTTCTTCATTACCCTCTGTAAACAGCGTTCCTAATTTTAGACGTGGACATGTTCTGATTTCCAATATTCGCCCTTATTTCAAGAAAATTTGGTTAGCTCGGTTCGAGGGAGGCCGTTCGGCGGACGTGTTAGCCTTTGAAGCAAGAGACTCTGTTACCGTGGAGTACATTTACAATTTGCTTTATCAAGAATCGTTCTTTGATTTTATGATGCTGACTTCTAAAGGTGTGAAAATGCCTAGGGGAGATAAAAAAGCGATAATGGGTTGGCAGTGTATTTGCCCTGAGAAGAAAATCTCACACGCTTTTTCAAAGGCTGTTGGTAACTATTATTCATTTATTGAAAGCAATCATGCTCAGAATAAGACTTTAACCCAACTCCGCGATACCCTTCTCCCCAAACTCCTCTCCGGCGAAATCACCCTGCCCGAAGCAGAGCAGGCAGTAAGCGAGGCGGAAAATGTATAAAGTCGATACGCCGACCAATAGCTTGCACTCCTTGCAAGAAGTGTCGTTCAGCAGCCTCGGCTTTCGCGAGCGCGATCATTTGCAGGAGTGGCTGGCGAAAAATCCGCAGACGCTGACCAAAAAAGACGACAAAGAAGACGAACTGCTGATTATCCAGAAAGAGTTCGCCGGCTTTGACGACACCAAAGAGCGCCTCGATCTGCTTGCACTCGATAAAAAAGGCAACCTGGTGATCATCGAGAACAAACTCGATGACTCCGGGCGCGACGTAGTCTGGCAGGCGCTGAAATACGCCGGATACTGCGCCAACCTGCGTCAGGAGAGCGTGGTGGAGATCTTCCAGCTCTATCTGGATCAGTACGATCCCAGCGAGAACCGCCAGGCAGCAGACGTCATCGCCGAGTTTATAGGCTGGGAAAGCCTGAAAGAAGGGGTGCTCAACCGTAAAGGCACCCAGCGGGTCATCATGGTCGCGGCCAATTTCCGCAAAGAGGTCACCAATACCGCGCTGTGGCTGATGCAGTTTGGTATCCGCGCCCAGTGCTTCAAAGTGACCCCTTACCGTTTTGGTGAAGACGTGTTTGTCGATATCCGCCAGGTTATCCCAACCCCGGAAGCGGAGTCATACATGATCGGCATGGCGCAGAAAGAGGCGGAAGAGCAGTCAACCTCCAGCAGTAGCGAACTGCAACAGCGTCATTATCTGCGCCGCGAATTCTGGACGATGGCGCTGGAAAAATTCCGCACCAGCCCCTGTACACTGTTTAACAACCGTGCCCCCTCAACCGATCACTGGCTGGCCGCCGGGTCGGGCGTCAGCGGCGTGCCGTTTGAGCTGATCTTTTCCCAGAAAGACGCTCGCGTGCAGCTCAATATTTCGCGCGGGGATGCGCTGGAAAACACCTGGTTATTTGAACGCCTGCAGGAACGCAAAACGCACATTGAATCGCTGTTTGGCGAGCCGCTCGACTGGCGATTGCTGCCAGAGCGAAAAAGCTGCCAGATCGTCTGCTCAAAGGCGTTTGACGGCGGCAATAAAGAGATCTGGCCTGCCATTATCAACTGGATGATGGATAGCATGAACCGTCTGGAAAAAGCGATCCGCCCGAGCCTGCTGGAACTGGCGATTGAGCTGAAACAGACCGGTATGATCACCGAGGGAGAGGAAGAGTAATGCTGAGCGAAGACGATTTAGAGCAGCAATGCCTGAAATGGTTTGCTGAACAGGACTGGGAAGTGCTGCACGGGCCAGATATCGCACCGGATGGAGACAACCCGCTGCGTGCTTCATTTCATGATGTGTTTCTGCGCCCGGTGATGCTGGAGCAGCTGCAAACCATCAACCCCCATCTCCCTGTTACCGTGCTGGAAGAGGTGATACTGCGTATTACCCGCCCCGAAAGCCCGGATCTGGTCGTCAGCAATAAAGCCTTTCATCACCTGCTGCTCAATGGCGTACCCGTTGAATATAAGCATGAAGACAAGGTGATTCACGACAACGCGCTGTTAATGGATTTCAACCATCCAGACAACAACCGCTTTATGGTGGTGAACCAGGTCGCCATTCAGGGAACAAAACAGGTGCGTCGCCCGGATGTCATTGGCTATATCAATGGCCTGCCGGTAGCGGTGCTCGAACTCAAAAGTCCCATTGATGCTAACGCCGATATCTGGGCGGCGTTTAACCAGTTACAGACCTATAAAAATGAACTGAGCGACCTGTTTATCTGCAACGAAGCGCTGGTGGTGAGTGACGGGCAGAATGCGCGTATCGGCTCGCTGACTGCCGATGAAGAGCGCTTCCTGCCATGGAAAACCGTGGCTAACGAAGATGATAAACCGCAGTTTGACTGGCAGTTACAAACCGTCGTGAAGGGCTTCTTTAACCGTGCGCTTCTGCTCGATTACATTCGTTATTTTGTGCTGTTTGAGTCTGACGGTAAACGGCTGATCAAGAAAATTGCCGCCTATCACCAGTTCCACGCGGTGCGTGAAGCGGTTGCGGCCACGATTGTGGCGTCTACCGGCAAACACCTGCCGCTGCGCAGCAACATTACCCCCGGCAGTAAAAAAGCGGGCGTGGTGTGGCATACCCAGGGCTCTGGCAAAAGTATCTCTATGTGCTGCTACGCCGGAAAGCTGCTGCAACAGGCGGAGATGAACAACCCGACCATCGTGGTGGTGACCGACCGTAACGATCTGGATGGGCAGCTTTACGCCACCTTCTGCCAGGCGCAGGATTTGCTGAAACAGATGCCGTTACAGGCTAACGACCGCGACGAGCTGCGCGAGTTGCTCAATGCTCGTGAATCCGGCGGCATCATCTTTACCACCGTGCAGAAGTTTGCGCCGCTGGACAACGAGCGGAGCCATCCGGCACTCAATCAGCGCAGCAATATCGTGGTGATTTCCGATGAAGCGCACCGTAGCCAGTATGGCCTGAGTGCCACGCTGGACCGTGAAACCGGGGTCTATAAATACGGCTATGCAAAGCACATGCGCGATGCACTGCCGAACGCGTCGTTTATGGGCTTCACCGGTACGCCGATTGCCTCTGAAGATAAAGATACCCGTGCCGTGTTCGGTGATTACGTCTCGATATACGACATTCAGGATGCGGTGGATGATGGCGCGACAGTACCTATCTACTACGAATCCCGTCTGGCAAAACTCGATCTGAATCATGAGGAACTGGAAACGCTCTCCGACCAGGTAGATGAGCTGGTGGAAGATGAAGAGACGGACCAGCAAGAGAAAACCAAAGGTGACTGGAGCCGTCTGGAAAAACTGGTGGGATCTGAGCCACGTATCAAACAGGTAGCTGCGGATCTGGTTCAGCATTTTGAAACGCGCAACGCGGCCATGAACGGTAAAGCGATGATTGTCGCCATGAGCCGTGATATCTGTGTGAAGCTCTATGATGCCATCGTCGCAATCCGTCCGGACTGGCACAGTACAGATGTCGAACAAGGTGCCATCAAAGTCATCATGACGGGCTCGGCATCTGATAAAGACCATCTCCAGCCGCATATATACAACAAGCAGACCAAAAAGCGTCTTGAAGCCCGTTTTAAAGATTTGAACGATCCGCTGAAGTTGGTGATTGTCCGCGATATGTGGCTGACCGGGTTTGATGCGCCGTGTTGCCACACCATGTATATCGATAAACCGATGCGCGGCCATAACCTGATGCAGGCCATTGCGCGCGTTAACCGCGTGTTCCGGGATAAACCCGGCGGGCTGGTGGTGGATTACATTGGCATTGCCAACGAGCTGAAGCAGGCTCTGAAAACGTACACTGACTCGAAAGGGAAAGGGCAGACCACGGTAGATGCGCGGGAAGCCTTAGCCATTCTGTTGGAAAAAATCGATGTCATTCATGGGATGTTCGCATCCTCAGCAGGAAAACCCGGCTTTAGCTACGAAGGCTTTTCTCGCGATCCATTAGCATTTTTACGCGATGCCGTGAACTACATTTTGGGTCTGGATGACGGTAAAAAACGCTACCTCGACGTTTCACTGGCGATGAGCAAAGCCTGGTCGCTCTGTAACACCCTTGATGAAGCTGAGCCCTTACAGGAGGAGTTCGCGTTTCTTTCTGCCGTCAGAGTGGGGCTTATCAAACTTGATCCGAAGGCAAAATTTAGCCAGTCAGAAAAAAACTCCCTGTTGAGCAAGATTCTCGATAACGCCGTTGTTGCAACCGGCGTTGAGGATGTGTTTGCTCTGGCGGGGTTAGATAAACCCAATATTGGGCTGCTGTCGGATGAGTTCTTGGAAGAAGTGCGGGAAATGCCACAGCGTAATCTGGCGGTGGAACTGCTGGAAAAACTGCTAAATGACGGCATCCATGCTCGTTCTGGTAATAACGTGGTGCAGCAGAAAAAATACTCTGACCGCCTGAAAGCCGTTTTGCTGAAATACAATAACCGGGCGATTGAAACCGCGCAGGTGATTGAAGAGCTTATCCAGATGGCGAAAGCGTTCCAGGAAGCGATGGCGCGTGATGAAGCGCTGGGGCTAAACCCGGACGAAATCGCGTTCTACGATGCACTGGCGGAAAACGATAGCGCGGTACGAGAGCTGGGTGATGATGTCCTTAAGAAACTGGCTATCGAAGTCACGTTAAAATTGCGTCAATCCACAACTGTAGACTGGCAGGTACGAGAAAGCGTGCGTGCGAGGTTACGTATTCTGGTGCGCCAGACACTACGCAAATATAAGTATCCGCCGGATAAAACACCGGGTACGGTGGAGCTGATTTTAAAACAGGCTGAGGTTATCTCGAATCATTGGACGGTATAGCAACTGATGAGTTCTATCCGCCGAGGATGACGGTGAATTTTAGTCTCAAAAAAATCTCAGTTGATTATAAAAGGAAAATAGCAAAGTGAGTAGAAACCCATGGGAAGTACCTGAATGGCATGCTCTAGGCCGAGAAGCATCATTAGTCTGTCATCTCATTGGATCAGGTGCAACAGCTATAGGTAGGGCCAATTACGCTGACAAGATGGGAGAATATTACACTGCGTTCTTTGGACTTTCAGTTGGGTTAGAAAGGCTTTCAAAGTTAATATTGGTTGCGCATTATGCTATTGAGAACCAAGGAAGAATGCCTGATGAGAAAGTTGTGAGAAAATTTGGACACAAACTAATCGACTTGACCAATGAGGTTGAGAATATTTCCAAAAAAATGGAACTATTACTTGAATATAAAATGCCTACAGGAAAAATTCCTCACAAGATACTTGAATGTTTAGATTCATTTGCTGATGCTCGGAGAGGTAGGTATGCAAATTTTGCTTCATTAGGTAACCCCTCTTTAACCGGTGATGAACCTATTAACAAGTGGTGGGGAGAAGTAGCTGAGTGCATACTAGAAAAACATTATTACGGTACAACTGCTCAAAGACGTGTTGAAGGGGATGCTGAATTAATCGATGCTATGATGTCACGTTTTACAATGGTATTGCATACAGATGAGACCGGAAATATTATGCAAGATGTTAAGTCTTCCTCAACACGTACTGGCCAAAACGTTATCGTACAAAAGTGGGGAAGATACTATTCTCTAACTATCGCTCGATGGCTTGCAACAATTTTATCTGAGCTTTCTCAGATCGCTTGCTATAAATATAATATCGAAGGTTTTTTTGGTCTGAATGAACATTTTTATAGTTACACTGTTGACGATAGTTTCTTAAAAACCAGAAAGATATGGCCTCTAAAATAATAGCAATCTTAACAAACACCATATATCGTGAATACGAAGCTGAGCTCACAACAAGCTGTGAGCTCCCTATTACTTCAGGCCCCTCTAAGTAAGCATGCATACCGTATTCCTGTTTTTTACATAAACCTGACAGTCAGGTTTTACTGGTTTCAACATATAAAGTTGTTAGGCTAAGTTTGAGCTAATACATATATTGCAGTCAATTGCTGCAACCAGAGATGCTTCCCACTTCAGCCCAACTATTTATCCACCATTACCCCGATTAATTTTCGCATAGTCAAACGGCGTAATCCCCTTCTCCCGATTCGCATCCAGATAATCCGCCCACCACTGCAGCATTAACCTGCGCTCTCCCAGATGCTCCGCCTTGTGGATGTAAGCTGCTCGCACAGAGCTACGCTCTTGGTGACTCATCTGCCGCTCTACCGCATCCCTCGACCATAATCCCGACTCGATCAACGAGCTACACGCCATCGTCCTGAAACCATGCCCACATACTTCCGTTTTCGTGTCATAACCCATCACTCTCAGCGCCTTGTTCACCGTGTTTTCACTCATAGGTTTACGCGGATCGTGATCGCCCACAAAGATCAGCTCACGGTTTCCACTCATGCTTTTGATCTTTTGCAAGATAGCGAGAGCTTGTCGCGACAAAGGAACAAGATGTGGAGTACGCATCTTCGAACCACGTTGAGAATGCTTAACTCCTTCCAGTGGCTCACGCTCGCCCGGAATCGTCCACATAGCCGTTTCAAAATCCACTTCTGTCCAGCGAGCAAAACGTAACTCGCTCGAACGGATGAAAACCAGTAACGTCAAATCCACAGCTAACCGCGTTAATGGTCTGCCGGTGTAGTTATCAATGCGATGGAGTAACTCAGGAATGCGATTGAGATCTAGCGCAGCGCGATGCTTTCGTTTAGCTGTTGCGATCGCACCAGTGATCTCTTGTGCAGGATTGTAATCAATTAAGCCGTTCTGTACTGCAAAGCGCATTATTGCCGTTGTTCGCTGTTGAAGACGCGCAGCCACTTCAAGGCGTCCTGACTTTTCCACCGCTTTAATTGGGACCAGTAAGTCACGAGTACCAATATCTTTGATATTTCGCTTCCCAACTGAAGCAAATAAATTGTCTTCGAGACTTTTCAATACACGAGCGCTATGCGATGCAGACCACTTCTGATTGCTGGCGTGCCACTCTCTGGCTACCACTTCAAACGTTATCGCTTCTTGTTCCTGCTCTACCTTAACGGCTTTCTTGTTCTCACTGGGATCGACGCCATTAGCTAATAGTTTACGGGCCTCATCCCTGCGTGCCCGGGCATACGCCAGCGAGACTTCAGGATATTTCCCCAACGCCAGCATCTTCTCTTTACCGCCAAAGCGATAACGAAGCCGCCAGTATTTCGAGCCATTCGGGTGAACCAGCAAAACCATGCCTTCACCGTCAGCCAGTTTATAGGCTTTTGCTTCAGGCTTAGCCGAACGAACCTTCACATCACTCAGAGCCATGATGAGTATCCTTTCAAGGGTTCTGTGTGGGTACAAACATTATCGAACCGGGATATACCCGCAGTTGTACCCGCATCAGTAAGTTGATGTAGATTGAATCAGGTTGACTTAGGAAGAGTGAAAAAGCGAGGAAAGCCTTGCGGATACTGGATTTCAGGCACAAAAAAAGACGTCCGTTGACGTCTATTGATGTTCCGATGGTGCCGAAGGCCGGACTCGAACCGGCACGTATTTCTACGGTTGATTTTGAATCAACTGCGTCTACCGATTTCGCCACTTCGGCACTGAAGAGGTACGCGGAAAACGTTGTGGATTATACCTGTAGCACGCAACCATGCAAGCGCTAGCGTGTGTCTTCTCCGTTAAGTGTCGAAAAAATCAGCACGCTTCCCCTATTCCTCTTCTCTATCCCCTCTTCTGCAAAGCGATGCCGTATTCCATGCTCTACACTTTCCTGTTCAACACCACATGAGGGAAACACGATGTCGATGATAAAAAGCTATGCTGCAAAAGAGGCGGGCAGCGAACTCGAACTCTTTGAATACGATGCGGGCGAACTCAAGCCGGAAGATGTCGAGGTACAGGTCGATTACTGCGGTATCTGCCATTCCGATTTGTCGATGATCGACAACGAGTGGGGATTCTCTCAATATCCACTGGTTGCCGGGCATGAAGTGATTGGTCGCGTGGTCGCTCTCGGCAGCGCGGCACAGGGGAAAGGGCTGAAGATCGGCCAGCGCGTGGGTATTGGCTGGACGGCACGCAGCTGTGGGCACTGCGATGCCTGTATCAGCGGCAATCAGATTAACTGTCTGGAAGGCGCTGTGCCAACCATTCTCAATCGCGGCGGCTTTGCTGAGAAGCTGCGCGCAGACTGGCAGTGGGTGATCCCGCTTCCGGAAAGCATCGATATTGAATCCGCCGGTCCGCTGCTGTGCGGCGGCATCACGGTGTTTAAACCGCTGCTGATGCACCACATCACCGCCACCAGCCGCGTCGGAGTGATTGGTATTGGCGGGCTGGGGCATATCGCGATTAAGTTGCTGCATGCGATGGGGTGTGAAGTCACCGCGTTCAGCTCTAACCCGGCGAAAGAGAAAGAAGTGCTGGCGATGGGTGCCGATAAAGTGGTGAACAGCCGCGATCCGCAGGCATTAACCGCGCTGGCAGGCCAGTTCGATCTCATCATCAACACCGTCAATGTCGATCTCGACTGGCAGCCCTACTTCGAAGCGCTGGCCTACGGCGGTAAATTCCACACCGTCGGCGCGGTGCTGAAACCATTGCCGGTACCCGCATTCACGCTGATTGCCGGCGATCGCAGCATCTCCGGTTCGGCGACCGGTACGCCATATGAGCTGCGTAAGCTGATGAAGTTTGCCGGACGCAGCAAGGTCTCGCCAACCACCGAACTGTTCCCGATGTCGCAAATCAACGAGGCTATTCAGCACGTGCGTGACGGCAAAGCCCGCTACCGCGTGGTGCTGAAAGCCGATTTCTGACGCTCTGACTCAGCGCCTCCTTGTTCAGATTGAGGCGCTGAGTCGTTCCCGTGCCTGGCGAAACGCCAGTACCGCCTGTTGGCACTGCGCCGTCACGTTCTCAATGTCATGATTAATGTCGATACGCGCGATATCGGCCTCTTCCGCCAGCGGACATTCCAGCGCCTCAAACTGACTTTTCAGCAAGCCGACCGGCATAAAGTGCCCTGCCCGACGCTGCATCCGCGCCAGGATAATGTCGTAATCGCCATCCAGCCAGAGAAAATGCACGTTAGGACTGCCTTTGCGTAAAAAATCGCGATACTGTTTTTTTAATGATGAGCACACAATAAATCCCGTCTCATTTTTTTTATACAGACTATAGGACGCATCATTTAAGCGTTCTAACCACGGCAGCCTGTCTTCATCGGTTAACGGTATTCCCTGAGACATTTTATCAATGTTTTTGGCAGGATGGAGATCGTCACCATCAATGAACTTCGCCGATAATAATGCAGCCACCTTACTGCCAATTAACGATTTACCACTTCCTGAAACGCCCATCAAAATATAGCTTTCCCCGGCCATGTAAAACCCTCTGCGTCATATTCCATGGCGCGATACTACGCCTGCATAATCGGCAATTTCACGTTTTTTTATTTCCATAGATAAGAATTATAAAGCGCATCACGTTATGCGTAACATTGTAGTGTAACAATTTTCCAGCGTGACACTGATCACAAATAAGGACAATGAAAACCGCTTAAATGCACCGGAGATGAAGACCTGACCCAGTGAGGCATTTATGGAAGTGAAAACTCAATCCTGCGTTGTCGCGGGTAAGCATTCTGTTGCCGTTACACAACAGAATATCGAATGGAATAATAAAGGCACGCTCGTAAAAATAACTCGCGGAGGGATTTGCGGCTCTGACTTACATTATTACCAGGAAGGCAAAGTCGGTAATTTCACCGTCAAAGCGCCGATGATTTTAGGTCATGAAGTTATTGGCAAAGTGGTCCATAGCGATTCAGAAACATTACGCGAAGGACAGTCAATTGCTATTAATCCGTCTAAACCGTGCGGCCATTGTAAATATTGTCTTCAGCATGAAGAAAACCAATGTACTGAAATGCGCTTTTTTGGCAGCGCGATGTATTTTCCGCACGTCGATGGGGGATTTACCCAGTTTAAAACGGTCGATACCGCCCAGTGCATTCCTTACCCGGAACAGGCGGACGAAAAGGTTATGGCCTTTGCCGAACCGCTGGCGGTGGCCATCCATGCCGCGCATGAAGCTGGCGACCTACAGGGTAAGAAAGTGTTTATCTCCGGCGTCGGCCCCATCGGCTGTCTGATCGTCAGCGCGGTGAAAACGCTGGGTGCCGCGGAAGTGGTCTGTGCCGATGTCAGCCCCCGATCGCTGTCGCTGGCTCAGCAAATGGGCGCGGATACGCTGGTGAATCCTCTGCATGACTCGCTCGATCAGTGGAAAACGGAAAAAGGCTATTTCGATATCAGCTTCGAGGTCTCAGGCCATCCTTCCTCTATCACTACCTGTCTGGAAGTTACCCGGGCAAAAGGGGTGATGGTGCAGGTCGGGATGGGCGGCGCCGTTCCGGACTTCCCGATGATGATGCTGATCGGCAAAGAGATAGCCCTGAAAGGCTCTTTCCGCTTTACCACCGAATTTAACACTGCAGTCTCCTGGCTGGCGCATAACGTTATCGATCCGCTGCCGCTGTTGAGTGCGGAATATCCGTTTACCGATCTGGAACAGGCGCTGATTTTCGCCAGCGACAAAACCCAGGCGGCGAAAGTTCAGCTCGTCTTTGAGAATGAAAAATAAGGAGCAACATCATGAACGATCTTTTTTCACTGGCAGGTAAAAATATACTGATCACCGGCTCCGCCCAGGGGATCGGGTATTTGCTGGCAACGGGTCTTGGCAAATATGGCGCGCAGATTATCGTTAACGATATTACGTCGGAACGGGCAGAAGCCGCCGTCGCAAAACTACAGCAGGAAGGGATCCGCGCCGTTGCCGCCCCCTTTAACGTGACGCATAAACAGGATATCGACGCCGCAATAGAGCATATCGAAAAGGATATTGGCCCGATTGATGTACTGGTCAATAACGCCGGGATCCAGCGCCGTCACCCGTTTACCGAATTTCCAGAGCAGGAGTGGAACGACGTGATTGCGGTCAACCAGACCGCCGTGTTCCTCGTCTCCCAGGCGGTAACCCGTCGGATGGTTGAGCGCCAGGCTGGGAAAGTGATCAACATCTGCTCGATGCAGAGCGAACTGGGTCGCGACACCATCACACCGTACGCCGCATCGAAAGGTGCCGTGAAGATGCTGACTCGCGGTATGTGCGTTGAGCTGGCGCGCCATAACATTCAGGTTAACGGCATCGCGCCAGGGTACTTCAAAACCGAGATGACCAAAGCGCTGGTTGAAGATGAAGCCTTCACCTCATGGCTGTGCAAACGTACGCCTGCCGCCCGCTGGGGCGATCCGCAGGAACTGATTGGCGCAGCGGTATTCCTCTCCTCCAAAGCCTCGGACTTCGTTAACGGGCACCTGCTGTTCGTCGATGGCGGCATGCTGGTCGCGGTGTAACCACTGAACAACCCTACGCAGCGCGCAAGCGCTGCCTTTTTGGCACAGATAAGAGATAAGATTATGCCATTAATCATAATTGCGGCAGGCGTCGCGCTGCTTCTGGTCCTGATGATTGGCTTTAAAGTCAATGGCTTCATCGCCCTGGTCCTGGTCGCAGCCGTCGTGGGATTCGCCGAAGGGATGGACGCACAGGCAGTTTTACATTCCATTCAAAACGGGATCGGCGGTACGCTCGGCGGGCTGGCGATGATCCTCGGTTTTGGCGCAATGTTGGGTAAATTGATTTCTGACACGGGGGCCGCACAACGCATTGCCACTACCCTGATCGGTACGTTTGGTAAAAAACGCGTGCAGTGGGCGCTGGTCGTCACCGGACTGGTCGTCGGGCTGGCGATGTTCTTCGAGGTCGGCTTTGTGCTGCTACTGCCGCTGGTATTTACGGTAGTGGCCTCTTCCGGTTTGCCGCTGCTGTACGTCGGCGTGCCGATGGTCGCCGCCCTCTCGGTGACCCACTGTTTCCTGCCGCCGCATCCGGGACCGACCGCCATTGCGACGATTTTTGAAGCCAACCTCGGCACCACGCTGCTGTACGGGTTCATTATCACCATCCCTACGGTGATTGTCGCAGGCCCGCTGTTTTCAAAACTGCTGACCCGCTTTGAAAAAGCGCCGCCGGAAGGGTTGTTTAACCCGCACCTGTTCACCGAAGAGGAGATGCCGTCCTTCTGGAACAGTATCTTTGCGGCGGTGATCCCCGTCATACTGATGGCTGTTGCCGCAGTCTGTGAAATTACGCTGCCAAAAACCAACTCAGTGCGGGTATTCTTTGAGTTTATCGGTAACCCTGCCGTCGCGCTGTTTATCGCTATCGTACTGGCGATTTTCACCCTTGGCCGACGCAATGGACGCACGATTGAACAAATCATGGATATCGTCGGTGATTCTATCGGCGCCATCGCGATGATTGTGTTTATTATCGCCGGCGGCGGCGCGTTTAAGCAGGTACTGGTGGACAGCGGCGTGGGCCAGTATATTTCGCAGTTGATGACCGGCACGTCGCTGTCGCCGCTGTTGATGTGCTGGACGGTAGCAGCATTGCTGCGTATTGCGCTGGGGTCAGCGACCGTTGCCGCGATCACGACCGCAGGCGTGGTGCTGCCGATCATTAACGTCACTCATGCCGATCCGGCGTTGATGGTGCTGGCAACCGGGGCCGGTAGCGTGATCGCTTCGCACGTTAACGATCCTGGATTCTGGCTGTTTAAGGGTTACTTTAACCTCAGCGTCGGTGAAACGCTGCGGACATGGACCGTGATGGAAACCCTGATTTCGATTATGGGACTGCTGGGCGTACTGGCGCTAAACGCCGTTCTGCATTAAGAAGGCGGGATTAACCACCGGGGGGCGATGTCGCCGCCGCTCCCCGGTACGGGAGAGAAGATGAGGAACCACAGAATTTCTTTGCAGGACATCGCCACGCTCGCGGGCGTGACCAAAATGACGGTGAGCCGCTATATCCGCTCGCCGAAAAAAGTCGCAAAGGAAACCGGCGAGCGTATCGCGCAGATCATGGAGGAGATTAACTACATCCCGAACCGTGCGCCCGCCATGCTGTTGAACGCGCAAAGCTACACGCTTGGCGTGTTAATTCCTTCATTTCAGAACCAGCTCTTCGCCGACATTCTTGCCGGTATTGAATCTGTTACGTCTGACCACAACTACCAGACTCTGATTGCCAACTATAACTACGACCGCGAATCAGAAGAAGAGTCGGTGATCAATCTGCTCTCCTACAATATCGACGGCATCATTCTTTCCGAGAAATATCACACCCTGCGCACGGTGAAATTCCTGCGATCGGCCGCGATTCCCATTATCGAGCTGATGGATATCCAGGGCGATCGTCTGGATATGGAAGTCGGGTTTGATAACCGTCAGGCGGCGTTTGATATGGTCAGCACCATGCTGGATAAACGCCAGCGGCGCAAAATTCTCTATCTCGGTTCGAAAGACGATATCCGTGATGAACAACGTTTTTGCGGCTACTGCGACGCGATGACGCAGCGAAACCTGACGCCTCTGCGCGTTAACCCACGGGCGATCTCGTCGATTCATCTGGGCACGCAGCTGATGCGCGACGCGCTCGTCGCCCACCCGGATTTAGACGGCGTTTTTTGCACCAATGATGATATTGCAATGGGTGCGCTGCTGTTTTGCCGGGAGCGCGAACTGTCCGTACCGGAGCAAATCTCCATTGCGGGTTTCCACGGTCTGGAGATGGGCCGACAGATGATCCCAAGCCTTGCCAGCGTCATTACGCCCCGTTTTGATATTGGCCGCATGGCGGCGCAGATGTTGCTGAGTAAAATCAAGAACAACGACCACAACCACAATACGATCGATTTGGGATACCAGATTTATCACGGCAATACGCTATAAGTGATTTTCTCTCCCCTGCGCATATTCTCTTTCCTTCACATTGCCTATACTCGACGCAGGATAAATGGAGGAAATCTAATGAGCTCACCCCTGCTGATTGCCCGCACGCCAGACACTGAACTGTTTTTACTCCCCGGTATGGCAAACCGTCATGGACTGATTACTGGCGCGACCGGTACCGGGAAAACCGTTACGCTGCAAAAACTGGCCGAATCGCTGTCGGAAATTGGCGTGCCGGTATTTATGGCCGATGTGAAAGGTGACTTAACGGGCGTCGCCGCTGAGGGACAAGCCTCCGAGAAACTGCTCGCCAGACTGAAAAATATCGGAATTACCGACTGGCAACCGCACAGCAACCCGGTGGTGCTGTGGGATATCTTCGGTGAAAAGGGCCATCCGGTTCGCGCCACGGTCTCTGACCTCGGGCCGCTGCTGCTGGCGCGTCTGCTGAACCTTAACGAGGTACAGTCCGGCGTACTGAACATTATCTTCCGCATTGCCGATGACCAGGGTCTGTTACTGTTGGATTTCAAAGACCTGCGGGCCATCACTCAATACATCGGCGACAACGCCAAATCCTTCCAGAATCAGTATGGCAACATCAGCAGTGCTTCAGTCGGGGCTATTCAGCGCGGGTTGCTGACGCTTGAACAGCAAGGGGCGACGCATTTCTTTGGCGAGCCGATGCTCGACATCAAAGACTGGATGCGTACCGATGCCAACGGCAAAGGGATCATCAATATTCTCAGTGCCGAGAAGCTCTATCAGATGCCGAAACTCTACGCCGCCAGCCTGCTGTGGATGCTCTCCGAGCTTTACGAACAGTTGCCGGAAGCTGGCGATCTGGAAAAACCGAAGCTGGTCTTCTTCTTCGACGAAGCGCATTTGCTGTTCAACGACGCACCGCAGGTGTTGCTGGATAAAATCGAACAGGTGATCCGTCTGATCCGCTCGAAGGGGGTTGGCGTCTGGTTTGTTTCGCAGAACCCGGCGGATATTCCGGATAACGTACTCGGTCAGTTGGGCAACCGCGTTCAGCACGCCCTACGCGCCTTCACGCCGAAAGATCAGAAAGCGGTGAAAACCGCCGCACAAACCATGCGCGCCAATCCGGCGTTTGATACGGAGAAAGCGATTCAGGAACTGGGTACCGGCGAAGCGCTGGTCTCGTTTCTTGATGCTAAAGGCAGCCCGTCGGTCGTTGAGCGGGCGATGGTAATTGCCCCGTGCTCACGTATGGGACCGGTGACGGATGATGAGCGCAACGGACTGATCAACCACTCTGCGCTTTATGGCAAATATGAAGACGACCTGGATCGCGAATCCGCGTTTGAAATGCTGCAAAAAGGCGTCCAGGCGGCGACCGAAGCGCAAAGTAGCCCGACGGCAAAAGGCAAAGAGGTGGCGGTTGACGACGGGATCCTCGGCGGGTTGAAGGATATTCTCTTCGGCAGCACCGGACCGCGCGGCGGTAAGCGTGATGGCGTCGTGCAGAGCGTGGCAAAAAGCGCCGCGCGTCAGGTGACCAATCAGATCATTCGCGGGATGTTAGGCAGCCTGATGGGTGGAAGAAGACGCTAGGCATTGCGCCGCAGTTTGCCGGATGGCGGCGTAACCGCCATCCGGCCTACAAGAGATGACAACTTACGCATCATAATTCGCGAGTAGGCCTGATAAGCGCTGCGCCATCAGGCACTGCGCCAGAACGTGCCGGAGATTATGACTTACGCATCATCAGCCAGAGGCTGATTAAGAAGAACGAGGCGCTCGGCAGCAGTGCGCCGATAATTGGCGGGATGCCGTACACCAGCGTCAGCGGGCCGAAGATCTGGTCCAGCACGTAGAAGACAAAACCAAAGCTTATTCCCGTTACCACACGCACGCCCATCGGCACGCTACGCAGTGGGCCAAAGATGAACGACAGCGCCATCAGCATCATCACCGCAACGGACAGCGGCTGGAAGACTTTGCTCCACATATTGAGCTGATAGCGTCCGGCCTCCTGGCCGCTCGACTTCAGGTACTTCACGTAGTTGTGCAGACCGCTGATGGAAAGCGCATCCGGGTCCAGCGCCACCACGCCCAGTTTGTCCGGCGTGAGGTTAGTTTTCCAGGTACTGCTCACGATTTGCGAACCGGTTACCTGCTTCGGATCGGTCAAATTTGACTCATCCACCTGCGACAGACGCCAGACCTTCTGTTCCGGATCAAACTTCGCAGACGCGGCATAGCGCACGGACTGCAGACGACGCTGATCGTTAAAGGCGTAGATACTGATCCCCCCTAACTCTTCATCGCCTTTCACCCGTTCGATGTAAACAAAGTTGTTGCCGTCTTTCGCCCACAGCCCCTGCTGGGTGGAAAGCAGCGAACCGCCGTACATCGCCTGCGCACGGTAGTTACGCGCCATTTGCTCGCCCTGCGGCGCAACCCACTCGCCGATGGCCATGGTCAGCAGCACCAGCGGGATCGCGGTTTTCATCACCGAAAGCGCTACCTGCATACGGGTAAAACCCGACGCTTGCATCACCACCAGTTCGCTGCGCTGAGCCAGCATCCCAAGGCCTAGCAGCGCGCCAAGCAGCGCCGCCATTGGGAAGAAAATCTGCACATCTTTCGGCACGCTGAGCAGGGTGTACATCCCCGCGCCCAGCGCATCGTAGCTCCCCTGCCCGGCTTTTTTCAGCTGGTCAACAAACTTGATGATGCCGGAAAGCGACACCAGCATGAACAACGTCATCATGATGGTGGTGAAAATAGTTTTACCGATATAGCGGTCAAGGACACCAAATGGCTGCATCACACCGCTCCTTTACGCGAAAAACGGGCGCGCAGACGGCGCACCGGCACTGTATCCCACAGGTTCAGGCCCACTGCCAGCGCCAGGTACAGCAGGTTGACGACCCACATCCAGATAACCGGATCCAGCTTACCTTTCCCGCCGTTGGATTTCAGGGAGGTTTGGATCAGGAAGAACATCAGATACAGCAACATCGCAGGCAGCATTGACAGCACGCGGCCCTGACGTGGGTTGACCACGCTCAGCGGTACGACCATCAGCGCCATCATAAATACGGTGAATACCAGCGTGATGCGCCAGTGCAGCTCCGCACGGGCCCGATCGGTATCAGTGGACCACAGCGTACGCATATCCATCTGGTCAGTATCGTTAGGATCCAGCGCTACCGCCTGATGACCAATAATCGCCTGATAGTCCTGGAAGTCGGTGATGCGGAAATCACGCAGCAGTGCGGTGCCTTCAAAGCGGGTACCTTTGTTCAGGGTGACCACCTGCGTGCCGTCGCGCAGTTGCGATAAATGTCCGGAATCGGCAACCACCACGGAAGGACGGGCGTTACCTTTCGGGCGAATCTGCGCGAGGAACACATCTTTAAAATCGCTACCCTCAACGCTTTCAATGAACAGTACCGAACCGCCGTTGGTGGCCTGCTGGAACTGCCCTTGCGCCAGTGCTGCCATTCCTGGATTGGCTTTCGCCTCAGCGAGTACCTCATCCTGATGCTTTGACGACCACGGTCCCGCCCACATGACGTTAACGGCGGCGATGATACCGGTGAACAGCGCCAGGATCATGGCGGCTTTCACCAGCACGGACTTGCTCAGACCGCAGGCATGCATCACCGTAATTTCACTTTCGGTATACAGTTTGCCCAGAGTCATCAACAGGCCGAGGAACAGGCTGAGCGGCAGGATGAGCTGCGCCATTTCAGGCACGCCGAGGCCCAGCAGCGAGAGCACCAGATTTGCCGGAATGTCACCGTCAACCGCTGCGCCGAGGATCCTCACTAACTTTTGACAAAAGAAAATCAAAAGCAGGATGAAGAGGATGGCAAGCTGGCTTTTGAGCGTCTCCCGCACCAGATATCTTATGATTATCACTTTAAATACGCCCGTAAAAACTCGTCTTTTGCAGGAATTTAGCTTGTTTCATGGCTTAAACGTCATTTATTCTCTTGAGTCGTCGAAATCGTCGCTAAAATTATTATACTCAGCGGATTCGCCACTCAGAACGCGTTCTGATGTGCCAATGCCGTAATAACGTTAAGATTAACACGAAGTCACCGCAACTGCGGACATGAGTTACGAAAGCTTGCAATTCTAACCGCAGGCGCCGCCGTTGTCTTTAAGATTCAGGAGCGTAGTGCATGGAGTTTAGTGTAAAAAGCGGTAGCCCGGAGAAACAGCGGAGTGCCTGCATCGTCGTGGGCGTCTTTGAACCACGCCGCCTTTCTCCGATTGCAGAACAGCTCGATAAAATCAGCGACGGGTACATCAGTGCCCTGCTGCGCCGTGGCGAACTGGAAGGCAAACCAGGTCAGACCTTGTTGCTGCACCATGTTCCCAACGTGCTGTCCGAGCGTATCCTCCTCATCGGATGTGGCAAAGAGCGCGAGCTGGATGAACGTCAGTATAAGCAGGTTATTCAGAAAACGATAAACACTCTGAATGATACCGGCTCGATGGAAGCCGTCTGCTTCCTGACCGAACTGCACGTCAAAGGCCGCAACAACTACTGGAAAGTACGTCAGGCTGTCGAGACGGCCAAAGAGACGCTATACAGTTTCGATCAGTTGAAGACCACCAAAAGCGAGCCGCGTCGCCCGCTGCGTAAAATGGTCTTCAACGTGCCGACCCGCCGTGAACTGACCAGCGGCGAGCGTGCTATCCAGCACGGACTGGCCATTGCCGCCGGTATTAAGGCTGCGAAAGACCTCGGCAACATGCCGCCGAATATCTGCAACGCCGCCTACCTGGCCTCTCAGGCGCGCCAGTTGGCTGACAGCTACAGTAAGAATGTGGTCACCCGCGTCATCGGCGAACAGCAGATGAAAGAGCTGGGAATGCACTCTTACCTCGCCGTCGGTCACGGTTCGCAAAACGAATCGCTGATGTCGGTAATCGAGTACAAAGGCAGTCCGTCCGAAGACGTCCGCCCGATCGTGCTGGTCGGTAAAGGGCTCACCTTTGATTCCGGCGGTATCTCCATCAAGCCTGCCGAAGGCATGGACGAGATGAAGTACGACATGTGCGGTGCCGCAGCCGTTTACGGCGTGATGCGCATGGTGGCGGAGCTTCAGTTGCCGATCAACGTCATCGGCGTGCTGGCGGGCTGTGAAAACATGCCGGGTGGTCGCGCCTATCGTCCGGGCGACGTGCTGACGACGATGTCCGGTCAGACGGTCGAAGTGCTGAACACCGATGCCGAAGGCCGTCTGGTGCTCTGCGACGTCTTAACCTACGTTGAGCGTTTTGAGCCGGAAGCGGTGATCGACGTGGCGACCCTGACGGGGGCCTGCGTGATTGCGCTGGGCCATCACATCACCGGTCTGATGTCGAACCATAACCCGCTGGCGCACGAACTGATCGGCGCGTCCGAACAGGCGGGTGACCGCGCATGGCGTCTGCCGCTGGGTGATGAGTATCAGGAACAACTGGAGTCCAACTTCGCGGATATGGCGAATATCGGCGGCCGTCCTGGTGGTGCAATCACCGCGGGTTGTTTCCTGTCGCGCTTTACCCGCAAGTACAACTGGGCGCACCTCGATATCGCCGGTACCGCCTGGCGCTCCGGGAAAGCCAAAGGCGCAACCGGTCGTCCGGTGGCGCTGCTGTCACAGTTCCTGCTCAATCGCGCGGGTTTTAACGGCGAAGAGTAAGTTTGTTTGCCGGATGGCGCTGCGCTTATCCGGCCTACAAGCCGTAATTTGTCGATGAATGAAATACGATTGTAGGCCTGATAAGGCGCGTTAGCGTCGCCATCAGGCAATAAGGCCGGGTCATCCGGCTTTGCGTTTAAATCCACCACAAGAAGCCCCATATATGAAGAATGCAACGTTCTATCTTCTGGACAACGAAAACACCGTCGATGGCTTAAGTGCCGTCGAGCAACTGGTGTGTGAGATTGCCGCAGAACGTTGGCGCAGTGGTAAACGCGTGTTGATTGCCTGCGAAGACGAAAAACAGGCAATTCGCCTGGATGAAGCACTGTGGGCCAGACCGGCTGACAGTTTCGTCCCGCACAATCTGGCAGGTGAAGGACCGCGCGGCGGCTCGCCGGTGGAAATCGCCTGGCCGGAAAAACGCAACAGCAGCCCGCGCGATCTGCTCATCAGTCTGCGCGTTGGCTTTGCAGATTTTGCCACCGCTTTCACAGAAGTGATAGACTTCGTTCCTTACGAAGATTCTCTGAAACAATCGGCGCGTGAACGCTACAAAGCCTACCGCGTGGCTGGTTTTAACCTGAATACGGCAACCTGGAAATAATGGAAAAGACATACAACCCCCAAGATATCGAACAGCCGCTTTACGAGCACTGGGAAAAGCAGGGCTATTTCAAGCCTAACGGCGATGAAAGCAAAGAGTCCTTCTGCATCATGATCCCGCCGCCGAACGTCACCGGCAGTTTGCATATGGGTCATGCTTTCCAGCAAACCATCATGGACACCCTGATCCGCTACCAGCGCATGCAGGGGAAAAATACCCTGTGGCAGGTCGGTACCGACCACGCCGGTATCGCGACCCAGATGGTGGTTGAGCGCAAAATTGCCGCAGAAGAAGGTAAAACCCGTCACGACTATGGTCGCGATGCCTTCATTGACAAAATCTGGCAGTGGAAAGCGGAATCCGGCGGCACCATCACTCGCCAGATGCGCCGCCTCGGTAACTCCGTTGACTGGGAGCGCGAGCGCTTTACCATGGACGAAGGTCTTTCCAATGCCGTGAAAGAAGTGTTTGTCCGCCTGTACAAAGAAGATCTGATTTACCGTGGCAAACGCCTGGTAAACTGGGATCCAAAACTGCGCACCGCCATTTCTGACCTGGAAGTGGAAAATCGCGAGTCTAAAGGCTCGATGTGGCATATCCGCTACCCGCTGGCCGACGGCGCAAAAACCGCTGACGGTAAAGATTACCTGGTGGTTGCGACCACCCGTCCGGAAACCCTGCTCGGCGATACCGGCGTTGCCGTCAACCCGGAAGATCCGCGTTATAAAGATCTGATTGGCAAATTCGTGGTGCTGCCGCTGGTAAACCGCCGCATTCCGATCGTCGGTGACGAACATGCCGACATGGAAAAAGGCACCGGCTGCGTGAAGATCACCCCGGCACACGACTTTAACGACTATGAAGTCGGTCGTCGTCATGCCCTGCCAATGATCAACATCTTCACCTTTGATGGCGATATCCGCGAAACGGCGGAAGTGTACGACACCAAAGGCGAAGAGTCTGACGTTTACTCAAGCGAGATCCCGGCTGAGTTCCAGAAACTGGAACGCTTTGCTGCACGTAAAGCGGTGGTTGCCGCCGTCGACGCACTGGGCCTGCTGGAAGAGGTTAAACCACACGATCTGACCGTCCCGTACGGCGACCGTGGCGGCGTAGTCATCGAACCAATGCTAACCGACCAGTGGTACGTCCGTGCCGACGTGCTGGCAAAACCGGCGGTGGAAGCGGTTGAGAATGGCGACATTCAGTTCGTACCGAAGCAGTACGAAAATATGTACTTCTCCTGGATGCGTGATATTCAGGACTGGTGTATCTCCCGTCAACTGTGGTGGGGTCACCGTATTCCGGCATGGTACGACAACGATGGTAACGTCTATGTGGGCCGCAACGAAGACGAAGTGCGCAAGGAAAACAACCTGGGTGCCGACGTTGCGCTGCGTCAGGACGACGACGTACTGGATACCTGGTTCTCCTCCGCGCTGTGGACCTTCTCCACGCTCGGCTGGCCGGAAAACACCGACGCGCTGCGTCAGTTCCATCCGACTTCTGTGATGGTCTCCGGCTTCGACATCATCTTCTTCTGGATTGCCCGCATGATCATGATGACCATGCACTTCATCAAAGATGAAAACGGCAAGCCGCAGGTGCCGTTCCATACCGTCTACATGACCGGTCTGATTCGTGACGACGAAGGGCAGAAAATGTCCAAATCCAAGGGCAACGTCATTGACCCGCTGGATATGGTCGACGGGATTTCCCTGGCAGACCTGCTGGAGAAACGTACCGGCAACATGATGCAGCCGCAACTGGCAGAGAAGATTGCTAAGCGTACCGAGAAACAGTTCCCGGACGGCATTGAGCCGCACGGCACCGACGCCCTGCGCTTCACCCTGGCCGCGCTCGCCTCTACCGGTCGCGACATCAACTGGGATATGAAGCGTCTGGAAGGTTACCGTAACTTCTGTAACAAGCTGTGGAACGCCAGCCGCTTTGTGCTGATGAACACGGAAGACCAGGATTGCGGCTTCAACGGCGGCGAAATGACCCTGTCGCTGGCGGACAGATGGATCCTGGCGGAATTCAATCAGACCACGAAAGCGTATCGTGAAGCGCTGGACAACTTCCGCTTCGATATCGCTGCGGGCATTCTGTACGAGTTCACCTGGAACCAGTTCTGCGACTGGTATCTGGAACTGACGAAACCGGTGATGAACGGTGGGACGGAAGCTGAACTGCGCGGCACTCGCCACACGCTGGTTACCGTTCTGGAAGGTTTGCTGCGCCTGGCGCACCCGATCATTCCGTTTATCACGGAAACCATCTGGCAGCGTGTTGATGCTATCGCTAATAAAGAACTTCGTTTCCAATTAAATACCATGAACGAAGACCGTACCATCATGCTGCAACCGTTCCCGGCCTATGACGCGTCTCAGGTTGATGAAGCAGCCCTTGCCGATACCGAATGGCTGAAGCAGGCGATCACCGCGGTGCGTAATATCCGTGCGGAAATGAACATCGCGCCGGGCAAACCGCTGGAACTGCTGCTGCGTGGTTGCAGCGATGACGCGATTCGTCGCGTGAACGACAACCGCAGCTTCCTGCTGAATCTGGCGCGTCTGGAAAGCATCTCCGTGCTGCCTGCCGACGACAAGGGTCCGGTATCGGTCGCCAAAATTATCGACGGTGCCGAACTGCTGATCCCGATGGCAGGCCTCATCAACAAAGAAGATGAGCTGGCGCGTCTGGCAAAAGAAGTGGCGAAAATCGAAGGTGAAATTAGCCGTATCGAAAACAAACTGGCTAACGAAGGCTTTGTGGCGCGCGCGCCGGAAGCGGTCATCGCTAAAGAGCGTGAGAAGCTGGAAGGCTACGCCGAAGCGAAAGCGAAGCTGGTTGAGCAGCAGGCGGTCATCGCCGCGCTGTAATCGAATAACCGGATAACGGTAATGTAAAAAGGCCGGAGCATGCTCCGGCCTTTTTGTATCAGGCTTGTTGTATCAAATAAATGGAACCTGCGGCATCATACCGCGTGAAAGCACCGCAATCGGCCCTGTCTCGGGTTGTTCATCATGGTCAGTCAGTTCCAGAGTATCCAGATCGCCATCAACCCAGGTATTCGCCGCCAGGAAACGCAGATAGCGCATCTTCATTAACGGATAGGCCAGCCCCAGCGTAATGGACGATACCACGGCAATCAGCCCCCACTGCACCACCAGCGCATGAAATGCGATACCGGAATGAAAACGGATACCGCCGTTCGCGAGCGTCAGACTGTTCATAAAATGATTACGCAAACCCATCCACATATACCCAGTGGAAAGCAGAATGGCAGCGAAATAGAGCAGGTAGCAGGCGATGATTTGTCCCTGGTACTCAAGGATCAGTGCAAACTGCGCCTCCTCACTCATCCCGCCCATCATGCTGGCCATCATGATGGCGCTGAAAATGCCGGAAAAGAGCCAGGCAATCATCGCCAGGAAAGGCACAACGATCAGCATCGACAGGAAACACACTTTAATGCACTGTTTTACGCTTACCGCAACAGCGAAACGATGAATACCAAACTGACCGCCCTCACCGAGCAGCGTAATCCATTTCGCATACACGACACCGGCAATAACGCCGGCGCCTGCCAGGAAAATAACGAATGCTAACAGGACTTTTGTAATAATAGCCGTAACGCTGTCACCAGGAATATTCACCACCAGGAGAATAATCACCGTCAGCAGAATATAAAGCACAACGGGTAATCCCATCATCACCCACCATGCACGTCCCAATGGGCTGTGAAAGTTAAAGCGCACATTATTCAGTGTGGTCATCATGGCATTATATTTTATGCTTTTGACCATAAAGAGGGGTAATACCAGGAAAAATACCAACAGTAACACCAGTTCAAGCGCGGGCACGGCGGCGAAGAAAGAGATCAAGATAATAACAAAAACCAGGAACAACCAGCTTAAGAAAATTGCCAGTCCCGTCGCATGGTAGCCAAAACGCGCACCGTTCAATTCCATATTTTCATAAATATAGCGACGACTGCGCACCATCGCCCATGGTGTATAGATGCCAAGAGTAATGATACATAGAATGATATTAGTCAGGCAGATCATAAAATATTCTCCACCGCGACCATGAAAGTCAAACTGCCAACGAGACTGCTGCCCGTTTTTTACTACTGAGTCCATAACAATTCCTTTGTTTGCCAAATATAAAAATGAAAACTATTAAATAATATCACTATCAGAAAACGCAGAATAACCCGTTCAGTGAAGAAACGCTTGTTTTTTTACGTACTGCTTGCATGCTTTCACAGACAGTGATATCAATTATAATTATATATATGTAGATTTAATTAAACGAAAATATGAGTAATCAACAGCATCAGTCCCTCACTCTCCGTCCCCTTTGCGTACAGGATAATCCTGTCATCGCGGCGGTTATCCGTCAGGTGTCCGCCGAATATGGTCTCACCGCTGACAAAGGCTATACGGTTGCCGATCCGAATCTGGACGAACTGTATCAGCTCTACTCTCAGCCAGGCCATGCGTATTGGGTGGTGGAGCGTAATGGGGAAATCGTGGGCGGTGGCGGAATTGCCCCGTTAACGTGTAGCGAACCCGATATTTGCGAGCTGCAAAAAATGTACTTTTTGCCCGCGGCGCGCGGACAAGGCATGGCGAAAAAGCTGGCGCTGATGGCGATGGACCACGCTCGCGCGCAGGGATTTAAACACTGCTATCTGGAAACCACTGCCTTTTTACGCGAGGCGATTGGCCTGTACGAACATTTAGGGTTTGAGCATATCAGCGAACCGCTGGGCTGCACCGGGCACGTCGATTGCGAAGTGCGCATGCTCAAACCCCTGTAAAGCAGGTTATTGCATCTCAGGCGATACCGAAAGTCGAATCACGCCAGCGGCCTGCGCGGCTGGCAATTTCAGCACTTCCACCCACATATCCTGCACCAGATCGCAGACAACCTTTTCTTTCCCCACGCCCTTCTGCGGCTCAGCCATAAGCTGTACATCCTGCCCGTAGCGCTGCACCAGCACCGGTACGACGTTTTGCAGATCCTCCATGGCCTGTTGTTTCTCAGCCTCTGTCACCGTGTGTTTATTGACACCATATGCCGCGCGCATCATCGTGGCATCGCCTTCCATACGCCGTTTCAGAATATCCTGCGAGATCAGACGCGTCGGGTTAATCCCGCCTTTGACCTGCGGGAAGAGAAAGCGGAAACACTCGTCGTCGCCTTTTTTCTGCACCGCGGCAATCTGTTCGAGATTGATCTTCATATAGTCAACGACGTTGCTGTCCGGCGCCTGCTGTAAACGCGACATCTGAATTTGTAGCACCTGCGGTTGAATGGTATCGATAATTTGCTGCTCGGTTTTACCTTCATTTTTTAGCTGCAGCGCCTGCGTACGAAGATGGATCCAGAATGTCGGCTCCTGTTCCTTCAGTACCTGAAACGTCGGCATTTGCAGTAGCGCGGCATCAAACTGCTGCTCTTCCGTTTGACCGGATGCCGCTTTTTCTCGCGGGATCAGGTAGTGCACGTCAAAGAGGTTCCACGCGACGATCGCCACAATCATCAGCACCGCGCCAGAGGCTTTCCCCACCCAGCCTTTTTTACGCATCAGCCCAATCACCGCAGCGATAACCGCGCCGACGTAGCCTGCGAGAAGTACATGTGTCCAGTTCATCGGTATTCCTTGCCCTGAAAAGGAGACATTTTTCCCTGCTCGCGACGGGATGTCACCTTACAGCAGGCAGAACTACCGAAATTAAGAGGCGACAGGGACGCCGCTGTGAAAGCGAAACTCGTTGTCCGGCGAGGCTATCAGCGCGGCTTCCACTTCACCAAAATGACGGACGCGGGGAGAAATATCCTCCTGCGACACCTGTTGCGCCAGCGCCAGGTAGTCCTGAAAGTGGCGCGCTTCGGAGCGCAGTAGCGACAGGTAGAACTTTTGCAGGTCGTCATCGAGAAACGGGGCCAGCGCGGCAAAGCGTTCGCAGGAGCGTGCTTCGATGTAAGCCCCACAAATCAGCTTATCAATCAGCGTCAGCGGTTCATGCGTGCGCACCGCTTTCAGCATCCCTTTTGCGTAGCGACTGGCGGTGATCTTCACGTAAGGAATATTTCTGGCCTGCATCGCTTCGCGCACCTGCCAGAAGTGGTGCAGTTCTTCTTTTATCAACAGCACCATGCTGTCGATAAGCTGGCGACCCCACGGATCGTCCGTTTCTGGCATCACGCTTTTACCAATCTGTTTATGGAGCGCGACAAAGTCCGGTTCCGGCCCTTCGCGGAAGGCAAAGGCTTCATACGGCTGCAGCCAGGCGAGCAGCGCATCCGCGCCCGGTTTATCCGCCACGTACTTACGCACCAGCAGCATCGCCGTTTGCGCCGCCTTAAGTTCGCAAATCAAATGATCGGTGAGCAGCAGAGGAAGGTTTTGCGGATCGCGCGCCTGGTCGATCCAGGCCTGCGGGGTAGGACAGTGCAGAAACTGGCGTACCGGGGAGAGGATTTGCGGATAGTCCATGTGTAACCTGTCGAAAGAGTACGGCAGCAAACTGCCGTACTTTTTAACGTTTTAACGTTCGGGGTTCTTAGTGACGCACACCGTCGTCATCTTCGTCGACGTAGTCTTCGTCGTCGCCCTCTTCACCGTTCGGATCTTCAAAGTAGGTGCCCCAGCCGTCGTATTCAACGTCATATTTCTCTGCCAGGTTCATCAGTTGCTCAACCTGCGCGTCGATAAGATCGGCTTTGAGCGCACATTCACTGAGGATATCGCAGCAAATGACGGTGTCGCCTTCTTCCACTTCCAGCTCTTCCGGCTCGGTCACTTCGTAGCCAAGTTTAAACGCTTCAACCGCGGCTTTTTCCAGGGTTTCGAAATCGTCTGCGGAAAGATGGTGCTCGATGGTATACAGCGCGTCCGGGTCGCTGCCATCATCCAGTAATTCTTCAATAATCAGGCGCGTTTCTTCACGCTGCTCTTCCAGTTGTTCCGGGTTTGCCATGGCTCGTTCCTCATAATGTCCTGCCGATACTCTTATTGTCACATACCACCGTCGTTGCCTCCACCTTTCCAGAAAAGATTTGTTAAACGGGGTTGCAAATGCATAATCATCCATATAAATTGAATTTTAATTCAATAGATGGCATCAGCCATGGGAGGGAACTATGTCAGGTTTTTATCAGAAGCATTTTTTAAAGTTACTCGATTTCACCTCTGCTGAACTCAACGCACTTATCCAACTTGCCGCAAAACTGAAAGCCGATAAGAAAAACGGCAAAGAAGAACAAAAACTTACAGGCAAAAACATCGCGCTCATCTTCGAAAAAGACTCGACCCGTACACGATGCTCTTTCGAAGTTGCCGCTTACGACCAGGGCGCTCGCGTCACTTATCTCGGTTCCAGCGGGAGCCAGATTGGGCATAAAGAGTCAATTAAGGACACCGCACGCGTGCTGGGCAGGATGTATGACGGCATTCAGTATCGCGGTTACGGTCAGGAAGTGGTCGAAACGCTGGCCGACTATGCCGGTGTACCGGTATGGAACGGGTTGACCAATGAGTTCCATCCCACCCAGTTGCTGGCCGACCTGCTAACAATGCAGGAACATTTACCGGGCACAGCGTTTAACGACATGACGCTGGTTTACGCCGGTGATGCGCGCAATAACATGGGTAACTCAATGCTGGAAGCCGCCGCACTCACCGGGCTTGATCTGCGTCTGGTGGCGCCAAAAGCCTGCTGGCCAGAAGCATCGCTGGTCGCAGAATGCAGCGCAATGGCGAAGAAAAATGGCGGCAACATTACGCTCACCGAAGATATCGCGGCAGGGGTGAAAGGTGCGGACTTTATCTACACCGACGTCTGGGTGTCGATGGGCGAACCAAAAGAGAAGTGGGCGGAGCGTATCGCCATGCTGCGTGACTATCAGGTCAACAGCCAGATGATGACGCTTTCCGGGAATCCGCAGGTGAAGTTCCTGCACTGCCTGCCCGCGTTTCATGACGACCAGACCACGCTCGGTAAAAAAATGGCGGAGGAATTTGGTCTGCATGGCGGGATGGAAGTCACCGATGAGGTATTTGAATCCCCGGCCAGTATTGTGTTCGACCAGGCCGAAAACCGGATGCATACCATTAAAGCCGTGATGGTGGCAACGCTGGCACAATAATGTTATCTGCAAAGAAAAACCCCACATAACAATGTGGGGTTCATGAGCAGTCTGAAGCGAAATCACCGTTTCCGCTCAGTATTACAACCGTGAATTACGCGCCCATTGGTGGCGTAAACGCGGTAAGTTCCAGCTCCGGTCCAGTGTATTTCTCCGCCATCACCAGCGCAGTGTTGCCCGCGCAGCCATTCGCCAGACGCGAGGTCGGGATGTCTTTGGTAAGCACGTTGGCCCCGCCGTTTTTACAGATCCCGGTGCCAGCATAATCCAGATCCGGCCATGCACCTTCATGGATACACACCACGCCCTGCTTGATGCCGTCGGTGACTTTCGCGCCGGTCAACACCTGGCCGCGCGCGTTCCAGACACGCACCAAATCGCCGTCAGCAATGCCACGTTTTTTCGCATCTTCCGGATGGATGTAGAACGGCTCACGGTTAGCCACCGCATACTGTTTACGCAGCGACGCATAGTTAAGCTGGCTGTGTAAACGATGCGCCGGATGTGCGGTCAGCAGTTGCAGTTCCCCCTCTTTAGCGTTGCCAGCCCACTCGTCGGGTTCCAGCCAGGTCGGATGCGCCGGGCAATCCTTATAGTTGAAGCCTTCAATGGTTTTCGAGTAAATCTCAATTTTACCGCTCGGCGTACCCAGCGGGTTCATCACTGGATCCTTACGGAAATCGGCATAGCGCACAAATACTTCTTCTTTCGGGTTCTTACGCATTTCGATCAGCTTGTTCGCCTCCCAGAAGGCGGTGAACTGCGGCATATTGACGCGCTGCTGGCGAGCGCCTTTCTGCGCCACGTCGTAGAACTCGCGCAGCCAGTCCATTTCGCTCTTGCCTTCGGTATAGGCAGCTTTACCGCCTGGTTTCAGCAACTCCGCCATATCCGCGAACACGTCAAAATCGTTGCGGGCCTCGAATTGCGGTGGGATAGCTTGTTTCATCGGCACCAGATGCTGGTTGCTGTAGTCGCCGGTCATGGTCAGGTCGTTACGTTCAAACGATGTGGTGATCGGCAGAACAATATCAGCGTGCTTGGCGGCAGCCGTCCAGTAGCACTCGGAGATCACCACCAGTTCCGGTTTTTGCCAGGCTTTTACCAGGCGGTTGGTGTCCTGATGATGAGTGAAGTTGCCACCGCCGGCCCACCAGATCATGCGCAGATCGGGGAAGGTTTGTTCTTTACCATTATGCTGATATTTGCCGCCGGGGTTTTCCAGGGCCTCAACAATACGCGCAACCGGGAACGCTTCAACCGCATCGGAAGTTGCCCAGTCGTTGCCAGCAGACGAGCCGCCTGCGATTGTCGCTGAAATCGCCGACAGCACACCGCCGCTCCGGGTTGGGTTGCCGCCGTTAGAGTAATGGTAAGAGAAACCAAAACCACCGCCCTCGGTACCAATCTGGCCGAGCATCGCCGCCAGGGTGACCAGCATCCAGTGGCGCTGTTCGCCATACTGCTGACGCTGAATGCCCCAGCCCGCCATCAGCATGGTTTTATTCTTGGCAAAGATTTCCGCCAGAATTTCCATTTGCTTCGCCGGAACGCCGCAAATCTTCTCGGCCCAGGCCGGATTTTTCGGCGTGTTGTCGCTTTTACCCGTCAGATAAGCTTCGAATTCGCCATAGCCGGTGGTGTATTTATCGAGGAAGGCTTTGTCATGCAGGCCTTTTTCTACCAGCGCGGACGCAATACCCAACATCAGCGCCACGTCGGTACCCATATTCGGCGCAATCCACTGCGCTTTATCACCGAAGAAATCGATGGTTTCTGAGCGTTGCGGATCGATGGCGATAACGGTTTTGCCGGAGGCTTTCAGTTTATTGAAGTACTCGAGGCCTTGCTCATCAGTACTGGTCCAGGCAATTTTCAGGGTGTTCAGTGGGTTAAGGCCCCACAGGACCACCACCTGGCTATGTTCAAGGAGCAGCGGCCATGCCGTCTGCTGCTCGTAAACTTCTACCGAACCGACTACGTGCGGCATGATCACCTGCGCCGCGCCAGTGGAGTAGTCGCCGGTATGTCCGGTGTAGCCGCCCGCCATGCTCATGTAACGCTGAAGCAGCGTCTGCGCTTTGTGCAGTACGCCACTGGAGCGCCAGCCATAAGACCCCGCAAATACGGAAGAAGGGCCATGCTCGGCACGGATACGGGCGTGCTGTTCGTGAATGAGCTTCAGGGCGTCTTCCCATGACACTTTGACGAACTCGTCTTTACCACGTTTGCCGTCCGGTTTGCCCGGCGCATTCAGAAAGCCTTTACGTACCATCGGAGATTGAATACGGCACGGGGTATGCGCCTGATCCGGTGCGGTAGTTTGCAGATCGTTGGGAATCGTTTTCGCCAGCGCGCCGCGAGACGAAACAATTTTGCCGTCTTTAACCTCGATGTACATCGCTCCCCAACGCCCCGCAGTCAGGATCGCGTTACCCGGCGCGTCTGCGGCCCACGTCGGCATCGGGATTGCCGAGGTAATCATCATCGCGCCAGCGGAACCGCCAGCATATTTTATAAAGTTACGTCGTGTAAGGTTCATAGGTTTTCCTTTAATCGTAATTTTCAGTTATTCCTTGGCGGTAAAATCTTTGGCGTGATACTGGAACCAGCGAGTCAGGATGTCTAAATCCTCAGCGCTGATATCCGTTCTCGCGCCCATCCCTTTGGCAACGGAAGGCCAGGCATTTAAGGTGTAATGTTCAGAAGAAATCGGCGCATGGCATCCGGAGCAATACGTTTTGTCGAGTGTTTTGGCGTAGTCCCAGATAGCGTCGGGTTTACCCAGTGCGGGTTCAGCCAGTGGTGCGCGTAGAGAAACCGTGCGCCACGCGTTTCCGTAAGGATCTTTTTCCCAGTCACTGGAGATTTTGAGTGCTTTTTGTCCTTCATCGGTAAGCGTGGCAAGGACTAAACGCTGGCCCGCCGCGATGTAAATCACCTGCTCGGCGCCCTGCATTTGGCTACCGATTATCTCCACTTCACGCGCATCGCCAGACTGACCCACCACGTTCAGTTTGGTGGCCGGGTAAACCGTGCCCAGATTGCCCAGTGAGGTAGGCGCGACGGGGTACACTTCTTTTGCATCAACCGGCGTCTGGCGTGCGCTTTCCATCAGTGCATCATGGGCTTTGGAGTCAATTGTGATTTCAGGCGGGAAGTGCGCGATACCTTTATGGCAATCAATACAGGTTTGTTTTTCTTTGATGCCCAGCGCATGCATTTTCTGCGCGTCGGCGCTCTGCTTTTGCAGATCCATGGCGTCAAACTGGTGACACGAGCGGCAGGTCGCCGAATCGTTGGCTTTCATTTGATCCCAGACGGTCTCCGCCATCTCAAGGCGGTGCGCCTCATATTTTTCCGGCGTATCAATTTTGCCGGTGACAAACTCATGCCAGATATCCTTGCTGGCCCGAACTTTCGTGATCAGGTAATCCATACCCGATTGCGGAATATGGCAATCCTGGCACTCAGCGCGGATACCTTTTTGATTCATAAAGTGCGCAGAACCCTGGTACTCTTCATAGGGTGCTTGCATGGTGTGACAGGAGAGACAAAACGAGGTGTCTGAGGTTTTATGCATCACCCACATGGATGACAGCGCGAGTGTTCCCCCCAGGATAATGCCCACAAAAACAAGACCCGCTATCCACTTCCATTTCTTATTCATACCTTGCCCTGAAATTAATTCAAAAGTTAATATTTAATTTTGTGCGATATATTTTGCGGGATGCTTTTTCAACAAGAATTGATGTAACACAAAAGTGTTATTCACCAGAAAGAGTTAAACGTGCTTTTGATCGAGTTTTTGAAATTTAATAGGAAGTGTTACGGCTAACCGTATGTTGTAACTGAAGTTATCGCGATAGCGATATGAAATGAAATATACAACGACTAACTAAAACTGGCCACATCGTTATATATTTAAATATATAATGAAATAGCAGGATCGCGGTGCGCTATTACTCACTGAAATAAACCGACCTTTACTGACAGGCTATCTTCTTAATGAATGCAACTGCCGTTTTTATATTTTTTACCGTTTTCGCAGGAGCAAGGAACTTTACGGCCAAATTTAAGATAAGGGATAAAAGGTACAGCCGCTCCGATTCAGGGAGCGGCTGCTCAGTCCCGGCCTTGACTGTTTCAGGCCATCAGCAGTTTAACCACCGCTTTACGCACCGGCGCGGGTGCGCCGACGGCACACAGCGGTTTGTGCACTTCTTGCGGATAAAAGACGACAAAGTCGCCTTCATTCAGGATCAGCGTTTTCTCTTGCTCACCTTCCGCTAAAAACGCGATGTCTTTATCAGCCAGCCAGTCGGTATCCGGCTTACCGGCAGGCAGCACGCTGAAGGTCATCCCTTCCTGCCCTTTCAGCACGATCTGAATATCCAGATAGCGCGCGTGATACTCCGCCCGACGCTTCTCGAACGGCTCGGTCATATCTTCAGAAATCAGATAGAACAGACGGCTGCCGTCGATCTCATGTTTCCCCTTCTCCGTCGTTTCGGTGACGTTTGTCTTGATGTGCTCAATCGCCTGGCGAAGTTCTTCAGGAAGCCAGGATTGCAGATGGTGAATGTTACCAACGATCATCTTATACCCCTCATTCAAAACAGCGTTTCAATTTTAATTGTTATACGAAAAAATGCCCTGCCGTGCCATCGCTATCTTGCAAAGTTTTGCGTCAGCGCATGTTTATCGCTGGAGTTGTTGACTATCTGTTAACACCAAACAGTGTTCTATGCATATTTAGTGCATAAAATGTAAATTCAACCAAGGGCAAATTTTCATAACACACTGTTATAAAAAGAGTTATAAGAAAAACCGCCAGGCGATCACAATTCATTTCCCTTACTCAATCAATGATAATCACCATAGTTATTGCGCGATTTACTTTATGGTAAAAATAATATAATTCACAATACGCATATCTATGCATAGAATCATTATTATTCTATACAAATCATAGTGTTACATTACTTTCATTATTAGTTCCCGCCAACAAATAATTAACACTGAAGAATAACCTGCCGTATAACTGCGTAGTAATTCAGTTTTATACTTTTTATTTTTGTTATTTCTCAGACCTCTGTCATATATTAATTAAGAAAAAACAAATAACCGAATGGATGTGAAATCCATCACATTCTCGACGTCTTAATAATTCAATGATGCCTCTCGAAAAATATCGGAACAGTTATGACTGCGAGCATTTTTATTATTCGCAGCCACCCCCTTTTTATTCCTGAAATAGAGTGAAAGGTATCGTAATGGAAAAACATTATGTCGGTTCTGAAATCGGCCAACTACGCAGTGTGATGTTGCATCGCCCTAATCTCAGCCTGAAACGCCTCACGCCATCTAACTGCCAGGAGCTCCTGTTTGATGACGTACTGTCGGTTGAACGCGCGGGTGAAGAGCATGATATTTTCGCCAACACGTTACGCGAGCAGGGTATCGAAGTCCTGTTACTGACTGATTTACTGACACAAACGCTGGATATCGCGGATGCGAAAAGCTGGCTGCTGGAAACACAAATCTCGGATTACCGACTTGGTCCTACTTTCGCCACCGATATCCGCGCCTGGCTTGCCGATATGTCGCATCGTGAACTGGCCCGTCATTTAAGCGGTGGACTCACCTACGGTGAAATTCCCGCCTCAATTAAAAATATGGTGGTCGATACCCACGATATTAATGACTTTATTATGAAGCCATTGCCGAACCATTTATTTACCCGTGACACTTCCTGCTGGATATATAACGGCGTCTCCATTAACCCAATGGCTAAACCGGCCCGCCAGCGCGAAACCAATAATCTGCGAGCCATCTATCGTTGGCATCCACAATTTGCCGACGGTGAATTTATTAAATATTTCGGCGACGAGAATATTAATTACGACCATGCCACCTTAGAAGGCGGTGATGTACTGGTGATCGGGCGCGGGGCCGTGCTGATCGGGATGTCTGAACGCACAACCCCGCAGGGGATCGAGTTTCTTGCCCAGTCTCTGTTTAAACATCGCCAGGCTGAACGGGTGATCGCCGTTGAGCTCCCCAAACACCGCTCCTGTATGCACCTCGATACCGTCATGACCCACATCGATATCGACACCTTCTCCGTTTACCCGGAAGTGGTGCGCCAGGACGTGCAGTGCTGGACCCTGACGCCAGACGGCCGCGGCGGCCTGAAACGTACCGAAGAACGCACGCTGGTTAACGCCATTGAGAAAGCACTCGGCATCGATCAAGTGCGCTTGATTACCACCGGCGGCGACGCCTTTGAAGCCGAACGCGAACAGTGGAACGACGCCAACAACGTCCTCACGCTGCGCCCCGGCGTGGTCGTGGGCTACGAACGCAACATCTGGACCAACGAGAAATACGACAAAGCCGGCATCACCGTGCTGCCTATCCCCGGCGACGAACTGGGGCGCGGGCGCGGCGGCGCGCGCTGCATGAGTTGCCCACTGGAACGCGATGGCATTTAAGGAACCCACCATGCAAAACAAACCGACTTTGGTTGTCGCTCTGGGCGGCAATGCGTTGCTCAAGCGCGGCGAACCGCTGGAAGCCGATATCCAACGCAAGAACATCATCCTGGCGGCGAAAACGATCGCCCAACTCACTCAGCAATGGCGGGTGGTGCTGGTTCACGGCAACGGGCCGCAGGTGGGTCTACTGGCATTGCAGAACAGCGCCTATGACCGCGTCACCCCGTACCCGCTGGATATTCTCGGGGCGGAAAGCCAGGGGATGATCGGCTACATGCTGCAACAGGCGCTGAAAAATCAACTGCCGCAGCGGGAAATCAGCGTGCTGCTTACTCAGGTGGAAGTGGATGCAAACGATCCGGCCTTTCGCAACCCCACCAAGTATATCGGCCCGGTTTATGACCACGCACAGGCCGATGCGTTACAGGCGGAAAAAGGCTGGGTTTTCAAAGCAGACGGTAAAGCCTTTCGCCGCGTGGTGCCCTCACCACAGCCGAAACGCATTGTTGAGAGCGACGCCATCCAGGCACTGATCGCCCGCGATCACCTGGTCATCTGTAACGGTGGCGGCGGTGTGCCGGTCGTCGAGAGAGCGGACGGTTACCACGGCCTCGAAGCGGTGATCGACAAAGACCTCTCCGCCGCGCTGCTTGCCAGCCAGATCCACGCCGACGCGCTGCTGATCCTGACCGATGCCGACGCGGTGTACCTCGACTGGGGCAAACCCACCCAACGTCCGCTGGCGCAGGTGACGCCGGAACTGCTGAGCGAAATGCAGTTTGATGCAGGCTCAATGGGACCCAAAGTCAGCGCCTGCGCTGAATTTGTCAGCCGCTGCCACGGCATTGCGGGTATCGGTTCGCTGGCCGATGGTCCGGCCATTCTCGCCGGAGATAAAGGCACCCTGATTCGGCGTGAAACCGCCGATGTTGACGCGTAAGGCTTTTTTGCCGGATGGCGGCCTCGCCTTATCCGGCCCACACCGATTCACGTCCGTAGACCTGATAAGCGCAGCGTCATCAGGCAGTTCATTTTAATAAGGATACATTGATGGCTATTTCACTGAAAAATCGCAACTTTTTGAAGCTTCTCGACTTTACTCCGGCGGAGATCCAGTTCCTGATCGATCTGGCGATTGAACTGAAGGCGGCGAAGAAAGCCGGGCGCGAAAAGCAAACGCTGACCGGGAAAAATATCGCGCTGATATTCGAAAAAACCTCCACCCGCACCCGCTGTGCCTTTGAGGTCGGGGCATTTGACCAGGGCGCGCAGGTCACTTACCTCGGGCCAAGCGGCTCGCAGATTGGGCATAAAGAGTCGATGAAAGATACCGCTCGCGTACTGGGCCGGATGTATGACGGCATCGAGTACCGCGGGTTCGGTCAACAGATCGTTGAGGAACTGGGGCAATACGCCGGGGTGCCGGTGTGGAACGGCCTGACTGACGAATTCCATCCTACGCAGATCCTCGCGGATCTGATGACCATGCTGGAGCACGCGCCTGGAAAAACGCTGCCCGAACTGAGCTTCGCTTACCTTGGCGATGCGCGTAACAACATGGGCAATTCACTGATGGTCGGTGCCGCGAAGATGGGCATGGATATTCGCCTCGTCGCGCCAAAATCCTTCTGGCCAGATGAAGCGCTGGTCGCCCAGTGCCGCAACATCGCCAGCACCACCGGGGCGCGCATTACCTTGACGGACGATGTTGAAGAGGGCGTTTACGACGTCGATTTTCTGTACACCGACGTCTGGGTCTCCATGGGTGAGCCGAAAGAGGCCTGGGCTGAGCGCGTCAGCCTGATGACGCCGTACCAGATCAACCAGAAGGTTATCGACGCCACCGGCAATCCCAACGTGAAATTCATGCACTGCCTGCCCGCCTTCCATAACGAACACACCAAAGTGGGACGTGAAATCGAAGCGGCCTACGGCCTGAAAGGGCTGGAAGTCACGGAAGAGGTTTTTGAATCCGCTCACTCCATCGTGTTCGACGAAGCGGAAAACCGCATGCACACCATCAAAGCAGTGATGGTGGCGACGCTCGGCGACTAACCCACACGGAAAGCGCCGTCCGGGACGGCGTCTTTCTCCACGGTAGCTACTGGACCGAACGAACCGGGCGCGGGTGCCCCCTGACCCGCGTCTCACGTAAGGAGACCCATTATGCGAAACCAGGATTTTCCATGCCTCTTCGTTAATCTTTCGGTCATTCGTGACAACACCCGCACGCTGATCGCGCTGTGCCGCCAGCACGGCGTAGAGCCTGTCGGCGTCAATAAGCTGAGCTGTGAAGCAGCGAATGTCGCCAGAGCCATGATTGATGCCGGCATCAGCACGATTGCGGATTCCCGGATCCAGAATCTCAAAAAAATAGCCGACCTGCCCGTCGACAAACTGCTGCTGCGTCTGCCGCAGATAAGCCTGGCGCACGACATCGTGGCCTATGCGGATATTTCGCTGAATTCCGAAGAGCATACGTTGCAGGCGCTCTCCGCAGCGGCAACGGCGCAGAACAAAACGCATCGGGTCATTTTGATGCACGACCTGGGCGATCTGCGCGAAGGCTGCATGGATCCACAGGAGACGCGACGTCTTGCGCGCCTGGTACACAAGGAACTGCCGGGACTGACGCTGGAAGGCCTTGGCGCCAATCTCGCCTGCTACGGCGGAGTGGAACCTACTACCGAAAACCAGCAGGCGCTGGTCGATCTCGCCCATGAAATAGAAGACGAACTGGGTATTGAACTGCGCACGATTTCCGGCGCCAGTTCCGCTGCCCTGTTCCTGCTGATCAACGGTGGGCTACCGACGGGCGTTAACCAACTGCGGCTTGGCGCATCGCTGATTATGGGATTCGGCCTGAATGACGAGCCGATCCCCGACACCCGCCAGGATGCCATCAAGCTCGGCGTGGAGATCATCGAGCTGAAAGATAAACCCTCCGTTCCGCGACACTCCACGGCGCTGGATGCCATGGGGAGAAAGCCGGTATTCGAAGATCTTGGCGTACACCACCGGGCGCTCGCCGCACTCGGCGAGCAGGACGTCTCCTTCTCCCAGCTCCGGCCATTTGACCCCGGCGTCAAAGTGCTCGGCGCCAGTTCCGATCACCTGATCCTCGATGTCACCCACACCGCATCGGGATATCAGGTGGGCGACATCGTCTATTTCTCCCTGGGATACAGCGGCGTCTTGCAGTGCATGACCTCCGAATACGTCGGCAAGCAATACAGCTACTTCTAAAAATCACTCTCTGTCAGATTGAGGACTCTCTTCATGACTACTCTAGATACCAGCAAACCGGCTGCGGACGCTTCGGCCTCCCTGTCCGAAGGTAAGCTCAAACTTCCGGCACTAACGGCGCTTGTGGTCAGTGCGCTGATCGCCGCCGGGGTATTTTCCCTGCCGCAGAACATGGCGGCCAAAGCGGGCGCCGGCGCGATCCTGATCGGCTGGGGGATTACCTTTATCGGGATGTTAACCCTCGCCTTTGTTTTCCAGACCCTGGCGCATCGTAAAAGTGACGTTGAAGGCGGCGTGTATGGCTATGCCCGCGCGGGCTTTGGTGAGTACATCGGTTTTAACTCCGCCTGGGGTTACTGGATCTCGGCGTGGATCGGCAACGTTTCGTACTATGTGGTGATCTGTTCCGCCCTCGGCTCATTCAGCGCGCTCGGCTTCTTTGGTGATGGCACCACCCTTTCTGCGCTGATTGTGGGTTCAATTCTGCTCTGGAGCCTGCATTTCCTGATCTGTCGCGGCGTGCAGGGTGCAGCCTTGCTCAATCTGATCGGCACGGTCGCGAAAGTGGTTCCTCTGATCATGTTTGTTGTACTGG
This sequence comes from Citrobacter telavivensis, assembly GCF_041807075.1. Taxonomy (NCBI): domain Bacteria; kingdom Pseudomonadati; phylum Pseudomonadota; class Gammaproteobacteria; order Enterobacterales; family Enterobacteriaceae; genus Citrobacter; species Citrobacter telavivensis. The sequence continues at coordinate 98,505 of NZ_JBGUBF010000002.1, read as the reverse complement.
TCAGCGTCGCCTTTCAGGTTCGCACCTTTAAGATCGAATTCTGGGGCAATGAACAGCTCGGCTCCGTCATGGACCAGGTGAAAAACATCATGCTGGTCACCACCTGGGTTTTCATCGGCATTGAAGGCGCGGCCATGTACTCAGGCCGGGCGATGAAAAAATCAGACGTGGGTAAAGCTACCATGATTGGATTTTTCATCTCGATCCTGCTGTTCGTCGCCGTTTCGGTTCTGTCGCTGGGCGTCCTTTCCCAGCCCGAGCTCGCCCAGTTGAAGAACCCCTCGACTGCGGGCGTACTGGCTGCGGCGGTCGGGCCGTGGGGTGCCGCTCTGATGAACATCGGCCTTATCGTTTCCGTCGGTGCCGCGCTGCTGGCCTGGACGTTATTATCTGCGGAAACGGCGTACATGGCCGGTAAAGACGGCACCATGCCCAAATTTCTGGGCAAAGAAAACGCCAATAAAGCGCCGGTTAACGCGCTGCTGCTGACCAATGGCCTGACCCAACTGTTCCTGATCATCGCCCATTTCCAACAGGCGGGGTATCTTGCGCTGCTGCTGCTTGCCACCTCAATGATCCTGATCCCCTATTTTCTCAGTGGTCTGTATGCCCTGAAAGTGGCGTGGCAGAGAGACGGTTACAGTAGTGATGAACAGCGTTCCATCACCCGCGACATCATCATCGGCGCGCTGGCAACACTCTATGGCGCCTGGCTGGTCTACGCCGCCGGGATGGAATATCTGCTGATGTCGATGATCCTCTACGCCCTCGGCATCATTTTTTATGTCTGGGCGCGGAAAGAGAAAAATGGGAGACTTTTCAATCCAATAGAGATCGTTCTGGCTATTATGGTGGTGGCGGCGGGGATCTACGCCGTCTACCTGTTGGCGACAGGCGTGCTCACGCTCAGTTGATGCACGTCAACACAGGGAAGACGAAGCGGCAAAACTCCGCCTTCCCTTAGACGACTAAGTGGAATATTTTCTCATGGAGATGCCATCCGTCAGGATGCTGAAGCGAGCTCCAGTAGAATTTCAATAAGCCGATCAAATACATCCCGGTTGAAATGGAGAACGTTTGCTTAGTGCGTCATCAATTAAAAATAGAAACATTGGGCAGACCTATTGGTTGTTATCTTCGGCTGATTACACTGGACTAACTGATGATGAAACTTTACCAACCCGCTTCAGAAAAAGAAGAACTACAGCTCTCTGTTTGTCAGCGCCTGATTGGCGAAAAAAGTTATCTCTCGCAGGAGGAGATCCGCCGCGATCTGCAAAACTACGGCTTTGAAACCATCAGCCAGTCGACGGTTTCCCGCCTGCTGAAAATTCTTGGCGTCATAAAAATTAGAAATACGAAAGGACAAAAAATTTATTCCGTAAATCCGCAATTGCGCCCTGCCCCCGATGCCGCCCGTTCGATTGCTGAAATGGTAGTGAGCGTGGAGCACAACAGCGAATTTATCCTTATCCATACTGCCGCCGGCTATGGTCGTGCCGTCGCCAGGATCCTCGATTACCATGCCCTGCCGGAGATTCTGGGAGTGATCGCGGGTAGCAGTATTGTCTGGGTTGCCCCACGGGTTGTACAGCGGACTGGCCTTGTCCACAAACAGATTAACTACTTACTAAAAATGAATTAATATTCATTAAAACCGTTTGCGTTGAATAAAAATGGCATTATTTGCTTGATCCGCAAACGGAGCTGAGTATAATCGCGGACAATTTGCCGGGAGGAAGTATGGTCCAGTGTGTACGACATTCTGTCTTACCGCGTCTGAAAACAGACGCTGGCCTGCCGTTTTTCTTTCCGTTGCTAACCTATTCCCAGCCCCTCAAATGAGGGGCTTTTTTTTTGCCCAGGCGTCAGGAGATAAACATGGCTAACCCGCTATATCAAAAACACATCATTTCCATAAACGACCTCAGTCGCGACGACCTCAATCTGGTGCTGGCGACCGCGGCGAAATTAAAAGCTAACCCACAACCGGAACTGCTCAAGCACAAGGTGATTGCCAGCTGCTTCTTTGAAGCGTCTACTCGTACCCGCTTGTCGTTTGAAACCTCAATGCACCGCCTGGGTGCCAGCGTGGTCGGTTTCTCCGACAGCGCCAACACGTCGCTGGGCAAGAAAGGCGAAACGCTGGCGGATACCATCTCGGTTATCAGCACCTACGTTGACGCGATCGTGATGCGCCACCCACAGGAAGGCGCGGCACGTCTGGCGACGGAATTCTCCGGTAAGGTGCCGGTACTGAACGCGGGCGACGGTTCGAATCAGCATCCGACCCAAACGCTGCTGGATTTGTTCACCATTCAGGAAACGCAGGGTCGTCTGAATAACCTGCACGTAGCGATGGTCGGCGACCTGAAATATGGCCGTACCGTACACTCACTGACGCAGGCACTGGCCAAGTTCGACGGCAACCGCTTCTACTTCATCGCCCCGGATGCGCTGGCGATGCCGCAGTACATCCTCGATATGCTTGACGAAAAAGGCATTGCCTGGAGCCTGCACTCCGCTATTGAAGAGGTGATGGCGGAAGTGGACATTCTGTACATGACCCGCGTGCAAAAAGAACGTCTGGACCCTTCTGAATACGCCAACGTTAAGGCCCAGTTTGTTCTGCGCGCCAGCGACCTGGCGGGAGCACGGGAAAACATGAAGGTACTGCATCCACTGCCGCGTATTGATGAAATCGCCACGGATGTGGATAAAACGCCTCACGCCTGGTATTTCCAGCAGGCAGGCAACGGGATTTTCGCGCGCCAGGCGTTACTGGCACTGGTTCTGACTAGCGATCTGGCACTGTAAGGGGAGATAACGAGATGACACACGATAATAAACTGCAGGTTGAAGCGATCAAATGCGGCACCGTAATCGACCATATTCCCGCGCAGGTTGGCTTTAAATTGCTGACCCTGTTTAAGTTGACCGAAACCGATCAGCGCATCACCATCGGCCTTAACCTGCCTTCCGGTGAAATGGGGCGTAAAGACCTGATTAAAATCGAGAATACCTTCCTGACCGCCGAACAGGTTAACCAACTGTCACTGTACGCGCCGCAGGCCACCGTTAACCGTATCGACAACTACGAAGTGGTGGGTAAATCGCGCCCAAGCCTGCCGGATCGCATCGACAGCGTGCTGGTCTGCCCGAACAGTAACTGTATCAGCCACGCCGAGCCGGTTTCATCCAGCTTCGCAGTGAAAAAACGCGTAGATGACATTGCTCTCAAATGCAAATACTGTGAAAAAGAGTTTTCTCATTATGTGGTGCTGGCCAACTAATTGGGGTTGGTTATAAATTCCTGGCTACCTATAATACCTGGGAAAATTCTTTTACCGCTGTACTTCAGGAGAAATCATGAGCAAAACTATCGCGACGGAAAATGCACCCGCAGCAATCGGTCCATATGTTCAGGGCGTAGATCTGGGCAGTATGATCATCACTTCCGGTCAGATCCCGGTTGACCCGAAAACCGGCAGCGTGGCAGAAGACGTCTCCGCGCAGGCGCGTCAGTCGCTGGAAAACGTGAAAGCTATCGTTGAAGCCGCTGGTCTGAAAGTGGGCGACATCGTGAAGACGACCGTATTTGTCAAAGATCTGAACGATTTCGCGACCGTCAACGCCACCTACGAAGCGTTCTTCACCGAGCACAACGCCACCTTCCCGGCACGTTCCTGCGTGGAAGTAGCGCGTCTGCCAAAAGACGTGAAGATCGAGATCGAAGCGATCGCCGTTCGTCGCTAAGCGATAAAAAAATCCGGGCATCAATGCCCGGATTTTCGTTACTGCAGTCCCCTCACATCACGCCAAAGAATTTCGGCAGGAACAGCGAAATCGCCGGAATATAGGTCACCAGCATCAGCACCAGGAACAGCACCGCGTAGAACGGTAGCATCGCCTTCACCACCTGTTCGATCTTCTGTTTACTCACCGCACTGGCAACAAACAGCACCGACCCTACCGGCGGCGTGATCAGGCCAATCCCCAGGTTCACCAGCATAATCATCCCGAAGTGTACCGGATCAATACCGAGCGCGTTGGTAACCGGCAGCAGCACGGGCGTCAGGATCAGAATCAGCGGGGCCATGTCCATCAGCGTACCGATCAGCAGCAACATGATGTTAATGCACATCAGGATGACATACTTGTTATCCGAGATACTGGTGAAGGCTTCGGTAATGCGCATCGGCAGTTGCATGTACGTCATGATGGCGCCAAATGCCGCAGCGAAACCAATCAGGATCATCACGATGGTCACAGTCTTCACGGTGCGATACATCAGCTTCGGCAGTTCAGACCATTTGTAGTCGCGGTAGATGAACATGGTGACGAAGAACGCCCACAGGCAGGCGATCGCCGCTGATTCTGTTGCAGTAAAGATACCGGAAAGGATCCCGCCCATAATAATGACGACCGTCATCAGTCCCCACAGCGTATCGAGAAAGATCTTCAGCGCCTGCCGGAACGGTACGCGTTCCCCTTTCGGGTAGCCGCGCTTATGGGCAAAGCCAACACACATCACCATCAGGGTAAAACTCAGCAACAGCCCTGGCAGGATCCCGGCAATGAACAGCGCGGCAATCGACACCGTACCGCCCGTCGCCAGCGAGTAGATAACCGAGTTATGGCTGGGCGGCGTCAGGATTGCCTGCACCGAACCGCTGGCGGTGACCGCCGCGGCGAAGTCGCGCGGATACCCTTTCTTATCCATTTCAGGGATCATCACCGAACCGATGGACGCGGTATCCGCCACCGACGAACCAGAGATCGCACCAAAAAAAGTCGACGCCACAATATTTACCAGCGACAGGCCGCCGCGGATAAAACCAACAAAGATGTAGGCGAAGTTCACTAAGCGCCGCGCGATCCCACCTTCCGCCATAATGGCACCGGCCAGAATAAAGAACGGGATCGCCAGCAGCGAGAATTTGTTCACACCGTTGGTCAACTGGATCATCACCGCTTCCAGCGGGATATCGATATACCACGCCCCGACGATCGCGCTGATCCCTACCGCGTACGCCACCGGCACCCCAATCGCCAGCATGATGCCGAGCGTAAAAACGAGAATAAATGCATCCATCTGCTTTCCCCTATGAAGTCGGTTCGGTCATCAACTGGTTGAACCCAGCATGACGACAGGACGTTGATACTGAGCGCCACGGCAGATCTTTTCGATGATGAAAAGCAGCGTGATCGCTGAACCGATAGGGAGCGGAAGATAGTTTTCCCCGGCAGTTAAAATGGGAAATTCCGCCACGGGCTGTTGCCACAACTCGTAACAGAGCGTCGAACCGTACCAAAGAATAAAAATGCTGATCGCCAGCAGCATCAGATCGGCACCGATAAAGCAGATCCGACGCCCCATTTCGCCAAGACGATCGGTCACCATGCTGACAGCAATATGCGAACCCGCACGGTAACTGACCGCCGCACCGACAAAGGTAAATGTCACCATGCATAATATGGCGACCGGTTCAGGCCAGGACAGCGCGCTATTCATCACATAGCGCGCGAATATCCCCACGGGAATAACCGCCACCATCACCAATAAAGCCAGCCCGGCAATCCACATTGAAATTCGATACAGCACATCCATTACCGATGAATAACATTCACCCATAATCATCACCTCAACTAATAACCGATTCAGGCGGATGACCTCCGTCACCCGCCTGATGAATTACTTCACATCCTGAATTCGCTTGATCAAATCCTGGTGGTCTTTACCATATTGATCCCGGACGGGCTGTGTGGCTTTATAGAAATAATTCGTATCGATATCATGAAAATTCACACCATTCGCTTTCATCGTCTCCAGCGATTTCGCGTTATACGCTTCCCAGAGTTGGCGCTGTTCCATTTGTGCTTCTTTCGCCAGTTTAATAATTAATTCCTGATCTTCTTTTTTCAGCTTGTCCCACTTGGCTTTTGAAAACAGGAACAGCTCAGGAATAATGAAATGCTTACTCCAGGTATAATTTTTGGCAACCGGCAGATAGTTATGCGCGACAAAGGTCGGCGGGTTATTTTCTGTGCCATCAATGACCCCAGTCTGCATCCCGCTGAACACTTCACTGGTCCCCATTGCGATCGCATTCGCGCCCATGGCTTTTAAGGTATCGAGTGATACCGGGCTGGTCTGAACACGAATTTTCATCCCCTTCAGGTCTTCCGGTTTCACGACCGGATCCTTGGTAATCAGGTTGCGCGTGCCGGCATCCATCCAGCCGAGAAACACCAGTCGGGACTGGCTGTTCGCGGTCAACCTGTCGCCAATTTCCTGACCAATTGCCCCGTCCAGTACTTTGTGCAGGTGATCTTCATCACGGAAGACATAGGGCAGCGTAAAGACGTTAATCTCTGGCAATATTGCGGCAACCGGAGACATCGACACGCGGATAATATCAATCGCACCCAGTTGCGCCTGTTCAATCATCTGCTTTTCATCGCCCAGCACACCGCCCGGGAAGGTTTTAATATCCAGACGTCCGTCGGTAGCAGCGCTGAGTTTTTCGCCCATATGCTTCACAGCAACCACGTTCGGATAATCCGCCGGATGGACATCTGCCGCACGCAGCGTTTGCGCAGACGCCGCCTGAGCGGCCAGCACTAAGGCGGAACCCATACACAGGTTTAACAAGGTTTTGGTCAGTTTCATTTTTCCATCTCCAGAGGTTTATAATTTTCATTAATACAAACGACTTGCAGGATAGAGGGCCACCTTAATTAAAAGGGACAGTAAGGAATGACATTGCCCGAACAGACGAGTCGGTGTAACAAATTATTACGATGATTATGTTCATAAAATGATGCGGGATGGAATTTTTTTTAGCACGCTGTTTCATTTTTGCAATGAAGGTCTTTTTCCTGGAAAAAAGATGTTCTGAAGAGGCCTAAAATTGTGATCGACCACACCTCTTTGGTTTTTCAAAAAAAATAAAACACGACGGATGAAAGAATATATTCTTTTGCAGGATGAAAAGAAAAATGGCTGCCGAAGCAGCCATTATTTTCGCTTATTGCCAACCGTAGCGGCGGCTATAGAATCCTTTCACCAGTTGCGTTAACGTCATATATCCCACCAGGATCGCCACCAGCCAGGGGAAATAACTCAGCGGTAACGCCTGCAATTGCAGATAACCTGCCAGCGGTGAGAACGGTAGCGCTATTCCCACAACCATGACCACCAGCGTCATCAGCATCAGTGGCCAGGCGGCACGACTCTGGATAAACGGCACGCGGCGCGTACGAATCATATGCACAATCAGCGTTTGCGAGAGCAGGCCCACCACAAACCAGCCTGACTGGAACAGCGTCTGCGCTTCTGGCACATTGGCATGGAATACCCACCACATCAGGCAGAACGTCAGAATGTCGAAGATGGAGCTGATGGGGCCGAAGAAGAGCATGAAGCGACCGAGATCCGCCGGATTCCAGCGCTGTGGTTTTTGGATCTGCTCATCGTCAACGTTATCAAACGGGATCGCCACCTGGGATACATCGTACAGCAGGTTCTGAATCAGCAAGTGCAGCGGCAGCATGGGCAGGAATGGCAAAAAAGCGCTCGCCACCAGCACGCTAAAGACGTTGCCAAAGTTAGAACTGGCGGTCATTTTGATGTACTTCAGCATATTGGAGAACGTACGGCGCCCTTCAATCACGCCCTCTTCCAGCACCATCAGGCTCTTTTCCAGCAGGATGATATCGGCCGCTTCACGGGCGATGTCTACCGCACCGTCAACCGAGATGCCGATATCCGCCGCGCGCAGCGCCGGCGCGTCATTGATGCCGTCGCCCATAAAGCCCACCACGTGCCCTTCGCGTTTGAGCAGCCGGACGATCCGCTCTTTATGCATCGGCGTCAGGCGTGCAAACAGCGTGGTACGCTGGGCCAATGCGGCGAGCGCGTCGTCGCTCATGCCTTCGATCTCGTTCCCGACAATCACTTCTCCGGCGTCCAGGCCCACCTCATGGCACACCTTCGCAGCCACCAGTTCGCTGTCACCGGTCAGGATCTTCACGGTGATGCCACTGGCGTTAAGCGCCTTCAGGGCGGGCGCGGTAGTCTCCTTCGGCGGATCGAGGAAGGCAATATAGCCTTCAAGGATCAGATCGGATTCATCAATACGCTGGTAATCGCCTTCCCGTGCCGGTAGATATTTGGTCGCCACGGCAACGACGCGCAGCCCCTGACGGTTCAGCGTGTCAGTCACGCGCTTCACCCGTCGCAGCATGTTGTCATCCAGCGGGACAATTTCGCCGTTATGGCGCACCTGCGTACAGACGCTGAGGATCTCCTGCAACGCGCCTTTGCACACCAGTTGATGGACATTCGTCTCTTCTGCCACCACCACCGACATCCGGCGGCGCTCAAAATCAAACGGGATCTCATCAATTTTCTGCCAGCGGGTAGACAACTCGCGCGCGGCCCCTTCATCAACGCCTTCCAGCACGGCGGTATCCAGCAGGTTTTTCAGCCCGGTCTGATAGTGGCTGTTCAGCCACGCGGCATGCAGGACGCGTTCACTGGGCTTACCGGAGATATCCGTATGATTCTCCAGCACAATTTTATCCTGGGTCAGCGTGCCGGTTTTATCGGTGCACAAAACGTCCATCGCGCCGAAGTTCTGAATCGCATCCAGATGTTTGACGATCACTTTTTGCTTCGACAGTTTCACCGCACCGCGCGCCAGCGTCGAAGTGACAATCATCGGCAGCATTTCCGGCGTCAGGCCCACGGCGACGGAGAGCGCAAACAGCGCCGCTTCCCACCAGTCGCCTTTGGTATAACCATTGATGAGCAATACCACTGGCGCCATCACCAGCATAAAGCGAATCAACAGCATGCTGACGCGGCTGATCCCCTTCTGAAAGGCGTTCTGCTCACTTTCCTGTTCGCTGACGCGCCCCGCCAGTTGACCAAACCAGGTATGGGCTCCGGTGGCGATCACCATCGCCTGCGCCGTGCCGCTCACCACGTTGGTCCCCATAAAGCAGAGGGTGTCGCACTCAAGCGGGTTGCTTTGATTGACGTCTCGGGTGCGCGCCACTTTCTCCACCGGCAGCGATTCCCCGGTTAACGATGCCTGGGCGACAAACAGATCTCGCGCCTGAATCACCCGCAGATCGGCTGGGATCATATCCCCGGCCGACAGCTTGATAATGTCGCCGGGCACCAGTTGATCGATTGGCAGCTCAACCCAGCCATTTTCCCCTTTCTCATTGATGACCCGCAGCACTGTCGCAGTATTACTGACCATCGCTTTCAGCGCATCTGCCGCTTTGGTGGAACGCGCTTCCTGGATAAAGTTAAGCAGCGTGGAGATTATCACCATCAGGGCGATCACCCCGGCGGCAAACAGATCCTCTGTGGCATACGAAATAGCCCCCAGGAGGGTCAGTAAGATATTGAACGGGTTACGATAACAGACCCACAGATGCTTCCACCACGGCGACGGTTTCTGGGTAGGCAGAAGGTTTTCACCGTGTTGTTCGCGGGCGGCGTTCACCTCTGCCGCAGTGAGTCCTTCCGGATGCGCATTGAACGTTTTCCACAACGTCTTTTCATCCATCGCGGCCACTTTCAGGCAGTGTTCGCTCAGGGAAGCAGGCATCGGGGTGCTGACAATCGACTGTGCATTGGGTAACGGATCGCGATGCACCAGGCGATCGGGCAGATGGCGGCCAAGCCGGGCAAACAGCTGGCGAGTGATATTTTTAAACATAGGCAGTCCCTCCGCGCCAACAAGACGGGCGCAGAAATATCCTTCAGGCGTGGCAAAGCCTTACCTGGCAGGTAACATGATTGTCTTAAACAGGGACGTTAACGCGTCTCTGTCTTACCTCACCGGTAAGACAGAGAAGGGCAGGCTTACCGGAAAGAACGTGTTCTCCATTTCGGGAGAGGGGTGGGATCGGGATCCATAAAGCCTCCGGTAAGTGAATGATTTAGCCCGCAGATTATAAGTTGTAGATCATAATATTTGTGGCATCTATGGCGTTATAATAACTCCCGGCAATTAAACAAAACATATACACAAAATCATTCGGCTTGCATCCCGGCGGAAAAGGAATGAACGACGCCAACGCAAAGGCAGCGTGAAGGATGACGTGTATAAACCAGACTTTGCCCATTGAGGTTTCTACGAGTAAAGTTACCCTCTTATCATCTTTTGCAGCGTACCACGGGAAAACAGGATGCAAAATCGGCTGACAATCAAAGACATTGCCCGCTTAAGCGGCGTGGGGAAATCCACCGTTTCCCGTGTGCTCAACAACGAAAGTGGCGTCAGTGAACGGACTCGCGAACGTGTCGAAGCCGTGATGAATCAGCACGGATTTTCCCCCTCTCGTTCGGCCCGCGCCATGCGCGGCCAAAGCGATAAAGTGGTCGCCATCATTGTGACTCGTCTCGATTCACTGTCGGAAAACCTTGCCGTACAGACGATGCTGCCGGTGTTTTATGAGCAGGGTTACGATCCTATCATGATGGAAAGCCAGTTTTCCCCGGAAAAAGTGGAAGAGCACCTGGGAATGTTGAAACGCCGCAACATCGACGGAGTGGTGCTGTTTGGCTTTACCGGCATCCCCGACGCGATGATCGCCCCGTGGCAGGCATCGCTGGTGTTGCTGGCACGTGATGCGAAAGGCTTTGCTTCCGTCTGCTATGACGACGATGGAGCGATTAAAATCCTGATGCAGCGCCTGTACGATCAGGGACATCGCCACATCAGTTTCCTCGGCGTTCCGCACAGTGACGTCACCACCGGCAAGCGCCGCCATGACGCCTATCTCAGCTTTTGCAAACAACATAAGTTACATCCCGTCGCAGCCCTGCCAGGTCTGGCGATGAAGCAAGGCTATGAGCATGCCGCGAGTGTCATTACACCGGACACTACCGCGCTGGTATGCGCCACTGATACCCTCGCGCTCGGCGCCAGTAAGTATTTGCAGGAGCAGCGGATCGATAACCTGCAGCTGGCGAGTGTCGGCAATACGCCACTGATGAAATTCCTGCATCCGGAGATAGTCACAGTCGATCCCGGCTATGCCGAAGCCGGACGCCAGGCGGCGGCCCAACTGATCGAGCAGATCAACGGACGCAGCGATCTGCGCCAGATCGTCATTCCTTCCACCCTTTCCTGAATCATTGCCGATCGCTTTCTGAACGATAATTTGTGATCTTCGCTGCGTTTCGGGAACGTTCCCATTTTTAATTTTTTATCCCGGATATACTCTGTGGCCATCGCACAACAACCCCCTTTTCACAGTCATCGCCACGAGGCTTCATGATGAGCAAAGTTAAACAAGCGGATATTGACCGGCTGATAGCGCTGGTAGGTGGGCGAGAGAATATCGCCACAGTGAGTCACTGTATTACGCGCCTGCGCTTTGTGCTGAATCAGCCAGCAAACGCCAGACCGAAAGAAATCGAAGAATTACCGATGGTCAAAGGCTGCTTTACCAACGCCGGTCAGTTCCAGGTGGTGATTGGCACCGAGGTCGGCGATTACTACAAAGCGCTGCTGGCGACCACCGGACAGGCGCACGCCGATAAAGAGCAGGCGAAAAAAGCGGCTCGCCAGAACATGAAATGGCATGAGCAGTTGATCTCCCACTTCGCTGAAATCTTCTTTCCGCTGCTGCCGGCGCTGATCAGCGGGGGCTTGATTTTAGGTTTTCGTAACGTCATTGGCGACCTGCCGATGAGCAACGGCCAGACGCTGGCGCAGATGTATCCGGCGCTGAAAACCATTTATGACTTCCTGTGGCTGATTGGCGAAGCTATCTTCTTCTATCTGCCGGTGGGTATCTGCTGGTCGGCGGTGAAAAAAATGGGTGGCACGCCGATCCTCGGCATCGTGCTTGGCGTTACGCTGGTGTCTCCGCAGTTGATGAACGCTTATCTGTTGGGACAACAGGTGCCAGACGTGTGGAACTTTGGCCTGTTCAGCGTCGCCAAAGTGGGCTATCAGGCACAGGTCATTCCGGCGCTACTGGCCGGTCTGGCGCTGGGCATGATTGAAACGCGTCTGAAGCGCATCGTGCCGGATTACCTGTACCTTGTTGTGGTGCCGGTGTGTTCGCTGATCCTCGCGGCATTCCTCGCCCATGCGCTGATCGGTCCGTTTGGCCGCATGATTGGCGACGGCGTGGCGTTTGCGGTTCGCCATCTGATGACCGGCAGCTTCGCCCCGATTGGCGCTGCGCTGTTCGGCTTCCTGTACGCCCCGCTGGTGATTACCGGCGTGCATCAGACCACGCTCGCCATTGATATGCAGATGATCCAGAGCATGGGGGGAACCCCGGTATGGCCGCTGATTGCCCTTTCCAACATCGCGCAGGCTTCTGCGGTGGTGGGCATTATTATCGCCAGCCGTAAACAGAACGAACGCGAGATCTCTGTTCCTGCCGCGATCTCCGCCTATCTGGGGGTCACTGAGCCGGCAATGTACGGTATCAACCTGAAATACCGCTTCCCGATGCTCTGCGCGATGATCGGCTCCGGCCTTGCCGGGCTACTCTGCGGCCTGTACGGGGTGATGGCTAACGGCATCGGTGTCGGCGGCTTGCCGGGCATCCTCTCTATCCAACCGACTTACTGGCAGGTGTACGCCGTCGCGATGGCGATCGCCATTGTCATCCCGATCGTACTGACCTCCGTGGTCTACCAGCGTAAATACCGTCAGGGCACGTTACAGATTGTTTGATTTTATTCGGGGCGCAATTGCGCCCCTCGCATAACCAGGAAATGACTATGAATACCCTTCCCCACTGGTGGCAAAACGGCGTCATCTACCAGATCTACCCCAGAAGTTTTCAGGATACGACCGGCTCTGGCACCGGCGATTTACGTGGCGTGACTCAGCGCCTCGACTATCTGCATAAACTGGGCGTGGATGCCATCTGGCTGACACCGTTCTATATCTCGCCGCAGGTGGATAATGGCTACGATGTCGCCAACTACACGGCAATCGATCCCGCCTACGGTACGCTGGACGATTTCGACGAACTGGTCGCCCAGGCAAAAGCGCGCGGGATCCGCATTATTCTCGATATGGTGTTTAATCACACCTCCACGCAGCACGCCTGGTTTCGTGAGGCGCTCGACAAAGACAGTCCGTATCGCGAGTTTTACACCTGGCGCGACGGCACGCCCGATACGCTGCCCAACAACTGGCGTTCCAAGTTTGGCGGTAACGCCTGGCAATGGCATGCGCAGAGCGAACAGTATTACCTGCACCTCTTCGCCCCGGAACAGGCGGATCTGAACTGGGAAAACCCTGCCGTTCGCGCCGAGCTGAAAAAAGTCTGCGAATTCTGGGCCGATCGCGGCGTGGATGGCCTGCGCCTGGACGTCGTTAATCTCATCTCCAAAGATCAGAGCTTCCCCAATGACCTTGACGGCGACGGTCGCCGCTTTTACACCGATGGGCCGCGGGCACATGAATTTCTGCATGAGATGAACCGCGACGTCTTTACGCCGCGCAAGCTGATGACGGTCGGCGAGATGTCCTCTACCACGCTGGAACATTGCCAGCGCTACGCCGCGCTGGACGGTAGCGAACTGTCGATGACCTTCAATTTTCATCACCTGAAGGTTGATTATCCTGACGGAGAAAAATGGACACTGGCGAAACCCGATTTTGTCGCGCTGAAGACCCTGTTCCGCCACTGGCAGCAAGGGATGCACAACGTCGCGTGGAATGCGCTGTTCTGGTGTAACCACGATCAGCCGCGCATCGTGTCGCGCTTCGGCGACGAAGGTGAATATCGGGTGCCGGCAGCGAAAATGCTGGCGATGGTGCTGCACGGCATGCAGGGGACACCATACATCTACCAGGGTGAAGAGATCGGCATGACCAATCCGCACTTCACCCGGATCACCGACTACCGTGATGTGGAAAGCCATAACATGTTTGCTGAGTTGCGGGCTGAAGGTCGCGATGCCAATGAACTGCTGGCAATCCTGGCCAGTAAATCCCGCGACAACAGTCGTACGCCGATGCAGTGGGATAACCGCAAAAACGCAGGCTTCAGCCAGGGCGAACCGTGGATCCCGTTGTGCGATAACTACACGGACATCAACGTGGAGAACGCGCTCGGCGATAACGCGTCGGTGTTTTACACCTACCAACGGCTGATCGCACTACGCAAATCAGAACCGGTGCTCACCTGGGGCGACTATCAGGATCTGTTGCCAGACAGCCCGTATCTCTGGTGCTATCGCCGCGAATGGCAGGGGCAAACGCTGCTGGTCATTGCCAACCTGAGCGGCGAATACCAGGCCTGGCAACCGGAGTCGTGCCGTGGTCGCTGGCAGGTACTGATGCACAACTATGAGGAAGTTTCACCGCAGCCGACGGCAATGACGCTGCGTCCTTTCGAAGCCATCTGGTGGCTTCAGAAGTAATCGGCTGACCCCCTCTTGCCCGGAGAAGGAAGACTTCCCGGGCAAAATCCCTCTCCCTGCCTTAGCTAACTGTTTTTGCTGAATAAATAATCAGATTTTTCTATGTCACAATTTACAATCGCTATAACGCCCGCCAACTGTACGCTCTGATTTTTACTTTGCGCTATATCAAAAAAATCGCAAACACTTTTGATGCAAATCACTATATATAGAACTTAAAATGCAATCCGCCCCAACATGTTGTATTAATCAACTACATTTACAACAACGATGATGTCCACAGTCAGGGTGACATTGTGGATAACATGGGACTGGACTGCGGGAAGTGATTGGATAGAGAGATGAATAACCATATCAATGCTTCCCGAGCCTCTGTGGATAACCTGTTCTTACAAATTATGGAGTGATCATGACACCGCATGTGATGAAACGAGATGGCTGTAAAGTGCCGTTTAAATCAGAGCGCATCAAAGAAGCCATTCTGCGTGCAGCTAAAGCAGCGGGAGTCGATGACGCAGATTACTGCGCCACCGTCGCAGAAGTCGTAAGCAGCCAGATGGACGCGCGTAGCCAGGTCGATATTAATGAGATCCAGACTGCGGTTGAGAACCAACTGATGTCGGGTCCTTACAAGCAACTCGCGCGCGCCTACATTGAATACCGTCATGACCGTGATATTCAGCGTGAAAAACGCGGTCGCCTGAACCAGGAAATTCGCGGCCTGGTGGAGCAAACCAACTCCGCGTTGCTCAATGAGAACGCCAACAAAGACAGCAAAGTCATTCCGACCCAGCGCGACCTGCTGGCCGGTATCGTGGCCAAACACTACGCTCGTCAGCACTTGCTGCCGCGTGATGTCGTGCAGGCGCACGAGCGCGGTGACATTCACTATCACGATCTCGACTATTCCCCATTCTTCCCGATGTTTAACTGCATGCTGATCGATCTGAAAGGGATGCTGACGCAGGGCTTTAAGATGGGTAATGCGGAGATCGAGCCGCCAAAATCGATCTCTACCGCCACCGCCGTGACCGCGCAAATCATCGCGCAGGTCGCCAGCCATATTTACGGCGGCACCACCATTAACCGCATTGATGAAGTGCTGGCGCCGTTCGTAACCGCCAGCTTCAAAAAGCACCGTAAAACGGCGGAAGAGTGGCACATTCCGGATGCCGACGGCTATGCGCATTCCCGTACCGAGAAAGAGTGCTACGACGCATTCCAGTCTCTGGAGTATGAGGTCAATACGCTGCATACCGCCAACGGCCAGACGCCGTTCGTCACCTTTGGTTTCGGTCTGGGCACCAGTTGGGAATCGCGCCTGATTCAGCAATCCATTCTGCGTAACCGTATCGCTGGCCTGGGCAAAAATCGCAAAACCGCCGTGTTCCCGAAACTGGTGTTTGCGATTCGTGACGGCCTGAACCACAAATTTGGCGATCCAAACTACGACATCAAACAACTGGCGCTGGAGTGTGCCAGCAAACGTATGTATCCGGACATCCTGAACTACGATCAGGTCGTGAAAGTCACCGGTTCGTTCAAAACCCCGATGGGCTGCCGCAGCTTCCTCGGCGTGTGGGAAAACGAACAGGGCGAACAGGTTCACGATGGGCGTAATAACCTCGGCGTGATCAGCCTTAACCTGCCGCGTATCGCACTGGAAGCGGGCGGTGATGAGCCGACGTTCTGGAAGTTGCTGGACGATCGTCTGATACTGGCGCGTAAAGCGCTGATGACCCGAATCGCCCGTCTGGAAGGCGTCAAAGCCCGCGTCGCACCGATCCTGTATATGGAAGGGGCCTGCGGCGTACGTCTGAAAGCCGATGATGACATTGCGGAAATCTTTAAAAACGGTCGCGCGTCAATTTCGCTAGGCTATATCGGTATCCACGAAACCATCAACGCCCTGTTTGGCGATACGCATCTGTATGACAGCGAAGTGCTGCGCGCGAAAGCGGTCGCCATTGTTGAGCATCTGCGTCAGGCCGTGGATCAGTGGAAAGAAGAGACGGGTTACGGCTTCAGCCTGTACAGCACGCCGAGTGAAAACCTGTGTGACCGTTTCTGCCGTCTGGATACCGCCGAGTTTGGCGTTGTGCCGGGCGTCACTGATAAAGGCTACTACACCAACAGTTTCCACCTCGACGTAGAGAAGAAGGTAAATCCGTACGACAAAATCGATTTCGAAGCGCCTTATCCGCCGCTGGCGAGCGGTGGCTTCATTTGCTACGGCGAGTACCCGAACATCCAGCACAACCTGAAAGCGCTGGAAGACGTCTGGGACTACAGCTATCAGCATGTGCCATATTACGGCACCAATACGCCAATCGATGAATGCTATGAGTGTGGCTTTACCGGCGAGTTCGAGTGCACCAGTAAAGGCTTCACCTGTCCGAAGTGCGGTAACCACGACGCCGCACGCGTGTCGGTGACCCGCCGCGTATGTGGTTATTTAGGCAGCCCGGACGCACGCCCATTTAACGCCGGTAAACAGGAAGAAGTGAAACGTCGCGTTAAGCATTTAGGGAATGGGCAGATCGGTTAATTTCCGTTTGCAAAGGCCGTAGGCCTGATAAGACGCAATCGCGTCGCCATCAGGCATCACAATGTTGCCGGATGGCGGTGCAAGCACCTTATCCGGCCTACATTCTTTCTGGACATCCTCTATGCAATATCATCAATATTATCCTGTCGACATCGTTAACGGCCCCGGAACTCGCTGCACCCTGTTTGTTTCAGGGTGCGTGCACGAATGCCCGGGCTGCTACAACAAAAGCACCTGGCGACTGAATTCAGGCCAGCCGTTCACGAAAGAAATGGAAGACCAGATCATTAACGATCTGAACGATACGCGGATCCACCGCCAGGGGATCTCCCTTTCCGGCGGCGATCCGCTTCATCCGCAGAACGTACCGGATATTCTGAAACTGGTGCAACGCATTCGCGCTGAATGTGCGGGCAAAGATATCTGGGTGTGGACCGGCTATAAGCTGGATGAACTCAATGCCGCGCAAATGCAGGTTGTGGATCTCATCAACGTGCTGGTCGACGGTAAGTATGTGCAGGATCTGAAAGACCCGGCGCTGATCTGGCGCGGCAGCAGCAACCAGGTTGTGCACCATTTGCGGTAACCTCCCCGTCAAAGCCGTTTGTCAGCGTCCTGATAAACGGCCGATTTTTCCCGCTTACCGATCGCAATCACCAGTATAAGAACCTGTGCATCCTTCACCTGATAAACTAGCCTGAAGCCAGACGCTTTGAGTTTTATTTTGTAGCAATCAGGAAAGTCATGAAGCCGGGCGGAGGAGAGCCGTGGATGTGAAAGCACCTCAGCCAGTTTCTTCCTGAACTGGTTTTTCACCGTTTCACCCAACTTTTGCCATTCCTTCAGCGCCCGCGGATCAAACGCCAGTTCATAGCGCATCCAGTCTGACCTTAATGGCCTCTTGCGGATCGGCCAGTCGCTCCCTGACAGTACGCAATAACGCTTCTTCGCTATCACTGACAGTGAGTGTCTTTACCGGCATGCGTCCATTTTCAGCCACATACTGAAACAGCAGTCTTACCGCTTCCGTAGGCGTAATATTGAGTTTTTCCAGCACGGCATACGCCTCGTTTTTGAGTTTGTCATCCAGACGGACGTTCAATGTGGCCATTATGCCTCCAGAGAAAAAAGAAATGTAATGCATTATAGCATTACATCTGCATTACATTCATATCTGGATAATGGCTCTCAAAAACGACTCACGCACTCCATCGCCACCGCTTTAAACTCGGCGAAGTTCTGGCTGCTGCACAGTCGCGTCATGGCGCGCTCGCGCAGGAACGTGACGAAGATATCGTAGATAGCCATTGCCTCTTCGTACTCGCTTTTGCTGATGGCGAGTAAAAAGATCACGTGCGCAGTCTCGTCACCCCAGGCGATGCCCTGTGGGGCGAGCACCGTATAGACTACCGTTTTTTTCGCCAGCAGTCCGAGGGCGTGTGGCAGCGCAATACTGTCACCAAGCATCGTGCTGACGATCGCCTCACGCTCAACTACCGAGTCGAGGAATTCCGCATCGACAAATCCTTCACTCTGCAACCGATCGCACAAGGTTTTAAACAGCGTCTGCTGGTCCATCTCACCGTCGATAATACAAAAATGCGCGGCATCGAAGTATTTGTTCAGCATCCACGGACGGGTTCTGTCCACCAGCACCAACTTACCGATCTGTTCCAGTTGATAGTCAGTAGGGAACGGGGCGATCTGCACGACCGGTTTGTCTTTCTCACCGATCCGCGCCGTGGCGATCACAAAGTCCTCCGCGATGCTCTCGCGCTGTTCGTAATCGCGCAGCGTCAGCGTATGCACAATTTCAATCTGCGGATATTTGCGTGCCAGTACCGCTTCAATCATGCGCACCATCGCATTTCCCGCGTCACAAACCAGCAGAACTTTTGGCTGGCGTTGGTAACCGATGTTGTAACTACGTTCAAGCCCAACGCCGATGTGCAACACCAGAAAGCCGATCTCGTTTTCGCTGATGGCGTAAGGGGTGTATTTGCCCCAACTGGAAACCGCCGCCAGGGTCATATCCCACGCCATGGGATAGTGCTGCTTGATGTTTTCCAGTAGCGGATTCGGGATCATTATCTGATAGCGCACCCGGGTGATCATCGTTTTGATGTGAGTGAGTAAATCCGCGTGAAGCTGTTTATCATTCAACAGGTTATAGTTGTACTGGCTGTTGATAAACCGCAGGATGTAATTGACCAGCGCTTCTTCATCGTCGGCATTGATCGCGCTGGGGGCAATTTCCTGCACCTGCCGCGCCGCGATATGCACCTTCAGCCAGTTCTCTTCCGATACCGAGAGCGGATGATTTGCCAGATGCTGCACCACAGCGGCAATCTCACGCGCCGCCAGGCATACGTTCTCTTCCACCTCTTCGGTGGTGAACTCCGACAGCGGATACCCTTCGCTGATGCGGCGTACCGCGACCGCGCAGTACAGGCGCAAAAACAGTTCGCCTTCGTCGGTAAGGCGAATATGGAAGCGGTTGAAGATCTCCTCAAGGAGAGGTTGAAGCTGCGACGGCACACCGGCATACAGCGCCTCTTCGGTCACCAGCGGATTAGCAGGATCCTGCTGCGCCAGCGTCCAGAGAAGATCGGTCAGGCAGGCGCGGATCGCCATCTCGCTGCCGAACAGTTTCATGCCATGGCGAGGGCGGGTTTCCAGCGTTAGATGATAGCGTTGCAGCCATTCACGTACTTCCGCCATGTCATTTTGTAACGTCGCCCGGCTGACAAACCATTCATCAGCTAAATCTTCGAGTTTGAGAGAAAAAGCGGACGTCAGAAAGCGCACCATCAGATAGTGCACGCGTTCCTGACTGGTTCGCGGAATTCGCAGCGCGCTGGGCTGCTGCGATTGCAGGGACTGATAGCTTGCCGGGTCATCGATCCTGAGCTGATAACCGTTGCCCCGGCTGAGGATAAACTGCGCGCCATGCTGAGTCAGCAGGGCATTGAGCGCAGTAATATCGGCACGAACAGTACGTGTGGAAACCGACAACCGCTGCGCCAGCTCATCCTGTGGCAGCGTCTCGTTTTGCAACATAGTAAACAGTTGCGCCAAACGTTGGTTGGGGAATCGCACATCACTCTCCTCGTTATTTTAACCTACACACGTCCGGGTAAGCGCAAGCAGCTGGCGCACATCGTCCGGACGGGTGTTCCCACTTACCTTATCAATAATAGAACTATAAATGTGAGGAATGATTTTGCTTACGCCAGCGTCGAGGGCGATTTGCAAAATCTCAGCGTAGTTTTCCAGATCGATGCCACCGGTCGGTTCCAGCCAGAAATCATGACGCGCACAGGCCTCTGCCACCGCTTTATATTCGTCACGGCATTTCAGCCCGCCCATCGGGAAGTATTTGATCGAGCTACCGCCCATATCTTTCAGCATTTCGATAGCCGTTTCGACCGGGACAATGCCGTCCGCCGCTTTGCTGCTCAGCGGTCCGGTGGAAATTTTCACCAGACCCGGCGTGCCGGTTGGCGATACCAGACCGTTAACCTCCGTCTCACTCTGCCCGAGCAGGGCGCGGCTGGTTGCCACGCCGGTGAACACCTGGTTGACGTGCTGCGGCTGAACCTGGCGGGAAATTTCACTGACCATCGCCGACTGGTTCGGATCGCCTGCCCCCAGCCCGACAGACAGCGCGTTGTTGATAAGCTTCGCGTAGTCGCGCATATCCGCCACCGCGCTTTCGACATCCGGGTAATTTTTGGAGAGCACGCCGACCAGCACATGACCTTCCGCCGCATCGTAAATATCTTGAGCGTTCTCTTTCGAGCCAGCCAGTACGTTCAGGCAGACGCGATCGCGGTAAAAGTTCGGGGTCAGTTTCATGCTTGTTTCTCCTGATTAATTACGTCGCCAATACGGCGCGCCACAATATCCAGTTGTGCGCGATCTACGCTGCGCACATCCGCTTCAATAATCCCTTCGTTGGCTTTGTAGCCACGGAAGTAAATCGCGTATTCGCCCTGCTTGAGCGCTTCCACCAGTTCGCCCGTCGCGATGCCGGTAACGGCTTCATCGAACTTAATTTCTGCACGGGCGATATCCCGTCCGGCGCTATCCCACACCACGCGAGCGGTCACCCCGTTGAGTGCATTGAGTGCGTCAATAAACGGCGTCATTTTTTCAACCATCTCTGCGCCGCTCTCTTTCTGAGCATGCAGATAGAGTTCAATGGCGCAGGTCAGACCGAGAATGCCCTCTTTGCCGACCTTCATCGCCCGGCCAATGCCTGCTGTCTGGCGTTTCACCCACTCGACGTACTGCGTTTTACCGATGACCAGTCCGCTGGTTGGCCCTTCAATGGCCTTCGCACCGCTGTAGATCACCAGATCCGCGCCGGAACGGTAGTAGCACTGCAGATCTTCTTCCGCCGCCGCATCGACAATCAACGGCAGATTATGTTTACGCGCCACCACGACGGCCTGCTCAACGCTGAGCATACTTTTCTGCACGCAGTGGTGGGATTTGATGTACAGGATCGCCGCCGTACGCGGGGTGATCGCCGCGGCCAACTGTGCGGCAGAGCACTCATTGGCATAACCCGCTTCCACCAGCTTGCCGCCGCCCAGCGCCACCATCGTGCCGACCGGCGCGCCAAAGTTGACGTTATGACCTCTCGGTAGCACGATTTCGTTATTTTCAATCGGCGTGACGTGCAGGTTTTCCAACAGCCAGTCGCTGTCCTGAACCAGCACGGCAGCCACCGACTGGGCGATACCCGCCGACGCACAGGAGACCACCGTTGCTCCCTCTACATCCAGCAGCTTCGCGATGTATTCCCCGGTTTTATTCACCAGATCTTTCATTTCAAAGTACTGGTTCATGCCGGCCATTGCCGCTTCCACCACTTCCGGGCGCGGCGTGGAAACGCCCAGCGCCGTCATACGTCCGGAGGTATTAATCACCTGCTTTAAATGGTATTTCTCAAAAATCGAAGGCATGTTCCGCGCTCCCTTGTTCGGTCATATAGCCCTTGCCCGCACGTATTGCGGCAAGCGGCACCAGCAGCTTCTCAGCCTGCAAACTGTCATTTTCGGCATCCATCAGCACGGTTGGCTGATGCTTCAGCGTAAAGAGGGTTAAGTCAGCGTCCAGACCAGGCTGGAGGCGACCTTTAGATTTCAGGCGCAAGCCGTCGGCGGCATTGGCCGTCACGCAGTCGATGACCTGCGGCAGCGACATTCCGATGGCGAGGAATTTCGACATCACATTCGCCAGTGAATACACCGGGCCGCTGATACGGTTGCGGCAATAGATATCAGAGCTGATGGTCTGCGGCAGAATGCCTAAGCTGATGGCGCGTTTTGCCACCGCGAAACTCAGGCTGGCCGTGCCGTGCCCTACATCCAGACGCACGCCGCGCTGAATCGCCCGGGTGACCGACGCGCGCAGTTCGCCTTCCGGCGTCAGGATACGATTGGGTTTTCCGTTGTAGCAGTGGGTGATGATATCGCCCGCCGTCAGGCGCTCCGCAATCTCATCCAGATCCGGCGGGTTATTGCCGATGTGGACCATCAGGGGCAAATCACCGTTCTCTTGCTGCATCGCTTTGGCGCGATCCAGCGGTGTAATACCATTTTCACCCACCACGCTGCTGCTCATTCGCGCCTTCAGGCCAACGATAAAATCGGGGTAACGTTTTACCGCCTGCTTCACCGCGTCGGCGTCGATGTTGGTCATATTCGCCAGCTCGTTTTGCGCAATCAGTCCGACACGGGAGATGTTCAGTAGGGCATAGACTTCCGTCGCGGCTTCGCGCGTCAGGGTATAAAAATCATCAATATCGTCGGCACCGGTGCTGCCCGCATCCACAACGGTTGTCACGCCGGTGGCAATGCCTACGCTGTCCGGTTCGTCGTGATAAATTGGGGAGTTTGGATAGCAGTGAACGTGGGAATCAATCCATCCGGCGCTGACGTAACACTCGCCGTTGAGCTCAACGGTTTTCACCGCCGGGTCGTTTATCTCACCTAACGCAGCGATTTTGCCGTCCTTCAGGGCGATGTCACAGACCGTATCGTCAACCAGACGCGCACGGCGCAGGAGTAAATCAAACATGTCTCTCTCCTGTTAGTGCGGGCGTTTTCACGCCCGCCGGGGGTTTAGCTAATGGCAATCGGGAAGATTGAACCTAAAATCATTGCGCCAAGGATCGCGCCGCCGGTGATCGGTTTCTGCCAGATGTAAAACAGCAGTGCGCCGACCAAAGAACCCACGCCGATAGGGATCGACGCCGTCATCGCGCTGAGGATGATCAGTGGACCGAGGAAACGACCCGAGGCGTTACCGGCCCCCATCATCACGTCCGCCCCGTAGGTCGAATCGCTCTGATTGATGGTGAACTTACGCGCCAGAATGATGACGTAACCGATCGCCAGGCCAATCGCCAGCCCCGTAGCCAGAGAAGCGATAAAGTTCTCAACCGGGAACATAATGCCCGCGCCCAGCAGCAGCGCCGGAACTCCCAGACCCACGCCGGTCTGAATCGCGCCGCCGATATCCAGAATCCCCACCAGAGAACCTTCGATGATGCGGGCGAACAGGAAGCTGGCACCAAACGCCGCCACCGCGCCGTACGATCCGGTATCAATTCCCGCTTTCAGCATGGCCACGAAAGCCACTTCGTTGAACGCGCCAATCCCGTACAGGTAGTACATGTGCGTCCCGGCAAATACGCCGGAGGAGAGCAGGCCAACGAAGATCGGGAAAGACCAGTCGGCAAACCAAAAACCTTTATTCTGTTCCATTGTGGCCTCCGTTATTTGCCGCTAAGCGAGTTGTGGATCAGTTCGAGCCAGTTCGGCACGGTCATGTGGAAGGATTCGATCATCTTCATGTCGAAGCCACGGAAGAAGCCGCTCAGGACGAACAGCAGAACAATCGCCGCCATCATCACTTTGGTCACATGGTTCCAGCCGCTCTCTTCAACGCCTTTACCGATCAGGATGCCCAGTACCAGACCCGGAACGGCGTTACCCATGATCAACTGCGCCGCGCCGCCGAAAACGGTTGCCCAGAAGCCCGATTTCTTACCGGCATCGATTGCCGCCAGCCAGAAGATCACTGGCATCACGGTGTTGACCAGCAGGTTTGCCGCAGGAACCAGTACCTTAACGGCAGTCACCTGCAACGCTTCCGGTACGGAAGAGGCCGTGAGGTTCAGGAAGGTCACGACGATCATGCCGATGATGCCGCAGGCAATCGCCATCTTTTTCGGGTCATGCAGCGTTTCACCGACGTTGCGGTTTTTGATCATCAGCGCTGCCGCGCCCCAGTTAGGAATAATGCGGTGATCCACGTCCTGTGTGAACGAGCCCGCCGCAACGGATGAGGCCCAGGCGTTGAAGAAAAAGCCCAGGCCAAACGAGAAGTGAGAAGCCGGATCCCCTTCACAGGAGTTCAGTTCCCCCAGAGTTCGAAACGCACCCATCCCCTGTGTGGTAGGCGCATGAAACATGCGTGCAGCCCCGGCCCCCACACCCACGCCGACGAGGGCACCGATGATGAGCGATTTTATTAAAATTATCAGGAACATAATTATGCCTTCTTAACAAGAATCAGCGTTGCGAGACAAAATCCACCTTGTCCAGATTGATGGCTGTCACGTTGACGGTCACATCCAGCTCCACGCTGTAAGTGCGTCGTTCCCGGCGCAGAAAGAAGAACAAAAACGCTTCTTTGCGCACCGCTTCACGCGCTTGAACAACCTGCACATCCTGTGGCTCAATACGCAGTAAAATATGCGGCGATGCCTTCATGACCGCGGCCTGAACGTGGTTCAGGGCATCGGCAAAGGCGCGCGTTTTGGCTTCGCCTTTACCGGTGACTCTCACCGTTGTGGTGAATTGTTCTTTCATACTTAGGCGCCGTATTTTTTCTGCCACGCCTGAACCAGACGCTCGCCAAGCTCTTCTTTATCCATAAAGCCGAACCCCAGCACGTTGCAGCCTTCGTTAATCGCCGTTACGCCTTCATCCACAGAGCGCATCCCGTATTTAGCCTTGTAGCCGTATTTGTTCTGTGCGGTGATAGCGCCCGCGCCGCCGCTGCCGCAAAAGGAGATGCCGAACGTGGCGTTTTCCGCTTTCATCACGTCCCCCAGTTTCATATCCGCGGCGACACCCGGTACCACCACCGCACGGCCACCGGCTTTCTCGACGCCTGCTGCCACTTTCTGGCCTTTTCCCAGACGATCGCCAATCACGACTGTAATCTGTTCCATGTTGTTGCTCCTTAAAGGTTGTCTTTCGCGACTTCAAAGTGGACGGACAGCAGCCAGGCCTCTTCCTCGGGAAGATTGCCAAACGCTGCGACCACGTCGCGGGCAAGCGCCATTGAATCGGCTGAAATTTCATCAAACAAACTGGCTTCCACTTCCGGCAAAGGCTCTCCGGTCACCGACCGGTGCGCCATGGCGCGAACGTGAGACGTCAGCATTTGTTCCTGTACGGCGTTGGGAATGATGTGATGTTCACGCAGCAAGGCATACACTTGCGCCAGCATGCGATCGGCCAGTTCACCAATCTGCGCCACCTGGTCCCCCATGTCGTTCATTACTGCTCCGTTATTCACTCGTCTTACCCCGTTAATGGCTCTGAGTTAAAACTAGCGGTGGGGGTCAAAAGTTTGTAGCGAGTTGTTTTCCACTTCGAAGTGGAAAGGCGAGTGGCAATAGTGATCTGTTCCACAAAAAAGGGGGTTTTGATGATTTATCGCTGGGAAAGTGTGATTTTATTCACAGATATCGAGGGTGTTTCGTGGCGACGCCAGCAGAGAAGAAAGTCTGAAACTGTGAGCAGAGCGCGCTTTTGAGCCGTATTATCGAAAAGAGTTATGACGAATCCTTGCAAGACATGACGCAAGGAGAGAGAAAATAACGGCCCGATGTTAAAACACCACACCGTTTCATCATGGTGTCATTTTCTTAAATGAGAAGGAATTCCTTATGAGTGTGCCTCAAACAAAAGCTGAATTACTTTTAGCCATTGATAAAAATTTCAGTAAATTAATCGGTTACCTTAATTCAATCCCGAACGAAATGACTTCCGATGATTCAATGGATGGGCACGCCAAAGGGACGGAGATGAGCGTTCGTGACCTTGTTTCGTATCTACTTGGATGGAATTCTCTGGTTGTAAAGTGGATCACTTTTGATGCGAAAGGTCAGCCGGTCGATTTTCCGGAAACAGGTTATAAATGGAACCAGCTTGGCCTCCTTGCTCAAAAATTTTACAAGGATTACAGCGCGTTAAGCTATGACTCCCTGATCGCTGAATTGCAGGCTGTAAAAAATGAAATTGTGCAGCTAATTAATGAACGTACTGATGATGTTTTGTACGGTAAACCGTGGTACACAAAATGGACGATGGGGCGAATGATCTCATTTAACACCTCTTCGCCTTACGCCAATGCGAATGGAAGATTAAGAAAGTGGGCGAAAAATAAAAATATCAGTTTAAAGTAATCATCAAAGTGAAATTATAAATCTGCCCCCCTTCTTATTCGACGCTGCCAGGTCTACATGTCGCAGGTAGCGTCGAACCACAAGCGGACAGATTAGGGCATAAAAATATATTGCTGCCATCCGGATTATATCAATGTGACAGGCTGGTTTTCCTGAATCACTTTTTCTTCTTTACGGATGGACGCTTACGGTTAACGCGCAGAGCCTCTATCACCAGTGAAAACGCGGGAGAGACTTGTTTGCGGCTGGGGTAATACAAATAGTATCCAGGAAAAGGCTTACACCACGGTTCAAGCACACGGATTAATCGACCTTTCTCAATATGTTCACCGAACTCTTCCTCCGGTAAAAAAGCGATTCCCATCCCCTCCAGAGCAGCATAGACAATGTGTTCTGACGTGTTGAACGTCACTTGCCCGCTCACCCGCACGTTCAAGTCGCCGCCGTCCTGATCAAAATCCCAGACATATAGCCCACCCGATCTCACCATTCTCTGATTTATACAGCAGTGTTGCGTCAGTTCATGGGGGGTTTGTGGAATGGGATAACGCGAAAAATAATCCGGTGAGGCTGCGGCCGCCATACGGAGTTCTGGTCCAATCGGTATGGCTATCATGTCTTTATCAATCGTGTCGCCCAGCCGCACTCCGGCGTCGAAACGGTCGGCGACAATATCGCGAAAACCGTGATTGGCGTCGAACTCAATATGAATATCAGGGTATTCACGCAACAGTGGCGTCAGTTTAGGTAACAGTGTGGTACGCAAAACGTTCGGCCCACAGGTGATTCGTACCGTACCGGCGGGTTTGTCTCGCAGCTCAGTGAGCATATCCAGTTCGGCTTCAATCTCATCAATGCGGTTGCCGATGGACTGCAACAACCGTTCTCCGGCAGCGGTGGGGGACACGCTGCGGGTGGTGCGGGTGAGAAGTCGAATTTGCAGGCGATTCTCAAGAGCGGAAATCGCCTGGCTGAGAGCCGGCTGTGTGACACCAAGATGTGCCGCCGCGCGGGTAAAACTTCCTTCGCGGGCAACGGTGACAAAATAAAGCAGGTCATTGAGATTGCGTTTCATCTGTCAGGCTTTCCCGATTAATAAGGTAATCTTATAAGCCTATTAAGCATTCATTAGCTAGTCAACCTACGCCTGCCGTGTAAAACTTTCCGCAAGAGATCATCGTGAACTGCCTGTTTATTTATGCACTTTTTGTCGTTATTCCCATGAATAACGTCCGGCCCCGGCTTGCCTGAAGATGGCTGACCTGTATAGCGCACACGTTGTCGGATAATGCCGAGGCAGGAGATAGACGACCGATCGCCGCAACAGGAATGACCATTCTGACATCACGTAAAACACACCACGCACACGAGAGGATGAAACTCATGAAAAATATGACACTGGCGCTGGGGCTGTTAATCAGTTCATTCGCCGCCACCGCGGCGGATATGTCAAAAGGCGCGGACAACTTCTATAAAAGCAATAACGTTACCCAGCAAAAGGTCACGTTTAAGAATCAGTACCAGATGAACGTCGTGGGAAATTTGTTTATTCCAAAGACGCTGAATCAGAATGCGAAAAACCCGGCAATTGTCGTCGGACATCCGATGGGCGCGGTCAAAGAGCAAAGCTCGAATCTGTATGCCCAAAAACTGGCAGAGCAGGGTTTTGTGACGCTGGCGATCGATCTCTCTTTTTGGGGGGAAAGTGAAGGAAAGCCGGGGCATCTGGTTTCACCGGAAATTTATGCAGATGACTTCAGCGCGGCGGTCGATTACCTCAGTACCCAGCCGTATGTTGACCCAGAGAACATCGGCGTACTGGGTATCTGTGGCAGCGGGAGCTTTGCAATCAGTGCAGCCAAAATCGATCCACGTATGAAGGCGATTGCCACTGTCAGCATGTACGACATGGGCTCGGCGTTCCGTCATGGTCTGAATCATTCCCAGACGCCAGAACAGCGTCAGGCCTTTATTAAATCCGCTATCGAGCAGCGATTTACAGAATTTAAAGGCGCAGAGAAGGCGTATATCCCGGGGACCGTTAACAAGCTGGATGACTCAACGCCGGCCATTCAGCGTGAGTTCTTTGATTTCTACCGTACCGAGCGAGGCGGTTACACCCCGCAGGGTGAGAAAGAAGCACTGACCACCAAACCGCTGTTAAGCAGCATTGGTAAATTTATGAATTTCTATCCATTCAACGATATAGAAACGATTTCACCGCGCCCCATGCTGTTTATTACCGGGGACCAGGCGCATTCGAAAGAATTCAGCGAAGATGCCTGGAAACGTGCGGCTCAACCGAAGGAGCTGTATGTCGTTCCCGGGGCTGGTCATGTCGATTTGTATGACCGTACCGACCTGATTCCGTTCGAAAAGCTGACATCGTTCTTCAAAACGAATCTGAAGTAATAATTAAGGCCGCCCTTGTAAAGAGGGCGGCCTGGTTCAGGAGAGTCAGGTTGAAAAGATCGTTATTTTTATGATTTCCCCTGAAGCCCCGGCTGAAGGCATCAGGGGAGAAACGCCATTAACGATACTTCTTGTGGTACGCGTTGCGGGTGGTTTTGAACTCTTCCGCGGCGGCCTGCGCTTCTTTGACCTTCCCTTCCTTCGCCAGCTTCAATGCACCGTCGATCTGGCCGACCAGGACGTCAAAACCATGACGAAAATCTTTCATTTCCGGACTGTCGGAGGCTTTGCTTTCCAGCTTTGGCGGCGTCGCTTTTTGGGCATCCAGCGCGGCAGCGCGCATTTTGGTTAACGCCTCTGTCACCTGTGTTGCGTTATCCGCTTTTTCGACCACCTTCAGGTTATCGTTAAGCGTTTCCATATTATCTTCGAGTTCGGCGGCAAACGCCGTTGCCGAACTCAATACCAGAGTGGAGACCGCCAGCATCGCCAGTAGTTTTTTACGCATTGCTCACTTCCTCTTTTTTATTGTTTTGGCGCGGCAGGTCGCGCCATCCGGGATTATTGTCCGGCGATTTTCATCTCCGGCAACAGAACTGAACCACACTGTATATTGCTACGTGTTTCAATATCGTTACCGATGGTAACAATATTGCGCCACATCTCTTTTAAGTTTCCGGCGATGGTGATTTCGCTTACAGGGTATTGAATTTCCCCGTTTTCGACCCAGAAACCGGCTGCGCCACGGGAGTAATCCCCGGTGATGCCGCTCACGCCCTGGCCCATCAGTTCGGTGACCACCAGTCCGGTGCCCATCTCTTTGAGCATCTGCTCAAAGCTCAGCCCCTGCCCGGCAATGCGCCAGTTATGAATGCCGCCTGCATGACCGGTGCTTTTCAGCCCCAGCTTACGGGCAGAGTAGTTGGTTAACAGCCACTGGGTCAGCACACCGTCTTTCACAATGTCACGACGTTGCGTACGTACACCTTCGCTGTCGAACGGTGAGGAAGCCAGTCCTTTTAACAGGTGCGGATGCTCTTCAATGGTCAGCCATTCAGGCAGAATTTGTTTTCCCAGCGAATCCAGCAGGAAAGTGGATTTGCGATACACCGAGCCCCCTGCAATCGCGCCAACCAAGTGACCAAACAGCCCGGTCGCCACTTCGTTGGCAAAAATTACCGGTGCTTTCATCGTCGAGAGTTTACGCGGTGACAGGCGGGATAACGTGCGGCGAGCGCAGTCTGCGCCAACCCATTCCGGCGTTTGCAGATCGCCCATCGCACGGCCAATCGTGTAGGCGTAATCGCGCTCCATATCGCCGTTTTCTTCAGCAATCACGCAGCTGGAAAGTGAATGGCGGGTGGAGCAATAGCCCTGCAACATGCCGTGGCTGTTGCCAAACACTTTAATGCCATAGTGGCTGTTAAAGCTGCCGCCTTCCGTATTGGTGATACGTTTATCGGCCTGCAAAGAAGCCTGTTCGGCACGCGCCGCCAGTTCGATGGCTTCATCCGGAGAAACCTCTGCCGGGTGGAACAGATCCAGATCCGGTGCGTCAAAAGCCAGTAACTCTTTGTCTGCCACACCTGCGCAAGGGTCCGGCGAGGTGTAGCGCGCGATGTCCAGCGCCGCCTGGACGGTACGGGCAATCGCCTGCGGGCTTAAATCAGTCGATGAGGCACTGCCTTTGCGGTTTTGATGGTAGACGGTAATTCCCAACGCGCCATCGCTATTGAATTCGACATTCTCCACTTCACCATAACGGGTGCTGACACTGATGCCGGTCGTCTTGCTTACGGCGACTTCCGCCCCGTCCGATTTGCCTGAGGCTAACTCCAGCGCTGTCGAGACCGCTTCTTCCAGAATCTTACGCTGCGCTTCAACTTGTGAGATTACTTTCATCGCAAATGCCATAATGTAGAGAGTTTCTCTGAAGTCTAACAGAGAACCGTTTTTCAGTGCGCATCTTAACTGGTAACATTAGCCTCTTTTTTTAAGGAGCCTGACATGACTAAGCAGCCCGAAGACTGGCTCGACGACGTTCCCGGTGATGACATCGAAGACGAAGA
Organism: Citrobacter telavivensis; assembly: GCF_041807075.1. NCBI lineage: Bacteria > Pseudomonadati > Pseudomonadota > Gammaproteobacteria > Enterobacterales > Enterobacteriaceae > Citrobacter > Citrobacter telavivensis. Next base: position 67,552 of record NZ_JBGUBF010000002.1, on the reverse strand, counting down.
CGATGAAATTATCTGGGTCAGTAAAAGTGAAATTAAACGCGACGCCGAGGAGCTCAAACGCCTGGGCGCGGAACTGGTGGATCTGGGGAAAAACGCGCTGGACAAAATCCCGCTTGATGCGGACCTGCGTGCCGCCATTGAGCTGGCCCAGCGGATCAAAATGGAAGGTCGCCGCCGCCAGTTGCAGTTGATTGGTAAAATGCTGCGCCAGCGTGAGGTTGATCCTATTCGCCAGGCGCTGGACAAGCTGAAAAACCGCCACAACCAGCAGGTGGTGTTGTTTCACAAGCTTGAGCATCTGCGCGATCGTCTGATTGACGAAGGGGATGACGCGGTAGAGGAAGTGCTGAACCTGTGGCCAAACGCCGACCGCCAGCAGCTTCGTTCGCTGATCCGCAACGCGAAGAAAGAGAAAGAAGGGAATAAGCCGCCGAAATCCGCGCGTCAGATCTTCCAGTATCTGCGCGAACTGGCGGAAAACGACGCGTAATGTAACCCGGCGTGAATGCCGGATGGCGACGCGAAACGTCTTATCCGGCCTACAAGCACGTAGGCCCGGTAAGCGTCAGCGCCACCGGGCCTTTTTATTACTCTTCGGCTTGCGCTTCGGCTTTTTTCGCCAGGCCATCCAGCAGTTTTTGGTGAATACCACCAAACCCGCCGTTACTCATCACCAGAATGTGATCGCCAGGTTGCGCCGTTTTCACGATCATCTCAGCCAGCGTATCCACATCACCACTCCAGTGAGCAGGCTGGATGCAGGCTTCCGCCACTTCCGCCACCTGCCACGGGATATGCGGCGGCTGCAGCAGATACACTTCATCCGCACGGCCCAATGACGGTGCCAGATCGTCTTTGGACAGCCCCATTTTCATGGTGTTAGAACGCGGCTCCAGCACGGCGATAATGCGTGCCGTACCGCCTACTTTGCCACGCAGCGCCGCAAGCGTTGCCAGAATCGCCGTCGGGTGATGTGCGAAATCATCATAGACCGTGACGCCGTTCGCTTCGCCGCGCAGTTCAAGACGGCGACGGGCGTTGATGAACGATCCCAGCGCATTGGCCGCATCGCCCGGCTGCACGCCAACGTGACGGGCCGCAGCAATGGCCATCAGACCGTTGTGCATGTTGTGTTCACCAACCAGTGACCACTTCACTTCGCCGACCTTCTCGCCGTCCAGCCACACTTCCCATTCCGAGGCATCGACGTTCAGCTTTTTCGCCTGCCAGTGGCCCTGCTCGCCCACCAGTTCCTGTTCGCTCCAGCACCCCATCGCCATCGTCTGCTTCAGATTGATGTCGTGTTCCGGATAAATGATCCGCCCCTGACCCGGCACGATGCGGACCAGGTGGTGGAACTGCTTCTGGATCGCTTTCAGATCGTCAAAGATATCCGCATGATCAAACTCAAGGTTGTTGAGGATCAGCGTACGCGGGCAGTAATGTACGAATTTGGAGCGTTTATCGAAGAAGGCGCAGTCGTACTCATCCGCTTCAATCACGAAGAAGTCGCTTTCGCCCAGACGCGCAGAAACGTCAAAATTCCCCGGCACACCGCCAATCACAAAACCTGGCTTATAACCGCAGACGTCAAGAATCCAGGTCGCCATGCCCGCGGTGGTGGTTTTACCGTGCGTTCCCGCAACGGCCAGCACCCAACGATCGCGCAGCACAAAGTCATGCAGCCACTGCGGACCGGACATGAACGGAATGTTTTTTTCCAGCACCGCCTCAACGCACGGATTTCCACGGGTCATGGCATTGCCAATGATCACCAGGTCCGGTTGCGAGTCAAGCTGACTGGGGTCATAACCCTGAATCAGGGAGATACCCTGGTTCTCAAGTAAGGTACTCATCGGCGGATACACATTGGCGTCCGAACCCGTTACTTCATGACCGAGCGAGCGCGCCAGCATCGCCAGACCGCCCATGAACGTGCCACAAATTCCCAAAATATGAATGCGCATACGTCACTATCCTAATTTAACCCAGGGGGCATTTTACGCATATGTCAGGCAAGTGAGAAACGCATTTCAGGATAATCCGTAGTTTGCTGGCGCGATTCACCTGAGCGCAGCCACTGAAATATTTGTTAAGATTGTTACGGTCGCTTTACTCCATATTAATTGCAGGGAAAGTGTTATGAAAACGTTAGGTGAATTTATTGTCGAGAAGCAGCACGAGTTCTCTCATGCTACGGGTGAGCTCACTGCGTTGTTGTCGGCAATAAAGCTGGGCGCCAAGATCATCCACCGCGATATCAACAAGGCCGGTCTGGTCGATATCCTGGGTGCCAGCGGTGCTGAGAACGTACAGGGCGAGGTTCAGCAGAAACTCGACCTGTTCGCGAACGAAAAACTGAAAGCTGCACTCAAGGCGCGTGATATCGTCGCGGGTATTGCCTCTGAAGAAGAAGATGAAATCGTCGTTTTCGAAGGCTGTGAACACGCGAAATACGTGGTGCTGATGGATCCGCTGGATGGATCGTCCAACATCGATGTTAACGTCTCTGTCGGGACCATTTTCTCTATCTACCGCCGCGTGACGCCTGTTGGCACGCCGGTCACTGAAGAAGATTTCCTGCAACCGGGCAACAAACAGGTTGCTGCGGGTTACGTGGTTTACGGCTCCTCCACGATGCTGGTTTACACCACCGGCTGCGGTGTCCACGCCTTTACCTACGATCCGTCGCTGGGCGTGTTCTGCCTGTGTCAGGAGCGCATGCGCTTCCCGGAGAAGGGCAACACTTACTCCATTAACGAAGGCAACTACATTAAATTCCCGAACGGTGTGAAGAAGTACATCAAGTTCTGCCAGGAAGAGGATAAATCCACGCAGCGCCCGTACACCTCGCGCTACATCGGCTCACTGGTTGCTGACTTCCACCGTAACCTGCTGAAAGGTGGAATTTATCTCTACCCAAGCACCGCCAGCCACCCGGAAGGAAAACTGCGTCTGCTGTACGAGTGCAACCCAATGGCATTCCTCGCAGAGCAAGCCGGCGGCAAAGCGAGCGACGGGAAAGAACGAATTCTGGATATCACCCCGGAAAGCCTGCACCAGCGCCGTTCGTTCTTCGTTGGCAACAACCATATGGTTGAAGATGTGGAACGCTTTATCCGGGAGTTCCCGGACGCGTAAAACCCTTGCCGGATGGCGCTAGCGCTTATCCGGCCTACAATAGCTGCGTATGCCGGATAAGACGTGTCAACGTCGTCATCCGGCATTTCACATCAGGCGGTCTGCAATTTAAACGACGCCATCGCTTCGATAAGCGCGTGCGACTGCTCTTCAAGCGAGCGGGTTGCCGCGGAGGACTGTTGTACCAGGGCCGCATTCTGCTGCGCCGTTTCATCCATCTGGCTCACCGCGATATTCACCTGTTCGATACCGCGACTCTGCTCCTGCGACGCGCTGGCAATTTCCCGCATCAGTTTGGTCATCCGCATCACTTCGCTGGCAATCTCATCCATCGTTTCACCCGCCTGCATTGCCAGGTCGCTGCCCTCCCCCACCTGCGACTGCGAGTCGCCAATGAGCGTGCGGATCTCTTTCGCGGCCTCCGCGCTGCGGCTGGCCAGATTGCGCACTTCGCCTGCCACCACGGCAAAACCGCGTCCCTGCTCTCCCGCGCGCGCCGCTTCAACCGAGGCGTTCAGCGCCAGAATATTGGTCTGGAACGCAATCCCGTCGATCACGCCAAGAATATCGGCAATACGGTTAGAGCTACCGGAAATATCGCGCATTTTTTCAATGACATAACACACCATTTCACTGCCGCGATCGGCGGTATCAGAAACTGATTTCGCCAGTTGATGCGCCTGATCGGCGTTTTCCGCATTCTGTTTCACCGTCGCGGTGAGCTCCTCCATGCTGGCGGCGGTTTGTTCCAGCGAGGTCGCGGTCGATTCGGTGCGTGTTGCCAGATGAATATTACCCGCCGTCAGTTCACGACTGCCGGTGTCTATCTGCGAACTGGCATCGCGGACGCGTTTGACGGACTCGCTCAGCGCCGCGCGCATCCCTTCGAGCGCAGCCTGCAGACGATTAAACTCGGCGCTGGCATAGCGGCTTTCCGCCGCCGATAAATCCCCTGTCGCCAGGCGTTCGAGTTGTTCAACGACATTATCGAGCGGTTTCAGGAGCTTATTGCGCAATAACAGCCAAACCACCGCCAGCAGAGCGATGGCCGTCAGCGTCGTCGCCGTCATCACCCCGTAATAGACCCATGAGGTAATAATACGCGTGGAGGCGTAAATCCCCATGCCACCAGTTAGCAGTAGTAACAGGGTAATAAGCGACAATAAAACCAACAGGGTATTTCGTAGGGAGAGGGATTTTGGCATCGTTATTTTCCGGTTGTAAGATATACAGAAACTATCGACAACAACCGGAAAAAGTTTAGGTTTATGTCGCTGAATTCAGTGAAGGTTCTGGCACGGACGGTTCTCGTTTTTTACTCAGGAAGAAAATGCCAAAAAGCAACATCAAGCAGACGATACCCGAGATGGCGAAAAACACGGTCTGGTAGCCTGCGAGGTCAAAGAGAATCCCTATTGGCGTTGAAAGCAATACTATCCCCAGCGAACTGGCAATCTGAAAACCAATCAGGAAGATTGTCGATGACAGTCGCTTATCAAAGTTCGCTACGCTGTATTTGAATACGGAGATGACGCAAAGTGGAACTTCAATAGCATGCAGGAGCTTCACCAGCGAAATGACCCAGGGATTAACGAACAAGGCGCAAGAGAGGATGCGCAGCGCCATAATCACCACGCCGATGAGTAATGCATTTTTTGGCCCCACCCGATTAACAAAGAAGGGAATACTCGCCATGCACAGTGCTTCAAGCACGACCTGGAACGAATTCAGATATCCATATACGCGCGTTCCAACATCGTGTGATTCGAACAGACCAGCATAAAACACCGGAAAGAGCTGTTGATCATAAATGTTATAGAAAGACCACGTCCCCACAATAAACACAACGAAGATCCAGAAGTTACGATCTTTGAAGACAGCGATAAAATCCTCTTTTTTTACCCCACCCGCTTCAGCCGTTACGCACTGCTGCTCCTGATCTTTGAAGCGCATGTTGATCATCATAAACACGGCGCCAAATAGCGAGACCAGCCAAAAGTTGATATGGGGATTAATACTGAAAAAGATGCCAGCGAAAAATGCGCCAATGGCATAACCAAATGACCCCCAGGCACGCGCGGTTCCATATTCAAAATGAAAACTCCGCGCCATTTTCTCGGTGAAACTGTCAAGCAGGCCGCAACCCGCCAGATACCCCAGGCCAAAAAAGAGAGATCCCAGAACCAACCCAACAGAAAAATGGCTTTGCAGTAGCGGTTCGTAAACGTAAATCATAAACGGCCCCGTCAGGACCAGGATGAAACTCATACACCAGATGAGAGATTTCTTCAGGCCAAGCTTATCCTGAATAATACCGTAGGCCACCATAAACAGCATGCTGGTAAACTGGTTAACCGAATAAAGTGTGCCTAATTCTGTCCCTGTTAAACCCAGATGTCCTTTCAGCCAAATGGCATATAACGACCACCACAGTGACCAGGAAATAAAAAAGAGAAATGAATAACTGGATGCAAAACGATAGTACGCATTTCTGAATGGAATCTTCAATGCCATAATTACCTGCCTGTCGTTAACAAAAATCACGTCCTGTTCAGAGGCAAAATCGGCCTCGTTGTTTACTTACACCGTTCCAGCTCTTGTCGATGCGGCAGCGCTGTCATCGCCCCTTTTGCCGTTACCGCAAGCGCTCCGCAGCGTTGGGCGAGTTCTATAATGTGTTGTAATTCGCCCTCATGCGCAGGGAAGCCTTCAGCAGCCAGACCTCCCAGTAATCCGGCGACAAACGCATCCCCCGCCCCGGTGCTGTCTACACAATTCGCGGGAATCGCGGCAAAGTGGTGAACCTCCCCGCGGTAGCAGACCACCACACCATCAGCCCCTTTCGTCACCAACAGCATGGTAATTTCATGCTCCGTTGCCAGGGCGCAGATATCCCGATCACACTGAGCGTTTCCATTGATAAGCCGCCATTCGTCTTCCGACAGCTTGACCACGTCTGCCAGTTGAAGCGCCTGCAACAAACACAAGCGCAACAACTGTTTGTCTTGCCAGAGATCGTCACGGATATTGGGATCGAAGCTGACAAAGCCGCCTGCACGTCGAAGCGCTGACATCGCAATAAAAGCACTGGTACGTGAAGGTTCGGCAGACAGGGCAATTGAACAGAGATGTAACCATTCGCCGTGCCGCCATTCGGGCAAATCGGTTGCCTCCAGAAAAAGATCGGCGCTGGGGCGAACCATGAATGTAAAAGAACGCTCTCCTTGTTCATTAAGATCGACAAGCACAGTCGATGTCCGGTGCCATTCATCCTGCTTCAACCGTGAAGTATCAACCCCTTCCGCTTTCAGCGTTCTTCTTAACAACGCGCCAAAAGGATCATCCCCCACCCGACCTATAAATCCACTTGCCCCACCTAATCTGGCTATCCCCACCGCAACGTTAGCCGGCGCGCCACCAGGGCAAGGCAATAACCTTCCATCTGATTCAGGCATAAGATCTACAACCGCATCACCTAAAACCCATACTTTGGCTGACATGTTTCTCCCTCGACTTCATCTGGCTTACGCACATTGATAAACCGCTTTTTCTCAAAACCGTCATGAATTTGCCCCAACATGCATAATCGATCACAAAACCGCATAGTTAACGTTAACATTTGCGATAATCATCACATTAACCACAATTAAGATCTTTATTTTTGCAAAAGTTAACGTTAACAATTCAACTATTATTGCTAAACCAGGAAGAGCTTAGATGACGCAATCAAGATTACACATGGCGCAAAAAGCGCTGGAAAAGCTGCGCACTCGCCGTGGAAACACCTTCTATCCTCATTTTCACCTCGCGCCTCCGGCTGGGTGGATGAACGATCCCAACGGGCTAATCTGGTTTAACGATCGCTATCACGCGTTTTATCAGCATCACCCATTCAACGAACACTGGGGGCCTATGCACTGGGGACATGCCACCAGTGAAGATATGATCCACTGGCGTCATGAGCCTATTGCGCTGGCACCTGGCGATGAGGATGACAAAGATGGATGTTTTTCGGGCAGTGCCGTCGATGACAACGGTGTGCTATCGCTCATCTATACCGGTCATGTCTGGCTTGCAGGAGAAGGCAATGATGACGCCATTCGTGAAGTACAGTGTCTGGCAACCAGTCGGGATGGGATCCATTTTGAAAAACAGGGAGTGGTGCTGACCCCTCCGGAAGGGATTATGCATTTTCGCGATCCTAAAGTCTGGCGAGAAGCAAACACCTGGTGGATGGTGGTAGGTGCAAAAGATCCTGGTAACACCGGGCAGATCTTACTTTATCGTGGTAAATCATTGCGTGAATGGACCTTCGATCGCGTACTGGCGCATGCCAACGCAGGCGAAAGCTATATGTGGGAGTGTCCGGACTTTTTCCGTCCTGGTGAACACCATTACCTGATGTTTTCACCACAAGGAATGAAGGCGGAAGGATACTGTAACCGGAATCGCTTTCAGAGCGGAGTCATACCTGGGGTCTGGTCTCCTGGACGGATCTTTGCACAGTCAGGCCCTTTTACTGAACTCGATCACGGGCATGATTTTTATGCGCCGCAAAGTTTTACCGCTAAAGATGGCAGGCTCATCATCATCGGCTGGATGGATATGTGGGAATCATCAATGCCATCAAAACGTGAGGGTTGGGCAGGTTGCATGACGCTGGCTCGAGAGCTCTCTGAGAGCAACGGCAAACTCATCCAGCGCCCGGTGCGGGAAGCAGAGTCGTTACGTCAGCGGTATCAACCTATTCCTGCCAACAACGTCGACAGCAAATGCGTTTTGCAGGAAAACGCACAAGCGATCGAAATTCAATTACGGTGGGATTGTCAGAATAGTCATGCCGAACATTACGGGTTACAGCTCGGCACAGGGATGCGACTGTATATCGATAATCAGTCCGGACGGCTCGTTTTGTGGCGGTATTACCCGCAAGAAAACATAGATGGTTATCGCAGTATTCCCCTTACGCAAGGTGAACCACTTGATCTGAGGATCTTTATCGATAAGTCATCCATTGAGGTATTCATTAATGGTGGGGAAGCGGTCATGAGCAGCCGAATCTATCCGCAGCCAGAGGAACGTGAACTGTCTCTCTATGCCGCTCATGGAGAAGCCATACTGCTGCAAGGCGAACTCTGGCTACTGGGGTAATCAACGGTCAGGCGGAACAACGGATCAGCAGCGGACAAGGGATCCGTTTCTGGCCGCCGCCGGTACGTCCTTCAATCACATGCAGTGCAGCTTCCCGCCCGATAATATCGTGTGGAAGCTGCATTGTGGTTAATGGGGGTAAAAACAGATGCCCGACGCCCACCAGGTTATCAAACCCCATAACGGCAACATCCTGTGGGATGCGGATCCCTTTCGCCAGAAGAACCTGATAAGCCACAAAGGCGGCGCGATCGTTACCACAAATCAGAACATCAAAATCGGGTTTACCCGATGGAATGCAGGCGTCCAGTAAACCTGCAAGATCGGTATAGTGATCGTCACCCATCGCCATGTGAAATTGCTTCACATCCGCCAGATCCCGTCCGGCATTACGCCAGGCCTGTTCAAATCCCTGTCGACGGTACCCTGTCGCCAGCGCGCCTTCGGGTAACCAGAAGCATAATGGCTGACGATATCCCGCCGCGATCAAATACTGGGTTGCCTCATACTGCGCGGTGTAATCATCAGGGATATAGCTGGGTAACGCGGGATCGTCCGCCACACAGTTCGCCAGAACGATATTTTCGCCATGCAGAACTTCAGGTAGCGTGATATGCCGTAGCCCCATCGTGGTATAGATAATGCCATCCGGCCGGTGAGCAAGCAGTTGGCGCGCCGCACGCGCGGCATCATCATCAGAAAAAATGTTGATTAAAAAACTGTTCCAGCCGAACTCGCTGGCTGTTTGTTCAATGGCAAGCAGGATATCGACTGAGAAAGGCGTTGTGGCCGTATCCTGCGCCAGCACGGCAAGGGTCGATGGCTTACGCCCCTGGGCACGCATCTTACGGGCGGAAAGATCGGGAACATAATTCAGGGTCTGGATAGCCTGCAACACGCTGTCACGCGTTGCAGGGCGTACTGATTCCGCATTATTCATTACCCGGGAGACCGTCATCATCGACACCCCCGCCAGGCGCGCAACATCCTTTAATGAAGCCATATCCAACCCACTTGCCGTAAAACAGGCACTGTAGCAAAAACCGTCTGTTCTGTCCTGGACTGCATCGGCAAACAGATATCAATTCCTGCTCCCTGAATCAGCAATACGCGTCACCGGCGAACTCTGTCGATTTTCCCAGAGCACCGTCAGGCCACGCTGCAACGCAATGAAAATAAATAACAAAACGCCAATGGCAATTTTCGTCCACCATGAACTGAGCGTACCGTCGAAGTTAATGTAGGTCTGGATCAGCCCCTGAATCGCCACGCCAAACAGCGTTCCAAGAACCGTACCCACCCCACCGCTCAGCAACGTACCGCCGATCACCACCGACGCGATGGCGTCCAGCTCCACCCCAACCCCTGCCAGCGCGTAGCCGGCCTGGGTGTAGACAGAAAAGACAATCCCGGCCAGCGTCGCCAGCCCGGTCGACAGCATATAGATGCGAATCGTCGTGCTGCGGGTGGAAATCCCCATCAGGTTCGCCGAAATCGCATTTCCGCCAATGGCATACACCTGATTGCCAAACCGGGTGCGATGCGCGAGGAAAATCCCCATCACAACCACCGCCAACATCAGCAGACCCATCGCGCTCAGGCGACCGCCACCGGGGATTTTCCACGCCAGACTGGACAGCGTGTCGTAAATGGGATGGTTAATCGGGATCGACTCTTCCGACACCAGGTAGCTGACCCCGCGCAGGAAGAACATACCGGCAAGAGTGATGATAAAGGCCGGGATCTTTAGCGCATCAATCAACAACCCCATGAAAGCGCCAAACGCACAGCCCATCGCCAGTACCAGCGGAAACGCCAGCAGCGGCGAGATCCCCCAGTAGCCGATAGCCTTTGCCAGGAATACGCCGGTGAAGGCGATGACCGATCCGACGGAGAGATCGATCCCACCGGAGAGGATCACGAAGGTCATCCCCACGGCGATGATCCCCAGAAAGGCGTTATCGGTCAGAATGTTGCAGATAACCCGCGTGGAGGCAAAGCCGGGGAACTGGGTTAAGCAGTAGAGATAGCCCAGCACGAAAACCCCGAGGGTGATCATTAACGGTAAATTACGTTTTATCACGACCACGCACTCCTTTTAGCAGACTGATAAAGCGCTGTGACTGCACAATCAGTACGCACAGCACCACGATGGCTTTGACCACCTGGTTCATCTCCGGCGGGAATCCGGACAGCAGGATCCCGGTGTTCATCCCCTGAATAATCAGCGCACCCACCACTGACAGCAGCAAATTAAAACGCCCGCCCATCAGGGAACCGCCGCCGATCACCACCGCCAGAATGGCGTCCAGCTCCAGCCACAATCCGGCATTGTTGGCATCAGCACCGCGAATATCCGCCGTGACGATAATCCCGGCAATCGCCGCGCACAGCCCGCTCAGCACGTAGGTGAGCATGACGATGACCCGCGTGTTCACCCCGGCATTTTTCGCCGCCCGGATGTTGATCCCTACGGCTTCAATAAACATCCCAAGCGCCGTTCGCCGGGTCAGCAGCCAGAACAGCACCAGCGTGATCAGCGCGATAATGACCGGTGTGGGAAACAGCAGCAACGAACCGCTACCAAACCAGGAGAGCGTGGACGAGTCGAAGGTGACAATCTGTCCGGAGGTGATCAGTTGCGCCACGCCGCGCCCCGCCACCATCAGGATCAGCGTGGCGACAAAGGGCTGAATTTTGAGGATTGCCACCAGAACGCCGTTCCACAGGCCGGCCAGAACGCCGGTCCCCAACGCGGCGAGCAGCACCACCGGCAAGCTGTGACCCGCGACGGTCATCGCGGCGGTCGTGGCCCCGGCAATCGCCATCACCGCGCCAACGGAAAGGTCAATGCCGCCTGTGGCAATCACCAGCGTCATCCCTATCGCCAGCAATGCGACGGGGGCGGCGCGGTTCAGGATATCAATCGGGCTGCCGAACAGACGCCCGTCCTGCAACACAATCTGGTAAAAGTGGGGGGCGACAAGGCTGTCCACCAACAGCACCAGCAACAGCGCAATCAGTTGCGGCATGCCGGTCGGCCAGCGAAAGCGTCGCTTCGGCGGCGTGGTTTGCGGGAGAGATTGGGGCATCACAAGAGTCTCCTTACGCCGCGATGGCGTTCATGATCGCCGGAACGGACAGTTCAGCCAGCGGGATCTCCGCCACCTGTTTGCGGTCACGCATGATGATCACCCGATCCGCATACCCCACCAGTTCCTCCAGCTCCGAGGAGATCACCAGCAACGCCAGACCATCAGCGCACAGGGTTTCGATCAGGCGAATAATCTCGGCATGCGCCCCCACGTCGATCCCTCGCGTCGGTTCGTCGAGGATCAGAAACTGCGGTTTGGTCAGTAGCCAGCGCGACAGCAGCACTTTTTGTTGGTTGCCGCCGGAGAGAAATTCGATCGGCTGTTCTGCGCTGGGGGTGCGAATGCCAAGCTGGCGGATAAACCGCTCGGCAATGTCATTCTGTTCTTTGCGCGCAATCGGCCGCAGCCAACCGCGCTGGGCCTGTAGCGCCAGGATGATATTTTCCCGCACCGAGGCGGCGGCAATAATGCCGTCCGTTTTCCGGTCTTCCGGGCAAAAACCGATTCCCAGGCATGACGCCTGGTGAGGGGATCGCAGCGTCTGCGCTTTGCCTTTGATCTGCGCGCTGCCGCTGTCCGCCGGTTTGATGCCGAAGATCACCTCAGCCGTTTCGGTGCGTCCGGATCCGAGCAGTCCAGCCAGACCGACGATCTCACCGGGACGAACGTCGAGATCGAACGGGGAGATAGTCCCTTTCTTGCCGAAATTTTTGAACGCGGCAACCGGTTTGTCGCTAAGCAAGGTGCGTCCCGCGCGCTGTAGCGCATGGGTGTCCAGCTCGCGTCCCAGCATCATTTTGACCAGTTCTATCTGCGGCAGCTCGCGGGTTTCACGGCAGCCGACAAAACTGCCGTTACGCAGGACGGTGATCCGATCGCTAACCTGATAGACCTGATCGAGAAAATGGGTAACAAAAATCAGACTCACGCCGCGATCGCGCAGATGACGCATCAGGCCGAACAGCATCTCAACCTCTTGCGTATCGAGGCTGGCGGTGGGTTCATCGAGGATCAGGACTTTAGCGGAAAGATCGATCGCCCGGCAGATAGCCACGATCTGTTGCATCGCCACCGAATAGCGGTTCAGCGGTTCGCGCACGTCGAGGGAAAAGCCGTAAGACGCCATCAGTTCCGTGGCGCGCTTTTCCATCTCTTTGCGCCGCAGCAGGCCAAAGCGCTTAGGTTCACGGCCAATAAACAGATTGTCCGCCACCGACATATTCGGCAGCAGGTTCACTTCCTGATACACCGTGCCAATACCCAGTTGTTGAGCATGTGCGGTATTTCTGGGGGAGATGGCGCTGCCTTCCAGCCAGATGGTACCGCGATCGGCGTGATAGACGCCGGTCAGCGCTTTAATGAGCGTGGATTTTCCGGCGCCGTTCTCGCCGAGCAGCGCCATGATTTCCCCGCGACGCAGGCTGAAATCGACGTTATCCAGCGCTTTGACGCCAGGAAAGAATTTACTTAACCCCTCTGTACGGAGGATCTCCTGGTGTTGTTCAGTCGTCATGATCTTCCTCCGGTACAAAGCGTGGCCGTAGGCCCGTAGGCCGGATAAGGCGGTTACGCCGCCATCCGGCAGAACATTTGCCTGATGGCGCTTCGGTTATCAGGCCTACGGTGTAAGGTATGCCACCAGAACGGGTCTGAACTTAGTAGCCCATGTTTTTCTTCTTCTCTAACTCTTCTTTCGCGGTATCCGGCAGGTACAGCGTCGATTTGGTGATAGTGACCTTCTCAGGCATCGTGCCATCTTTCTTGAACTTCTCGAGTGCGTCGAAGGCTGGACCCGCCATGTTCGGCGTCAGTTCAACGCTGGCATTCGCTTCACCGTCAATCATTGCTTTATAAATGTCCGGTACGCCGTCGATAGAACCGGTCAGAATATCTTTGCCCGGCTTCAGCCCCGCTTCTTTGATAGCCTGGATAGCCCCGATCACCATGTCATCGTTATGGGCGTAAACCATGCAGATGTTCTTGCCGTTGTTCTCCGCTTTGATAAAGCTTTCCATGACCTCTTTACCTTTACTGCGGGTGAAGTCACCGGACTGGGAACGGATGATTTTGATGTTTGGCGCTTTGGCAATGGCCTCAGCAAACCCTTTCTTACGGTCAATGGCCACACTGGCACCGACGGTGCCCTGTAACTCAACCACATTACACGGCTTACCATTAACCTCTTTGATCAGCCAGTCACCGATCAGTTGGCCTTCGAGCACGTTGTTGGCGGTGACGGTGGTCATATAGAGAGATTTGTCTTTTACATCGATGGAACGATCGAGCAGGAAGACCGGAATCTCGGCATCTTTCGCTTCCTTCAGCACCGGCTCCCATCCTGTCGCCACCACCGGCGCAATGAAGATGGCATCAACGCCCTGAGCGACAAATGAACGCACGGCTTTAATCTGGTTTTCCTGCTTTTGCTGACCGTCAGCGATTTTCAGCGTAATGCCGCGCTTCTCGGCCTCGCTTTTCGCCACGTTGGTCTCTGCGGCGCGCCAGCCGGACTCAGAGCCGACCTGCGAAAATCCTACGGTTAATGGGGCGGCCATGGCCATAGACGACATGGCTGCCGAAACTGCTGTGACGATAAGTAAGCGCTTCCACATAACTGTGTCCTCGTAGGGTAGGTTATTGTTGGTTAAGAAACAGTCGCGAAAAAACTATAGACAATCGAGCATGTAACGGATTGCGTTACATCACACTTCAAAAAAGTAAATAGAACGTTAATCACAAGTTTGTAATCGCTTCCATTTCCCTATGAAAAAAGCGGCTGAAGATATGGATTTTCCTGTCATGCGAGTGGTCTGAAAAGACCGGTACGAGGCGAGTGAAAACAAAATCAGGCGAAGACATTCGTCGCGAGATCGCTATAATACTCGCCACTTGTTTACGACACAGTTAAAGGAAACAGACATGAGCTTACTCAACGTCCCAGCAGGTAAAGACCTGCCGGAAGATATCTACGTTGTTATCGAGATCCCGGCTAACGCAGATCCGATCAAATACGAAGTCGACAAAGAGAGCGGCGCACTGTTCGTCGACCGCTTCATGTCCACCGCGATGTTCTATCCGTGCAACTACGGTTACATCAACCACACTCTGTCTCTGGACGGTGACCCGGTTGACGTTCTGGTCCCGACCCCGTATCCGCTGGAACCAGGCTCCGTTATCCGCTGCCGTCCGGTTGGCGTACTGAAAATGACCGACGAATCCGGTGAAGATGCGAAACTGGTTGCCGTGCCGCACACCAAACTGAGCAAAGAGTACGATCACATCAAAGATGTGAACGACCTGCCGGAACTGCTGAAAGCACAGATCACGCACTTCTTCGAGCACTACAAAGATCTCGAAAAAGGCAAGTGGGTGAAAGTGGACGGTTGGGACAACGCTGAAGCCGCTAAAGCTGAAATCATTGCCTCCTTCGAGCGCGCCGCGAAGAAATAAGTTCGCTGAACGCTGAAAACCCTGAACGCCGGGTACCGGTCAGTAAGGGTTTTTTTATGCCTGCGTTTTGGCAAAAGGGGAAAAGAGCACCGGAAGGCCGGCAATCCGGAATGCGAGTGACATCGCATAAAACAACGCCACCCGAAGGTGGCGCGGAGGTTTCAGTACTGGTCTCTGTCTAACCAGTTACCGCTGTCGATCAGCGTTAATCCGTCCACCGGGCGCTGGTACACGTACATCCATGCACTGCCGTACGGCGTCTGGATCAACTGGCGTGCGTATTCACCGCCGCGGGTGCGCAAAGCATCCAGCTCGGCCAGAGTCGCATTATCAATACGATAAACCTCACCGTGTACCGTTCCGTTCCCCGGAACTGCGCCTGGATAGTGGCCCAGACTGTACAACTGGTAGTTATCGATACTGTAATTTCCCAGCAACTGGGCGTTGGTCATCCAGTGGCTGTTGCCTTGTTTGGTTCGTAAACTGCCGTAGACAAATATTCGCATTGCTAAAACTCAAACTGATAGAGCAAATCCAGTGCCTGATCTACGCCAGACACGGCTTCCAGATATAGCTTAGGCATCAGACGATAACGTAACGTGAGTGTCGCCAGTGAGTCAAATATACCCACACCATATTTCACCTGCAGACCTGGCAGTACATATCCGCTGACCACGACCTGGGAGGAGTCGCCCACCCCCTGCGTGTCCAGTGCCAGATTGCTTACGCCAAATGTCTCCCCGATTTTACCCACAACCTGACCACTTTGTGCAACCCCCAGACCAATAAGCATTGAGGTCATTGCGGCACTGTCGCTTTGATCGCTGCTCAGGCCCTGGCCACGCAGCAGATAAGAGAGCGCTTCCTGCTGCGACATCGCCGGGTCAGAGAAGATCTCAGCCTTCGGCTCATCTGCCGTTCCGGTGACGCGAACACCGGCGATCACCGCATCCTCTGTCGCCTCCGGGTTACGAATGGCTTCGATATTCAGCAACGGCTGATCCGGCGGTCCCGAGAACAACAGCTCGCCTTTACGCACAATCAGATCCTGACCGTAGGCGTGGAAGCGACCTTCCGGAATGTTGATCTGTCCGTTTAGACCCAGTCCCTGTTTATCCTGCGCCACTTTCAGATCGCCTGTCAGACGGGCTTTCAGACCAAACGCATCCATCCGCACGTTATTACCGACGTGTACAATCAGATTGCTGTTGATCGGGATCCCGGCACTCTGCGGCTTCTCTGGCTGCAGGTCATTATTGAGCATCACTTCGTCGCTCGACACGCCCACGGCGCTCTCTGGCAGGTCGTGTACCACAATACGCGCCCACGGCACGTCTACCCGTCCGTCCAGCGTAAACAGATTCGGCGTCGCGTCGAAAACCACATCCGGAGAAACGTCGAGGCGCACCATTGGCGGCACGGTGATACGTACCCGACTCCCTTTCGCCGCCACGCGCGCGCGCCAGTTGTCGATCTGGCTCCAGTCGGCGTCGCCGCTCAGATTGATCTGCCCCTGTTGGGTTCGTATCTCCCCGGTAAGCGTCGAGCGCGTACCGTTGAAATTCATCGCCAGTTGGCTCGGTTGCATATCAAACGGCATAAAGTTGCCGTCGATATCCAGACCGCTCAGTTGCAATTGACCAAACATCTGTGGGCTCTGCACATCACCGCCCAGGCGTAAATTGGCGCTCAGCATACCTGCGGCCTTCTCACCACGCGCGAAGATCGGGTTCACCATCGCAAGGTTGACGTTGCGAATGTTGACGTTACCGCCCAGGTTACGACGGCCCTGCGGATCGGTGACCTGTACCTGTCCGTCAAGCTGGCCGTTATTGGTCAGGCGGATCAGCCAGCCCAGTTCCGCACGATTGTTGCGCAGATCGGCCGTCACGTTCAGGGTATCGAACGCCAGCGGCAGCGGCGCGTCGTTGACCGTCTGCGTCACCTTCACGTTACGCCCGGAAAGCGTGACATTGCCCTGCGGCAGCCCCTCTTTAGTGGTGTCCCACGACACGTCCGCTTTGCCGGTGAATACGCCACTGGCCTGAGTCGCCTCCGGCATAAACGGTTTCAGCATCGCCAGATCAAAGCGGTTGAGATTCACCACCGCCCGCCCTTCGGCACCGGCATCGATAGTTTGCGGCACGCACAGTTCAGCATTCGGGTTTGCCCAGCAGTGTGGCCCGATGCTGATTTTCTGCTCCTGGTTACGGTAGTCGAGCGCGATGGCGCGGGTCAGGGTTAACGGCCCTACCGGCGTCTGGAAACGCGTATTGCTCAGCGAGCCTTTCCAGCGCTCTTCTTTACGATCAAAGCTCCCGATCAGATCCAGTTGACCAGAGACCGGCTCACCCTGAACGCGCAGTTGCAGTTCATGTTGCTTCTCGCTCCCTTTGGCGTTCAGCGTCACGAGGCTGATGTTCACGTCAGGCTGCGAAATGCGCTCAACCCGCACGTTGAGGTTACCGGCAATCTGGTCGGTCGATTTAATGTCGCCTTCCACGCGCACCTGGGCAACCGACAGTTCCTGCCAGCGCAGCCCACGGGCGGTGATATCCGCCAGCAGTTGCGGAGCGTCAACCGTACCACGTACTTTGACCAGCCCTTTTGCCGTACCGCCGAGTCCCGGCAATGCGTTGTCCAGTCCCGGCGCGTCAATGGTCGCATCCAGATTGAGATCTTTAACGCCCAGTTCACCTTTCACGTCGGCGCTGTTTGGCCCCAGTTCCAGGTGCAGCCCTGGAATGGTCCACTGCATGTAGCTGTTGCCTTTCAGCGACCCATTAACGTTAACCTTGTTCTGCTTAACGTTACCGGTCAGCTTCAGCTCCGGCACCTCCATCTGCCAACTGCCGCCATACAGGCTGCCCCGGGTTTTAATCAGACCATTGAGCTTCGACGGCCAGTCCGGCACCTCTTTCGCCGTATTGATGCCGTCCAGCGTCAATTCGCCTCGCCAACTGATCGCCTGCTGCCAGTCCACCAGCGCCTTCAGCTCGGTTTTCCCTTCCAGCGCAGCCACGCTGAGCTTGTCGAGGTTAATCTGCTGTTCGTTGCCCTTCGCATCGAGCATGATGGTCGCCGGTGGGATATCCTGTCCTTTCACCGCCGTACGCATCGAGAGCGTATAGTCCGTCATCTTGCCGGTGAGCTTGAGTTTGATATCGTCGGCCTGGAACTGTTTGTCGCCGGTAAACGGCCAGTAAACCTGCTTGCTGACCACTTCCAGATTCAGCGGCAGCCCGGCTTCCGCCAGACGCGTCTGGGCACGCAGATCCAACGCCACCGGTCCGGAGAGGTTCACGCCCACTTCCAGTTGTTCACGCAGCGCACCGCCTACCTTCAACTTCACCTTCTCGCCTTTCAGCGGGTCCATGTTCAGCGTGCTGTTCAGGGTGATGTCTACCGGCCAGTTGTCGGTTAACTGGGCCGACCCGCTGGCGTTCACCGTGCCCTGGTTAGAGTCAACGTCCAACGCATCGAGCTTCATGTTGCCATCGATACTACTCACCTTCAGCAGCAGGTTATGCACCGTCAGGTCAGTATCGCCGGTGATGCGCAGTTGTTCGCCTTTGAACTCTTCAATATTGAGATTGAGCGGCAGATGCACGTCCGTCATCTCCGGCAGAACCGGTTTTGAGAACAGATCTTTCAGCGTTTCGCCAAGCGGCTTTTCATCCGGCTGCGGGTTCTGGATCTTCGGCTCGACGACTTCTTCCTGAGCAACCTCCGCCACTTTCGGCAGCGCGATCAGCAATCCCTGCAACGACGTGGGCTTGAGGGTCAGATCCTTCTCCTGCCAGTGCAGGCCGGAGGTAAACGCCATCACCGACACGGTGGTGTCATCAATTTTAATATTGACGTTGTTCAGCGCCACACGGGAAAGCGTTACCGGATACGGCGTGGAGAGATTCAGCGGGCCGCTCTCTTCTTCTTCGACCGGCGCGGACGGCGGCATTTTTTTACTGTCGATCGCCACATTAATGTCTTTGAGCGACAGATCGTTCACGCACAGACTGCTGTTCCACAGGCAATCCAGCCCCACGGCCAGATGCACTTCACCCGCGTTAACCGCCACGCCGGGCTGGTCAAAGCGGATATTTTTCAGAGACAGATCGCGCCAGCCGCCGGTAACCTGGCCGATTTCCAGCCCCGGCACCCAGCGATTCGCAGCATTGAAGATCAGATGCAGACCGGTTGTCGTTCCAACCAGAAACGCCACCGTCCCCAGCAACAGCAGGATAAAAATCAGTACGCCGAGGCTTATCTTCTTCCATAAACTCATAATTCAGGCCCCAGACCGATGTAAAACTGTAAACCGTGTTCATCTTTGTCGCCGACCGGAACGGCAAAATCGAGCTTGATGGGCCCGACCGGAGACTGCCAGCGTACGCCCACCCCGGCACCGGTTTTGATATCGCTTTTACGGATATCACTGACGGCTTCACCACTGTCGACAAACATCGCCCCCCACCATTTACCGGTGACGTTGTACTGGTATTCCAGCGACCCGGTCGCCAGTTTTGAGGCCCCTTTCAGGTCGCCGTTACTGTATTTTGGTGAGATGGATTTGTATTTGTAGCCGCGAATACTGCGGTCGCCCCCGGCAAAGAAACGCAGGTCTGGCGGCACTTTGTCGAAATCGCCGGTTTCGATCCAGCCGAGATTGCCGCGCATCACGAAGCGATGGCGATCGTACAGAGAACGGATCCAGACGTTTTGTGCCTGAAAGACCGAGAAATCGACGTCGGAGCCCCAGGCGGTGTTGGAGTAATCAATGGAGTAACGCTGAGAGTCGCCCCAGGTGGGCATCAGGCCGCCGCGCGAACGGGTACGGCTGATCATCACGCCGGGATAAAGCAGCATGGTGGTGTTCGTCACCTCCCCCTGAGTAAAGTGGTCGAGACTCCAGCGCAGGTTAATGGCGCGCTGCCAGCCGCTGGAAAGATCCCAGTAGCGGGAAACCGCAAGCGTGGTGGAGTCCTGTTCGGTATCGTTGAGATCGGTACGCTTAAAACCGCCCTGCACCAGATAGTATTGCTCCAGCGGGTTCTTCAGCAGCGGCATTTTATAGCTAAAATCCAGTTGCTGTTCTGGTGACGAGATACTGGCGCTGGTCGTCAGGCTGTGGCCGTAAGCGTTCATCCACGGTTTTTTCCACGTGGTCTTCACGCGCGGCCCCACGTCGGTGGAATAACCCACCCCGGTCTCAATGGTGTTTTCCGTTCGCGGCGACACCACCCCCTTCAGCGGCAACACTTTGGTTTTTCGCGCTTTATCGAATTCGGGTGCGACAACCACAGAGTTAAACCAGCCGGTCGCCGACAGTCGGCGGTTCAGTTCGCCGAGATCTTTCGACTCGTACGCATCCCCTTCTTTAAACGGCACCAGGTTTTGCAGGTACTCCTCGCGGATCTGCGAGCCTTCAAAAGAGACGTGACCAAAGCGATAACGTTCACCGCTGTTGTAATCGATATCCCAGAACGCCTGATGACGATCAAGCGCAATACCCAACTGGCTCTTATTAAATTCGCTGTCGAAATACCCTTTACGTAGCGCCACGCTGGTTAATGACTTTTTGAAGCTGTCATAGTCCCCATGATCGAGCACTGTACCGATCGCCGGACGCGTTTTCAGCAGATCCAGGTAATCTCTGTCGGTACGCGCGCCGCCGCGTAAAATGACTTCTGTTCCGCCAATGCGCACCGGTTCACCGGGCGTCACTTTGGCCACCAGCACCTGACGCCCTTTCGCCGGAGGCGGACGCAGATCGAAATCAATAGTCGGTTCGTAATAGCCGAGTGCCTTTAATCCTTCGCGAATGGCGTCATCCACGCGCGCGCGAAAACGCCGGTCCGGCGTGACTTCATCACCCTGGATGGTTGAGAGTTGTGCCCGGACGTTTTTCTCCAGTTCTCCTGATAGCCCTTCGACCTGTAAACGGACGTTCGCGGCAAAGGCAGAACTGCTTAAACACAACAGGCTCACCCAACATAACTGACGGATATGTGGCACTTTTTCTCCTGAATATCCCTTATTTCCACCCTGGAAAAAATCATAACGCCGATCCACGGCTTAACAAAAACCCAACAACTGGGATTGAAAAACAGACGACTACCCAAATATTTCTTATGTTTACTGTAGACGCATTCCTAACGGTTATTGTGTGCAAATACGCGTCTTGTTACAACCTTAACCCCAATTACTGATTTTCGGGAGAACCGCACCATGAGTCTATTTGATAAAAAGCACCTGATTTCACCATCGGATGCATTACCTGGGCGCAATACCCCGATGCCCGTGGCGACGCTGCATGCCGTCAACGAACATTCGATGACGAACGTCCCTGAAGGGATGGAAATCGCGATTTTCGCGATGGGCTGTTTCTGGGGCGTAGAACGGTTGTTCTGGCAGTTGCCCGGCGTTTACAGCACGGCTGCGGGGTACACCGGCGGCTACACGCCGAATCCCACCTACCGGGAAGTCTGTTCCGGTGAAACTGGCCACGCCGAGGCGGTGCGCGTGGTGTACGATCCGGCGGTCATCAGCTATGAACAGTTGCTGCAGGTTTTCTGGGAAAACCACGATCCGGCACAGGGCATGCAACAGGGCAACGACCACGGCACCCAATATCGTTCGGCTATTTATCCGCTGACACCGGAGCAGGACAGCGCCGCTCGCGCCAGTGTTGAGCGCTTCCAGGCCGCCATGCGCGCGGCGGGGGACGATCGCCACATCACTACCGAAATCAGCAACGCGACACCGTTTTATTACGCGGAAGACGACCACCAGCAGTATCTGCACAAAAACCCGTACGGCTACTGCGGTATCGGCGGGATTGGCGTCTGTTTACCCCCTGACGCGTAAGATCAGCGTTCCACCGTCACGCGGGCCGCATGCCGCGTGGCGCTGGCGACAGTCCCTTTCTGTGAAAGCATCCCTTTCAGCAACAGATTAAATACCGGCGCGTCGGGCCGGTTCAGGCGATGTTGCAGCAGATGCACCGCCTCCACGCCCAGCGCCCGGCAGGGAATAGTCATGCTGCTCACCGTCGCCACGATGCGGGCGTCCAGCTCCTGTACGCCCGTGGTCATCAGCGACATCTCTTGCGGAACGCGCACCCCGTGGGCGTTCAGTACCTGCAGGATGCCGGTAGACATCGACGCGCCGGCGCAGAAAATCACTTCCGGCCAGTCGTGACGCGGTGTATCGCGCAGCCATTCGCCCATCGCCTGCTCCGACTCTTCTGCAGTGAACCCTTCCGTCACCAGCAGATCGCAATGGGTATCAAACGGGATCTGGTACTGACGATAGACCTCTTTAATGCCTTCCAGCCGCCAGTACATCGTCTCCCGCCGCAGGCTGGTGACGTTGAGAATGCGCCGGTGCCCTTGATCGAACAGATACTGCATCGCCCGGTTGCCAATTGCCCGATGGTCCGGCGACACCGAATCCAGCAGCCCTTCCCTGTCCTGCGTATTGATCAACACACAGGGCTTCTCCAGCGACAGCGCCAGCTTGTGGATCGTCGGATCATCAATGCCGATCAGAATGATGGCATTGATGTTCTTATGGTTGGCCTTTTCCAGAAAAGCTTTGATATCCGCACGCTGTTCATCCAGGCCGCAATAGCTCACCCAAACATCGTGTGACGCGACCGCCTCAGCAATGCCGCGCGTCACTTCAAGGTAGAAAGCATCACCCTGCGCCGTGAACGTACGCTGCGGGGCGAAGACGGCGATGCCGTTAATCAACAGTCGTCCACTGGCGAGTGAGTCGAGAACGCCCAGTTGTCGCGCACATTTCACTATTGCCTCACGCGCCTTGTCGCTGGTGTAGGACTTCCCGCTTAGCACCCGCGAAACGGTGCTCACTGAGAAGCCCGTTAAGGCGGCAATTTCATCCATTTTCAGCTTGCCCGGCATTCTGTGACCTCGCTCGCAATGTATCTTTGCAAATTTTTGCAGACATACTTCGTTGATTCTAAAACACCTTTTTAATTAGCACGCTAACTTATTTTGCATCCTGCAAGCGCTCTCACAAAATCACGTTGTCGACCTTCCAGGCGTTTCTTATGTTCCGCTTATCCCTCCTTGTTCCTGAATAAGGCATGACATGAAAAAAGTACGTTTTGGCATTATTGGCGTGGGTAACATCGGTACCGTCCATGCCCGTTATCTGTTGGCGGGAACCGTGAATGACGCCTGCCTGACCGCCGTCTGCGACAACAACGCCGCCAAGCATGCCGCCATCCGCCAGTTGGTGGGCGAATCCGTGACGCTGTTCAGCGATGCGCGCGACATGCTGGAGAGCGGACTGATTGACGCCGTCATTGTCGCGACACCGCACTATGATCATCCAGGGCTGTCCATCATGGCCATGCGTCTGGGGATCCACACGCTCTGTGAGAAACCCGCTGGCGTCTACACCGCTCAGGTTAAGGAGATGAACGCCTGCGCCCGCGAGTGCGACGTGGTCTTCAGCATGATGTACAACCAGCGCCCTAACCCGCTGTATCAGAAGGTGAAAGATCTGATCGACAGCGGTGAGCTGGGCGAACTGCGACGCTCCAACTGGATTATCACCAACTGGTATCGCTCGCAGAGTTACTACAACTCCGGCGGCTGGCGCGCAACCTGGAAAGGCGAAGGGGGCGGCGTATTGCTGAACCAGGATCCGCACCAACTCGATCTCTGGCAGTGGCTGGTCGGTATGCCCGTGCGGATGCGCGCTTTCTGCCAGTTCGGTAAGCATCGGCAGATTGAAGTCGAAAACGAGGTGACGGCGTATGCCGAGTACGCGAACGGGGCGACGGGGGTTTTCATCACTACCACCGCCGAAGCGCCGGGCACCAACCGTCTGGAAATTGTCGGCGATCGCGGCAAAGTGGTTGTCGAAGAGGGTCGCCTGCGTTTCTGGCGATTACGTGAGTCCGAAACAGAATTTAACGCTCGCTGGCAAAACGGTTTCGGCGAACCGGAGTGCTGGGAAGTTTCCATCCCCACCGCCCCGGAGTGTAGCGAACACGTTGTTATTACCCGCAATTTCACCGCCGCCATTCTGCATGGCGAACCACTCATCGCCCCCGGTCTGGAGGGCATTCACGGCCTGACGCTTTCCAATGCTATGCATCTCTCCACCTGGATAGATGACTGGGTCGCGCTGCCCATTGACGAGCAGCGCTACTACCAGCTGTTGCAGGAACGTATTGCGTCATCGGTCGAAAAAACGGTTGCCAGCCGCACGCTGGACGCCTCCGGAACCTGGTAACGGCGAGGAGTGATCATGCTGAATATAGCGATTGTCGGAACGGGGAATATCTCTCATCAGCACATTCAGGGCTATCTGACGTTTCCTGAGCGCTGTCGGATTGTCGCCCTGGTGGATATTTTTCCCGAAAAGGCCGAAGAGAAAAAAGCGCGTTACGGACTGCACGACGCACGGGTTTACGCCAGCCATCAGGCAATGCTGGAAGCCGGGACGACGGTTGACCTGGTGGATGTCTGCACGCCGCCCTATGTTCACGCGGAAATCGCCATTGATGCCCTGAACCGCGGCAAACACGTCCTCTGTGAAAAACCGATGGCAGCATCGCTGGAAGAGTGTGACGCGATGATTGCTGCGCAACAGGCCAGCGGCAAAACGCTGTCTGTCATCGCGCAAAACCGTTTTACCGACGCCTTCTGGCGTTTGAAAACGGTGGTGGATTCCGGCCTGGCGGGCAAGATTTGTCACGCTCAGGTGGATTCCTTCTGGTGGCGTGGACACTGCTACTACGACCTGTGGTGGCGCGGCACGTGGGAGAAGGAAGGCGGTGGCTGCACGCTCAATCACGCGGTACACCATATCGACGCCATCCAGTGGATGCTCGGTTTTCCCAGCGAAGTGGTGGCAATGATGACCAACGTCGCCCATGACAATACGGAAGTGGAAGATCTCAGCGCCGCCATCTTCCGGTATCCCAATGGCGCGCTGACCCAACTGACCGCCTCCGTGGTGCATCACGGTGAAGATCAGAAAATTGTGATTCAGGGTGAGAAGGCGCGTATTTCCGCGCCATGGAACGTGTTCGCCAGCCAGTCCGCAGACAATGGTTTCCCACAGGCAGGAAACGACTCTGCGCGAGAAGACAGTCTGACAACGCGGTTTCACGCCACTCCGGCCCTGCAATGGACGTTGCATACCGGGCAAATTGACAATGTGCTAACCGCTATTGAGCAACAAATCGAACCGCTGGTAGATGGCGAACAGGGCAAACTCGCGCTGGAACTGATCGCCGCTGTCTACAAATCGGCGATCACCCGGTCGGTCGTGACCCTGCCTGTTCAGCGCGACGACGCGTTTTATCGCACGGGAGGCCTGCTCGAGAAGGCCCCACATTTTTATGAGAAATCCGCCTCGGTGAGCAACTTTGCCGAGGTGGGCGCGATCCCGCTGGGTAAAGATTTAGATTCAGGAGTTGAAGAATGAACAAGCATGACGGAATGAACTACGCCCCGACCGGCAAACCACAGCCGGTCGTCAAGCCAGGCGAATTTATCATTGCCGCTGCAGCGCTCGATCACGGCCATATCTATGGCATGTGCAACGGGCTGATTGAGGCCGGCGCGACGCTGAAATGGGTATACGACCCGGATCCGGCAAAAGTGGCAAGCTTTCTACAACAGTATCCACAGGCGCAGGTCGCTGACTCACTGGCAACAATCCTCACTGACGCAACGGTTGACCTGGTCGCCAGTGCGGCGATCCCTTCGGAACGTTGCCCGCTGGGGCTGAAGGTGATGGCCGCCGGGAAAGACTATTTCACCGACAAAGCACCGTTGACCACGCTGGAGCAACTAGAAGAGGCCAGAGCAATGGTGGCAAAAACCGGACGCAAATACGCGGTCTACTACAGCGAACGTCTGCATGTGGAAAGCGCCGTCTTTGTGGGTGATCTGATCAAACAGGGCGCAATTGGCCGGGTGATACAAACCCTCGGCACTGGCCCGCACCGTGAAGGCAGCGGTCGCCCGGACTGGTTCTACGAGCGACGCTATTTCGGTGGCATTCTCTGCGACATCGGCAGCCATCAGATCGAACAGTTTCTGTTCTATACCGGCAACAGCGACGCGCATATTGTGGCAAGCCAGGTACGCAACGTGAATCACCCGCAATATCCTCAGTTCGAAGATTTTGGCGACGCGATGCTGGCAGGCGATAACGGCGCAACGGGCTACTTCCGTTGCGACTGGTTCACACCAGGCGGCCTCTCAACCTGGGGCGATGGACGCCTGACGCTGCTCGGCACCGAAGGCTATATCGAAATCCGCAAATATGTCGATATCACTCGCGGCGAGCAGGATGTGGTCTATCTGGTCAACAAAGAGGGGGAATTTCGTTATCCCGTCGCCGGTAAGGTGGGTTTCCCGTATTTTGGTCAGCTCATCCTCGACTGTATCCGGCGTACTGAAAACGCCATGACGCAGGAACACGCCTTTAAAGCGGCGGAGCTGTGCGTTAAGGCGCAGATGCGGGCAAACGCGAGCATGTGACGGAGGCACCATGAACACAGTGAATGCCGCCATTATTGGCGGGGGTGCTATCCATGCCATCCACGCTGAGGCGCTGCAGCAGTTGCCCAACGTCAGGCTGCGCGCGATTGCCGAAACGGACATCAACAAAGGACGACAACTGGCGGCGCTTTATGATTGCCATTTTTATCATGACTACCGCGAAATGCTCTGGGATGACGCGATCGACGTTGTGCATATTTGCACCCCGCATTATCTGCATAAACCGATGATCCTTGCCGCGCTGGCGGCAGGGAAACATGTGTTTTGCGAAAAGCCGGCGGTGATGCGCGCGCTGGACGTGGCAGAAGTCGAGACGGCCCTCGCCCATGCGCGGGGCACGCTTGGGATCTGTTATCAGAACCGGCTCAATCCCACCAGTCTCGCCATTAAGCAGCAGTTGCAGGAGGGCGCGATAGGCAAGATGCTCGCCATTAAAGCCGTGCTGACCTGGTCGCGTGGCGGCAGTTATTACACCGCCAGTCCCTGGCGTGGAAAAGCCGCCACCGAAGGCGGCTGTCTGCTCATCAACCAGGCGATCCACACGCTCGATCTGATGCAATGGTTTGCCGAGGGCGTGACGCGGGTCAAGGGGGTGGTCGACAGCACCTGGCTTGCCAGTACCATCGACGGTGAAGACAGCGCCATGGCGACCTTTGCCTTTCGCAACGGCGCGCGTGGACTGTTTTATGCCAGCAACTGCCACACCACCAACTCACCGCTCCAGTTGGAAATACACGGTGAAAAAGGCACGTTGCTTCTTGAGGGGAGCGAGCTGTGGCATATCAACGGGGAGACGCGACAAAAGCTGGCAAGCGACGCTGCCCCTGATGGCAGCGGCAAAAGCTACTGGGGCGTCGGTCA
Source organism: Citrobacter telavivensis (assembly GCF_041807075.1). NCBI lineage: Bacteria > Pseudomonadati > Pseudomonadota > Gammaproteobacteria > Enterobacterales > Enterobacteriaceae > Citrobacter > Citrobacter telavivensis. The sequence goes on along the minus strand of NZ_JBGUBF010000002.1, from coordinate 40,299 downwards.
TCGTGAAGCGATCCGTCAGTTCTATTATGCCCTACACCATCCCACCACCGGGAGCGTATGCAACATTCACGAAGCCGCTAAATCATTGCAGATCGTCGATGCCATTTATCGTTCGTCGCAATTACATACCTGGATAAACCTGGAGAAATAAATCCGCAGAAAGTGAATCCCGACCGGATAAGGCACATCCGGCAATCAAGTCATACTACAGGAATAATCATATGGCGAAACCTACTGAACGTAGAGTAGGTTACGGCGTAGCAATTGGCTACGGCGTAACCGATTTATTTGGTGGCGGTGCATTCGCAGTTATTGGCACCTGGCTGTTATTTTTTTACACCACCTACTGTGGACTGTCTGTACTGGAAGCCGGTTCTATATTTGCTATTGCACGTATCATCGATGCAATATTAAGCCCGGTGATGGGTTATATTACCGACAACTTCGGCAACACCTGGCTTGGTAGAAAATTTGGCCGTCGGCGTTTCTTTTTATTGATAAGCGCTCCGCTCATGTTTCTCTATGCGCTGGTGTGGATTACCGACATGAGCTACTGGTATTACCTGGGAACGTATCTTTCCATCGAACTGCTCTCGGCGATGGTGCTGGTGCCCTGGGAGACGCTGTCAGCAGAGATGACCAACCGCTTCAGCGAACGTACGCGCCTCTCTGGCGTGCGCATGATGTGTTCACAACTGGGTGGTTTTTTAGCGGTTTCCGTACCCGGCATTATTATGCAATATACGGGTAAAGATAATTCATTGACCTATACCCTGACCGGGATCGTGTTTGCGATTATTTATTGTGTCGCCGTATTCACAACCTGGGCAACGACCTGGGAAGCAAAAGATGTGCGGGAAGAATATGAATTCACACCGGACACGCAGCGCAGTACCGGATTATTAAACCACCTGAAGTATTTGGTCGTGGATCTTTTTTCTGCCTTTAAACTGCGTATTTTCCGCCAGCATATTCTTATCTATATTTGTTCATTCACTGCCCTGGATGTCTTTGGCTCCGTTTTCACTTATTACGTGATCTATGGATTAAAACAGGATGCGGCCACGGTTTCCGGACTGTTAAGTATCGCGGCGTTTGTTTCGGTCCCCGGCACGTTCGGCTTTATGCTGCTGATGAATAAGCTCAACATGACGCCTTCTGCGGCACTGCGCCTCTCCTACGGCAGTATTTTCTTCGTCCTGGCCTGTCTTTTTACCCTTTATCTGGGCGATATCCAGCTCCCGGCCCTGCTCTTTTCCGCAATATTTGTCCTGTTCGGCCTGGCAAAAGCCGGGTTGTATTACATCCCGTGGAACATCTACAGCTTTATTCCGGATGTGGATGAGATAGTCACCCGTCAGCGTCGGGAAGGCATTTTTGCCGGGGTGATGGTGCTGACCCGAAAAAGCACCGTTGCGCTGGCGATTATGTTGATTGGCGTGGTGCTGGAAGAGAGCGGCTTTGTCAAAGGCGGCGGTTCGCAACCCATCGGCGCGCTACACGCCATTATTGGTCTGATGATATTTGCGACCGCAGCCCTGCTGGCCGTCAGCTTTTACACCACGTTCCGCTTTAAGCTGACGCAAAAGACGCACAAAATCCTGATCAAAGAGGTGGCGCGTCGCAAACTCGGCGGTAAATGTGAAGACTGCGACGAAGAGACCCGCGCCGTCATTAAGTCACTCACCGGCTTCGCCTACGATGAAATATGGGATGCCGCGCCAGGTGAACGAAATAAGCATCGGACGGCTACCGCTGAAAATTAACCCTCTGGCGGCTTTACAGTCCCTTACGCTATACTAGCCCCTGAACTTACCGGCTCACCTCTACGAGCCGGTTTTCAATAAGCATTACCACATGGATTTATCAATTTCCCTTCCGAGGATCTGACCTGAACGGTTAGATAAAATATGTTAAACAGTATTTTCATTATTCTTTGCCTGATAGCCGTGAGTGCGTTCTTCTCGATATCCGAGATCTCACTTGCCGCTTCACGTAAAATTAAGCTCAAACTGCTGGCCGATGAAGGCAATCTCAATGCGCAACGCGTGTTGAAAATGCAGGAAAACCCAGGGATGTTCTTCACGGTGGTGCAAATCGGTCTGAACGCGGTCGCTATTCTTGGCGGTATCGTGGGCGACGCCGCATTTTCTCCCGCCTTCAATGCGTTATTTTCTCGCTACATATCGCCAGAGCTCTCTGAGCAGTTGAGTTTTATCCTCTCCTTCTCGCTGGTCACCGGTATGTTTATCCTCTTCGCGGACTTAACCCCGAAACGCATCGGTATGATTGCGCCAGAAGCTGTGGCTTTGCGTATCATCAACCCGATGCGCTTCTGTCTGTTTGTTTTCACGCCGCTGGTGTGGTTCTTCAATGGGTTAGCGAACGTGATCTTCCGCATCTTCAAGCTGCCGATGGTACGCAAAGATGACATCACGTCTGATGATATCTATGCCGTGGTGGAAGCTGGCGCGCTCGCAGGCGTGTTGCGTAAACAGGAACATGAGCTGATTGAGAACGTGTTCGAGCTGGAGTCGCGTACCGTACCGTCATCCATGACGTCGCGTGAAAACGTGATCTGGTTCGATCTGCATGAAGACGAGCAGAGTCTGAAGAATAAAGTGGCGGAACATCCGCACTCCAAGTTCCTCGTCTGTAACGAAGATATTGACCACATCATTGGTTATGTCGACTCGAAAGATTTACTGAATCGCGTCCTGGCGAATCAAAGCATGGCGCTGAACAGCGGCGTGCAGATCCGTAACACACTGATTGTGCCAGACACGCTGACCCTTTCAGAAGCGCTGGAAAGCTTCAAAACGGCCGGTGAAGACTTCGCGGTAATCATGAACGAATACGCGCTGGTCGTGGGTATCATCACCCTGAATGACGTCATGACGACGCTGATGGGCGATCTGGTCGGCCAGGGTCTGGAAGAACAGATTGTGGCGCGCGACGAGAACTCCTGGCTGATTGACGGCGGTACGCCGATCGATGACGTGATGCGTGTGCTGGATATCGATGAATTCCCGCAGTCGGGCAACTACGAGACGATTGGCGGCTTTATGATGTTCATGCTGCGTAAAATCCCCAAACGTACCGATTCCGTGAAGTTCTCGGGCTACAAATTCGAAGTGGTGGATATTGATAACTACCGTATCGATCAGTTGCTGGTGACCCGTCTTGACAGTAAACCGAGCGTACTGGTACCAAAACTGCCGGATGCGCAGGAAGACGTGAAAGCGTAGTTTGCGCCCGTCAGGCCTGCTTCAGAAACATCAACGGCTCCCAGTGGGAGCCGTTTTTTAAACTACTGCATAGCACTTTGGTTAAGCCATCTCAGTTTGCAGACGCAGAACCTGACGGTTGACTTCGGACATCACAGACAGATGCTGTTTATCCTTCACTTTTGGGATAAGAATCTTGCCCTTATCAAACTCAAAAGCGCCAACGTCCTTGATATATAACCGTCCACGAAACAGGATCTTCACGTACTTCGCCACTTGCAGTGGGTTGTACCGTTGGAAAATTTTCATTGTTATCTCCTGCTTAAGTCACGCCCTTGTGGCTCCACAATCGGTCCAACCGTTCTAAGGCGCAAAATTTAATGCCATTTGACTATAGACTATCTGTACGATGTTTCCAGCGCGTATAAGTTTATTTACCTTTTCATTACAGTTAATCAGAATCATCTCTGAATCACGGCGCTGTCCTCAGTATAAGCCTTCGTTTTTCGCAGGATTTGTGCGCCCGTCCGCAAACTGGCATCGCTCTTGCGGGAAAAAGCATCATTCGCACATATGATTAAAAATCAGACCTAAGTGGTCGGATCACCTGCAAACAATAAGAAGGAAACACCATGACCTTACGTAAGATTCTGGCGCTGGCGTGCCTGTTAGCGCCGATGATGGCCTCCGCGCATAGCTTCGAAACGGGCCAGCGCGTCCCGCCGGTAGGGATTGCCGATCGCGGCGAATTGATTCTTGAAAATGATAAATTCAGCTATAAAAGCTGGAACAGCGCGCAGTTGCCCGGGAAGGTGCGCATCCTTCAGCACATCGCCGGACGCACCTCCGCCAAAGAAAAAAATGCGACGCTGATTGAAGCCATCAAAGCGGCAAAACTGCCCCATGACGTTTACCAGACCACGACTGTCGTCAACACCGACGATGCCATTCCAGGCTCCGGTATGTTTGTGCGCAGCAGCCTCGAGAGCAATAAGAAGCTCTACCCGTGGTCGCAGTTTATCGTCGACAGTGACGGCGTGGCCCGTAAGGCCTGGCAACTGGATGAAGAGAGTTCAGCTATCGCGGTGCTCGATAAAGACGGTCGCGTACAGTGGGCGAAGGACGGGGCGCTGACCCAGGAAGAGGTGCAGCAGGTGATTGCCCTGCTGCACAAGTTGCTCAATAAATAGAGACCCGGAAGCCGGGGTTCAGGAACGATTCACGCGGGGTGTAGTCCAACGGCTTACCCTGCCAGTCGTGAACGTGTGCCCCGGCGGCGGCTGCAACGGCATGGCCTGCCGCCGTGTCCCAGACGTTGGTCGGTCCAAAACGCGGGTACAGTTGCGCCTGTCCCTCCGCCACCAGGCAGAACTTCAGCGACGAACCAATCGACGTCGTCTGGTGCTCACCCAGTTGCTGCAAATATTCTTTCAGTTCGTTATCGGCATGGGAACGGCTAATTACCACCAGCGGCGGGCGGGCGTCGCGGACCTGAATTTGCTTGCGCACGTTGCACTCTTCTTTCCAGGCTTTACCTTCCGCCGCGCTGTACATCACCTTCATGACCGGTGCGTAGACCACGCCCAGTACCGGCTTACCCTTCTCGATAAGCGCAATATTCACGGTGAACTCACCGTTACGTTTGATGAACTCTTTGGTGCCATCCAGCGGGTCGACTAACCAGTAGCGCTGCCAGTGCTGGCGTACTTCCCAGGCCGGCGGATCTTCTTCTGAGAGGACCGGAATATCCGGCGTCAGCGTCGTTAAGCCTTCGAGAATCACTGCGTGCGCGGCGAGATCGGCCGCGGTTACCGGAGAATCGTCCTGCTTGCTGGCAATCTCCATCGGTTTGACTCCATCATAGACCTGCATAATGGCATCGCCCGCGTTCCGTGCAAGCTGGCATACGTGTTCTAACATTCTCCACCTCGTTTGTGGCAGTGGCGTTAACTCATTGTTTTACTTATACCCGATCAGAGGCGAATCCGCCAACTGTGATAGTGTCTGCGGTTTTGCTTGCTAAACTGATGCATGATTCACAGTTCTGTAAGCAAGAAGATTTATATACATTTTCTTTTGTGGCTTAGATCTGAAAAGGATGCCCCCTGATGATTAAGTTTAGTGCAACGCTCCTGGCCACGCTGATCGCGGCCAGCGTGAATGCCGCAACCGTCGACCTGCGGATAATGGAAACCACTGATTTACATAGCAACATGATGGATTTCGATTATTACAAAGATACCGCAACCGAAAAATTCGGACTGGTACGTACCGCAAGCCTGATTAACGCCGCGCGCAATGAAGCAAAAAACAGCGTGCTGGTCGATAATGGCGATCTGATTCAGGGCAGTCCGCTGGGCGACTATATGGCGGCCAAAGGGTTGAAAGACGGTGATATCCATCCGGTCTATAAGGCGCTGAATACGCTGGATTACGCAGTGGGTAACCTCGGTAACCATGAATTTAACTACGGCCTGGAGTATCTGCAAAAGGCGCTGGCTGGTGCCAGGTTCCCCTACGTTAACGCCAATATCATCGACGTTAAGACCAAGAAGCCGTTGTTTACCCCCTATCTCATCAAAAAGACTGACGTCGTCGATCAGGAAGGCCACAAGCAGACGCTGAACATCGGCTATATCGGGTTTGTTCCTCCGCAGATCATGACCTGGGATAAAGCGAACCTGAGCGGTAAAGTGACGGTTAACGACATTACCGCCACCGCGCGCCAGTATGTCCCGGAAATGCGCGAAAAAGGGGCCGATGTGGTGGTAGTGATTGCGCATTCAGGGCTCTCTGCTGACCCCTACCAGAGCATGGCGGAGAACTCCGTTTATTATCTCAGCGACGTGCCCGGCGTGGACGCAATCATGTTTGGTCATGCCCACGCGGTCTTCCCCGGTAAAGACTTTGCCAGCATCAAAGGCGCAGATATCGCGAAAGGGACGCTGAACGGCGTACCGGCGGTGATGCCAGGCATGTGGGGCGATCATCTGGGCGTGGTGGATCTGGTGCTCAATAACGACAGCGGCAAATGGCAGGTGACGCAGGCCAAAGCCGAAGCGCGCCCCATTTACGACGCGGCCGCGAAGAAATCACTCGCTGCCGAAGACAGCAAACTGGTGGATATTCTGAAAGCCGACCACGACGCCACCCGTGAATTCGTCAGTAAGCCTATCGGTAAATCCGCCGATAATATGTACAGCTATCTGGCGCTGGTGCAGGACGATCCGACCGTTCAGGTGGTCAACAACGCGCAGAAAGCCTATGTCGAACACTTCATTCAGGGCGACCCGGACCTGGCGAAACTGCCGGTGCTTTCCGCCGCTGCGCCGTTTAAAGTCGGCGGGCGCAAGAACGATCCGGCCAGTTTTGTCGAGGTCGAAAAAGGCCAGTTGACCTTCCGTAATGCTGCCGACCTCTATCTGTACCCGAACACGCTGGTGGTTGTAAAAGCCAGCGGCAAAGAGGTGAAAGAGTGGCTTGAGTGCTCAGCCGGACAGTTTAATCAAATCGATAGCACCAGCAGCAAGCCGCAGTCGCTCATTAACTGGGAGGGTTTCCGCACCTATAACTTCGATGTCATCGATGGTGTGGAATACCAGATTGATGTCTCGCAGCCCGCACGTTATGACGGCGAATGCCAGACGGTCAATCCGACAGCGGAAAGGATTAAAAATCTGACCTTCAACGGCAAGCCGATTGATCCCAATGCCACCTTCCTGGTCGCCACCAATAACTATCGCGCCTATGGCGGTAAGTTTGCCGGAACCGGTGACAATCATATTGCTTTTGCGTCACCGGATGAGAACCGCTCGGTGCTGGCGGCATGGATTGGCGCGCAATCTAAACGCGCCGGGGAAATTCATCCGGCTGCCGATAACAACTGGCGTCTGGCGCCGATTCACAGCAAGACGAAACTGGATATCCGTTTCGAAACGTCGCCGAGTGATAAAGCCACCGCGTTTATCAAAGAGAAAGGGCAATACCCTATGCAGCACGTCGCCACCGATGATATTGGTTTCGCGATTTATCAGATAGATTTAAGCAAATAACGTTAATGCCGGAGGGCACGCCGCCATCCGGCAACGTTTTACGCCGCCCGTTCTTCCCGTTGTGCTAACACCTGTGGCAAATTTAACTCAATCCAGTCCGCCAGTGCGGCAACTTTGTCACTGACCTGCTCGCCCAACGGAGTCAGGCTGTACTCCACATGCGGCGGCACAACCGGATACGATACCCGTTTGATAAACCCATCCTGCTCCAACGCCTGCAAAGACTGCGCCAGCATCTTCTCGCTCACGCCGCCCATTTTACGGCGCAGATCGCTGAAACGGTGAGTGCCGTCGCGTAGCGCCACCAGAATCAACACGCCCCAGCGGCTGGTCACATGCTTTAACACCTCACGCGACGGACACTGCTCAGCAAACAAATTGCCGTCACGGAGTTGTTGAGAAAGGGTCGGTGCACTCATCTTTATACTTACCTTTTTGTGCGTACTTACTAAAAGTAAGTTTAAGTGCTAGCTTTATAAAACACAAGCGACACATTAAGGAGTCATCCCATGATTGCCATTACCGGCGCGACGGGCCAACTGGGCCAACACGTTATTGAGAATCTGCTGAAAACCATTCCAGCCAGCCAGATTGTTGCGATAGTTCGTAACCCGGCGAAAGCCAGCGCATTAAGCCAACAGGGAATCACCGTACGTCAGGCGGATTACCGCGACGAAACCACATTTACCCAAGCGTTGCAGGGTGTCGACAAGCTGCTGCTGATTTCCTCCAGTGAAGTGGGACAGCGTGCCGCTCAGCACCGTAACGTCATTAATGCGGCAAAGGCGGCGAAAGTGAAATTTATCGCTTACACCAGCCTGTTGCATGCCGACCGTTCTCCGCTGGGCCTGCACGTCGAACACATCGAAACCGAGAAGATGCTGGCAGACTCCGGTATTGCCCACGCGCTGCTGCGTAACGGTTGGTATACCGAAAACTATCTTGCCAGCGTCCCCCCCGCGCTGGAGCATGGCGTGTTTATCGGTGCCGCAGGCGAAGGCAAAATTGCCTCCGCAACCCGCGCTGACTACGCCGCCGCCGCCGCACAGGTCATCAGTACAGAAGGTCATGCCGGTAACGTGTATGAACTGGCAGGCGATGAATCCTGGACGCTGAGCCAGCTGGCCGCTGAACTGAGCAAACAAAGCGGTAAACAGGTCGTCTATCAGAACCTGAGCGAAGCTGATTTCGCCGCCGCGTTGAAGGGCGCAGGCCTGCCAGCGGGTCTGGCGGATATGCTGGCCGATTCAGACACCGGGGCATCCAAAGGCGGTCTGTTCGATGACAGCCACACGCTGAGCAAACTGATCGGTCGCCCAACCACTCCGCTGGCCGAAAGCATCAAAGGCATTCTGTAAGTGTTAAAAATCGGTTAATTATGGTGGCATCCCCGCGCATCCTCTCTGATAATGACAGGATGATGCGTGGGGAGAGAAAACGTGCAAGGTGTACCTGAGCAGTTTAGCGATGAAAAAGACCGTGCCCGCTTTCGCCATCTGGCGCAGGTACCGGGCGTTGAGCTGTATCACGCGCACATTTCACGCTACGCCTTTGAACCGCACACCCACGAAGCGTTCGGCATTGGCGCGATAGAAGCCGGAGCCGAGCGTTTTCGCTATCGCGGCACGCAGTACGTTGCCCCTGCCCACTCGGTCGTGACGATGAATCCGGATGAGTTGCATACCGGCGAGGCCGAAACCGCCGACGGCTGGCGCTACCGGATGATCTATCTGGAACCCGACCTGCTGGAAAAAGTGTCCGGGGTCCGTCACTGGTGGTTTCATGACGTCACGCGTCACGATCCGCTCCGCTCGCGTCAGATCTGTTCGCTAATCCACGGCCTGTGGCACACCGACGATCCCTTAGCGCAAAAAGGGTTGCTGTTGGATCTGATAGACACCTTCCAGCCGCTGGCGCGCCATGCTCCGGTGTCGCGGGAAGGTGCGCATCGCTTTGATCGCGTGCGCGACTATTTGCATGACAACTACATGCGGCCGATCGCTCTCGACGAACTGGCACGCGTTGCCTCGCTAAGCCCCTGGCATTTTCAACGTCAGTTCAAAGCCCATTTCCACGTGACGCCGCATCAGATGCTGATGGCAATCCGCCTGTGGCGAGCGAAAGGTTTTCTGACTCTCGGCATGCCGGCAGCAGATGTTGCCGCCGCGACCGGCCTGACCGATCAGTCCCACCTCACCCGCGCCTTTACCCATCGCTATGGCATTACTCCTGTACGCTATCAAAAGCAGGTTTATTCGCGCTAATGCGCAAGCTCATACAATACGCACGCCTGTTCCCCGCCTACACTTTTCGTCATGTTTAACGTTGTGGATGTAAAGCATGATTAGCGGTGTGTTGTACGCCCTGCTGGCAGGGTTGATGTGGGGACTGATTTTTGTCGGGCCGTTGATCGTGCCGGAATATCCGGCGGTGCTGCAGTCGATGGGACGCTACCTGGCATTAGGCTTGATTGCCCTGCCGCTGGCATGGCTCGGGCGCGTGCGTCTGCGACAATTGTCACCGAAAGACTGGCTGACCGCGCTGGCGCTAACCATGATGGGCAACCTGATTTACTACGTCTGCCTTGCCAGCGCCATTCAGCGTACCGGCGCGCCGGTCTCAACGATGATCATCGGTACGCTGCCGGTCGTCATTCCGGTGTTTGCAAACCTGCTGTACAGCCATCGCGACGGCAGGCTCTCCTGGCGACGACTGGCGCCCGCGCTGGTGCTGATTGGCATCGGGTTGTTGTGCGTGAACATTGCGGAACTCAACCAGGGCCTGCCTGATTTCAGCGGCTGGCGTTACGGTTCCGGTATTGCGCTGGCGCTGGTGTCGGTGGTGTGTTGGGCCTGGTATGCGCTGCGCAACGCCCGCTGGCTGCGGGAGAATCCGGATAAACACCCGATGATGTGGGCGACCGCGCAGGCGCTGGTGACGCTGCCCGTGTCGCTGCTGGGCTACCTCGCCGCCTGCCTCTGGCTGCACGGGCAAACGCCTGACTTCGCCCTGCCGTTCGGCCCGCGACCGGCGGTGTTTGTCGGCCTGATGGTGGCGATTGCGGTGTTATGCTCATGGGTGGGGGCGCTATGCTGGAATATTGCCAGCCAGCGGTTACCGACGGTGATCCTCGGCCCGTTGATCGTGTTCGAAACGCTGGCGGGTTTGCTGTATACCTTTATCTTACGCCAGACTCTTCCCCCCGCGCTGACTCTCAGCGGTATCGCCTTGCTGGTTGTCGGCGTGGTGGTGGCGGTCAGAGCAAAACCGGAAAAACCGCGCGTCATTCCGCTTTCGGAGCCGGGCAGTTAACCCTTCCCCCCGCGTTCTCGTTCGTCATTGCGCCATCACAAAAGGTCCTGCCCCGAAAGAGTTATAGCGCCCGATTAAAGTTGTATTTAAAATACAACTTATATTATTGAGAATGAGGTAACGGCTATGGCTTATCGCGATCAACCTTTAGGTGAACTGGCGCTCTCTATCCCTCGCGCTTCGGCACTGTTTCGTAAGTACGATATGGATTACTGCTGTGGCGGTAAGCAGACGCTGGCGCGTGCTGCCGCCCGTAAAGAGCTGGATGTTGACGCCATCGAAGCACAACTGGCACAACTGGCACAACAGCCGATCGATAAAGACTGGCGCACCGCGCCGCTGGCCGACATTATCGACCACATCATCGTGCGCTATCACGACAGACACCGCGAGCAGTTGCCGGAACTGATCCTACAGGCCACCAAAGTTGAACGCGTTCATGCCGATAAGCCCAATGTACCGAAAGGTCTGGCGAAGTATCTGACCATGCTGCATCAGGAGCTTTCAAACCACATGATGAAAGAGGAGCAGATCCTGTTCCCGATGATCAAACAGGGCATGGGCAGCCAGGCGATGGGGCCGATCAGCGTCATGGAAAGTGAACATGATGACGCGGGGGAACTGCTGGAAGTGATTAAACATACCACCCAGAATGTGACGATCCCGCCAGAAGCGTGCACCACCTGGAAAGCGATGTACAACGGCATCAATGAGATGATTGATGATCTGATGGAACACATCAGCCTGGAAAATAATGTATTGTTTCCTCGGGCGTTAGCGGGGGAGTAAATAAAATGCCCGGTGGCGCTAACGCTTACCGGGCCTACGGGAACTCACCGTATCGACGTTTTGTAGGCCGGATAAGCGCAGCGCCATCCGGCAATCGAATTAACGAACGCCTGCCATCCGCTTCTTACCAATCAGCCACCAGCCCAGACCCAGCGCAATGAACCACAGCGGCGTGACGATCAGCGCCTGACGGGTATCATCTTCAAGGGTCAACAGCACCAGAACGAAGACGAAGAACGCCATGCACACCCAGCACATCACCTTACCCAGCGGCATTTTGTAGATCGACTTCTCATGCAGATGTGGACGCTGTTTGCGATACACCAGATATGAGCACAGGATGATGGTCCAGACGAACATAAACAGGATTGCTGACACGGTGGTGATCATGGTGAACGCGCCAATCACGCTCGGATTGACATACAGCATGACCACGCCGCCCAGCAGGCAGATACAGGAGAAGGTCAATCCTTTCGCCGGTACCGCGCGTTTAGACAGCTTGGCAAACGCTTTTGGCGCTACGCCTTCCTGTGCCAGACCAAACAGCATACGGCTGGTGGAGAACACGCCGCTGTTGGCCGATGACGCCGCAGACGTCAGAACCACGAAGTTAATCACGCTCGCGGCAGCAGGCAGGCCCACCAGTACGAACAGTTCAACGAACGGACTCTTATCCGGCACCACGGAACTCCACGGCGTCACGGACATAATGACGATCAGCGCAAAGACGTAGAACATGATGATACGAATCGGAATCGAGTTGATGGCGCGCGGCAGGGATTTCTCCGGATCTTTGGTTTCCGCTGCCGTCGTCCCGACCAGTTCGATCCCGACAAAGGCGAACACCGCAATCTGGAAACCGGCAAAGAAGCCGCTAATGCCTTTCGGGAACCAGCCGCCGTCATTCCACAGATGCGCAAACGAGGCTTCCACACCGGTTGGCGACTGGAAATGCATGGCAATCATCACCAGGCCGACAATGATCAGCGACACGATGGCGACGATTTTGATCATCGCGAACCAGAACTCCATCTCACCAAACATTTTCACGGTGGCGAGGTTGAGGCTCAGCAGCAGGACGACTACCGCCAGTGAGGCGACCCAGTCGGAAAGGCCGGGGAACCAGAACTGCGCGTATGCGGTAATGGCAACGACGTCCGCCATCCCGGTAACCACCCAGCAGAACCAGTAGGTCCAGCCGGTGAAATAACCTGCCCACGGTCCCAGCAGATCCGAAGCAAAGTCGCTAAAAGATTTGTATTCCAGATTCGAGAGCAGCAATTCTCCCATTGCACGCATCACGAAAAAGAGCATGAAGCCGATGATCATATAAACAAAAATGATCGACGGCCCGGCGAGACTGATGGTTTTACCCGACCCCATAAACAGACCCGTGCCAATGGCGCCGCCGATGGCAATAAGCTGGATATGTCGGTTTGTGAGATTGCGCCGTAGCGACTGTTCAGTCGGAGCCTGTTCGTCGGCAGCGACTTTTACCTGATCTACCATGTTTTATTCTTCCTGTACCTGTCTGTGTTGTGCGGGCTCTACGGCCTTTAGTGCGTCTGTTGTGTATCGCTATGATACGACGATCCTGTCTTCAGGACTCATCGATATTAGGTAAGAATCGGCGGGATGAATACTAAGATTTAGATATTATGTTAATTATATGTTTAAAGTGAGTGTCATATCACTCTGGCAACGCGAATTAGCTCACAAAAATACACGCAACTCATGCATTTGCAAGATAAAATTCCGATATCAGACAAACAGGCAGCGTTATTACGTATTTTTCGTCCCCCTCCAGCGTGGAGGGGAACAGAAGTGACTGCTTACAGGATTTCCAGCAGTTCTACGTCAAACACCAGGGTGCTGAACGGCGGGATCGCTGCACCAGCGCCACGTTCGCCGTAAGCCAGTTCCTGAGGAATGGTCAGTTCCCATTTAGAGCCAACCGGCATCAGGGTCAGGGCTTCAATCCAGCCAGGAATAACACCGTTTACCGGGAATTCAGCCGGTTCGCCACGCGCAACGGAGCTGTCAAAGACGGTGCCGTCGATCAGCTTACCGGTGTAGTGAACGCGAACGCGGTCAGTACGGGCCGGGATAGCGCCTTCGCCCTGGGTCAACACGCGGAATTGCAAACCCGACTCCGTGCTGTTCACACCGTCTTTCTCACGGTTTTGTTCCAGATACTTCACGCCATCCGCAGCCATTGCCTGGAAGCGTTCGCGACGTACGGCATCCGCACGTTCATGAATATCACGCAGCGCGCGATGTACCACATCAACCGGCACGGCTGGCTGCTTGCCTTCCAGCGCGTCAGCAATACCGGCAACCAGCGCTTCAGGCAACAGCCCTTCCAGTCCGGATTCGCTCAGTTGCTGTCCTACCTGCAAACCAATGCCGTAGCTTGCTTGCGCTTCGATAGTGTCAAAAGTCGGGGTTGCCATCGTATTTCCTTTCATCGGATATAAAAAGTAGCGGGCAGCATAACAGCCAGGCCTCTCCCGGTAAAATGTTGTCTCGGGGAGGATGACAAATCACGACGAAAAAGAAACAATAGGGATATCCCCCTGGATATGAGCCAAAAGCGGGGAATATCACGAACATCATAGCGTTAGCGGTCTATACTCTATGATTGAGGAACGAGACGCGGAGCAGGAGGAAAGCCATGCCCGGGCGCTTTGAATTAAAACCAACCCTGGCGAAAATCTGGCATGCACCGGACAATTTTCGCATTATGGATCCGCTTCCGTCTATGCATCGCCGCGGCATTATCATTGCGGCGATCGTGCTGGTCATCGGTTTCCTGCTCCCCTCAAATGACACGAACGATGCGCCAGTAGTAACCCGCAACGCGCAGTTGGATCTCCAGTCGCAGTCTCAACCGCCGACCGAAGCACAGCTTCAGGCCCAGCTGGTTACCCCGCAAAACGATCCGGGGCAAGTCGCTCCTGTCGCGCCGGAACCCATTCAGGAAGGCCAGCCGGAAGAGCAGCCCCAGGCACAGCAACCGCAAACCCAGCCTTTCCAGCAAAACAGCGGTATTGACCAGCAGTGGCGCTCTTATCGCGTCGAGCCAGGTAAAACGATGGCGCAATTGTTCCGCGATCACGGATTGCCGCCAACGGACGTGTACGCGATGGCGCAGGTTGAAGGTGCAGGCAAGCCGCTCAGTAATCTGCAAAATGGGCAGATGGTGCAAATTCGTCAAAATGCGAATGGCGTGGTAACCGGGCTGACCATCGATACCGGAAACAACCAGCAGGTGCTGTTTACCCGTCAGCCTGACGGCAGCTTTATACGCGCACGCTAAGCACAGCGCCATCAGGCATATCAGCGCAGTGCCGGATGGCGGCTTTGCCTTATCCGGCCTACACCTTCACTGGTGGCGTTACCGCTTCACCTTATTGACCCACCATATCCCCGAGCACACCAGCAGCAGTGCCATCGCGTATTTCCACTCCAGGATATTCTCGCCGAGGAAAATCGCGGACAGTACCGCGCCAGAGACCGGGATCAGGAAGTTAAACGGCGCAATCATCCCCACGCGGTTGTACTTGAGCAAAATGCTCCACAGCGCAAACGCCAGCGAAGAAAGCAACGTCAGGTAACCGAGAATCGCCACCGACGCGAGACCGTGGACCGCCAGTGTGCCGCCAAAGGCATAACCGCCAATGACCAACACCAGGCCGCCGATCCCTAGCTGGTAGCCCGTCATCACCGTCGGATCGACTGTCTGAGAGATTCGCTTACCGTAAAGCGTCGCGGCGGAGAGAATAAATGCCGCCAGCACAATCGAACCATCGCCTGCCAGAGTAAAACTAAAATCCAGCAGCCCGCTGTTGAAGTTCACCACCATCACGCCTGCAAAACCGAGAATACAACCCAGCGTTTTGTTGTAGCTCAGCTTATCGTTCTGGTAGATGAAGTGCGCCAGCAGTACGCTGAAGAAGGTGCCCGTGGCATTCATGATCGACCCTTTCACGCCGGTAGTGAACGCCAGGCCGATGTAAAAGAAGATGTATTGCAGCGAAGTCTGCGTCACCCCCAACAGCGTCAGTTGCCCAAACTGCCGGGAACTCAGGCGGCCTATCGGCTTACGTTGCGCCATTGCCAGCAGGAGTAACAGCAGTCCAGCGAACAGGAAGCGGTATCCGGCGAAAACAATTTTGGAGGGGATATCGTCAGCGGCTATCTGGAAAATCTCATAGCCACTTTTTATGGCCGGATAGGCGCTGCCCCAGAGCAAACAACAAAACGCTGCGCTCAGCCAGACGACATTTTTACGCGCAAACAGAGGTTGCGGGTGCAGAGTATCCATTCATCACCACATTGAAATTGTGTTTTATTTTTGGTGATTATCCCGAAAAGGATAAGGAATAGCCAGAGCGAAAAATGAGGGGAGCAGAAAAGTAAAACGCCGACACGAGGCCGGCGTTTCTTACGAGATTGTCAGAATAAAAACTTATTCTGCAACAACGTTAATGGTCAGCTTAGCGAATACTTCGCTGTGAACCTGGAAGTCCACTTCGTGCTCACCAGTGGTACGCAGAACGCCGTTCGGCAGACGAACTTCGCTCTTAGCCACTTCAACGCCAGCTGCATTTACTGCATCAGCGATGTCGCGGGTACCGATGGAACCGAACAGTTTACCTTCGTCGCCTGCTTTAGACGTGATGGTAACAGTTTCCAGTGCGTTGATTTTCTCTGCGCGTGCATTTGCAGCAGCCAGAACGTCAGCCAGTTTAGCTTCCAGTTCAGCGCGACGTGCTTCGAAGTATTCAACGTTTTTCTTGGTAGCAGGAACAGCTTTACCCTGTGGTACCAGGAAGTTACGAGCATAGCCCGCTTTAACGTTAACCTGATCACCCAGGCTACCCAGGTTTGCTACTTTATCAAGCAGAATAACTTGCATTACCTTATCCTCTCAAAGTCGTATTAATGGACCGTGACCGATTACTGATGACGATCAGTGTACGGCAGCAGAGACAGGTAGCGAGCGCGTTTGATAGCGCGAGCCAGCTGACGCTGGTATTTTGCACGGGTACCGGTGATACGGCTTGGGACAATCTTACCGCTTTCGGTGATGTAGTTTTTCAGCGTAGCGATATCTTTATAGTCGATCTCTTGAACGCCTTCCGCGGTGAAACGGCAGAACTTGCGACGACGGAAATAACGTGCCATATGGCTAGTCTCCAGAATCTATCAATTCAATCTGCTCGGCATGCAGAACCATTTTGCTCAGGCCGTTCTTTGCCTTGTGGCAAGAGATGAACCCCTGAACGGTCACTGCGCTACCGACCGTTATACTGTGAGTAATGGCCTGGTTTTCGTGTCCGCTAACAATAACGGGCATTTGGCACCACGCCTGCCGGTGAAATCCGGCTTCCTCCTGCACAGAACGATGCTCAAGCACGAACTGGCAGTGCGGAATTCCTGATGGACTGACCTTTCGAAGGGGGGTCCTGCACACGGTGCCGGACAACACCAGACGGTTGGTCATCAGAAATTACTCTTCAGAATCCCCAGCTTCAGCATCATCTGCGGTTTCGTTTGCGAAATCATCGCGACGCTCACGGCGCTCGTCTTTCGCTTTAACCATCGGAGATGCTTCGGTAACAGCGTGCTTAGTACGCATTACCATGCTGCGGATAACGGCGTCGTTGAAGCGGAAAGTTGTTTCCAGCTCATCGATCACTTCCTGCGGAGCTTCAACGTTCAGCAGAACGTAGTGTGCTTTGTGCAGTTTGTTGATCGGGTAAGCCAGCTGACGGCGGCCCCAGTCTTCCAGACGGTGGATCTTGCCTTCTGCACCAGTGATGGCAGCAGAGTAACGCTCGATCATACCCGGAACCTGTTCGCTCTGGTCAGGATGGACCATAAAAACGATTTCGTAATGACGCATCGAATTGCTCCTTACGGATTATTCAGCCTCCTGTCTGGGTCAGCCGCGGCCCATGGAGGCAAGGAACGTGTTAAAGGTCGGCTGAAAAATTGACGCGTCATAATACTGGTGACAGGCCGCAAACTCAAGGTGATTCCAGGAATATTTGTCAGGACGCCCTTAATACATATCCAACAGCATCTTGCCGCTGATGCAGATGGAAACAATCACGATCATCGGCCTGATAACTTTCTTGCCGCGCGTGAGTACGACCGTCGCCCCCAGACGTGCGCCAAGCGCCTGTCCGACGAACATCACCAGCCCCAGCGACCAGATCATCTTGCCGCCAAAAATGAAAAACAGAATAGAAGCGATGTTGGAGGCAAGGTTGATGAAATTAGAGTGAATTTGCGCCTTATCGATGCTGTAACCCCACAGCAGGATGTAGCACAGGGTATAAAAGGAACCGGCACCAGCGCCAAGGAATCCGTCATAAAAACCGACACACCCTCCCCCCACCAGGGAGAAGAGAAACAGTGATACCTGCTGCTTCTTTTTCGGCTCGGTGAGATTGGGGGCAAAAATAAAGTAGAGCGCCACCGCAATGATGAGTACCGGCAACAGCTTTTTCAGCAGTTCCGGTTCAATGAACTGGATCAGTGTCGTCCCCAACGCCGATCCCACAAACGCCGCTAAAAAGACGTACTTATGCTGCTGAACGTTGATATGCCCACGACGCAGAAAGTAGATCCCCGACGTGAGTGAGCTGCCCAGCGCCTGAATCTTATTGGTCGCCAGCGCATTGGCCGGCGGCAATCCTGAGATCAATAGCGCTCCAATTGATAAAAACCCACCACCGCCTGAAACTACATTAATAAAACCCGCTATCAGCGCCACCATAAACATGATGGCGAAGTAGCTGAAATCCATGAATGAAGTATCCATATCTTTTTGCCTTATTATCATAAAGTTAACTTTATGTTTCGGCTCACTATAAGCGGCGGTGGCCGGTAGCGATATTGACGATTCGGTAAGAGTTCTTGCCAGAAAAACAGGTATTTTTAGCCGCAGCGAAGCGGGTTAGCCGATTGTTAACTCACAAGAAGAACGGGTTGCGGTATTTTTTTGAACAACTGCATCAGAAATGGTCGCTATCGACCGACAAAGTAGCGATTAAAATTAAATCAGACGTTATCGACTTACAGGAGAAATCACTCACCAGAGTCAGCTGTCGAGGAGGTAGGTATGCGGATCCGTTTTGTCACCCTTCTGGCGGGACTGTTGCTCAGTGCAAATACACTCGCCGCCATTGAAATAGACCACCAGCAAGCCAGAAACATGGATGATGTGCAGAGCTTAGGCGTGATTTACATCAATCATAACTTCGCCACTGAAAGTGAAGCAGATCAGGCCCTGAATGAAGAGACCGACGCGCAAGGCGCAAAGTACTACCACGTGATCCTGATTCGGGAACCCGGTAGCAACGGCAACATCCACGCCAGCGCGGATATTTATCGCTAGCACCAGGAAAGTCCAACGAAAAGAGAGCCATAGTTTGACTTGCCCCCTGTTCAGGGGGCTTTTTTTGCGTGATGACGTATTGTGAGTTAGCGACGGGAGTCAGAGATGCTGACGGAAAAAAGACACCGTTGCGCTCAGGGCTTCGGGCGTAATGCGATGGCGCACGCCCGCTTGCCACTGGCAGGTCAGATTCTGGTCCAGCCCGGCCTGAATCATCGCCTGCTGCAAACGGAAACTTTCCGCCGCCGGAACCACGTCATCGTCCTGGCCATGCCATAACAGCAACGGTCTGTCGGCCAGTCGGTCAAGCTGCTGCGACACGTCCCACTTCGCCAACGGCGCAATAATGCGGGCGAACGCCTCTTGCCGGGCGGGTGTGTCCAGGGCGGAAGGGGGAAACAACGTTCGCGCCAGACGGGTGAAATAGCCCGATCCCATCAGGCTGGCGACACAGTTGACCTCCGGATGCTGAGTCATAATCCCCAGCGCAGTCATTGCCCCCATTGACGCGCCTCCGACCGCGAGGCGGTCATCCAGCAGCCAGTTTTCTGCGTCCAGAGCCGCTCGTAATGCCGTAAATTCCTGCATGTTTTGTTGCAAAATCTGCCAGAAATGACCCATTCTCGCCTGTGCGTCACCGTTGAACCGCGCCCCATGCTCGGCGGCGTCTGGCATAATGACCCGAAATCCGGCCTGCGCCAGCGCAACGGCAAAGTAGCTGTAGACCAGGCTGGAAGAGGTAAATCCGTGATAGAAAACAATACACGGCAAAGGTGTATTGCGCTGCCCCGCAGGAAAGGCGTGAAGCAGGTGATGTTCCGCCAACTGACGTGTTTCAATTTCAATCATTTGCGTCCCCTTTTGGCTCTGGTATGCCACGGGTCACATTATTAAACAAGGTAGCGTGTTCAACAACGATTCATAATGTTGAGAACTGGATTACGCTTTCGCGACATTTTCATTCGAAAATCGCGCGGAAGGTAACATTTTGGGAACATTCCCCCAAAGGGAAATTAATAAGGCACTACACTATGGCTATCAGGAAACGAGATAGAGTGATGCGTCGGTTTACCTCATTGATATTGGTGATGCTCTTAAGTGGATGTAGCATTCTTCAGGGAACGCCGCAGCCAGCGCCACCCGTCGCCGATCATCCGCAAGAAATTCGTCGCGATCAAACACAAGGGTTGCAACGGATGGGAACGGTGACCTCTCTGGTCAGAGGCTCTCCGGATGATGCAGTCGATGAAGTCAAAGCGAAAGCCGCCGCAGCGAAAGCCGATTATTACGTTATTGTCCTGGTTGATGAAACCATCGTGACGGGCCAGTGGTATTCACAGGCCATCTTATATCGTAAATAGTCATTGAGGGAATTTAAGGCAATTTCACGTAGCTTTACGCCTCTATACGTTTACCTGTGCACAATAAACCGACAGCAGGAGGCTGGACGTTTATTTCGGCGATGGAATGCCCTGCGCATTGCGGGGAAACATAAAATGGAGCTGACGATGAAACAATCTCTTGCCTTATCCTCACTGCTGTTAACTGCCGGACTGGTGAGTACGACGGCGCAGTCTGCCGAATTCGCAAGTGCGGATTGCGTGACTGGCCTCAATGAAATTGGCCTGATCTCTGTCAGTAATATTTCCGGAAACCCACAGGATGTGGAGCGTATCGTGGCGCTAAAAGCCGATGAACAAGGTGCATCATGGTATCGCATCGTTCAGATGTACGAAGATCAGCAGCCCGATAACTGGCGCGTACAGGCTATTCTCTACGCGTAACAGATTGCCGGATGGCACAGGCGCATCCGGCAAAGTATCAGCGCAATCCCCCCGTCGCCCGTAGCAACAGCGCGTCCTGTACCCGTTCTGATAGCAACATCCTACCGCGCGTATCCAGCATCATCTGACACCAGGCTTGTGCAACAGGCGGTGACGCATGTCGCAACATTTCCGTTCCGCATCCCAACAGAAAAATCTGCTGAGTGATATCGCGGCCCAGTTCTTCAGAAGGCTTGCGCAGTCGCGGCAAAAGCTGACGTACCGCGCGATCGAAGTGTCTGTCCTGACCCCTGACGTCAGAGAACGCTTCGCTCAGCATCTCATCGACACCCGTTTGTTTACCGATGACCCGCAGAACATCGAGGCACATAACATTGCCAGAGCCTTCCCAGATGCTGTTAACCGGCATTTCCCGGTACAACCGCGGCAGTTCGCTCTCTTCGCAATACCCTATCCCGCCGAGTACCTCCATCGCCTCCGCCACAAACGGGATGCCGCTTTGACAGACGACGAATTTCGCAGCGGGGGTGAACAGCCGCGCCCAGAGCCGTTCATTGGCATGGCTACGCCGATCCCAGGCGTGAGCCAAACGAAACAGCAACGCGGTTTGCCCTTCCAGCTGTAACGCCATGCGGCTGAGCATCTGGCGCATCATCGGTTGCTCGATCAGCGGCTTGCCAGACACCATACGCTGGTGTGCGTGGTAGACAGCAACCGAGAAGGCGCGACGCATCAGGCCGTGGCTGCCAAGCGCGCAGTCAAAACGCGTCAGACCGCCCATCTTCAGAATATGACGAACGCCTTCGCCCTCGTCTCCCAGCAGCCAGCCGATGGCATCCTGAAACTCCACTTCCGCACTGGCATTAGAACGATTCCCCAGCTTGTCTTTTAGCCGTTCGAGGCGGATCGCATTGCGCTGACCGTCGGGTAAAAAGCGGGGGACAAAGAAGCAGGAGAGGCCGCCTTTTGCCTGCGCCAGTACCAAATGGGCATCACTTTGTGGCACCGAGAAAAACCATTTATGACCCACCAACCGGTA
Source organism: Citrobacter telavivensis (assembly GCF_041807075.1). NCBI lineage: Bacteria > Pseudomonadati > Pseudomonadota > Gammaproteobacteria > Enterobacterales > Enterobacteriaceae > Citrobacter > Citrobacter telavivensis. Next base: position 18,685 of record NZ_JBGUBF010000002.1, on the reverse strand, counting down.
CGATCCATCCTCCAGCCGCTCGGCGCGGGTGGTGTTGCTCAGCACATCAGAACCGCCCTGCTTTTCCGTCATCCCCATACCAATCAGCAGACCACGCTTTTGCCCACCCGGTGCGAGGTGCGAATCATAGCGATCGCTTTGCAGAGGCGTTTGCCAGTCGGCAAACGTAGCGGGCAACATCTGCTGCAACAGCGGCGTGGCGGCGAAGGTCATGGTGATGGGGCAGAGCGTCCCGGCTTCCACCTGCGCATGCAAGATAAAGCGCGCGGCCCGGGCAACAAACGATCCGGCGCGCGCCTCCTCCTCCCAGGGCAGGTTATGTACACGGTTGGTACACAGCCCCTGCATCAACAGGTGCCATGCGGGATGGAAGCGAACGTCGTCCAGTCGCTGCCCCCGAGGGTCGTAACGCAGCAGCTCCGGTGGCCAGGCGTTTGCCAGCCGTCCCAGTTCAAGAGATTCGGCGGTGCCGAGTTGTTGACCGATACTGGCGAGAAGTTCGCTGTCCCAGCCCGCCCCCTCGCGCGCCACCGCTTCGCAGAGCGCACCATCAGACAGGAACAGATTACTGTTATTCAGGGGTAACGGCTGATTAAAAACGGTGTGAGTTTGCCAATGCATTATGTTTCCCTCCTTCAATGGCATCTCAGTAAGTATGGTCAGTCTGAGCGGAGAATGCCTGGAAAGGAGGACACAAAAAAGCCATCCTGCTGGATGGCTTCGGGGATATGACATTAGCTACGCTGGCGAACGGCCTCGAACAGACAGATACCTGTGGCGACAGAAACGTTAAGTGATGAGACGCTACCGGCCATTGGAATGCTGATCAGTTCGTCACAATGTTCACGCGTCAGACGACGCATTCCCTCACCTTCTGCCCCCATCACCAGCGCCATACGCCCCGTCATTTTGCTCTGATAGAGGGTATGGTCAGCTTCACCCGCCGTGCCGACAATCCAGATATTCTCTTCCTGCAACATACGCATGGTACGCGCCAGGTTAGTCACCCGGATCAACGGAACGCTTTCCGCTGCGCCGCAGGCGACTTTCTTCGCTGTGGCATTCAGTTGGGCAGAACGATCTTTCGGCACAATCACCGCATTGACGCCGGCGGCATCGGCGCTACGCAAACAGGCGCCGAGGTTATGCGGGTCGGTCACGCCATCCAGGATCAGCAGGAAAGGTTGATCCAGTGAGGCGATCAGATCCGGCAGATCGTTTTCCTGATACTGACGGCCCGGCTTCACGCGGGCGATGATGCCCTGATGTACGGCCCCTTCGCTTTTCTCATCCAGAAACTGACGGTTCGCCAGTTGGATGACCACACCCTGCGCTTCGAGGGCGTGAATCAGCGGCAGCAGGCGCTTATCTTCACGGCCTTTGAGAATAAAGACATCCTGAAAACGTTCAGGAGCACGCTCCAGCAGGGCCTGCACCGCATGGATGCCGTAAATCATTTCACTCATGAAATTACTCGTTAATAGTTAATCATGCCGGGTGACGCTCTGCGTCCCCGGCTTACACTGTGTGGCTTACTGCGCGTCTTTCTTTTTCGCGGCGCGTTTTGCTTTCGTGGCTGCTGCGATTTTAAGCGTTTTTGTCGATGGCTTTTTCGCTTTTTTATCGCCTTTCTTCTCCGCCGCAGGCTTAGCCCCGGCCTTGCCTTTCTTCTCGCCGCGGAAAGCGCTGTCAGGCTCAAAGTTCACTTTTTTGCCGACCTGACGACGACGCCCGGTTTTTTTACCCGCATCGCCTTTTTTCGCTCTTTCGCGCGCCGTTTTACCTTCGTTACGCGGTGCTCGTTCGCTGGAGATCAGGCTGAAGTCGATCTTGCGCTCATCCATATTGACCGCTTCTACGCGCACTTCCACGCGATCGCCAAGACGGTAAGTCTGACCGCTGGATTCGCCGGTCAGGCGCTGCCCCACCTGGTCAAAACGGTAGTAGTCGTTATCAAGCGAAGAGACATGCACCAGACCATCAATAAACAGCTCGTCCAGACGTACAAAGAAGCCAAAACCGGTGACGCTGGCAATCACGCCTTTAAAGACATTGCCAACCTGATCCAGCATGAAGTCGCACTTCAGCCAGTCAGCAACGTCACGGGTTGCTTCATCCGCACGACGTTCGGTCATCGAACAGTGCTGGCCCAGTTGCAGCATCTCTTCCATCGAATAGTGATAACCGCCGGTCTCGGTGGTGTTGCCCTTATGACCCTGCTCTTTCGCCAGCAGATACTTAATGGCGCGGTGCAGCGAGAGATCCGGGTAACGACGGATTGGCGACGTAAAGTGCGCATACTGTTGCAGCGCCAGGCCAAAGTGACCGCGGTTTTCCGGATCGTAAATCGCCTGCTTCATCGAGCGCAGTAGCATAGTTTGCAACATTTCGGCATCGGGACGATCGGCAACCGATTCCAGCAGTTCCGCGTAGTCACGTGGTTCCGGCTTGTTACCGCCCGGCAGTTCCAGCCCCAGTTCCGCCAGAACGGAACGGAAGGAGGTGATAGCCTCGGTAGTCGGCTTGTCGTGAATACGGAACAGCGCAGGCTCCTGGGCCTTCTCAACGAAACGCGCCGCCGAGATGTTTGCCAGAATCATGCACTCTTCAATCAGCTTGTGCGCATCGTTACGCTGGGTTTGCTCAATCCGCTCAATACGACGTTCCGCGTTGAAAATGAACTTCGCTTCTTCACTTTCAAACGAGATACCGCCGCGCTCTTCACGGGCTTTATCCAGCACCTTGTAAAGATTGTGCAGTTCTTCGATATGCGTAACCAGCGGCGCATACTGCTCGCGCAGCTCTTGATCGCCCTGCAATATATGCCAGACCTTGGTATAGGTCAGACGCGCGTGCGAGCTCATCACCGCTTCGTAGAATTTATACCCTGTCAGACGTCCTTTGGTCGACACGGTCATTTCGCAGACCATGCACAGGCGGTCAACCTGCGGGTTCAGTGAGCACAGGCCGTTGGAGAGCACTTCCGGCAGCATCGGTACCACCTGCGACGGGAAGTACACGGACGTCCCGCGATTACGCGCTTCCTGGTCGAGCGGCGTCGGCGGACGCACGTAATAGCTCACGTCGGCAATGGCCACCCACAAACGCCAGCCGCCACCGCGTTTCTTCTCGCAATAGACCGCATCGTCAAAGTCGCGGGCGTCTTCGCCGTCGATGGTGACTAACGGTAAATCGCGTAAATCCACACGACCGACTTTTGCCTCTTCAGGCACCTCTTCTTTCAGACTGGCAACCTGTTTTTCAACGGCAGCAGGCCAGATGTACGGGATTTCATGGGTCCGTAGCGCCATATCGACAGCCATACCGGTACCCATGTTATCGCCCAGCACTTCAACGATTTTACCTACCGCTTTGGTGCGGCGCGTCGGACGCTGGGTGAGTTCAACCACCACCACAAATCCCATACGGGCGCCCATCACCTCTTCCGGCGGGATCAGAATATCGAAGCTCAGGCGACTGTCATCCGGAACGACAAAGCCCACGCCTGCCTCGGTGAAGTAACGACCGACAATCTGGCTGGTTTTCGGCACCAGTACGCGTACGATACGCGCTTCGCGGCGGCCTTTACGATCTGCACCCAATGGTTGCGCCAGCACCTGATCGCCGTGGATGCAGGTTTTCATCTGCTCGCTGGAGAGATATAAATCGTCTTTACGTCCTTCGACGCGCAGAAAGCCGTAGCCATCACGGTGGCCAATAACGGTACCTTTCAGCAGATCGAGACGTTCCGGCAGCGCATAGCACTGGCGACGGGTGAAGACCAGCTGTCCGTCACGCTCCATCGCGCGCAGACGACGGCGCAGGGCTTCCTGCTGCTCTTCGCCTTCAATGTTCAGCTCCACAGCCAGCTCATCACGGCTGGCCGGTTTTTCACGTTTTGTTAAATGTTCGAGGATAAATTCCCGGCTTGGGATAGGATTTTCGTACTTTTCAGCTTCGCGTTCCTGGAAAGGATCTTGTGACATTGAGGTTCCTCCATTGTCAGCTCCGGTGGAATTCCGTCGTCTTTCTCGCCGTCTCTTTGTTGGCTGCTTTTGCTCTCCCCAGTCACTTGCTTTTGTAAGCGCGTGGGGATTCGCTCAGTTGCCGCGGTGATACGACGCGAAATACTGTGGACTTCATTATTCCACCAGCAATAATTTATAAAGCGGTTGATTTTCTTCAACCAAATCGGCAAGCGTGTAGTTATCCAGTTCCGTAAGAAAACTTTGCACGGCCTTAGAAAGTGCCTGTTTGAGTCGACAGGCAGGGGTAATGTGGCAAAACTCGCTGCTACAGTTCACCAACGACAGCGGTTCGAGCTCGCGCACGACATCGCCAATCCGAATGGTATTCGCGGCTTTGCCTAAGCGGATCCCACCATTTTTCCCCCGAATAGCAGTCACAAAGCCCGCCCGGCTAAGTTGATTGATTATTTTGACCATATGATTACGGGAAACGCCGTAGACATCCGTCACCTCCGAAATACTGGTCATGCGACCCTCCGGGAGTGACGCCATATAGATTAGCGCTCGTAGTCCGTAATCGGTGAAACTCGTTAACTGCACATCGACCTCAGGGAAAAGGGGGGAACGGGATACATCTTATATATTGATGATAAACCAGCCATCTGTCCGACTGCCAATTTATTTCACTCGGGAAGGAAAAAGCGAGGATTTAACGCACGATTAAGCCGGATGGCGACGCTTTGCGTCTTATCCGGCCTACTACACTCTGTAGACCTGATAAGCGCAGCGCCATCAGGCACTGCGCCACGAACCAAAATTATGCGTCGAACGGGTCGCGCAGAATCATGGTCTCAGTACGATCCGGGCCGGTAGAAATAATATCAATCGGTACACCGGTCAGTTCTTCGATACGCTTAATGTAGTTCAGCGCTGCCTGCGGCAAACCGCTACGCTCTTTCACGCCAAAGGTGGATTCAGACCAGCCCGGCATGGTTTCGTAAATCGGCTCGATACCTTCCCAATTGTCAGCCGCCAGCGGTGTCGTGGTCACTTCACGGCCATCCGGCATACGATAAGCGACACAGATTTTCACCTCTTTCAAACCGTCCAGTACGTCCAGTTTGGTCAGGCAGAAGCCCGACAGGGAGTTGATCTGTACCGCACGGCGCACAGCAACGGAGTCCAGCCAGCCGGTACGACGACGACGACCGGTAGTGGCACCGTATTCGTTACCCTGCTTGCACAGGAACTCACCGATATCATCAAACAGCTCAGTCGGGAACGGACCCGCACCCACGCGAGTGGAGTAAGCCTTGATGATGCCCAGAACGTAATCCACATAACGCGGACCCAAGCCTGAACCGGTCGCCACGCCACCTGCAGTGGTGTTAGAGGAGGTTACGTACGGATAAGTACCGTGGTCAACATCCAGCAGTGTCCCCTGCGCACCTTCGAACATGACGAAATCGCCACGCTTGCGCGCCTGGTCCAGAAGATCGGAAACATCAACTACCATTGCGGTCAGGATGTCGGCAATCGCCATCACATCATCCAGCACTTTCTGGTAGTCAACCGCGTCAACTTTGTAGAAGTTAACCAACTGGAAGTTGTGATATTCCATCACTTCTTTCAGTTTTTCAGCGAACGTGGCTTTGTCGAACAGGTCGCCAACGCGCAGACCACGACGTGCGACTTTGTCTTCGTAAGCCGGCCCGATACCACGACCGGTAGTGCCGATCGCTTTCGCGCCACGAGCTTTCTCACGCGCGTTATCCAGCGCAACGTGGTAGTCCAGAATCAGCGGGCATGCTTCAGACAGCAGCAGACGCTCGCGAACAGGAACACCACGATCTTCCAGTCCTTTCATCTCTTTCATCAATGCAGCCGGAGACAGCACAACACCGTTACCGATGATGCTGATGACGTTCTCACGGAGAATACCTGATGGAATAAGATGGAGGACGGTTTTTTCACCGTTGATTACGAGAGTATGGCCTGCGTTGTGACCGCCCTGGTAGCGTACAACATATTTAGCCCGTTCAGTCAGAAGATCGACGATCTTTCCTTTACCTTCGTCACCCCATTGGGTGCCCAGTACGACGACGTTGTTACCCATTTTTCAAAATCACCGTTTGCTTAAAAATGGATTCTACCATCGCTTTTTCAGATATACAGCACTTTTTGCATGCAAAAATTAGCTAATTTCGCACACTTTTTGATCAGCCAATCGTTTTCCTCAACATGTAGTAGACCACAACGCCCGCAACCACAAGTCCGCCGCCAAAACGACGTAACGTATTTTCGGGCAACTGCGTCATGGCAGAAATCATCTTCTTCCATGCTCGCGGATAGAGCATCGGGCCTAAACCCTCAAGCACTAACACCAGGGCAAGTGCCAACCAGATTGTTGAGTTCATTGGACGTCCTTATAAAAAAGAAAACCACCGCATCCCTGAGGATGCCGGTGGTTTTATGCGTCTAACCTAAAACCGTTGGAGCGATATTATCGCGTTGCGGTGCTCGGTGTCTTCATGTAGCGGAAGAAATCGCTGTCCGGGCTCATGACCATGACATCCTGATTGCCTTCGAAGCTCTTCTCGTAAGCGCGCAGGCTACGAATAAAGGCGTAGAAGTCAGGATCCTGGCTGAACGCATCGGCAAACAGTTTCGCCGCTTCAGCATCCCCTTCACCGCGCATGATACGACCCTGACGCTCAGCTTCCGCCAGCGTTTTGGTCACTTCATAGTCGGCTGTCGCGCGCAATTTCTCTGCTTCTTCCTGACCTTGTGAACGGTGACGACGCGCTACCGCTTCACGCTCAGCGCGCATACGGTTGTAGATCGCTTCAGACACTTCGGTCGGCAGGTTGATCTGCTTGATCCGTACGTCGACCACTTCGATCCCCAGCGCCGCCATACTGTTCGGGTTGATCACCGGCACTTTACCATTGGTTTCTGCGGTCACGCGCTCAGCGGCTTCCGCAATCGCGTTATCCGCGGCTGGCGTCGCCACTTCGTCTTCCGTTCCGGCAGAACCAGAGTTCAGCGCGTCACGAACTTCCAGGGTCAGACGACCACGGGAGTCGGTCACGATGTCTTTCACATCCAGACGACCAATCTCAGAACGCAAACGGTCAGAGAACTTACGTTTCAACAACACTTCAGCCTGAGAAATATCGCCGCCGCCCGTCGCCAGGAAGTAACGGCTGAAATCGCTGATGCGCCACTTGATGTAAGAGTCGACAATCAGGTCTTTCTTCTCTTTGGTGACAAAGCGATCGGCCTGGTTATCCATCGTCTGGATACGCGCATCGAGCATTTTCACCGATTGAATAAAGGGAACCTTAAAGTGCAGGCCTGGCTCATAAATCAACGGTTTTTTGTCAGCATCGCGCACGACGCTGCTGAACTGGAACTTGATTCCGCGCTCACCTTCTTTCACCACAAAAATAGAGGTGTACAGCACTACCAGCACGATGATGATAATCGCAATAACTGACTTACGCATCGTTATTCCCCCTGACGCTGGTAGTCGTTACGCTGCGCGTTGGCGCGGCGTTGGTCCATAATATCGCCCTGACTGGTGGACGAGGTGTTGCTTGCTCCGGTGCTGCTGGAAGAAGACGTGGAGGGCAGACGAAGCAGGTTTGAACCGCTATCGCTCTTTGCCGCTGGCGTGCTCGCGCCTTTCAGCATCTGATCCAATGGCAGAACCATCAGATTGCCACCTTTGTCGTTAACCAACACTTTGCGGGTATGGCTCAACACTTTTTCCATCGTCTCGATATACAGACGCTCGCGAGTAATCTGCGGTGCGGCTTTATATTCCGGCAGGATCTTAGCAAAACGCGCCACTTCACCCTGTGCTTCCAGGATGGTTTGCGTTCTGTAGGCACGTGCCTCTTCGAGGATACGCTGTGCCTGACCGTTCGCACGCGGCTGAACTTCGTTGGTATACGCTTCCGCTTCACGGATGTACTGCTGTTCGTTCTCACGTGCAGCAATTGCATCGTCAAACGCCGCTTTCACCTCTTCCGGCGGACGCGCTGCCTGGAAGTTGACGTCCAGCAGGGTAATACCCATGTTGTACGGACGAATGGTCTCTTCCAGTTCACGCTGGGTATCGCTACGAATAACGGTACGCCCTTCGGTCAGGATACGGTCCATGGTGTATTTACCGATTACGCCACGCAGGGCGCTGTCGGTCGCCTGACGCAGACTGTCATCTGCGCTGGTCACGCTGAACAGATATTTCTGCGGATCGGTGATACGGTACTGCACGTTCATCTCAACGCGCACGACGTTCTCATCCGAGGTCAGCATCACACCGGAAGCGGCCAGTTCTCGGACGGCTTCCACGTTCACCGGCGTAACCTCGTCGATAAACGTTGGCTTCCAGTTCAGGCCCGGTTCAACCAGATGGCTGAACTTACCGAAGCGTGTCACCACGCCGCGTTCTGCTTCTTTGATGGTGTAGAAACCGCTTGCCGCCCAAATAATGACGATAGCTGCCGCCGCGACGGTGACGACACGCCCGCCCAGATGCGGACGCGGGCCTTGCGATGAGCTTCCGCCGCCAGAGCCGGTACCTTTACCGCCCCCCAGACCACCGAGTTTTTTACTCAGTTTGCGAAAGATGTCATCGAGATCAGGTGGCCCCTGCTCGCGACCACCTTTGTTTCCATTTCCCTCAGAGTTGCCGCCTGGTTTGCTGCTTCCCCACGGGTCGCGGTCTTGTCCGTTATTACCGGGCTGATTCCACGCCATGTTTGTGCTCCATATTTGTTATGCGATGCTATACCTGTGTCTTTTGCGCTACAGATGCGTTGGCTACATCCCTCAACCCCAGTCACATAGTTGACTATATTCCAGGGGCTTTCAGAACTTGCCGCCTTCCTGACGCACAACATCCACAAGGTACAGAGGCGAAAAAATCTTCAGGCCATATCCGTCAGGTCAGACAACATAGTCTTCCAGTGCCGGTTCTTGTTTACAGAGGCGACGCCAGTCAACGATCGGCAGGCGAACTTGCAGACTTACGCTACCGTCATCCTCCATCCACTCTTTTTCTATTGCCTGAAGCTGATAAAAACGGCTTCTCAGACGCCCTTCCTGCGGCGGCAAACGCAACGTGTGCTGCGCCACCTCGCCGGAAAGTCGCTCCGTCAAAGCCTGAAAAAGCTGTGGTATCCCAATCCCTGTCTGCGCGGAAAGCCAGACACGGATCGGTTTGTTCTCTTCATCCCGGTCGATACGCGGTTCAAAGTCATCCAGCATATCGATCTTGTTCATCACCATCAGGGACGGGATCTCGTGAGCATCGATCTCTTCGAGAACCGTATCCACTGCGTCGATGTTTTCCTGCACACGCACGTCCGCTGCATCAACCACATGCAGCAACAGCGTCGCCTGACGCGTTTCCTGGAGGGTCGCTTTAAACGCCGCCACCAGATCGTGCGGAAGATGGCGGATAAATCCAACGGTATCCGCCAGCACAGTTTCCCCGACATCCGCCACGTCAATGCGTCGCAGCGTCGGATCCAGAGTGGCAAACAGTTGATCTGCCGCATAGACCCTGGCTTCGGTTATCTGGTTGAAAAGGGTGGATTTTCCGGCGTTGGTATATCCCACCAACGAGACGGTCGGGACATCCGCCTTAATGCGCGACTGTCGCCCCTGCTCACGTTGCTTTTCAACTTTTTCCAGGCGCGACTGGATCTGCAATATACGGTTTCGCAATAAACGACGGTCGGTTTCGAGCTGGGTTTCACCCGGACCGCGCAAACCAATCCCGCCTTTCTGTCTTTCGAGGTGGGTCCAGCCACGGACAAGACGCGTAGCCAGATGGCGCAACTGCGCCAGCTCAACCTGCAATTTCCCCTCATGGGTACGTGCACGTTGCGCAAAAATATCTAAGATAAGGCCGGTGCGGTCGATAACACGACACTCACACAGGCGCTCCAGGTTTCGCTCCTGGGCCGGGCTCAATGCATGATCGAATAATACGACGGCAGCGCCTGTCGCTTTTACGGCTTCCGCAATTTCAACGGCTTTACCTTCACCAACAAAGTACTTCGGGTGCGGTGCTTTACGGCTACCGGTAATCACCTGCATTGCTTCGACACCGGCGGAAGAGACCAGAGACTCAAACTCTTGGAGATCTTCCATATCTTTGTCTTGCGAAAAATAGATGTGTACCAGTACCGCCTGCTCACCGGCGTCATAACGGTCAAACAAGCGTCAACCCCTCGATATAGATCAGCGGGGAACGCAGAAATTCTGGCTCCCCGTGTGTAAAACAGTCAAAAACCTTATTCGGTCTCTTCGCTGTCCTGTTGCGCAGCAGAACCCTGCGCGCTGCTACCGTGATGATAGTTACTGCTGGTACCGCCACCGGCATTGTTGCTGTGATGAGAAACCGGGCGAGACGGGACAACAGTAGAAATCGCGTGCTTATAAACCATCTGACTGACCGTGTTTTTCAACAGGATCACAAACTGATCAAAAGACTCGATTTGACCTTGCAGCTTAATACCATTCACCAAATAAATAGAAACTGGAACACGTTCCCGACGCAGTGCGTTCAGGAACGGATCTTGTAAAGATTGCCCCTTAGCCATTCTCTCTTTTCCTTATATGCTTATTTGTACTTTGAATCTTTCGATTCTGAAAATTGCGCACGATACGCCTTAATTGTACACATTCAGTTCGCGATAGCACCAACAACCTGTAATACTTCGTTCCGCGCCTGCTCAGGATTCTCACTGTCAAGCCAGTGCACCCCTTCCCAACCGCGCAACCAGGTTACCTGGCGCTTTGCCAACTGCCTCGTGGCGCAAACACCTCTATAAACCATTTCATCGTATGATATTTCGCCTTCAAGGTATGACCACATCTGGCGGTATCCCACACAACGAATGGAAGGCAAGTCCGTATGCAAATCTCCGCGGGCAAAGAGCGCCCGAACTTCTGCTTCAAATCCTGAAGCCAACATCTGATGAAAACGCTGCTCGATGCGTTGATGCAATAGCTCACGGCTCGCTGGGGCGATAGCAAACTGATGCACCTGGTACGGTAAAGCATCACCTGACGTTTGCGTCAGTTCCGTTAAAGTTTTACCCGAAATGAAAAAAACTTCCAGTGCCCGGGAAAGTCTTTGCGGATCATTCGGATGAATACGCGCAGCAGCAACCGGATCGATTGTCTGCAACTGCTGGTGCAACGCATCCCACCCATGCTCTGCCGCCTGTTGCTCAATTTTGGCCCTGACCTGCGGGTCTGCCGACGGTAACGGCGAGAGACCTTCCAGCAATGCCTTGAAATACAACATCGTACCGCCCACTAACAGCGGAATACGCCCCGCCGCAGTGATCTCACTCATCTGCGCCAGCGCATCGCGGCGGAAATCCGCGGCAGAATACGCCTGCGACGGATCGCGAATATCCAGCAATCGGTGCGGAGCCACTTTTAACTCTTCAGCGTCCGGTTTCGCCGTCCCGATATCCATCCCTTTGTAAATAAGGGCGGAATCAACGCTTATCAACTCTACTGGCAAAACTTTACGCAATTCAATCGCTAGCGCTGTTTTGCCCGAGGCCGTTGGCCCCATCAAGAAAATTGCCTTTGGCAGGCTCGCCTTACTGATATCACTCATGTTTCAGGGCATTCATCGCCGTATGTAAATCAACAGGTTGCAACAGACCACCCGGCGGTGCCTTCACGAGCTGCGGGCAAAGCCGCTCCACATCAGCCAACAGGGTAATGGCCTGAGCCATTGTCCACTGCGCATGCTCGCTCATCAGATTACGCGCAATCCACTGCGCCAGATTGCCAGGTTCAAGCGCTGGCTGCTGCGTCAGGTAGCCTATCAGTTCAGGAATCAAGATTTGTAAATTTTGTTGGCGTAAGGGTAAAGGCACCGCTCGAATGGTCACATGCTGGGCATCTGCCTGAAATTCAATCCCTAATTCCACCAGCGCGCCCTGTGCATTTTCCAGCGCGACCTTTTCATCCACAGAGACTTTTAGCCGCAGCGGAATCAACAACGGCTGGGCACAGACTTTTCCCTCTTGCGCAGAGAGCTGCGCCTGACGCAACCAGCGTTCTGCAACGGGCAGCGCCAGCAGGTAAATGTTCCCTTCGCGTTCCAGCAGCGCGCAGTCGTTGCCAACGATAGTGAGCACGCGCCCGAAGCTCTGACTGTGTCCCGCCAGTGCTGACACCGCAGGTTCCGCCGCGGGCGATTTTGTCACCGCCGTCGGCGTTTGCAGGAGCTGGCGATACACTTCGCCCTGCTGTTTCTGGTAGCCCGGTTGGGCATGCGGCCAGCTTGCCGCTGTCGGGCGCGGAACGCTGCTGCCCGCTGACGGCGCGGAGGCGTAACGTGGTGCCGTGGGTTCGCGCACCGGCGCCGGCTCGGCAAAATGGTTACGCCCGGCGGCCACGCGGTTTTCGGGAACGTGTCGGGGTGCAGGCTCACCTTCGGCTTCCAGTGGTAATGGCGATTCAAGCTGCTGTTGCAGCACACTCAGTACACCCTGGTAGATAAAGTCATGCACCAGGCGCGACTGATGAAAACGCACTTCGTGCTTGGCCGGATGCACGTTGACATCCACCTGATGCGGGTCAATCTCGAGGTACAGCACAAACGCGGGCTGCTGATCGGCACCCAACTTATCTTCACACGCCTGACGAATCGCATGGTTGATCAGCCTGTCACGCATCATACGTCCGTTAACGTAGCAGTACTGAATTTCCGCCAGCGCCGTCGTGGTGTGATTGGGATCGGCGACCCAGCCGCGTAAGGTCAGATCGCCATGCTGCCACTCAATCGCCAGCGCCTGCTCAAGAAACGGCGTGCCGCAAATGGCCCCCAGACGACGCTCTTGCGGCCCGTCTTTCGCTACCGCACGGTACTGACGCACCATTTTGCCGTTGTGCGACAAGTTGATCGTCACATCAAAACGCGCCAGCGCAATGCGTCGAATGATCTCGTCAATATGGTTGAATTCGGTTTTCTCGGTGCGCATAAACTTGCGCCGGGCGGGAGTGTTATAGAACAGATCGAGCACTTCCAGCGTGGTCCCTACCGGATGTGCGGCCGGTTTGACCGTCACATCCATATCGCGCCCTTCGGCGTAGGCTTGCCAGGCTTCCTGCTGCTCTTCAGTGCGCGACGTGAGCGTCAGGCGAGAAACCGAACTGATACTCGCCAGCGCTTCGCCGCGAAAACCGAGGCTGATGATCGCTTCCAGATCGTCAAGCGACGCGATTTTACTGGTGGCATGACGCGCCAGCGCCAGCGCCAGTTCATCTTTCTTGATCCCACAGCCGTTGTCACGAATGCGGATAAGCTTCGCGCCGCCGCGCTCGATATCAATATCGATCCGCGTCGCCCCGGCATCGAGACTGTTTTCCACCAGCTCTTTGACCACCGATGCAGGTCGTTCAACCACCTCACCTGCGGCAATCTGGTTCGCCAGTTGTGGCGGTAACACCTGAATCGGCATGCAAATTCCTTAGTTGATCAACGACTCACCCGGCGTCGCGGCGCTCGCGGTTTGCGCCGCGCTTCCCTGTGGGGCCGACTGCATCGGATGCGCCTGGAAGTAGTTACGCAGCCCTTTGTAGATCGCGTCGGCCAGCTGCTGCTGATACGCATCGCTCGCCAACAGACGTTCTTCACTGTGATTACTGATAAAACCGGTCTCCACCAGCACCGACGGAATATCCGGCGAGCGCAGAACGCCCAGGCTGGCATGCTCAGGACGCCGTTTGTGCAGTGAACCAATCCGTTCGAGCTGGCCTAACATGTTGGTTGCCACATCATACCCTACGCGTTGGGAATGGCCGAACTGCAAATCCAGCACCGCCTGGCTTAAGTAAGGATCGGACTGGCTGTTTGCCAGCACATCCCCCGCACCGCCCAGCAACTCTGACTGTTTTTCATGCTCTTCCAGCCAGTTTGCCATTTCGCTGTTGGCGCGCCGGTTCGACAGCACCCATACGGAAGCACCGGTGGCGCTTCGGTTGGGCGCGGCATCGGCGTGAATTGACACCAGGAAGTTGGCGTTTTGCTTTCGCGCCACGTCGGAACGCCCCATCACGGAGATAAAATAATCCCCATCGCGGGTTAACACGCCTTTAAACATCGGGTCGGCATTGAGTAATGTGCGCAGTTTACGGGCCACCGCGATAGTGACATTTTTCTCACGCGTACCGCCAGGACCAATCGCGCCGGGGTCCTGTCCGCCGTGCCCGGCATCGATGGCGATCACCACTTTGTCACCACTGCTGGATGTCGCCCTGGCCGCAGGGCGTGTTGCCGTATTGCTACTGGTCACGGCGGTGGTTCGATCGTCACTGGCTTTAAACGGATTGCGTGCAGGTTCACTCGGACGTGGCGTCACCACTGGTGTCTCCACGCGTTTAGCGACAACGGGCGCAGGAGGGGGGGTATCGGCGTTAATGGTAAAGACCACCGTGTAATTTCCGCCATTCTGCCGTTTTACCGCCTCGGTCTTCCCATTTTCAGTTAAATCCACCATCAGTCGTAGTGACTGCGGATCTTTCGCCGTACCGGAACGAATGGTCTTCACCAGGTTGTTACCGCTAAACATCAGCGGAAGCCCCTGAATGACCCCCGTTTGCTTAATATCCAACGCAACGGTACGTTTGCCTTCATGGGAAAAGGCATAATCAGGATCGCCAATAAAGCTGAGCGTAATACGCGCCTGCCGATCGCCGTTGGAGACCTGTATATCGGAGAGGCTGGCAGCCCCGGCCTGCGCGCACAGCAGAACCAGCATAGCCACCAACCCATTTCTGATGCGATAAATCATCCCGCCACCTTTAAGGTTAACCGGCTAAACGCGCCAGCAACAAATCACCTGATGAGGAGACAGCACTGATGCGCGCCTCACGACCTTGCGCCTGGTAATCTATGTGTATTTCGACATCCGGGTCCGGGAGTACACCTTTACCCTGTTGTGGCCATTCCACCAGGCAAATGGCATCGTTGGCAAAATAATCGCGGATCCCCATAAATTCGAGCTCCTCGGGATCGGCAAGACGATACAGATCGAAGTGATAGACCATCAGGTTATCGAGAGAATAGGGTTCGACCAGCGTATAGGTTGGACTTTTTACATTACCGGAATGGCCTAACGCCTGCAGGAATCCCCGACTAAAGGTGGTTTTACCCGCACCTAAATCACCATAGAGGTAGATAACGGTCGCGCCATTGCAGGCCTTGGCTACCCGTTGTCCCAGGTCTAATGTTGCCTGTTCGTCAGGTAGCGGAATTACTCGATTCATCATGATAAACGTCAATCACATCAGGGTTAACAATACGCTGTAGCGTGGAAAAAAGATCGGTTGCCAACATACCGCGCATACCTACGCTCGCCGCCAGAACATCTGCCGCCGCACCGTGGGCCACGCAGCCAGCACAGGCTGCATCATACGGGGTAAGCTTCTGTCCGAGCAATGCGCCAATAATACCGGAGAGCACATCGCCCATGCCACCGCTGGCCATGCCCGCGTTCCCGACATCGACAATTCCCAATGCCTCTGGTTGTGCGGCAACTACCGTTCCCGCCCCTTTCAACACCGCAACGCCTCCGTAACGTTTTACCAGACGCTGTGCAGAATGTAAGCGATCGCTTTCAATTTCTGCGACAGAACACCCCAGTAACCGCGCGGCTTCTCCCGGGTGCGGTGTGATGACGCGATTGTGACGTTTATCGGGGTTGATTGCCAGCAGGTTCAACGCATCCGCGTCCCAGAGCATCGGTTTACGAAAATTCTCGACTTTTTGCAGCGCTTTTTTGCCCCACTCCGCCTGTCCAAGCCCAGGACCAATGATGATGACATCCGCCCATGCGAGGCTTTCGTCAAGGGACTGCGGCGTCAGCTCATGCACCATCAGTTCGGGACGAGCGGTCAACAGCGGGGCGATATTCTCGCTGCGCGTCAGCACGCGTACCAGTCCCGCCCCGGCACGCAGCGCCGCTTCGCCAGCCAGCCGAATCGCGCCTGCCGTACCGTGATCGCCGCCAATCACCACCAGCCGACCGTGATCGCCTTTATGCGACGTTGCACGGCGCGGAGAGAGCCAGTGTGCAAGTTGCGAGGCGTCGAAGCGTTGAATCGGCGCATCCTGCCCCGCCAGCCAGTCGTCCAGGCCTAGCGAATTAAAATGGACGCGCCCGGTGACATCACGGGCTTTTCCTGTCAGCAGGCCCGGTTTCAGGACGATAAAGGTAACCGTGCGTTCGGCCATGATGACCGCTCCGGGCGTCGCTCCCGTTTGTGCCAGCAACCCGGAAGGTATGTCTATCGAGACAACAGGTGCAGGATGGGCGTTTGCCCGTTCGATTAACGTAGACAACGGTTCGCGCGGCACCTGGGTTAACCCAGTCCCTAACAGCGCGTCAATAATCAGGTCGATATTTTCCGGCCAGGCGATCGCCGGGGAATGAATAACGCCGCCTGCGTTCAGCCAGGCCTCTCGCGCCTGTGCGGCTTCCTCGGGGAGCGGTTTGTCGCTCTCCTGCGCTATCAAGGTGACCAGAATCCCAGCCGCCTTCGCCAGCCTCGCCACCACGTAGCCATCGCCACCGTTATTACCGTGACCGCAGAGCACCAACCAGCGCCGGGCATAAGGCCGGGACTCTCGAGCCACATCAAACACCGCCTCACCCGCCCGCAGCATCAGTTCGAAGAGCGTAAGCCCTAGCGCGTCGGCGGCCTCTCGCTCCAGTCGTTTGATGTCATCGGCGGGCCAGATGGAGTGTGGTATACTGATGGGGTTTTTCTTCATTGTATGGTCCGTCATGTCAGAGCCCCTCGATCTCAATCAGTTAGTGCGAAAAATTAAGCAGTGGGGGCTGGAACTGGGCTTTCAGCAGGTCGGTATTACCGATACCGACCTGAGCGAGTCCGAACCCAAACTGCAGGCGTGGCTGGACAAACAATACCACGGCGAAATGGACTGGATGGCGCGTCACGGCATGATGCGCGCGCGTCCCCATGAGCTGTTGCCCGGCACGCTACGCGTCATCAGCGTGCGCATGAACTATCTTCCCGCCCACGCCGCGTTTGCCAGTACGCTGAAAAACCCCGCACAGGGCTACATCAGTCGCTATGCCCTGGGGCGCGACTACCATAAGCTTTTACGTAACCGCCTCAAAAAGCTGGGCGAGATGATTCAGCAGCATTGTGTCACGCTGAATTTTAGACCTTTTGTCGACTCTGCGCCCATACTTGAGCGCCCGCTGGCGGAAAAAGCCGGTCTTGGATGGACAGGTAAGCACTCACTTATCCTGAACCGCGAAGCGGGGTCGTTTTTCTTTCTCGGTGAGTTACTGATTGATTTACCCCTGCCGGTTGACGATCCCGTGGAGGAAGGATGCGGGAAATGCGTCGCCTGCATCACCACCTGCCCGACCGGTGCAATTGTTGCCCCTTACACGGTGGATGCACGTCGCTGCATCTCTTACCTCACCATCGAACTGGAAGGCGCGATCCCTGAAGCCCTGCGGCCACTCATGGGCAACCGGATCTACGGTTGTGATGACTGCCAGTTGATCTGTCCGTGGAACCGCTATTCACACCTGACCAGCGAAGACGATTTCAGCCCACGCAAGGCACTTCATGCGCCCGAGTTGATTGAGCTGTTTGCCTGGAGTGAAGCAACATTTTTAAAAATTACGGAAGGATCGGCTATTCGCCGTATTGGTCATCTGCGCTGGCTGCGTAATATTGCTGTCGCCCTCGGCAATGCCCCCTGGAGTGACGCCGCCCTTTCCGCGCTGGAAAGTCGTCGGGGTGAGCACCCACTTCTTGATGAGCATATTGAATGGGCAGTCGCGCAGCAAATCGCGAAGCGAAACGCCTGCGTGGTTGACGTGCAATCCCCGAAGCAAAGGCGACTGGTCAACGCTATCGAGAGGGGACTCCCGCGGGACGCCTGAATCTTCCACAGGCTGTGAATAAAAATAAAAACACATTGCTATTCAAGAACGAGAAGATCGTCAAGTGATCGCATTAACAATTTGCAATCTTAATTTTAACTATGATTTCAGGCAGTTAAAGAAAAACTATTCACCCGGCGAAGTATCTGAATATTCCAAAGAAAAATCTTAAGCTGTGGATAACTCTGTTCACAAGAATGTGACAAAGGCAAAATAAAATGACCCCAATACAAAAATGTACTGTGGTTGATTTTCTGGAGATAAGAATTTGGAGCGGGAAACGAGACTCGAACTCGCGACCCCGACCTTGGCAAGGTCGTGCTCTACCAACTGAGCTATTCCCGCTTAATCTTTGTATTTCGAACCGCTACGGCGTTGGCTGCTTTCACTCACCTTAGTCACTTACTCTGGTAAGTTCTTAAGGATTCGTTTTCTTGCCGCCTTGTCGCAATTCGAAATCCTGCGATTGGGTGGTCCGTGCTAAACAAGCACTTTCAAATTTTGGAGCGGGAAACGAGACTCGAACTCGCGACCCCGACCTTGGCAAGGTCGTGCTCTACCAACTGAGCTATTCCCGCATAATCTTTGTCTTTCGAACCGCTACGGCGTTGGCTGCCTTGTCGCAATTCGAAATCCTGCGATTGGGTGGTCCGTGCTAAACAAGCACTTTCAAATTTTGGAGCGGGAAACGAGACTCGAACTCGCGACCCCGACCTTGGCAAGGTCGTGCTCTACCAACTG